>NZ_JBWKOM010000004.1:532211-705778 GCF_059416085.1 Pseudomonas sp. GW821-FHT09E12 | reverse complement strand
GCGTTACACGCTGCTGTCAACACCTCTTTTTCTCCGCTTTCGACCGAGAAGATCGAATCGTTAACTCGGCGAAAACTTACTGCCGAATCAACTCCTTCGGGCCTCGATGAACTGAAGCGTAACCACTGTCGAAAACCGCGTAACTCGTTGAATCTCAAGGAGTTTTCCGTTTCGACTGCGCCGGAAGTGGGGCGAATTATAGACTTCCAGAATCTGCCGTCAACACTTATTTTCACAAATCTGTCATATCGGTCAAAACCGCCCCTAAAAGCAAAGGCCGCCCCCAAGGGGGCGGCCTTTAATACCCTTCTACTTATTACAAGCTAGGGAAGGCGAACTGCGAGGCTTCATGGCTGGCACGCTGTGGCCAACGCTGAGTGATCGCCTTGCGACGGGTATAGAAGCGCACGCCGTCCGGACCGTAGGCATGCAGGTCGCCAAACAGCGAACGCTTCCAGCCGCCGAAGCTGTGGTACGCCACCGGTACCGGCAGCGGTACGTTGACGCCTACCATCCCGACTTCAATCTCGTCACAGAACAGACGCGCCGCTTCACCGTCACGGGTAAAGATGCAGGTGCCGTTGCCATATTCGTGATCGTTGATCAGTTGCATGGCCTCTTCCAGGCTGTTCACCCGCACGACGCACAGCACCGGCCCGAAGATCTCTTCTTTATAGATGCGCATTTCCGGGGTGACGTTGTCGAACAGGCAGCCACCAAGGAAGAAGCCTTCTTCATGGCCCGGCACGCTCAGGCCACGGCCGTCGACCACCAGTTTCGCGCCTGCCTTCACGCCATCCTCGACATAACCGCTGACCTTGTCCCGCGCCTGACCTGTGACCAGCGGCCCCATGTCCAGGCCACAGGAAGTGCCGGCACCGATTTTCAGCGCCTTGATCTGCGGTGCCAGCTTGGCCACCAACGCATCGGCCACCTGGTCGCCGACACACACGGCAACCGAGATCGCCATGCAACGCTCGCCGCAGGAACCATAGGCCGCGCCCATCAAGGCACTGACCGCGTTGTCCAGGTCGGCATCCGGCATCAGCACGGCGTGGTTCTTCGCGCCGCCCAGTGCCTGCACGCGTTTGCCGCGCTTGGTGCCTTCGGCGTAGATGTATTCGGCAATCGGCGTCGAACCAACGAAGCTCAGTGCCTTGACTTCCGGCGCTTCGATCAGCGCGTCCACCGCGGCCTTGTCGCCGTGCACCACACTCAGCACGCCTTTCGGCAGGCCGGCTTCCAGCAACAGCTGGGCAATCAGCAGGGTCGAACTCGGGTCACGCTCGGATGGTTTGAGGATGAAGCAGTTGCCGCAGACGATCGCCAGCGGATACATCCACAGTGGCACCATCGCCGGGAAGTTGAACGGGGTGATACCGGCAACCACGCCCAGCGGCTGGAAGTCGGACCAGGCATCAATGTTCGGGCCGACGTTGCGGCTGTACTCGCCCTTGAGGATTTCCGGAGCGGCACAGGCGAACTCGACGTTTTCGATACCACGCTTGAGCTCACCGGCGGCGTCTTCCAGGGTCTTGCCGTGTTCTTCGCTGATCAACTGGGCGATGCGCGATTCGTTCTGCTCCAGCAATTGCTTGAAGCGGAACATCACCTGGGCACGCTTGGCCGGCGGCGTGTTGCGCCAGGCCGGGAAGGCAGCCTTGGCGGCATCGATGGCGCTCTGGATGGTTTCGCGGCTGGCCAGCGGCAGCTTGTGGATCGCCTGACCGGTGGACGGATTGAACACATCGACCGCGCGACCGCTCTCGGTCACCAGTTCACCATTGATCAAATGCGGGATAACGCTCATCGGGGAACTCCTGAAGTTGTCCACAGGCGCCCGCCAAGGGGCGCCTGCTTTATAAAGATGACTTTGAATATGAACCGAACCACGATGGCGCCCATGAGTACGCCATCGCGAGCAAGCTCGGCTCCTACAGTTTTTGGAAATCAGTCGAGCTTGTTCAGCACTTCGCCGACGGCATCGAACAGACGGTCCAGATCCTGCGGCTTGCTGTTGAAGGTCGGCCCGAACTGCAGGGTGTCGCCGCCGAAGCGTACGTAGAAACCGGCTTTCCACAGGGCCATGCCCGCTTCGAACGGACGCACGATGGCATCGCCATCGCGCGGGGCAATCTGGATGGCACCGGCCAGGCCGTAGTTACGGATGTCGATGACATTCTTCGTACCCTTGATGCCGTGCAGTGCCTTCTCGAAATGCGGTGCCACGTCAGCGACGCTCTGCACCAGGTTTTCTTTCTGCAACAGATCCAGTGCCGCCAGACCGGCCGCGCAAGCCACTGGGTGCGCCGAGTAGGTATAGCCGTGGGGGAATTCCACCGCATACTCGGGGGTCGGCTGGTTCATGAAGGTCTGGTAGATCTCGGAGCTGGCAATCACCGCGCCCATCGGAATCGCGCCGTTGGTGACTTGCTTGGCGATGCACATCAGGTCCGGAGTCACGCCAAAGCTGTCGGCACCAAACATCTTGCCGGTACGGCCGAAACCGGTGATCACTTCGTCGAACACCAGCAGGATATTGTGCTGGTCGCAGATTTCCCGCAGGCGCTTGAGGTAACCCTGTGGCGGCACCAGCACGCCAGCGGAACCGGCCAGAGGCTCGACGAACACCGCGGCGATGTTGGAGGCGTCATGCAGTTCGATCAGCTTGAGCAGTTCGTCGGCCAGCGCGATACCGCCCTGCTCCGGAATGCCACGGGAGAACGCGTTGCTTGCCAGCAGGGTGTGCGGCAGGTGGTCGACATCCATCATCGCCTGGCCGAACAGTTTACGGTTGCCGTTGACCCCGCCGAGGCTGGTACCGGCAATGTTCACGCCGTGATAGCCACGGGCACGGCCGATCATCTTGGTCTTGGTCGACTGGCCTTTCAGGCGCCAGTAGGCGCGCACCATTTTCACCGCGGTATCGGCGCATTCGGAACCGGAGTCGGTGAAGAACACATGGTTCAGATTGCCCGGGGTCAGCGCGGTGATTTTCTCGGCCAGCTGGAACGACAGCGGGTGACCGTACTGGAAGCCTGGCGAGTAATCGAGGGTGCCCAGTTGCTTGGCCACCGCTTCCTGGATTTCCTTGCGGGTGTGGCCGGCGCCACAGGTCCACAGGCCGGACAGCGAGTCATAGACCTTGCGCCCCTTGTCGTCGACCAGCCAGCTGCCTTCGGCGGCGACGATCAGGCGCGGATCGCGCTGGAAGTTGCGGTTGGCGGTGTAGGGCATCCAGTGAGCATCGAGCTTGAGCTGGCTGGCCAGGGAAGCTGGAGCGTTTTCATGCATGTTCATGGGGCAAAACCTCGCAGGGCAATAAGCGGCGCAGGGATCGGAAAGCGTTGTTGCAGCTAAGTTGCCACGGCTATAAAGTCGGTGAAATCCAACTTTTATAACCTTCAGTCAGTGGCCCACTAAACTATGAGCAGCCGTCGCGCCGACCCGCTGGCGCAAGTCAGCGACTTTGATATCCGCCTGCTGCGGATCTTTCGCAGCGTGGTCGAGTGCGGTGGCTTCTCCGCCGCGGAAACTGTGCTCGGCATCGGTCGCTCAGCCATCAGCCAGCAGATGAGCGACCTCGAGCAGCGTCTCGGCCTGCGCCTGTGCCAACGCGGACGCGCCGGTTTCTCGCTGACCGAAGAGGGTCGCGAGGTATATCAATCGGCCCTGCAACTGTTGAGCGCCCTGGAAAGCTTTCGTACCGAGGTCAACGGCCTGCACCGGCACCTGCGTGGCGAACTGATCATCGGCCTGACCGACAACCTGGTCACCCTGCCCCACATGCGCATCACCCATGCACTGGCGCAACTGAAGGAGCGCGGGCCGGACGTGCAGATCCAGATCCGCATGATCGCCCCCAACGAAGTCGAACAAGGCGTGCTCGACGGGCGCCTGCATGTCGGCGTAGTGCCCCAGGCCAGTGCCTTGTCCGGGCTGGAATACCAACCGCTGTACAGCGAACGCTCGCTGCTTTATTGCGCCGTCGGCCACCCGCTGTTTTATGTCGACGACAAGCAACTGGACGATAGGCGCCTCAACGAGCAGGACGCCATCGCCCCGACCTTCCGCCTGCCCGCCGAGATCCAGGCTCATTACCAGGCGCTCAATTGCACCGCCAGCGCTTCGGACCGCGAAGGCATGGCGTTCCTGATTCTCACCGGACGCTACATTGGCTACCTGCCGGACCACTACGCCAGCCTCTGGGTCCAGCAGGGACGACTGCGCGCGCTCAAACCCGGTTCACGTTTTTATGACCTGAGCCTGGCATCGGTCACACGCAAGGGCCGTCGCCCCCATTTGGTGCTGGAAAGCTTCCTGGACAGCCTGGCGGCCACCCGTTGAAAAAACCTACGACACTATAAATGCCCCGCCCCCATTGCCCCATAACGGCAAACACAGGCAATAACCTGAGCACTTGGACAGCTTTTTGCAGGACACGATGACCTTGAACCATCAGCCCTGAGTTCCCCGTCCATGCAGCCAGACACCTTGCGCCAAAGCGACCTGATCTACGGTCTCGACGATCGCCCGAAACCACTCGCCGCGATCCTCGCCGCCCTGCAGCATGTGCTGGCGAGTTTCGTCGGCATCATCACCCCGCCGCTGGTGATCGGCTCGACCCTGGGCCTGGGCGCCCACCTGCCCTACCTGATCAGCATGGCGCTGATGGTTTCCGGCGTCGGCACCTTCATTCAGGCGCGTCGGCCGTTCGGAATCGGCGCGGGGATGATCTGCCTGCAAGGCACCAGCTTTGCCTTCCTCGGCGCGGTGCTGTCCGCGGGTTTTCTGGTCAAGCAACGGGGCGGCAGCCCGGAAGACATCCTGGCGATGATTTTTGGCGTGTGCTTTTTTGGCGCGGCGGTGCAGATCGTCCTGAGCCGCTTCATCGGCCAATTGCGCCGGGTCATCACGCCGCTGGTCACCGGCATCGTGATTACCCTGATCGGTGTCAGCCTGATCAAGGTCGGCATCACCGACCTGGGCGGCGGCTTCAATGCCGCGGATTTCGGCGCGCCGGGCAACCTGGCGCTGGGCCTGTTGGTGCTATTGACCATCATCCTGCTGAACCGCTCGAACACGCCCTGGGTACGACTGTCGGCGATCATCATCGGCCTGGCCCTGGGCAGCCTCGCCGCCTGGTTCAGCGGCAAGCTGGTGCCCCAGGCGTTGCCCGACCTGCCGCTGATCAGCCTGCCGACACCCTTCCGCTTCGGTTTCAGCTTCGACTGGACGGCGTTCCTGCCCGTGGCGCTGATCTACCTGATCAGCACCCTCGAAACCGTCGGCGACCTGACCGCCAACTGCATGCTCGCCCGCCAGCCCATCAGCGGCCCTTCTTATATAAGCCGGCTCAAGGGCGGCATTCTCGGCGACGGCGTCAGCTGCATGATCGCCGCGACCTTCAGCGCCTTCCCCAACACCACCTTCGCCCAGAACAACGGGGTGATTCAGCTGACCGGCGTGGCCAGCCGCCATGTCGGGCTGTACATCGGCCTGTTGCTGTTTTGCCTGGGCCTGTTTCCACTGATCGGCGCGGTGCTGCAGCAAATCCCCAAGCCAGTGCTCGGCGGCGCCACCCTGGTGATGTTCGGCAGCGTCGCTGCGGCCGGTGTGCGCATCCTCGCCCAGGCACCGCTGGACCGGCGCAGCATGCTGATCATCGCCACCTCCTTCGGCGTCGGCCTGGGGATCGCGGCGCAACCGAACCTGCTGCACCTGTTGCCCAAGGTGGTGCAGAACCTGTTCGATTCGGCGATCACCAGCGGCGGCCTGACCGCAATCCTCATGTGCCTGTTGCTGCCGGAAGACCGGGCCGCGCTGCGTGACGCAAATCCGGCCGGTGAAAGCGACACCCTGGAACCGCTTTAAGGGTTTTCTGCCCATTAAGGCTTGTCTGAGGCCTGTGGGTGCGCTATCAACGCACTGGTTGCACCCACAGAACAGCTCGGAAACGCCTATGACCCTTGAAGTCCCAGCCCACGCCGGCCCTCAAACCGCCAAGCCCGCCAGCCGTATTCGTCAGAAAAACGAAGAAGCGATCATCAAGGCCGCCGAAGACGAGTTCGCCCGTCACGGTTTCAAAGGCACCAGCATGAACACCATCGCGCAGAATGCCGGCCTGCCCAAGGCCAACCTGCATTACTACTTCACCAACAAGCTTGGTTTGTATGTCGCGGTGCTGAGCAACATCCTCGAGCTGTGGGACAGCACCTTCAACACCCTGACCGCCGAGGACGACCCGGCCGAAGCGCTGACCCGCTACATCCGCGCCAAGATGGAGTTCTCCCGGCGCCAGCCGCAGGCCTCGCGAATCTTCGCCATGGAGATCATCAGCGGCGGCGAATGCCTCAGCGAATATTTCAGCCAGGACTACCGCGCCTGGTTCCAGGGGCGCGCCGCGGTATTCCAGGCCTGGATCGACGCCGGCAAGATGGACCCCGTGGACCCGGTGCACCTGATCTTCCTGCTGTGGGGCAGCACCCAGCATTACGCCGACTTCGCCACTCAGATCTGCCGCGTCACCGGTCGCAGCAAGCTGACCAAGCAGGACATGGAAGACGCCGGCAACAACCTGATCCGCATCATCCTCAAGGGGTGCGGCCTCAAGCCTGCCTTATAAAGAACACAACGCATGCCCTTTACCCTCGCCGGCCTTTGCGAATACCGCGAAGAGATTCGCAAAAGCCGCTTTATCGCCCTTGCCGCGCCAATCACCAGCGCGACCGAGGCCCAAGCCTTTATCGAACGGCACAGCGATCCCGACGCCTCCCATAACTGCTGGGCCTGGAAACTCGCCGAGCAATACCGCAGCAGCGACGACGGCGAGCCCGGCGGCACAGCCGGCCGCCCGATCCTCGCGGCCATCGAAGCCCAGGACTGCGATCAGGTCGCGGTGCTGGTGATTCGCTGGTACGGCGGCATTCAGCTGGGCACCGGCGGCCTGGCCCGCGCCTATGGCGGCAGCGCCAACAAATGCCTGCAAGGCGCCGAACGCATCGAACTGATCAGCCGCGTAGCCCTGCGTTGCGCCTGCAACTTCAGCGAGCTGGCACTGGTCAAGCTGCGGGTCGCCGAACTCGGCGGGCTGCTGGTCGAGGAACACTTCACGGCCAACGGCGTAGAACTGCAACTGGCCCTGGGCGAAAGCCAGATCGCCACCTTGCAAAGCCAGCTGGCCGACCTGAGTCGTGGGCGCATCCTCTTGCAGCGCTGAGCGCACCAATACGCACCAACGCCTCGAAATCATCCTGTGCACAACGGCCCGGGGGATAGCCGACTTGCCCACACCTGCTGTGCACCCGACTGTGGATAACCTGAGCACACTTGCCTGTAACCCTTCTGTCACGTGGCTTTGCAGCGATTGCTCACTTTTCAGCCAATCACCCGCCAAAAACATATTTTTCAAACTAAAACAGTAAGTTAGCGTTGTTTATCGCTTTTAGAAGAAAGCCACACAGTGCTTATGCCCGGCCTTCGGGCTTGCGCACAAATACTGTGGAACAAGCTGTGGATAACCCGTGCAAGGCTGCGCCAGCCGCATAGAGCGCAAGGCTTGCAGGCACCTGATCATTTTTCGACCAGACCGTTCGGGCAAAACCGCCGCCGTTTCAAGCACCTTGCCCTGAACTGGTGCCGAACAGCGGTGCAGGTAACGAGCAAAGGGGGCACGAGGCCGCAGTTCATCGGGGTCTCGGCAGTTTCCTGACTCACTGGCCAGGAAATTGCTTTATCCACCGGCATAACGTTCAGCAACCCGAGTCCGTCATGCCCAACCCTGTTCCCATCCCCGCTGCAACACCCCGCCTGCAACTGCGCGGAATCACCAAGCGTTATCCCGGTTGCCTGGCCAACGACGGGATCGACCTGAGTATCCAGCCGGGGGAAATCCACGCCCTGCTCGGTGAAAACGGCGCCGGCAAAAGCACCCTGATGAAAATCATCTACGGGGTGACCCAGGCCGACTCGGGCGAGGTGATCTGGCAGGGACAGCATCAGCTCATGCGCAATCCGGCCCAGGCGCGCAGCCTGGGGATCGGCATGGTGTTCCAGCATTTCTCGCTGTTCGAGACCCTGACCGTGGCGCAGAACATCGCCCTGGCCATGGGCGCCGCGGCCGGTACGCCGAAGCAGCTGGAGCCGAAGATCCGCCAGGTCTCGCAGCGCTACGGCATCGCCCTGGAGCCGGAACGCCTGGTGCACAGCCTGTCCATCGGCGAACGCCAGCGGGTGGAGATCATTCGCTGCCTGATGCAGGACATCCGCCTGCTGATCCTCGACGAGCCGACCTCGGTGCTGACGCCCCAGGAAGCCGACGAACTGTTCGTCACCCTGCGCCGCCTGGCCAGCGAGGGCTGCAGCATTCTGTTCATCAGCCACAAGCTCGGCGAAGTCCGCGCCCTGTGCCACAGCGCCACGGTGCTGCGCGGTGGACGGGTGGCCGGGCACTGCATACCCGCCGAATGCTCGGACCAGGAATTGGCGCGGCTGATGGTCGGCGAAGCCGCGAGCCTGATCACCGATTACCCGAAGGCCAAGGGCGGCGAGGCCTTCCTGCAGGTACAGAAACTGTCCTGGCCCAATCCGGCCCCGTTCGGCTGCTCGCTCCAGAACATCGACCTGGACGTGCGCAGCGGTGAAATCGTCGGCATCGCCGGGGTCGCCGGCAATGGCCAGGACGAACTGCTGGCCCTGCTCAGCGGCGAACAGCGTCTTGGCCGTGCCGCCGCTTCCACCCTGCGCTTCGCCGGCCAGTACGTTGCCCATTTGCATCCCGATGCCCGCCGCCGACTGGGCCTGGCGTTCGTCCCGGCCGAGCGCCTGGGCCATGGCGCCGTGCCGGAACTGAGCCTGGCGGACAACACCCTGCTGACCGCCTTCCAGCAAGGGCTGGTGAGCAACGGCCTGATTCAGCGCGGCAAGGTGCTGGCCCTGGCCGAGGACATCATTCGCCGCTTCGCGGTGAAAACGCCGGACAGCCAGACCGCCGCCCGCAGCCTGTCCGGCGGCAATCTGCAGAAATTCATCCTCGGCCGGGAAATCCTCCAGCACCCCAGGCTGCTGATCGCCGCGCACCCGACCTGGGGCGTCGACGTCGGCGCCGCCGCGACTATCCACCGGGCCCTGGTGGCCCTGCGCGATGCGGGTGCGGCGATCCTGGTGATCTCCGAAGACCTCGATGAACTGTTCCAGATCAGCGATCGCCTGGCGGCCCTGTGCAGCGGTCGCCTGTCGGCCCTCAAGGCCACCGCGGACACCAGCCTGGTCGAAGTCGGCGGCTGGATGGCCGGCCAGTTCGATACCCCCGTCCACTTATCCGCTCAGCCAGCGTAACGGAGCTGTTTATTTATGCTGCTTTCTCTCGAACCCCGCGGCCAGCAATCGCGCCTGATGCTCTGGTGCTCGCCGCTGTTGGCCGCGGCCCTGACCCTGGGCTGTGGCTCGTTGCTGTTCATCACCCTGGGCCACGACCCGCTGGAAACCCTGCACACCTTGCTGATCGCCCCGATCAGCGACCTGTATGGCGTCTCCGAACTGCTGGTCAAGGCCCTGCCGATCCTGCTCTGCGCCCTCGGCCTGGCCGTGGCGTATCAGGCGCGGATCTGGAACATCGGCGCCGAAGGCCAACTTCTACTCGGCGCCCTGGCCGGCAGCGCCCTGGCGGTGAACATCATCGACCTGCAAAGCCGCTGGGCGCTGGTGCTGATCCTGCTCACCGGCACCCTGGCCGGCGCCGCCTGGGCCGGCCTCACCGCCTGGTTGCGCACGCACTTCAACGCCAATGAAATCCTCACCAGCATCATGCTCAACTACATCGCCCTGAACCTGCTGCTGTACTGCGTGCATGGGCCGCTGAAAAACCCGGCCGGGTTCAACTTCCCCGAGTCGGCGATGTTCGGCGATGCCAGCCGCCTGCCGCTGCTCCTGGAAGACGGCCGGGTGCATGCCGGGGTGTATTTCGCCCTACTGGCCCTGGTGGCGGTGTGGGTGCTGCTGCAAAAAAGCTTCGTCGGGTTCCAGATCAAGGTGCTGGGGCTGGACAAGCGCGCCGCCGGCTTCGTCGGTTTTCGCGAGAAGCGCCTGATCTGGCTGGCGCTGCTGATCAGCGGTGGGCTGGCCGGCCTGGCCGGGGTGTGCGAAGTCACCGGCCCCATCGGCCAGCTGGTGCCCCAGGTATCGCCCGGCTATGGCTATGCGGCGATCACCGTGGCCTTTCTCGGCCGCCTGCACCCCATCGGCATTCTGTTCTCCAGCCTGCTGATGGCGCTGCTGTACATCGGCGGCGAGAACGCGCAGATGAGCCTCAACCTGCCGCAAGCCATCACCCAGTTGTTCCAGGGCATGATGCTGTTCTTCCTGCTGGCCAGTGACGTGCTGATTCTCTATCGGCCGCGCCTGAACCTGCGCTGGGCACGTCGCGCCGCCAACCCTTGCGTGCAGGCAGGAGCGCTGTGATGGATATCGATCTGTTGAGCAATATTTTCTACGCCATGATCCGCTGCGGTACACCACTGCTGCTGGTGGCCCTGGGCGAACTGATCTGCGAGAAGAGCGGCGTCCTCAACCTCGGCCAGGAAGGCATGATGCTGTTTGGCGCGGTGATCGGTTTTATCGTCGCCCTGAACAGCGGCAACCTGTGGCTCGGCGTACTGCTGGCGATGCTCGCCGGCATGCTGCTGTCATCGCTGTTCGCCCTGGTGGCACTGGTGTTCAACGCCAATCAGGTGGCCACCGGCCTGGCCCTGACCATCTTTGGGGTCGGGCTGTCGAGCTTCGTTGGCGCCAGTTGGGTCGGCAAACCGCTGGCCGGGTTTGAACCCATGGCGATTCCGCTGCTGAGCGAAATCCCCTTGATCGGGCGCATGCTGTTTGCCCAGGACCTGCTGGTCTACCTGTCCTTCGCCCTGTTCGCCCTGGTGGCCTGGGTGATCCTGAAAAGCCGGGTCGGCCTGATCATCCAGGCGGTCGGCGAAAACCCCGACGCGGCCAGCGCCATGGGCCTGCCGGTGCTGCGGGTACGCACCCTGGCGGTGCTGTTCGGCGGCGCCATGGCCGGCCTGGCCGGGGCATACCTGTCCCTGGCCTACACACCGATGTGGGCGGAAAACATGAGCGCCGGGCGCGGCTGGATCGCCCTGGCGCTGGTGGTGTTCGCCAGCTGGCGGGTGTGGCGCCTGCTGCTCGGCGCCTACCTGTTCGGTCTCGCCAGCATCCTGCATCTGGTGGCGCAAGGCCTGGGCCTGGCGGTCCCTTCGAACCTGCTGGCGATGCTGCCGTATGCCGCGACCATCCTGGTGCTGGTGCTGCTGTCCCGGGATGCGCTGCGCACCCGCCTGTATGCGCCAGTGTCGCTGGGGCAGCCGTGGCAGGCGGGGCGATAGGTAGCGTTCGGGCGGGCGTTATCGCGGGCAAGCCTCGCTCCTACGGAATCCCTGGCAAGGGCTCGAGGCGTCTGTCCCGCTCGCGAACCGGCCACAACTGCGCCACCGCCCAGGCCAGCTCGAAAAACAGGATCACGCCGATCAAGGCCGTGCCACCCTGGGCCAGGGCGTAGATCTGCCAGGTGGCGAACAGCAGCCGGCCGGCGGCGTCGTAGCGTCCGAAGGCCAGTTGCGGATCGCGGATGCGCAGCACCGACCACACGCAGACGATCGAGCCCATCAGGTTGACCATCAGCATGTGCATGGGCTCGAACGGCGGCAGTGCGCCGGGCAGGTCGAGGGCCCGGCTCCACTGCTGCATCAGGCCGTGCAGGGCGAGAAAGCTCCAGGGGGTGACAAAGGCGGCGGTGACGATCAGGTCGTACCAACCGCTGGCCCGCACCAATTGACGGTATTGCGTTGTGCTCCACATAAAGGATCGCTCCGGATATTCAAGGAGCACACAAGCTAAAGCCTGGAGTATGCTCCAGGGTCAAGCCCTTCCGAGACTCCAGCATGCGCATCGGTGAACTTGCCCAGGCCTGCGCCGTCAGCCGCGATACCCTGCGCTTCTACGAGCAGCGCGGGTTGATCGCGGCGCAACGCAGCGCCAACGGCTATCGTGAATACCCCAGCGACACGGTGCAGCTGGTGCTCTACATCAAGACCGCGCAGCGCCTGGGCTTCAGCCTCGGCGAAATCGGCAGCAGCGTTGCCGCGATCTGGCATGCCAGCGATCCGGACAGCGCCGTGACGCAACTGCTGCAAGACAAACTGACCCTGATCGAGACCCGCATCAGCGAACTGGGCGAGTTGCGCCAGGAGCTGCGACAACGGCTCGGCCAGCGTTGCCCATTAAATCCATGATCTTCACTCATCAAGGAATCCCCGCATGTCTACGCCAAAAACCGCACTGATCATCGGCGCCTCCAGAGGCCTGGGCCTGGGCCTGGTGCAACGTCTGCTGGACGCTGGCTGGCAGGTCACCGCCACCGTGCGCAACCCGCAAAAAGCCGAGGCGCTCAAGGCCCTGGGCCCGGTCCGTATCGAGCAACTGGACATGGACGACCAGCAGGCGGTGATCGCCCTGAACCAGAAGCTCAAAGGCGAAGTGTTCGACCTGCTGTTCGTCAACGCCGGGGTCAAGGGGCCGGACGACCAGACGCCAGGCAAGGCGACCCTCGCGGAAGTCGGCCAATTGTTTTTCACCAACGCCGTGGCGCCGATCAACCTGGCCCAGCGTTTCCTCCCACAGATCCGTCCGGACAGCGGCGTGCTGGCGTTCATGAGTTCGGTACTGGGCAGCGTGACCATGCCCGACGCGCCGGAGCTGGCGCTGTACAAGGCCAGCAAGGCGGCACTGAACTCCATGACCAACAGCTTCGTCACCCAGCTCGAGCAGAAGCTCACCGTGCTGTCGCTGCACCCGGGCTGGGTGAAGACCGACATGGGCGGCGAGGGCGCGGACATCGACGTCGAGACCAGCACCCGTGGCCTGATCGAGCAGATCAATGCCTATACCGGCAAGGGCGGGCACCATTTCGTCAACTACAAGGGCGAGACCATTCCCTGGTAAGCCTGCACCTGTAGCCGCGGCCGACATCGCAGCGCCCAGTTCGTGGTCGAGCGCCGGACGCCATCGCGGGCAAGCCTCGCTCCTACAGTCACCGCCGTGTGTAGGAGCGAGGCTTGCCCGCGATAGACCGCGCAGCGGTCTCCCCGTAAACTGCGCACCTCGCCCCCGTGGCGACCCTGGATCAGCAGACAGGGCAACACTGAGCTGGCTAACCTGAACCCACTTTCAGAGGAGCCGGCCACCATGCCTGCGACCCGTACCTGGTTAAAGAATCCCCTCGCCATTTTCACCGGCAATGCCCTCGACGCCCGTGGCGGCCTGGTGCTGCAAGACGGCCTGATCGTCGAAGTGCTCGGCGCCGGCCAGCAACCCGCCCAGCCCTGTGGACAGGTCTTCGATGCCCGCGAGCATGTGCTGCTGCCGGGGCTGATCAACACCCATCACCACTTCTATCAGACCCTGACCCGCGCCTGGGCGCCAGTGGTCAACCAGCCGCTGTTCCCCTGGCTGAAAACCCTGTACCCGGTCTGGGCCCGGCTGACCCCGGAGAAACTCGCCCTGGCCAGTAAAGTGGCGCTGGCCGAACTGCTGCTGTCGGGCTGCACCACCGCCGCCGACCACCACTACCTGTTCCCCGAAGGCCTGGAAAACGCCATCGACGTGCAGGTGGCCAGCGTGCGCGAACTGGGCATGCGCGCCATGCTCACCCGCGGCTCCATGAGCCTCGGCGAAGCGGATGGCGGCCTGCCGCCGCAACAGACCGTGCAACAGGGCGAGGTGATTCTCGCCGACAGCCAGCGGCTGATCGCCGAGTACCACGAACGCGGCGCCGGCGCGCAGATCCAGATCGCCCTGGCGCCCTGCTCGCCGTTCTCGGTGACCCCAGAGATCATGGCGGCCAGCGCCGAGCTGGCGGCAAAACTCGACGTGCGCCTGCACACCCACCTGGCGGAAACCCTCGACGAGGAAGACTTCTGCCTGCAACGTTTCGACCTGCGCACCGTGGACTACCTGGACAGCGTCGGCTGGCTCGGCCCGCGGACCTGGCTGGCCCACGGCATCCATTTCAACCCGGATGAAATCGCCCGCCTCGGGGCCGCCGGGACCGGCATCTGCCATTGCCCGAGCTCCAACATGCGCCTGGCCTCGGGCATCTGCCCGACCCTGGAACTGACCGACGCCGGCGCACCCGTCGGCCTAGGGGTGGATGGCTCGGCCTCGAACGACGCCTCGAACATGATTCTCGAAACCCGTCAGGCCCTGTACCTGCAGCGCCTGCGCTACGGCGCCGAAAAGATCACCCCGGAGTTGGTGCTGGGCTGGGCCACCCAGGGTTCGGCACGGCTGCTGGGGCGCAGCGATATCGGCGAGCTGGCCGTGGGCAAGCAGGCCGACCTGGCGCTGTTCAAGCTCGATGAGCTGCGTTTCTCCGGCAGCCATGATCCGTTGTCGGCGTTGCTGCTGTGCGGCGCGGACCGGGCGGACCGGGTGATGGTCGGCGGCCAGTGGCGGGTGATCGACGGGCAGGTCGAGGGCCTGGATGTGCGGGGCCTGATTGCCGATCACCGGCAAGCGGCGCGGGAGTTGATCGGCGGCGTCTGATCCGGCGTTATCGCGAGCAAGCTCGCTCCTACAGGGAACCGGTTCCGATCATTTCCAGAATGAATCACGCCGGATGTAGGAGCGAGGCTTGCCCGCGAAGCTTTTACAGCCCCAACAACGACAACATGATGAAGGTCGCGAACAGCACGAAGTGAGTCATGCCTTCGATGGCATTGGTCTCACCATCATTGAGGTTGATCGCGCTGACGATCAGGGTGATGAAGATCATCACCGTCTGCACCGGGGTCATCGCCATCTGGAACGGCTGGCCGGTGTAGAGCGCCATCGCCTCCATCACCGGCACCGTCAGGATCACCGTCGACAACGACGCGCCCAACGCAATGTTGACCACCGACTGCATGCGATTGGCTAACGCCGCGCGCAGGGCCGTGAGGATTTCCGGCGCCGCGGAAATCGCCGCCACCAGGATCGCCGTGATCACCGGCGGCGCGCCCGTGCCTTCCAGCCCCAGGTCGAGGGTCTTGGACATCACCTCCGCCAACGCGCCGATCAGTACCACGCCGAACACCAGGGTGGCGATGGAAAACGCTAGGCTGACAGGCGCCGGCTGATCTTCTGTCGGTTCTTTCTTGCGGCGTTTTTCCGGGTAGCTGTAGCTGAAGAAGTAGCTGTGGGCGCCGACCTGCATGCGCAGGAACAGGGTGTACAAGAGCACCATGGCGCCAATGGTGAAGGCCGAGTAGAGCTTCCACTTCGACTCGGGAATGAACTCCGGCACCACCATCGACACGCCCATGGCGGTGAGGATCATCACACTGTAGGAACGCGCCGAGTCGTCGTTGTAGGCCTGCTCGCCATGCTTGATCCCGCCCATCAGCGCGGCCAGGCCGAGGATGCCGTTGATGTCGAGCATCACCGCCGAATAGATGGTGTCGCGCACCAGGGTCGGCGAGGCCTCGTTGCTCATCATGATCGCCAGGATCACCACCTCCACCAGGACCGCGGCCAGGGTCAGGATCATGGTGCCGTAGGGGTCGCCGACCTTCTCCGCCAACAGCTCGGCATGATGGGCGACGCGCATCGAGGCCGCGACGATAAAACCGATCAGCACCAACCCGGAGATCAGCGCCACGCCCTGGCCGCTGTTGAGCAGCGCATGCTCCAGCGGATAGGCAACCAGCGCCGCGAGCAGCGCCAGCAACAGAAAACTTTCTTGCTTGAGTGAAGTGAACATTGCAGTCCTTTGACCGGATAAATCGAGCAGAAAGAGATGAGCTAAAGACTGCCTGAAGTCACTAACGTTTCGTTACACCTTAGTGCACCAGGGATTGGCATGGAGTGGGCGTGGCGCACCGGGTTAGCTCTTGGGCGGCCTTGAGATTGATCGCGGGCAAGCCTCGCTCCTACAGGTTTTACGCCATGCCGGATCCCATGATCGCCGCGACTCTGTAGGCGCGAGGCTTGCCCGCGAAGGCTTCACCCTGGTGCCGAAGATTTTGTTGTCCTGTTGGTCAGCTATTTGCATTGAGCCATTCAAACCTTAGGGCCCAGCCACGCCCCACAACAAAATGGAGTCCGGATTCATGCATAAACGTGCGTTGCAAAAACTGCTGTGCGCCCTCACCGCGGCCATCGGCCTGAGCGTCTCGCTGGGCGCCAGCGCCGCCGATCCGTTGAAGGTCGGCTTCGTCTATATCGGCCCGATCGGCGACCACGGCTGGACCTATCAGCATGAACAGGGGCGCCTGGCGCTGGTGGAGAGGTTCGGCGAGCAGATCAAGACCAACTACGTGGAGAACGTTGCCGAAGGCGCCGACGCCGAACGGGTGATCCGCAACATGGCCAAGGATAAGTACGACCTGATTTTCACCACCTCCTTCGGCTACATGAACCCGACCCTGAAAGTCGCCAGGCAGTTTCCCAAGACCACCTTCGAACACGCCACCGGCTACAAGCAGGACAAGAACCTTGGCACCTACCTGGCCCGCACCTATGAAGGTCGCTACGTCGGCGGTTTCCTCGCGGCGAAGATGACCAAGAGCAAGAAGGTCGGCTACATCGCCTCCTTCCCGATCCCGGAAGTGATCCGCGACATCAACGCCATCCAGCTGGCCCTGAACAAATACAACCCGGGCACCGAGATCAAGGTGGTGTGGGTCAACTCCTGGTTCGACCCGGGCAAGGAAGCCGACGCCGCCAACGCCCTGATCGACCAGGGCGCCGACGTGATCTTCCAGCACACCGACAGCCCGGCGCCGATCCAGGCCGCCGAACGCCGTGGCGTGTACGCCGTGGGCTACGCCTCGGACATGGCCCACTTCGGACCGAAAGCGGTGCTGACCTCCATCGTCAACAACTGGGGCCCGCACTACATCCAGGCCACCCAGGGCGTGCTCGACCACAGCTGGAAATCCCAGGACTACTGGGGCGGCCTGAAGGAAGGCACGGTCCAATTGCCGATCAGCGACCTGGTACCGGCCGACGTCAAGCGTGAGGCCGAGCAGATCATCGCCGACATCAAGAGCGGCGCCTTCCACCCGTTCACCGGGCCGATCAAGGACCAGGCCGGCGTGGAAAAACTCGCCGCCGGGGTCAGCGCCAGCAATGCAGAGCTCGCGTCGATGAACTATTACGTGGAAGGCATGAAGGCCGACATTCCGAAATGACTCGCCTGTAGCCGCTGCCGCGGGTTGCACCAAGTTCCGAAGGTCCTTTGCTCGATACCCAGAGCACGCCCCCTTCGTCGGAGTGCCGCCCAGATCGATCGCAGCCTGCGGCAGCGGCTACAGGGCAGTGAGTACCTTGAGAGCATTTATATGAACCAGCTGCCAATCATCGACATCAGCCCGCTCTACGGCGACGACGCCCAAGGCTGGAACAGCGTCGCCCAGCAGATCGACCGTGCCTGCCGCGAGTGGGGGTTCTTCTATATCAAGGGCCACCCGATCACCTCCGGGCGCATCGGTCAGTTGCTCGACGCCGCCCGGTATTTCTTCGCCCTGCCGGCCGCCGAGAAACTCAAGATCGATATCACCCAGACCCGCCACCATCGCGGCTATGGCGCGATCGCCACCGAGCAACTGGACCCGGACAAGCCAAGCGACCTCAAGGAAACCTTCGACATGGGCCTGCACCTGCCGGCCGACCATCCCGAGGTGCTCGCGGAAAAACCGTTGCGCGGCAGCAACCGGCACCCGGATATCGCCGGCTGGGAAACCCTGATGGAGCAGCACTACCTGGACATGCAGGCCCTGGCCCAGACCCTGCTGCGGGCCATGACCCTGGCCCTGGGCATCGAGCGCGATTTTTTCGACAGCCGCTTCAAGGAGCCAGTCAGCGTCTTGCGCCTGATCCATTACCCGCCGCGGCATACCGACAGCAGCGACGAACAGCAAGGCGCCGGCGCCCACACCGACTACGGCTGCATCACCCTGCTCTACCAGGACAGCGCCGGCGGCCTGCAGGTGCGCAACGTCCAGGGCCAGTGGATCGACGCCCCACCCATCGAGGGCACCTTCGTGGTCAACCTCGGCGACATGATGGCGCGCTGGAGCAACGACCGTTACCGGTCGACGCCGCACCGGGTGATCAGCCCGCTGGGGGTGGACCGCTACTCGATGCCGTTCTTCGCCGAACCCCATCCGGATACCCGCATCGAATGCCTGCCCGGCTGCCAGGATGCCGGGCATCCGCCGAAGTACCCGGTCACCACCTGCGCCGAATTCCTCTTGTCGCGGTTCGCCGATACCTATGCCTATCGCCGGGAACCGCAAGCGTCCTGATCGCCCGGCGGGTCAGGTTTTGCCGAATAGTCCGCGTGCGCCTGTAGAATGCCTGCCCTTATGGGCGCGATTGGAACCTGACGCGCCCGCGCAGCCCTGGGAAAACCCGGGGCCGGCGCCTGTCATCGAACCTTGCGGTGGGCTTTTCGCCGCAGGATGATGGAGCGCAATACGTTCACGCAGCGCTCGACTGCACCTGATGAGATCACACCCATGTACGACTGGCTGAACGCCTTGCCCAAGGCCGAACTGCACCTGCACCTCGAAGGATCCCTGGAGCCCGAGCTGCTGTTCGCCCTGGCCGAACGCAACAAGATCGCCCTGCCCTGGAGCGATGTGGAAACCCTGCGCAAGGCTTATGCCTTCAACAACCTGCAAGAGTTCCTCGACCTGTACTACCAGGGCGCGGACGTACTGCGCACCTCCCAGGATTTCTATGACCTGACCTGGGCCTACCTGCTGCGCTGCAAAGAGCAGAACGTCATCCACACCGAACCCTTCTTCGATCCGCAGACCCACACCGATCGCGGCATTCCCTTCGAAGTGGTGCTCAACGGCATCGCCAGCGCGCTCAAGGATGGCGAGCAGCAACTGGGCATCACCAGCGGCCTGATCCTCAGTTTCCTGCGCCATCTGAGCGAAGATGAAGCGCAGAAAACCCTCGACCAGGCGCTGCCGTTCCGCGAAGCCTTTGTCGCGGTCGGCCTGGACAGTTCGGAAATGGGTCACCCGCCGAGCAAGTTCCAGCGGGTGTTCGACCGGGCCCGCAGCGAAGGTTTCCTCACTGTCGCCCACGCCGGTGAAGAAGGCCCGCCCGAGTACATCTGGGAAGCCCTCGACCTGCTGAAGATCCAGCGCATCGACCATGGCGTGCGCGCCTTCGAGGACGAGCGACTGATGCAGCGCATCATCGACGAGCAGATCCCGCTGACCGTCTGCCCGCTGTCGAACACCAAGCTCTGCGTGTTCGATCACATGTCGCAGCACAACATCCTCGAGATGCTCGAGCGTGGGGTGAAGGTCACCGTGAACTCCGATGACCCGGCCTACTTCGGCGGCTACGTCACCGAGAACTTCCACGCCCTGTACACCCACCTGGGCATGACCCAGGACCAGGCCAAACGCCTGGCGCAGAACAGCCTGGATGCGCGGCTGGTCAAGCCGTAAACCGCCATCGCGGGCAACCTGCCCGCGATCCCCCTGTAGCCGCTGTCGAACCACCCGACCACGCCGCGACCGCACTATGTAGCCGCTGCCGAAGGCTGCGATCGACCGCGAAGCGGGCGCCGCTCTTGAGGGCCTCGGAAGGTTCTTCGAACCTTATCGCAGCCTGCGGCAGCGGCTACAGATCAAACGCCGACTTCGCTCAACTCCTCCAGCGTCTTGCCCCGGGTCTCCATCCCGAACAGCCAGACCACCGCCGCGGCGACCGCGAAACACAGCGCGCCCAGGGCGAACACCCCACCCTGCCCGGTCATCGGGAATACCACGCCGGTCACCAACGGCCCGAGCAGCGACCCGATGCGCCCCACCGCCGAGGCGAACCCGGAGCCGGTAGCCCGCGCCGAGGTGGGATATAACTCGGGCGTGTAGGTGTAGAGCACCGCCCACATGCCGAACAGGAAGAACTGCATCAACAGGCCGGAGCTGATCAGCAGCGCCACGTTGCCGCCGAACACCGCGCTCTGCCCGTAGAAGAACGCCATGACTCCACCGCCCAGCAAGGTGATCACGCACACCGGCTTGCGCCCCCAGCGCTCCACCAGCCAGGCGGCCATGAGGAAGCCGGGAATCCCGCCGAGGGAAATCAGCACCGTGTAGTACACCGACTGAGTCACGGCGAAACCCGATTGCTGCAACAAGGCACTGAGCCACGAGGTCAGGCCATAAAAACCCAGCAGGGCAAAGAACCACACACTCCAGATCATCATCGTGCGCTGGCGATAGAGCGGCGACCAGATCTCGCGCAAGGCCGAAAAGAAGTGCCCCGGCACGCTCTCCACCCGCGGCAGGCGCACCGGCTCGGGCAGATCCGCGCGCTGCAGCGAGGCGCGGACCTTATCCTCGATCCGCCGCAGCACCTGGTCGGCATCGGCGTGCCGCCCGGCCTGCTCCAGCCAGCGCGGCGACTCGGGGATGAAGAAACGGATCGCCAGCACGAACACCGCCGGGATCGCCAGGACCAGGAAGATGTCGCGCCAGCCGATCAGTGGCAGCAGGAAGTACGAGAGCACGCCCGCCGCGACGAAACCCAGCGGCCAGAAGCCATCCATCAAGGCGATATAGCGCCCGCGCCGCTTGGCGGGGATCATCTCCGAGAGCATCGACTGGGCGATGGGAAACTCCATGCCCATGCCGATCCCCAGCAGCACCCGGAACAGGGTCAGGCTGTCCACCGTCTGCGCCGTGGAGCACAGGTAACTGGCGATGCCCCAGAGCACGATGCTCCACTGGAACACCGGCTTGCGCCCGAAGCGGTCGGCGAGCATGCCCGACAGCGACGCGCCGACCACCATGCCGAAGAAGCTCGAACTGGCCAGCAGGCCGGCCTGGGCCGTGCTCAGGCCGAACTCGGCTTTGATCGAGCCGAGCAGGAACGTCATCATCGCCAGGTCCATGGAGTCGAAGAAAAACGCCAGGGCGATGATGATGAAAATGACCCGGTGATAACCGCTGATGGGCAAGCGTTCCAGACGCTCTGCCGCACTGTACCCCTGACTTGCCATGCCCCGTCCCCCCGATTGAATGGTCTGCAATCGAGTGTGCAAGATCGACGCCGCCGCTCAGTGCTGGATGCGACCTGCCCGCACCCGGCAACGACGCCGCCGGCCTGGGTCAGTGATCGGCATGGGTTGGCTTGGGGTAATGCGCGGAAACTTCAGCGCAGCGCGCCTGCAACATGTCCCGCAGCAGCTTCACCGGTTTGCTCAGTTGCGCCCGATGCGCGCACAACAGGTTCAGCGGTGCCCGTTCGCAGCGCAGCTCCGGCAGCAGCACCTTGAGCCGCCCGGCCAGCACATCGGCCGCCACGTCGAGCCAGGACTTGTAGGCGATGCCCCGCCCCGCCACCGCCCACAGGCGCACCACATCGGCGTCGTCGCTGAAGCGATCACCGCTGACCGTCAGGCCGACCTCGCGCTTGCCGTCATGGAAACTCCAATGGTCATGCACCCGGCTGCCAAGCATGTAGAGCAGGCAATTGTGCTGGGCCAGTTGCTCCAGCTGACGCGGCTCGCCGTGGCGGGCCAGGTACTCGGGGGCGGCCACCAGCACCCGGCGGTTCTGCGGCGCGACAGGCAAGGCCACCAGGCTGGAATCTTCCGGTTCGCCGTAACGCAGGGCAATGTCCACCGGCTGGCGAAACAGGTCGGCGATACGGTCGCCCAGCAGCAGGCGCAGCGTGAGCTTGGGGTGCTCCAGCTGGAACTGGTCGAGCCAGGGCAGCAACAGATTGCGGCCGAAATCCGAGGGCGCGGACAGCTGGAGAACGCCGCTGACCTGATCCTGCCCGCTGGCCAGCAGGCGCCGGCCTTCCTCCAGGTTGCTCAGGGCCGCGCGGGCATATTCGAGAAACCCTTCGCCCTCGGCGGTCAGGCGCAGGCTGCGGGTCGAACGCGCCAGCAGCCGGGCGCCGAGCTGCTGCTCGATACGCTTGAGCGCAGCGCTGGCCACCGCCGCCGACAGGTCCATGACCCGCGCCGCGGCGGACAGGCTGCCGAGGTCGGCGGCGCGCACGAACAATTGCAGGTCATCGAATCGCAACATCTGGCTCACCGGGCATTATCAAAAAAATGTTGAAAGAGACTGCTGTTTTAGCCGGTTTTATCTTCAGGGGAAATGGCCAATGATCGGCCTACCGTCATATCAGCTCGTCACGCCAGCCTTTGAAGGAACTCCCTATGTCGCAAGCTTTTACCGCCATCGCCACCCTTGTCGCCAAGAGCGGCCAGCAGGCCGTGCTCAAGCGCGAACTCAGCGCCCTGGTGCAACCGAGCCGTGAAGAAGCCGGCTGCCAGTTTTACAACCTGCATCAGGACGCCGAAGCCCCAGGCACCTTTTATGTACTGGAGCGCTGGGACGACGAGGCGGCCCTGGAATTTCACAACGCCACGGCGCACTTCCAGCATTTTCTCAGCCAGACCCGCGAGGCGATCGAGCATTTCGAGCTCAAGCGCCTGCTGCTCCTCTGACCCAACCTTCATCTTCATCAGGAAAACCCACCATGAAAGCCATCGCCTACTACGCCTCCCTGCCGATCGACGATCCGCTATCCCTGCAAGACATCGAACTGCCGGAGCCGCTCGCCGGCCCCCGCGACCTGCTGGTGGAAGTCAAAGCCATCTCGGTCAACCCGGTGGACACCAAGGTCCGCCAGAACGTCCAGCCTGAAGGTGGCGCCGCCAAGGTGCTGGGCTGGGACGTGGCCGGGGTGGTCAAGGCGGTGGGCAGCGACGTCAGCCTGTTCAAGGTCGGCGACAAGGTGTTCTACGCTGGCTCGATCGCCCGCGCCGGTGGCAACAGCGAATTGCACGTGGTCGACGAACGCATCGTCGGCCATATGCCCAAGAGCCTGGGCTTCGCCGAAGCCGCCGCCCTGCCGCTGACCGCGATCACCGCCTGGGAACTATTGTTCGAACGCCTGCAGATTGCCGAAGGCCAGGCCGATCGGCAGCAGAGCCTGTTGATCGTCGGCGCGGCCGGCGGCGTCGGTTCGATCCTCACCCAACTGGCCAGCCAGCTCACCGGGCTCAAGGTCATCGGCAGCGCCTCGCGCGCCGAAACCCAGGGCTGGGTACGCGAGCTGGGCGCCGACCTGGTGATCGACCATAGCCAGCCGTTGAGCCAGGAACTGAAAAAAGCCGGCCAGGCCAACGTCACCCATGTCGCCAGCCTGACCCAGACCGATACGCACCTGGACGAGTTGGTCGAGGCCCTCGCGCCCCAGGGCCGGCTGGCGCTGATCGACGATCCGAAAACCCTCGATGTGACCAAGCTCAAGCGCAAGAGCCTGTCGCTGCACTGGGAGTTCATGTACACCCGCTCGCTGTTCGAAACCGCGGACATGCAGGAGCAGCACAAGCTGCTCAATCGCGTCGCCGAGCTGATCGACGCCGGCACCTTGAAGACCACCCTGGGCGAGCACTTCGGCACGATCAACGCGGCCAACCTGCGGCGCGCTCACGCGTTGCTGGAAAGCGGCAAGGCCAAGGGCAAGATCGTGCTCGAAGGCTTCTGAGGCCGGAGCGGACGGCGTCCTGCCTGCGCTAAAAAGGGGCAGGATGCCGTCAGTCCGACAGTTGATCCTTGTCATACTTGTGACCGTATTCGGGTCTACACTGGGGGCCTTTGCAATGCAGTCTTTTACGCTAGGAGGTCAGCAATGAAGATCCTGATAAAAGAATTGGCAAAATCCAAAGGCACCCAATGGCAGGTTCAACTCGACCAGCATGCGGTGACTTTCCGCAGCGAGGCCGAAGCCCGAGCCTTCGCCAATACGCTGGAAACGCGTCTGCAAGCCCCCCACCGATTCCCCGAAAGCCAACAGCGCGCCGCCGGCTGATTACAGCTGGGCGGCTTGCAGCGCCCTGGCGTTCTGCAATTTGCGGGTGACCATCGCCAGCGTCACCACCAGAATCCCACACAGGCTGATGACCGTTGCCATCGGCACGGCGCTGCCATCGTGCAGCACGCCCACCAACGCCGCGGCGCCGGCCGCCACACTGAACTGCAGGCAGCCGAGCATCGCCGAGGCACTGCCGGCCCGCGCGCCCTGACCGTTCATGGCGCAGGCCGAGGCATTGGGAAGGATGCAGCCCAGGCTGGCGATACAAATGAACAGCGGCGCCAGCAGTGGCCAGAGTTGTGCCGGGTGCAGCGAACTGACGGCGAGCAAGGCCAGGCCACCCAACAGGTAGATCCACACTGTGCGTGCCAGCAGGAACGCCGGGCCACGCTTGGCCAGCAACCGCGCATTGATCTGCGCCACCAGGATGAAGCCGCCGGCGTTGATCCCGAAGAACCAGCCGAAATGCTCGGCCGGCACGCCATAGAGCTTGATGAAGACAAAAGGCGAACCGGCGATGTAGGCGAACATCCCGGCGATGGCGATGCCCCCGGTCAGGGCATGGCCGAGGAACACCCGGTCAGCCAGCAACCGACCGTATTGGCGCAAGGCCCCGGACAACGGCTGGCGCGGCACATGGGCCGGCAGGCTTTCCGGCAAGCCCAGTGCTACCGCCAGGCCGGCCAGGGCGCTGAACAGGGTCAGCATGATGAAGATCGACTGCCAGCCGTAGAGATTCACCAGCAGGCCGCCGAGCATCGGCGCCAGGATCGGCGCCAGGCCCATGACCAGCATCAGCTGGGAAAACACCTTGGCCGACCCCACCGCGTCGCACTTGTCGCTGACCACCGCCCGGGAAATCACCATGCCCGCGCAGCCGCCCAGGGCCTGGACGAACCGCGCGCCGATCAGCCATTCCAGGTTCGGCGCGTAGGCACAGGCCAGGGACGCCAGGGTGAACAGCCCCACCCCGACCAGCAACGGGATGCGCCGGCCGAAGCGGTCGGCCACCGGGCCGTAGGCCAGCTGGCCGATGGACAGGCCGAGGAAGTAGGCCGCCAGGGTCAGCTGAACGTGTTTTTCATCGGTGCCAAAGGCCAGCGCCATCGCCGGGAACGCCGGCAGATAGAAATCGATGGCCAGAGGACCGAAGGCGCTCAGGGCGCCGAGAATCAGGATTGTGCGAAGGTTCATCAGGCATCCAGGTGCGGGTCGGTCGGCAGCCCGACAGTTTATCCGCGCTTGGAGGCCTTGAACATTCCGATAGGTCGCTAACTATTAAAAAGACCGGCTAAATCCACTCAGGCCAGCTTGACCGCATAGCCTTCTTCGCTGATCAGGCTGATCACCTCGTCGGCGGACAAGCGACTTTCCACACCCACTTCCCTGGCCCCGAGATCGACCTTGACGCTGGCCGCCGGATCCTTGCTCTGCACTGCCTGGGTGATGGCCCGGACGCAGTGACCGCAGGACATTCCTTCGACATTGAACACTTGCATGACGCTTCTCCTGTAGTGAGGGTTGTCGCCAGTCTCGACCTTGCCATCATGGCAAGGTCAAGTTCCGGATGCATCTGCCGGGCTGGCAATCGGCGACGCGCTCGGCCAAGCTTCACCCCTCAACGACACGACACTAGGAGATTCAGCCATGCGCTGGTCGGTTATCAGCCTGTTCAGCCTCCTCGGCCTGATCGCGGCATCCCCTTCGGTCAACGCCGCCGGCGAGGACTACGGCGTCCTGATCATTTCCCGGGAACGCCTGGAAGTCGCCACGTCCTGCGAAATTGGCCTGTACATCGAGGACCAGTTGGCGGGCCGGCTGTTCCAGGAACAGGCCACGTCCTTCAACCTGCCGCCGGGCAAAGTCTCGCTGCGCCTGAAACTGCTGCCGGGGCAGATGCCGGGCTGCAACCCGGGCATGCTCGCGCCAGGCTCCCAGGACATCAGCCTCAAGGCCGGCGACGTACTGAAGTTCCGCATCGCCATGAGCCCGTCGGGCCTGCTCCTCCAGCGCACCGGCCTGGGATACTGAGGCCGCGGGTCGTTGCCTGTGCCCTGTCCCTCCCCGGAACCGGCACGGGCGACGATCCGGGCGCTACCCCCCGAGACAGATTGAAGCACCCCGCACCATGGCGCTTGACCTTGCCAGCATGGCAAGGTTGATCCTGTAGACCACCGTTTACAGGGAGTGTCAGTGATGTCCGAATCAACCACTTTTGACCTGCCGATTGCCGGCATGACCTGCGCCAGCTGCGCCGGGCGCGTGGAACGCGCCTTGAGCAAGGTCGCGGGCGCCGCGGCCGTCAGCGTCAACCTCGCCACCGAACAGGCCCGTGTCCAGGCGCCCAGCGACAGCCTGCCGGCGTTGATGGCCGCGGTGCAGGATGCCGGCTACAGCGTGCCGGCCCACAGCCTGGAGCTGAACATCGGCGGCATGACCTGCGCCTCCTGCGTCGGTCGCGTGGAACGCGCGCTGGCCAAGGTGGCCGGGGTCACCCGGGTCAGCGTCAACCTGGCCAACGAACGCGCGCACATCGATCTGCTGGGCCAGGTCGATAGCTCCGACTTGATCGCCGCCGTCAGCAAGGCCGGCTACTCCGCCACCCTGTGGCAGGCCGAACACCCCGAGCGCGACGATCAGGAACAACGCCTGCGGCACGAACGCTGGTCCCTGGTGCTGGCGATCCTGCTGGCCCTGCCGCTGGTACTGCCCATGGTGGTGCAACCCTTTGGCCTGCACTGGATGCTCCCGGCCTGGGCGCAGTTCGTCCTGGCCACGCCGGTGCAATTCATCTTCGGTGCGCGTTTTTATGTCGCCGCCTGGAAAGCCGTGCGCGCCGGCGCCGGCAACATGGACCTGCTGGTGGCCCTGGGCACCAGCGCCGGTTACGGCTTGAGCCTCTACCAATGGGCCATCACCCCCGCCGGCGGCATGCCGCACCTGTACTTCGAGGCCTCGGCCGTGGTCATCGCCCTGGTGCTGCTGGGCAAGTACCTGGAAAGCCGCGCCAAGCGCCAGACCGCCAGCGCCATCCGCGCCCTCGAAGCCTTGCGCCCGGAACGGGCGATCCAGGTCGTCGATGGCCGTGAGCAGGAAGTGGCGATCAGCGCCCTGCGCCTGAACGACCTGGTGCTGGTCAAGCCCGGCGAGCGCTTCCCGGTGGACGGCGAAGTGGTCGAAGGCCAGAGCCATGCCGACGAAGCCCTGATCAGCGGTGAAAGCCTGCCGGTGCCGAAACAGCCCGGCGACCCGGTCACCGGCGGCGCCATCAACGGCGAAGGCCGGCTGCTGGTGCGGACCCTGGCCCTCGGCGCGGAAACCGTGCTGGCGCGCATCATCCGCCTGGTGGAGGACGCCCAGGCCGGCAAGGCACCGATCCAGAAACTGGTGGACCGGGTCAGCCAGGTGTTCGTGCCGGCGGTGCTGGTGCTGGCCCTGGCGACGCTGGTCGGCTGGTGGCTGTATGGCGCGCCGCTGGAAACCGCGCTGATCAATGCGGTCGCGGTGCTGGTCATCGCCTGCCCCTGCGCGCTGGGGCTGGCCACGCCGACCGCGATCATGGCCGGCACCGGCGTCGCCGCCCGCCACGGAATCCTGATCAAGGACGCCGAAGCCCTGGAGCGCGCCCATGAAGTCAGCACGGTGGTCTTCGACAAGACCGGCACCCTGACCTCCGGCACGCCACGCATCGCCCACCTGGACGCGGTCGACGGCGACGGAGACCGCCTGCTGCAACTGGCCGGCGCCCTGCAACGCGGCAGCGAACACCCGCTGGCCAAGGCGGTTCTCGACCTGTGCGCCGAACGCCAGCTGGCGGTGGCCGACGTCAGCGCCAGCCAGTCCCTGACCGGCCGCGGCATCGCCGGCACCCTGGACGGCCGCCAACTGGCCCTGGGCAACCGGCGCCTGCTGGAAGAAAGCGGCCTGCAGGCCGGCGACCTGGCGGCCTCGGCCCGGGCCTGGGAAACCGAAGGCCGCACCCTGTCCTGGCTGATCGAACAACAGCCGCAATCTCGGGTGCTGGGCCTGTTCGCCTTTGGCGACACCCTCAAGCCCGGCGCCCTGCAAGCGGTGCAGCAACTGAGTGCACGTCATATCGGCAGCCACCTGCTGACCGGCGACAACCGCGGCAGCGCCAAGGTGGTCGCCGAGGCCCTGGGCATTGCCGACGTACACGCCGAAGTGCTGCCCGCCGACAAGGCCGCCACGGTCGCCGAACTGAAAAAGACCGGCGTGGTGGCGATGGTCGGCGACGGCATCAACGACGCTCCGGCCCTGGCCGCCGCCGATATCGGCATCGCCATGGGCGGCGGTACCGATGTGGCGATGCACGCGGCGGGGATCACCCTGATGCGCGGCGACCCGCGCCTGGTGCCGGCGGCCCTGGAGATCAGCCGCAAGACCTACGCGAAGATCCGCCAGAACCTGTTCTGGGCCTTCGTCTACAACCTGATCGGCATTCCGTTGGCGGCGTTCGGCCTGCTCAACCCGGTGCTGGCCGGGGCGGCCATGGCGCTGTCCAGCGTCAGCGTGGTGAGCAATGCGCTACTGTTGAAAACCTGGAAACCCAACGACCCGGAGGACGCCCGATGAACATCGGCCAAGCAGCCCGCAAGAGCGGCCTGAGCGCCAAGATGATCCGCTACTACGAGTCCATCGGCCTGCTCCGGCCGGCCCATCGCAGCGACAGCGGCTACCGCCTGTACGGTGACGACGACCTGCACAGCCTGGCCTTTATCAAGCGCTCGCGGGACCTGGGGTTTTCCCTGGAGGAAGTGGGCAAGCTGCTGACCCTGTGGCAGGACCGCCAGCGCGCCAGCGCCGATGTCAAAGCCCTGGCCCGCCAGCACATCGACGAGCTCAACCGGAAAATCGCTGAGCTGGCCGGGTTGCGCGACACCCTGCAGGACCTGGTGCAGCACTGCCACGGCGACCACCGCCCGGACTGCCCGATTCTCAAGGACCTGGCCTCCGGCGGATGCTGCACGCCCCCATGACCTGTAGCCGCTGCCGCAGGCTGCGACAAGGGCCGAAGGCCCTTCTGGCGGTTTCAAGAGCAGCGCCTGCTTCGCAGTCGATCGCAGCCTATCGGCAGCGGCTACGTGATTCACGGGCACAAAAAATCCGGCTATTGCCGGATTTTTTGTGCCCGTGAATCACTGCATCCAGGGCGGAGGCGGTGGTTCCTCGGACTTGGCCGGTGGCGCGTCGTCGGCCATGCGCATGGCCTGGCGCCGTTCCTCGTCCAGGCGCGCCGCCTCGATCTCCCGCAGCACGCCGCCGACATCCGCCAGTTCTTGCGGATCGTCGAACTCGCCGGTCAGGACGCTGGCCGGGTGCAGGGTGCCGGCTTCGTACAGGGCCCACATCTCCTTGGCGTAGCGGGTGCGTTTGAGCTCCGGGGCGAAACGCCCGAAGTAGGACGCCATGTTGCCGACATCCCGCTCCAGCATGCTGAAGGCGTGGTTGTTGCCCGCCGCATCCACCGCCTGGGGCAGGTCGATGATCACCGGGCCGTCAGGGGTCAGCAGCACGTTGAACTCGGACAGGTCACCGTGCACCAGGCCGGTACACAGCATCAGCACGATCTGGGAAATCAGGAAGGCGTGATATTCGCGGGCCTGATCCGGCTCCAGCACCACGTCGTTCAGGCGTGGCGCGGCATCGCCGTATTCATCCGCCACCAGCTCCATCAGCAGCACGCCTTCGAGGAAGTCGAACGGCTTGGGCACCCGCACCCCGGCGTTGGCCAGGCGGAACAGGGCCGCCACTTCGGCGTTCTGCCAGGCGTCCTCGGTCTCCTTGCGCCCGAACTTGGACCCCTTGGCCATCGCGCGAGCCTGACGGCTGTTGCGCACCTTGCGGCCTTCCTGATACTCGGCCGCCTGACGAAAACTTCGTTTGTTCGCCTCCTTGTAAACCTTGGCGCAACGTAATTCGTTGCCGCAGCGCACCACATAAACAGCTGCTTCTTTACCACTCATGAGTGGGCGCAGCACCTCGTCGACCAGACCGTCCTCGATCAGGGGTTCAATGCGTTTTGGAGTCTTCATCAGCTTTTATCAGGGGTCCTTTATTACCAAACACGCGAATGTCACTCGTTATACGGCAATCCTCGCACCACGGGGAGAGGTTACCGACCTACGACAGTGCCGATGCACTCAATGTGCCAGGTCAACCCGTCATGTCGACAGGCTCGACCGACCAGGATCATAGCCCAGTGCTCGGCGGCTGCCCGTTACTAAAGGCCGGGGTATAGGTGACAGAAGCTGGCGAGCGCTTCGCGCTCGATCGCGAGCAAGCTCGCTCCTACAGAGGGGCCGCCACTGCGCAAACACCTGGCCCCTCAGCGCTCGACAATCGCCGTCACGCCCTGGCCACCGGCGGCGCAGATCGAAATCAGGCCACGCCCCTGCCCCGCCACCTCCAGCAGCTTCGCCAGGTTGGCGACAATGCGCCCGCCGGTGGCGGCGAACGGATGCCCGGCGGCCAGCGAGCTGCCTTTGACATTCAGCCGGCTGCGGTCGATGGAACCCAAGGGCGCGTCCAGCCCCAGGCGGGTCTTGCAGTAGTCCGCGTCCTCCCAGGCCTTGAGCGTGCACAGCACCTGCGCGGCGAAGGCCTCATGGATTTCGTAGTAATCGAAGTCCTGCAGCCTCAGGCCATTACGGGCCAGCAAGCGCGGCACCGCATAGACCGGTGCCATCAGCAGCCCTTCCGCGCCGTGGACGAAATCCACCGCCGCCGCTTCGCCGTCGCGCAGATAGGCGAGGATCGGCAAGCCACGCTCCTTCGCCCATTCCTCACTGCCCAGCAGCACCAGGGACGCGCCATCAGTCAACGGCGTGGAGTTGCCCGCGGTCAGGGTGCCTTTGTCGCTGCGTTCGAACACGGGTTTCAACGACGCCAGCTTTTCCAGGGTCAGGTCCGGGCGCAGGTTGTTGTCGCGGGTCAGACCGAGGAAGGGGGTCATCAGGTCGTCGTGCCAACCCTCGGCATAGGCGGCGGCCATTTTCTGATGGCTCTCCAGCGCCAACTGATCCTGCTCGTCGCGGGGAATGTTCCAGGTTTGCGCCATCCGCTCGCAGTGCTGGCCCATGGACAAGCCGGTCCGCGGTTCGCCATTGCGCGGCAGTTCCGGCTTGAGGTGCCGGGGGCGCAGTTGCAGGAAGGTCAGGAGCTTGTCGCCCAGGGTCTTGCCGCGGTTGGCTTGCAGCAGGATCTTGCGCAGCCCCTCGTTGACCCCGATCGGCGCGTCCGAGGTGGTATCGACGCCGCCGGCGATGCCGCATTCGATCTGCCCCAGGGCGATCTTGTTGGCCACCAGCAACGCCGCTTCCAGACCGGTGCCGCAGGCTTGCTGGATATCGTAGGCCGGGGTGGTCGGCGACAGCCGCGAGCCGAGCACGCATTCGCGGGTCAGGTTGAAATCCCGGGAATGCTTGAGCACCGCGCCAGCGGCCACTTCGCCCAGGCGCAGGCCGTGCAGGCGGTAGCGCTCGATCAGGCCTTCCAGGGCCGCGGTAAGCATGGCCTGGTTGCTCGCGGTGGCGTAAGGCCCGTTGGAACGGGCAAAGGGGATGCGGTTGCCGCCGATAATCGCAACACGACGCAGCTGAGTCATGGAAAGCTCCCTATTCTGTGAGTGGCACAACCGACAAGCGTAGGTTCTGTAAGAAAAGTCGCCGAGCGGCGATCAGGCCGTTCATATGCAGAACCCAGCTTGTATCTCATGGACCGAACGACCAAAGGCCCCTCGTGGTCCACACTTTGAACCTCAGTTCCTGGAGCGTGTTCCATGTCAGATCGTTACATCGACTTCGCCAACTCGTCCATCGGCCACCGCCTGGTCGGGGCCCTTGGCCTGCCGTCGCCGGTACGTCTGGAGCGCTGGCAGGCCGGCCGCATGCGCCCGGTCGAGGGGGCGCTGCTGATCGGCGGCGGCCCGCTGACCCAGCAGATCGGCGCCATCGCCCCGCGGCTGACCGAGAGCATCTACAGCTACGGCACCGATCCGACCCTCGCCACCGCCTGGATTCCCGGCCACGGCCCCAAGCTCAAGGCCGTGGTGTTCGACGCCAGCGACCTCCTGCAGACCGACCCGCTCAAGCAGTTGCGCGAATTTTTCCAGCCGCTGATGAAGAACCTCGAACCCAGCGCGCACCTGGTGATTCTCGGCCGCGCCCCGGAAACCCTCGGCGATCCGTTCGCCGCCAGCGCCCAACGCGCCCTGGAGGGTTTCAGCCGCTCGCTGGCCAAGGAACTGCGCAGCGGTGCCACCCTGCAATTGCTCTATGTCGGTGAGGGTGCCGAAAGCCAGCTGGAAGGCGCGCTGCGCTTCTTCCTCTCACCGAAAAGCGCTTACATCTCCGGCCAGGCGATCCGCCTGACCCCCTGCGCCACCCAGGTCCAGGACTGGACCCGGCCCTTGGCCGGCGCACGGGCCCTGGTCACCGGCGCGGCGCGCGGCATCGGCGCCTCGATCGCCGAGACCCTGGCCCGGGATGGCGCCCAGGTGGTGCTGCTGGACGTGCCCGCCGCCAAGACCGACCTCGAAGCCCTGGCCGCGCGCCTGGGCGGCCACGCGATCACCCTGGATATCTGCGCCGAAGACGCCGCGACCCAGCTGGTGGAACAGTTGCCAGACGGCATCGACATCGTGGTGCACAACGCCGGCATCACCCGCGACAAGACCCTGGCCAACATGACCCCGGAATTCTGGGACGCGGTGCTGGCGGTCAACCTCAACGCGCCGCAGATGCTGACCAAGGCCCTGCTGGACAGCGGCTGCCTGCACGACAATGGTCGGCTGATCCTGCTGGCGTCCATCAGCGGTATCGCCGGCAATCGCGGGCAGACCAACTATGCGGCGAGCAAGGCCGGGCTGATCGGCCTGGCCCAGTCCTGGGCCCCGCTGTTGCAAGAGCGCGGCATCAGCATCAACGCCGTGGCCCCGGGCTTTATCGAAACCCAGATGACCGCGCACATTCCGTTCGCCCTGCGCGAGGCCGGGCGGCGCATGAGTTCGCTGGGGCAAGGCGGCCTGCCGCAGGACGTCGCCGAAGCCGTGGCCTGGCTCGCCCAGCCGGGCAGTGGCGCGGTCAGCGGGCAAGCGCTGCGAGTCTGTGGGCAAAGCGTATTGGGAGCGTGAACATGAGCCTTCAATGGCATGAGCTGGATACTCCGCCGAACCTGCCCGAGCTGTACTGGAAGGCCGCGATCCGCCGCAAGATCACCGGCACCGAGCTGCCTGAATATGGCCTGCGCCGCCAGGTGAGCGTGCAACCGGCGAAGCTTGCGGCCTATCGCCAGGTCTGCGGCTTTACCGAGAACGGCCTGCTGCCGCCGACCTACCCCCATGTGCTGGCGTTCGCCCTGCAGATGCAATTACTGACCGCCAGGGACTTCCCCTTTCCACTGCTGGGGCTGATCCATCTGGCCAACCGCATTCGCGTGCTACGACCCATGGGTGGGGTCGGCAACTTGAGCATCGGGGTGCGTGCGGACAACGTGCAGCCCCATGCCAAAGGCGCGGTTTTCGATCTGTTGACCTACGTCGACGACGCCCTGGGACCGCTGTGGGAAGCACAAAGCCGGATGCTCTGTCGGGGTGTGCAACTGCCGGGCGAAGCACCGGCCGAAGAGCCGTCGGCCGAGGCCAGCCTCAGCGAGCTGACGCGCTGGCAAGCCCCCGCCGACATCGGCCGGCGTTACGCCCGGGTGTCCGGCGACTACAACCCGATTCACCTGAGCGCCATCAGCGCCCGAATGTTCGGCTTCCCCCAGGCCATCGCCCACGGCCTGTGGAACAAGGCGCGGACCCTGGCGGCGTTGAGCGAGCATTTGCCGGCGGCCCCTATCGAGATTGCCGTGGACTTCCGAAAGCCGGTGCGCCTGCCCAGCGAGGTGTGCCTGCTGGCAAGCGCCGCGGGCTCGAGCGGTGACCTGCGCCTGACCGGCGCGGGCGACCTGGAACATATGAGCGGGCACTGGCAGCCGCTGGCCTGAGCCCGCCTCAACCGCGACGAATCAGGAACACTCCCGCCAGGATCAGCACCAGCCCGGCAATCTTGCCGAGGCTGATGGGTGCCTCGCGAAACCCCGCCCAGCCGAAATGGTCCAGCGCCAGGGCCATGCCCAACTGCCCGGCCAGCACCAGGGCCATGAACAGCATGGCGCCGATCCGTGGCCCGGCGAAGGCCGCGGTGGCAATGAAAAACGCCCCCAGCAGACCGCCGCACCAGTGCCACCAAGTCAGGCTTTTCAAGGCCGTCAGGCCGGGCACTTCGCGCTGGGCCATGGCCAGGACCAGCAAGGCCACGGTGCCGACAAAAAACGAGATCAGCGCCGCCGCCAGCACGCTGGAAACCTGCTTGGCCAATTGGCCGTTGATTCCCGCTTGCAGGGGTAAAAAAGCACCGGCAATCACCGGCAGGCAAAGCAGCCACCAGACAGGGGCAGGCATAAAGTTTCTCCAGAAAAAAAGCCAGGCCGCGGATTATAAGGCAAGTTGACGCCAAATCCGTGGCGGGGTCGACAGGCAATTAATTGTATATATATAACTTTCGTTAAAGCACCCTGATAATTTTCAATTAAAAATCACAAAATACTGATTAATAACATCTTTTAAAAAATAAATTCGTTTGCCACACCTTTGGCATTAGTCCCTCCGCAGGAGCAAAAACGGCCGATATATAAGTTGTTAATACCAAGTTGAGAATGGTGAAAAAAAGCACTTGGACCTTTTATAGCGACTACGGACGAAAACATCTCCAGCAACAGAACTGGGGAGTTATCGAAAACAACAAAACGTTGTAACAGGTGCAAGGAATCTCACTCATGAAAACTCAAGTCTGGTTGAAAACAAGCACAGCACTGGCCCTGATCCTGGCCCTCGGCCTGACCGGTTGCAGCAGCGGCGGTGGCGGCCACAAGAGCAGCTCCGGCAGCTCCTCGCCCGACAGCGCGGCAGGTACCGACAGTGGCTCTGGCGGCTCCGGCGATGGTTCGGGCGGTGCCGGCGGCACCGGTGGCGGCACCGCAGGTACAGGCGGTACCGGCGGAATCGATGGCGGCACTGATGGTACAGGCGGAATCGGCGGCGGCACTGCAGGGACGGGAGGTACTGGCGGGACCGGAGGTACTGGTGGCGGGACCGGTGGCGGCACCGATCCAACCAACCCAACGGATCCGACCGACCCGACAACCCCCACCACTACCCCGTTGGTCACCTCGACCCTGGTGTCCGACCTCGGCAGCACCATCAGCGGCGTCGGCGACGGTGTCAGCACCCTCAGCAGCGCGCTGGCTCCGCTTCCGGTAGTCGGCGGGGTACTGCAAAGCGCGGTAAACACCTCCGGTAATGTGGTCGACACCGTAGGCGATGGCCTGACCAATGGCCTCGGCCAACTGGGCAGCGACCCACAGGCCTTGAGCAAGACCACGGCCATAGTCGGCAACGTGGTGTCGGACGTCGGCGATGGCGTCTCGGACATCAGCGGCAAGCTGGCCACCAGCACCAGCAGCATTCCCCTGGTGGGCGGCGTGGTCACCCGAGTGGCACCGGTACTCGACGGCGTCGGCGACAAGGTCAGCATGCTCGGCGACACACTCACCACCGTGACCAGTAGCGGCCCCCTGGGGACAGTGACAGACAAGGTGGGCAACAACCTGCTGGTGCCGGTCGTCACCCTGGCAGAAGGCCTGACCGGCAAGGTGGTCAGCTCCACGGGCCTGAGCGCTCCGGTCGGCGGCCTGATCGACAAGGTGGCAACGACCGTCGACGGCCTGGGCGACAAAGTCACCGCCACGGGCAGTGGCAACACGCTGACCAATACCCTGGGCGGCACCCTGAACAATGTCGCCACCACCATCGGCAACACCAGCAACCTGACGACCGCCCCGAGCACCGGCGGGGGAACCATTGGCGGCGCCGGCCTGCTGGAAACCGTCGGCGGTGCGGTGGTCAACCTGGGTACCGGCTTGAATGCCGGCAACACCAACACCCTGGTCAGCGCCACAGGGGTAAGCACAGCCTCGGTCGGCAACGTCGTAGCCTCGGTGGGCGGAGCCCTGGGCGGCACGGGTGTGGCCAATGTCGGCGCCACTGCGCCACTGGCCGGTGTCGGCGCCACGGTCGGCGCAGCGTTGAACCCGGTCACCACGACCGTCACCGGCCTGACCCAGCAAGTGGGCGCCACGACCGGCACCGGCACCCCCATCGCCGGCCTGCTCACCCAGGTAGGAGGCGCCGTCAGCACGGTAGGCACCACCCTCACCGCCAGCGCCCCCAACCCTGTGGTGAGCACCGTCGGCCAGACCGTGAACACCCTGGGGGCCACGGTCACCTCGGTCGGGACCCTGGTCGACGGTGGCACCACCGGCGGCACCACGGGCAGCCTCGGTGGCGTGCTCGGCGGGCTGACCGGAACCTTGAGCGGCACCCGATAAGCGTTTTGCACCTGGCCGATTCGACGGCCCTACCTACAGCGCCTACGCTTGGTTGGAGACGAGGGATTCGATTGAGTCTCTCGTCTTTTTCTTGCCTGGAGCATGACGGTTGCAGTCCTTGATCAAGGCCAAGACCCTGACAAGCGCCGCCGACTGAAGTACCTCTCGCGTTGCTGCGACTTGACCATGGAGTGTCCTATGCGCGCTTTGGCTCCCTTGCTGTTAGTCTCGCTTTGCTCATACGTCCACGCCGAAAACCTTCCCAGCTTTCTCAATAGCAACGAAACCATCCGCAACCTGCCGGTGCCCAACCTGCCGGCCGACGCCTACCGCCCCACGACCCCGGCGCCCAAACTGGCGCCCCCCACTGAACCCCAGGCCCAGCCCCTGATGATGGGCACCACAGTCAACGTCAGCACCGTGCAGATCGAGGGCGGCACCCTCTATCCGCTGAGCGAGCTGGCAGAGATCTACAAGCCGCTGATCGGCCATGCAAGCACCCTGGGGCAACTGATCGAAGCCACCCGGGAAATCACCCGCCGCTACCAGCAGGACGGCTATCTGTTGTCCTATGCGTTCCTGCCGCAACAGAGCTTCGACCAGGGCACCGTGCGCGTAGTCCTGGTGGAGGGCTACATCAAGGACTACCAACTGCAGGGCGATATCGGCCCGGTCTCGGCCTACCTCGACAAACTGGTGGCAAAACTCAAGGCCGAACGGCCGCTGACCCGCAAGACCTTCGAGCACTACACCACCCTGATGAGCCGCATTCCCGGGGTCACCCTGCAAGCCCAGGTGCCGCCACCGGGAACCACCGACGGCGCGGCCTACCTGATTGCCCAGGCCAGCCGCAAACCGTTCACCAGCAGCCTCAGCACCACCGACGACAACCGCAATGGCCTGCAAGCCCTGCTGGCGGTCAGCAGCAACTCGCAGACCTCCATGGGCGAGCAGGTAACCCTCAGCGGTCTGTTCCCGCCGGGGGACGATCACGAGCACTACTACCGCCTGGACTACAACCAGTTTCTCAATGACGAAGGCACCCAGCTGAGCCTGTACGGCACGCGCTACCGCGCCGACCCGGGGACCAATGTTCGGCTCGACAACGGCCTCGAACTCAAACCCCATCGGGAGAACGATCGCTACTCCATAGGCTTGAGCCACCCGGTCATCGCCGCGCCCAACGAGCTGCTGATCCTGGGTTCGCGCCTGTATGCGGTCAACGACAAGACCCGCTATCAAGTGGTGGGTTATCCGCAGAGCGTCGAACTGAAAACCGACATTCGCGCCCTGGCCTTCGAGGGCGACTGGCGCAAGGCCAATGCACGCCAACTAAGGATTCTCAGTGCCGGGGTGTACCAGGGGCTGGACGCCCTGGGCGCGAAGACCAACGACAACCTGTACGACCTGGACTTCTTCCGCGTGCGCCTGTCCGGCGTGCAGAGCGACAAGTTCTTCGACAACTGGCAAGGAGTGCTGTCGGCGGCCCTGTACTGGAGCCGCGACAACCTGCCCGACAGCGAGCGCGCGGTGTTCGGCGGGCAGAACTTCGGCCGTGGCTACCCCGACGACCAGGCGTCTGGCGACAAGGGCTGGGGCGCGGCCTACGAGGTGAACTACAGCTTCAATCGCGAAGACCGCTGGCTGCGAATCCTCCAGCCGTACGTGGTGCTGGATCGCTCGCGGACCTGGTTCAACGAACTGCCGGTCAAGGGCAACGACCTGTCATCGGCCGCCGTCGGCCTGCGCTTTGGCGACGCCAAGTACTACAACATCTCCCTCGAAGCGGCCAAGCCGATGTCCGATGAAGCCCTGGACACCCACAACCGGCGCCCGCGCTACACCCTGAGTTTCAGCTACCAGCTGTAAAAAGCCCCTCAAGCCAAACGAAAACGACCCGCTCCAAGGCGGGTCGTTGTGTTCAGGCGAGCATCAGAAGTCGTAGCGCACCTTGGCGGTGAAGGTGTCAGCAGAGAAGTCGGTCTTGGTCAGGTAGTTGTACGAACCGCCCAGGCTCCAGGCACCGACGCGATAGGTCGCGCCCAGACTCGTTTCATAACTGTCGCGTACCGGCGATGCGCCGCTGGTGGTGAATGGCGTGCCCCCCAGGACAAAGGTCGAGGTGGTGTTGGCCTTGTCAGCGATGAAGTCGTGCCAGGCCATGACCCTGGCTTCCGGCTCCAGGCTGCCCCGGCCCAGATCGAACGCGGCGGCCAGGCGCGCGCCAATGCCCAGCTCGCCCACTTCATAACGCTGGCTGGCGACATTCAAGGCCGCCGAGCTGCCTTTTTCGCGGTACGAATCGATCATCACGTTGGCGTAACGGGCACCGACCTGCGGTTCGAGCAGCAGGTGCCGGTCAAGGCGCAGGCTGTAGCCGGCCAGGGCATTGACGCCGAAGATTTCACTGTCGTAATCGCCTTTGGCGCGGGTGCCGGCGACGTAGCGTTTGGACTCGTTGTCGTTCCAGCCGTACATCAACGAAGCGTCGACGAAGAAGTTGTCGTGGGTCCAGTCGCCATACAGGGTCAGGGCATGGCCGGTGACATCGGTCTTGTTGCCAGAGGAAGACTTCACGTCGCTGTCCAGGTAGCTGTAGGCCAGGCCCAGTGTGGTATCGGCGTTGAGCTGGCCGTCGGCACCCACGGCAATCCCGTGGCTGTTGGCGTCATAACCCTCGACACCCTTGCGGCTGTCCTGGTCGGCGTCACTGGACAGCGCCTGGAGCCACACGCCCTTCTCGGCCAACACGTCGCCCGAAGACAAACCATTGCGAGCGCTGCTGGAGCGGTTGGTGATCACGTTGCTGACCAGATTCTGGCCGCTGGTGGCGGCATGAATCACGCCACGGCTGACGTCCGGGCCCAGGGTCTCGGAGAGCCTGGCCAGTTCGGCATCCGAGGAGGCGCTGGCAAAGGCGCGAAACACCGGATCGTTTTCATCGAGCCGTGTCATCAGGCTGTTCGACAACGGCTTGATGGCGTTCGCGGCGTTTTGCGAGCCGTCCGCCTGGATGATGTTCTCCTCGACCACCGCAGGGTTCTTGGTGGTGACCAGCGCCTTCAGGTCATTGCCTTCGATGCCGAAGCTTTTGACTTCCAGTAACGCGGACGACGACACCACATTGGCGTTCTGCGGCTCTTCCCAAGTGCCGGTGTTGATCAGGGTGTAGCGTGTGCCATCGGCTCCGGTGCGAAAATTGCTGGAGCGCGCCGCCAGTTCAATGCGGCTGCCTTCGCCGAAAGAAGTAGAGCCCGTGACCTTCAGGATCGGCGTCGTCGGGTTGGTATCGTTGTCCAGCAACAAGCGCAAGATGGCGGTCGAAGAGTCCAGGTCGAGCCCACCATCGATGGTGGTTTGCGGGCGCAGCAGGGTCAGGCGGCCGTCATCGATGTCCACATAACCGGCGCGAATGGTCGAGCCGTCGAAGCTCACCTCACCGCTGGCCAACACACCGGAAAGCCCAAGCAGATCACCCTTGACCTGCCCTCCCTGCCAGTAGAAATAAGTGTTTGGCTGATCGGCCCGGATCGCCGCGATGCCCCCTTCGATCAGGCCCTCGGTCTGGCTGATGGAAAACAGCACAGAAGGGTTGGCAAAGCTGACCACGTGTACGCCGATACCATCGGCGGCAATCGTGCCGCTGTTGACGATACCGTTGCTGACCCCGCCGTTGGAAACGGCATTTTCGATTTCGATGCCCTTGGCGCTCCGTCCACGAGCGGTGATGGTGCCGCGATTGTCGATGGTCGTTGCGCTGATGGCGCTGTCGCTGCCGATGCCGGTGGAGGTAGAGAACATCAACACGCCGTAGGCGCCCTCCCCCGTGACCGCAATCGTTCCGGTGTTGAGCACCTGGCCGGCGATGGTCGCCTGGTAGATATCCAGGCCGACGGCCCCCTCGGCCGCCACCGAAATATTGCCTTCGTTGATCAAGTCACCACCGATCTGGCTGCCGGAATGCAGGATACCGCTCGGCAAGGCAGACGCATCAAGGCCGTCGATCCGGACCGAACCGCGGTTGATGAAGTCGCCGGTAAAGGTCGAAGCGGTCGACGCCTGAGAAGCGAAGAACAACCCGGCCTGGGTCGAGCCGCTGCTGAAATTGACCGCCCCGTCATTGATAAAACCGCCCTGGACCGTCAACCCCCTGAAATCGGCGCCAGTGTTCTGCGACGTCCCGCTCAACCGCACATTGTCGAAGGTCTGCAGCGTGCTGTTCAAGGCACCGCCACCGAGGTCGTAGTTCAGGTCCGCCGCCATCGACGATGGCGCATGGGGCACGGCGGCGGCCACAGACAGCGCCAGCAGCGAGCGGCGCAGGAATGAAGTATTCAATGGGGATATCCCTTCCAGAAACGCGGACGACAGGTTTCAGCAGGCGCGCCGGTGTCTTTCAGGCATCCCTACCGGCTTGTCGGCAAACGCCCGGACAAGCGGCGGCAAATGTACAGGAGCCATCATTATGACACCATCGAAAAATCACACCGACGGCGACGAAAACCGGGCATCGGGAGGAGCGCGAAGGTTCAGGGATTGACCAGATGGATACGTGGCAGCGGGAACAGCGTGTTCAGGGTTTCCAGCAGGCGCACGTGATAGATGGGTTTGCGGAACAGGTCCAGCACTTGCAGGCGCAGCAGGTCGCTGACGTCATCCATGTCGGCATGCCCCGAGGTGACGATCACCGGCAGGTGCTGGCGGGAGGTGTGATCGCGCAGGCGCCTGATCAGCGACAGGCCACTCTCCTCCGGCATGCGCAGGTCGGTGATGACCAGCGCGATGTCCGGGTGTTGAGTGAGATGGGCCAGGGCGAGCTTGACCGAGGTCGCGGTGAAGCAGCAGAAGCCTTCACCTTCGAGCAATTCGGCGAGCTCGAGCAGAGCGTCCTCTTCATCGTCCACGAGAAGAAGCTGCTGGCGTGGAAACGAAGAGGAGCTCATGGGCAATACCTGAAAGTGACTGAATACCGATGGGTATCGACGCCTCGATAAAGCCTTGAGGACCGGTGTTACGGGGTACTAGGAGCAGCAGCGCTAGTGTCGCCCTCCAATGCCCCTTGCAGAGTCGTGAAGGTGGTGGTGATAGCGCTTGAAATGTCAGGTACGAATGCCGCGATGGCCACGGCCACCATACCGGCGATAAGCGCGTACTCGATCCCTGACGCGCCCTCGTTATTCTTGAGGAAACGCAGGAGCCGGGAGGCCAGAAGGGTGATCCATTGGGTAGCGAGAATGAAGAACATCTAGTTTCTCCTCAATGCATCGGGTGTTGCAGCGTTGCAACATGATTCCCCTGTGCCACCACAGCATTGTCAACAAACTTCCAGCCAACAACTGTAAGAACGAATTAATCATTAAGTATTAGCTCGTCTCTTTGACGTCAAAAAAAACGCGACATCGGACAGGGCACGGATGAGCCAAGTTATTTTCTCGACAGTAATGGCGTTTTGTTGCAGCTGTTCTACCTTCAAATAGCGAAATAGTTGCTTGTTCATAGCTGCCTGATTGCGAAATTGACTCATTGGATGTGCGAGTCGGTAATGCAGCGGGAAAGGGAGAGCCGTCATGAACAGTCGTATCACTATGGGGTTGGCTGGGGTGTTTCTGGTGGGGGCTCTCATTGCCGGTTACTGGGGTCTGGCATTGAGTCGCCGGCCCGCAGCGCAACCTGTAGCGCAGCCTTCCCCCGACGCCGTGCAAACCGTCACTGCTTCCGCCGAAGATGCGACTCGCCAGCCCGTCGCGGTGCTGGTACGCGACATACCTCCGTTCGTTCCCATCAAGGCCGGCGATGTCACGCTGGAGCGGCTGCGCACCGCGCCCGCCGGCAGCCTCAAAAGCCTCGATCAAGTCATCGGACGCACGCCATGGCGGGCGTTGCCGGCGGGGACCTGGCTGAGCGAGGAAAGCTTCGAAGCCGGGGGCAGCGTGGCCCGCATGATCCGTGCCGACGAGCGCGCCCTGGCCGTCGCGGTAGACGAAGTCATCGGCGCCAGCGGGCAACTGAGCCCTGGCGACTACGTCGATGTGCTGCTGTTCCTGCGCCAGGACAGCAACAACCTGCTGCCCTCGGCCCAGGTCGTGGTGCCGGCCCTGCGGGTGCTGGGCATTGGCGAGCAACTGGGCCTGACCAACGATGGCAAGCCGGGCTCGCCGCCCGCCAGTGCCGAGGAAAAACTCAAACAGGATCAGCGTCGCCTGAACGCGCGCAGCGTGTTGCTGGCCGTCCCGGAACCCTTGCTGAGCCGCTTGATGCTCGCGGCTCAAGCCGGCGTTCTGCGCCTGGCGGTACGCAGCGCCGACGAGAAGCGCCTGGCACATTACTGGGCCGGCGAAAAAAGCGCGTCGAAGCATCTGCAAAACGCCGACAGATCCTTGATCCAGTTCAACCAGTTGGCCCTGTCCACCCCCTCCCCCTCCACCACCAGAACGTTCGACGCCACATCGCGTCGCGCCCAGATAGAAGTCATACGCGGCATCGAAGCGAGCCAACAAACACCCTGATCATGCAAGGACACCTCTTCATGTCCAATGATTCCCAGCCCCTGTTCAAAGGCCTGATCCGACCCCTGATGTCGAGCGGTGTACCTGCCGGGGGCGACGCCCCGCTGCGTACGCACGACCCGAACGGGTACTCCCTGGAAAACCGCAACTTCAATCAACGCAGTGGGCTATCGCAATGAGTCAGAACCTGAGCCAGACCTTCCTCGCGATCACCCGCAACGGCACCGACCTGGAATGGCTGCAAGGCGCCCTGGCGCCACTCGGGCAGGTGGTCAGCGCTGGCAGCGGCAGCCTCGACGAATTGCTGGCGCTGGTGGATGTGACATTCGCCAGCCTGGTCTTCGTCGGCCTCGATCGCGAGCATGTAGTCACCCAGTCGGCGTTGATCGAGGGCGCGCTGGAGGCCAAGCCGATGCTGGCCATCGTCGCCCTGGGCGACGGCATGGACAACCAACTGGTACTCAACGCCATGCGCGCCGGGGCCCGCGACTTCGTGGCCTACGGCTCGCGCTCCAGTGAAGTGGCCGGCCTGGTACGGCGCCTGAGCAAACGCCTGCCCCAGGTCACGCCGAGCACCCAGCTCGGCGGCCTGACCGTGCTCTACGGCACCCAGAGCGATGCCGATGGCGCCTTGCTCGCCAGCCATCTGGCGCTGGTGGTGCAGAAGAGCGGCCAGCAGACCCTGTTGCTCGACCTCGGCCTGCCGCGCGGCGACAGCCTGGCGCTGCTGGGGCTGGAAAGCTCGTTCCACTTCGGCGATGCCTTGCGCCATCTGCGGCGCCTGGATGCGACCCTGATCGACAGTGCCTTCACCAGCACTGAAGCCGGGCTGCGGATCCTGGCCTATGCCGGCCATGACGAGCCGCTGGAGCGCACCAGCGCCGCCGAGTTGTACATGCTGCTCAGCGCCCTGCGCCAGCACTTCCAGCACATCGTGGTGAACCTCACCGGACAACCGGACAGCGAAGCCCTGCGCACCTTCGTCGGCCATTGCGACAAATTGCTCTGGTACACCGACCAGAGCGTGCTCGACTGCCGCCGCAACCTAGCGGTGCTCAACCTCTGGCGCGAAAAAGGCATGAAGCTGGAACACGCCCGCCTGCTGGTCGACCGCTACCTGCGCGGGGTCGCTCCGGATGCGGAAACCCTGGGCAAGACCTTTGCCCTGGAAGTGATCGCGGTCCTGGCCTATAGCCCCGAGGTACGCCTCAACGCGAAAAACCAGGGCGTCACGCTGTTCGAACTGGCCCCCCGCGAAGGCCTGACCCAAGCCCTGAAGACCCTCGGCGAGCGCCTGGCCAGACGCTCCCAAGGGCTGCCCACGGCGAAGCCCGGCTGGTTCGAGCGCCTCAGGGGAAGTCGATGAGCAGAGAAAAACTTTTCGGCGCCCAGTCCCACAGCCCGGTCGGCAACACCGATCACGAGGGTTTGAAACTGGTGCTGCATCGCTATGTCATCGACGCCATCGAAGAGTCGGGGAAAAACCTGTTGGAAGGTTCGCGCCAGGCTCTGGCGCACTTCATTACCGACAAGGTGGCCGAATACATCTCGCGCCTGCACCTGGCGATCTCCCGCTATGAAATGGAGCGCCTGGCCGAAGAACTGGTGGACGAGCTCACCGGTTTCGGCCCACTGGAAGTCTTGCTGCGCGATCCGGCGGTGACCGAGATCCTGGTCAACGGCCCGCACCGGGTGTTCGTCGAGCGCGATGGCGTGCTGCACCAGAGCGACCTGCGTTTCATCGACGCGCACCATGTGGAGCGGGTCATGCAACGCATCCTCGCGCCCCTGGGCCGACGCCTCGACGAGTCCTCGCCCATGGTCGATGCACGGATGCCCGACGGCAGCCGGGTCAACGCGATCATCCCGCCGATCGCCCTCGATGGCCCTTGCCTGTCGATCCGCAAATTCCGCAAGGACATGCTCAAGAGCAGCGACCTGATGGCCATGCAGACTATCGACCAGGCGATCTTCGAATTCGTCCAGGAAGCCGTGGGCAAGCGTTGCAACATCCTGATCAGCGGCGGCACCGGCACCGGCAAGACCACCCTGCTGAATATCCTCAGCCAGTTGATCAACCCTCACGAACGGCTGGTGACCATCGAGGACGTGGCCGAACTGCAACTGGGCCATCCCCATGTGGTGCGCCTGGAAACCCGTCCGCCGAACGCCGAAGGCCATGGCGAGGTCAAGGCCAGCGACCTGATCCGCAACGCCCTGCGCATGCGCCCGGACCGGATCATCCTCGGCGAGATCCGTGGCGTCGAAGTGCTCGATGTGCTGACGGCGATGAACACCGGCCACGACGGTTCCATGAGCACCGTGCACGCCAACAATGCCCAGGATGCCCTGCTGCGCCTGGAAACCCTGGTGGGCCTGACCGGGCGCCAGGTGGCCGAACGCACCCTGCGGCAGATGATCTGCGCGGCCCTGGACGTGGTGATTCAGCTGACGCGCCTGCCCGATGGCCGGCGCTGCGTCAGCGAAGTGGTGGAAGTGGTCGGCGTACGCGAAAACATCTACGTCACCAACACCCTGTTCCGTCTGAACCGACGTAGCGGTTTCGGCTTTCTGCGCGAAGCGGCCAACCCCGCTGGCGACAAGCTGCGACGCGACGCCGACTTGCCCGTCAACTGAGCCAGGGAGCGCCACCGCATGTTAGGTCCCGTGCTGCTTGCCCTCCTGTGCCTGACCCTGCTGGGGCTGTCGGGCTGGATGTTCTACAGCGGCCTGCGCCAGGCCCGCACCGCCCGGGTGCTCGACCGCCTGGCCCAGGGGCAACCGCAACCAAGCGAGGAAAAGACCTCGTGGAACCGGCTCGAAAGGGCCTTTCTGCGTGCGGGCCTCGGTCGTCCCACCGAACGCCTGGGGCTATGGCTGGTGGTCTGGGCCCTGGGCTGCATGCTCGGGTATGGGCTGGGCAAGTGGCCGGGGCTGCTCGCCCTGCTCGTCGCACCGCCTGTGCTGCTGCGCCTGTATATCAGCTGGCTGTACCGGCGGCGCCTCAAGCGCATGATCGAACAGCTGCCGCCATTGCTCGACCATGCCGTGCGCAGCCTCAAGTCGGGACGCACCCTGGCCGACGCGGTGCTGGGCGGCATCGAGGCCGCCGACAATCCGTTGCAGCACGCCATGGGCCGGGTCCAGCGCAATGTGCAGCTGGGGGTCAACCTGCCGGATGCGGTGGCGGACTTCGCCGAACTGTACGAGCGCGATGAACTGCGCCTGTTCGCCCTGGGGCTCAAGGTCAACCACCGCTATGGCGGCAATGCCAGCGAGCTGCTGGAAAACCTGATCAAGCTGATCCGCGAACGCGACCAGGCCGCCCGGCAACTGCGCGCGATGACCGGCGAAACCCGTATCACGGCGATGGTCCTCGCGGCCCTGCCGGTGTCATTGGCCGGCTATTTCCTGATAGCCAACCCGACCTACCTGATGAGCATGTGGAACCAGAGCGGCGGCCGGATGATGCTGCTGGCCGCCTTCGGTTTGCAGGTCATCGGCTGCGCGCTGCTGTGGCGCATGCTGCGGAGTGTTTGACATGACGGCCTTGCTGATCAGTGCACTGTTGTTTCTCGCGGCCATGCTGCTGGTGCTGGGCAGCTTGCTGGAACAGCGTCGGCGAACGCGCCAGGTGACCGAGCGCCTGCAGGGGCACCTGGCGCGCGACAACACTCTCGGCAACTGGCTGCACGTGCTGGGCGACAGCAAGGTCGGCCAGCACGCGGTCAGGCTCGACAATGAAACCCAGTTGCTGCTCAACCGCCTGGGCTGGCGCAGCGCGCGGCAACGCTCGCTGTTCGCCGCCTGCCAGATCGGCGCACCGATTCTCGCCCTGGGCCTGACCCTGGTGATCCAGGCAGTGTTTTTCCCGGCGGCGAAAAACCACTGGGTCGCCCCGCTGTTCGCCCTGAGCCTCGGTTACCTGTTGCCCAAGCGTCTGTTGGCCATGGCCGCCAGCAGGCGGCAGAAACAACTGGCGGTCGATATCTCCACCTTCATTCCCCTGGTGCGCATCCTGTTCGAGTCAGGCATGGCGGTGGAACAGGCCCTGCGGGTGTTGAGCAAGGACGCGCAGAAACTGCTGCCGGCCCTGACCCAGGAATTGCGCATGGTGCTGGCCCGGGTGGATTCCGGCCTGGAACTGGGGGACGAACTGAACAAGTCCGCGCGGCTGCTGGCCGTCGATGAGTTCACCGACACCTGCGTGATCCTGCAACAGCTGATTTACCAGGGCGGTGGGGCGATGAAGTCGTTGCAGTCGCTCAAGCTGCTGCTCGATGAGCGGCGCCTGACGCGCCTGCAGGAATACATCTCGAAGATGTCGGCGAAAATGTCCGTCGTGATGATGCTGTTTCTCTTTCCGGCGTTACTGATCGTCCTGGCCGGCCCTGGCGTCAGCGCCATTGCCCGGGCTTTCGCCCACCAATAGAAGGATGCAGCGGCCTGCATGCGCAGCACACCCTCGCGACCGTCGGGGGGTGCTGCACATGGGGAGTAATCAGTGGGCGGTCACGCGCTGGCGCAACCCCGAGTTGCTCGGTGCCAGCGCCAATGCCAGTTGGGTACGGTTGTGCATATGGGTCAGGCGCAGCACCTGGGACACGTAGAGCTTCACGGTGTTTTCCGTGATCCCCAGTTCACAGGCGATCTGGTAGTTGGTCTGCCCCTTGCCTACCAGGCGGGCCACATCCAGTTGCCGGGGCGACAGCTGATTGAAGATCGCCGGGATTTCGATCTGCTCCGCCTCGCCGCCCTGGTCCGACGCCTGCGTCGTCTGTGGCGCGAGTGGCGCGCGACGTACTTTGTCCAGATCCTGGTAAAGATCGTCAATGGATTCGGAAAGGAACTGCAGCTTCTGGTTCAGGTGCCCCAGCTGCAGGTTTTTCTGCCGCTCCTGCAACGCTTCCTCCTGGCGTTGCAGACCGGCCAGCAGCTCATCGAGGTCGATCGGTTTCTGGTAGTAATCGGCGATGCCGGCGCGCAAGGCCTTGATCACATCCTGCTTGTCGGCCTGGCCGGTGAGCATGATGGCCTCGAAGACCCGATGCTTGCCGGCGAGACGCTGCAGCTCCTGCACCAACTGGATGCCATCGAGATCGGGCATGTGCAGGTCGCACAGTACCAGGCCGATTTCGGCATCTTCATTGAACTGCTGGATCGCCTGGCGGCTGGACTCACAAGGGACGCAGCGATAACCGCTGCCTTCAAGAAACTCGCAAAGCTCTTCGACTATCAACGGCTGGTCGTCGACCACGAGTACTTTGATGCGGGATATAAGCTTGTTCACGCGCAACTCCATGCCTGGCAAGCCCAAGACGAATGTTCCTGCCCTGCCGCGTCTACTTCGGGCAGGTACAGAATAAACGTAGACTACTTTCCGACTATGTACATAGAGATAGGCGGCACGACTAGTGGGCCCACAGCAGGGTCAGGGCCATGCCGACCAGGACGAAAGGGGCAAAGGCGTACTTTTGCCCCTGCCGCGGATCGAGGTATCGCAAGGACCTTGCCAGCGGTTGGTCGGCCGCGGGCAACAGCCTGGGCGCGAGCAACCACCATAGGCCGCTGGCCAACGCGGCACCGATGAAGGTACCCAGCAGGTGCAGGGGGTCGGATGCCAGTCCCAGTGCCGCCAGGAGCTTCACGTCGCCGCCGCCCATCCGGCCCAGCACATAGCCCGGCACGGTCAGCAGCAACGCCAGCAACAGCGCCTTGCCCCCCTGCACCGCGTCGGCGCCCAGCCAGGTGTTGCCGGCCCACAGCAAGTACCCCAGCGCCAGCAGCGCGCCCCCCAGGGTCAAGCCGTTGGCGAGATGACGCTGGCGGATATCCTGCACCGCGCACAGCCCCAGCCAAGCCAATAGAATCCAATGCTGCATCGGTTAAAAAACATCCCTTCTGGCTGAATGATTCTATGCTGACATGACCTACTAGCAGTCAGGGTAGACGCCGCCGTGAAAGTCGACCTGCCAGAAAAACAAAAAGGTGCCGTGGCCATCGAGTTCGCCATGGTCTTCATCATTTTTTTCGCCGTGTTTTATGCCCTGGTCAGCTACAGCGTGCCGCTTCTGATGGTGCAGTCCTTCAATAAGGCCACTGCCGAAGCGGTGCGGCGCAGCGTCGCCCTGGACCCCGCCACGCCCGGCTATGACGCCGCCCTGATAGCACGCGCGAAGAACACCTTGCGCGAGCAACTGACCTGGATTCCACAGGCCTTCAACTTCAATGCCAACAACGCCAGCGATGCCACCGTGACTTATGCGGGTGGCCTGCTCACGGTCCGTGTCCACTACTCCACCGACAAGCTCAGACAGGTCATCCCCTTCCTGGTGCTGCCGGGCCTGGGCAGCGTGCCCGCACTGCCCGTGAACCTCAGCGCCCAGTCGAGTCTGCAATTTTGAGCTCGGGCGACAAACTCCTCGGGCGCTTTCTCGGCCGGACGACGCCCCAGGCGCTTCCTCCCGCGCCGCCCCTGGCCACGCCCGGGGTCGGCCTGCTGGTGCACCTGGACCACAACGCCCAGGTGCTGCAAATGACCGGCCCGCTGCGCCACGCCCTGGCCCAGCCGCCGGCCGCCGAAGGGCCGGCGCCGCTGCTGGGCTACCTGCTGGCGCACAGCGCGCTGAGTGTCGAAGGCAGCCCTGGCGACTGGCAAGGACAGGTGCTCGACCTGGACTTCCATGGCGCCGGCGGGCAAACCCTGCACCTGCGCGGCTGGGTGCAACCGTCCACCCAAGGCTGGCTCCTGCACCTGCTGGACATCGGCGACCTGTTGCTGGAACGCCAGCAGGCGCAGCAACGCCAGGACTGCCAGCAGTTCGCCGCGCAGATCAGCGAACAGCTGCGCCTGTGCAGCCTCTTTCGCCTGCCCGAGGTGCTGCATGAGCAACTCCATGCCCTGGCCCAGCACTGGCATATCCCCTGCCTCGCCCTGGCGCTGCTCGACGACCTGGAACAGGGCTGGTACATCCATGGCCTGTATCAGGCCGCCGATGCACCGCAGCTGTGGCACAAGGGCCAGGTCCTGGGCACCGGGCTGGACAGCCTGAACGGCAATGCCCCGCAGTCGCTGATCTTCACTCAAGGCCTTGGCGAGCATCCGCGCCTGCAACGTGCGTTCGGCAGCAGCGAGGGCTTTGTCGTGCCCTTTCGCGACGATCACGGTGTCGCGGCCTGGCTGCTCTGCGGCTTCTACCCGGTACGCCAGCAGGCACCGCAGTTGAGCGAACGGGACTGGCTGCAATTGAGTGCCGCCCTGGCCGGGCCCTTGCTCGGACGCTTGCGCGAACAGCAGCACCATCACCAGCTGGAGCGCCTGGAGGCCTTGCAAGGTTTGCTCGGCACCGGTTGGTGGGAGTTGTTCGCGCAGGACAACGAGATCCAGCTGGCACCGCAGCTGGCCCTCAACCTGCTGCTGGAACCCCAGACCCGGCGCTTGTCGCTGCAGGCCTGGCTGGCCCTGATCCACCCCGCCGATCGCCAGGAACTGAGCAGCCGCCTGCAAGAGTTGCGACAGGGCAAACCGCTGCTGCTCTGCGTACGGTTGCAGCGGGCCGACCCGCAGTTGCCGGCCATCTGGTACCGCCTGCAGGGGCAAGCCCTGGGCATTGGCCAGAACCAGCGCTTCGTCGGTTTCATGCTGGACATCAGCGACATCAAGAATCAGGAGCAGCAGGCGGCCGCGGCCCACGCCCGGCTGGACAACCTGATCGCCCATTCGCCAGCAGTGATCTATGTCCAGCGCTATGTCGAGGGTGCGCTGCAGCCGACGTTTTTCAGCGACAGCCTGCAGCCGTTGCTCGGCTGGACCCTGAACGACTGCAACGACGGCGCCCTGGCGGAACGGGTGCATGCCGACGACCGCGACCGCTACTTCGAGCGCAACCGGCAATTGCTGCGCGAAGGCGCGGTGCGCAGCCGCTACCGCCTGCTAGACAGCCGTGGCGAATACCACTGGGTGCTCGACGAGGCCAGGCTGCTGCGCGACGACCTGGGCATGCCGGTCGAAGCCGTCGGCCTGTGGCTGGACGTCACCGACGCCACCCTGGCCGCCGAGCAGATACGACTCAGCGAGGAGCGCTACCGGATCCTGGTGGAAGACTCCCCGGCGATGATCTGCCGCTACCTGCCCGACCTGACCCTGACCTTCGGCAACCGGCCCCTGGCGACCTACCTGGAATGCCCGCCCGAACAACTGGCCGGAGCCAACCTCGCTGACTGGCTGTCCGCCGAACAACACGCCGCCTTCGTGCAACGCATCCGCCAGCTGACCCCGGAATTTCCGGTCAGCACCGCGGAAATCAACCTGCAACTGCCGGGGCGCGAACATGCCTGGTGGGTCTGGTCCGACCGCGGGGTGTTCGACGAGCAAGGACGCCTGCGGGAGATCCAGGCCGTCGGCCGCGACAACACCGAAGTCCGGCGCTCCCAGCTGCAACTCATGCAAAGCGCGAAGATGGCCACCCTGGGCGAAATGGCCACCGGGCTGGCCCATGAAATCAACCAGCCGCTGAATGTGATGCGCATGGCCATCGTCAACGTGCTCAAGCGCCTGAACAACGGCGACGTGCAACTCGACTACCTGCAGGACAAGCTCAAGCGCATCGATGCCCAGGTCCAGCGGGCCGGTCGGGTGGTGGACCATATGCGGGTGTTTGGCCGCAGCTCGGAGATCGAGCAACAACCTTTCGATCCGGCCCAGGCCGTGGAAGGCTGCCTGTCGCTGCTGGCCGACGGCATGCGCGGCAAAGGCGTTGAATTGCGTGTCACGCCAATCGACTTCAACGTGCAGGTGCGGGGCCATGTCGATCAGCTTGAGCAAGTCTTGATCAACCTGCTGGTCAATGCCCGGGATGCGCTGCTCGGCCGGCGCGAGCAGGATCCGGACTTGCGGCCCTGGATCGCCATACGCGCCGAATATGACCCGCAGCGGGTGCGGCTGCTGGTCGAAGACAATGCCGGCGGCATCGACCCGCGCCTGCTGGGGCGCATCTTCGAGCCGTTCTTTACCACCAAGCCGGTCGGCGTGGGCACCGGCCTGGGGCTCTCGGTGAGCTACGGCATAGTCGAGAACATGGGCGGGCGCCTGAGCATGAGCAATACCGGCGAAGGCGCCTGCTTCTGCATCGACCTGCCGTTGGTACAGACCGATCAGATCACCAGATAGGCCCGGCCGGTTTGGCCGCAGGTGAGGTTGGCGCCCACCTCGACCTTGCTCAGATCGATGCCCAACACCGCCAGGACATTGTTCAGCAATGGGTCCAGCAACGGGCCGAGCAAGGCGCCGATAGCGGTGGCCAGCAGGCCGACTACGGTGTTCAACGCCGACAGCAAGGTATTGAGCACCACCCCGAGCAGGCTGCCGATGCTGGGCGGATGCTGAATCAGAGTGATGCCGGTCAGCGACGCGCGCAGGCTGCTGACCACATTGGAGGCGGTCACGCTGTGCCAATCGTCGTCCGCCAGTTCCTGCTTCATTTTCGGCGGATTGACGAAGGTGAAATTCGGCTCGTGGGTGCCGGCAATCGAGGTGTCAATCATCAACTCGCTGCCGCCGCCGGCAAACGAGACGCGCGCGCCACAGGGGCCAAGCAGCCCCTGGCAGGTCCTCGCGCCGATATCCACCAGCGGCAACGGGCTCACGCTGACTTGAGCGGTCGAAGACGCCCAGTTGCTGGCGTCCACTCGACCGACCTTGAGCTTGACCGCGGAGGTGGTGGTGTCGACGGAAAGACTGTTGTCGCTGTCGCTGACGCAGGTATAGCCGGTGACATGACTGTCGCCGGCCGCCACTTCGAGGCTGACATCCAGGTTCGCGCCGTTCGGCAGGATCAGCAGGTCGGTCTTTACGCAGGAGCCGCCGAGCACACAGCTGAGATTGGCGCTGAGGGCTATATTGAGCGTATCCACCAACGGCTTCAGCAGAGCATTCACCGCCTGCAGCACACTGTTGATCAGCGAGAGATCCACCGTCAGCAACGCCCGCACCTGAGCGGTACGTACATAGATGCGATTGGGTCCCAGCGGGTCGACGGCGGCCAGTTCCGGGTTGCCGATGGCGAACTCGGGAGGTGAAACGATCTTGACCCGGGTGGTGACGCCCGCCAGCCCCAACACACTCACCGGCAGCTCGACGGCCGCGGCGCTCTGGCTGCTGGCCAGTTGCAGGAACGCCTCGACCAGGCTCAGCAATTGGACGCTGGCATCCAGCCCGGAGTCCGCGGTGCCGGTCTGCAACTTCAACAGGTCACCCAGTTTCACCGGGGCCGTATTGATGGCTGCAGCCTTGATGCTGCCCAGGGCCGTCAGGACCTCGGCGGTGGCGCCGTTCTTCTGGGCCACGCTGATGCTGGTCTGGAGCAGTTGGGTGACGTCGGTATCGACGTCGAGCAGTTCGCTGTAGTTTCCGGCGCTCACATTCAGGTCGACGGCCAACTGCTTCAGGTAACCGAGCAGGCTGATGTCGGTATCGACCAGGCCCTGCCAACCGAGCAGGCTGACATTGATCGCGCTACCCGCGAGGCCGCTGAGGGCGCCGTTCAACAGATTGAGGTCGACCAGCGTGCTGCGAATCGTCAATTGCGCCAGCGGTGGCTTGGGTTGAGCCGCTACCGCCGTGGCACTTAACGAGGTCGTGGTGCTGACGGGATTGTCGGAAAACAGATTGGTTACGCCGAGGGCGATGCTGGTGGGCACCGCTTCACTGACCACCACTCGGATGGCGCTGGCCTGGCTGGCGTTGGGGCTGAAGGTGCGCAGGTTGTCGGCACCGGTCTGCAGCAAGCCACAGGTGGCTGTCAGCGGTCTGTCGTCTCCCACCGCAAAGCCGTTGCGCGCCGCGCTTTCTCTTGCAAATACCGCCGCGCTGCCCCCCGCCAGGCAATTGCCACCCCGCGCCACCGCCTCCAGCGCGGCGTTATCGGCCACCCGCTGCAACTCACGCTGATCCAGGTACAGGCGCCCGCTGTCGACCACCACCAGGGTGCACAACACCGCCGTGCTCAGCGCCAGCGCCCCTATCAGACCAATAGCGCCACGCTGCCGAGCCGGTCCGGAAAACTGCGTGCGGGAAAACATGGAGCACTCCTTTGCCGGCGCACCGCCGGGCGCAACCTCCGCTGGGTGAAAGGAGTGTAGTCAAGGCTGGAATACAACGCTGGCGACTTGCCAGCGCTGTGTTTGGGCATGGGGCAAGGGCCCGTGCAGCCCTCGCCCCGTGGTGGAATGCAGCAACTTACCTGGGCGGATAGTTCGCCAGGATCCGGCCGACGGTCTCCCTGATCGCCGTGCTGCGATCGGCGGGGTTCGGCGTGCTGCTGAGTATCTGCTCGTCGCTGCCGCGCCACACCAGCTTGCCGTCCTTGCCATCGAGCAGGTCGATCTGGATGGTGGCGACCTTGTAGGTGATGTTGCGGGTTTCGTTGTACATCGGCGCGCCCCAGTAGCCATTCCACGGGCCACCCCAGCCGCCGCCGTAATTGGTGGTGACCTGTTGCTGGCGGTTCTCGACGATCAGGTAGGTCTGGACGTTGAGATCGGCCTTTTTGCCCGCCGCGGCTGGACGCAGGCCGCGCTGGTCGAGCTGATCGCTGACGGCCTGGCGGATGCGCTGCTCGGTGAGGTCGCTCTTGATCCGCGGATCGTCTGGGCGGTATTGCAGGGCGGGTTCCTTGAAGCTCCAGCTGCGATAGGCCGCGAAGTCGCGGCTGGCGTCGAAGTCATGGTTGACCTGGTTGGCGGCGCAGGCGCTGAGCAGCGCGGCCAGGGCCAGTAAAGCAAGAGGGCGGAACATGATGTTTCTCCAGAAGAGCAAATGCACCTGAAGGGATGTCGCTAGGGTCTGTACGAAAGTCGGCGAGCGAAGGTCAGGCAAGCCTGCTTTAACCCAGCCCAGCGTGCAGCTTCGTACGGAGCCTAACTAGGAGGATACGCCGCCATGGCCTTTTCCACAGCCTCGCGCAGCGCATCGGCGCGCTCGCTCAGGCTGCCCTGGCTCGAGGTTTCCGCGCTGGCGCTCCACACCGGCTGGCCACTGCTAGCGTCGAACAGGTTGACCCGTACCACCACGACTTCCACCTCGTAGGTACGCACCACCGGCACTGTGTTGTACATGCCGTAGCCGGGGCCGTAGCGGTTGTAGCCATATCCTCCGTAACCGTAACCATAGTCGTCCTGCACCTGGCGCAGGCGTTTTTCCAGGTGCAGGTCGGCGCTGACCCACAGGTCCGCCGGACGGTTGTCGTGCAGCGGGCGCAGGCCGCGCTGGTCGAGAGCGTTGCTGACCGCCTCGACGACCTGCGCCGAATCGGCCCAGGCCGAGCCATTGGGCAGGCGCCCGTTGCGCCAGGCCCAACTGCGATAGCGCCCATAGTCGCGCTGGGGCGCGGGGTAGGCGCTGCGGTCGAAGGTCCCGGCCGCCTGTGGCGGCGCCGGCGGCAGTGGATTGGAACTGGCGACATAGGGGTTGGGGCTCTGGCAGGCCGCCAGCCCCAGGCACAGCACAAGCAAACCAGCGTGGCGTTTCATTTCGAGCTCCGCTCAGACCGGACGACAAATCCAGTGCAGGTAACGCCCAAGCCCGGCAAAGCTTGGGTGACGACGATGGGCCAATTCCATTTCCAACAGGTCCAGCAACTCGGCGCGGGCCTGGAATTCCACCGGCATGTAGTCATGGAAAACCCGCACCCCGCTCTGGGTTTCGACCCGCCACAAGCCGTCGAGTTGCGCCGCCAGTTCCCGCGGATCGAGGGGCTGTTGCGGGGTCAGGCTCTGCTTCTCGCCGGCCATGTCGTTCTTGCGCATCTTGCGAAAGTGGCCCTTGAGCAGGTTGCGATAGATCAGCGCATCGCGGTTATAGAACGCCAGCGACAGCCAGCCGTCCTGGGTGGTCAGTTGATGCAGCACCGGCAGGATCGCGTGGGGCTCGGCCAGCCATTCCAGCACCGCATGGCACAGCACCAGGTCATAGGGTTCGGTGAGCTGGCCCAGCAGGTCCTGCCAGGGCGCCTGGATAAAGGTCGCCTGTTGGCCGGCCTCGGCGAAGCGCTGGCGGGCACCCTCGAGCATCGGTACGGCCGGTTCGGCCAGGGTCACCTGATGGCCACGCTGGGCCAGCCACAGCGACATATGCCCCAGCCCGGCGCCGATATCCAGCACCCGCAGCGGGCGGTCCGGCAAGGCTTCGGCCAGGTCGGCCTGGAGCACCGCCAGGCGGATCGCGCCCTTGGCGCCGCCGTAGATCTTTTCGGCAAAACGGGTCGCCAACTGGTCGAAATGACGGTCGCTCATCAGCTGAACCGCCGTTCGCTGTCGGCCAGCTTGCTGCGCACCACCTGCTCCAGGTCCAGGCCCAGTTCGCTGCACAGCAGCAACAGGTAGAGCACAATGTCACCGACTTCCTGGCCGGCATGGGCCAGCTTGTCGGCCGGCAGTTGCCGCGACTGGTCTTCGCTCAGCCACTGGAAGATTTCCACCAGCTCGGCCATCTCCACACTGGCGGCCATGGCGAGGTTCTTCGGGCTGTGAAATGGCCGCCAGTCATTGCGGTCGCGAATGGCGTGCAGGCGTTGGGTCAGTTCGTCTAGGTTCATCGGGGTCTCCTGAAGGCGTATAGCTTCGGGGGGATGGCGGATGAAGGCAAGGCCCGCACCGCCCCCTCAATCGATAACGCTGAACTCGACCCGCGCCGTCTGCCCGCCTTCGTCCAGCACGCTGAGTTGATATGGCCCCAACCGTTCGAAGCTGGCGTTGATGCTGTCCTGGTTGGCACTCTCGCCCAGCGGCTCGCCGTTGACGAACCACCAGCGCCGGCCGCTGCCGCCCAGGGCCGACAGCTTGAGCCGCAGCAGTTCCTGGCTGGCCGCCGGGCGGCGCAAGCGATCGCCCTCGCGCACGCCGACGATGGACAACGGCGCCGCTGCCGCCAGGGCCGGCCCCGGGCACCCCGAGTCGTTGGCCGGCAGGCGCGCTTCACGCCGTTCGATGCGCGGCAGCCAGGGCTCCAGCGGCGCCGGCCACAGCGCGATATCCCGCACCTCGGCCCCCGGGCACTTGGCGTCGACCCGCAGGCCCTTGGCATTGACCCAGACTTTTTCCAGCAGGCCGACGCCCAAGGGTTGATCCGCCGCCTGCAAGGTCGGCGGCGTGGTGCCGTCCAGGGTCCAGGCGAAACGCTGGCGGCGGCAGTTCGGATCGCTGCGGCTCATGGGCTGGCCCAGCGGCCAACAGATCGCCGCCACCCCGACATTCATCGGCACCGGCTGCACCGGCGCGCTGATGCCGCGCTGGCTGTCGCGGTTGATCAGCACATCGTGCACTTGCAGCATCAACGGCGCTGCCGAAGCCAGGCCGAACTGGCCCGGCACCGGGGTGCCATCCGGGCGGCCGATCCAGATGCCGATCAGGTAGCGCGGCCCGACGCCAATCGCCCAGGCGTCGCGAAAGCCATAACTGGTACCGGTCTTCCAGGCCAGCACCGGGCGCTGTACCAGCTCGGCTCGCGGGTCGCGGTCCGGGCGCGCCTGGCCGCTGAGAATGCGCCGCACGATCCACGCCGAACCGGGTGACAGCAGCGGCCGCTCGCGCGACACATCGTCCGGTTGCAGGCGCAGGCTCGCGCTCTTGCCGCCACGGGCGAAGGCGCTGTAGCCGCTGACCAGATCCTCCAGGCGGCTGCCGGCGCCGCCGAGAATCAGCGCCAGGTTCGGTTCCGCCAGCGCCGGCAGGGTCAGCGGCATGCCGCCGATGCGCATCTCGGCGGCAAACCGTTTCGGCCCGTAGGCTTCCAGCAGCTGCACCGCCGGCAGGTTCAGCGAGGTGGCCAGGGCGGTGCTGGCCGACACCGCGCCGCTGAAGCCCATCGAAAAGTTGCCCGGCCGGTAGTCGCCATACCGCCGTGGCACGTCCTGCAGCAGCGATTCGGAATGGATCAGCCCGGCATCCAGCGCCATGCCATAAAGGAAGGGCTTGAGGGTCGAACCCGGCGAACGCATGGCGCTGATCATGTCCACATGGCCGAAGCGCCGGGCGTCGTTGATATCCACCGAGCCCAGGTAGGCCCGCACCGCCATGGTCTGCGCCTCGACCACCAGGATCGCCGCCGAGGTGTGTTCCGGCAGGCGCGCGCGCCAGCCCAAAAGCAGGTCTTCCAGGCGCCGTTGCAGGTTGGCGTCCAGGGTGGTGCGGATCAGCGGCGGGCTGTCCGGGCGATTCAGCCGGCGCGCCAGCAAGGGCGCCAGGCTCGGCTCCAGCCGCGGCGCCAGCAACAGGGGTTCCTGCAAGGCTTCGTCCACCGCCGATTGCGGCCAGACCTGGAACTGCGCCAGGCGCTGCAGCACCTTGTCCCGGGCCACCTGTGCCCGCGCGGCATGCCGGTCCGGGCGCAGCCGGCTCGGCGCCTGGGGCAGTACCGCCAGCAGCGCCGCTTCGGCGTGGGTCAGGTGCTGCGGCGACTTGCCCAGGTAAGCCCAACTGGCCGCGGCCACCCCTTGCAAGGTGCCGCCGAACGGAGCGCGGTTGAGGTAGAGCGTGAGGATCTGCTGCTTGCTCAGGTGCCATTCCAGCTGCGCGGTGCGCCACAGCTGGCGCAGCTTGCCGTGCCAGGTTCGCGAGTGGGGATCGAGCAGGCGCGCCACCTGCATCGACAGGGTGCTGCCGCCGGACAACACCCGCCCGCCCGTGAGGTTCTGCCAGGCGGCACGCGCCAGCGCCATCGGGTTGACCCCGGGATGGCTGTAGAACCAGCGGTCTTCGTAGGTCAGCAGCGCGTCCAGGTAATAGGGCGAGACTTCGTCGGTGCGCACCGGATAGCGCCAGACGCCATTGGCATCGGCAAAGCGCCACAGTGGCGTGCCATCCTCGGCCAGCACCACCCGCGCCAGGTCATCCTTGGGCAGCGGCAGCGGCCAGATGCGGTCGGCCAGCCAAAGCCCGGCCCACAGCAGCAACAGGCCGCCCAGCACGGTCCGCAGGATGCGCCAGCCTCGGCGACCGCTTGGTTGCGGCGATGGCAAGCCGGGCGACTGTGCCTGGCCAAATATTCGCCACCAAAAACTGCGCAGGCGCGATGCAACTAATCGAAAAATCAAACCCGCGAACCTCTATGCTTGGAACGGAACTCGCCAGCGCGATTGATGGCCAAAGGCTCAGGTCTGGCAAGCACGCCAACTTTTTCATCAGGATGCACGCATGCAGGTAGAAAGCTTTTTTGAATGGCTCGGCCAGGCGCTGGGCTCGGTCATACGGTTTATCGTCGATGGCCTCAGCGGTCTGTTCAACGCCCTGACCAACGCCGGCGGCAACTTTATCGACGGCTTGTCGCGGGCGCTGGGCATGGACACCTCGATCATCAGCATCATCACCCTGATCGTCGGGCTGATGCTGCTGTACTCGGCGGTCCGCGCCTTCATGCGCGCCTCGATCGTCATGGGCATCATCTGGCTGCTGCTGGGGTTGTGGCTGCTGAGCTGGGTGGTGCACTGACCGATAGACGACCGCTGCGCGGTCGTATCGCGAGCAAGCCCGCTCCTATATAAGGAACGCGCTTGCCGCGATCGCCCTTCTCAACGCCCCTTGATCACCATCTCCGGCAGGGTTTCACCCACGGCCTGCCAGTTCGGCCGGTACATCGACTCCACTTGCGGCGGCGGCACACGGTAAGTGCCGGGCGTGACTGCGCGTGCCAGGTACAGCAGGTGCGTGACGCTGTCGTAGCCGTCCAGGTTCAGCGCCGCCACATAGCGGTCATCGCGGAATTCCTGGTGCTTGAGGCTGGCGTTCTGCATCGACTCGCGCCATTCCTTGACCTGGCTGCTGGCGTTTTCCAGGCTGGCGGCGCTCTGCGCCAGGTTCTGGTTTTCCAGTTCCAGGCCGGCCGGCAGCAGGTCCACCACCAGCGCATCCGGCACCCGCTGCTTGGCGCTGACCGCCAGGTGCACCAGCACCAGGTCGCCGCTGCCCAGGGCCCGCAGGTTCAGTGGCTGGCCGTTCATCCCCAGGTATTCGCGCCGAATGCTCAGGTTCTCGCCACCGGCCAGCGGCGCATGCTGTGGATAACCGGAAATGGTCAGTTGCTGGTACACCGGCTCGCTGCCCTGATTGCTGATCGACAACGGCGACGCCAGCAACGCGCCTTGCAGCTTCAGGCCGGGCTGGCCGTTGTTCAGCTCGCGGCTTTCGGCACCGCTGCTCAGTTGCGCGGTCCAGTTGGCTTCCGGCTTGCCCAGCAGGCCACGACCGGCGAGGAACAGCGAGTTGCGCTCCTGGGTCGACAGGTACGGGCTGGCCGCCAGTTGGTCGGACAGCTCGAACAGCCGCTCCTCGCGCTTGCCCTTGGCCAGGTCGTGCTCTTCCAGCAGCGCCAGGATCAGCGCCTGATCCCGTAGCGGGCTGCCGTAGTCGGCCAGCCAGTCCTTGCTGTTGCGCGAAGCCGCCAGGCCCGCGGTCAAGGCCTGCTCGGCCCGTGGCTGGTCGCCCATTTTCTGCAAGGCGATGGCCAGCTGTACCAATGGCAGGCCGGAGCGCGCATCGGTACGCCGTTCGAACAGGCTGCGCAGCGCGCCCAGCGGCGCCTGCTGACTGCGCGCCAGCACCAACCCGGCGTAGGCCTGCACGGCAAAGCGCGTGTGCTCGGCATTTTCGCTGTAGTTGACCTCGATCAGGTTGCGCTCCTGCAGGTAACGCAGCAGGCGTTCGTTGGCCTTCTTCAGCGCCTCGGCCGGCACCGCGAAGCCCTGGTCGCGGGCCCGCAGCAGGAAGTCGGTGACATAGGCGGTCAGCCAGTATTCCTCCTCGCCGTCCGCGCCCCACAGGCCGAAGCTGCCGTTGTAGCGCTGCATGCCCAGCAGGCGTTCGATGCCCAGCTCGATCTTGCGCTTGCGCTCGGCATCCGGCTCGCCTTCCAGGCCCAGGCGTTTCAGGCTGACGGCATCGGCGTACAGCGCCGGGTACAGGCCGCTGGTGGTCTGTTCCAGGCAGCCGTAGGGGTAGGCCTTGAGTGCGCGGATCTGCTCGCCGAGGTTCAGCGGCGGCCGGCTCGACAGGCTCAACAGTGCTTCACGCCCGGCCGGCTCGAATGCCGCCAGCTCGCCTTCCGGCAGGCTCCAGGGCTGATCCTTGAGTACCGCGCGGTAATGCCTGAGCAACGCCGGGTAAGCCGGTCGCACCCCCAGGGTCCATTCGCGGCTGAACGGCGGCAGGCTCTCGCCCGGAAGGTCCAGGCCATTGACCAGCACCTTGACCTTGCCCTGGCCGAAGCCGCCCAGCGCCCGCACCGGAATCCGCAACGTGGTGCGCTGGCCCTGGGTCAGTTGCACGCTCTGACGGGTTTCGTTGACCAGCGCCAGCTGGCCTTCGGCGCTCAGTTGCACATCGAGTTTCTGCGCCTTGCCCGACAGGTTGGACAGGTCCAGCGCCAGGGTGGTCTGGTCGCCGCCGGCGAGGAAACGCGGCGCCGACAGTTCGGCGATCAGCGGCGCGGCGATCACCGTCTTGCCTTCGGCCATGCCGTAGCGCTCGTCGGTCCAGGCCTGGGCCATCAGGCGCAGTTCACCGTTGAAGTCGGGGATGTCGACGCTGACTTCGCCTTCACCCTGCTCGTTCAGTGTCACCGGCGCGCTTTGCAGGGCGACTATGGTGACGCTGGTGTCCGGACGCTTGCCGCCCTTGGCCAGCGCCGCGTCGCCACCGAAGGCCAGGCTGGCCAGGCGGCCCTGGCCGGCTTCGATCAACTGGCCGTAGATATCCAGCTGGTCGGCGCCATAGGCCTTGCGCCCGAACAGGCTGGAGTACGGGTCCGGGGTCGGGTATTCGGTGATGTTGAGGATGCCCACGTCCACCGCCGCCAGCAGCACATGGGCCTGTTTCGGCACGCTGCCATCGGCGTTCCTGGCCTGGATCTTCACCTTGAGCGGCTGTTTGGGGCGCATTTTTTCCGGCGCCGTCAGGGTCAGGCCGAGCTTGCGCTGGGTACGATCCAGGGGCAGGTGCAACACGCCCACCGCGCGTTTCGGGGTGATGTTGGCCTTGCGCTCGCCGGGGCGGATCACCAGCGCACTGACGTACAGGTCGTGGCGCGCCCATTTCGGATCGAGCTTGATCCCATAGCTCTTGCCTTCGGCCGGTACGTCGATTTCCTGCCACCACAACGGACCGTCGCTGGACTCCACCAGCAGGTAACCCTTGCCGGCGGCCGGCGGGGTCACCGTGACATTGGCGGTGTCGTCGTCGCCATACAGCGGTTTGTCCAGCGCCAGCTTGACCTGGTCGGGCCGCACCGCGCCGCCTTCGGCGTTGTCCTGGGAACGGTAGCCGGCCCAGAAACGCAGGCTGCTGACCAGCCCGGTCTGCGGGTCTTCGACCTCGACGCGATAAGGGCCCCACTCCACCGGGAAGCTGACCTTCGCGGTATCGCCAGCCTTGATGCTCAGGACCTGTTCGTCCTGGGTGAGGAATTTCTCGTTGAAGTGATAACTCCAGCCGTCGCTTTCCGAGTAGTTCCAGTAGTAGTCGCGGCGCTCGCGCACCAGGCGCACCTTGAGGTTGTCCGCCGCCAGCTTCTGGCCTTCATTGTTGGCCACCAGTAGCTCGAACTCGGCCGGGCCGTCGCCGTCGGTTTCCGCACCGTCGAACAGCGCGCGCAGCCCCGGCAACCTGTCCGCCGGCCATACCGGCAGCACCACCCGCCGGGTGATCGGGCGACCGCCCGACTCCTGCAGGCTGCCCTGGACGATCAGTTGCAGCGGCGAACGGGCCTCGGCCCATTTGCTTTCCAGGGCGATCAGTTCTTCGCCGTTTTCATCCAGCGTCGACTCTTCTATCTCCAGGTCCTGGCTCAGCTCTTCTTCGGTGACCGAGCCGAACTGGTAGCCCGGCAAGGCCTTGACCGCCTCGCGCAGCGGCCGCACATAGATCTGGCCGCTCAGGCGATTACCGGCGGCCGGGGCGCCATACAGGTAACGGCCGTTGACGCTGATCTCGACGGTCTCGTCCGGTTTGAGCGGTGTGTCGCTGCCCTTGAGTTCCAGCGCCAGGCGCTCGGGCAGGAAGTCTTCCACAAGGAATTCGTACAGTTGCGGCTTGCCGTCGCCGAGGTCGAACACCAGTTGCCAGCGCCCGGTCGGCGCTTCGCCGGCCAGTTGCAACTGGTACTGATAGAGCCCCGAGGCATCGGCGTCCCAGACGAACTTGCGGCTGACCTGCTCATCCGGCCGGCGCACTTCGACGCTCACCGGCTGCGGCTTGACCGCATTGCCGTCCTTGTCCCGCAGCAGCGCGTTGAGCAGCACGGTTTCGCCCGGGCGATACAGGTCGCGGGGGCCGAACACGAAGAACTGCAACGGATGGGGCTGGGGGCCGCCGATATTGAATTCGGCCAGGTCCAGGGCGGCGCCGTTCAAGCGCAGCAGGCTGGTCTGCTCGCCCTGGTGGGCCAGCAGCACTTCAGCTTTCTTCGGCAGCGGCAACTCGGCATGGCCGCCCTTCTCGGTCTTGCCCTGGCCAAGCACGCGGCCATCGCCATCCAAGAGCTCCAGGCTGACGCCGTCCAGCGCCTTGCCGCCTTCCAGGGCCTGGGTGAAGACATCCAGGCGGTTCTGGTAACGGTGCACCGACAGGCCGATGTCGCTGAGGGTGAACAGGGTTGCCGGTTGCGAATAGTTGTAGGTGCCCGAGGCACGCATCACCGCCAGGTACACGCCCGGCTGTTGCAGCGGCTTGAGCCCGGCGATCGGCAGCAGCAGGGTTTCCCGGGTATTGCGCGCCGGATTGAGGTCGAAGCGGCCGCCATACACCAGGTCGGCCATCGGCAGCAGTTCCCGGGACTCGTAACTGTGCAGGCTGTTATTGCGCCCCCATTGGGCGAGGAACATCGGCAGCGATTCGGGCTTGATACGGAAGAACTCGACGTCGACCTTGTCGACGTTCAGCGCAATCACCGGCAGGCCTTCGGCGAGGCGGGTCGGCAACAGGGTGCCGCGGCTGGCGAACCCGACTGTGGCCTGCAGGTCGCGGGTTTCCAGGCGGCTAACGTATTCGGCGGCCAGGGTCGCGTCGTTCACCCCACGCAGCCCGGCGTCGACGGTCAGCACCAGTTTGCGCTGCGGCTCCAGGTGGCGCAGGCGCAGCTCCATGAAGTTGTCCGACAGCTCCCAGGCGCCGTCGACCTTGCCGCTCTTGCTGTCCACCAGATGCAGCTTGTCGGCGAACTTCTGCTGCGGGTCCAGGGGCACCGAGAAACTCACCGACAGGGTGCTGGCCCCGTCGAGCTGCACCTCGGACACGTCCACCACGTTCAACTCGCGACCGGCGTAGCGTTGCTTGAGCACAGCGACATCCTGCACGGGCCGGGCCTTGGCCGCGGGCACTGCCGCTGTCGGAGCCGAAGGGGTCGCCGCCTTGTCGGAGGTCGAGGAATCGCAAGCGCTCAGCAAGGCCAGCGCACAGGCCAGGAACAATCCTTTGTTAAACATGGGGCACTCATTGGCAGGAGTATCGAAGGGTTGAACTATATCTCACCGCCGTCCGGCTGGCTGTGGCGCAGCGCACATTGATCGACAGAGGGCCTATCACCCGCAGCGTCTTTGTAGGATTCGGGCCGTGATCGGGATGGCATGGCCGGGCGGGCAAGCGGCTACAATGCCCGCTCTCAAGGAGCCTGCATGTCCAGCCTGATTTCTGCCTGGCGCCACCGTCCGACCCATGCTCGGGTGTGGGCGCTGGCCGCGCCGATGATTCTTTCCAATATTTCCGTGCCGCTGGTGGCGCTGGTCGACAGCACCGTCATCGGCCATTTGCCCCATGCCCACCAGCTCGGCGCGGTGGCGGTCGGCGCCAGCCTCTATACCTTTCTGGCCTGGGCCATGGGCTTTCTGCGCATGGGCGCCACCGGCTTTGCCGCCCAGGCCGCCGGGCGCGCCGACGGTGCGGCGCTGCGGCAGATCCTGGTGCAAGGCCTGCTGCTGGCCATGGGTCTGGCCCTGCTGCTGGGCGCCATAGGCGTGCCGCTGAGCGGCGCGGCCTTGCAGCTGATGCAGCCTTCGGCCGAGCTGGACGAAATGACCCGCACCTTCTTCCATACCCGCTTGCTCGGGCTGCCGGCGGCGCTGGCCAGCATGGCCCTGGTCGGCTGGTTCCTCGGCACCCAGAACGCCCGGGCGCCGCTGGCGATCCTGCTGAGCACCAACCTGATCAACATCGCCCTCAACCTGTGGTTCGTGCTGGGCCTGGACTGGGGCGTGGCCGGCTCGGCCAGGGCCTCGGTGATCGCCGAATGGACCGGTGCGCTGATCGGCCTGGCCATGACCCGCCCAGCCCTGCGCGCCTACCCGGGGCAGATTGCCTGGGCGGCGTTGCAGCGCTGGGCCAGTTGGCGGCCGTTGCTGGCGGTCAACCGCGACATCTTCATCCGCAGCCTGGCGCTGCAATCGGTGTTCTTCCTGATCACCGTGCAAGGCGCGCGCCTGGGGGACGCGACCGTGGCCGCCAACGCGCTGCTGCTCAACGGCCTGCTGCTGACCGCCCACGCCCTGGACGGCCTGGCCCACGCGGTGGAAGCCCTGTGCGGTCACGCTATCGGCGCCCGCGATCGCCTGGCGCTGCGCCGTTCGCTGGTGGTGGCCGGCGGCTGGTCGCTGCTGGCCAGCATCGGTTTTGCCGTGCTGTTCCTGTGCGCCGGGCACCTGTTCATCGAGATGCAGACCGACATCGCCGAAGTGCGGCAGACCGCCTTCACCTACCTGCCCTACCTCGCCGCCCTGCCGTTGATCGCAGTCTGGAGCTACCTGCTGGACGGCCTGTTCATCGGCGCCACCCGCGCCCGGGAAATGCGCAACGGCATGCTGCTCAGCGTGCTCGTCACCCTGCCCTGCGCCTGGGCCTTGCAGGGCCTGGGCAACCACGGCCTGTGGCTGACGTTCCTGCTGTTCATGCTGGTGCGCAGCCTGACTCTGCTGGCCTTCGCCCTCGGGCTGCGCCGGCACGACGGCTGGTTCAGCCCGGCCCGCTGAGCTTTGCGGCGCGCATAAAAAAACCACCGCAAGCGGTGGTTTTTCTTGAGCCGTCGAAACCTCAGGAAGACAGGTACGACGAGCGGGTCAGGCCCAGACGCAGGGCGTCGAGGAACTGGGTACGCTCGCTGGCGCTGATCTTCGCGCTAGCCACCTTGTCGCGGTAATGAGTCATCAACTCCTCCGGCGACAAGTGCACGTAACGCAGCATGTCTTCGATGGTGTCATGGGTCTCGATCCCGGCGTGGTACACGGTGCCGTTCGGGTTCTGGTAGATGTTCACCGAGTCGGTATCGCCGAACAGGTTGTGCATGTCGCCGAGGATCTCCTGGTAGGCACCGACCAGGAACACGCCCAGCAGATAGTCCTCACCCTCGTTCAGGCCATGCACCGGCAGGCTGGTCTCGATGCTCTGCTCGTCGACGTACTGGTTGATCTTGCCGTCGGAGTCACAGGTCAAGTCTTGCAGCACGGCGCGGCGCAGCGGCTCTTCGTCCAGGCGATGCAGGGGGATGATCGGCAGGACCTGGTCGATGGCCCAGGTGTCCGGCAGGCTCTGGAACACCGAGAAGTTGCAGATGTACTTGTCGGCCAGCTTGTCGTTGAGTTCGTCCAGTACCTGGCGGTGCGAGCGCTGGCGCGCCTTCAGCGAGTTGTGCAGGCGCCGGCACACGGCGAAGTAGCACTGCTCGGCCAGGGCTTTCTCGGCCAGGGTCAGCTTGCCGTCGGCGTACTGGGCGGCCACGTCGCTCATGTAGTGGGTGGCGCGCCAGTAGGTTTCGGTGACCATCTCGATATCGGTCGGGCCCAGCAGATCCACCAGCCATTGCACGGTTTCCGGCAGGCTTTCCTTGTTCTCGATCAGCGGCACGTCGTCGTTGTGTTTCTCGACGTCGGTCACCTGCACCACCAGCATGGCGTGGTGCGCGGTCAGCGAACGGCCGCTTTCGGAGAAGATGTGCGGATGCGGCAGGCTCTGCGCGTCGCAGAACTCCTTGAGCATGCCGACCACGACACCGGCGTAGTCGTCCATGTCGTAGTTGATCGAACTGGCGTTGCGCGAGTGGGTACCGTCGTAGTCCACGCCCAGACCGCCGCCGACGTCGATGTGATCCACCGGCAGGCCGAGGTTGCGCAGCTCGCCGTAGTAACGGATGGCTTCCTTGAAACCGTGCTGGTAGTCCGCCAGGTTGGCGATCTGCGAGCCCATGTGGAAGTGCAGCAGGCGGATGCCCTGGTCCAGGCCGGCGCCACGGAAACGCTCGACCACCGACAGCAGCTGCGCCGCCGACAAGCCGAACTTGGATTTCTCGCCACCGGTGTCGGCCCACTTGCTCGACGCCAGGGACGACAGGCGCACGCGCAGGCCAACCTGCGGCTTGACCTTGAGCGAGGCGGCCTCTTCGATCACCAGGCCCACTTCGGATTCTTTCTCGATCACGATGAACACGTTGTGGCCCAGCTTCTGGCCCATCAGCGCCAGGCGGATGAACTCACGGTCCTTGTAACCGTTACAGACGATGGTGCCGCCTTTCGGCGCCAGCGCCAGCACCGCCAGCAGCTCGGGCTTGGAGCCGGCTTCCAGGCCGATGGAGACGTTCTGGGTGGCGATGATGTTCTCGATCACCGCTTCCTGCTGGTTGACCTTGATCGGGTACAGCGCGGTGTACTTGCTCTGGTATTCCAGGCGTTCGATGTTGGCGTCGAAGGCACCGGTCAGCTGGCGCACCCGGTCCTGCAGGATATCCGGGAAGCGCACCAGCAGCGGCAGGGACAAGCCGCTCTTGCGCAGCTCCTCGACTTGTTCGAACAGGTCGATGGGCGAGCTGTTCGGGCCGTTCGGACGAACTTCGACGCGACCGGCGTCATTGATCGCGAAATACCCGGCCCCCCAATGGCGAATCCCATAAACACTGCGGCTGTCCGCAACTGTCCATTGGCTGCCATCGTCTTTGCGTGTGCGTCGTACGGACATCGAAGTCCCCTATAAAGAAGTCATAGAGCGCCACCCCGGTCCGGGGCTGGCGCAGTCTAAAGAATGAAAATGACGATTAGCCTGCAACGAGGACATAGACCTCGGTTACAGCGCTGAGTTTAGAAACCGGTCATGAACAGGCTCTGTGAAAACCATGAAGACGACGGCAAGCCTGAATCGGATCAGGGCTGCATCAAGTCGGGGGTGGTTTTCACAGAGGCTGCTAGCCGCCGGACTTCTTCGCCTTGAAACCGTGCTTGATCAGCTCTGCCAAGAGTAGCTCGACATGATCGCCCTGGATCTCGATGACGCCGTCTTTCAGCGCGCCACCGGTGCCACAACGTTTCTTCAACGTGGTCGCCAGTTCCTTGAGCGCGTCTTCGGCCAACGGCACGCCGGTGATGGTGGTCACCGTCTTGCCGCCACGGCCCTTGCTTTCGCGACGCACGCGAGCGATGCCGTCGCCGGCAGGGATAACGGTTTGTTTGCAGATGCAGGCTGCCACCGGCTGGCTACAGTCCGGGCAATGTCGACCTGCGTCGGTGGAAAATACCAGGCCACCAAGGGCGGCGAAGGATGCGGCTTTTTTGGCCACCGGCAATCCTCTTGGGAGGACAAAGACTGGTCGAAGCACATGGCCTGTGCCATCGACCGCGAAGCCCCACTCAGGCAGGGGCAGCGCTACTGGACCGGTACACCTTGTAGGAGCGAGCTTGCTCGCGATGGACGTCAGCGATAACGCGTGCTTTCAGATAGCACCCATCATCCTTGCGTTCTTCGCGAGCAAGCTCGCTCCTACAAAAGCAAGCCGGCTCAGCTTGAAAAAGGTCGCGCAGTGTAACGGCAAAAAGCCGACTTGCTAAGAGCCTAACCGCGCCAATTTATACAACTTTAACGACGCCGCGCCAGATAGCGCTGCAAGGCCGCCAGGGAGTCCGGGCAATAGGGCTTTTCGGTGATTTCCCGCATCACTTCGTCGATCGCAATGAAGCGCGCTTCCAGCACCTCTTCCGGCTGCAAGCGCAGGGGCCCGTCCCAGACCGCCGAAAAGGCCGAACACCAGAGACGATTGTCGGTGTCTTCGAAAAAGAAATGGTCATGGGCGGTCAATTCCACCCCGCTCACGCCCAATTCTTCCTCCAGCTCCCGGGCCGCCGACTCGGCGTAGCTTTCGACAGCCAGCACCATGCCGCCCGCGGCCACGTCCCAATAACCGGGATAAATGGCCTTGCTCAGGGTGCGCCGATGCACGCACAGCTCACCGGCGGAATTGAACAGCAGGATATAGGTGCCGCGCCCGATCAGGCCGCGCTCGCGCAACTCCGAGCGGGCCAGCGTGCCCAGCAACTGGTCTTCGCCATCGACCCAGGCGACTTGTTCGGCATCGGAGGCCGCGCGATGCGCGGCCTCATTGGAGGTAACCACCATGAATCAACCCTGATTGAGCAATTGACGCAAGTCGATGACAGCCGCGTTGGCGCGGGAAATATAGTTGGCCATGACCAGCGAGTGGTTGGCCAGCACGCCGAAGCCGCTGCCATTGAGAATCATCGGGCTCCAGACCGGCTCCTGGGACGCTTCCAGTTCACGGATGATCTGGCGCACGCTGACGGTGGCGTTCTTCTTGGCCAGCACATCGGCGAAGTCGACCTCGATGGCACGCAGCAGGTGCGACAGGGCCCAGGCCTGGCCGCGTGCTTCATAGAACACGTTGTCGATCTGCATCCAAGGGGTTTCCACCACCTCCTCGTCGACCTGCGGCGACTGGCCCGGCGCCGGGGTTTCGGTTTTCAGCGCAGTGTTGAGCTTGACCCGGCCGACGCTGGCCGACAGGCGCTGGGACAACGAACCCAGGCGGGTCCCGACATCACCCAGCCAGTTGTTCAGGTTGTCGGCACGGGCGTAGAACAGCGCGCTCTTCTGGTTCGGATCGGACAGGCGTGCCTGGTAGCGGCTCAGGGAGTTGATGCCTTCCTGGTACTCGGACTCGCTGGACGGCAGCACCCAGCTCTTGTTGTCGAAGTTGAAGCGTGGCTCGGCCTTGGCCAGGTCGGCGTCCTCGGCGGACTGCGACTGGGAACGGGCGAAGTCCTTGCGCAGGGCCCGGGTCAGGTCACGGACCTGCACCAGCACGCCGTATTCCCAGCTCGGCATGTTGTCCATCCACAGGCCCGGCGGGAAACGGTCGTTGGAGATATAGCCACCCGGCTTGTTCAGCAGGGTGCCGGCCACGGTCTTGAGGGTTTCCACCGTGGTGTAGCCCACGACCATCTGCTTGCCTTCCTTCTCGGCGGCAATTTGCGCGCCTTGCTGGACGGGGAACAGCGACGGTTCCTGGCTCCAGTACCAGCCCAGGGCACCGGCCACCAGCAGGTACAAGGCCACCAGGGTGCCCAGGGCGCGGCTGAACAGCAGGCCACCAAAGTAGCTGCGTGTCGCCGACGTGGGTTCGGCAGCACGATCCGGCGCGCTGCCCGCGCGGTTCTTCCAGTCCAGCATGGCTATATCCTTTCAATCACTTGGGTTCATCGGTTCGACCACAACCCTACTCCATCGTGCCTCGAACCGAACGGATTAAAAATCATCCGCCGCGCAAGGCGCCACATGCCGGGTGTACATCGAGCGGCCACTATAAATGAAGCACAGTTCAGAACCTATGCGACCAGTCGGTCGGGAACTGAATAAGGTCGCTTTGCAGATTGTTGACGTACGACACTCGTACAATCCATAAGAGGTGCTAGCATAGAGCCACCAGTCGATCTCAGCATGCACCCTAACTAGTAGTCAGGATATGACCGAGCCAGAAGACCCCAGCCGTGAGCGCCTCAAGCACCACTTTGCCCAGCGGGTCATTCACCAGGCTCGTCAGATCCTCGAGATATGGCAGCGCCTGCAGCGCAGCGAATGGTCGACCGCCGACATGTCCGAACTCAGCGAGGCCAACCTGCGCCTGCTGCGTTTCGCCGAACGTTTCGAACAACCCGAACATACCCAGCTGGCACGCAGCATCAGCGACTCGCTGGAAGCGGTGGACGCCAACCGCGGACGCCTGAGCAGCGGCCTGATCACCGACCTCAACCGCCTGATGCAACGCCTGTCGCGCACCGGCCTGCGCCATGGCGACCAGTTGGAGCAGACCTTCCTGCCGCCCCTGCGCAAGCCGATCTACGTGATGCTGCAAGACCACGATCGCGGCGAGCGCCTGGCCAAGCAGCTGGAATTCTTCGGCCTCAGCGCCCAGTCCCTGGACAGCATCGCCGCGTTTCGCTCCTCGATGGTCGAGCGCTTGCCGGCGGCGATCGTCATTGACGTCGACTTCTGCGGCAACGGCATGGGCCTGCAACTGGCCGCCGAAGCCCAGGAAGGCCTGGAGCAGAAGCTGCCCCTGCTGTTCTTCAGCCTCCACGAAACCGACACCCCGACCCGCCTGGCCGCCGTGCGCGCCGGCGGCCAGGAGTTCCTCACCGGCACCCTGGAAGCCTCGAGCCTGCTGGAGAAGATCGAGATCCTCACCTGCGTCGCCCAGTACGAACCTTATAAAGTGCTGATCATCGACGACTCCCGCGCCCAGGCCCTGCACACCGAGCGCCTGCTCAACAGCGCCGGGATCATCACCCGGACCCTGATCGAACCGATCCAGGCCATGGCCGAACTGGCCGACTTCCAGCCGGACCTGATCATCCTCGACATGTACATGCCGGCCTGTACCGGCACCGAGCTGGCCAAGGTAATCCGCCATAACGACCGTTATGTCAGCGTGCCGATCATCTACCTGTCGGCCGAAGACGACCTGGACAAGCAGCTGGACGCCATGAGCGAAGGCGGCGACGACTTCCTGACCAAGCCGATCAAGCCGCGCCACCTGATCACCACCGTGCGCAACCGCGCCGCCCGCGCGCGCAACCTCAAGGCGCGCATGGTCCGCGACAGCCTCACCGGGCTGTACAACCACACCCATATCCTGCAACTGCTCGAAGACTGCAGCTTCCGCGCGCGCCGCGAAAACAAGCCGCTGAGCTTCGCCATGCTGGATATCGACCACTTCAAGCGGGTCAACGACAGCCACGGCCACCCCATGGGCGACCGGGTGATCAAGAGCCTGGCGCTGTTTCTCAAGCAACGCCTGCGCAAGACCGACTTCATCGGCCGCTACGGTGGCGAAGAATTCGCCATCGTCATGCCCGACACCGACCTGGAAGCGGCCTGCAAGGTGCTGGATGAAATCCGCCAGCGCTTTGCCGAAATCCATTACCCGGCCCAGCCCCAGGACCTGTGGTGCACCTTCAGCGCCGGAGTGGTCGAACTGCGGGAAGACTCCGACAGCCTGATGATGGCCAGCCAGGCCGACGAAGCGCTCTACCGCGCCAAGGACAGCGGGCGCAACCGGGTCCAGGCAGCGCGCCATCAAAGCGCCACCTTTTCACCAGAATCCACTGATTCGGTCATAACCTTGTAATACAAACGCAATAAGTTCAGGCGCTTACCATTCAAGTCGTTGGTAGGACGCGATGCGCCTGAAGCTGCTGACCAATCTCAATACCCTGCTATTAGTTGCCGTTTGCCTGGCCCTGGGCGCAACGCTCTGGTGGTCGCAACGCGCCCTCGAGCGCCCCTACCTATTGATGGAGCGCTACCTGGGGCTGTCCCAGCAGTTCCAGAACCAGGTGGCGCGCAACATCGAGGACTACCTGGCCAGCGGCGACGCCCTGCGCCTGAGCAGCGCCAGCCAGGCCATCGAAACCCAGCAGGCCCAGCTCGACGAACTGCCCGCGGAACTGGCGCAAAGCCTGCGCCCGAGCCTGTCGGGCCTGGCCGAGTTCAGCAAGACCGACCTGCTGGCCGCCGGCAAACTGGCCGGCGATCCGCAAGCGCTGCTGCTGCAGGCCGAGCGCGAGCTGGGGGCCAGCCTCGAACAACTGAGCCAGTACGCGACCGGGGCGGCCAGCAATCCGAGCGCCGCGACCTACCTGCCGTTGCTGCTGACCGCCTCCCAGCACCTGGGCAAGCTGTCCCTGGCCCGCGACAAACTGGTGAGCAGCGGCCGCAGCGAACTGGCCGCCGATGTCGAGCGCGAAGTGAGCAACATGCGCGCCCAGGCCGAGCAGCTGGAAACCCTGCCGTTGCTGGGTGTCGCGGCCAGCAATGCGTCGAACACCGATGATTTCGCGGCCATGATGGGCCTGGAGAACACTGAGAAGGCCGCCGTCGAAGACGCCGGCATCGGCCTCAAGCGCGAACTCAACAGCCTGCTCGGCCGCTACCCCGCCGAGCTGAACCGCACCCGCGAACAGATCCAGAAACGCGCCGACCTCAGCACCGCCACCCACCTGAAAATCACCGCCGTGCAGCAGGCCATCGCCGAACTGGAACCGGTCGTGCGCGCCCAGCACGGGCAGATCCAGGGCGAAGTGCGGCTGATGCAGGGCCTGATGATCGGCCTGATCCTGCTGATCGCCCTGCTGATCGACACCTTGCAGCGTCGGCTGGCACGGGTCCTGACCAATCTGGCGCCGGCCCTGTCGACCTGGGCCGAAGGCGACTTCAGCCGCGACATCCAGCTGGGCCGGACCAACCGCGAACTGCACGACATAGAAGAATCCCTGAACCGCCTTCGCGCCTACCTGGTGGACCTGGTGGGCACCATCCGGCAGAACGCCGAACAGGTCGCCGGCAGCAGCCGCGCCCTGGCGGAACTGAGCAGTGGCCTGCACGGCGGGGCCGAGCGCCAGGCCGGCGACACCGCGCAGATCCGCGACGCCCTCGGCGAGCTGGAAGCGACCATCCAGCAAGTCGCCGGCGATGCCAGCCAGGCCGCCGATGCCAGCCGCAGTGCCGGAATGGCGGTGGAACAGGGGCAGAAAGTGATCGGCCTGAGCCTGACCGGGTTACATGCCCTGGTCGGCGAAGTGCAAGGCAACGCGCAGATGATCGAACAGCTGGCCGAGGAGTCGGCAACCATCGGCGGCGTGCTCACGGTGATCCGTTCCATTGCCGACCAGACCAACCTGCTGGCCCTGAACGCCGCCATCGAAGCCGCGCGAGCCGGGGAAATGGGCCGCGGTTTTGCCGTGGTCGCCGAAGAGGTGCGCTCCCTGGCCCAACGCACGGCGGGTGCCACCGCCGAGATCCAGACCCTGATCGCCGGCCTGCAGGCCGCTGCCCGGCAATCGGTGGAAGGCATGCGCGCCCAGGTCGAACATGCCGAAGCCACGGCCAGCCAGGCCCAGGCCGCGGACGGCGCGCTGGATGAAATCGTCGGGGCGATCCAGACCATTTCCGATACCGCCATCCGCATCGCCGATGTCACAGCCCAGCAAAGCGGCGCCGTCAGCGAAATCCGCGACCACAGCGAGCGCATCCATCAATTGGGCGGGGATAACCTGCAACGCATCGGCGAAGGCCGCGAACAAGGCGAGAACCTGCTGGCCCTGGGCGGCCAGCTGCACACGGCGGTGCAGGCGTTCCGCGTCTAGCCCTGTAGTCCTGTAGCCGCTGCCGAGCCTGCGAGGCTGCGATCGAGGACGCAGTCCTCGCAAAACCGGCCTATGCAGGTTGCCTGAAAGAACGCGGTCGCAGGCTCGGCAGCGGCTACGGGGCGCATACGCATACCCCACCGCTCTCCGCTATCATGCGCACACCTTCGATTCGCGAGATTGCCATGCGTCGCCTGCTTTGCCTGATGCTGTTTGTGCTTGCCCTGCCGGCGACCGCCGCCGGGTTGCTGGACAGCCGCCCCAGCTCAACCCTGGGCTCGATCAATAACAGCGCCGACTTCCTGCCGGTGCGCGAAGCGTTCCAACTGAGCCTGCTGCAAAGCACGCCGCAGTCGATCAAGCTGCGTTTCGTCGCCACCGAGGGTTACTACCTCTATCGCCACCGCTTCCAGTTCCGCGCCGAGCCCGCCGATATCACCCTGGGTGCCGCCCAACTGCCCAAGGGCGAACAGAAACACGATGAGTTTTTCGGCGACGTCGAGGTCTACCACGGCATTGTCGATGTCGAACTGCCGCGCAGCGCCACGGACCAACGGGGCTTCACCCTGGCCGTGACCTACCAGGGCTGCGCCGACAAGGGCCTGTGTTATCCACCGGAAACCGAGCGTTTGCAGATCGATGGCGCGGCCTCTTCGGCAAATGCCTCAAGTGCCGGCGGCCCCGCTACCGATAATGGGAAAACCGCCTGGAGCTGGCGCGAACTGGCGCTGTTCTTCCTGGCCGGCATCGGCCTGACCTTCACCCCCTGCGTCCTGCCGATGCTGCCGATCCTGTCCGGTGTGGTCCTCAAGGGCCAGGTCGGCGGCTGGCGCGGCTTCAATCTGTCGCTCGCCTACGTGTTGCCGATGGCCGTCTGTTTCGCCCTGCTCGGCGCCTTGATGGGGCTGTTCGGCGCCCAGCTCAATTTGCAGGCACGCCTGCAATCGGCCTGGGTGCTGGTGCCCTTTGCGTTGTTCTTCGTCGTGTTCGCCCTGGCGATGTTCGATGTCTTCGAACTCAAGCTTCCGCGCTTTATCAGCCAGCGCCTGGAACGCATCGCCGGGCGCACCGAAGGTGGCTCGCTGTGGGGCGCGGCGATTCTCGGGGTGGTGTCCAGCCTGCTGGTATCGCCCTGCGTTTCGGCGCCGCTGGCAGGCGCCCTGCTGTATATCAGCGCCAGCGGCGACGCCCTGGGCGGTGCCCTGAAACTGTTCGCCCTGGGCCTGGGCATGGGCGCGCCGCTGTTGCTGGTGGCCACCGGCGGCGCGGCCTGGCTGCCGAAAAGCGGGCCATGGCTGGTCTACGTGAAAAACGCCATTGGCGTGCTGTTGCTCGGCCTGGCGATCGGCCTGCTGAGCCGGGTCTTGCCGGGCCAGGTCAGCCTGTTGCTGATTGGCGCGCTGGCGGCCGGTGTCGGCCTGTTTCTCGGTGCTCTGGAGTTTGTCTACAAGGCACCGCGCGCGCGCCTGGCGCAGCTGTGCGGGCTGTTCCTGCTGTTTTATGCCCTGGCCTGCTGGTACGGCGCGTTCAGCGGCCAGACCGATCCGTTCAGCCCGCTCGCCCGCCCACCGGTCGCGGCCACCAGCAACAGCGCCGGGCAAACCAGCGCCGGCCAGTGGCAGACCGTCACCACCCCCGGCGAGCTGGAGCAGGCCCTGGCCGATGCCCGGAATGCCGGTACCCCGCTGCTCCTCGACTGGTACGCCGACTGGTGCATCAGTTGCAAAGTCATCGAACGCGAGGTGCTCAACGACCGCCAGGTCGTCGAACGCCTGCGGGACTACCGCCTGGTGCGCTTCGATATCACCGCCAGCAACCGCGAACAGCGCGCCCTGCTGGACCGCTACCAACTGTTCGGCCCGCCGGCGCTGATGTTCTTCGGCAAAGATGGCGTCGAACGTGCCGATGTGCGTGTGGTCGGCGAAATCAGCGCCGCGGACTTCGCTGAACGCATTGCTGCAGCAAATGACCGGATTTAGTCAGTTGGTCACATATTTTAGGTAAACATCGGTCATCGTGCTGCCTATTGCAGAGAACTGGACAGTCACAAAGGCTTTGCGGCATAGTCGCCGGGTTCTGATAACCGCACATTCCAATCACTGCGCAATAACAAGGAACGGCAGATGGCGACCCTACTGGTTCTTCACGGACCCAACCTGAACCTGCTCGGCACCCGTGAACCGGGGGTCTACGGTGCAGTCACCCTGGCTGAGATCAATCAGGACCTGGAACGCCGGGCCCGCGAGGCCGGCCACCATTTGCTCTACCTGCAAAGCAACGCCGAGTACGAATTGATCGACCGTATCCACGCCGCCCGCGATGAAGGCGTGGACTTCATTCTGATCAATCCAGCAGCTTTTACGCATACAAGCGTCGCATTACGTGACGCGCTGCTGGCGGTGAGCATCCCATTCATCGAAGTGCATTTGTCTAACGTGCACAAACGCGAACCTTTCCGCCATCACTCCTACTTCTCCGACGTTGCGGTGGGAGTGATCTGCGGCCTTGGCGCCAGCGGTTACCGACTGGCCCTGGAGGCCGCACTAGAGCAGCTTGAACAACAAGCTAAACGCCCCTGACCGACCCTTGGGAGTTGATGATTCATGGATATCCGTAAAGTTAAGAAACTGATCGAACTGCTGGAAGAGTCCGGCATCGACGAGCTCGAGATCAAGGAAGGCGAAGAGTCCGTACGCATCAGCCGCCACAGCAAGACTCCAGCCCAGCAGTACTACGCACCGGCACCGATGGCTGCTCCAGTTGCCGCGCCTGCCGCTGCCGCTCCGGCCGCCGCTGCCGCACCAGCAGCTCCAGCTGCCCCAGCGCTGAACGGCACCGTTGCCCGTTCGCCGATGGTCGGCACCTTCTACCGCAAATCCTCGCCAACCTCGCCAGCCTTCGTTGAAGTCGGCCAGAGCGTGAAGAAAGGCGACACCCTGTGCATCGTCGAAGCCATGAAGATGATGAACCACATCGAAGCTGAAACCAGCGGTGTGATCGAATCCATCCTCGTCGAAGACGGCCAGCCGGTTGAGTACGACCAACCGCTGTTCACCATCGTTTGAACCGCGGAGAGCCAACGATGTCTGCGAAGTTGGAAAAAGTTCTGATCGCCAACCGCGGTGAAATCGCCCTGCGGATTCTGCGTGCCTGCAAAGAGATGGGTATCAAGACCGTCGCCGTTTACTCCAAGGCCGACAAGGAACTGATGCACCTGGGTCTGGCGGACGAATCCGTCTGCATCGGCCCGGCCTCCGCCGCGCACTCCTACCTGCACATTCCGGCGATCATCGCGGCCGCCGAAGTGACCGGCGCCACCGCCATTCACCCAGGCTACGGCTTCCTCGCGGAAAACGCCGACTTCGCCGAGCAGGTCGAGAACTCCGGCTTCGCCTTCATCGGCCCGAAAGCCGAGACCATTCGCCTGATGGGCGACAAGGTATCGGCCAAGCACGCCATGATCGCTGCCGGCGTACCTACGGTTCCCGGTTCCGACGGCCCGCTGCCGGAAGACGAAGAAACCGCGTTGCGCATCGGCCGTGAAGTCGGCTACCCGGTGATCATCAAGGCCGCTGGCGGCGGCGGTGGTCGCGGCATGCGCGTGGTGCATAAAGAAGAAGACCTGATCTCCTCGGCCAAGCTGACCCGCTCCGAAGCGGGCGCGGCGTTCGGCAACCCGATGGTCTACCTGGAGAAGTTCCTGACCAACCCACGTCACGTGGAAGTCCAGGTGCTGTCCGACGGCCAGGGCAACGCGATCCACCTGGGCGACCGCGACTGCTCCCTGCAGCGTCGTCACCAGAAGGTGCTTGAAGAAGCGCCGGCTCCGGGCATCGACGAAACCGCGCGCCAGGAAGTCTTCGCCCGCTGCGTCAAGGCGTGCATCGACATCGGCTACCGCGGCGCCGGCACCTTCGAGTTCCTGTACGAGAACGGCCGTTTCTACTTCATCGAGATGAACACTCGCGTGCAGGTAGAGCACCCGGTATCGGAAATGGTCACTGGCGTCGACATCGTCAAGGAGATGCTGAGCATCGCCGCTGGCAACAAGCTGTCGATCTCCCAGAAGGACGTGGTCATTCGTGGCCATGCCCTGGAATGCCGGATCAACGCCGAAGACCCGAAAACCTTCATGCCAAGCCCAGGCACGGTCAAGCATTTCCATGCTCCGGGCGGCAATGGCGTACGCGTCGACTCGCACCTGTACAGCGGTTACGCGGTTCCACCGAACTACGACTCGTTGATCGGCAAGCTGATCACTTACGGGGCAACCCGTGAAGAAGCCATGGCGCGCATGCGCAATGCGCTGGACGAAATCGTGGTCGACGGGATCAAGACCAACATCCCGCTGCACCGCGACCTGACCCGTGACGAAGGCTTCTGCAAAGGGGGCGTGAACATTCACTACCTGGAGCACAAGCTGGCCGGTCAACACTGATCGACACCGCACCAGAACGACAAGGCCGCTTTCGAGCGGCCTTGTCGTTTCTGCCCCCTTTGTAGGAGCGAGCTTGCTCGCGATAGGGCCATCAGCGACAGCGCGCATTTTCCTGGCGTTATGCGGCGCCCTTGCAGGCATCGCGAGCAAGCTCGCCCCTACAGAGAGGCGGTGCGGGCAAGTGGAAATGGTGCCTGGCGTGTCGTCTTCTGCGCCTCGCTCGCGTAAACTTGCGCGCTTCTCGCAGCCCGCTAGGCTGCACATTACATATTTCAAAGGTGCCCGCCATGCCTTGGCTGCAAGTCCGTCTCGCCATCAGCCCAGAACAAGCCGAAACCTACGAAGACGCTTTTCTCGAAGTCGGCGCCGTTTCGGTGACCTTCATGGACGCCGAGGATCAGCCGATCTTCGAACCGGAACTCAACACCACCCCGCTGTGGAACCACACTCACCTGCTGGCCCTGTTCGAAGACGGCACCGAGGCCGCCAGCGTGCTGGCCCACCTTGAGCTGCTGACCGGCAGCCCGCTGCCCGAACATCACAGCGAAGTGATCGAAGACCAGGACTGGGAACGCAGCTGGATGGACAACTTTCAGCCGATGCGTTTCGGCCAGCGCCTGTGGATCGTCCCGAGCTGGCACGCCGCTCCCGAGCCGGACGCGGTCAACCTGTTGCTCGATCCGGGCCTGGCCTTCGGCACCGGCACGCACCCGACCACCGCCCTGTGCCTGGAATGGCTCGACGGTCAGGACCTGAAAGGCTGCAACGTGCTGGACTTCGGTTGCGGTTCCGGGATCCTGGCGATCGCCGCCCTGCTGCTGGGCGCCAAACAGGCGGTGGGCACGGACATCGACGTGCAGGCCCTGGAAGCCTCCCGCGACAACGCCGGGCGCAACAACATCGCAGAAGCGCTGTTCCCGCTCTATCTGCCGCAAGACCTGCCGCAGGTCCAGGCGGACGTGCTGGTCGCCAACATTCTCGCCGGCCCGCTGGTCGCCCTGGCGCCGCAACTGTCCAGCCTGGTCAAGAGCGGCGGACGCCTGGCGTTGTCGGGCATCCTCGCCGAACAGGGTGAGGAAGTCGCTGCCGCCTACGCCCGGGACTTCGACCTGGATCCGATCGCCAACCTCGATGGCTGGGTACGCATCACCGGCCGTCGGCGCTAGAATGGCCGCCTGTATAAACCGGATCGCCGCATGACCGACAGTTTCGTCACCCAGTGTCCGCATTGCCAAACCAGCTTCCGCGTCAGCCACGCCCAGTTGAGCGTGGCCCGTGGCGTGGTGCGCTGCGGCTCGTGCCTGCAGGTGTTCAACGCCGCACGGCAGTTACTTGAGCAACGCGCTGGCAAGGACGCTGTCGTCACACCTCCCGCACCGACGGCCCCTGCTGAACCGCTGACCCCGCCGCCACCGCGCGCCATCAGCCAGAAGCAGTGGAGTGCCACCGAGCTCGACCTGGACAGCCTCGACCTGGACGAGGAACTGGCCAAGCTCGAACAACGGGAAATCCAGCCGACCAAGGCCTTCGGCCAGGAACGCGCCTCCAGGGAAGACGCCCTCAGCGCCCGCCGCGACCAGCCGGATGCCGAAGAGGAACACTGGCCCGACAGCCTGTTCAGCCAGCCACCAGGCACCAGCGGCGACCTGAACGAAAAACCTGAACAGCCGCCCGTCGACGCCGGCCGCTCCGGGCGTACCGAACCGTCGCTGTCCTTCAACCTGGACGATCTGGAAGACGAACCCAAGGCGCCCTCCCTGCTCCTGGACGACGACCTGGAGCCCACGCCAGCGCACGGCTCCCTGAAGGCCGACGAGCCCGATGAGATCGAGCCGCCAGCCAGCCCGGCGCCACGCAACAAGCGTGGGCGCGCCGAGCCCGCGGCGCCGGACGCCGTGCTGCTGGACCTGGAAGACGACCCGATCCAGCTGGACTGGCAAAAACGCCGCTCGCCCTGGGGCCGCCGCCTGCTCTGGAGCCTGTTGATCCTGCTGGCCGCCGCCGGCCTGGCGGGCCAGTACATCGCCTATCACTTCGACGAACTGGCGCGCCAGGACCAGTACCGCCCCTGGTTCCAGCAGTTTTGCCCGGAACTGGGCTGCACGGTGCCCTCGAAGGTCGATATCGGCCGCATCAAAAGCAGCAACCTGGTGGTGCGCAGCCACCCGGACTTCAGCGGCGCCCTGGTGGTGGATGCGATCATCTACAACCGCGCGCCGTTCTCCCAGCCCTTCCCGCTGCTGGAACTGCGTTTCGCCGACCTCAACGGCCATCTGATCGCCAGTCGTCGCTTCAAACCCGGCGAATACGTCAAGGGTGAGCTCGAAGGGGTGTCGGAGATGCCGCCGCAGACACCGATCCATATCGCGCTGGACATCCTCGATCCGGGCCCCAAGGCCGTCAACTACAGCCTAAGCTTTCACTCGCCCGAGTAAGGCGCGCCATCCGAGCAAAGGCCGCCCGGGATTGACGGCGGTTTTCTGACTGCTGCCCAGCGGACCAAACCGTTGGCAATAACAGAATAACTGTTCAGATTTTATCCAATTCAGCCTTTATCCAGTCATCGAGAGCGGGTATCATGCCAACCCTTTTTCGAACTCTCATGATCCGGCCCCACAACAGGGAAGTCCTATGTCGGCGGTACGCATCGGCCCATATACATTGCACAACGGCTTGATTCTCGCCCCCATGGCGGGCGTCACCGACCAGCCCTTTCGTCAGCTTTGCAAGCGGCTGGGTGCAGGCCTTGTAGTCTCGGAAATGGTCACCAGCGACATGAGTTTGTGGAACAGTCGCAAATCGCGCCTGCGCATGATCCACGAGGGCGATCCCGAGCCGCGCTCGGTACAGATCGCCGGTGGCGATGCACAGATGCTGGCGGATGCCGCCCGCGCCAACGTCGAGTTGGGCGCACAGATTATTGATATCAACATGGGTTGCCCGGCGAAGAAGGTCTGCAACAAGGCCGCCGGCTCCGCGTTACTGAAAGATGAAGATCTGGTGAACGAGATCCTGCAGGCCGTGGTGGCCGCAGTCGATGTGCCGGTCACCCTGAAGATCCGTACCGGCTGGGACCGGGCGAACAAGAACGGCCTGACGGTGGCGAAGATCGCCGAACAGGCAGGCATCACGGCATTGGCGGTCCATGGCCGGACCCGGGCCGACCTGTACACGGGCGTTGCCGAGTACGACACCATCGCTGCGATCAAGCAGGCGGTGTCGATCCCGGTCTTCGCCAACGGCGATATCGACTCGCCCGAGAAGGCCCGCTACGTCCTCGACGCTACCGGTGCCGACGGGCTGTTGATTGGCCGGGCCGCTCAGGGGCGGCCATGGATTTTTCGTGAGATCGAACATTTTCTGCGTACCGGTCAAACCCTGCCGGCACCTGAGCTGTTCGAGGTGGAACGTATTCTGCTTGAGCATCTGGCCGCGCTGCATGCCTTCTATGGCGATGTCATGGGCGTACGCATTGCTCGCAAGCATGTGGGCTGGTATCTCGCAACTCTGCCGGGCGCCAGGGAGTTTCGCGCCCACTTCAATCGTTTGGAAGATACGGAAGCACAGTGCGCCAACGTTCGTGAGTTCTTTGCCGAGCGTTACAAGAGCCTGGTGACAGGGGACGGAGAAGGGGTGGCCGCATGACGATGATGACCGAGACTTTAGTGAGTGGAACAGCACCCGTGAGCGACAACGTGAATTTGAAACAGCACCTCAATACGCCGAGCGAAGAAGGCCAGACCCTTCGCGGGAGTGTCGAGAAGGCGCTGCACAATTATTTCGCCCACCTTGAGGGCGCGGCCGTCACGGACGTGTACAACCTGGTGCTCTCCGAAGTCGAGGCTCCTTTGCTCGAAAGCGTGATGAACTACGTCAAGGGCAACCAGACCAAGGCCAGCGAGCTGCTCGGTCTGAACCGCGGCACCCTGCGCAAGAAACTCAAGCAGTACGATTTGCTGTAAGCATTCAATCAAACCAGAAAGGCGCCCGCGTAAAACCGGTCGCCTTTTTTGCTGACTCCTTTGCTTTTGATGGAAATTGAGATGACCGACCAGACTACCCGCCTGCCGATCCGCCGCGCCTTGATCAGTGTTTCCGACAAGACCGGGATCCTCGAATTCGCCAAGGAGCTGGAAGCCCTGGGCGTGGAGATCCTCTCCACCGGCGGGACCTTCAAACTGCTGCAGGACAACGGCGTGGCCGCAGTGGAAGTCGCGGATTACACCGGTTTCGCGGAAATGATGGACGGCCGGGTGAAGACCCTGCACCCGAAAATCCACGGCGGTATCCTCGGTCGTCGCGGTATCGACGACGCCATCATGAACGAGCACGGCATCAAGCCGATCGACCTGGTAGCGGTCAACCTCTACCCGTTCGAAGCCACCATCTCCAAGCCGGGCTGCGACCTGCCGACCGCCATCGAGAACATCGACATCGGCGGCCCGACCATGGTCCGTTCGGCGGCCAAGAACCACAAAGACGTGGCCATCGTGGTCAACGCCAGCGATTACGGCCAGGTGCTGGAAAGCCTCAAGGCCGGCGGCCTGACCTACGCCCAGCGTTTCGACCTGATGCTCAAGGCCTTCGAGCACACCGCGGCCTATGACGGTATGATCGCCAACTACATGGGCACCGTGAACCAGGCGGCCGAAACCCTCTCGACCTCCGGCCGCAGCGAATTCCCGCGCACCTTCAACAGCCAGTTCATCAAGGCCCAGGAAATGCGCTACGGCGAGAACCCGCACCAGAGCGCGGCGTTCTACGTGGAAGCCAAGCCTGCCGAAGTCGGCATCGCCACCGCCACCCAGCTGCAAGGCAAGGAACTGTCGTACAACAACGTGGCCGACACCGACGCCGCGCTGGAATGCGTGAAGAGCTTCGTCAAGCCGGCCTGCGTGATCGTCAAGCACGCCAACCCGTGCGGCGTGGCCGTGAGCCCGGACGCCGAAGGCGGTATCCGCCAGGCCTACGAACTGGCCTACGCCACCGACACCGAATCGGCCTTCGGCGGCATCATCGCCTTCAACCGCGAACTGGACGCCGAGACCGCCAAGGCCATCGTCGAGCGTCAGTTCGTTGAAGTGATCATTGCCCCAAGCGTCAGCGAAGAAGCTCGCGCCGTGGTGGCAGCCAAAGCCAACGTGCGCCTGCTGGCCTGCGGCGAGTGGTCGGCGGACCGCGTTCCGGCCTGGGACTACAAGCGCGTCAACGGTGGCCTGCTGGTGCAGAGCCGCGATATCGGCATGATCGGCGCCGACGACCTGAAAGTGGTGACCAAGCGCGCCCCGACCGAACAGGAAATCCACGACCTGATCTTCGCCTGGAAAGTGGCCAAGTTCGTCAAATCCAACGCCATCGTCTACGCCAAGAACCGTCAGACCATCGGCGTCGGCGCCGGCCAGATGAGCCGCGTGAACTCCGCCCGTATCGCCGCGATCAAGGCTGAACACGCCGGCCTGCAAGTGCAGGGCGCAGTCATGGCGTCCGATGCGTTCTTCCCGTTCCGCGACGGCATCGACAACGCGGCCAAGGTCGGCATCACCGCAGTGATCCAGCCAGGCGGCTCGATGCGCGACAACGAAGTGATCGCCGCCGCCGACGAAGCCGGAATCGCAATGGTATTCACCGGAATGCGCCACTTCCGCCACTAAGCATCAATGGGGCGCCACCCTCCCCTGTAGCCGCTGCCGAAGGCTGCGATAGACCCGAAGGGTCTTCAGCGATCTGAAATCCTGCAACCGCTTCGCGGTTGATCGCAGCCTGGCGGCAGCGGCTACAACGTCAGGCTTGCGCGCTTCCCCAAATTAGCGTCATCCGAGGTTTTTGAAATGAATGTACTGATCATTGGTAGCGGCGGTCGTGAACACGCCCTGGCCTGGAAAGTCGCTCAAGACCCACGGGTCGAGAAAGTCTTCGTGGCGCCGGGCAATGCCGGCACCGCCATCGAGGCCAAGTGCGAGAACGTGGCCATCGACGTATTGGCCCTCGAGCAGTTGGCCGACTTTGCCGAGAAGAACGTGTCCCTGACCATCGTCGGTCCGGAAGTACCGCTGGTGGCTGGCGTGGTCGACCTGTTCCGCTCCCGTGGCCTGGACTGCTTCGGTCCGACCGCTGGCGCGGCCCAGCTGGAAGGCTCGAAAGCCTTCACCAAGGATTTCCTGGCGCGCCACAAGATCCCGACCGCCGACTACCAGAACTTCACCGAGATCGAGCCGGCCCTGGCTTATCTGCGGGAAAAAGGCGCGCCGATTGTGATCAAGGCCGACGGCCTGGCCGCCGGTAAAGGCGTGATCGTCGCCATGACCCTGAGCGAGGCCGAAGACGCCGTGCGCGACATGCTGGCCGGCAATGCCTTCGGCGACGCCGGTTCGCGTGTGGTGATCGAAGAGTTCCTCGACGGCGAGGAAGCCAGCTTCATCGTCATGGTCGACGGCAAGAACGTGCTGCCCATGGCCACCAGCCAGGACCACAAGCGCGTCGGTGACGGCGACAGCGGCCCGAACACCGGCGGCATGGGGGCCTACTCCCCTGCCCCGGTGGTCACCGCCGACGTGCACCAGCGCGTGATGGACCAGGTGATCTGGCCGACCGTGCGCGGCATGGCCGACGAAGGCAACGTCTACACCGGTTTCCTGTACGCCGGCCTGATGATCGACAAGGCCGGCAACCCGAAAGTCATCGAGTTCAACTGCCGCTTTGGCGATCCGGAAACCCAACCGGTGATGCTGCGCCTGCAATCGAGCCTGGTGCTGCTGGTCGAGGCCGCCCTGGCCCAGGCGCTGGACAAGGTCGAAGCGCAATGGGATCCACGTCCGAGCCTGGGCATCGTCCTGGCCGCTGGCGGCTATCCTGGTGACTACGCCAAAGGCGCGGTGATCGAAGGCCTGGACGCGGCCGCCAAACTGGAAGGCAAAGTCTTCCACGCCGGCACCGCGCTCAAGGACGGTCAGGTGGTAACCTCCGGCGGCCGCGTGCTCTGCGCCACCGCCCTGGGCGAAAGCGTGGGTGCCGCGCAGCAGCAGGCCTACCAACTGGCAGCTAAGATCGATTGGCAAGGCTGCTTCTACCGCAAAGACATCGGTTACCGGGCCATTGCCCGCGAGCGTGGCGAAAGTCAGGAGTAATCCTGTCTTCCTGTCCGGCAGGGGCCCCAGGCCCTTGCCGGACGGCTCCAGCGCCGCGCATAGTTATAATCTGGCATCAACCTACGAAGGGATTTCGCCGTGCGCTGGCTCAGGACTGCCATAGGTTTCACCGTCACTCTGCTGACCCTGCTCTGCTTGATCCCGGCCCAGGCCGCACAAGGCAGTAACTGGGCCGTTTTGCTCGATGAACAGGCCGACCTGCAACTGAGCGATATCCGCTCCCCGCGCTACACCAATCAATTCAGCCCGATCGAACTGGAACGCATCACCGCCGCCGAACCCGGAGGCGCGTTATGGCTGCGTTTCAAACTGCAACCGGGCAAGCACGAACAACTGCTGCGGATCTTCGCGCCCGATCTGTCACGCCTGGACATGTATGTGCTGGACGGCGACAACCTGGTCGAGCAACTGACCTCCGGCACCCAGCAGCCCCAGGCCGAACGGCCTTTGCCCAGCAGCGACTTCATGCTGCCGCTGCCGCAGAACCAGAAGACCCTCGATGTCTACCTGCGCCTGGTCTCCGACCATCAGTTGCGCCCTTACATCACCCTGCAACCGGCGGTCATGACCGCGGCCAATCAAGGCCAGAGCGTGCTGTACGGCCTGCTGTTCGGCTGCATGGGCATGCTGATGCTGCACAACCTGGTGCGCTACGCCTACACCCGTTCGCGCAGCAGCCTGTGGCTGGCGTCCTGCGAAGCCCTGGTGATGCTCAGCCTGGCGCTGATGCTCAACCTGTTCGGCCCCTGGCTGCCGGACTGGCACGCGATACAGACCCCTGGCGCCTACCTGGCGCTGTTGCTGACCACCCCTTGCGGGCTGATGTTCGTCTATCGCTTTTTTGCCCCGCTGGGCCCGCACCCACTGAACAAGCTGCTGCTGGTCGACATCCTGATGGTCGGCCTGTGTAGCCTGTTGCTGCTGTTCGTCGATTCGCTCCCGCTGAACCTCATCACCTACGGCCTGGTGGCCCTGGTCGGCCTGAGCATGCTGTTCATCGCCGGTTATCACTGGCACAAAGGCTACCGCCCGGCGCGCTTCTTCGTGGCCGGCATGGGCATCTTCAACATCGGTGCGTTGATCGTGCTGCCAGCGTTGCTGGGGCTGACCATGGTCGCGCCCCAGGGCCTGATCATTACCTTGCTGGTAACCATGTGCCTGAGCGGGCTGGCGATGAGCATTGCCCTGGGCGAGCGCCAGCGCAGCATCACCGAGAACGAGTTCAGCGTCAGCCGCGACCTCGCCGCCAGCAACGCCGAGGTCAATGCCAAGGCCGAGTTCCTGGCCAAGATCAGCCACGAGATCCGCACACCGATGAACGGCGTGCTGGGCATGACCGAGCTGCTGCTGGGCACGCCACTGTCGGTCAAGCAACGCGACTACGTGCAAACCATCCACAGCGCCGGCAACGAGCTGCTGACCCTGATCAACGAGATCCTCGACATCTCCAAGCTCGAATCCGGGCAGATCGAGCTGGACGACGTGCAGTTCGACCTCAATGCACTGATCGAGGACTGCCTGAGTATTTTCCGCGCCAAGGCCGAGCAGCAGAACGTCGAGCTGATCAGCTTCATCCAGCCGCAGGTGCCACGCGTGATCAGCGGTGATCCGACGCGCTTGCGCCAGGCCATGCTCAGCCTGTTGGAAAACGCCCTGAAGAAGACCGACGAAGGCGAGGTCCTGGTGGTGGTCGCGCTGGACGAGCGCACCAGCAAACCGCGCCTGCGCATCGCCGTGCAGGACAGCGGCCAGCCGATGGAAGCCGAAGAGCGCGATGCCCTGCTGCATTCGGAACTGCACAGCAAGAACTTCCTCGCCAGCACCCGCCTGGGCGGCAATCTCGGCCTGGTCATCGCCCGCCAGCTGATCCTGCTGATGCATGGCGAGTTCGGGGTCAAGACCAGCGCCAACCAGGGCAGTACCCTGTGGCTGACCCTGCCGCTGGACCCTGAGCGCCTGGAGCACCCGACGTCCGACCTGGATGGCCCGCTGCAAGGCGCCCGGGTGCTGGTGGTGGACGACAACGACACCTGCCGCAAGGTCCTGGTGCAGCAATGCAGCGCCTGGGGCCTGAACGTCAGCGCCGTGCCTTCGGGCAAGGAAGCCCTGGCCCTGCTGCGCACCAAGGCGCACCTGCGCGACTACTTCGATGTGGTGCTGCTCGACCAGAACATGCCCGGCATGACCGGCATGCAACTGGCGGCCAAGATCAAGGAAGACCCGAGCCTGAACCACGACATCCTGCTGATCATGCTCACCGGCATCAGCAACGCGCCGAGCAAGGTCATCGCGCGCAACGCCGGGGTCAAGCGCATTCTCGCCAAACCGGTGGCCGGCTACACCCTCAAGACCACCCTGGCCGACGAGCTGACCCAGCGCAACAAGGGCCAACTGGTCCCCCATCAGCCCCATTCGCTGAGCGGGGTTGCGGTGCCGGTCAAGGTGCCGAGTGACTTCCGCATCCTGGTCGCCGAGGACAACAGCATCTCCACCAAGGTGATTCGCGGCATGCTCGGCAAGCTCAACCTGCAGCCCGATACCGCGAGCAACGGCGAAGAAGCCCTGCAAGCGATGAAGGCCCAGCGCTACGACCTGGTGCTGATGGACTGCGAAATGCCGATCCTCGACGGTTTCTCCGCCACCCAGCAGCTGCGGGCCTGGGAAGTCGGCAACCAGCGCGTGCGCACGCCGGTGGTGGCGCTGACCGCGCACATCCTCACCGAGCACAAGGAGCGCGCGCGGCAGGCCGGCATGGACGGGCACATGGCCAAGCCGGTGGAGCTGTCGCAACTGCGCGAACTGATCGAACACTGGGTGGCGCAGCGCGACCTGCAGGACCGCACCACGGCGCAACCGTCCTGAGCCGACAGTCCGGCAAACGCCTGTTAAACTCCGCTCGCCCTCCTTCGCTGTGAGTTTGCGCCATGCTCCATGTGCTGTTCAGCGTGTACCTGAAGATGCTGGTGCTCTACAGCCCCTTCTTCGTCCTGTCCTGCTTCATCAGCCTGACTCGCGGCTACTCCAGCAAGGAGCGTCGGCGCCTGGCATGGAACGTTGCCCTGGCGACCCTGGCCTCCAGCGTGCTGCTGTATCTGTTCGGACGGGTGATCTTCAATGTGTTCGGCATCACCGTGGACGCCTTCCGCATCGGCGCCGGTAGCGTGTTGTTCATCTCGGCACTGGGCATGGCCCAAGGCAAGTCGGCGATCCAGACCGACAACGTGCAGCAGGACGTGACCATAGTGCCCTTGACCATCCCCCTGACCGTCGGCCCCGGCACCATCGGCGCCCTGCTGGTAATGGGCGTCAGCCAGCCGCACTGGGACGACAAACTCACCGCGATCCTCAGCATCGCCCTGGCCAGCTTCACGGTCGGCGTGGTGCTCTACCTGTCCAACCGCATCGAACGCATCCTGGGCGAGCAAGGCTTGCAGATCGTCAGCCGACTGATGGGCCTGTTCGTCTGCGCCCTGGCAGCGCAGATCATCTTTACCGGGGTCAAGGGGTATTTGGGGTAGAGGCAGCTGCAAGCTACAAGCGGCAAGAACGAACGGGCTCACTGGAGACAGTGAGCCCGTGTTTTTTCTGGGGTGGACTTTTTATGCCTGCAGTTGCCACTGCAAGGCATCCAGCGCGTCGCAGCCGTCTTGCAGCAACAGGTGGGCGGCGTTGACGAAGTGAATCAGATCCTGGTCGCCCACGCCTTTGACACTCAGGCAATTGAGGCTGTGCATCAGATCCCGCGAAGCCTTGATGCGCTGCACCGCGCCGCCATGCAGATCGGCTGCGGGCGCGTTGCGGTCGAGGTGGAAAATTGGGGTGGGGGTGAGATTGCTTTGTAGGGGGATGAAGTCCGTCATGGGTATATCTCCATAGATTGCTGAAGAACAACCACCCTGAGCGGCTAAACAAAAGGGTGGCAGCTGTACGAGGGTTAGCCGACCGGGTGCAGTCTATGAAAAACCCGGCACACCCAAAGGTGTCCCGCGCACAGCTGCCATAGAAGGTGCCATGCAGCAAAAAGCGCCAGCATGTTAATGGATGGCGCTTAAGCATTCATAGAGATGCTTTCCGACCGGCTAAGATCGGCCGCCGATGCGTCGGCGACCGGGCAACTATGGCTTCGCCAAAAACCAGCGACAACCCTCAATGTGTTGCCATTCTTTCCCTCTGACGGCCCCCACGCTTCCTGTAGCCGCTGCCGAGCCCGCGAGGCTGCGATAGGACCGAAGGTCCTCCAGCGGTCTCAAGACCCTGCGCCTGCTGCGCAGTCGATCGCAGCCTCGCAAGCTCGGCAGCGGCTACAAAATTTAGCGCCGACCGGTAGGTCGCGCCCGGCTTTTGATTTTGATCTACCTGCCCCATCGGGAGGCCGAGTGGAGGCGTTCATCAGGGGACAGGCGCGCAGCGCCCCTCGACGCAGTCGAGGACATCGTATGGAGGTCGAAGCGAAGCCGACCGGAGTCGATGCCCCCTGATGGACGCCGGAGCGAGGGAACCTGAGCGCAGCGAAGGCCGTACGCAGGGGCAAGCGTTTTTGCTTACTTTTTAGGCGTTTGTAAAAAGTGAGTCGCCGTAAGGGCGAAACCGCCAGCAGCCGTGACCGCAGCAACGGATATGTACACCGTCCAAGAAATGCAGCGCCAAAACGGACGCCATCGCGGGCAAGCCTCGCTCCTACGGCGGTTCGAGGTTGCCTAAGGTTTCTGCCCGTACCACCTCGGCGTATACACCCACTCCCCCCCTCCAACCTTGGGAAACACACAGGTCGTGGATGACCCCACCAACACCATAGTGCGCATATCCACCTGCTCCGCTGTCAGCTCGCCCAGGGTGATAACGCGCAACGTCTGCCCCGGACGCCCGATATCCCGCCCCAGCACCACCGGCGTTTGCGGCGTGCGGTGCTGACGCACGATCTCCAGCGCGCGCCCCAGTTGCCAAGGGCGCGAGCGCGAGATCGGGTTGTAGAACGCCAAGGCCAGGTCGGCCTGGGACGCCAGGTCCAGGCGCTTCTCGATGATTGCCCAGGGCTTGAGGTTGTCCGACAGGGACAGCACGCAGAAATCATGGCCCAGGGGCGCACCAGCCTGGGCCGCGGTGGCCAGGGAAGCGGAGACGCCAGGAAGGATTTCCAGCTCGACCTGATGCCAGCCCGGTTTGCTGGATTCGTGCAGCGCTTCCAGCACCGCCGCGGCCATGGCGAAAACCCCCGGGTCGCCGGAGGACACCACCACCACCGAACGGCCTTGGGCCGCGAGCTCGAAGGCGTGGCGGGCACGCTGCATTTCTTCGCGGTTGTCGGTGCAGTGCATGACCTGGTCGGCGCGGAACGGGCCGGCCATGCGCACATAGGTTTCGTAGCCGAGGATATCGTTGGCCCGCGCCAGTTCGGCTTTCACCGCCGGCACCATCAGCTCGGCGGCGCCAGGGCCCAGGCCGATCACCGCCAGGCGGCCACGGGGGCGGCCGATCTGCTGCGGGTCCAGCGGCTGGCTGGCCACGGCAATGGCGATGTCTTCACCCACGCTGAGCGGGGGCAATAGTTGTGGCACGGCCTGTTGCGCCAGCTCGGCGACGCTGCCCGCCGCCGGGGCGAAACGCAGGGGCACGCCCAGGTCGGCGGCGGCTTCGCGCAAGGCTGGGCTGGCCATGTCGCTGTCAGCGGCCAGCAGGCAGGCGACGGATTGCACCGCGATCTGCTTCTGGTGCAAGGCATCGCGCAGCGCATTGGCACCCGCGATATTGCCGTTGCAGGCGATCAGCACACTGCGCGGATAGATCAGCAGTTCGTTGGCGGCGGGCTCGCGCTCGGCCGAGCCGACGCGGATGGTCAACCGGGCTTGCTGGTCCTGCGGCAACCGGGCCTCGGCCAGCCAGGGCGCGGCGCCTTCGATGCGCACGCTTTCACCGCCCAGCAGGTCGGAGACGAAACGCTTGCCCAGCTCCAGATCACCCAGGGCATAGCCGCTCGGTGGGTTGAGCAGGCAGGTGCCGAAGCGCAGCTCGCCGCTGGTGGTGATGGCCGCCGCCACACCCAACCCGGCGGCGATTTCCCGGGCCATGACGTTCACTCCGCCCAGGCCACCGAGCAACGGCACCACGGCGCTGCCGTCTTCGGCCACGGCCAGCACCGGCGGCTCCGCGCCCTTCTCCAGCAGCAGCGGCGCCAGGGTGCGGATGACGATGCCCGCGGCGCACAGGGCGATGATCGGCGTGTCCTGTTGATACAGCTGACGCAGGGTCGCGCCGAACTCCTGGTACGGGCGGTCGGCGCCCTCGACCCGTTCGGCCAGGCCGTGGATCAACGCGTCCGGGTACAGCTGCTGAAGTTTGCGCGCAGTCGCCAGGCTGCCTTGGCCAAGGATGACGATGGCCGGTGCGGAACGGGCCATCAACCTTGCCACCTTTCACCGGGCACGATGATCAACGAGAAATACGGAGAGGACATCGGCTGCACTTCATCCAGCGGCACGATCTTCTGGTTGGCCATGGTCGCGCGCTCGACGTACAGCGCGCGCCCAGCCAGGCCCAGCTCTTCGAGCACCTGGCGCACCTTGGGGAAGTTGCGTCCCAGCTTCATCACCACCGCCGCGTCGGCATCGGCCAGGCGGCGCTTGAGTTCGTCATGGGGCAACACGCCGGAGAGCACCGACAGGCTCTGGTTGCGATACACCAGCGGCGCGCCCAGCACCGAGGCGCCACCGAGCATCGAGCACACCCCCGGCACCACTTCGGCCGGGTAACGCTCGGCCAGGCGGTCGTGCAGGTACATGTAGGAGCCGTAGAAGAACGGGTCGCCTTCACAGATCACCGCCACGTCGCGGCCGGCGTCCAGATGCTTGGCCAAGTCTTCGGCGGCGCTGTCATAGAAGTCGCTGATCACTTGCTCGTAGGACAGCGGCGCCGGCAGCACTTCGGTGGTCACCGGATAGACCAGCGGCACCAGGGTCTGCGCGCCTTGCAGGTGCGCTTCGATGATGCCGAAGGCATTGCCCTTTTTACCCTTGGCGACGAAGTACGCCACCACCGGCGATTCGCGCAGCAGGCGCAGGGCCTTGACGGTAATCAGTTCCGGATCACCGGGGCCGACACCCAGGCCGATCAAACGTCCAGGTTGCTGCATCATTCGATCTCCGTGGCCAGGGCGTTAACGGCGGCGGCGGCCATGGCGCTGCCGCCCAGGCGGCCTTGCATGATCACAAAAGGCACGCCGCGGCTGTCGGCGGCGAGCATCGCCTTGGACTCGGCCGCGCCGACGAAACCTACCGGGAAACCGAGGATCAGCGCCGGTTTCGGCGCGCCGGCGTCGAGCATTTCCAGCAGGTAGAACAGCGCGGTCGGGGCGTTGCCAATCACCACCACGCTGCCTTCCAAGTACGGCCGCCACAGTTCCAGGGCCACCGCCGAGCGGGTGTTGCCCAGCTCGCGGGCCAGCTCCGGCACGCTTTCGTCGCGCAGGGTGCAGATCACCTGATTGTTCGCCGGCAGACGGGCGCGGGTGATGCCTTCGGCCACCATGCGCGCATCGCAGAGAATCGGCGCGCCGGCCGCCAGGGCAGCGCGCCCGGCCTGGCCCGCGCCTTCGGAGAACTGCAGGCCGTCGATGGCATCGACCATGCCGCAGGCATGGATCACCCGCACCGCGAGCTTTTCCAGGTCCGCGGGGATGCGATCGAGCCTGGCCTCCTCGCGAATGATCGCGAAGGAGTTGCGATAGATCTCCTGACCGTCGCGGATGTAATCAATCATGGGTGTTGCTCCGTGGGCGGGCATCGAGCAATGCGCCGGCCGCTTCAAGGGAAAGGTTGCGTGCGTGCAGCGTGCCGAAACCCGGCTGCGCGGCATCGCGAAAATAGAGGTCGTAACGACCGGGTGCGACGGCCAGCAAGGTAGCCGGTGCCACATGGGCGGCGGCGCAGGAACGCGAGCAGCCGGACAGGTGCACGTCCAGCTGATGGCCGTGGCGCTGGAGCAAGGCGGCCAGCTTCAGCGCGTCACCCTTGGTGTCGGCCAGGGCCTTGCCGCAGCCGCTGGAACCGGTGCAGGCAATCAGGTGGGCCAGGGGCTGCTCTGGCGAGCAGAGAAAACCCAGCTGCTGCAGGTGATGTGTGACTTCAACTGCGTCTTCGGCCCGCAGATTTGGCAGCAACAGGCTCTGCCAGGGGGTGAACCTCAGGCTGCCGTCGCCCCATTGCTCGGCCAGCTGCGCCGCGCCGCGCAGCATCGACGGGGCCAGCCGCCCCAGGGGCGTGACGGCACCGACATAGACCTGGTCCGGTTGCCGCTGTGGATAAGTGCCGATATGCAGCGGCTCGGAAGGGGCCTCGCGCTGCCAATCGCCCACCCTGATTACCGGCCCCGACAAGCGCGCGGACACCTGCGCCAGCAGCGCGTCCGCCGAGTGCTCCGTCAACAGCTGGCGCATGCGGGTCTGTTCGGGGCGGGCCAGGTCGAGGAACAGCTCCAGCACCGCCACCACCAGGGCCAACCCATCCTCCAGCGCCACGCTGGCCAGGGGGCGGTCCCCAGGGCAGCCGGCCAGACCGAAGGCCAGCCAGGGCTCGCCCGCGCCTTCGAACGCCGAGAGCCACAGGTCATGGGGATGCTTCAGCATGGCCAGGGCCTCGCCGCCGTCGAGTTGCACGGCGAACTTGGGCGACAACTCATGAAAGCGCGGATGGCTTTGCACAGTGGCGAGAATCTGCCCGGCCAGGGGACGGGTGTCGAGGATCATCGTGCGGTCGATCCCGGCCGTGGGGCTGAGCATCAGGTTGCGCACGTCATCACCGGCCGCGGTGGTCGGTCCCAGGCCGGCGGCCAGCAGATCGGCGATCAGCGCCTGATGCTCGGCGCCGATCCCGCGAATCTGCAGGTTGGCGCGGTTGGTCGCCTCGATCACCCCGCCGGCATAACGCTCGGCCGCAGCAGCCACCGCGCGGGCCTGGGCGGCGCTGATCGCCCCGCCGGCCAGCTTGATCCGGCAGATACCGCCGTCCAACGCCGGGACGATACGCAGCAACCCCGGACAGGCCGAGGGGCGTAAGGCGGTGGACATCGGGCGTTCGTTCAAGGGGGTGACCGGCTGTGTGGGAAAGGCGCTTCGCGGGCGAAGGCGCGGTATTATGCCTGCTTTGTCCGAAGGCATGAAAAGCCTGCCTGTCGGAAGAACAGGTTTTACCCTCGAGGAATAGCGATGTCGCCCTGGCTGACAGTAGTGGGAATCGGTGAAGACGGCTTCAAGGGCCTGGGCAAGAACGCCCGGCGGGCCCTGCTGGGCGCTTCACGGATCGTCGGCGGCCAGCGGCAACTGGACCTGTTGCCGGTGTGCATCCGCGGCGAGCGGCAACTGTGGCCGAGCCCTTTCTCACTGGAGCCGGTGCTGGCCAAGCGCGGCGAGCCGGTGTGCGTGCTGGCCAGCGGCGACCCGATGCTGTTCGGCGTCGGCGCCAGCCTGGCGCGGCAGGTGGCTCAGGAAGAAATGCACGTCCTGCCCTCGCCTTCCTCTTATTCACTGGCGGCCGCGCGCCTGGGCTGGCCGCTGCAAGAGGTGGTGACGCTCTCGGTGGTCGCCCGCCCCGTGGCGGCCCTCAGCGCCCAGCTGTTCAGCGGCGTGCGCCTGCTGGTCCTGAGCAATGACGGCCTCAGCCCCTCGGCCATCGCCGCGCTGCTGCGCGAACGCGGCTTCGGCCCGAGCCGTCTCAGCGTGCTCGAGCACCTGGGCGGCGAGGCCGAACGACGGACCGACAGTACCGCCAACGACTGGAGCGACCCGGCCATCGCCGACCTCAACCTGGTGGCCATTGAATGCCTGGCCGAGCCCGATACGCCGCGCCTGTCGCGCCTGGCCGGCTTGCCCGACTCGGCCTTCCAGCATGACGGCCAGCTGACCAAGCGCGACGTCCGCGCCATTACCCTGGCCCGCCTGGCACCTGTGCCTGGCGAACTGTTGTGGGATGTCGGCGCCGGCAGCGGCTCGATCGGCATCGAGTGGATGCGCGCGCACCCCAGCTGCCGGACCCTGGCCATCGAAGCCGACCCAGGCCGCCAGCAACTGATCGAACACAACCGCGACGCCCTCGGCGTGCCCGGCCTGCAACTGGTTCGCGGCAGCGCGCCCCAGGCGCTGGATGGCCTGGAAGCCCCGGACGCGATCTTCATCGGCGGCGGCGTGACCCGCCCCGGCGTGCTCGACGCCTGCTGGGCCCGGCTCAAGCCCGGTGGCCGGCTGGTGGCCAACGCCGTGACCCTGCAAAGCGAAACGACCCTGATGGCCTGGCGCGAACGGCATGGCGGCGAGCTGACCCGCATCCATGTCGCCCAGGCCCTGCCGCTGGGGGACTTCGACACCTGGCGCCAGGCCCTGCCCATTACCTTGCTCGACCTCGTCAAACCGCTATGAGCACCCTGCCCTCCCCTGTAGGAGCGAGCGTGCTCGCGATCCAGACCACGCGGTCCGTCTGGCGGACGCTATCGCGAGCAAGCTCGCGCCTGCACAAGGCCGCACGGCATGCGTGAAGAAACGGCGGAACAACCGGCCCCGCTGCGCAGCGGCCTGACCACCGGCAGCTGTGCCACCGCCACCAGCCTGGCGGCGGCGCGCCTGTTGCTCGGCGGCGCCAGCAGCGACGCCGTGGAGATCGTCCTGCCCAAGGGCAAGCAGGTGCAGATGCGCCTGGAATTCTGCCGCCTCACCGACACCGGCGCCGAAGCCGGCACGATCAAGGATGCCGGCGACGACCCCGACGTGACCCACGGCGCCCTGCTCTATTCCCAGGTGCGCCTGAGCCCGGACAGCGGCATTCGCTTCATCGCCGGCCAAGGCGTGGGCACCGTGACCCGCCCGGGGCTGGTGCTGGGTGTGGGCGAGCCGGCGATCAATCCGGTGCCGCGCCGGATGATCAGCGAACACCTGGCAACCCTGGCCCGGGAACAGGGTTACCAGGGCGGCTTCGAGGTCACGGTCAACGTCGAGGATGGCGAAGCCCTGGCGCTGAAAACCATGAACCCGCGCCTGGGCATTCTCGGCGGCCTGTCGATCCTCGGCACCAGCGGCATCGTGCGGCCGTTTTCCTGCGCGGCCTATATCGCCTCGATCCACCAGGGCATCGATGTCGCCAAGACCAACGGCTACCTGCACATCGCCGCCTGTACCGGCAACGCCAGCGAAGACACCATGCGCCGCGTCTACGACCTGCCGGAAATCGCCCTGATCGAAATGGGCGACTTTGTCGGCGCCGTGCTCAAGCACCTGCGCAAAGTACCGGTGGACAAACTCAGCCTGTGTGGCGGCTTCGGCAAGATCAGCAAGCTTGCGGCCGGGCACATGGACCTGCACAGCCGCCACTCCAGCATCGACCTGCCGCAACTGGCCGAGTGGGCCGCGGCGGTCGGCGCCGACCCGGCGCTGCAAAGCGCCATCCGTGGCGCCAACACCAGCCAGCAAGCGCTGGCCATGGCCAGCGCCGCCGGCATCGCCCTGGGCGACGCGGTGTGCCAGCACGCCCTGGATTTCGCGCGCAGCGTGGTGCCGCCACAGGTCCAGGTCGAAGTCTTCGCCATCGATCGCCAGGGCGGTATCGTCGGCCATGCCGGAGCTTTTCGATGAAGCGCGTACTGCTGCTGGGCGGCGTGACCGAGGCCCTGGCCATCGCCCGGACCCTGGGGCCGGAGCACATCTATAGCCTGGCAGGCATCGGGCGCGTACCCGCTGACCTGGACTGCCAGGTGCGGGTCGGCGGCTACGGCGGCGCCGAGGGCCTGGCCCGGTTCATCCGCGAGCAAGGCATCGAGCTGCTGCTGGACGCCACCCACCCCTATGCCGCCCAAATCAGCCAGAACGCCGCCACGGCCGCGCAGCTGTGTGGCATCCCCTGCTGGGCCCTGCGCCGACCGGCCTGGCAGGCGCAGGCCGGCGACGACTGGCGCGAAGTCCGCGACTGGGCCGAACTGGTCCAGGCACTCGAACCCTTCAAGCGCCCGCTGTTCACCCTGGGCCGCGAGCCCTTGCAGCATCTGCATGAGATCCCCGCCGGGCAGTTCTGGACCCTGCGCGCCCTCGACCCGTACCCCGGCAATGACCGGTGCGAAGTGATAGGCGCACGCGGCCCCTTCCTGATCGACAGCGAACGCGAGCTGTTCGAACGCCGCCATATCGACGTGCTGATCAGCAAGAACAGCGGCAGCAGCGCCACCGAACCCAAGCTGGAAGTGGCGCGCGAGCGTGGGGTACCGGTGCTGATCCTGCAGCGGCCGTCGTTGCCAGCCGTCGATCGGGAATTCCATGACCTGGGCGAGTTGCTCCAGGCCCTGCGCTGACCGTCTGGCCGCGCAAAACCCGGCCGATACATCGAGTTACCAAGTCCCCCGCTGAACGGTAGGACGCAGCCCTGGCCGCCGCGCCACGGGACCTTCGCGTATTGAAGACAGAGGAAACACTTGCAGCGTTGGCCACGGACAGGCTTTGCGGCACGATCAAAGGCCTACCCATATAGTAACTTATTTGTTACCTTTAAGGCCGGCGATGATCACAGTCGAGGAATACCAGCAAGAGAACCAGCGCAGCCCCTTCGGTCGCTGGTTCGAAACGCTGGATACCCAGGCAGCCGTCAAGGTTTCCACCGCGCTGCTGCGCCTGGAAATGGGCAACACATCCAACATCAAGTGGTTCGACGGGCTTGGCGAATACCGCATCGATTGGGGCCCCGGCTACAGGATCTACCTGATCCAGGAAGGCCGGCACCTGGTGATCCTGTTTGGCGGTGGCGACAAGTCCACCCAGCAGGCCGACATCAGGCAGGCGAAGAAACTGATCGCCGAATTCCATCACCGCAAGAAGGCCGAACTGAAAACGAGGTGACACCCATGGCACTGACTCGAAGCTTCAAGCACAGCATTGCCGAACGCGCCGAGCGCGACCCGGCGTTTTCCCAGGCGCTGCTGGACGAGGCTGCTACGCTGTTTCTCAACGGCGAACCGGAGATGTCGCGGATCATTCTGCGCGACCTGGTCAACGCCACCGTCGGCTTCGAAGCCCTGGCCCGCGAGACCGCCAAGCCCAGCAAGAGCCTGCATCGCATGCTGTCCGCCAGCGGCAACCCGAGCATGGACAACCTGGCCGCGATCTTCGCCGCCATCCGCGCCAAGCTCGGCGTGGCCATCGAGGTCCGCGCGGTACCGGCTCACTGAGGAACGGCCAATCCAGGTGGCTCTGCGACACCACACCGCACGGCGCCTTTTTACTTATCCACAGCGATCAGGCTAAATACCCCCCTGTTCGCTCAACCTGACGGATCGTCACCATGTCCCGACAACGGCTCGCATTTGCCTGGATCGCCTGCTTCGCAGTGCTGTTCAACATGCTTGCCATGCCGCTTTCGGGAGCCATGCAGCAGACCGATCGAGCACCTGCCGAGCAACTGTTGTGGGGCAGCTTCTGTTCCTCCAGCGGCACCAAGCTGGTGGCGATCTCCCTGGGCAAGCTGGAACAGCAAGCCCCGCAGAACGACGATCACTCCACGATGCAGCACTGCTGGTGCTGTTCCGGCTCGGCGCCCCTGGTCGCCCTGCCAGGCCATGCGCCGCAGTTGTATTTCGCCCGTTTCGAGTCCAACCGCAGCGTCGCGCCACCCGCGCTGGTCATGCCCACGCCACGCCAGCAATGGCCGAGCCTCAATCCCCGCGCTTCACCTCTGGTCTGATTCCACCTCGCAATTGATCTGCGTGTCGAATCGTTCTGGAGAACTGCCATGTTGAAATCCGTACAGGCCCTGCAAGCCCTGCTGCTGGCCGCCCTGCTGTTGCCCGTTGGTTTTGCCACCGCCCATGAATACCAGGCTGGCGAGTTGCAGATTGCCCACCCCTGGTCACAGGAGCTGCCGCCCAACGCACCGACGGTGGCGGCCTATTTCGTCATTCACAACACCGGCAAGAATGCCGACCGCCTGCTCGGCGTCGACTCGCCGATCTCGGGCAAGGCCGAGCTGCATGAACACGTGCAGCAGGGCGACCTGATGAAAATGCAGCAGGTGCCCAACGTGGCGATCGCCCCAGGCGCGACCGTCACCTTCGCCCCCATGGCCTATCACGTGATGCTGCTGGAGCTCAAAGACCGCAGCCTGCTCAGCGACGGCAAGCGCTTCCCGCTGACCCTGCACTTCGAGAAATCCGGCGACATCACGGTCGAGGCGGCAGTGCAGAAGCAGGCGCCCGTGGGCAACCAGGAACACATGCACGCCCAATAAGCCCCGGCCATCATTACCGTGAACGCCTTGCGCTCGCCTGGCACCTGGCGATCCGTGCGCACGCCCCTGAAAGTACGGCGCGGCAGCTGGATCAGCCTGTTCGCCATGCTGATGATCTTTATCGGTCCGCTGATTTCCCAGTCGATGCCGATGGATCAGGCTGTGCCGATGAACCTGTCCATGTCGACGGACATGAACATGGGCGAGCCCGGCTGCCACGGTGAAAACCCTCACGGCACGGAGCACGGCAAGGTCCAGGGCGAACACCATGCGCTCTGGGAAAAATGCGGTTACTGCAGCCTGCTGTTCAACTGCCCGGCACTGCCTGGCAGCCTGTCGTTCACAGCGCTCGACAGTTCACCGTCCAGCCACTTCCTCACCCCCTCGCCGCGCCTGGGCCATGCCCGGCAGACGGTGTTCCCCGGCGCCCGGACCCGCGCGCCACCTGTCATTGCGTAAACCCCTCAACCGCACTTCACCCGGCCGACTGTAGAAAAGACAGCCGCAGGCTGCTGGCCGTGTTGTTTACGAAATGATTGATGGAACCTTTATGTCCAGGTTTTCTGCTGACACTCGCCTGTGCTCCGCCCAGGCCCCCGCTACCTTTGCCCTGAACGAACCTCGCGTACGTTTCAACCACGCCATCGCCCTGCTCTGCGGCGCCCTGCTCACGCCGCTGGCCCTGGCGGCCGAACAACCGGTGGATCACAGCCAGCACGGCGAAGAACTGAGCCCGACGGTGATCACCGCCATCGCCCCCAGCTCACCGCTGACCGTGGTCACCAACCCCAAGGATCCGCGCCAGCCGGTCCCGGCCAGCGATGGCGGCGACTACCTCAAGACCATCCCCGGCTTCGCCCTGGTGCGCAACGGCGGCACCAACGGCGACCCGGTGCTGCGCGGCATGTTCGGCTCGCGCCTGAACATCCTCACCAACGGCGGCATGATGCTCGGCGCCTGCCCTGGCCGCATGGACGCGCCGACCTCCTATATCTCGCCGGAAACCTACGACAAGCTGACGGTGATCAAGGGTCCGCAAACCGTGCTCTGGGGGCCGGGCGCTTCGGCTGGGACCATCCTCTTCGACCGCGAGCCGGAAAACTTCGGCGAGCTGGGTACCCGGGTCAACGCCAGCGTCCTGGCCGGCTCCAACGGCCGCTTCGACAAGGTGGTGGATGCCGCCGCCGGCGGACCGCTGGGTTACGTGCGGGTGATCGGCAACCAGGCCCATTCCGACGACTACAAGGACGGCAACAACGACACCGTGCCGTCACGCTACGACAAGTGGAACGGTGACGTCGCCCTGGGCTGGACCCCGGACGCCGACACCCTGCTGGAGCTTACCGCCGGCAAGGGCGACGGCGAAGCGCGTTACGCCGGGCGCGGCATGGACGGTTCGCAGTTCAAGCGGGAAAGCCTGGGCCTGCGTTTCGAGCGCTCCAATATCGGCGAGGTGCTGGATAAGGTCGAGGCGCAGGTCTACTACAACTACGCCGACCACGTGATGGACAACTACAGCCTGCGCGCGCCGTCCGGCACCGGGATGATGGCCGGCCCCATGGCCAGCAACGTCGACCGCCGCACCCTCGGCGCGCGGATCAAGGCCACCTGGCGCTGGGCCGATGTGCAGTTGATCAGCGGTATCGATGCGCAGACCAACGAGCATCGCCAACGCAGCGCCATGGGTATCGACACCTATAAGGACCAGCCGCGCACCAAGGACGCCGACTTCCATAACTACGGCGCGTTCGGCGAGCTGACCTGGTACGCCGCCGACCGCGACCGGCTGATCAGCGGCGCCCGAGTGGACCGCGCCTCGGCCAAGGACTACCGCCAGAGCATCGGTTCCGGAATGATGGCCAGGCCCAACCCGACCGCCGGCGATACCCGCGCCGACACTCTGCCCAGTGGTTTCATCCGCTACGAGCATGACCTGGCCGACAGCCCGACCACCGTCTACGCCGGCCTCGGCCACGCGCAACGTTTCCCGGATTACTGGGAGCTGTTCTCGCCGAAAATGGGCCCGTCCGGATCGGTCAACGCCTTCGATTCGATCAAGCCGGAAAAGACCACCCAGCTCGACTTCGGCCTGCAATACAAGACTGCGGAACTGGAAGCCTGGGCCTCGGGCTATATCGGCCAGGTACGCGACTACATCCTGTTCAACTACCGCCCCGGGATGATGGGCATGACCTCGCAAGCCGAGAACATCGACGCCCGCATCATGGGCGGCGAGCTCGGCGCGGCCTACAAGCTGACCGACAACTGGAAGGCCGACGCCACCCTCGCCTACGCCTGGGGCAAGAACAGCAGCGACGGCTCGCCGCTACCGCAGATGCCGCCGCTGGACGCGCGTTTCGGCCTGACCTACAGCGCGGACAACTGGAGCGCAGGTGCCCTGTGGCGAGTGGTGGCGGCGCAGAACCGCATCGACGAAAACAAGGGCAACGTGGTCGGCAAGGACTTCGGCAAGAGCGGCGGCTTCGGCGTGTTCTCGCTCAACGGCGCCTATCGGATCAACAAGAACCTGAAGGTCAGCACCGGCGTCGACAACCTGTTCGGCAAGGCCTACGCCGAGCACCTGAACCTGGCCGGCAACGCCGGGTTCGGCTACCCGGCCAATGACCCGCAAGCCATCAACGAACCGGGGCGCACGCTCTGGACCAAGGTGGATCTGAGCTTCTAAACACAACAACAAATGGAGCCGCTGCCGAAGGGCTGCGATAAGGCCGAAGGCCTTCAGCGCTATTGAGTACGTTGCGGCCGTTCCGGCCGATCGCAGCCTATCGGCAGCGGCTACAGAGAGTAATTGCCCATGCGGAGCATTCCCTGATGAGCCAACCGAAAGTGTCTTTCTACAACCTGGCCTGGCGCTGGCATTTCTACGCCGGACTGTTCGTGGCCCCTTTCATGGTGATGCTGTCCCTGACCGGGATCATCTACCTGTTCAAACCCCAGCTCGACCCGCTGATGTACGGCCACCTGCTGCAGGTGCCGGCGGGGCACCACATGCTCAGCGCCGATGAACAACTCCAGCGGGTCCGGGCCGCGTATCCCCAGGGCCATGTCAAACAGTACCTGCCGCCGCTCGAAGCCGGACGCAGCGCGCAGTTCGTGGTGCAGAAGGAAGGTGGCGAACTCAATGTGTTCGTCGACCCTTACCACGGCAATATCCTTGGCGAGCAAGACGCCAAGAACAATCTGCAAGCCATCGCCCGGGCCATTCATGGCGAGCTGATGATCGGCACCCTCGGCGACCGCCTGGTGGAACTGGCCGCGGGCTGGGGCATCGTCCTGGTGGTGTCCGGGCTGTACCTGTGGTGGCCGCGCGGCAAGTCTTCGGCCGGGGTGTTGTGGCCGCGGTTCAGCAGCCGCGGCCGTGTGCTGTGGCGCGACCTGCACGCCGTGGTCGGCTTCTGGGGCGCGGCGTTCCTGCTGGTGATGCTGCTCAGCGGGATGACCTGGACCGGCTTCTGGGGCAAGCAATACGCCGAGCTGTGGAATCGCTTCCCGGCGACGATGTGGAACGACGTGCCCAAGTCCGACCAGCAGGCCGGCGAGCTCAACACCGCCAGCCGCCAGACCGTGCCCTGGGCCATGGAGAACACACCGTTGCCGATGTCCGGCGACCATGCCGAACACATGGCCCACGGCGCCGCGCACGAAGGCCCGGCGGCGCCCACGGTCAGCCTGCAGCAGGTGCAGGACATCGCCACCCAGCGCCAGGTCGAAGCCGGCTACAGCATCACCTTGCCGACCAGCGCCAGCGGCGTGTTCACCATCGCCGTGTTCGCCGACGACCCGCGCAACGACGCCACCCTGCATGTCGACCAGTACACCGGCAAGGTCCTGGCCGATGTGCGCTGGCAGCAGTACAGCAACGTCGCCCGCGCCACCGAAGTCGGGGTGATGCTGCACGAAGGCAAGATGTTCGGCCCGTTCAACCAGATCGTGGTGCTGCTGATCTGCCTGATGATTCTGCTGAGCGCCGTCAGTGGCCTGGTGATCTGGTGGAAGCGTCGTCCTCAGGGGCGCCTCGGTGTACCGCCGCTGCGCCATGACCTGCCGAAATGGAAAACCGCGATGGCGATCATGCTGGCGCTGGCCGTGGCCTTTCCCCTGGTCGGGGCCTCGCTGGTGGCCGTGTGGCTGCTGGATCGCGTGCTGTTGTCGCGCTGGAACCGCTCGACTGAATCGGCCTCATCTTCATCATGAATCAGGCGAGATGCGCGGTTTAGAGGGATCTGTAGACTGCTGTCGGTTCAATTTACGACACGCATAATGTTACTTTGTAACATTAAAGTGTAAGATCCCCTACCCGCAGCCGCCCATGCTGCGGGTAACCCTCTCGAAGAAGCGACTCAGCCGCCCCGATGAACCGCCCGACAACTAAGCTCCTGGCGTCCAGCCTCTGCCTGCTGACCCTGAATCACTCCGCCCAGGCCGACGACGCCCCCCTGATACTGCCCACCGGCACCATCAGCGCGCCTGCCATCGATACGCAGGACATCAGCCTGCACACCCCGACCACCGCCGGTTCGCGCCTGGGCCTGAGCGCCCTGCAAACCCCGGCCAGCACCGAGAGCCTGAGCGGCGAGCGCATTCGCCAGCGCGGCGACCGCAGCGTGCAGGACGCGGTGTCGCGCAGCACCGGGATCAGCCGCACTGGCACGCCCGGCGACGGCGGCACTTCGTTGTCGGCGCGCGGCTTTACCGGCCAGGGTTCGGTGATGCAGCTGTACGACGGCAATCGCCTGTACAGCGGCATGGGCACCGTGACCTTCCCGGTGGACACCTGGTCGGTGGAGCGGGTGGATGTGCTGCGCGGCCCGGCCTCGGTGCTGTATGGCGAAGGCGCCACCGGCGCGGTGGTCAATGTGATCCCGAAGAAACCCTTCGCCGGCGAGATCGAAAACCACCTGCGCCTCGGCTACGGTTCCTACGACAGCCAGCAGCAAGCCCTCGACAGCGGCGGCTCGCTGAGCGACACCCTGAGCTATCGCCTGAACCTCAACCGCCTGCGCAGCAACGGCTGGATCGATCGCGGCGACAGCGCCAGCGACTTCATCAGCGCGGCGCTGCGCTGGCAGGCCACGGACGACCTGGCGTTCACCCTCGCCCACGACTACGGCGACCAGCAGCCGATGAATGATTTCGGCACCCCGCTGGTCAATGGCCGCTTCCATGAGGGCCTGCGGGACAAGAACTACAACATCGGCAACGACAAGCAGCACTACAACGATCAGTGGACGCGCCTGACCAGCGAGTGGCAGCTCTCCGACACCGTCAGCGCCAGCAACGAGCTGTATTACCTCAAGGCCCAGCGCCGCTGGCAGAACGCCGAAAACTACAGCTGGGACACCACTGGCCAGCAGCTTCTGCGCAGCGGCAACTTCGCCATCAAGCACCAGCAGGAGCAGGTCGGCGATCGCCAGACCTTCACCTTCAAGCACGGCCTGTTCGGCCTCGACAGCCAGACCCTGGCCGGGGTCGATTACAACCGCATCCGCTTCCAGCTCAACAGCAACTCGCCGTTCAAGGATGCGCTGCCGGATGGCCAGCCGCTGGATCTGCAACACCCGGACAAGGGCCGCTTCGACAGCGCCTCGGCCTATCGCCCGCAATTCCAGAGCACCACCAAACAGATGTCGGCCTTCGCCGAAAACCGTACCCAGCTGAGCGAACGCTGGTCGTTGGTGACCGGCGTGCGCCGCGACTACGTGCAGGTGGATCGCGACAACCTGGTGGACGGCAGCCAGAGCGACAAGACCCTGACCGGCAACAACTGGAAGGCCGGGCTGGTGTTCGCCCTGACGCCGGACACCTCGTTCTACGGCCAGTACGCCACCAGCACCGACGGCGTCGGCGGCCTGATTTCCCTGAGCCCGAGCCAGCAGCAATACGACCTGGCCCGCGCCCGGCAGAGCGAGATCGGCCTCAAGCAGATGTTCTGGGACCAGCGCGGCGAGTGGACCCTGGCGGCCTATCACATCGTCAAGAAGAAGCTGCTGACCGACGACCCGGGCAACCCGACGCTCAAGCAGCAGGTCGGCCAGCAATCGTCCCGCGGCCTGGAAGCCAGCCTCGAGCTGCAACTGCCCCACGCCTGGCAACTGCAAGCCAATGCCGCCATCGTCAAGGCCGAGTACGACGACTTCGAAGAACAGGTCGGCAACCAGTTCGTCTCGCGCAGCGGCAATCGCCCGGTGGACGTGCCACGGCGCACCGCCAACCTGTGGCTGAACAAGGCGGTGACCGATAACCTGCAGGCCGGCGCCGGGGTGCGTTATGTCGATACCCGCTACGCCGACCTGGCCAACCGCAACGAGCTGCCCAGCTACACCGTGGTCGACGCGGTGCTGTCGTGGAAAGCCCTGCGCGATACCACCTTCGGTTTGCAGCTGAACAATCTGTTCGACCGGCAATACGCGCAAAGCCAATACAATGAGGGCCAGCAATGGATCCTCGGCGAACCACGGTCGTTTTTCGTGACCGCCGATTACGCCTTTTAACCAATACCTGTGCCGCCGCCGAAGGCTGCGATCGGTCTGCGCGGCATTCCGACGCAGCACACGCGCTCTTGAGGTCCTCGGAAGGTCCTACGGACCTTTTCGCAGCCTTCGGCAGCGGCTACAGGGCATCACACGGACACCGCATGACCTCGCTGAACCTCACCAACCTGGCCTGGACACCCCTGGGCCAGGGCCACTGTCATCACCAGTTCCAGCTGCGTGAGGCCAGCCTGCGCGTGGCGCCGGGGGAGTTCGTCGGGCTGATCGGACCCAACGGCAGCGGCAAGACCAGCCTGCTGCGCTGCAGCTATCGCTTCAGCCGGCCGGACCAGGGCGAAGTCCGGCTCGATCACTACAACGTCTGGAAGCAGACACCGCGCTGGTGCGCGCAACGCATCGCCGTGGTGTTGCAGGAGTTCCCCGATGCCTTCGGCCTGACCGTCGCAGAAGTGGTCGCCATGGGCCGCACGCCGCACAAGGGCCTGTTCGACGGCGACAGCGCCGCCGACCACGCCATCGCCCGCCAGGCGCTGGAGTCGGTGGGCCTGCTGGGTTTTGAGGCGCATGCCTTCGCCACCTTGTCCGGCGGGGAAAAGCAGCGGGTGATCCTGGCCCGCGCCCTGGCCCAGCAACCGCAACTGCTGATCCTCGACGAGCCGACCAACCACCTCGACCCGCGCTACCAGCTGGAGCTGCTGCAACGGGTCAAGCGCCTGGGCATCGGCACCCTCGCCAGCATCCACGACCTGAACCTGGCCGCCGCCTTCTGCGATCGCCTGTATGTGATCGACCACGGACGCATCGTCGCCAGCGGCACGCCCGAGCAAGTGCTGACGGTCACGCTGCTGCGCGAGGTGTTCGGCGTCGACGCCCTGGTCGACCGACACCCGCTGTCCGGCTACCCACGAATCACTTGGATAACCCAACCATGACCCCGCGCGTCTCCCTCAACCGCCTGATCCCTGCCGGCCTGGCCCTGTCGCTGCTCGCCAGCCAGGCCTGCGCCGAAGCCACCCGTTACCCGCTGACCGTCCACAGTTGCAACCGCGAGGTGACCTTCAAGGAAGCACCGAAGCACGCCCTGAGCCACGACATCAACATGACCCAGATGATGCTCGCCCTGGGCCTCAAGTCGCACATGGTCGGCTACAGCGGCATCAGCGGCTGGAAGGCGGTGACGCCCGAGATGCAGGCCATCCTCGACGGCCTGCCGGAGCTGGCGGCCAAGTACCCGTCGGTGGAAACCCTGCTCGACGCCAATGTCGATTTCTTCTTCGCCGGCTGGGACTACGGCATGCGCGTCGGCGGCGACCTGACTCCACAGACCCTGACGCCGCTGGGCATCAATGTGCTGGAGCTGACCGAGTCCTGCGCCTTCGTGATGAAGCGCCCGGCCGCCAGCCTCGACGACACCTACAACGACCTGCGCAACCTGGGACGGATCTTCGACGTGCAGGACCGCGCCAACCAGTTGATCGCCGGCATGCAGCAGCAGGTCGCCGCGATCCAGCAGGACCTGCCCACGGAAAAACCGCGGGTGTTCCTCTACGACAGCGGCGAAGACCGCGCCATGACCTCCGGCCGCCTGGGCATGCCCCAGGCGCTGATCGACGCCGCCGGCGGACGCAACATCCTCGACGATGTCGAGGCCAGCTGGACCCGGGTCAACTGGGAAACCGTGGTCGAACGCAACCCGCAGGTGATCGTGATCGTCGACTACAGCGAAGTCACTGCCGAGCAGAAACAGCAGTTCCTGCTCAACAACAAGGCCCTGCAATCGGTGGATGCGATCCGTAACCAGCGCTTCATCGTGATCCCTTACGTGCAGGCCACGCCGGGCATCGATAACGTCGAAGCGGTGCAAACCCTGGCCAAGGGTTTCCACGGCGCATGATCGATCGTCGTTATGCCTTTTTGCTGACTGCCCTCGGCGCGTTGCTGCTGGCGTCCTGCGTGCTGTCCCTGGGCTTCGGCTCGGCGCGGGTGCCGGTGGATGTGGTCTGGCGCATCCTGCTGCACAAGACCCTCGGCCTGGGCGAGGCGGACTGGAGCGCCGGGCAGGAACATATCGTCTGGCTGATCCGCGTGCCGCGCATGTTGCTCGGGGCCCTGGTCGGCGCCGGGCTGGCCTTGATCGGCGCGGTGCTGCAAGCAGTGACGCGCAATCCGCTGGCCGACCCGCACCTGCTCGGCGTGACCTCCGGCGCCACCCTGGGCGCGGTGATCGTGGTGCTGCATGTGGGTGAAATCGTCGGCCTGCTGACCCTGCCCATCGCCGCCTTTATCGGCGCGTTGGCGAGCATGCTGCTGGTGCTCGGCATCGCCGCGCGCCACGGCCGGCTCGACAGCGACCGCCTGCTGCTGTGCGGGGTGGCGGTGTCCTTCGTGATGATGGCGGTGGCCAACCTGCTGCTGTTCATGGGCGACCATCGCGCCAGCTCGGCGGTGATGTTCTGGATGCTCGGCGGGCTGGGCCTGGCGCGCTGGGAACTGCTCGCGGTGCCGGCGGCCAGCGTGCTGCTCGGGCTGGTCCTGCTGCTGGGCATGGCACGGCCGTTGAACGCGCTGATGGCGGGCGAGCAGACCGCGGTGACCCTCGGCCTGAATGCCCGCAACGTGCGGCTGCGGGTGTTCCTGATCGCGTCCTTGATGACCGGGGTGCTGGTGTCCATCAGCGGCTCCATCGGCTTCGTCGGGCTGATGGTGCCGCACATTGCCCGGCGTCTGGTCGGCGCCGAGCATCGGCGGCTGTTGCCGGTGTGCGTGCTGCTGGGCAGCGTGTTCCTGGTCTGGGTCGATGTCGCCGCCCGCACCCTGATCGCCCCCGAGGACCTGCCCATTGGCGTGGCCACGGCGGCCATTGGCGGGCTGTTTTTCATCGGCCTGATGCGCCGCCGCTAAAACCCCAAACCCGTAGGCACGGTTTGGCCAACGATGCCCTGTAGCCGCTGCCGCAGGCTGCGATAAGGCCGAAGGCCTTCGGCGATCTTGAAGCCGTGCGCGCCCTTCGGTCGCGATCGCAGCCTGCGGCAGCGGCTACAGGTCATCACTGGCACCAGCGCGGCGCATTCGTGCGCACCAAAGACGCCTGGCGGCCCCGCATTGGTGCGCCAGCCCTCCCCTCCACGCCATGAAAGCGACGTTTTCATGCCCTGTGCCGACTAGGCACACCCCTTGCAAAACAGCCCTTCAGTAGTCCGCATCTGCCAACCAAGAAAACTCATAAGTTCATGGAGATCGCACAATGAAGCGTCGCAGCTTGATCAAGGCTTTCACACTCACGGCAAGCATTGCCGCGATGGGCATGACCTGGACCGTCCAGGCCGCCGAGACCATCAAGGTCGGCATCCTGCATTCGCTGTCGGGGACCATGGCGATCTCCGAAACCTCGCTCAAGGACATGGCGCTGATGACCATTGACGAGATCAACGCCAAGGGCGGTGTCAACGGCAAGCAGCTCGAGGCGGTGGTGGTCGACCCGGCGTCGAACTGGCCGCTGTTCGCCGAGAAAGGCCGCCAGCTGCTGACCCAGGACAAGGTCGCCGTGGTGTTCGGCTGCTGGACCTCGGTGTCGCGCAAGTCGGTGCTGCCGGTGTTCGAGGAGCTCAACGGCCTGCTGTTCTACCCGGTGCAATACGAAGGCGAAGAGATGTCGCCGAACGTGTTCTACACCGGCGCGGCGCCTAACCAGCAGGCGATCCCGGCGGTGGAATACCTGATGAGCGAAGACGGCGGCAGTGCCAAGCGCTTCTTCCTGCTCGGCACCGACTATGTCTACCCGCGCACCACCAACAAGATCCTGCGCTCGTTCCTGCATTCCAAGGGCGTGGCCGACAAGGACATCGAAGAGGTCTACACCCCGTTCGGCCACAGCGACTACCAGACCATCGTCGCCAACATCAAGAAGTTCTCCGCCGGCGGCAAGACCGCGGTCATCTCCACGGTCAACGGCGATTCCAACGTGCCGTTCTACAAAGAGCTGGCCAACCAGGGCCTGAAAGCCACCGACGTACCGGTGGTGGCCTTCTCCGTGGGCGAGGAAGAACTGCGCGGCATCGACACCAAGCCACTGGTGGGCAACCTCGCGGCCTGGAACTACTTCGAGTCCGTGGAGAACCCGGTGAACCAAAAGTTCGTCGCCGACTGGAAAGCCTACGCCAAGGCCAAGAAGCTGCCGGGCGCGGATAAAGCCGTGACCAACGACCCGATGGAAGCCACCTACGTCGGCATCCACATGTGGGCCCAGGCGGTGGAGAAAGCCAAGTCCACCGACGTCGACAAGGTCCGCGAAGCCCTGGCCGGCCAGACCTTCGCCGCGCCGTCGGGCTACACCCTGACCATGGACAAGACCAACCACCACCTGCACAAGCCGGTGATGATCGGCGAGATCCAGCCGGACGGTCAGTTCAACGTGGTCTGGCAGACCGAAGGCCCGATCCGCGCCCAACCGTGGAGCCCGTTCATCCCGGGCAACGACAAGAAGCCGGACTACGCGGTGAAGAGCAACTAAGCAACGGATGGATGCCGGCCGCCGCTCCCGCGTCCGGCACAACCTCTGTAGCCGCTGCCGCAGGCTGCGATAAGGTCCGCAGGACCTTCGAGGCCCTCAAGAGCACGTCCTCTGCGAGGCCGATCGCAGCCTGCGGCAGCGGCTACAGACCCACGCTCCGCGCAAGGCCATTGATATGCCCACTGCCCTCTACCGTTTCATTCTCGCCTGCCTGCTGTTGCTGCCATTGGCCGCCAGGGCCGGCGACGCCGAAGACTTCGTCGCGGCCAACGCCACGCAACAGGCCAGGCTGCTGGAAAGCTGGGCCGCGCAGCCCGACCCGGCGCGCCTCGAACTGCTCGGTGCCTTGCAGCAAGGCCAGCTGACCGTCGATGGCCAAGCCAAGACCTTGCGCCTGAACAATCGCCTGCGGGGTCTGATCGACACCGCCATGGCCAGCCATCAACTGCTCGCCGCCGACGCAAAAGTCCGCCTGGCCGCCGCGCAGCAGTTGCAGAAAAGCGCCAAGCCGGCGCAGCTGAAATTCCTCGATGCCAGCCTGGCGGCCGAACAGGACCAGGGCGTACACGACGCCCTGAGCCTGGCCCTGGCCAACCTGCAACTGGTGGACGGCGACCCGGCCGTGCGCCTGGCCGCGGTGCGTCTGCTGGGTGAAACCGGCGACCCGCTGGCCCGCACCCGCCTCGAAGGCCTGCTCGAACCCGGCGTGGAAGCCGATGCCGGGGTGCGCACCGCCGCCGAAACCAGCCTGGCCCAGGTCAAGCGCAAACTGCTGGTGGGCGAAGTGCTCGGCCAGGCCTTCAGCGGCATGTCCCTGGGCTCGATCCTGCTGCTGGCGGCCCTGGGCCTGGCGATCACCTTCGGCCTGCTCGGGGTGATCAACATGGCCCACGGCGAGATGCTGATGCTCGGCGCCTACTCCACCTACATGGTGCAGTTACTGTTCCAACGCTACGCCCCGCAGGCCATCGAGTTCTACCCGCTGATCGCCCTGCCGGTGGCGTTCTTTGTCACCGCCGGCATCGGCATGGCCCTGGAACGCACGGTGATCCGCCATCTCTACGGCCGGCCGCTGGAAACCCTGCTCGCCACCTGGGGCATCAGCCTGATGCTGATCCAGCTGGTGCGCCTGGTATTCGGCGCGCAGAACGTCGAGGTGTCGAACCCGGCCTGGCTGTCCGGCGGGATCCAGGTGCTGCCCAACCTGGTGCTGCCCTACAACCGCATCGTGATCATCGCCTTCGCGCTGTTTGTCGTCGTACTCACTTGGCTGCTGCTGAACAAGACCCGCCTGGGCCTGAACGTGCGCGCGGTCACCCAGAACCGCAACATGGCCGCCTGCTGCGGCGTACCGACAGGACGGGTGGACATGCTCGCCTTCGGCCTCGGCTCCGGCATCGCCGGCCTCGGTGGCGTGGCCCTGAGCCAGATCGGCAACGTCGGCCCGGACCTGGGCCAGAGCTACATCATCGACTCGTTCCTGGTGGTGGTGCTCGGCGGCGTCGGCCAGCTGGCCGGTAGCGTGTTCGCCGCGTTCGGCCTGGGGGTAGCCAACAAGATTCTCGAACCCCAGATCGGCGCCGTGCTCGGCAAGATCCTGATCCTCGCGCTGATCATTCTGTTTATCCAGAAACGTCCGCAAGGCCTCTTCGCATTGAAAGGACGGGTGATCGACTGATGAATCAGCCTCTATTGGTTACCGCTACACAAAAGGCCGGGCCCAAGGTCTCGGTCGCCGTCGGCGCGCTGATCCTGGCGGTGCTGCTGGCCCTGCCGCTGCTCTCGCTGCTGGCGCCGGACAACCCGCTGCACGTCTCGGCCTACACCCTGACCCTGGTGGGCAAGATCCTCTGTTACGCCATCGTCGCCCTGGCCCTGGACCTGGTCTGGGGTTATGCCGGGCTGCTGTCCCTGGGCCATGGCCTGTTCTTCGCCCTCGGCGGCTACGCCATGGGCATGTACCTGATGCGCCAGGCCGCAGGGGACAGCCTGCCGGCGTTCATGACCTTCCTCTCGTGGACCGAGCTGCCGTGGTACTGGAGCGGCACCGGCAGCTTCCTCTGGGCCCTGTGCCTGGTGGTGCTGGCGCCGGGCTTGCTGGCGCTGGTGTTCGGTTTCTTCGCCTTCCGCTCGCGGATCAAGGGCGTGTATTTCTCGATCATGACCCAGGCCCTGACCTTCGCCGGCATGCTCCTGTTCTTTCGCAACGAGACCGGGTTTGGCGGCAACAACGGCTTCACCAACTTCCGCACCATCCTCGGCTTCGGCATCACCGAGCCTGGGACCCGCGCAGTGCTGTTCCTGGCCACCGTGCTGTTGCTGGTGGCCAGCCTGTATATCGGCTGGCGCCTGGCCCGGAGCAAGTTCGGCCGGGTGCTGACCGCGCTGCGGGACGCGGAAAACCGCCTGATGTTCTGCGGCTACGACCCACGCGGCTTCAAGCTGTTCGTCTGGGTGCTGAGCGCGGTGCTGTGCGGCCTGGCGGGGGCCTTGTACGTACCGCAAGTGGGCATCATCAACCCCAGCGAAATGTCGCCGACCAACTCCATCGAGGCTGCCGTGTGGGTCGCCCTGGGCGGTCGCGGCACGCTGATCGGCCCACTGCTCGGCGCCGGCGTGGTCAACGGCATGAAGAGCTGGTTCACCGTGGCCTTCCCGGAATACTGGCTGTTCTTCCTTGGGGCGCTCTTCATCATCGTCACCCTGTATTTGCCCAAAGGCATCATCGGCTTGCTGAAGAAAAGGGGCGAATCATGAGAATCACACCGACGGCCGAATTCATGCTCGAACCTATCCTCGATGCCAACAAGGATGCAGGCGCCAGCCGCGACGCCATCGGCCTCGGCCAGGCCGCCGGCAAGGGCCTGAACACCCGCCACGGCACCATCCTGACCCTGGAAGACATCAGCGTCAGCTTCGATGGTTTCAAGGCGCTCAACGACCTGAACCTGTACATCGGCGTCGGCGAGCTGCGTTGCATCATCGGCCCCAACGGCGCGGGCAAGACCACCCTGATGGACGTGATCACCGGCAAGACCCGGCCCACCCACGGCAAGGCCTGGTTCGGCGAAACCCTGGACCTGACGCAGATGAGCGAGGTGCAGATCGCCCAGGCCGGCATCGGCCGCAAGTTCCAGAAACCCACGGTGTTCGAAGCCCTGAGCGTGTTCGAAAACCTGGAGCTGGCGCAGAACACCGACAAGTCGGTGTGGGCCAGCCTGCGGGCGAAACTCTCCGGCGAGCAGAAAGACCGCATCGACGAAGTGCTGGAAACCATTCGCCTGACCGCCTCGGTGGAACGCCAGGCCGGCCTGCTGTCCCACGGCCAGAAGCAGTTCCTGGAAATCGGCATGCTGCTGATGCAGGACCCGCAGTTGCTGCTGCTCGACGAGCCGGTGGCGGGCATGACCGATGCCGAGACCGAGTTCACCGCCGAGCTGTTCAAGCGCCTGGCGGGCAAGCATTCGCTGATGGTGGTGGAGCACGACATGGGCTTCGTCGGCTCAATCGCCGACCACGTCACCGTGCTGCACCAGGGCAGCGTGCTGGCCGAAGGGTCGCTGGAACAGGTGCAGGAAAACGAACGGGTGATCGAGGTCTATCTCGGCCGCTGATCCCTCGAACGCCACATGATCCTGTAGCCGCTGCCGCAGGCTGCGATAAGGTCCGCAGGACCTTCCGAGGGCCCCAAGAGCACGTCCTCTTCGAGGCCGATCGCAGCCTTCGGCAGCGGCTACAGCGATCGGCGCAAGCCAGAAGGAACCGGAAATGCTGCAAGTCGACAAGCTGCACCAGTACTACGGCGGTAGCCACATCCTGCGCGGCCTGAGCTTCGAGGCGAAGGTCGGTGAAGTCACCTGCCTGCTCGGGCGCAACGGGGTGGGCAAGACCACCCTGCTCAAATGCCTGATGGGCCTGCTGCCGGCCAAGGAAGGCACGGTGAACTGGGAAGGCCAGGCCATCACCGCCTACAAGCCCCATCAACGGGTGCATGCCGGCATCGCCTACGTGCCCCAGGGCCGGGAGATCTTCGGTCGCCTGACCGTGGAAGAAAACCTGTTGATGGGGCTTTCCCGTTTTGGCGCGAAAGAGGCCAAGGAAGTGCCGGCCTTCATCTACGAGCTGTTCCCGGTGCTGCTGCAAATGAAACAGCGGCGCGGCGGCGACCTGTCCGGCGGCCAGCAACAGCAGCTGGCCATCGGCCGGGCCCTGGCCAGCCGGCCGCGGCTGTTGATCCTCGACGAGCCCACCGAGGGCATCCAGCCATCGGTGATCAAGGAAATCGGCGCGGTGATCAAGAAACTCGCGGCACGCGGCGACATGGCGATCCTGTTGGTGGAGCAGTTCTACGACTTCGCCGCCGAACTGGCCGACCAGTATCTGGTGATGTCCCGGGGCGAAATCGTCCAGCAGGGCCGCGGTGAAAATATGCAAGCCGAGGGTGTACGCGGCCTGGTTACCATCTAAGTTACGATCTAGCCTGTAACGTCCAGACATTAAGCACGAACCATGAACCTGCCAGCCCACACCGCCTTGTTCACCCCCAGCTGGCCTGCCGAGCTGGAACTCGGCTACGCCCGCTTTGGCGACAGCACGCGCCCGGTGCAGCGCCGACACAAGGGCCCGCTGCGGGTGCAGAAACACCTGTACGCCGAAGGCCCCGAGGTCTGCCAGCACATCATCGTGCATCCGCCCGGCGGGATTGCCGGCGGCGACCGCCTGCAGATCCGCGCCAGCGTCGACCGCGATGCCTGGGTGCAACTGACCAGCCCCGGCGCCGCCAAGTGGTATCGCGCCAACGGGCCCGCCTATCAGACCCTGGAATTGAACGTCGCCGCCGGCGCCACCCTGGAATGGCTGCCCCAGGAAACCATCGTGTTCAGCGCCGCCCAGGCCGAACTGAGCACCCGTATCGAGCTGCACGGCGACGCCCGGCTGTTCTACTGGGACGTGGTGGCCCTCGGTCGCCCGGCCAGCGACGAGCGCTTCGACCTCGGGCATTTCCAGTCGCACCTGGACATCCGCCGCGACGGCCAGTTGCTGTGGCACGAACGCCAGCGCATTGTCGGCGGCGACGGCTTGCTCGACTCACCGATCGGCCTGGACGGCCAGCCGGTCTTCGCCACCCTGTTGGCCACCGGCGAAATCGACAGCCAGCTGCTGGAGCGTTGCCGTTCGCTGCACCACTCCGAACATCGGTCAGTACGCGGCGACCTGACGCAACTGCCCGGCCTGCTGGTGGCCCGCTGCCTGGCCAGCGAAGCGTTGCTGGCCCGCGCCTGGCTGATCGACCTGTGGCGCCTGTTGCGCCCGGCCCTGTTGGGGCGCGAGGCGCTGCCGCCGAGGATCTGGAACACATGACACAGCGGCTACGGATGCATCGCGCCATGCCCTCTTTCAACGGCTCAACAACGGATTTTGAACGATGGACCTGACCCCACGCGAAAAAGACAAACTGCTGATCTTCACCGCCGGCCTGGTGGCCGAACGGCGCCTGGCCCGTGGCGTGAAGCTCAATTACCCGGAAGCCATGGCCTATATATCCGCGGCGCTGCTCGAAGGCGCCCGCGACGGCCAGACCGTGGCCGAGCTGATGCACTACGGCACCACCCTGCTGACCCGCGAACAAGTAATGGAAGGCATCCCGGAGATGATTCCGGAAATCCAGGTGGAAGCGACTTTCCCCGACGGCACCAAGCTGGTCACCGTCCACCAACCGATCGCCTGAGGCCGCCCATGACGTACTCCATCTGCGATGCCGTGCATGCTGACCTGCCGGCGATCCGCGATATCTATAACGACGCCGTACTCAACACCACGGCGATCTGGAACGAACAGGCCGTGGACCTGGGCAATCGCCAGGCCTGGTTCAGCGCCCGCCAGGCCCAGGGTTATCCGATCCTGGTGGCGGTCGGCGCCGACGAAAGCGTGCTCGGTTATGCCTCGTTCGGCGACTGGCGGCCCTTCGACGGCTTCCGCCATACCGTCGAGCACTCGGTGTATATCCGCAACGACCAGCGCGGCAACGGCCTCGGCCCGCGCCTGATGCAAGCGCTGATCGAACGCGCCGGGGCCTGCGACAAACACGTGATGGTCGCGGCCATCGAAAGCGGCAATGCCGCCTCGATCCGCCTGCATGAACGCCTGGGCTTCGTCACCACCGGACAGATGCCGCAAGTGGGCACCAAGTTCGGGCGCTGGCTGGACCTGACGTTCATGCAGCTGACCCTCGATCCGGGGGCGCCACCGCCCACCGTCCACAAGGAGTGATACCCGATGAACGCCGCCCAACTGCGTCGAGTCCATGCGGAGAGCTTTGCCCACTATCGCCAGGGGTTGATTGATCTGTTGTTCGACGCCGTGGGCCACGGCGCCTCGGTCGGTTTCATGGCCGACCTCGACGAGGAACAGGCCCGCGCCTACGTCAACAGCGTCCAGGCCAGCGTGACCGACGGCAGCCTGCTGCTGTGGGTGGTGGTTCAGGACGAGCGGGTCCTGGCCAGCGTGCAACTGGCGCTGTGCCAGAAGCCCAACGGCCTCAATCGCGCCGAGGTACAAAAGCTGCAGGTGCGCCACGACGCCCGCCGCCGTGGCCTGGGCCAGCAGTTGATGCACGCCGTGGAACAGGCGGCGCGCCAGCACAAGCGCGGCCTGCTGTACCTGGACACCGAAGCCGGCTCGGACGCCGAAGCCTTCTACAGCGCCCAGGGCTACACCCGCGTCGGCGAACTGCCGAACTACTGCCAAAGCCCGGACGGCACCTACAGCCCGACCGCCATTTACTTCAAGACTCTGGGGCAACCCGTATGATTCCAGGCCAATACCAGATCCAGCCCGGCGACATCGAACTCAACGCCGGCCGCCGCACCCTCAGCCTGAGCGTCGCCAACAGCGGCGACCGGCCGATCCAGGTGGGCTCGCACTATCACTTTTTCGAAACCAACGACGCCCTGGCCTTCGACCGCGCCGCCAGCCGTGGCATGCGCCTGAACATCCCGGCCGGCACCGCCGTGCGCTTCGAGCCGGGGCAGACCCGCGAGGTGGAACTGGTGGACCTGGCCGGGCATCGCCGGGTGTTCGGGTTTGCCGGGCGGATCATGGGTGACCTGGACTGATGCAATCCCGGTAGCCGCTGCCGCAGGCTGCGATGGCTGCGAAGCGGCCCCTGCATTTCAAAGCGAACGAAGGTCCTTCGGCCCTTAGCGCAGCCTTCGGCAGCGGCTACAGGTGCCCGACTCAATTCTTAGGAAGGTGCAATGAAGATTTCCCGCCAAGCCTACGCCGACATGTTCGGCCCCACCGTCGGTGACAAGGTGCGCCTGGCCGACACCGAGCTGTGGATCGAAGTCGAGAAGGACTTCACCACCTACGGCGAAGAAGTGAAGTTCGGCGGCGGCAAGGTGATCCGTGACGGCATGGGCCAGGGCCAACTGCTGGCGGCCGAGGTGGTCGATACCCTGATCACCAACGCGCTGATCATCGATCACTGGGGCATCGTCAAGGCCGACGTTGGCCTCAAGGACGGGCGCATTGCCGCCATCGGCAAGGCCGGCAACCCGGACATCCAGCCCGACGTGACCATCGCCGTCGGCGCCAGCACCGAAGTCATCGCCGGCGAGGGCATGATCCTCACCGCCGGCGGCATCGACACCCATATCCACTTCATCTGCCCGCAGCAGATCGAAGAGGCGCTGATGAGCGGCGTCACCACCATGATCGGCGGCGGCACCGGGCCGGCCACCGGCACCAACGCCACCACCTGCACCTCGGGGCCGTGGCACATGGCGCGCATGCTCCAGGCGGCGGACGCGTTCCCGATGAACATCGGCTTCACCGGCAAGGGCAATGCCAGCCTGCCGGAACCCTTGATCGAACAGGTCAAGGCCGGAGCCATCGGCCTCAAGCTCCACGAGGATTGGGGCACCACCCCGGCCAGCATCGACAACTGCCTGAGCGTCGCCGACCAGTACGACGTGCAGGTGGCGATCCACACCGACACCCTCAACGAATCGGGCTTCGTCGAAACCACCCTCGGCGCGTTCAAGGGCCGCACCATCCACACCTATCACACCGAAGGCGCCGGCGGCGGCCATGCCCCGGACATCATCAAGGCCTGCGGTTTGCCCAACGTGCTGCCGAGCTCGACCAACCCGACCCGGCCGTTCACCCGCAACACCATCGACGAACACCTGGACATGTTGATGGTCTGCCACCACCTCGACCCGAGCATCGCCGAGGACGTGGCCTTCGCCGAAAGCCGCATCCGCCGCGAGACCATCGCCGCCGAAGACATCCTCCACGACCTGGGCGCCTTCTCGATGATCAGCTCCGACAGCCAGGCCATGGGCCGGGTCGGCGAGGTCATCACCCGCACCTGGCAGACCGCCGACAAGATGCACCGCCAGCGCGGCCCGCTGCCGGGCGACGGCGCCGGCAACAGCAACTTCCGGGTCAAGCGCTACATCGCCAAATACACGATCAACCCGGCGATCACCCACGGCATCAGCCACGAAGTGGGCTCCATCGAAATCGGCAAATGGGCCGACCTGGTGCTCTGGCGTCCGGCGTTCTTCGGGGTCAAGCCGACATTGATCCTCAAGGGCGGGGCCATCGCCGCCAGCCTGATGGGCGATGCCAACGCCTCGATCCCGACCCCGCAACCCGTGCATTACCGGCCGATGTTCGCAAGCTACGGCGGCAGCCGGCACGCCACCAGCCTGACCTTTATCAGCCAGGCCGCGCTGGCGGCCGGGGTGCCGCAACAATTGGGGCTGAAAAAGCAGATCGCGGTGGTCAAGGGCTGCCGCGACGTGCAAAAGAGCGACCTGATCCACAACGACTACCTGCCGGATATCGAGGTCGACCCGCAGACCTATCAAGTCAAGGCCGACGGCGTGCTGCTCTGGTGCGAACCGGTGGACGTGTTGCCGATGGCGCAGCGCTACTTCCTGTTCTAGAAAGCTGGCTGTTCTAGAAACCTGGATCCAACGGGCGCCCATCCGGGCCGCCCAACGGTCAGCAAAGCCGGACGTCTTACCGTGTTGAACGGCTCAATCGCGACTAGAATTCGACACGCCGTCCTCACTCTGCTGCCTGACAAGGTTCCCGGCCATGCGTCTACCCGATTTCATCGTGCAACAGGTTGATCGCATCGTTGATGAGTGGGAGCGGTTCGCCCGATCCATTGCCCCCGATACCGACTCCCTGACCCGCCTGCAATTGCGCGACCACGCCAAGTCCATCCTGCTGGCCGCCGCTCGCGACATGCGCACTGCCCAGACCGCCAGCGAACAGGCCGCCAAGGCGCGGGGCGAAGGCCCGGAAAAGACCCCGAGCCTCGACGAAGCCGCCGCCAGCCATGGCGAATTGCGGCACAACGTGGGCTTCGACCTGGTGCAGATGACCTCGGAATTCCGCCACCTGCGCGCCTGCGTGATCCGCCTCTGGGTCGCCAGCCTGGAGTCGCCGGAACTGGCCTATTTCCAGGACATGATCCGTTTCAACGAAGCCATAGACGAAGCATTGGCCGAGTCCACCGCGGCCTATGCCGAACAGGTCAACCGTTCGCGGGATATCTTCCTGGCGATTCTCGGCCACGACCTGCGAACCCCCTTGCAGGCGGTGAGCATGTCCACCGAGATGCTGGCGCGCAAAGTCGCGCTGGACGCCGATGCGCTGGCCTACGTGTCGCGGATCAAGAGCAGCTCCCGGCACATGGCGACGATGGTCGGCGATCTGCTGGAGTTTGTCCGCAGCCGCCTGGGCAGCAGCCTGCCCATCGAGCCCGCGCCCATGGACATGGCCAGTGCCGCCAAGGCGGCCATGGACGAAGCCTGCGCCGGCTGGCCGGACTGCACGCCGGCGCTGAACTTCCATGGCGACAGCCATGGCATCTGGGATCGCGGGCGCATCGAGCAGATGCTGCAGAACCTGATCGGCAACGCCCTGCAGCATGGCAGCAATAACCACACCGTGACCGTCACCCTCACCGGCGCCGCCGAGCAGGTGCTGCTGACCATCCACAACTACGGCCCGCCGATCCCCAAGGAAGCCTTGAGTACCCTCTTCGATCCGCTGGTACGCAGCGCCAACGAAGAACTCGGCAGCTCCTCCACCAGCCTCGGCCTGGGCCTGTTCATCGTCAAGGAAGTGGTCACCGCCCACCAGGGCAGCATCGAGGTCAACTCCAGCGAGGCCGATGGCACCACCTTCACCGTGACCCTGCCGCGGGTGTCCCACGCCGAATAGTCGTAGAGAGCAAACGGCCGACATCCCTGTAGCCGCTGCCGAGCCTGCGAGGCTGCGCTCGACCGCGGAGCGGTCGTAAACCGGGCACTGCTTTCCTTCAGGTAAACCGCTAATACAGGTTTTGCGAGGACTCCGTCCTCGAACGCAGCCTCGCGAGCTCGGCAGCGCCTACAGACGCTCGTCACTCGCTGAGCAGACGCCCCAGGCGCTGCTTGAGCATCTGGTTTTCCGTGCGCAATTCGCGGACTTCGTCGAGCAGTTCCAGCGCCAGGGCGACGCCTTCCCACTCCAGTTCCAGATCACGCCGCAACTTGGCGGCGCGCTTGGCGACCGCCAGTTCGTAATCGGTGAAACGCCAATCCCGTGGCGCCGAGCCATGGGGATCGAGGATCCCGTGCTCGACAATTTCCATCACATAGGCGGCCGGCAGATCGGCCACCTCGCAGAACTCTTCCATATCCAGCTGAACGATCAGGGTGCTCATGGTTAGCGACTCCTTGTTTCAGATCAGAATGGGTTGCAGATCAGAAATGCTCCCGCGGATTGAAGGCGGCCTTTTTCGCCAGCTCCTGCCACAGCGCCTTGACGTCGTCGCCGGAGGCCTTGGGCATCACGGCCTTGAGCTGCACGAACAGATAACCGCGATGCCCGGCCTTGTTCAGCAGGCCATGGCCCTTGGCGCGCAGGCGTTGGCCGTTCTGGCTGCCGGCCGGCACCTTGAGGTTGATCTTGCCGGTCAGGGTCGGCACCGCGACCTCGGTCCCCAGCGCCAGCTCCCAAGGGGCCAGCGGCAAGGTGATGATCAGGTTCTCGCCCTCGATATCGAACTTCGGATGGGGCGCGAAACGAATGGTCAGGTACAGGTCGCCATTGGCCCCACCACCGACACCCGGCGCGCCCTGGCCCTTGAGGCGGATACGCTCGCCGTCGGCGACGCCGGCCGGGATCTTCACGTTCAGGCTCTTGCTGGTGTTGCTGACGTGCTGGCCGGCAGCGTTGTACTGCGGCACCTTGAAGCTGACCTTCTTCGACTCGGCCGACAGGGTCTCTTCCAGGAAGATCGGTAATTCCATTTCCACGTCTTGCCCCCTGCGCCCGGCGCTGCGCGATTGTCCACCGCCGAAACCCGGCCCGCGGTTGCCGAAGATCGAACTGAAGAAGTCCGAAAAATCCCCGCCATCGCCGAAACCGCCGGCATCCGCGCGGCCCTTCCAGCCCGGTGGGCCCTGGAACGGCTGGCCGTGCTGGCCGTAACGCCGCAGATCGTCGTATTCGGCGCGCTTGTCCGCGCTTTTCAGCGCTTCGTAGGCTTCCGACGCGTCCTTGAACTTGGCTTCGGCGTCTTTTTCCTTGCTGACATCGGGGTGGTATTTGCGCGCCAGCTTGCGATAGGCGGCCTTGATCGCCTTGTCGTCCGCCGTCGGCTCCACCCCGAGAATCTTGTAATAGTCTTTGAAGTCCATCTAAGGATCACCATCCGTTATCAATATGGCGCGGCGGGACGTACAGCATGCACTCTTGAACAGCGTCAAGGCTGATCGATCTCAATACTGTGACTCACGCGGCGCAGCAGAAGTTTATCGGCAGCTGGCGGCGGTTCTTGCGACCGCCCGATGGCTGCCCGGCCCATGCCTGCAAGTTTGGGGTGAAGAATAGTCTTTCAAGGCTTGCGGGTTTCGATTTAGCGGATAGTCGGCCTTCGATTCTGCGAACGACTGGCATACACTGCGCGGCCGTTTTTTCCAACCGGAACTCGAAAGACATGAAAAACGCATCTGCGGCCCGTGCCTGCGGTATCGACTTCGGCACGTCCAACTCCACGGTCGGCTGGCTACGCCCCGGCATGGAAACGCTGATTGCGCTGGAAGACGACAAGATCACCCTGCCGTCGGTGGTCTTCTTCAACATCGAAGAACGCCGTCCGGTGTATGGCCGCCTGGCGCTGCACGAATACCTGGAAGGCTACGAAGGCCGGCTGATGCGCTCGCTGAAGAGCCTGCTGGGTTCCAAGCTGATCAAGCACGACACCAGCGTGCTGGGCACGGCGATGCCGTTCAAGGACCTGCTGGGCCTGTTCATCGGCCAGCTCAAGAGCCGCGCCGAAGCCGCCGCCGGCCGGGAGTTCGAGGAAGTGGTGCTGGGTCGCCCGGTGTTTTTCGTCGATGACGATGCCGCCGCCGACCAGGAGGCCCAGGACACCCTGGTGGAAGTGGCGCGCAAGCTGGGCTTCAAGGAAGTCTCCTTCCAGTACGAGCCGATCGCCGCGGCCTTCGACTACGAGTCGACCATCGAGCGCGAAGAGCTGGTGCTGATCGTCGACATCGGCGGTGGTACCTCCGACTTCTCCCTGGTGCGCCTGTCGCCCGAGCGCCGTGGCCTGGACAACCGCCACGAGGACATCCTCGCCACCGGCGGCGTGCACATCGGCGGGACCGACTTCGACAAACAGCTTTCGCTGGCCGGCCTGATGCCGCTGTTCGGCTACGGCAGCCGGATGAAGAGCGGCGCCTACATGCCCACCAGCACCCACATGAACCTGGCGACCTGGCACACCATCAACTCGGTGTACTCGCAGAAGTCCCAGCTGGCCCTGGGCAGCATGCGCTACGACATCGAAGACACCGGCGGCATCGACCACCTGTTCAAGCTGATCGAGCAGCGCGCCGGGCACTGGCTGGCCATGGAGGTGGAAGAGACCAAGATCCAGCTGACCCACGCCGACAACCGCGTGGTGCCCCTGGACCGTATCGAGGCCGGCCTGAGCGTGGACCTGAGCCGGGCGCTGTTCGAGTCGTCGATCGACAGCCTGCTGGAGCGCATCCGCGGCAGCGTCACGCAACTGCTGAGCGATGCCAATGTCGGCGTCGGCCAGATCGATACGGTGTTCTTCACCGGCGGTTCCAGCGGCATCCCGGCCCTGCGCCAGAGCGTCGCGGACATGCTGCCCAACGCCCGCCACGTCGAAGGCAATATCTTCGGCAGTATCGGCAGCGGCCTGGCGATCGAAGCGAAGAAACGTTACGGCTAAAAAAGCATCGCCTGTAGCCGCTGCCGCAGGCTGCGATAAGGTCCGCAGGACCTTCAGCGATGTTGAGATCGCTACGGCCTTCGGCCGATCGCAGCCTTCGGCAGCGGCTACAGGGATAGCGTCAGGTCAAACCAACCCCGCCAGCTTCAATTCACTCTTCAGGTAGGCGTAGTAAATCGGCCCGGCCACCACCCCCGGCAGGCCGAACGCCGCCTCGAACACCAGCATCGCCAACAGCAATTCCCAGGACTTGGCACTGATCTGCCCGCCGACGATCCGCGCGTTGAGGAAGTATTCCAGCTTGTGGATAAAGATCAGGTAGCCCAGCGCCGCCGCGGCCACCCAGATCGACAGCGACATGCCGACGATGGTGATCAGGGTGTTGGAGATCAGGTTGCCGATCACCGGCAACAGCCCCAGCAGGAAGGTCAGCACGATCAGGGTCTTGGTCAGCGGCAGCTTGACCCCGAACATCGGCAGGATCAGCGCGAGGAAGATCCCGGTGAAGAAGGTGTTGAGCAGGGAAATCTTGATCTGCGCGAACACGATGTTGCGAAAGGCCTGGACCAGCAGGTGCAGGCGGTCGAACAGCGCGGCCGCCAATGGCTTGCGCTTGGTCAGGTCGGGCACGCGCTGCAAGGCGATGATCGCCCCCAGCACCATGCCGATCAGCAAGGTCACGAACATGTGCGCCGCGTCCTTGCCCACCAGTTGCAGCTCGCTCAGGTGCTTGCTGGCCCAGGCGCCGATGGCCACCTGGAACTCCGCCGCGCTGGCCGGCAGATAGGAGTCGAGGAACGGCGGCAGCTGGCCGCGCGCCTTGTCCACCACCGTCATGAACTTGTCCAGGGAAGCCCCCGGGTTCTCCGCTTCGTGCAGCAGGAAGCTGATGGCGCCGGCGAACAGCAGCGTCAGCACGCTGACCACCAGGGTGCCAAGCAGGGCCACCGCCAACCAGCGTGCCCGCCGACCTTCGATCAGCCGTTGCAGTTGCGGGGTGAGCATGTTGACCAGTTCGAACACCAGCAGGCCCGCCAGCAGGCTCGGTAATAGCCGCAACGGGATTACCAGCAACAGGCCGCCGAAGATGATCACCCAACTGAACAACAACAGATGACGCTGAGAAAACGTTGGCATACAGCCTCAAACAAACAGCGTGAAAGGATTGGCAGTCTGCCAGCGTTGCACTGACGATGCGAGGCCGACAGGCGCGGGTTTGCTGGCGATCAACGATACAGGGTGTGTCAGGCAAACCGCCGCGACCGGATCGTGAACAAGCTCGCGCCTGCGAGGGAGAAGGTTATTGCTTCTTCAGGCACGTGCTCATGAAGGTCTTGCGCTCATCGCCCTTGAGGGCTTTGGCAGTGGCGTCGGCGTTGCAGGTCTTCATCCGTTCCTGCGGGGTTGCCGCGGCAGCCGGGGTGGCTTTCAGGCAGGTGCTCATAAAGGCTTTGCGTTCATCGCCCTTGAGGGCTTTCGCGGTGGCGTCGGCGTTGCAAGTGGTCATCTTGTTCTGCTGGGCGGTGGCGGCAAAGCCTTGGGAACAGAGCAGCAGACCGACCATCAACAAAGGGATACGCAGCATCTTCATGGAGTTTTCTCCTTGTTACCGCACCGACGGGCGCGGCCTCCAGCGCAGTGTAGACAAACCCTGTTACAGGTTCACCTGTTCTGTAGGCTGGTGCGCCGGTACTGCTCGGGGGTGCAACCGGCCTGGCGCTGGAACATCGCGATAAATGCCGAGGCGCTGCTGTAGCCCATGTCGAACGCCACCTCCTGGACACTGCGCGCGCTGTCCAGCGCCTCGATGGACGCCAGGAAGCGCAGGCGCAGGCGCCACTCGCCGAAACTCATGCCCAGCTCGCGCACGAATTGCCGGGCCAGGGTGCGTTCGCTGACGTGGATCTGCCGCGCCCAATCGGCCAGTGCGCGGTTATCCCCCGGGGCGGCCTGCAACGCTTCCAGCACACCGAGCAAGGCCGGGCTGCTGGCATAAGGCAGGTAACCGTCATGCACCGGCGCCTGTTGCAACTGGTCGAGCATCACCTGAGCCAGGCGGCCGTCCGCTTCCTGCTCGGGAATCTGCACGTCGCGCGCGGCGAAGTCCTTGAGGATCGCCTTGAGAATATCGCTGATGGCCAGGGTACAGGCCTGCTGCGGCAGCGCCTGGCACAACTGCGGGGCCAGGCACACGGCGCGGTACACGATCGGCTGCGGGCTGTAGAAACTATGCTCGGTGCCCGGCGGAATCCAGATGGCGTACTGTGGCGGCGACATAAAGCGCTGGCCGGCGATTTCCATGTGCATCACGCCATGGGCCGAATACTCCAGGCAACCCCAGGGGTGGCGATGTTCCAGCGCATGGCTGTGGGCGTCGAAATCGGCGTAGCGGAAGTACACCGGCGCCGGCAGACCGCTGAAGGGCAGCAGGTCGATGTGTTTTTTGCTCATGCTGTCCGGATTCAGGGGCGGGTTGTCTGGATCGAAGTATAGGCCTTGATCCAGACAGAGGGATAATCACCCTTCATCAACGTTCTGGTTTTTCCTCATGCAATACGCTTATCCGTTACTGGCCGTCTTTATCTGGGCCGGCAATACCGTCATCAATAAACTGGCGGTCGGGGCGATCTTCCCCGCGGAGATCGGTTTCTATCGCTGGCTGCTGGCCGGCCTGTTGTTCACGCCGTTCATGCTCAAGGCAGTGGTCGCCCATTGGGCGGTGATCCGCCCGAACCTGGGCAAGATCTTCATCCTCGGCGTGCTGGGCATGGCGGTGTATCAGAGCCTGGCCTACTTCGCCGCGACCCTGACCTCGGCCACCAACATGGGCATCATCCTCTCGCTGATGCCGCTGATGTCGCTGGCCATGGCCATCGCCAGCCTCGGCCAGCGCCTGACGGCCGGCGCCCTGGCCGGTGCCGTGTTGTCGTTTGCCGGGGTACTGGTGGTGGTGTCGTCCGGCAGCCTCGACGTGCTGCTGGAACAGGGGGTGAACCTGGGCGACGCGATGATGCTGATCGCCACCCTGGCCTACGCGATCTACAGCACCCTGCTGAAAAAATGGCAGCTGCGCCTGCCACCGCTGGTGCTGCTGTACCTGCAGGTGCTGGTGGCCGTGGTGGTGCTGTTTCCGCTGTTTTTGGCCTCGCCGAAAACCGGCCTGACCCTGCACAACATTCCCCTGGTGCTCTATGCCTGCCTGCTGGCCTCGATGCTCGCGCCGCTGGCGTGGATGCAGGCGGTGGTACGCCTGGGACCGAGCCGCACCACGCTGTTCTTCAACCTGCTGCCGCTGATCACCGCGCTGATTGCCGCCGTGGTGCTGCATGAACAGCTGGCGTTGTATCACCTAGTGGGTGGGGTGCTGACCCTGGGCGGGGTGATTCTGTCGGAACGCTGGACCACCGCGCTGGGGCGCAAGGCCAGCGTCGCCTGACAGATCGTCATCTCAAGACCGCCACATCCCTCTCTGGCTATACCCCCGCCGCCTTCAACCGCTGCGCATGCTCGACAAACAGCCGGATCGGCTCGGCGCCCTTGCCCACCAGCCCCAGCGACTGGTTGACGATATCGAAGTGGTCCAGGGGGTAATCGTCGCCAATCACCGTGCCCAGGTGCGAGCTGTAGCGGCCGACCATGCCATCGCATTGCCCGGCCTCGCGGACAAAGGTCCTGGCGAACAGCCGGCAAGTGCGGTTGGTGCCGTCGAACAGGTTGCGCCCGCGATTGGTCTTGCCCGGCTGCAAGGTGCCGGACCAGGAGTAGTAGCGCACCCCGTTGACCTCTTCCGGCCCCTGCCCGCCCCAGGTGTCCGGCAGGCCCTGGGGATACTGGCGGTTGAACAGCGCCACGCCCTCGCTGGTCAGCGAGCGGTGCGAGGCATGGATATCCGCCGGCAGCTTCGGCCCGCGATAGCCGGTGTCGAGCCAGCTCATCAGCACGGCAATCACCCGCAGGATAAAACTCAGCACACGCCCGCGCAGGGTGTCGATGGAATGGTGGCGCTCGATGTAGTCGGCCAATTCGGAGCCATGATTGGGCCCGGCCACCGAGGTCACCGAGGCCACCCAGTCCGGCCGTTTGGCCGCGGCATAGCGGGCGGTAAGCGAGCCCTGGCTGTGACCGATCAGGTTGACCTTGTCCGCGCCGGTTTCGCGGCGGATCTCCTCGATCCGTGCCAGCAGTTGCTCGCCGCGCACCTCCGTGGAGTGCAGCGGCGAGACCTGCACGGCAATCACCGTGGCCCCGCCGCGGCGCAACGCCGACTCGATGCCGAACCAATAGGAGTACAGCACCAGCCGGATAAACCCCAGCATGCCGGGGACCAGGACCAGCGGGTAACGCGTGGCAAGCTCTTGGGACATGGGAACATCCTTGTGATCGGACTTGTATCAGGGACCGCGGCGCCCAAGGCTGGATGCAGGACAGCAGCCAAGAGCATCGACAGCCAAGATGACAGTTTCACGACCACTGTATGACATTCCCCGGGTTCCATCCCTTCTACTTCAACCCCACCACCCCGGCCACGATCAGCCCCACCGACAGCAGCTTGACCAGCGTCAGGCTCTCCCCCAGCAAGGCGAAACCGAGGAACACCGTGCCCAGGGAGCCGATGGCGGTCCAGATCGGGTAGGCGATGCTCACCGGCAGTTCACGCATCGCCAGGGTCAGGAAGTAGATGCCGCCCAGCGCGGCCACCACCGTCAGCAGCGACGGCCACAACCGGGTGAACCCCTCGGCGTACTTCATGCCCATGGCGAAGGTGACTTCGAAGGCGGCGGCGATCAGCAAGAACAGCCAGGCCATGTCGCCTCCTCAGAAGGTCCGCGCCAGTGCCAGCAGGCGCTGCTCGGCTTCGGCGCAGGACACCTGGAACGTGCGCTCGGCCGATTCCTCGCCTTCGGCCGCGACCACCGTGACGTCGTTGATACCGATAAAGCCCAGCGCCGTGCGCAACCATGGGTCGGCATGGTTCATGGCCTCCAGCTCGCCGCCCGGGCCGAAGCCGAAGCCGCCGCGACTGGTGACGATCAGCGCTTTCTTGCCCCGCACCAGCGGCTCGTACTGGGCGACACCGTTGTCCTGGACGGTATTGAAGGTCAGGCCCAGGCGCACGATCTGGTCGACCCAAGCCTTGAGGCCGCTGGGCACGCTGAAGTTGTACATCGGCGCCGAGATCACCAGCAGTTCATGTTCCAGCAACTCCGTCACCAGCTCGTCGCTCAGGGCCAGGTCGGCCTGCATCGACAAGGGTCGTGCCTGGGGTTCGGGATAAAACGCCGCGGCGACAAAGGCTTCGCTGACGTGGGGCAGCGAAGCGCGACCGACTTCCCGGCGGGTCAACCGGCCCTGGGGATGGGCCTCGAGCCAGGCCTGGAGAAAACGTTCCGTCAGCCGCCGCGAATGGGAGCGTTCGCCACGGGGGCTGCCATGTACTGCTAGAATTCTGCTCATCTGTCATTCCTCATCCTGGATCATTCTGGAAGACCGTAAAAAGCCTTCCTGGGCGAGGAATAAAGCTATTGATGCAGGCCCCATGGAACAAATGAGCAATAGTTGATCAGGATGAATCCATTTCACCCATAAGGTGACCCAGTATGTTTGCCAACCTGCCGTTGACCGCCCTGCGCGCCTTCGAATCGGCGTCCCGGCTCCTGAGTTTCAAGGCCGCCGCCGAGGAACTGTCGGTTACGCCCACGGCGATTTCCCACCAGATCCGCTCCCTGGAAAGCTGGCTGGGCGTGCCGCTGTTCCAGCGCCTGCCGCGCCAGGTGCGCCTGACCGAATGCGGCGAACGGCTGTTTCACAGCCTGCACGGCGCCTTGCTGGAAGTGGCGCAGAGCGTCGACAGCCTGCGCCCGCAACGCAGCGGCGCGAACCTGATGATCTCCACCACGCCGGCCTTCGCCGCGCTGTGGCTGGTGCCGCGCCTGGGGCGCTTTTATGCCCGGCACCCGAACATCAACCTGCGCCTGGACACCAACTGCGAGGTCATCGACCTGCAACAAGATGCGAGTGTCGACCTGGTGATCCGCTACAGCCTGGACGACTACCCCAATCTCTATGGGCTGTGCCTGTTCGACGAGTGCTTCGCGGTCTACGGCTCGCCGGAGCAGGTGGCCCTGGCCCGCCAACAGACGCCGACGCTGATCAGCGTGCGCTGGCACAATTCCAAGCTCTACGCCCATGGCTGGGAGGCCTGGTGCGACAAGGCGCAGGAAAGCTGGATGCAGGGCCGCCCAGTGATTCGCGAATACGACGAGGAACACTACGCCCTGCAGGCGGCCATTGCCGGCCAGGGCCTGGTGCTGGCCAGCAATATCCTGGTGTCGGAAAGCGTGGCCAGCGGCCTGTTGCTGCCGTATCGCCCGGAGATCCATGTCGACGGCGCGGGCTACAGCGCCTTGTGCGTACCCGGGCGCGAACGGCATCCGCCGGTGCGGGCGTTTTTCCAGTGGTTGCGCGAAGAGGCCCAGGCTGCCGGGCATCCGCTGCTCGCCGCCGGCTAATGCCCTTGAACGGGTAGGAGCGAGGCTTGCCCGCGAAAGACGCGCCGCGGTTATGCAGATGCACCGCGTCGGATTCTTCGCGAGCAAGCTTCGCTCCTACAGGCGCGAAAGGCGCGTGAGCTCAACGCGTCGGCTTGACCGCCACCGGCGCCTTGCCCGAACGCATCTGCTCGAGTAGCGGCGCGCACTGGTTCGGCTCGCCGCCGCTCGGAGCCACCAGCGCCAGCAACCCGGCCGCCGGCCCGGCGATCACCCCCAGCGCCACCATGCCGGCGCCGCGCAACATCAGCGGTACGGCCTTGACCCCGGCCTCCGGCTTGATGAACTTGCCTTGCACATAGAGCGGCGAGCGCAGGGAGAACAGGCGCAAGCCCTTGGATTCCGGGGTGATGGTCAGGTCCAGTTGCTCGCTGGCCATGTTCGCGGTGCCGTCGATGTAGACGATCGCGTTCTCGGTGTCGAACACGAACAGGCGGCTGGTGGCCAGGCCGGTCTTGATGCCGAAGTCGGCGGCGGCGCAATTGATCTTCACTTCCTTGTCGCCAAACATCTTGCCGATCACATAGTTGCCGACGTTGAGCCCGGCGATCTCCATCAGGCTGCGGCTGATGGCGCCGTCGTTGATCAGCATCTTCAGCTCGCCATTGGCACTGCCGAGCAGGGCCGCCACCGAGTTTCCGCGCCCAGCGATATCGGCATCGCCATTGAGTTCGCCGAAGCTGGTTTTCATCGGCTCGAAGGTCGGGAACAGCTGCTTGAGCTTGAAGTTGCGCGCGGTCAATTTGGCCCGGCCTTCCAGCGGCGTGGCCTGGCCGTTGAGGCGAATCTGCGCATCCAGCTTGCCGCCGGCCACGCCGAAACGCAGCGGCTCCAGGCTCAGGCGCCCGTCGTCGAGCACCAGATGGGTGTACAGGTCGGTGAAGGGCAAGTCGGCGCTATGGACGATGCGCTTGCCGGTGAACTCGACATCGGCGTCCATGTCGCGCCAGCGCTCGGTGCGGAACTCTTCCACCGGCAACACCTTGTCCGCTGGCTGCTTGCTGTCGCCGCCCCGGGCCTTCTGCTCGGCGTTGGAGTCGGCACCGATCAGCGGCGCCAGGTCGCTGAACAGCAACTGATTGGACACCAGCGTACCAGTCAGCTTGGGCCGCGGCTGGCTGGCGACGTAGGTCAGGTTGCCGTGGATGTCGCTGTCGCCGATCTTGCCGTTGAAATCCTGGTACTGGAACTTCGCCCCGGCCGGGTCGCGCAACTGCGCGCTCAGGTGGCCATCGGTGGCATAGGCCGGCGAGTCCGGCAGGGTCACGCCGGTCAGCGGGTACAGGTTGCCCAGGCTGGTGCCGGCAAGCTTCATGCGCAGATCCAACGCACCGAGGTTGAGCGGGTCGGTCAGGGTGCCGGCCAGTTCGACGCGGGTATCGCCGATCGTTGCCTGGACCTGCAGCGGAAACGGCTTGCTCGCGTCCTGCAGCGCCAGCAAGCCGCCGATCTTGCCGGAACCGGCGAGCGCCTGGCCGTGATATTGCCCCTTGGCCTTGAAGGCAAAGGCGTAGGACTGGGGAGCCGCGCCTTTCTCCTCGGCTTTCTTCGCCGCCTTGTCGCCGACGATGTCGCTGAACGGAATCGGCTTGCCCAACGGGTCGATCAGCAGGTCGAGGCGGGTTTTTAGGCTTTGGTCATTGAGGGTGACATGGCCTTTGTCGAAGCCGATGGCGCCGATATCCACCACCCAGTTGGAGGGCTCGGCATTCGGGTCTTTCGGGTCGAACTGGAAGGTCCAGTTGGCGCGGCCGTCGGCCAGGCGTTCGAGGGCCGCGTTCGGCTCGGTGAGGTCGATACGCGGAATGCGCACGCGCTGCGCCAGCAATGCCAGGGGTGAAATACGCAATTCGACGCGCTTGAGGCTGACCATCTGCGGCGCCTTGGACCAGTCGGGGTTGCCCAGGGTCAGGTCTTCGGCCACCACATGCGGCCACGGCACCCAGGTCCGCCAGCCGCCTTCGTCGGGCTCGCGCTGCCAGATCACCGCCAGGTTGCCGTTGATGGCGAAGGGGCGATGCAGTTCTTCGGAGACTTTGGCATTGAGTGGCGGCTTGATCCGGTTCCAATCGAAGAACGCGATGATCAGTACCAGCACGGCCAGCAGCAGGAAAAGGCTACCGACTGTCCAGGCGAGAATTTTACGAGTGCGCGTCATGCACAGGGCTCCTGACTACTGAAGGGCGCCGGGATAACGACGCCCCTGTGAACGGCCGGGGTTGAAATCCACCGGTCATGGAAACTAGGACTGACAAACGGCCCGCAGGTTTAACCCAAGGCCGCGAATCAGACACAAAAGCACGGATTTTCCTGACCGAAGCGCCAGCTTGGCGTTACCGCCGCCGCACTTTTGCGAGGCGCAGATGGGTCGAAAATACCCACCCCGGTGCAAAACCCCTCTTCGGAAACGCCCGTTCTAGAGGCCTCGGGCAGAACAATCAATTCTGTTGATTATTACCATTGTCTTTATGAACTTTTATATCGATTTTGCGCGCGTAACATTGGCTCCGTACCCACTTTATCGCCCTCCCAAGGAGCAACCCATCATGAAACGCCAATTACTGCTTAGCCTGACCCTCTCGATCCTGGCAGCCAACGCTTTCGCCCTGCCAGCCGCTGAACAGGCTACCCCACAAGTCAAAGCAAGCACCTCGGTATTCACCCAGACCCTGGCTTCCGACGGTAGCGACCGTACCCCACAAGGCCAGACCCTGGCTGAAGACGGCTTCGATCGCACTCCCCTGGGCCAGGCTGTAGCCGAAGGCGGCCGTGATCGCCTGGAAGAGAAAGGTCTGGTTTAAGACGGCAACGACCGTTTGGCCTAACGCAACCCAGCTGTGAGTCAAGCCTATGATGCCTCTACAGAAAAGCCCGGTCCCTGGATCGGGCTTTGTTTTTTCCTGAGCCGCGCCGTTTTTTTCTGCGTCCACCGCTCCGATCCAGGTCTCGCCTTCAGCCTACCGCCCCCACCAGGTTCGACGCCGGCAAAGTTGATTTGCTAGAGTGCGCCGCTCTCTTGATCAGAAAACCAGCCCGCCGATGCTGCCCCGCGCCGAACAGAAACAACAGACTCGCAACGCTCTGATGGACGCTGCCCGCCACCTGATGGAATGCGGCCGCGGATTCGGCAGCCTGAGCCTGCGCGAAGTGGCGAAAACCGCCGGCATAGTGCCGACCGGTTTCTACCGGCATTTCGACGATATGGACCAACTCGGCCTGGTACTGGTCAGCGAAGTCGGCCAGACCTTCCGCGAAACCATCCGCCTGGTGCGCCATAACGAATTTGTCATGGGCGGCATCATCGATGCCTCGGTGCGGATCTTCCTCGATGTAGTGGCAGCCAACCGCTCGCAGTTCCTGTTCCTCGCCCGCGAGCAGTACGGCGGTTCGCTGCCGGTGCGCCAGGCGATCGCCAACCTGCGGGAAAACATCAGCGCCGACCTGGCGGCCGACCTGACCCTGATGCCCAAGCTGCAACACCTGAACATCGCCGACCTGACGGTGATGGCCGACCTGATCGTCAAAAGCGTGTTCGCCACCTTGCCGGACATCATCGATCCGCCTGCGCAAGCCCTGCCCGAGCACCTCACGCCCCAGGCGAAAATCACCCAGCAGCTGCGTTTCATCTTTATCGGCCTCAAGCATTGGCAAGGGCTGGGCAGCACCGAATAACCCCCGCCGCTGCGCTCAACCGCACAACCTCCTCCACCGCCTCATCTGCCCGCCATGGCTCGCGCCAGAGCGGCGCTTCGCCGCGCATCAAAAAACAGCACAACGCACCAAGTCAGTGCTATAAATCAGCGCACACCCTGAATTTGTAACAAAATAAAACAGAAGCCTGCCCCATTTTCAGGCGCTTTCCACCCGTTTCCAATCAGACCGGGCGATTGGCAAGGCACTTGCTCTACACCCTGCATCGCTCATAGCTGGAAGCCTTCCAATGCTGGTGATTCATCGCAGAATCGCGCCGCAACCCGACTGGTCCGCCGAGTTGCACCTGACCTTCGAAGCCCGCAGCAAAAGCCGCTTGCGCTGCTTTAGTGCCGACGGCGAAGACGTCGGGCTGTTTCTGGAGCGTGGCCAGCCGCCGCTGCACGACGGCGAATGCCTGCAAGCCGAGGATGGCCGGATCGTGCGGGTCTGCGCGCGTCCGGAAACCCTGTTGCATGTCACCTGCCGCAATGCCTTCGAACTGACCCGCGCCGCCTACCACCTGGGCAACCGCCACGTCGCCCTGCAAGTCGGCGATGGCTGGCTGCGCCTGCTCGACGACTATGTGCTCAAGGCCATGCTCGAACAGCTCGGCGCCAATACCAAAACCATCGAGGCGCCGTTCCAGCCGGAACACGGCGCCTACGGCGGCGGCCATCATCATTCCCGCCACGGCGACGAGGACTTCAACTACGCGCCGCGGTTGCACCAGTTCGGCGTCCGTCAATGAACCCAGCCTGGGCCCTGCTGCGCCTGGCCAGCCCACAGCTGCCGATTGGCGGCTACAGCTATTCCCAGGGCTTGGAAATGGCCGTGGAACAGGCCAGGGTCAACGACCCGCACAGCGCCCGACGCTGGATTGGCGACCAGTTGCTGCTCAACCTCGCACGCTTCGAAGCACCGCTGTTGCTGGCCCATTGTCAGGCGGCCACCGACGAGGACTGGGCGCAATTGCTGCAGCTGTGCCAGGAACATCGCGCCAGCCGCGAAACCCGCGAGCTGCATCAGGAAAGCCGGCAAATGGGCTATTCCCTGCAACAGCTGTTGAACGGCCTGCCGGAGCTGGATCCGCCGGCCCGCGCCTTTCTCGCGCAGATCGCCGAGCCGCATCTGGCCCTGGGCTGGGCCCTGGCCGCGCGGGCCTGGCGGATCAGCCCGCAGGACGCCCTGGCCGCCTGGCTGTGGAGCTGGCTGGAAAACCAGCTGGCGGTGCTGATGAAAACCCTGCCCCTGGGCCAGCAGGCTGCTCAGCGCCTGACCAGCGAACTGTTGCCGCTGTTGCAAGAGGCCCAGCGCAATGCCTCGAACCTCGACCCCGAACATTACGGCAGCGCCGCCTTCGGCCTGTCCCTGGCGTGCATGGCCCATGAGCGCCAGTACAGCCGCCTGTTCCGTTCCTAGGTCCTTTTAGTCTGGCGCCTTTTACTGGGTGCCTTTTATTGTGGAGAGTCACATGAACGCACAACCTCTGCGCGTCGGTATCGGCGGCCCGGTGGGCTCCGGCAAGACCGCCCTGACCCTGGCCCTGTGCCTGGCCCTGCGCGAACGCTACAACCTGGCGGTGGTGACCAACGATATCTACACCCGCGAAGACGCCGATTTCCTGGTGCGCAATCAGGCCCTGGCGCCCGAACGCATCATCGGCGTGGAAACCGGCGGCTGCCCGCACACGGCGATTCGCGAAGACGCCTCGATCAACCTCGAGGCGGTGGATCAGCTGAACCGGCGTTTTCCCGGCCTCGACCTGATTCTGGTGGAGTCCGGCGGCGATAACCTGTCGGCGACCTTCAGCCCCGAGCTGTCCGACCTGACCATCTACGTGATCGACGTGTCGGCGGGCGACAAGCTGCCGCGCAAGGGTGGCCCGGGCATCTGCAAGTCCGACCTGCTGGTGATCAACAAGATCGACCTGGCGCCCCTGGTCGGCGCTTCGCTGGAGATGATGGACGGCGATACCCAGCGCATGCGCGGTGGCAAGCCGTTCGTCTTCAGTAATCAGAAGACCGGCCAGGGCCTGGAGGAAATCATCGCCTTTATCGAACGCCAGGGACTGCTGATCGCGGCCTGATCGCTCTTTTCAAAAAAGCTCAACAAGGAAGCCTGTCCATGACCCTCAAACGTATTCTCGGCACCCTCGCCCTGCTGCTGACTCCAGCTTTGGCCTTCGCCCACCCGGGCCACGGCGACAACGGCCTGATGGCCGGCATCAGCCACCCGATCGGTGGCCTCGACCACTTGCTGGCGATGGTTGCGGTCGGCCTGTGGGCCGCGCAGCAGCAAGGCGCGGCGCGCTGGGCACTGCCCTGCACCTTCGTCGGCACCATGCTGATCAGCGGCGTGCTGGGTTTTGCAGGGCTGAACCTGCCGGCCCTGGAAAGCGGGATCGCCGCCTCGGTCCTGGCCCTCGGCCTGGCCGTGGCCCTGGCGGTGCGGCCACCGTTGAGCCTGGCGGTGGCCGCCACCGCGCTGTTCGCCCTGTTCCACGGCGTGGCCCACGGCCTGGAACTGCCGGACATGTCCAGCCCCTGGACCTATGCCGCAGGCTTCGTCGCCGCCACTGCGGCACTGCACGCGGTCGGTTATGCCGTGGTCCGGCTCCTGCCACAGGCCGCTGCGCCGCTGGTGCGCCTGGCGGGCGCGGCGTCCGCCGCGACGGGCGTGTGGTTGCTGGCCGGCTGAGTCGCCCTATACCGGCGCTCCTGTAGGAGCGCCGGTCAAAACTCGATTGCTCGCGATGCGTTCTTGGCGACATACCCCGTCGCCTGGATCGCGAGCAAGCTTCGCTCCTACCCCGCACACCACGATCCCCGGGGCCTTCTCTGCTACCATGTCGCGCATTCCACCCTGCCGTGACGACGCCAGCCAATGCCCGATGTTTCCAGCCCCACTTCCCCGTCTGAATCGACCGCCCTGTTTACGGCCGTGCAACAGCATTTCCACAGCGTGATCGTGCCGCTCTGGCAGGGGCCGGGCTGGAATCCGGAACTGGCACTGCCCTTCGAGGCGCTGGACGCCGAACATGCCCCGCTGCCACCTCAGCGTTATCGGGCCATGGCCTGCGCCCGGCAGCTGTACCTGTTTTCCAGCCTGATCGGCGATGGTCGTACGCCGCTTGCCGAAGAGCGCGCCGCAGCGCTGTTCCGTTCCCTGCAACGGCACTTCCACGATGCCGAGCACGGTGGCTGGTTCTACAGCATCGATGCCCAGGGCGCGCCGCTGGACAGGCGCAAGGACCTCTACACCCACGCCTTCATCGTCTTTGCCTGCGCCCATTACTGGGCCAGGGTCCGCGAGCCGCTGGTGGAATCGGTGCTCAATGCCGCGCTGAAAGTGGTGGCCGAACGTTTTGCCAGCGGCGATGGCCTGTACGAAGCAGTCCTCGCCGAAGACTGGTCGCCCCTGGCCTGCGGCCCCTTGCAGAACCCGCTGATGCACCTGGCCGAAGCCTTCCTCGCCACCCTGGCCGTGCGTGACGACGCCGCCGTGCAAGGCGCACTGCTGGCCCTGTGCACGACCATGCAGCAGCGCTTCATCGAGCCACGGCATGGGCTGATGATGGAGAAACCGCTGGGGGCTGTGGATAACTGGTTCGAGCCGGGGCACCAGTTCGAATGGTTCTTCCTGCTGCAATCCTCGGCCTTGCTGCGCGGCTGCCCGCTGCACGCCTCGCTGGAGCGGGCCTTCGCCTATGCCGAGCAGGTTGGTGTGGATAACTCCAGCGGCGCGGTGAGTGGGATGCTGAGCATCGATGGCGATGTGCTCGACCCGACCCAACGCATCTGGGCCCAGGCCGAATACCTGCGCGCCCTGACCTTGCGCCAGGACCGCGCCGAACGCCTGCAGCACCAGTTGCGGGCGTTGCAACAACACTTCCTGCATGCCAAGGGCTGGAACGAATGCCTGGACGCCCATGGCGTACTTAGCCGTCGGGACATGCCGTCGACCACGCCTTATCACCTGGCGACCTGTTATCTCGGCCTGGCTGAATACTTCAGCTGATCTTTACATCGCTATCGCGAGCAAGCTTCGCTCCTACAGAAAAACGGGCATACCTGTGTAGGAGCGAAGCTTGCTCGCGATTGCGCGCCTGCGCTCAGAAAGGCCTCAGGCAATCCACTTGCGATCACCGGTAAAGCTGATGGTCAGCCAGCGCGCCGCATCCGCCTTGCCGAGCTGTGTGGATATCTCCTCGCGCAGCTTGTCCAGCGTCGCCACGCCCTGCAATGGATAGTCCTGCGGCAGCACGATGTGAATCTCGATGAACCGCGCCCGTCCGTGCTTCTGCACATACGAGACATAGTCGGCAAAGCCGTGCTCGACTTTCGCCTCGTCCATCACTTGGCGAACCTTGTCATCCAGTTGGTCCGGGACAATTCCCAGTACATCGCGTAACGCTGGCTTGAGAATATTGAAGGCCGGCGCGAGCATGCTCAGGGCCAGCAGGATCAGGATCGACGGGTCGACGTAAGCGGCCCACTGGCCATAACCCTGGGTCTTGAGCAGCAACGCGATGAGAAAGCTCACCAGCAAGCCGATCGAGAGCATCGCGTCCACCAGCCAGCTGACGTTGTCGAACTTGATCAACGAGGATTTCAACGTGCGATTGCGATAACGGACGTAGAAGAAATAGGCGAAACAGACGACGCTAAGCACCATCGCAAAAGGGATCACCAGGCCCAGTTCGATCTCGCGGCCACCGTTGATGATGCCGAACATACCGCTGAGAAAGGCGTAGATCGCAATCAGCAACAAAAAGCTGCCTTCGATCAGCAGCACCATCGGTTCCAGGTGCCAGAAGCCGAACTGAAAGCGCTGGTTGCTTTCCTTGGCGATCAGCTTGGCGGTGATCAGCATCAGGACCTTGATGACGGTCGCGATCAGCGAAAAAAAACCATCGAACAGAATCGATTGGGAACCGGAAAAAAAACCCGTGACGATAGCGGCGATCGCCACGGCGAACATCAGGACGGTCGATTGTTTGAGCAGTACCTGCTCACCTCGGTTACTCACATTTCCTCCTCGAGAACCTTTGACTTCGCGGCCTTGATGCAAGGCTGCGGTGGGTTGCGGAGCGGGAGTCTACCTTGTGCGGGCTGATTCAGGCCTGAACGGCTGTGTTGCCAAACGCATCGGCACATGAGGTGTGTAGCCGCTGCCGCAGGCTGCGATAAGGCCCGGAGGGCCTTCGGCGATCTTGAAGAGCACGCCCTCTTCGAGGTCGATCGCAGCCTTCGGCAGCGGCTACAGGGGGAGCACTCAGCCCTTGGCATTGCGCTCAATGGCGAAGCCGGCCCAGGTCTGGCTCACCGGCATCAGTTCCAGGCTGTTGATATTGACGTGGGCCGGGGTGTTGAGCACCCAGAAGATGGTGTCGGCGATGTCCTGCGGCTGGATCGGCTCGGCACCGGCGTAGGTGGCGTCGTAGCGCTCCTGGTCGCCTTTGAAGCGCACCAGGGAGAACTCGCTTTCGCACAGGCCCGGCTCGATGTTGGTCACCCGCACACCGGTGCCTTGCAGGTCGCAACGCAGGTTCAGGGAGAACTGTTTGACGAACGCCTTGCTCGCGCCATACACGTGACTGCCCGGATACGGGTAGTTACCGGCGATGGAGCCGAGGTTGACGATGCCGGCGCCGCGGCCATGGGCGATCAGCCGTGGCAGCAGCAGGCGGGTGCTGTACATCAGGCCCTTGATGTTGGTGTCGACCATGGTGTCCCAGTCGTCCAGGTCGCACTTGGGCGCCGGGTCGACCCCCAGGGCCAGGCCGGCGTTGTTGATCAGCCCGCGCAGCTTGGCGAAGGACGGCGGCAGGTTGGCGATCGCTTCTTCCATGGCCTTGCGGTCCCGCACATCGAGCACCAGGCCGTGCACTTCGGTCTGCTTCGACAGCTCGGCGCACAGGGCGTCGAGACGCTCTTCGCGGCGCCCGGTCAGCACCAGCGACCAGCCGGCCTCGGCAAAACGACGGGCACAGGCTTCGCCAAAACCGGAGGTCGCGCCGGTAATAAACAGGGTGGAAGTCATGGTGTTCTCCTTGCTGGGCGTCGAACCGCCGTGGAAATGAAAAATCGTTTCGCAGCATGCCCGGCCTGAATCGCAGCGGCAACCGGAGGTTGTGCGAGCCCGGCTATCAGCCTCCCCTGTAGCCGCTGCCGAAGGCTGCGATCGGTCTGGGCGGCATTCCGTTCGAGGAGGGCGTGCTCTTCAAGATCGTTGAAAGGCCCTCCGGGCCTTATCGCAGCCTTCGGCAGCGGCTACAGAGACGCAACTGTACAAAAAACGACCAACAACCGCCAAGCCAGGCAGGTCGTGGCCCGCAGCCACATGCACGCACCTTATCCACAGGACGCTCCACAGTCTTTGGGGGCAAGTGCAAAAGTCCGCAAGCCGCTATCCACAGGGGCTGCAGGCGGTTTTAGAAAGTTTTTTGCTTGACCTGGGCATGGCGTCCATGCAGCCCCGACCGATACAGGCGACCGAACGGTCAGGCAAGGGATGGCTTCAAGCCAGTAACGACGCTGCCTCGGCGAGTCTTTCCAGAGTTTAATCACAGACTTATCCACAGGCTTGCCCAGGGGGTTTCCGCCCTTTGCCTGCGACAATAAAAAGGTTGACAACGGCCGCTCAAGGTCCGGCAAAAACGCCTGATCAAAAAACGATCGCCAGCCTGCAGGCCACGCCATTCAAGGCGTCCAGCCAGCTACTCCCACGTTACCCACAGCCAGTTCCACAGCAAACGGGGACAAGTCAAAACCTTGGCAAAACAACTATTTGCAGCGTCTTTATGCCGCGCTTTGCCAGCTTGCGCAGAATGTTTTCCACAATTTGCGTTTTCTGCTGTGGACAAGGTCATCCAGCCTCTGTAGGAGCGAGCTTGCTCGCGAAGAACCGGAGAACGACGCGTATATCCAGGCAGCCAGCGTCATCGTTGACGAGCATCGCGAGCAAGCTCGCTCCCACAAGATCAAGGGGATAAAAAATGCCCCGGCGGCGTGAGCCGGCGGGGCAGGTCTTATCCACGGCACTCAGGCTCAGTGACCGCCCAGATACGCGTTACGCACCTCCTCGTTGACCAGCAGTTCCTGGCCGGTGCCGCTCAGGCGGATCTCGCCGTTGACCATCACATAGGCGCGGTCCGACAGCTTCAGCGCGTGGTTGGCATTCTGCTCGACCAGGAAGATGGTCATGCCGGTGGAGGCCAGCTCGCGCAAGGTGGCGAATATCTGCTTCACCACGATCGGCGCCAGCCCCAGGCTCGGTTCGTCCAGCAACAGCAGCTTGGGACGGCTCATCAGCGCGCGGGCGATGGCGAGCATCTGCTGCTCGCCGCCGGACATGGTCATGGCCCGCTGGGTCCGACGTTCCTTGAGCCGCGGGAACAGCTCGAACATGCGCTGCATGTCTTCGCTGGCGTACTTGTCGCCGATGGGGATAGTGCCCATCAGCAGGTTCTCTTCCACCGTCATGTCCGGAAACACCCGGCGCCCTTCCGGCGACTGGGCGATGCCGTTGGAGGCGATGTAGTGCGAGGACTTGTGGGTGATGTCCACACCGCGGTAGATGATCTGCCCGGACTCGGCCCGCGGCTGGCCGAAAATCGACATCAGCAGCGTGGACTTGCCGGCACCGTTGGAGCCGATCAGGCTCACGGTTTCACCTTCGTTGATGTGCAGCGAGACTTTCTTCAGAGCCTGGATCGGCCCGTAGTACACGTCCAGGTCCTTGAGTTCGAGGATAGGCGCAGTCGTCATACCAGTTCCTCTTCGTCCGCACCCAGGTAGGCGGCAATCACTTTCGGGTCGTTGCGGATCGCTTCGGGCCCGCCCTCGGCGATCACGTTGCCGTGGTCGAGCACCACGATATGGTCGGAAATACTCATCACCATGCCCATGTCATGTTCGATCAGCACCACGGTCAGGTCGTGCTCATCGCGCAGCAGCCGGATCATCGCGCTGAGCGCTTCGGTTTCCTGGGGGTTGAGACCGGCGGCCGGTTCGTCGAGGCAGATGATCTGCGGCCGGGTGCACATGGCGCGGGCGATTTCCAGGCGGCGTTGCTGGCCGTAGGACAACTCGCCGGCCAGGCGGTTGGCGCAGTCCACCAGGTCCACCACCTCCAGCCAGTAGAAGGCGTGGTCCAGGGCGTCGCTTTCAGCCTTCTGGTAACCCTTGGTGTTGAGGATGCCGGACAGCAGGTTGCGGTTGACCCACATGTGCTGGGCCACCAGCAGGTTCTCCAGCACCGACATTTCCCTGAACAGGCGAATGTTCTGGAAGGTCCGCGCCAGGCCCGCCCGGTTCACCAGGTGGGTACCGCCGAACATCTTGTAGAACAGTCGGCTGGCAAAGCGCTTGGGCGACACGAAGTCGGTCGCGCGAAACGGCTCGCCCAGCAGCTTGATGACGTTGGTCGGCTTGCCTCGGGTATTGAGGGCGATGTGCCCGCCCGTGGCCTTGTAGAAACCGGTCAGGCAGTTGAACACCGTGGTCTTGCCGGCGCCATTGGGGCCGATCAGGGCGAAGATGGAGTTGCGCTTGACCTCCAGGCTGACGTCGCTCAGGGCCTTGATGCCACCGAAGTGCATCATCAGGTTCTCTACCTTGAGAATGACTTCATCGCTCATGGCACGCTCCTCTCGACCAAGGCACCTTTACGCGGGGTCACCCCGGTACGGCTGATACGAATCAGGCCTCGCGGCCGCCAGATCATCATTAACACCATGAGAATGCCGAACAGCAGCACCCGGTACTCGGAGAAGCTGCGCAGCAGCTCCGGCGCCACGGTGAGCACGAACGCCGCGATCACCACGCCCACGGTCGACCCCATGCCGCCCAGGACCACGATGGCCAGGATCAGCGCCGACTCGAAGAAGGTGAAGGACGAGGGGTTCACGAAGCCCTGGTAGCTGGCGAAGAACACCCCGGCCAGGCCGGCGGTGGAAGCGCCGATGGTAAAGGCCGAGAGCTTCACCAACACGTGGTTCAGGCCCATGGCGCGGCAGGCGATCTCGTCTTCGCGCAAGGCTTCCCAGGCCCGGCCGACCGGCATGCGGGTCAGGCGGTGCTTGATGTAGAGCACCAGCAGCACCACGATGAACAGCACGATGTAGATGAACAGGAACTTCAGGTTGGGGTTGTATTCCAGGCCGAAGAACTCATGGAACGGCACCCCGCCATCCTTCGCCCGCCGAGTGAATTCCAGGCCGAAAATGCTCGGCGACGGAACCGGCATGCCGTTCGGACCGCCAGTGAAGGACAGCCAGTTGTTGAGGATCAGGCGGATGATCTCGCCGAAGCCCAGGGTCACGATGGCCAGGTAGTCACCGTGCATGCGCAACACCGGGAAGCCGAGTATGCACCCCGCCAGCGCCGCGGCGAGGGCCGCCAGGGGCAGCACGGTCCAGAAGCCCAGGCCCAGGTACTGGTAACCCAGCGCCAGGCCGTAGGCACCGATGGCGTAGAACGCCACGTACCCCAGGTCGAGCAGCCCGGCCAGGCCGACCACGATGTTCAGCCCAAGACCGAGCAGCACGTAGATCAGGCCGAGGATGACCACGGTCAGCAGGTACTTGTTGGCAAATAACGGGAAGACGATAGCGATCACGATCAGCGCCGGGATGATCCAGCGCAGCCGCGACTTGTAGTCCGGCGCCCGCACATGCACGCCGGAGCCGGTGCTCTCGAAACCCTGGAGGATCTTCAGCCCCTTGGGCGTCTGCAGGAACAGGCTCAAGGCGAAACGGCCGATCATCACGATCGCCACCAGCCAGCCGACGCGGGCCGGTTGCAGGTTGAAGCTGTAGCCCTCGAGTACCACGCCCACGATAGGACCGAACACGATCAGCGAGATCAGCCCGGCCAGTACGGCGTCAATGAGGCTCTTTTTGATATCAATCGGTTTATTGGCAGCAGACATACTTATACCTTCGCCACGAGTGGGCGACCCAGCAGGCCTTGGGGACGGAAGATCAGAATCAGCACCAGCAGCGAGAAACTGAACACGTCTTTGTAGTCGGAGTTGATCAGACCGGAGAACAGCGACTCGGAGATCCCGAGGATGATCCCGCCGAGCATCGCGCCCGGCAGCGAGCCGATGCCGCCGAGTACCGCCGCGGTGAACGCCTTGATGCCGATGATGAAGCCGGCATAGAAGTCGAACGTGCCGTAGTTCATGGTGATCAGTACGCCCGCCAGCGCCGCCATGGCGGCGCCGATGATGAACACGTAGGAAATCACCCGGTCGGTGTTGATCCCGAGGATCGAGGCCATCTTGCGGTCTTGCTGGGTGGCGCGGCACATGCGGCCGAGCTTGGTGTACTTGATGATGTAGGTGAGCACGGCCATGCCGGCGAATGCCGCCACCAGGATGAAGATCTTGGTGTAGGTGAGCTGGACGAAACCGGTGCCGATGTCGACCTTCCAGGCGCCGGCCAGCAGCGTCGGTACACCTTGTTGCTTGGCGCCCTGGCTGATCTGCGCGTAGTTCTGCAGGATCAGCGAGATACCGATGGCGCTGATCAGCGGCGCCAGGCGGGTGGAGTTACGCAGGGGTTTGTAGGCGACGCGCTCGATGACCCAGCCGTAGATCCCCGTCACGACGACGGTGAAGACCAGGGTACCGAGAATGAGTAGCGGGAAGGATTCGATGCCGAAGTAGGCCAGCAGAGCCAGACTGATTGCCGCGAGGTAAGCGGAAATCATGTAAACCTCGCCGTGGGCGAAGTTGATCATGCCGATGATGCCATAGACCATTGTGTAGCCGATGGCGATCAGACCATAGACGGACCCGAGGGTCAGTCCATTGATCAGTTGCTGCAGGAAAATACCATCCATAACGCAATCTCACGCATTTGAGAGACTGCACACAGCGGATACGACGGCCTGGGGTTCAACCACCCGCGCAACACGACAGTTGTGCAGCTCTACGAGAAAAGACAGGTACTGCACGGACACGCATGCAGCAGGCCTGCGCCCTCCCCTGGAGGAAGGGCCGGCCTGCCCAGACGCTCATGTCACTTCTGTTTTTCCAGCTGGTGGTATTTGCCGTCCTTGTCCCACTGGTAAACCACGTAGTCGGAGACTTTCAGGTCGCCCTTGGCATCCCAGGTCTTCTCGCCCATCACGGTTTTCACCGGGTTGGCCTTGAGCCACTTGGCGGCGTCCTCGCCCTTGTTGGACTTGGCCCCGCCGAAGCCGGCAGCCAGTGCCTGGACCGACGCGTAGGCGTACAGGGTGTAGCCTTCAGGCTCGGTGCCGGCCTTGCGGAAAGCGTCAACCACAGTCTTGCTGTCCGGCAGCAGGCGCGGGTCGGCGCCGAAGGTCATGTACACGCCATCGACGTATTGCGGACCGCCAGCGGTGGTCACCAGTTCGTCGGTGACGATACCGTCGTCGGACATGAACTTGACGTCTTTGAGGCCCTGCTCGCGCATCTGGCGTACCAGCGGACCGGCTTCCGGGTGCAGGCCGCCGAAGTAGACGACATCGGCACCGGCGGCGCGGATCTTGGTGACCACGGCGCTGAAGTCTTTTTCGCCACGAGTCAGGCCTTCGTACAGCACCGGCGTCACGCCGCGCTTGCTCAGCTGTGCCTTGGTGGCGTCCGCCAGGCCCTGGCCGTAGGTGTCCTTGTCGTGCAGGACCACAACTTTCTTGCCCTTGAGCACGTCGACGATGTAGTCGCCGGCGACGATGCCCTGCTGGTCGTCACGCCCGCACATGCGGAACATGGCGGAGAGGCCGCGCTCGGTGACCTGTGGGTTGGTGGAGCCCGGGGTGATGGCGATCACGCCCGCATCGCTGTAAACCTCGGAAGCCGGAATGGTCGACGACGAGCAGAAGTGACCGACCACACCGGCCACCTTGTCCTGGTCCACCAGGCGGTTGGCCACGGCCACGGCCTGTTTCGGTTCGCAGGCGTCGTCACCCTTGACCAGGACGATCTTCTCGCCGTTGACGCCGCCCTTGGCGTTGATCTCGTCAGCCGCTGCCTGTGCACCCTTCATGTACTGCTCGCCAAATGCCGCGTTGGCGCCTGTCATGGGACCCGCTACGCCGATCTTGAGGTCGGCCTGAGCAAACGCAGAAACACCCAACGCAGCTGCCACTGCGAGGGCCAGAAAGCCTTTCTTGTAAAACGTCTGGGACATGAGGTGGTGCTCCAAGGTTTTTTTAGTTGGCACTGCGACTTCACCGAATGCTCAGAGCAAGGGCCGTGCCATTGGTTTTTTATTCTGAAAAAAGTCGCTCTTTTATTGTTATTTCGACTGTTTCGAGCCCTTTTTTATTGGGCGTGCAACCGTCTAAACCGCGGAAGGTGAAACCTTACAAAACATCAGGCGCAACCCGCCTGCGCCATCATTGCAACCGCGGCGCAAATCAACGTGCAACCAGCCTGTAACAGCCTGCGTAACCGAACTGCACACTACTGGTGCAGGACTGCTACGCCCCGCACCACTACAGGCTAGTCGCTGCGCCGAAAAGCGCCGCACCCGGCAACATATTTCCTTTGTCAGATAACGATCCGCAGGCACTGGCCCGCGTGATACAGGGAGAACCCGGCCTCGTACAGGCAACTGCGCAAGCCCACGCCGGCCAGGGGCTGCATGGGGGTGAAGGGAATCGGCAACGCCTGAGGATTTCCGTTACACAGGTAATCGGCGAACGCCTTGCCGACCACGGTGCCGGTGGTCACGCCCCGGCCGTTGTAGCCGGTGACCGCCACCAGACCGGGCGCCGGCTCGAACAGACGCATCAGGTGATCGGGGGTAAAGGCGATGCAACCGGTCCAGGTGCACTCCCACTCCACCGCTTTCAGGTAGGGGAAATAGTGCTGTTGTACCCGGTCGGCCCAGGCCTTGAGGAACCAGGCCGGCTTCTGGTTGCCATTGCCCAGGCTGCCCAGCAGCAGGCGGCCGTCGGCGTCCCGGCGAATGCTGCTGAGCACCTGGCGGGTGTCCCAGGAGCCCTGGCCACCCGGCAGGATCCGCTGCGCAGCTTCCTCGGTCAGCGGCCTGGAGGCGACCTGATAGTAGTAACCGGGGAAAAAATTGCGCCGCAATTCGGTCCAGTCGCCCTCGGTGTAGGCATTGGAGGCAATCACCACCTGCTCGGCCAGCACCGAGCCCTGGGCGGTCTGCACCGACCAGCGCTGGCCCTGGCGTTCGAGACGGGTCACCGGCGAATGGTCGAACAGTTGGCCCCCCAGGTCGACCGCGGCCTTGGCCAGGCCACTGACATAGGCCATCGGATTGACCGTGCCGGCCCGGCGATCGAGCAAGGCCGCGGCGATCTTCCTGGTGCCGGTGGCGGTTTCACAAGCCGCGCCGGTCAACAGCTCGACCGGTGCTCCCCGGCGCTTCCACTGGGCTTCCCGGCTGCGCAGGTCGGCCTCGCCCCGGGCGTTGTGCGCCATGTGCAGGGTGCCTTCGCGGCGCAGCTGGCAATCGATGCGGTATTTGTCGATCAGGCTGAACACCAGGGCCGGCGCCGCCCCCAGCATGCGGTTGAGCTGGCTGCCGACCGCCTCGCCGAAACCGGCCTCGATCTCGTCTGGCGGGATCCACATCCCGGCATTCACCAGGCCCACGTTGCGTCCCGAACCACCGTGACCGGTGCGGTGGGCTTCCAGTACACAAACCCTTTTGCCCTGCTCCAGCAGGTGCACGGCGGCCGACAGGCCGGTAAAGCCCGCGCCGATCACGCAGACATCCACCCTGACCTCGCCCTTGAGCGGGGCATTGTCAGGCCTTTGCGGCGTCAGTTTTTCCCACAGGCATTCTTCGCGTAACGGCATTGCCAGACTCCGAAATCAACGAACCACAGACCATGAACCAGCACCTCCCCTGTAGTCGCTGCCGCAGGCTGCGATCGACCGCTACGGTCGCGGCGACCTGAAGACCGCCATAGGCCCGACAGGAGATCGGGAACCAAGCTCCTTCGGAGCTTATCGCAGCCTTCGGCAGCGGCTACAGCGCCCGGCAGGCGGGCGCGATCGGGGTCGATCAATCGAAGGTAATACCCTGCGCCAATGGCAACTCCAGCGAGTAGTTCACGGTGTTGGTCTGCCGGCGCATATAGGCGCGCCAGGCATCGGAGCCGGACTCGCGGCCGCCGCCGGTTTCTTTCTCGCCACCGAAGGCGCCGCCGATTTCCGCGCCGCTCGGGCCGATGTTGACGTTGGCGATGCCGCAGTCGCTGCCCACCGCCGACATGAACTGCTCGGCCTCACGCACATCGGTGGTGAAGATGCAGGACGACAGGCCTTGCGGCACGGCGTTGTTCAGGCGCAGCGCTTCGGCGAAATCGCTGTAGCCCACCACGTAGAGAATCGGTGCGAAGGTTTCGCTGCACACCCCGTCGCTCTGCTCCGGCATCTCGACGATCGCCGGCGACACGTAATAGGCGTTGGGGAACTGGTCTTCCAACTGGCGCTTGCCGCCGAACACCCGGCCACCCTCGCTCAGGGCCTGCTCCAGCGCATCCTGCATGTTGTCGAAGCTGTGCTTGTCGATCAGCGGGCCGACCAGGTTGCCTTGCAGCGGATGGCCGATGCGCACCTTGGAATAGGCGGCCTTGAGGCGGGTGACGATTTCGTCCTTCACCGATTCATGGGCAATCAGCCGGCGCAACGTCGTGCAGCGCTGGCCAGCGGTACCGACGGCGCTGAACAGGATGGCGCGCACGGCCATGTCCAGATCGGCGCTCGGCCCCAGGATCATCGCGTTGTTGCCGCCCAGCTCGAGGATGCTGCGGGCGAAACGCGCGGCGACTTTCGGCGCCACTTCGCGGCCCATGCGGGTGCTGCCGGTGGCGCTGATCAGGGCCACGCGCGGGTCGTCCACCAGCGCTTCGCCGGCGTCGCGCCCGCCGATGATCACCTGGCTCAGGTACTCGGGGGCATCGCTGAAGTTCTTCAGCACGCGCTCGAACAGCGCCTGGCAGGCCAGGGCGGTCAACGGGGTCTTTTCCGAGGGTTTCCAGATCACCGGGTTGCCGCAGACCAGCGCCAAGGTGGTGTTCCAGGCCCAGACCGCGACCGGGAAGTTGAACGCGCTGATCACCCCGACGATGCCCAGCGGGTGCCAGGTTTCGCGCATGTGGTGGCCCGGGCGCTCGGAGGCGATCGTCAGGCCGTACAGCTGGCGCGACAGGCCGACCGCGAAGTCGCAGATGTCGATCATTTCCTGCACTTCGCCCAGGCCTTCCTGAGTGATCTTACCGGCTTCCCAGGACACCAGCTCACCGAGGTCGGCCTTGTATTCGCGCAGCACTTCGCCGAACTGGCGCACCAGCTCGCCGCGACGCGGCGCCGGCACCTTGCGCCACAACTCGAACGCATGCTCCGCGCGACTGACCTGCTGCTCCACCTCGGCCGCGCCCTGCCAGTTCACCGAGGCGATGCGGCTGCCGTCGATCGGCGAATGCACGGGCTGCTTGCCCGATTGATACAGGGCCGGGTTCACACCAAGACGATCAAGCAATGCGGCAACCATGGGTCACTCCTTACAAATGGAAAGCAAAAAGTCGTAGCCGTTGACACAGCCATTCAGGACTGTAGTTGTAGCCGGCCCGAGACTTGCCAACAAACGACGATTAGGCGAGATATCATTCCGTTTATTCATGCTGCGCAGCCGGGACAAGAACAAGGAACCCTCGATGCTGAACAAACGCTACCTGCCCTCGATCACCGCCCTGCAGTGTTTCGAGGCCGTCACCCGGCACCTGAGCTTCACCCGCGCCGCCGAGGAGCTGAACCTGACCCAGAGCGCAGTCAGCAAGCAGGTCGCGCAGCTGGAAGAGCTCCTGCAACACCTGCTGTTTCGCCGGGTACGCCGGCGCCTGCAACTGACCCCGGCCGGCGACCTGTACCTGGTGGAAGTGCGCAAGATCCTCTCGCAGATCGAGATGTCGACCCACTACCTGCGCTCCTACGGTGGCGAAACCGAAGTCCTGCGGGTGTCCACCCCATCGACCTTCGGTGCGCGCTGGCTGGTGCCGCGCCTCAAGGGCTGGCGCCTGCGTCACCCGCAGATCCATCTGGACCTGTGCAACGAGCAGGAAGCCGACGACCTGCTGCAGGGCCGCAGCGACATGGCGTTCTACTTCGGCCAGGGTTCGCGCCCCGGCACCGAGTGCCTGAAGCTGTTCGGCGAAGAGCTGGTGGCGGTCTGCGCCCCCGGCAGCCTGCCGGACAAGCCGTTCACCGACCCGACGCAGCTGGCCGAGCTGGTGCTGCTGCAACTGGCCTCGCGGCCGCAGGCCTGGCATGACTGGTTCGACAGCCAGGGTTACCACACCGAGCACAGCTATCACGGCCCGCGCTTCGAAACCTTCTACATGTGCATCCGGGCCGCCCAGGTCGGCTGCGGCGTGGCCCTGCTACCGCGGTTCCTGGTGGAAGAAGAGCTGGCCGAGGGCAAGCTGGTGCTGGCGTGGGACTACGCCATGCCCAGCCACGATGCCTATTACCTGGCCTACCCCGAACATGCGGCCGAAGTGCCCAAGGTACGGGACTTCGTACGCTGGATGCTGGAACAGATCGACAGCCCGGCGCCGGCCTGATCCGGGATGAGTGCAGGCCGCACGGGCGCTATCGCGGGCAAGCCTCGCTCCTACTGGTACGGCACCGCTCTTGTAGGAGCGAGGCTTGCCCGCGATGGGGCCATCAGCCTCGACATCGTCCCCAAGCAAAAAACACTGGCAAAACCCACGGCGGATATGCGCCACTACTGCCTTCATTGAACAAGCTGGAAAGCCGCGCCCTTGATCGCGGCCAGCATGGAGATTCCCGTTATGAGCGAGAGTGTGTTTGCCGATCGCATCGTGCAGAACCTGCTCGACACCGACTTCTACAAACTGACCATGATGCAGGCGGTGCTGCACAACTACCCCAATGTGGAAGTCGAATGGGAATTCCGCTGCCGCAACAGCGAGGATCTGCGCCCCTATCTGGCGGAGATCCGTTATCAGTTCGAGCGCCTGGCCGACCTGAGCCTGAGCGCCGACCAGTTGAGTTTTCTCGAGCGCATCAGCTTCCTGAAACCGGACTTCCTGCGTTTTCTCGGGCTGTTCCGCTTCAACCTGCGGTATGTGCATACCGGTATCGAGAACGGCGAGCTGTTCATCCGCCTGCGCGGGCCCTGGCTGCATGTGATCCTGTTCGAAGTGCCGATGCTGGCGATCGTCAGCGAGGTGCGTAACCGCTATCGCTACCGCGAAGTCGTCCTGGAACAGGCGCGCGAACAGCTGTATCGCAAGTTCGACTGGCTGAGCGCCAACGCCAGCGCCGATGAACTGTCGCACCTGCAGGTGGCCGACTTCGGCACCCGCCGGCGCTTCTCGTACCGGGTCCAGGAAGAAGTGGTGAACGTGCTCAAGCACGACTTCCCCGGACGTTTCGTCGGCACCAGCAACGTGCACCTGTCCCGCGAGCTGGACATGAAACCCCTGGGCACCATGGCCCACGAATGGATCATGGCCCACCAGCAACTGGGACCGCGGCTGATCGACAGCCAGATCGCCGCCCTCGACTGCTGGGTCCGCGAGTATCGCGGCCTGCTGGGGATCGCCCTGACCGACTGCATCACCACCGACGCCTTCCTCAACGATTTCGATCTGTACTTCGCCAAGCTGTTCGACGGTTTGCGCCACGACTCGGGCGACCCGATCGCCTGGGCGGAAAAAGCCATCGCCCATTACCTGAAACTGGGCATCGAGCCGATGAGCAAGACCCTGGTGTTCTCCGACAGCCTGACGCTGCCCAAGTCCCTGGAGATTTTTCGTGCGTTGCGCGGTCGGATCAATGTCAGCTTCGGTATCGGCACCAACCTGACGTGCGATATTCCCGGTGTCGAGCCGATGAGCATCGTGCTTAAAATGGCCGCCTGCAATGGCCAGCCCGTCGCCAAGATCTCCGACGAAGCGGGCAAGACCCATTGCAAGGATCCCAACTTCGTCGCTTATTTGCGCCACGTTTTCCAAGTACCTGCCGCCCTTTCTGGCACATCAAGCAAGGAGTGAATCATGCAAGCCGTACAGCGTGAGATTGCTGAACAGCTCAAGGTCCAACCCCCTTTCAAGGACCAGGCCGATCTCGAGGCAGAAGTCGCCCGGCGGGTCGCGTTCATCCAGCAATGCCTGCTCAATTCCGGGCTCAAGGCCCTGGTGCTGGGCATCAGCGGTGGCGTCGACTCCCTGACCGCTGGCCTGCTGGCCCAGCGGGCGATGCGCGAACTGCGCGCCAGCAGTGGCGACCAGGGCTATCGTTTCATCGCCGTGCGCCTGCCGTACGACGTGCAGTTCGACGAACACGATGCCCAGGCCTCGGTGGACTTCATCGAACCCGACGAGCGCCACACCGTGAACATCGGGCCGGCGGTCAAGTCCCTGGCCAATGAAGTGGCGGCCTTCGAAGGCCATCAGGCGGTAACCCGGGACTTCGTCCTTGGCAACACCAAGGCACGCATGCGCATGGTCGCGCAGTACACCATCGCCGGCGCCGCCCACGGCCTGGTGATCGGCACCGACCACGCCGCCGAAGCGGTGATGGGTTTCTTCACCAAGTTCGGTGACGGCGCCTGCGACCTGGCCCCGCTGAGCGGGTTGGTGAAGAATCAGGTGCGGGCCATTGCCCGGCATTTCGGCGCGCCGGAGTCGCTGGTGGAGAAGATCCCTACCGCCGACCTGGAAGACCTGTCTCCCGGCAAGCCGGACGAAGCGTCCCACGGCGTGACCTACGCCGAGATCGACGCCTTCCTCCACGGCCAGCCGGTGCGCGAGGAGGCGTTCAAGATCATCTGCAACACCTACAACAAGACCCATCACAAACGCGTGATGCCATTCGCGCCATAAACAGCCCGTAGCCGCTGCCGAGGCTGCGCACGGCCGCAGAGCAGTCGCCAAACCAGGCGCCACGTTATGTTCGATGGACCGCGTGGGCAGGTTTTGCGAGGACTGCGTCCTCGTACGCAGCCTCGCAGGCTCGGCAGCGGCTACAAGTCTGTATACGCAGTTCCAGGCACAAAAAAAGCGCCCCGCAGGGCGCTTTTTCATCACACCGAATCAACCGATCACTTCAGCACCACAGCGCCTTTCATCATCGAGTTGTGGCCCGGGAACGAGCAGAAGAACTCGTAGCTTTCGCCAGCGGTCAGCTTCGACACGTCGAAGGTCACCGAGTCTTTTTCGCCGGAGCCGATGATCTTGGTGTGGGCGATGACGCGGCTGTCGCCTTCTTTCAGGTAGTTCTTGTCGATGCCGGCGGCCATGCCGTCGGTAGCGATACCGGCCATGTCCGCGCTTTTGCTCAATACCCAGTTATGGCCCATGACGTTCTTCGGCAGGCTGCCGGAGTGGGTCAGGTTCACGGTGAAGGTCTTGCAGCTCTTGTCGATGGTGATTTCCTTCGTGTTGAAGGACATCTGGTCGGTGGAGTCGACATCGACCTTACATTCGGCGGCCATCAGTTGGCTGCTGGCCAGTGTCAGCAGGGATACCGCAACGAGTTTGGCAAACATGGTGAATCTCCAAGGCAGGGTTAACAAAATCCATCTGAATCCATGAAGGTGAAGACTGCCTGAATTTTTCACAAGTTCCTATGATTTACATCAAGAAATTGTATACAACTTTGCGCTATCGGCCTGATCGAGAGAATCAAACAGCCAGCCGCCAGCCGCGGGCCTATGCTCGGCGCACATCACTATCGGAGTGTCTGCCATGCACCTCAACAGTCTGTTCCGCAGCCTGCTCGCAGCCTATGCCTGTGGCGCCAGCGGCACCTATGAAAGCCCCCGCGGCGAGGATTGACCCTTGGAGCGCGGCCGGCCAGCCATTACTCTGTGGCCCTCACCGACCATGGAGTAAGGCATGTCTTTAGCGTCTGTATGCGTGTTCTGCGGTGCCAGCACTGGCACCAACCCGGCCTACCGCGAGGCCGCCGAAGCCCTCGGGCGCCAGCTGGCCGAGCGCAAGCTGACCCTGGTCTATGGCGGTGGCGCCGTCGGCCTGATGGGCATAGTCGCCGACGCGGCCCTGGCGGCTGGCGGCGAAGTCATCGGCATCATTCCCCAGAGCCTCAAGGACAAGGAAATCGGCCATCCGGGCCTGACGCGCCTGGAGGTGGTCGATGGCATGCACGCCCGCAAGGCACGCATGGCCGAGTTGAGCGACGCCTTTATCGCGCTGCCTGGCGGCCTGGGTACCCTGGAAGAATTGTTCGAAGTCTGGACCTGGGGGCAGTTGGGCTATCACGCCAAGCCCCTGGGGTTGCTGGAAGTGAATGGCTTCTACGAGAAGCTCACGGGTTTTCTCGATCACATCGTCGGCGAAGGCTTCGTTCGCGCCCCGCACCGTGACATGCTGCAAGTGAGCGAATCGCCGCGCAAACTGCTGCAAGCCCTGGAAGCCTGGCAACCCACGGTAGTCCCCAAATGGGCCGAGCAGAAACCCGATTAACCGCCGGGCCCCGATACAAGGCAGAATACGCGCCGCTCAAACCTCACCTTCGACCCCAGAGGATCGCCCATGGCTAAACCCAATTACTCCTTCGCCAAACGTCAGCGAGACCTGGCAAAGGAGCAGAAGAAAGAGGAAAAGCTGCAACGCAAGAAAGCGGCCGCTGAAGAAGCCGGCGCACCAAGCCCGGATACAGAAGACGACGTGGCCGTCGACAACGCCGATGCAGTAGACGATCAGACCCCCAAGGCCTGAGACCCGCCAGGCCCGATACCTCTATCAGGCCCTCGGGATCTGGGGTCGGCCATCCGTTGCCGACCCTCGGATACCCAACGCTTTGACAATCGAATCGCGATAACCCTGCGGCAAGTTGGCCGGTAGTCGGTCCGGCGCGAACAGGCCGATTTCCTTGTGCTCGTGGCTGACGGCCGGCACAAAACCGCCCAGGAGCCGGCAGCGATAGGTCGAGATAAACACATGCTTGCCGGGGATGACTTCGAACAGGTACGAATCCAGCGGCTCGCCCACCGCCACCCGCACGTCCAGCTCCTCCTCGATCTCCCGCGCCAGGCATTGCGGCGCCGTCTCCCCCAGCTCGATCCGCCCGCCGGGCAGCTCCCACTCGTCACGCTCGTTGAGCATCAGCACCACCAGCCCCTCGGGTGATTGCAGCACGCCCTTGATCGATACCGGGAACATAAACGACTCCTGTAAAAACCTGTAGCCGCTGCCGAAGGCTGCGCTCGGGCGCGTAGCGGCCGTGTTTTTTTAGACCGCTGGAAGGTTCTGCGAACCTTATCGCAGCCTGCGGCAGCGGCTACAGTGAGATCCGTTCATTCAGCGGCATCACCGTCACCCGCACTTCCGGGTCGTGGCTGCCGCCGCCGAGAATCACCCCGCGCAACGGCGACACATCGGAAAAATCCCGGCCCCAGGCCAGGGTGATGTGCTCCAGCGCCGGCTGCACGTTGTTGGTCGGGTCGAAATCCACCCAGCCGAGCACCGGGCAGAACACCGAAACCCAGGCATGGGAGGCATCCGCGCCGATCAGGCGTGGCTGCCCCGGTGGCGGCTGGGTCAGCAGGTAGCCGCTGACATAACGCGCTGCCAAGCCACGGGAACGTAAACACGCCAGCATCAGGTGGGCGAAGTCCTGGCAAACCCCGCGCCGCCGCTCCAGCACTTCCACGAGCGGCGTCGCCACCTGGGTGGCTTCGGCATCGAAGGTGAACTCGCTGAAGATCTTTTCCATCAACGCTTGCACCCCCAACAACAACGGACGCCCGGCGGGGAAACAGCTTTCGGAGAACTCGACGAAGCTTTTCTTCAAGTGCACATAAGGCGACTCGAAGCGGTAACGGCACGCCTCCATCAAGGCCGCGGATAACGGCCGGCTGCTGTAGGTCAGCGCACTGCGGGTGGCGTCCCAGGGCAATGAACGGGTGAAATCCAGCGCAGGCCGGGCCAGCACCTCCACCGTCAGCTGCGCATTGACCAGCAATTCGTCATGGGGGCGCTCGAACGCCAGCCGGGTCAGCGGATTGCCGAACACATCCAGCTCGTCGCGGCGGGTGGTGGGGTCGGGGCTGATCAGCAGTTCCTGCTGGCTGCAATGCTGCCAGGCGCAGGCGCGCGGCCACAGGTGCGCCAACTGCTGGGCCAGGGAAACCGGGCTGTCGTAGTGGTAATGGGTATCGTGGAAGATCTGGTAATGAGCGCTCATCAGACGGATACCGTTCGTTGGCTGACATCGTCGACATGGGCGAAATGCCGCAGCGCCAGGCGGTCGGAGACCTGCCCGCTGGCATCGGCGATTTCCTGCAACAGGTCGGCCAGGCCTTCGAGCGCCGCCCGCACGCTGGCCTCGCCGAACAGCGGGTTTTCCAGGCAGCCCAGGTCGAAGCGCCCCAGACGCCCCACCAGCTTGGGCAAACCGGCCTCGCGCGGTACGCCGAACTCGTCGTTCAAGCGATTGAGGGTCCGGGTCACCAGCTTCAGCTGGAACAGCACCGCATGGGGGTTCTGTTCGTCGAGCAGCAACAGGTCGAGCACCGGAATCAACTGCGCCACCGCCAGGTAGCGGGAACGGTAGGTGATGCTGCTGTTGCCCAGTTCCAGCAGCCACTCCAGCCCGGCCTGGTCGAACGCGGTGGCGCTGCGCAGGAAGGCCGCCAGGCTGCTGCTGAGAAACTGCAGGCGCTCGATGCGCCGGCCAATCATCAAAAAGCGCCAGCCTTCGTCGCGGGTCATGTCGTCCAGGGCGAAGCCCGACAGCGCCGCCAGGGACATCACCAGGCGGTTGAGGAAGTCCAGCAGCTCGCCGAAGTCCGGCTCGCGGGCTTCCAGCGCCAAGGCTTCGCGCTGCAATTCCACCAGCGCCTGCCAGTTTTCCCGCGAAAGCTTGCCGCGCACCTGGGACGCCGCCCACTGCAGGCGCTGCAGGTTGGAGCGCAGGCTGAAGGACCAGTCGTCCCCCAGCAGGGCCGCCAACAAACGCTCGGGCAGTTCGCCTTCGTCCGGCAGCAGCATCAGGCTTTCGCCCAGCTCGACCGCCGCCTGCAAGGCCTGCGGGTCATCGCCGTCGACATAGCGCGCCAGCATGATCCGCAACAGCCGCGCACTGCCATCGCAACGCTCGCAGTAACGGCCGAACCAGAACAGGTTTTCCACCACCCGCGACGGCAGGTACGGATCGCGCCGCACCAGTTCATGCACGCCGATGGTCCGCTGGCCTTTCCACTGTTCGCCGCTGGGCGCACGTTCGCCCAGCACCCAGGTGTCCTTGCTGGCGCCGCCGCGCTGCATCGATACCACCTCGGCATCGGCCTCGGCGGCCACCCGGGTCAAGCCGCCCGGCAGTACCCGGTAACCATCGTGGCTGGCCACGGCATACACCCGCATGCCGATGGCCCGCGGTTGCAGCTGGCCGTCCTCGGCCTGCCAGACCGGCGCCTGGGACAGTTGCGCCAGTTCCTGGGCGACATAGGCATAAGGTCGCGCCCGCATGCGTTCGGCCAGGGCCTGGCGTTCTTTCTCGCAAAGGTCGCGACCGAACAATGGGGCAAAGCTCTGGGACGGGAACGCCGGCTTGATCAGCAGTTCCGGGAGTTTCTCCAGGGCCTGGGCCAGCACCGGTGCCTCGCCGCACCACCAGGTGGCGACAGACGGCAGAATCAGTTTTTCGCCGAACAAGTGCTCGCTGATCTTCGGCAGGAAACCCAGCAGGCCTGGCGACTCCAGCACGCCGCTGCCCAGGGCATTGGCCACCAGCACCCGCCCCTGCCGCACCGCCTCCAGCAGCCCCGGCACGCCGAGGGCCGAGTCGGTGCGCAGTTCCAGCGGGTCGCAGAAATCGTCGTCGAGCCGGCGCATGATCGCGTGCACCCGCCGCAGGCCGCTCAGAGTCTTGAGGTAGACCGTGGCGTCGCGCACCGTCAGGTCGCCGCCTTCCACCAGCGGATAACCGAGCTGGCGCGCCAGGTACAAGTGCTCGAAATAGCTCTCGTTGAAACGTCCCGGGGTCAGCAGCACGATCAGTGGCGCTTCGTCGTCCCGGGGCGCCTGGCGGGCCAGGGTTTCCTGCAGCGTGCGGAAGAACCCGGCCAGGTGCTGCACCTGCAGATCGCGGTACAGGTCCGGAAAGGCCCGGGACACGATCATGCGGTTTTCCAGGGCGTAGCCGGCACCGGACGGCGCCTGGGTACGGTCGGCGGTGACCCACCAGCGCCCGTCCGGGGTGCGCGCTAGGTCGACCGCGTACAGGTGCAGGAAGGCGCCATCCGGCGGCTGGATGCCCTGGCACGGCCAGAGAAAGTTGTTATGGCCAAAGACCAGTTCGGCCGGCAGCAGGCCCTCGCTGATCAGCCGCTGGGGCCCGTACAGGTCGGCCAGTACCGCATTGAGCAAACGTGCCCGCTGCGCGATCCCGGCGGACAGCTGCTGCCATTCATCGGCGGCGATCACATGGGGCAACAGGTCCAGTTCCCATGGCCGGTCGGCGCCCTTGGGGTCGGCATAGACGTTGTAGGTGACGCCGTTTTCCTGGATCTGCCGGGTCAGCAGCGCCTGGCGCTGCATCAACTGCGCTGGCGTGCTGCGCTGCAACTGGTCGAACAGCCGGCGCCAGTGCGGGCGCACCGCGCCGCTGGCGTCGAGCAGTTCGTGGTAGGTACCCGCCGTCAGCGGGTAGTGGTCAAGCAGGTCAGGCATGGAAAGCTCGGCAGACGGCAAGGTAAGTCAGATTAACGCAGACACATGACGCCCGGATATGCGAAACATCCGGGCGTCGCGTCTGCTTTAGAAACGTCGCAAATCGAGTGTCATCGGCAACTCGTCGTTGATCGTCAGGCTCGGCACCGACAAGGTGCCGGGGCTATGTCCCAGGCGGAAGAAGCGCGCCATGCGCCGGCTCTCGGCCTCGTTGGCATTCACCGGCAGGCTGTCGTAGTTGCGCCCGCCCGGGTGGGCCACGTGGTATTGGCAACCGCCCAGGGACCGCTGCATCCAGGTGTCGAGCAGGTCGAACACCAGCGGTGCGTGCACCGGGATGGTCGGCTGCAGGCAGTTGAACGGCTGCCAGGCCCGATAGCGCACGCCGGCGACGAACTCCCCGACCCGCCCGGTGGGCTGCAGCGGCACCGCGACACCGTTGCAGGTCAACAGGTAGCGCTGCGGCGCCAGCCCGGTGAGCTTGACCTGCAAGCGCTCCAGCGATGAGTCGACATAACGCACCGTGCCGCCAGCGGAGCCCTCCTCCCCCAACACGTGCCAAGGCTCCAGGGCCTGGCGCAGCTCCAGTTCGACACCGCCGACCGCATAATCGCCAACCTTGGGGAAACGGAACTCCAGGTGCGCGGCGAACCACTCGGCGCGCAGCGGGTAGCCGGCGGCGTTGAGCTCGACAATGACATCGGCGAAGTCCTGCTCGATGAAGTGCGGCAACAGGAAGCGGTCGTGCAGTTCGGTGCCCCAGCGCGCCAGCTTGGCCGGTGCGTAGGGCTCGCGCCAGAAGCGCGCCACCAAGGCCCGCAGCAACAATTGCTGGGCCAGGCTCATGCGCGCATGGGGCGGCATTTCAAAGGCGCGCAGTTCCAGCAGGCCCAGGCGGCCTGTAGCGCCGTCCGGCGAGTACAGCTTGTCGATGCAGAACTCGGCGCGATGGGTATTGCCGGTGACATCGATCAACAGGTTACGCAGCAGCCGGTCGACCAGCCATGGCGGGCACTCCTCGCCCGGTTCGGGCATCTGCGCGAAGGCGATTTCCAGCTCGTACAACGCATCGTTGCGCGCCTCGTCGACCCGCGGTGCCTGGGAGGTGGGGCCGATGAACAGCCCGGAGAACAGATAGGACAACGACGGATGGTTGTGCCAGTAGCTGATCAGGCTGCGCAACAGGTCCGGCCGGCGCAGGAACGGCGAATCCGCCGGCGTCGCGCCACCCAATACGAAGTGGTTGCCGCCGCCGGTGCCGGTATGGCGCCCGTCGATCATGAATTTCTCGGTGGTCAGGCGGGTCTGCCGGGCTTCCTCGTAGAGGAATTCGGTGCGCTCCACCAGCTCGTCCCAACTGGCGGACGGCTGCACGTTGACCTCGATCACGCCCGGATCGGGGGTGACGCGGAAGTTGCTCAGGCGCGGATCGCTCGGCGGCTCGTAGCCCTCCAGCAGCACCGGGCAATGCAGCTCCTCGGCGGTGGCCTCGATGGCGCTGACCAGCTCCAGGTAATCCTCCAGGCGCTCCAGGGGCGGCATGAACAGGTACAAGCGCCCGCCCCGCGCCTCGGCGCAGAACGCGGTGCGGGTCAGCCAGTCGGCGGACTGGTCGATCTGCGGCACCCGCTCATCGGCCTCGGCCGCTTCGCCGTGTTCGCGCAGTTGCGCGCTGTCCGGCAGCTCGGGCAGGTCCTGGTTCGGGTCGGTGGGGTGCACATAGGGATACTCCGCCGCCGTCACCCAGGGCTGGGACGCCAACGGCAGGCGATAACCCAGGGGCGAATCCCCCGGGATCAACCGGCAATGGGTGTCGCGCAGGTACCAGCGGCCGCTCTGCCACTGGTCGCCCCTGGCGGTACGGGCCAGCGGCAGGACCTGGCCGATGACCTTGTCCAGGCCCTGGCTGAACACCTTGCGCAGCCGCGCCCGCTCCAGTTCGTCCGCCAGCCGCGAATCCTCGGCGCTGACGTTCTGCGGCAAGGTGCCTTCGCGCCACAGGTAGTAGAAATTGTCTTCGTAGGCCGGGAATACAAAGCGCGCGGGCAGCTTCAAGCGTTCGGCGACGCTGGCGAGGAAACGCCCGGCCAGCTCGCTGTCGGCGCCATAGTCTTCATGCTCGTCGGCAATCAGCGCGGCGTTGTGCCAGATCGGCACGCCGTCGCGGCGCCAGTAGCAGTTCAGCGACCAGCGCGGCAACTGCTCGCCCGGGTACCACTTGCCCTGGCCGAAGTGCACCAGGCCCTTGGGCGCGTAGTGGTTGCGCAGGCGCTGGAACAGCTCGGCGGACAACCGGCGCTTGTTCGGCCCGAGAGCCGCGGTGTTCCATTCGGCGCCATCCGGGTCGTCGATCGAGACGAAGGTCGGCTCGCCGCCCATGGTCAGGCGCACGTCGCCTGCCAGCAGGTCGGCATCGATCTGCCGGCCCAGGGCCTGGATCGCCAGCCATTGCTCCTCGGTGTAGGGCTTGGTGACCCGCGGCGCTTCCCAGACCCGCTCCACCGACATCTCGTGGCCGAACTCGCATTCACAAGGCTCTACCAGGCCGCTGATCGGCGCCGCCGAGGACGGATCGGGGCTGCAGGCCAACGGGATATGCCCTTCCCCGGCAAACAGCCCGGAAGTGGCGTCCAGGCCGATCCAGCCGGCGCCGGGCAGGTACACCTCGCACCAGGCGTGCAGGTCGGTGAAGTCGACCTCGGTGCCGGACGGGCCGTCGAGGGATTTGACGTCGGCGGTCAGCTGGATCAGGTAGCCGGAAACAAAGCGCGCGGCCAGCCCCAGGTTGCGCAGCAGTTGCACCAGCAGCCAGGCGGAGTCGCGGCAGGAGCCGGAAGCCTTGTCCAGGGTCTGCTCCGGCGTCTGCACGCCGGGCTCCATGCGGATCAGGTAGCCGATGTCTTCGCTCAGGCGCTGGTTCAGGGCCACCAGGAAATCCACCGCCGGTATCGGCGTGCGGTCGATGCCCTCGAGGTAGGCCTTGAACTTCGGCGTCAGCGGCAGGGTTTCCAGGTAAGGCGCCAGCTCGCGCTGCTCGTCGGCGGCATAGGCGAAGGGGATTTTCTCGGCGTAGGGCTCGAGGAAGAAATCGAACGGATTGAACACCGCCATCTCCGCCAGCAGATCGACTTCGATCCGCAGCTCGTCGGTCTTCTCCGGGAAGACCAGGCGCGCCAGGTAGTTGCCCTGGGGGTCCTGCTGCCAGTTGATGAAGTGCTGCTCGGGCTGAACCTTCAGCGCATAGGAGAGAATCCGCGTGCGGCTATGGGCCGCCGGACGCAGGCGAACGATCTGTGGGCCGAGTTCGACCGCGCGGTCGTAGCGGTAATGCGTGACATGGTGCAATGCGACATGGATCGACACGGCGTGCCTCCTGCGGGCCTGAACGTACACGAAAGCGCGCAAGACTTATGCCAGAGCACCAGTCCCGGGGCTTTCCCCAACGGCTGTGGGCAGTACAGCACCAAAAGCGAGCGGCGCGTGCTTCGGCGTGCGCAGGGTTGCACATAAATGTGGCGACAGGCTGTAACCGGCGGTCAGCGCACCCGCTTCAGGCCGGCTTCCAGTCGCTGCAGGCGCCGGCGTTTGCGCGCCGCCACTTGCAGCACCTTGAGCCCGCGCTGGTAGCGCCGGGTGCTCATCAGGTACAGCCCGGCCAGGGGAATGCACAGGACAAAGGCCGGGAACAGTCGCTGGCGGGAGTCCAGCAGGACCAGCAGCGCGCATGCCAGGCAGAACACCAGCGCGCCGAACAAGGCCCAGGCGCCACGCGGGTAGCCGCGGATCACCAGCATGAAACACAGGCTCATCAGCAGGCCTGCGCCCAGCATGGCCATCGCGGCGTAGTTGGCGACCTGGAAGTCACGGGGGAAATACAGATGGGGCACCTGCGCGGCGGTCAGCGAGATGCTGAAGACCGTCGTCATCATCACCGCGATGTGAATCACCCCGAAACGCCGCACATAGGGCTGCCAGGCAAGCCATTCGGCGGTCTTGAGGCGTAGCAGCCGGTCTTCGACCTGCCGTTGTTGCGGGGTTTTCCGGCGACGTAACACGCGGCTCTTCCTTGAGTTGATGCCAATCCTGGGGGCGCACCTTAACAAACCCGAACGCCGAAATGCACAACGCCAACCCTGGGGTTGGCGTTGTGTCTGTGGCGTTGGGTCCGTACAGCAGTGGCCTTAGCGGGGCACGACCGGTTTGCGGGCCGGCTTCTTGCCTTTGCCCTTGGCCGCATCCGTGCGTTCCTTGGCGGCCTGCTTGTTGCGGGCCATCGCGGCGGCCTTGGCCTGTTCGCGCTTGTCCCACGGGTTGCTACCGTCGCTGCCGCGTGGAGGCAGGCCGGTGTGCTGGGTGAGAATTTTGGTGGTTTCCTTGGCCACTTTGTGGCTGCCAGCCGGCGTCGAGTTCTTGCGACGGGCGCTCTGGTAGCTGTCGGTCGACGGCTGATGCAAAGGAATCAACTGGTTCTTGCCCGGCCCGATCAGGTCGGCGCGACCCATGCGGGTCAGCGCTTCACGCAGCATCGGCCAGCCTTTCGGGTCGTGGTAACGCAGGAACGCCTTGTGCAGGCGACGCTGCTCCTCGCTCTTGACGATGGTCACCCCGTCACTCTTGTAGGTGACCTTGCGCAGCGGGTTCTTGCCCGAGTGGTACATCGCGGTGGCGGTGGCCATCGGCGACGGGTAGAACGCCTGCACTTGGTCGGCGCGGAAACCATTGCCCTTGAGCCACAGGGCCAGGTTCATCATGTCTTCGTCGGTGGTGCCCGGGTGCGCGGCGATGAAGTACGGAATCAGGTACTGCTCCTTGCCCGCTTCCTTGGAGTACTTCTCGAACATCCGCTTGAACCGGTCGTAGCTACCGATGCCCGGCTTCATCATCTGGTTGAGCGGACCTTCCTCGGTGTGTTCCGGGGCGATCTTCAGGTAGCCACCGACGTGGTGGGTCACCAGTTCCTTGACGTACTCCGGCGACTCGACCGCGAGGTCGTAGCGCAGGCCGGAAGCGATCAGTATCTTCTTCACCCCCGGCAAGGCGCGGGCGCTGCGATACAGCTGGATCAGCGACGAGTGGTCGGTATTCAGGTTCGGGCAGATGCCAGGGAACACGCAGGACGGCTTGCGGCACGCGGATTCGATTTCCGGGCTCTTGCAGGCGATGCGGTACATGTTCGCGGTCGGGCCGCCGAGGTCGGAAATGACCCCGGTAAAACCTGGAACCTTGTCGCGAATCTCTTCGATCTCGCGAATGATCGACTCTTCGGAACGGTTCTGGATGATCCGCCCTTCGTGCTCGGTGATCGAACAGAAGGTGCAGCCACCGAAGCAGCCACGCATGATGTTCACCGAGAAACGGATCATGTCGTAGGCCGGGATCTTCTCCTTGCCGTACGCCGGGTGCGGGATGCGCTGATACGGCATGCCGAACACGTAGTCCATCTCTTCGGTGGTCATCGGGATCGGCGGCGGGTTGAACCAGACATCGATCTCGCCATGTTTCTGCACCAGCGCACGGGCGTTGCCCGGGTTGGTTTCCAGGTGCAGCACGCGGTTGGCGTGGGCGTAGAGCACCGGATCGTTACGCACCTTTTCCATGGACGGCAGGCGGATCACGGTCTTGTCCCGGGTCATCTTCGGGCTGGCCAGGATCTGCACGACCTTGGCTTCCTGGGGATCTTCGACCGGGCCCTTTTCCTGCTCGATGGCACAGGCCTGGGTGTCCTGGGTGTTGACGTACGGGTTGATGATCTTGTCGATCTTGCCCGGACGGTCGATACGCGTGGAGTCGACTTCGTACCAGCCCTGCGGCGTGTCACGGCGGATGAACGCGGTGCCGCGCACGTCGGTGATGTCTTCGATCTTGTGCCCGTAGGACAGGCGCTGGGCGACTTCGACAATCGCCCGCTCGGCGTTGCCGTAGAGCAGGATGTCGGCGCTGGCGTCGATCAGGATCGAGTTGCGCACCCGGTCCTGCCAGTAGTCGTAGTGGGCGATGCGGCGCAGGGAGGCTTCGATGCCGCCCAGGACGATCGGCACGTGCTTGTAGGCTTCCTTGCAGCGCTGGCTGTAGACCAGGCTGGCGCGGTCCGGACGCTTGCCCGCCAGGCCACCCGGGGTGTAGGCGTCGTCGGAGCGGATTTTCTTGTCCGCGGTGTAGCGGTTGATCATCGAGTCCATGTTGCCGGCTGCGACGCCGAAGAACAGGTTCGGCTCGCCGAGCTTCATGAAGTCGTCTTTGGACTGCCAGTTCGGCTGGGCGATGATCCCGACGCGGAAGCCCTGGGACTCCAGCAGCCGGCCGATGATCGCCATGCCGAACGACGGGTGATCGACGTAGGCATCGCCGGTGACGATGATGATGTCGCAGGAATCCCAGCCGAGCTGATCCATTTCCGCCCTGCTCATCGGCAGGAACGGCGCCGGTCCGAAACATTCGGCCCAGTACTTGGGATAGTCAAATAACGGCTTGGCTGCTTGCATGTCGATGACCGGTATAGGTGTAGATGAGGGCGCGTTTATTTACAGAGAAATTCGCGGGCGCGGAATATAGCACAAAAAATAACCAATTCCGACGACTATGGTCGGAAATCGGTGGCCTGTGGCCGCTGTCGCAGACTGCGATCGGCTGCGCGGCAGACGCAACGCTCACCCATCGAACGAAGGCCCTGCGGCCTCTGTCGCAGCCTGCGGCAGCGGCTACGGCTGTTTATTCGTCGTCGTCGAAGTTGTAGCTGCCCGGCGCGAGGTTCTCGAAGCGGGTGTACTTGCCGATGAACGCCAGGCGGATAAAGCCGATGGGGCCGTTCCGCTGCTTGCCGATGATGATCTCGGCAATGCCCTTGTGCTCGGTCTCGGGGTGATACACCTCGTCCCGGTACACGAACATGATGACGTCGGCGTCCTGCTCGATCGCTCCGGATTCCCGCAAGTCGGAGTTCACCGGGCGCTTGTTCGGGCGCTGCTCGAGGGAGCGGTTGAGCTGGGACAAGGCCACTACCGGGCAGTTGAATTCCTTGGCCAGGGCCTTGAGGGAACGGGAGATCTCGGAAATCTCGTTGGTCCGGTTGTCGCCGCTGGAACCCGGGATCTGCATCAGTTGCAGGTAGTCGATCATGATCAGGGCGATGTCGCCGTGCTCACGCACCAGGCGGCGGGTCCGCGCGCGCATTTCCGAAGGGCTGATACCGGCGGTGTCGTCGATGAACAGCTTGCGGTCGTTGAGCAGGTTGACCGCCGAGGTCAGGCGCGGCCAGTCGTCGTCTTCCAGCTGGCCGGAACGCACCTTGGTCTGGTCGATACGGCCGAGGGACGACAGCATACGCATGATCAGCGATTCGCCTGGCATCTCGAGGGAGTACACCAGCACCGCCTTGTCGCTGCGCAGTACGGCGTTTTCCACCAGGTTCATGGCAAAGGTGGTCTTACCCATGGACGGACGACCGGCGACGATGATCAGGTCGGCGGGCTGCAGGCCGCTGGTCTTCTCATCGAGGTCGGTGTAGCCGGTGGACAGGCCGGTGATGGCGTTGTCGGTGTTGAACAGGGTGTCGATGCGGTCGATGGCCTTGGTCAGCAACTCGTTGACGCCCACCGGACCGCCGGTCTTCGGACGCGCTTCGGCGATCTGGAAGATCTGCCGTTCGGCTTCGTCGAGGATCTCTTCGGCGGTGCGGCCTTCGGGGTTGAAGGCGCTGTCGGCGATCTCGGTGCTGATGCCGATCAGCTGGCGCAGGGTGGCGCGCTGGCGAACGATCTGCGCATAGGCCTTGATGTTGGCCACCGACGGCGTGTTCTTCGCCAGTTCGCCCAGGTAACCCAGGCCGCCGACCTGGGACGTCTGGCCTTCCTTGTCCAACTGCTCGGACAGGGTCACGACGTCGATCGGCATGTTCTGATCGGCCAGCTTGGCGATCGCACGGAAGATCAGGCGGTGGTCATGTCGATAGAAATCGCCGTCGGAGACTTGATCGAGCACCCGCTCCCAGGCGTTGTTGTCCAGCATCAGACCACCGAGCACAGCCTGTTCGGCCTCGATGGAATGTGGCGGCACCTTCAGGGCAGCGGTTTGCAGATCGTATTGCTCGGGAGCGGAGATATCGTTCATGGCCACTTGGTTTTTTAGGAAAAGCAGGGGTTTGAAAACTGAGGGTACAGAAAGACAAAGGGCACGACCTGTAAACAGGATCGTGCCCGATGTTACCGGCTAGCTCCCGAGGGTGCCAGCCGACAAGTACTGCTTAAGCTGCTACCACGACAACGCGTACGGTGGCTTCAACTTCAGCGTGCAGGTGCACGGCTACGTCGAATTCACCTACGTTGCGGATGGTGCCGTTCGGCAGACGAACTTCGCTTTTTGCAACTTCAACGCCGGAGGCGGTCAGTGCATCAGCGATGTCGTGGGTGCCGATCGAACCGAACAGCTTGCCTTCGTCACCAGCGGTGGCAGTGATAGTCACTTCCAGCTCAGCCAGTTGGGCAGCGCGAGTTTCGGCAGAAGCCTTTTTCTCTGCAGCCAGTTTTTCCAGCTCGGCACGACGCGCTTCGAACGCAGCCAGGTTGGCAGCGGTAGCAGCGGTGGCTTTGCCGAAAGGCAGCAGGTAGTTACGGCCGTAACCAGCCTTAACGTTTACCTTATCGCCCAGGTTGCCCAGGTTGGCGATTTTTTCCAGCAGGATCAGTTCCATTTGGTAATAACCTCTTAACTTTTAACCTTCACCGTTCGCAGGACCGTTATCGGCGTCTTTCGGCGCCGAACGACCGCGAAAATCAATCAGGCTGTCGACTATGGCCAACACCACGAGCAACGGATAGATCAGCTGCATAAACAGCAACAGCGTTACGTACAACCCCACCAGCCAGAACCTGGCCAGTCGCCCTTGCGCCACCAGCCCGTGAATCAGGGCCAGCCCGGCGAACACCAGCGGTACGCTGCACAACGGCGTCAGCATCGCCATCTGTGGACCGAGGTTCGGTCCCAGCAGCATGCAGGCCAGCAGCAACATCGCCAGTCCCAGCGGGAGCTTGATAGCGCGAAACTCGCGCCCAAAACCACCCGGGTTGTACAACAACGCCTGCCAGTAGCGCCCGACAATCAGGCTCAGCACACTGACGACCTGCAACAAAGCCGCAATCAGGCCGGTCAGGACCGGTGCAATCAATGAGGCGAGGCGAGCCCGCTCTTCAACCGACAGTTGCTGGTAGAGATCACCAAGGGCCAACGGCAGGATTTTTACCAACTCCTGCGAGAGCATCTCGATCTGGGGGCGGTAAGCCACACCCAGCACTCCAGCAAACACCAGGCCCAGCGCTATGCTGACCAGCAGCACACGGTTCCAGGATTCGCTTGCGCGCAAAACCAACGCAAGGCCCGAAGACCCGAGCAACACCATGAGTGCGCGTGGATCGTCGGAATACAGCCACCAGAACAATGCTGGCAGCAATCCCAGGGCGAGGACACCAAGGGCGTCGCTCAAACCGCGCCGCAGGAGCACCAGGCTTCCCGCAGCAGCACCCAACCAATACAACAACGGCAATGCCGCACATCCGGCCACTACCAGAGTGGCCTGCATACGGCCGCGCATGATGAACTCAGCTAAGGCGCGCATGCATTCAATCCCTTACTACTTGTCGACTGCCCGGTCTCAGCGGCCGTGGCTGTCGGTGTAGGCCAGCAGGGCCAGGAAGCGGGCGCGCTTGATAGCGGTGGCCAGCTGACGCTGATAACGAGCTTTGGTACCGGTGATACGGCTTGGAACGATTTTGCCGGTCTCGGATACGTAGGCTTTCAGAGTGTTGAGATCTTTGTAATCGATCTCTTTCACGTCTTCAGCGGTGAAGCGGCAGAATTTACGACGACGGAAGAAACGTGCCATGTAATTGGCTCCTCAAAAGGTCCGTGGATTACTCGTCAGCGTTATCGCTGGCGTCGCTGTTATCGCTGTCATCGCCATCGGCGCTGTCAGAATGCTCAGGACGGTCACGACGCTCACGGCGCTCACTGCGGTTCTCTTCAGCCTTGAGCATCTCGGATTGGCCAGTGATGGCTTCTTCGCGACGGATGACCAGGTTACGGATCACAGCATCGTTGTAACGGAAGTTGTCTTCCAGCTCAGCCAGGGCTTTACCGGTGCACTCAACGTTCAGCATCACGTAGTGAGCCTTGTGAACATTGTTGATTGCGTAGGCCAGTTGACGACGGCCCCAGTCTTCCAGACGGTGGATTTTGCCGCCGTCTTCTTCGATCAGCTTGGTGTAACGCTCAACCATGCCGCCGACTTGCTCGCTCTGGTCAGGGTGGACCAGAAAGATGATTTCGTAATGACGCATGAATGCTCCTTACGGGTTGTAGCCTGCCGCTCAAAAGCGGTCAGACAAGGAGTGAATGACACTTGTGTGTCTTGCCTCAGAGATAGGCACATATGCGCCTGCCGCAACGGCAAGGGGCGCAATTGTAGAGAAGGGGGAACAGCGGCGCAAGGCAATTGGTGATTATTTGAACAATCAGTGCCGACCCATAAACCTGTAGGAGCGAGCTTGCTCGCGATAGCGGCACATCTGACACACCGCATCGCGAGCAAGCTCGCTCCTACCGATAGATTGGATCAGGCTTTTTTGGCGGCAGCCTTGGCCTTGGCCGCACGCTGGCGCGTGGCTTCGAACAGGCATACGCCGGTAGCCACCGAAACGTTGAGACTGCTGACGCTACCGGCCATCGGCAGGCGCACCAGGAAATCGCAATGCTCGCGGGTGAGGCGACGCATACCCTTGCCTTCGGCGCCCATGATCAGGATGGTCGGCCCGGTCAGGTCCTGGTCATACAGTTCCTGCTCGGCTTCGCCAGCTGTGCCGACAACCCACAGGCCGCGCTGCTGGAGCTTTTCCAGGGTGCGCGCCAGGTTGGTCACGGCCACCAGCGGAATCACTTCCGCGGCGCCGCATGCCACTTTACGCACGGTCGGGGTCAGGGTCGCCGATTTATCTTTCGGCACCAACACCGCCAGCGCACCGGCCGCATCGGCGGTACGCAGGCAGGCGCCGAGGTTGTGCGGATCGGTCACACCGTCCAGCACGAGCAGCAGCGGCGCACCCTCGGTACGGTCAAGCAACTCATCGAGCATCGCCTCGCCCCAGACCTGGCTCGGGCTCACTTCAGCCACGACGCCCTGGTGAACGCCCTCGACCCAGGCGTCCATTTCGCGACGCTCGGCCTGACCGACCGCCACGCGATTCTGCCCGGCCAGGTCCACCAGCACCTGCACGCGCGGATCGCTACGGCCTTCGGCCAGCCAGATCTGCTTGACGCGCTTGGGGTGGTGACGCAGCAATGCTTCTACAGCGTGCACGCCGTAGATCTTTTCCAACTGACTCATGACTTGGCCTTGGGTTTACGCGCCCCGCCGCTTTTCGCCGCAGGACCTGCGCCCGCTTTCGGCGGACCTTTACGATGTTTGCTCGGCTTGCTGGACGCCGGCTTGCCGGACTTTCCCCCAGACGCCGCTTTACCGCCGCTTTTGGCTTCGGCCAGCAGCGCCTGCTTCATCTCACGACTCTTGCGCACTTCGGCGTTTTTCGCCGCCGCATCGCTGGAGCGGTAGGCCTCGACCGGCTTCTCCTTGGCCGGACCACGACGCCCGGCCTTGGCTGGGGCAGGCTCGGCAGCCGTCTTGGCCGGAGGCGCATCGACAGCGCCACGCTTTTTGCGACCGATCGGTGCGCTGATGGTTTTTTCCGCCATCTCGAAGTCGATCTTGCGCTCGTCCAGATCGACGCGCATGACCCGCACTTCCACGCTGTCACCCAGGCGGAAGCTGCGGCCGGTACGCTCACCGGCGAGGCGGTGATGCACGGGATCGAAGTGGTAGTAGTCGCCCGGCAGCGCCGTGACATGCACCAGACCTTCGACATAGATATCGGTCAGTTCGACGAACAGGCCAAAACCGGTCACAGCAGTGATCACGCCCGGGAACGCCTCGCCCACGCGGTCTTTCATGTATTCGCACTTGAGCCAGTTCACCACGTCGCGGGTCGCTTCGTCGGCACGCCGCTCGCTCATCGAGCACTGCTCGCCAAGCTGCTCGAGAATCGCCTCGTCGTAGGGATAGATGCGCGCCTTCGGAATGCTCATCGCACCGGCACGACGCACATGAGGCGTGTTCTGCTTGGAATGGATGACACTGCGAATCGCCCGGTGCGTCAGCAGGTCCGGGTAACGGCGAATCGGCGAGGTGAAGTGGGTATAGGCTTCGTAGTTCAGGCCGAAGTGGCCCTGATTGTCAGCGCTGTACACCGCCTGGCTCAAGGAGCGCAGCATCACGGTCTGGATCAGATGGAAGTCCGGACGATCCTTGATGCTCTCCAGCAGGGCCTGGTAGTCCTTCGGCGTCGGGCCGTCCTTGCCTTTATGCAGGGACAGGCCTAGCTCGCCGAGGAAGGCGCGCAGTTTTTCCAGGCGCTCTGGCGGCGGACCGTCGTGAACGCGATAGAGCGCGGGGATTTCGTGCTTCTTGAGGAATTCGGCGGTGGCCACGTTGGCCGCCAGCATGCATTCCTCGATCAGCTTGTGCGCATCGTTACGGGTAGTCGGACGAATTTCGGCGATCTTGCGCTCGGAGCCGAAGATGATCCGGGTTTCCTGGGTCTCGAAGTCGATGGCGCCACGGGTATGACGGGCACCGAGCAGAACCTTGTACAGCGCATAAAGCTGCTTGAGGTGCGGCACGACATCGGCGTATTCGCCACGCAGCTGCTTAGCCTCGCTGGTTTTCGGCTGCTCGAGGATAGTGCTGACCTTGTTGTAGGTCAGGCGCGCCTTGGAATGGATCACCGCTTCGTAGAACTGATAGTCGGTCATCTCGCCGGATTTGGAGATGGTCATCTCGCACACCATGGCCAGACGATCGACTTTCGGGTTCAGCGAGCACAGGCCGTTGGACAGCTGTTCCGGCAGCATCGGCACCACGCGCTCGGGGAAATACACCGAGTTGCCGCGCACCTGAGCCTCGGCATCCAGCGCCGAACCGATCTTCACGTAACTGGAAACGTCGGCAATCGCCACGTACAGCTTCCAGCCACCGCCGAACAGGCGCAGCTTGCCAGGCTTGGCTTCGCAATAGACCGCATCGTCGAAGTCGCGAGCGTCTTCGCCGTCGATGGTGACGAACGGCAGATCACGCAGGTCGATGCGCTTCTCTTTGTCCTTCTCTTCGACTTCCGGCTTGAGCTTGCCGGCTTCCTTCAGCACCGCCTCGGGCCAGACGTGAGGAATATCGTAGGTGCGCAAGGCAACATCGATTTCCATGCCCGGGGCCATGTAGTTGCCCACGACCTCGACCACGTCGCCTTGCGGCTGGAAGCGCGGAGTCGGCCAGTGGGTGATCTTCACCTCGACGAACTGGCCGATCTTGGCGCCGGCATTGCGACCCGGGGTCACCAGCACTTCCTGCTGGATCTTCGGGTTGTCCGCCACCACAAAACCGATTCCGCCTTCTTCGAAATAACGGCCGACGATGCTCTCGTGGGCACGGGACACTACTTCGACGATCATGCCTTCGCGGCGACCGCGGCGATCCAGACCGGAAACCCGGGCCAGTGCACGGTCGCCATCGAACACCAGGCGCATCTGCGCCGGGCTCATGAACAGGTCGTCGCTGCCGTCATCGGGAACCAGGAAGCCGAAGCCGTCACGGTGACCGCTGATGCGGCCGAGGATCAGGTCGAGCTTGTCCACCGGCGCATAAGTGCCGCGACGGGTGTAGATCAGTTGGGCATCGCGCTCCATGGCGCGCAGGCGGCGGCGCAGGGCTTCGATCTGGTCTTCTGTGGTCAGACCAAACTCTTCGACCAACTGTTCGCGGTTAGCAGGCGAACCCCGATCAGCAAGGTGCTGAAGGATCAGTTCGCGGCTAGGGATAGGGTTTTCATATTTTTCCGCTTCACGAGCGGCCTCGGGATCGAGGGACTGCCAATCGGCCATTAGATAAATTTCACCTTGTCTATATGCGGGTTAGTTTGGCATACGCGTATTGAAACGGGAAATTTCAGGCTAAGACAGGCTCCGAAAAGTCCTTTAGAGGCTTCAGAACCATCCTGCAAAAGCCGTCGGCGAATTTTTTTCAATATTTTCAAGATCAGGGGTTTACAGCTCAAAAGGTGGTCCGTATAGTGCGCGCCATCGACGACGGAGACGTTGCCGATACTGCCCAGATGG
>NZ_JBWKOM010000004.1:45712-532112 GCF_059416085.1 Pseudomonas sp. GW821-FHT09E12 | reverse complement strand
GTGAAATTGGTAGACACGCCAGCTTCAGGTGCTGGTGGCCGCAAGGCCGTGGAAGTTCGAGTCTTCTTCTGGGCACCAATTCAGAGCTGTAGATCGCTTGAATCTTCAGGCTCCTCCAAAAACCCGCGAAAGCGGGTTTTTGCATTCTAAGTGTTTGATTTATTGAATCTAAGTCAAAACAGGGCTTTACAGATTCAAAGGCGCTCCGTATAGTTCGCCCCATCAACAGCGGCAACGCTGCTGATACTGCCCAGATGGTGAAATTGGTAGACACGCCAGCTTCAGGTGCTGGTGGCCGCAAGGCCGTGGAAGTTCGAGTCTTCTTCTGGGCACCACATTCAAGTTTCACAGCATAGCTGTGAAGCCTCACAAAAACCCGCGAAAGCGGGTTTTTGCGTTTCTAGCCCACAACAATCATTTCCCCTGCCCAAGTGCCCCTCCTCCAGGACTATCCAGCCCGCCAAGCCGCACATGAGAAACAATATCGTTTATGATTGTTACAAGTTTTTGCGGCACCACAGTGAGGAACCCTGCGAATGATGTTTAGAAACATCCCCCTTCCAACATCCCTTCTGCGTGGCTTGACCATCACTTTGCTGGGCCTGGCCCTGGCATCCCCATTCACTCAAGCAGCCGATCCGGTTTCCCTGACGCTGTACAACGGCCAGCACAAGGAAGTCGGCGACGCCATCGCCAAGGCTTTCGAGGCCAAGACCGGCATTCACGTCAATGTGCGCAAGGGCAGCAGCAACCAGCTCGCCAGCCAGATCGTGGAAGAAGGCGAGCGCTCCCCCGCCGACGTGATCTACACCGAAGAATCGCCGCCCCTGAACAAACTCGGCGAGCAAGGCCTGCTGGCCAAGACCGACGCTGCGACCCTTGAAGTCCTGCCCAAGGACTACGTCGCCGGTAACGGCACCTGGATCGGCATTACCGCCCGAGTTCGCGTGGTAGCGTTCAACCCGAAGCTGATCGACGAAAAAGACCTGCCTGCATCAGTGATGGAGTTCTCCCAGCCACAATGGCAAGGCAAGGTAGGCTTCGTCCCCACCAGCGGTGCATTTCAGGAACAGGCCGTGGCAATCATCAAGCTGCACGGGATGGACGCCGCCGAAGAATGGCTGACCGGCCTGCGCGCTTTCGGCAAGACCTACAGCAATAATATGGTGGCCTTGAAGGCCGTGGAAAACGGCGAAGTCGCCACCGTGCTGGTGAACAACTACTACTGGTTCGCCCTGCAACGGGAGAAAGGCCAGCTTGACTCGAAGCTGCACTATTTCACCGGCGGCGATGCCGGCGGATTAATCACCGTATCCAGCGCCGCGGTACTCAAGTCCAGCAAACACCCCAAAGAAGCCCAGCAATTCCTCGCTTATATGGCCAGCGAAGAAGGCCAGCGCGTAATCACCCAGACCACCGCAGAATATCCGCTGCGCAAAGGCCTGGAGTCGGATCGAGGCCTCAAGCCGTTCAGTGAACTGCAAGCGCCGAAAGTCACCCCGGCCGACCTCGGCAACGCCGAAGAAGCCCTGGAACTGGAACGCGAAGTCGGCCTGAACTGATGAGCCCATCACTGCCCGCCCCCGCCTCGCGCACGAACCACATACCGAGGCGCAAGGGGCCATCAATCTGGCTGCTGCTACCGGTCCTGTTGCTGGTCGGGCTCAGCCTGCTGCCATTGCTCTATGTCGGGCTCAAGGCCTGGCAGGCTGGCTGGGCCGAAGCCCTGCACCTGCTGTGGCGCCCCTATGTATTCGGCCTGCTGCGCAACACCCTGCTATTGCTCATTGGCGTGACCGTTACCTGCGCTATCGTCGGCCTGTCCCTGGCCTGGCTGCTGGAACGCAGCGACTTGCCGGGGCGACGCCTCTGGGGCGTGATCTTGTGCCTGCCCTTTGCCGTACCGGCCTTTGTCAGCAGCTTCACCTGGGTCTCCCTCAGCTCCAGCTTCGAAGGCCTGGGTGGGGCCATCCTGGTCATGAGCCTGTCCAAGTACCCGCTGGTATTCCTGCCTGTGGCGGCTACCCTGCGCAATCTCGACCCCTCCCTGGAGGAATCGGCCCGCACCCTCGGGCAGAATCGCTGGGGCGTTTTCTTCCGGATCACCCTGCCCCTGCTCTGGCCCTCATTGCTGGCCGGCTCGCTACTGATCGCCCTGCACATGCTGGTGGAGTTCGGTGCACTGTCGATTATCGGCCTGCAAACCTTCACCACCGCGATCTACCAACAGTTCGAACTGGAGTTCAGCAATGCCAACGCGGCGATGCTTTCCGCCGTGCTGCTAGCGCTGTGCCTGGCCCTGCTGTGGCTGGAGTTGCGGGTTCGCGGCAAAGGCCGCCATGTACGAACCGGCCAGGGCGCGGCGCGACATGCCGAGCAGGTGCGCCTCGGCAAGTGGGCAATTGGCGGACAACTGTACTGCGCGCTGCTGACCCTGATCGGCAGCGGCATTCCGCTGGGCATGCTGGCGTACTGGCTGGCCATCGGCTCATCGGCCGCTTTCCCGGTGGCCGCCATCAGCGAAGCCCTACTCTCCTCCCTGGCGCTATCGTTGGGTGGCGCGGCGCTGTGCCTGGTGCTGGCGGTACCGGTCGGACTGCTGGTGGTGCGCCACAAGGGCCGCCTGGCACTCTGGGCCGAACGCCTGCCTTACCTGCTGCACGCCCTGCCAGGCTTGGTGATCGCCCTGACGCTGGTGTTCTTTGCCCTGCACTACGTGCCAGCGCTGTATCAGACCTCAGCCCTGTTGCTGATCGCCTACGCCCTGCTGTTCCTGCCCCTAGCGCAGGCACCGATCCGCACCGCCCTGAACAAGGCGGCGCCGCAACTCGAGGAAGCCGCCCGCACCCTGGGCGCCTCCTCATTCACGGCCTTCTGCCGCGTGACCCTGCCAATCATTTTTCCGGCTTTGGGCGCCGCCTTTGCCTTGGTATTCCTCGATGCCATGAAGGAGCTGACGGCCACCCTGCTACTCAGCCCGACCGGACTGAATACACTGGCAACGGAAGTCTGGGCGCACACGGCGAATGTGGAGTTTGCCGCCGCAGCGCCTTATGCGGCGCTGTTGATCTTGGTATCGGGACTACCGGTCTATCTGCTGACGACACGGATGTATCTGAGCCGCTGAGCCCACTCCTACAGAAAGCTTTCTGTAGGAGCCCCGCCCCGAGCATTCAAGCCTCGTGAACACTCAAGCCCGGAACTGCCCCAGGCTGGCCTTCAGTTGGGCTGCCAGGCTATCCAGTACCTTGCCGCTGGCCGTGGTCTCCACCACAGCCTGAGCTGCCCGCTCGGCCTGGGCATGGATGGTCTCGACCCGGCCGCGCACCGCTTGCGCGCCCTGAGCCTGATGGGCAGCCGCCTGGGTCGCCAGGCCAATCGCCGCGTGCACCTGCTCCACCGACGACTGCACCGTTTGTTGCAACCGCGCACTGTCGCGCAACACCAGCAACCCTTCGCTGGCCTGCCTTCCAGCCTGGCCGATCGCCGCCACCGCCTCGCGCGCGCCCTGCTGCAGCGCACCGATATGCGCCTGGATATCGCCGGTAGAGCTTTGCGTCTTGCTCGCCAGCGCCCTGACCTCATCGGCTACCACCGCAAAGCCGCGCCCGGTTTCCCCGGCCCGCGCCGCTTCAATGGCCGCATTCAAGGCCAGCAGGTTGGTCTGCTCGGCAATCCCATGAATCACCGTCAACACCACCTCGATCTGTTCGCTCTGCTGCGCCAGGCGTTCGATGACCTTGGCCCCCGTGTCGACCTGCCCCGCCAGTGCCTCGATCAGACCGCCCACCTGGGCCGAGGTCCGAGTGTTTTCGTCGGTCGCCTGACGGATCTCCACCACCTGCTGCAAGGCCGCCTGCATCGCCTGGCTTTCCGCCTGGGCTTCGTCAGCCATCTGCGACAGCGCCCGCAAACTCTCCGCCACCTCGTCACGCTGGGCCTCGGCCGCGGCGTCCGCCCCAGCATTACGCAGGCTCATCGCGCCGATTTCGACGCCAGTACGCTGCGCCACATCGCCGGCCTCACGCACGATCGGCTGCAACTTGTCGACAAAACGATTGACCGCCGAGGCCATGTCGCCGATCTCATCATTGCTGTTGAGCTGGACCCGCTTGGTCAGATCACCCTCACCGGCGGCCAGATCGTTTAGCGCGGCGATCAGCAGATGCAGCTTGCTGACCACTCGCCGCCCCAGCACCACCGCCAGCAACAGCAAGACCCCGCAGCCGACCAGCGCCAGGCCCATGCCGATGCGCCAGCGCAGGGTGGCCGCCGCGTCCTGCACGGTACCCGCGGTGTTGACCTGCATGTCCGAAGCGGTGGTCTGCGCCGACTGCAGGCGCGCACGCATGGCCGCCGAACTGTCCGCCGAAGCGCCCTTGAGGCTATCGCCGACCAGCTGATCGCTGCTGGCGATCAAGGCCTCGAAACGCTTGTCCAGCGCCGCCACATCCGCCTCGACCGACGCCGTGGAAACCCCCATCAGCACCTTGCCGATCTCCACGCCGTTAGGACTGATGGAGGCTTCCAGGTAGTAGACCGATGGATCGTTCTTGGCCGCGTCCAGCACCTTGTCCAGGGCACGCTCGCCCTTGCCCTTTTCCAGCAGCGCCTTGTTGATCGGGTTTTCCCGGTTCAGATAGCGGGTCAGGTGCTCGCCATTGGCATCGTCGTACACCACGAACAGCACATTGGGATTGCGCTGGGCGCGCCGGGCGAACTCGGAGAGGGTCGGAACGTCGCTGTCCCACATGGCGCGCGGGGCCACCGAAGCGAGCAACTGGGCCATATCGTTGGCTGAATCCTTGAGATCCTTCTCCAGCGTTGCGCGCAATTGCGCCTGCTCCTCTTCCAGGCGCGAGGAGAGCCCGGCGGTCAAGCGTTGCCGGGTGTTGCTGGAAAGGCTTTCCAGGCTCGAGGTGACCTCACGAGCCGCCTGCTCCAGTTCGCCGGACAGCTTCTGGCTATCGACGCCCAGACGAGCGGCCAGATCCGCCTCCAGCGCCGTTACCGTGCTCCGGGTCAGGGCAACGGCAACCAGCACCTGCACCAAAAGGGCGATACCAAGGGTAACGAACACAGGCCGCAACAAACGGCTTTGTAACAGTGAGAGAACGGCCGACACAGGAAATCCCTCTACTTCAACGCCATCAAATTGATGGCACTCTGGAAGAGCAAATCACAGCAAGGGTCGTGCCGCTCGGCAGGCAGAAACGACAAAGGCCCCTATGAAGGGGCCTTTGTTTTTTACATCAACAGCTTATCAAGCAAACGGGTGACGCAGAACGATGGTCTCGTTGCGGTCCGGGCCTGTCGAAATAATGTCGATCGGCGCGCCGACCAGCTCTTCGATACGCTTGATGTAGGCACGGGCAGCGGCCGGCAGCTCTTCCAGGGTCTTGGCCCCCAGGGTCGACTCGCTCCAGCCTGGCATCTGCTCGTATACCGGCTCCAGGCCGATATAGCTGTCAGCGTCGGTTGGTGCGTCGATGACTGCGCCATCCTGGTTTTTGTAGCCCACGCAGATGTTGATGGTTTCCAGGCCGTCCAGTACGTCCAGCTTGGTCAGGCACAGGCCCGAGATGCTGTTGACGTCGATGGCGCGACGCAGGATGACGGCATCGAACCAGCCGCAACGGCGGGCACGGCCGGTGGTTGCACCGAACTCATGGCCACGCTTGGCCAGGAAAGCGCCCACGTCATCGAACAGTTCGGTCGGGAACGGCCCCGAACCTACACGAGTGGTGTAAGCCTTGGTGATACCGAGGATGTAATCCAGGTACATCGGGCCAACGCCCGAACCGGTGGCGATGCCGCCGGCAGTGGTGTTGGAGCTGGTGACGTACGGATAGGTACCGTGGTCGATGTCCAGCAGCGAGCCCTGGGCGCCTTCGAACATGATGTCCTTGCCCGCGCGACGCAGCTGGTGCAGTTCAGCGGTCACGTCCAGCATCATCGGCTTGAGCAGTTCGGCGTATTCCATGCACTCGTCGAGCGTCTTCTGGAAGTCGATGGCCGGCTCTTTGTAGTAATTGACCAGTACGAAGTTGTGGTAGTCCAGCAACTCGCCCAGCTTCGCGGCGAAACGCTCGCGGTGGAACAGGTCGCCGATACGCAGGCCGCGACGAGCGACCTTGTCTTCGTAAGCCGGGCCGATGCCGCGACCGGTGGTACCGATCTTCTGCTCGCCGCGGGCCTTTTCACGCGCCTGGTCCAGCGCTACGTGGTAGGACAGGATCAGCGGGCAGGATGGGCTGATACGCAGGCGCTCACGCACCGGTACGCCTTTCTCTTCCAGCTTGACGATTTCACGCAGCAAGGCGTCCGGCGCAACCACCACGCCGTTGCCGATCAGGCACTGAACGCCTTCGCGCAGCACACCCGAAGGGATCAGGTGCAAGACGGTTTTCTCGCCGTCGATCACCAGGGTGTGGCCAGCGTTGTGGCCACCTTGGTAGCGCACTACGGCGGCAGCATGTTCGGTCAGCAGATCAACGATCTTGCCTTTGCCCTCATCACCCCACTGGGTGCCCAGGACTACGACATTCTTACCCATAACACTTGTCCTCATTCGCGCAAACTTGGTGCCGGCAACGGCCGGCGGGAAAACTCAAGAAGCCAGCGGCAATACTTGCCAAAGCCCGTTCTGCTGAATCAATTGCCGGTCGCAGTCCGCTTCACGGGCGGCGGCCAATGGTTGTCCAGGCAAGGCCTGAACCACGCGCTGACCCTCACTGCGCAACTGGCAAACCTGCTGCCAGAGGGCTGTATCCGTACTGTCCGGCATCCAGATACCGCCAGACGGTAGCTCGATCTCAGCACGCCCCAGGGTCACCAGGGTTTTCAAATCGGTAGAGAAGCCGGTTGCCGGACGGGCGCGACCGAAGTCGGCGCCGATGTCGTCGTAACGACCGCCCTGGGCAATGGACTGGCCAACGCCCGGCACGAACACCGCGAATACCACACCGGTGTGGTAGTGGTAGCCACGCAACTCGCCTAGGTCGAAGTACAGCGGCAATTCAGGGAAACGCACGGAAAGACGCTCGGCAATCGCCAACAAGTCGTCCAGGGCCGCCAGCACCGGCGCCGGCGCATTGGCCAGGCGTTCGCGGGCTGCAGCCAGTACTTCACGGCCGCCGCACAGGTCGACCAGCGCCCGCAGCATGCCGGACAGGTCGGCCGGCAGGCCTTCGGTCAAGGTAATGACTTCATCGATGGCCTTGCGTTGCAGGGCATCGAACAACTGCTGTTCCACTTCGCCGGAGAGACCGGCCGCGCGGGCCAGGCCACGGTAGATACCGACATGCCCCAGATCCATGTGCACATCCGGCACATCGGCCAGTTGCAGCATCGCCAGCATCAGGCTGATGACTTCCACGTCGCTGCTCGGGCTCGCATCGCCATACAACTCGGCACCCAGCTGGATCGGGCTGCGCGAGGACGACAAGGCACGCGGCTGCGCATGCAGCACACTACCGGCGTAACACAGGCGGCTCGGACCTTCGCGACGCAGGGTATGCGCATCGATACGAGCCACCTGCGGCGTAATGTCGGCGCGGAAACCCATCTGCCGGCCCGATTGCGGGTCGATGACCTTGAAGGTACGCAGATCGAGGTCCTGGCCCGCGCCAGTCAGCAAGGATTCCAGGTACTCGATATGAGGGGTCACGACGAACTCGTAACCCCAGCTCTGGAACAGATCCAACACCTGGCGACGCGCAACTTCAATGCGCGCCGCCTCAGGTGGCAGTACTTCTTCGATGCCATCTGGCAGCAGCCAGCGGTCTACCGTTGCCATTACGCCATTCCCCTGTGATCCAGGCGGCCAGCCTATGGGCGGGCCTTGAGTGAAGCAGAAAATGATCGGCCCATGTGCAAACCACGCGCATGGGCGACGGGGCGAAAAGCCTGAAACCGGCTTCGCCACTCACTTTCCTCGAAAAAAACTGTCGAGTCGTTCAACTCGCCGTCTTGCACCAACAACCACAATCAAACGTGCAGACGCAAAAAAGCCGGGAATTTCCCGGCTGCCGCATCATACACTCGTTTTCCCAAAGGATCACCCCGCCAGACACTTTAGCCGCCGGGCGGGGCGATTCAGGTCAACGTCGCATCAAGGCTTGGCCTTTTCCAGGTAACGGAAAAAGTCGCTGCTTGGGTCCAGGACCATGACGTCGGATTTGTTCGCGAAGCTTTCACGATAGGCACGCAGGCTACGGTAGAAACCGTAGAATTCCTGGTCCTGACCGTAGGCCTTGGAGTAGATGGCTGCAGCCTGGGCGTCACCATCACCGCGAATCTCTTCCGACTCACGATAGGCTTCGGCCAGCAGTACGCGGCGCTGGCGATCGGCGTCGGCACGAATACCTTCCGCCAGCTCGTTACCCTTGGCGCGATGCTCACGCGCTTCACGCTCACGCTCGGTGCTCATACGCTCAAAGACGCTGCGGTTCACTTCCTTCGGCAAGTCGATGGTCTTGACCCGGACATCGACCACTTCGATGCCCAGTTCTTTCTCGGCCATCTTGTTGAGCGAAGCCGTAATGTCCGCCATCAGCGCATCACGCTCACCGGAAACCACTTCGTGCAGGGTGCGCTTGCCGAACTGGTCACGCAGGCCCGACTCCAGACGACGGGAAAGACGCTCGTCGGCGATCTGCTTGAGGCCGGAAGTCGCGGTATAGAAACGCTCCGCATCCTTCACGCGCCATTTGGCATAGGCATCGACCATCACGGCTTTCTTTTCCAGCGTCAGGAAACGCTGGGTCGGTGCATCCAGGGTCATCAGGCGAGCGTCGAACTTACGCACCTGGTTCACATAGGGCACTTTCACATGCAGGCCCGGCTGAACGTCAGCCTGGACCACACGACCGAACTGCAGCAACACCGCGCGCTCGGTCTGAGCGACGATGTAGAAGCAGTTCCAGGCAGCGATCGCCACGACGACGCCAACGATAAGGGCGATCAGCGATTTATTGCTCATCAGCGACTCTCCCTGGTACGCGCTTGCTGTTGCTGCAGATCAGCTGCCGCACGCGCATTCGCTTCGTTGCTGCTGGCTGCTGCGCCGGTCACCGGAGCACTGGTGCTGCGGCCACTTTCGACCATTTTGTCCAGCGGCAGGTACAGCAGATTGCTCTGGCCGTTCTTGTTGCCAGTCACGAGAACCTTGCTGGTATTGCTGAAGACTTCCTGCATGGTGTCCAGGTACAGACGCTCACGGGTCACTTCAGGTGCCTTGCGGTATTCGGCCACCAACTTGGTGAAGCGATCGGCCTCACCCTTGGCGCGGGAAACCACTTCGCCACGGTAACCGTTGGCATCCTCGATGATGCGCTGGGCCTGACCACGGGCTTCCGGCACGACGCCGTTGGCGTAGGTTTCAGCCTGGTTGCGCGAACGCTGCTCGTCTTCACGGGCGCGGATCACGTCATCGAAGGCTTCCTGCACTTCACGCGGTGCCGCTGCGCTCTGTACGTTCACCTGGGTAACGGTGATACCGGTGCGATAGGTATCGAGGAAGCGTTGCAGACGCTCCTTGATTTCGCTGGCCATCAACTCACGACCTTCGGTCAGCACCTGGTCCATCGCGGTGGAACCCACTACGTGGCGCAGCGCACTGTCGGTGGCGTGCTGCAGGCTGATTTCCGGCTGATCGACGTTCAGCACGAAGTCCTGCAGGTTGCTGATCTTGTACTGCACGGTCAGCGGCACTTCGACGATGTTCTCGTCTTCAGTCAGCATTTGACCCTGCTTGGTATAGGCACGCTCGCGCGTGACGTTTTCCATGTACTTGCGGTCGATCGGCGGGAAGTAGATGTTCAGGCCCGGGCCGACGGTTTCGTAGTACTTGCCAAAGCGCAGCACCACGGCCTGCTCCTGCTCGTCCACGACATACACCGCGCTGTACAGCCACACGGCCGCCAGCACGACCAGACCGATACCGAGCAGGCCGAGACCGCCGCCCTTGCCGGAACTGCCACCATCGTCACCACGTTTCTTGCCACCACCGAACAACCCATTCAGGCTTTCCTGCAGCTTGCGGAAGGCCTCGTCGAGATCCGGTGGCCCCTTGCGGTCGCCATTGTTGCGGCGCTTACCACCCCAAGGATCCTGATTATTCGAGTTGCCACCCGGCTCATTCCAAGCCATAGCGCTCTCCATCTGATAAAGCAAAGACGCACCCACGGCGCGCCGACCAATGCTACAGAATGCCTGCTACAGCGGCACAACCGCTTTCTCAGGCTTTTATTGCAAAGTGTGTTGCTCGATGAACTCCAGCGGCTGCATGCCTTCGCGGCTTACCAGTCGATTCAGCTCGACTCGCGGCAAGCGGACAGCCAGCAGGCTGACACCTTCCTCGTCGTGATCTTCTTTCTGCACTGCGCCCAACTCGAAGAACTGCGCTCGCAGTCGAGCAAAACGCTGCGGCAAGCGCAAGGTGCCTACAAACAAATCCTCGCCGAGCAACTCGGCAATGGCCTGCTTGAGCAGGTCCAGCCCTTGCCCTTCACGAGCCGACAACCAGACCCGCTGCGGCTTGCCGTCGGCATCACGCTGGATCTGCGGGTCTACCCCCTCGAGCAAATCGAGTTTGTTATAGACCTCCAGTATCGGCAAGTCCTGGGCCCCGATCTCGCCAAGCACCACCATGACCTGTTCGATCTGAGCCATACGCTCCGGCTCATGAGCATCGATCACATGCAACAACAGGTCGGAGTTGCTCGACTCTTCGAGCGTAGCCCGAAACGCCTCGACCAGTTTGTGTGGCAGATGACGAATGAACCCCACGGTGTCGGCCAACACGACCGGACCAAGATCGTCCAGTTCGAGCCGGCGCAAGGTCGGATCGAGGGTGGCGAACAGTTGGTTGGCCGCAAACACATCGGACTCGGTCACGGAGTTGAACAAGGTGGACTTGCCGGCGTTGGTGTAGCCCACCAACGATACCGAAGGAATGTCGGCACGCTTGCGCCCGCGACGGGCCTGCTCACGCTGGCTGCGAACTTTCTCCAGCCGGGCCTTGATCTGCCGCAGGCGAACCCGCAGAAGACGCCGGTCGGTTTCGAGCTGGGTTTCACCCGGACCACGCAGGCCGATACCGCCCTTCTGCCGCTCAAGGTGAGTCCAGCCACGAACCAGACGGGTACTCATATATTCAAGCTGGGCCAGTTCTACCTGGAGCTTGCCTTCGTGAGTGCGGGCGCGCTGGGCGAAAATATCGAGAATCAGACCCGTGCGGTCAATCACGCGACACTCGAAAGCACGTTCGAGGTTACGTTCCTGACTGGGTGTGAGGATGTGATTGAAAATCACCAGGTCGACCTGTTCGGCTTTGACCAGGTCGCGTAATTCTTCGACCTTGCCGCTGCCAACCAGGTACTTGGCGGTTGGCCGATGACGCGGCACGTTAACAAACGCGACGGTCTCGGCGCCGGCCGATATTGCCAACTCCTGAAACTCCTGCGGATCTTCGCGCGCCTCAGGGTCCTGACCATCCAAGTGAACGAGAATTGCACGTTCACCACCACCGTGGCGCTCAAAGAACAAAGGAGACTCCTATCAGGCGTTACCTGGCTCAGCGTCACCCTGTTCGGATTCGGATGCGCTAGGCAGGCGAATTGGACGAACCGGCACCACTGTCGAGATAGCGTGCTTGTAAACCATTTGGCTGACGGTGTTCTTCAGCAGGATGACGAACTGGTCGAAAGACTCGATCGTACCTTGCAGCTTGATCCCGTTGACCAGATAGATGGAAACCCCAACTTTCTCTTTACGTAAAGTATTCAAGTAAGGGTCTTGTAGCGAATGCCCTTTTGACATGTGCCGCACTCCTTTAAGGATCAATAATAAAAAATCGGAAAACAGATGGCTAAAACCGCCCCACCCCCAAGGATAGACGGCAATTGCAAGGACTCAGCTCAATATGGAGACCGTTCCCAGGTATTTCAAGGCGCGTGGCAGATTGTCGCAATCCAGGCTGTCCAGCCAGTGTAAATCAGCCCAGCTGCGTAACCAGGTGAACTGGCGCTTCGCCAATTGGCGCGTGGCAATGATGCCGCGCTCCTGCATCTCGGCGAATGTCAGCTTGCCATCCAGATGATCCCAGACCTGTCGGTAGCCTACAGCACGTATAGACGGCAACCCGGCATGCAGGTCACTTCTAGAACGCAGAGCTACGACCTCGTCGACGAATCCCTGTTCCAACATAATTGTGAATCTTTGTGCAATACGCTCATGCAGTACCTGACGGTTTGCCGGGGCAATGGCCAAGTTCGCGACAGTATAGGGCAATTGTCCCCGTCCCGAAGCGGCTGCTTCAGTACTTTGCGCAGATTGTCGCAGTCTGTGGGCGGTCATGCTCAGGCCGCTGACCCGATAGACTTCCAGCGCCCGGGTCAGGCGCTGCGGATCATTGGGATGAATCCGCGCCGCCGATTCGGGGTCGATTATCGCCAGCTGGTCATGCAAGGCTTGCCAGCCAAGGCGTGCGGCCTCTTCTTCCAGCTCCGCACGAACCTGTGGGTCGGCCGGCGGCATGTCTGCCAGGCCTTCGAGCAAAGCCTTGTAATAGAGCATCGTGCCGCCCACCAGCAGCGGAATCTTGCCGCGCGCGGTGATATCGGCCATGGCGGCCAGCGCATCGGTGCGGAAATCCGCCGCCGAATAGCTCTCGGCCGGGTCGAGAATATCGATCAGACGGTGTGGAAACTCGGCCAGGACTTCCTTGGATGGCTTGGCGGTGCCTATGTCCATGCCACGGTAGACCAGCGCCGAATCGACGCTGATCAGTTCGCAAGGCAGAACCTTGGTGAGCTCGATGGCCAGGTCGGTCTTGCCAGCGGCAGTCGGGCCCATCAGGAAGATCGCTGGAGGAAGCTGACTCATCAACGACCGCGCAAGAAGAGTTTGTCCAGATCGTCCAGGCCCAACTGGGTCCAGGTCGGTCGGCCATGGTTGCATTGACCGCTGCGCTCGGTGTTTTCCATGTCGCGCAACAAGCCGTTCATTTCCGGCAGGGCCAGGCGGCGATTGGCACGGATCGCACCGTGGCAGGCCATGGTACCCAGCAACTCGTTGAGGTGCGCCTGGATACGGTCGCTGGTGCCGTACTCCATCAGGTCGGCCAGGACGTCATGCACCAGGCGATTGGCTTCCGCCTGCTTGAGCAAGGCTGGAATCTGCCGGATCGCCAGCGATTCCGGGCCCAGGCGCTGCAACTCGAAGCCCAGGCGCTGGAACCAGCTGACATGCTCCTCGGCACAATCCGCTTCGCGCTGGCTGACAGCGATCGACTCCGGCACCAGCAGCGGCTGGCCACTCAGGCCTTCGCTGGCCATCGCCACCTTCAGGCGCTCGTACATGATCCGCTCGTGGGCCGCGTGCATGTCCACCAGCACCAGGCCCTGGGCGTTTTCCGCGAGGATATAGATGCCTTTGAGCTGCGCCAGCGCATAGCCCAGCGGCGGGATATCGCCCTGGGCATCCGGCAAGGACGCTGCGCCGGATTCCGGCAGTGGCGCGAAGAACTCACGATAGGCGCTTTGCGCCTCGGCCGCCGGCAGCACTGGCTGCGGACGCGGCGTGTACTGATACTGATAACCCGCGCCCGAGCCAGTCCCCGGCGGATTGAACGCCGGCTGGGCCTGCGGCTGCTCCAGCGTCATGTTCGCCGCCAGGCGCATTTCGCCCTGGGGGCCGAACTCGCCGGCCTCGATCCCGCTCGGCCGCACAATGCCGGCGACCGCGGCCGGCGCCGCCAGATGGTCTTCCGGCCGGACATCGCCCAAGGCGCGATGCAGGGTGCCATACAGGAAGTCGTGGACCATGCGTCCGTCGCGAAAGCGCACTTCGTGCTTGGTCGGGTGCACGTTGACGTCGACCACCGCCGGGTCGACTTCGAAGAACAGCACAAAGGTCGGATGCCGACCGTTGAACAGCACGTCGCGGTAAGCCTGGCGCACCGCATGGGCCACCAGCTTGTCGCGCACCGCGCGGCCGTTGACGTAGAAATACTGCAGGTCCGCCTGGCTGCGGGAAAAGGTCGGCAATCCTACCCAGCCCCACAGATGCAGGCCATTACGTTCGACCTCGATCGGCAGCGCCTGCTCGAGAAAGCCCGAACCGCATACCGCCGCTACACGCCGCGCACGCGCCACATCATCGTTGGCTTCATGCAGGCTGAGAACGCTTTTACCGTTATGACGCAGGTGAAAAGCCACGTCGAAACGCGCCAGGGCCAGGCGCTTGATCACTTCCTGCAGGTGATCGAACTCGGTTTTCTCGGCCTTGAGAAACTTGCGCCGGGCCGGGGTATTGAAGAACAGGTCGCGGACTTCCACCGAGGTACCGACCGGATGGGCCGCCGGCTGCACGCGCGGAGCCATGTCGCGGCCTTCGGTTTCCACCTGCCAGGCCTGATCGGCGTCGCGGGTACGGGAAGTCAGAGTCAAGCGCGCGACCGAGCTGATGGAAGCCAGTGCCTCTCCACGAAAGCCCAGGCTCATGACCTGCTCCAGGTCCTCAAGGTTGCGAATCTTGCTGGTGGCGTGGCGCGCCAGGGCCAGCGGCAGATCGTCCGCGGAGATGCCGCTGCCGTCGTCGCGTACCCGCAGCAGCTTGACACCCGCCTGCTCGACATCCACATCGATGCGCTTGGCCCCAGAGTCCAGGCTGTTCTCCAGCAATTCCTTGATCACCGAGGCAGGACGTTCGACCACCTCACCGGCGGCAATCTGGTTCGCCAGTCGCGGGCTGAGCAGCTCGATGCGGGCGCTGCTGATGACTGCGTCATTCATTCCTTGGCCGCCAGTTCTGTACCCGGGATGGTGAGGGTCTGACCGATTTTCAGCTCATCGCTGCTCAGGTTGTTGGCGCTGCGCAGGGTGGCGGCGGAAACCTGATAACGCACGGCGATCATCGCCAGGGTTTCCCCCGGGCTCACGCGGTGGTCGCGAGGTCCCTGGGCAATCTTCCCGGAATCACGCAGCCAGGCGATGTAGGTGCCCGGCGGTGGATTCTGCTGGAAGAACTGCCGCACACCGCTGCTGATGGAGCGCGCCAATGCCTGCTGGTGGCTGACAGTGGCCAGCTTGGACGCTTCGTTGGCATTGGAGATAAAGCCGGTTTCCACCAGGATCGACGGAATGTCCGGAGACTTGAGCACCATGAACCCGGCCTGTTCGACGCGCTGCTTGTGCAGCGGGGTGACCCGGCCGATGTTGCTGAGCACTTTCTGGCCGACGTTGAGACTGGAAGTCAGCGAGGCCGTCATGGACAAGTCCAGCAGTACGCCGGCGAGCATCCGGTCCTTGTCATCGAGGCTGACGTTGCCGGCCCCGCCGATCAGGTCGGAACGGTTTTCGCTGTCCGCCAGCCAGCGGGCCGTCTCGGACGTGGCGCCACGGTCGGAGAGCGCGAACACTGAGGCCCCGAAGGCCGCACGGGACGGTGCCGCGTCGGCGTGGATCGAGACGAACAGGTCGGCGCCTTTCTTGCGGGCGATCTCGGTGCGGCCGCGCAGCGGGATGAAGTAGTCGCCGGTACGGGTCAACTCGGCGCGGAAGCCCTTGAGGCCGTTGATCTGGCGCTGCAGTTCGCGGGCGATGGCCAGCACCACGTCTTTCTCATGCTGGCCGCGCGAGCCGGAGGCACCCGGGTCTTCGCCACCGTGACCGGCATCGATGACCACGACGATATCGCGCTTGCCGGCCGGGGCCGGTGGCAGCTTGATCTCAGGCTTGGTCGGCGTTACCGGGACCGCCGGCACGGTCGCGACATTCGGCGCGGGTGGCGGAGTCGGCGCCGCGTCGGCCGGGTTGTCGAACAGGTCGACCACCAGGCGATTGCCGTACTGAGCATTGGGCGTCAGGGTAAAACTCTTGGGGGTGACGGCCTTTTTCAGGTCGATGACCACCCGCAGGTCGGTAGGCGTGCGCTGGGCCGAACGCATGGCGGTAATCGGCGTATTCGCCGTGGAGACATTCAGCGGCCCGCCGAGGGTCGCACCGTTAATATCGATCACCAGACGATCAGGGGCCGTCAGGGTGAAGACGCTGTGCTGGACCGGCCCGGACAGGTCAAATACCAGTCGAGTGTTATCCGGTGCCCGCCACAGGCGAACGCTGCGGACCTGCGTAGCGGCCAGAGCGTCGACGGCCAATGCCGTAAGCAACAGTCCTACGACAGCAACCAACGCGCGAATGCGCATACCTAACCCCATCAATTATTTGAATTCCAACGCCAAAGCGGCACACCAGGCCTCGCCACGCGAGCCTTGCGACAACAAATGCAGGGAACGCCCGCTGTTATGCGGGCTAATGGTAATGGTCAGGTCCGGCTTTGGCAAAAAGCCCGCACCACGCTGGGGCCACTCGATCAGACACAGTGCATCGCCCTCGAGATAATCGCGGATGCCGAGAAACTCCAGCTCTTCCGGATCGACCAGGCGATAAAGATCGAAGTGGAAGGCCCGCACATCGCCGACCTCGTAAGGCTCGACCAGGGTAAAGGTCGGGCTTTTCACCGCGCCGGCATGCCCCAGGCCACGGATAAGACCCCGGGACAATGTGGTTTTCCCCGCCCCCAGATCGCCTTCCAGAAAGATCACACCCACCCCTTGAGTGACCTGCGCCAGGCGCGCGCCAAAGGCGATCATGGCGTCTTCGTCTGCCAGATACAGGGTTATTTCAGACACGATGATTGCTCCTCCAGCAACTGACGAATGACCGGGATCAGATCGCTGGCCGCCAGCCCCCGGCCCAATTTACCTTGATGCTCGCCCGCGACAGCATGCAACCAGACCGCCAGGCAAGCGCTATCGAACGCCGGCATCCCCTGGGCCAACAGCGCCCCGACCAGACCGGCCAGCACATCCCCCAGCCCCGCCGTGGCCATGGCCGGATGCCCCCGGTCGCAACGGGCCAGGTGGCCATCAGGGCTGGCCACCAGACTTCCGGCGCCCTTCAGGATGGCGACAGCTGTGTATTTTTTGCTCAGTGCCCGCGCGGCGGCCGGGCGATCCGCCTGCACCTGCGCGACGGAAATCCCCAGCAGCCGTGCGGCCTCCCCCGGGTGCGGGGTGATCACGCTGCCTGGCGGCAAGGTCAAACCGCCTTTGGCCAGCAGATTGAGCGCATCGGCATCCCAGACCTGGGGCCGCGGCGCATTGGCGGCGGCAGATAAAAGGCTGCGCCCCCAGGCCGCCTGCCCCAGCCCGGGTCCCGCCACGATAATCGAGGCCTGCTCCAGCAAGCCCATCAACTGGTTGGCCGAGTCGGTGCCCAGGGCCATGACCTCCGGGACCCGCACCAGAGCGGCCGCAACGTGCTCGCTGCGGGTCGCCAGAGAAACCATCCCGGCACCACTGCGCAGGGCGCTCTCGGCGCAGAGCAGCGCCGCGCCGCCAAAACCGCGATCGCCGCCGATCAGCAACAGGTGGCCGAACTGGCCTTTATGGGCGCTTGGCGAACGGGCAGCCAGCCGCGGCAGCGTGTCGGTCGTCAACGGCTGAATGTCGGGTAAAGGGTGTTTTGTCTGCAGCATGCGTCTTCGGGCTCCGATGTCTGGCAGAATTATACGCACCTCAGCCCCGGTTTCTCTCGCCTCATGCCTGCCATTACCACCGATCTGCCCGCCCTCGCCCAATCGATCAAGGATTGGGGCCGCGAGCTGGGCTTTCAGCAAGTCGGCATCAGCGGCCTGGACCTGGCCGAGCATGAGCAGCACCTGGAGCGCTGGCTCGAGGCGGGCTACCACGGCGAAATGGACTACATGGGCGCCCACGGCAGCAAACGCTCCCATCCGGACGAACTGGTGCCCGGCACCCTGCGCGTGGTGTCCCTGCGCATGGATTACCTGCCCGGCGACACCCAGATGGCGCAGCGCCTGGCCCAGCCGGAAAAGGCCTATGTCTCGCGCTACGCCCTGGGCCGCGACTATCACAAGCTGATCCGCAAGCGCGTGCAGCAACTGGCCGAGCGCATCCAGAAGGAAATCGGCCCGTTCGGCTATCGCGCCTTCGTCGACAGCGCCCCGGTGCTGGAAAAAGCCATAGCCGAACAAGCCGGGCTCGGCTGGATCGGCAAGAACACCCTGGTACTCAACCGCAAGGCCGGCAGCTATTTCTTCCTCAGCGAACTGTTCGTCGACCTGCCCTTGCCGGTGGACGAGCCACACGCCACCGAGCATTGCGGCCGCTGCACGGCATGCCTGGACATCTGCCCGACCAAGGCCTTCGTCGGCCCTTATGTACTGGACGCCCGGCGCTGCATTTCGTACCTGACCATCGAACTGAAAAACGCCATTCCCGAGGATCTGCGCCCGCTGATCGGCAACCGGGTGTTCGGCTGCGACGATTGCCAGATCGTCTGCCCGTGGAACCGCTTCGCCCGCCCTTCCGGCGAAGGCGACTTCAAGCCACGCCACAACCTCGACAATGCCGAGCTGGCCGAGCTGTTCATGTGGGACGAGGACAAGTTTCTCAGCAGCACCGAAGGCTCGCCGCTGCGCCGCGCCGGCTATGAGCGCTGGCTACGCAACCTGGCGGTGGGGCTGGGTAACGCGCCGTCGAGCATTCCGGTGCTGGAAGCCCTGAAAGCCCGGCGGGATTACCCGTCAGAACTGGTGCGCGAACACGTGGAATGGGCGCTGAAGCAGCACGCCAGCCGTCATTGCTCGTCGTTGTAGACGAACTTGGGCATTTCCCAGTGGAAACGGATCGCCAGCAGGCGCAGTAGGAAACCGCCGAACAGGGTGATGAGGATCGACTGCTCGCCGGGCAATTGCAGATAGATGCAGAGCATGTAGCACCAGGCCGCGGCGAACGAGACGCTGGCATACAACTCACGCCGGAAGATCAGCGGAATATCGTTGCAGAAGATGTCCCGCAGGATGCCGCCGAACACCCCGGTAATCACCCCGCTGACCGATGCCACCACCATGCCGTGGCCCATTTCCAGGGCGGTCATGCAACCGATCAGGGTGAACGCCACCAGCCCCACGGCGTCGAGCACCAGGAACAGCGAACGCAAGTGGCGCATCAAGGGCGCGATGAAGATCGTCACCAGGGCCGCAACCGAGGTCAACACCAGATACTCCGGGTGCTTGACCCAGGTCAGCGGGTAATGCCCCAGCAGCACGTCACGCACCGAACCGCCACCCAGGGCCGTGACGCAGGCGATCAACACCACCCCGAACCAGTCCATGCCGCGACGACCGGCAGACAAGGCGCCAGTCATGGCTTCGGCGGTAATGGCAATCAGGTAAAGCATCAGCAGCATGATGGCGGTCCTTACAGGAAGGCGCGCAGTCTACTCAGTTGCTGCCGGCACCAAAAGGGGGCGCCGGCTGGAATTGCTGGAGCCCCTGGAGCGATCTATCGCGAGCAAGCCTTGCGCGAACCCGTAGGAGCGAGGCTTGCCCGCGATGACGTCAGAACAGACGCCACCGCACCATCAGAGCTTGATGAAATGCTTGCGGTAATGCTGCAGCTCGGCGATCGACTCGCGGATGTCGTCCAGGGCCAGGTGGGTGCTGCCTTTCTTGAAGCTGTCGCGCACGTCCGGCGCCCAGCGGGCGGCCAGTTCCTTGAGGGTGGAAACATCAAGGTTGCGGTAGTGGAAGTAGCTTTCCAGCGCCTTCATATGGCGATACAGGAAGCGGCGATCCTGGCAGATGCTGTTGCCACAAATCGGCGACTTGCCCTTGGGCACCCACTGCTCCAGGAAGGCGATGGTCTGCGCTTCCGCTTCAGCCATGCTGATGCGGCTTTCACGCACGCGCTGGGTCAGCCCCGAGCCGCCGTGCTGGCGGGTGTTCCACTCATCCATGCCGGCGAGAATTTCATCGCTCTGGTGGATGGCAATGACCGGACCTTCAGCCAAGGTATTGAGATTGCTATCGGTGACGATGGTCGCCATCTCGATGATGACGTCGGTATCAGGGTTCAGACCGGTCATTTCCAGATCGATCCAGATCAGATTCTGCGGGTTTTGCATGTGTGGGCTCCTCGGCGTAGTTGCGCAGTTTAGCCTAGAGGGACCTGCCGGCGTGCTAAACTCGCGGCCGTTTTACCTAACCGCCGCATTATCGACACGGAACACCAATGGCCAAACGCCAGCTCAATCGTCGCCAAAACTGGCGCATCGAAAAGATTCAAGGCGAACGCGCCGCCCGCGCCGCCAAACGTGAATCCTCTGCCGTGGAAGCACTGGAAGGCGGCGATCTCGGCCCCGAACAGACCGGCCTGGTGATCGCCCACTTCGGTGTGCAGGTCGAGGTCGAGGCGCGCGAGGGCGAACTGGCCGGCCAGGTGTTCCGCTGCCACTTGCGCGCCAACCTGCCGGCGCTGGTGACCGGCGATCAGGTGGTCTGGCGTCCGGGCAACCAGGGCATCGGTGTGATCGTCGCGCAACTGCCGCGCCACACCGAGCTGTGCCGTCCCGACAGCCGCGGCCAGCTCAAGCCGGTGGCCGCCAACGTCGACATGATCGTGATCGTCTTCGCCCCGCTGCCCGAGCCCCATGCCAACCTGATCGACCGCTACCTGGTCGCCGCCGAACATGCCGGCATCCGTCCGCTGCTGCTGCTCAACAAGTTCGACCTGATCGACGAGCAGAATGCCCCCGCCCTGAACGCCTTGCTGGCGGTCTATCGGCAACTGGGCTACCCGGTGCTGGAAGTCTCGGCGCACCACGGCGACGGCATGGAACAGCTGCAAGCGCAGCTGGACGGACGGATCAGCGTGTTCGTCGGCCAGTCGGGCGTGGGCAAGTCGTCGCTGGTGAACAGCCTGCTGCCGGAAGTCGAAACCCGCGTCGGGCCTTTGTCGGAACTGTCCGGCCAGGGCACCCACACCACCACCACCGCGCGCCTGTTCCACTTCCCGGGCGGTGGCGAACTGATCGACTCCCCGGGGATTCGCGAATTCGGCCTGGGCCACGTCAGCCGCGCCGATGTCGAAGCAGGCTTCATCGAGTTCAACGACCTGCTGGGCACCTGCCGTTTCCGCGACTGCAAGCATGACCGCGAACCGGGCTGCGCCCTGCTCAAGGCCCTGGAAGACGGCCGGATCCAGCAGCAGCGGATGAACAGCTATCGCTCGATCATCGCCAGCCTGCCGGACAGCAGCTATTAACAGGTAGCACCACGCTGAAAAAAAAGGCCGCGATGATCGCGGCCTTTTTTATCGAGCACTCTTTATACAGAGCCCGCCGTTACCAATCACCGCGCGGCTGGAGGCGTAGCTGCGGGTGCAGCCGCGCCTTCGGTCTTCGGTGCGGCATCGTCGAAGATATTCAGGCGCTCGCGCAGCTCATGGGCCGGCAGTGGCTCCTGCTCCGGCGGCAAGGCATTCGGGTCGACCGGCACTTCGCCCGGGGCACCCTGGCCCTGGGTTGGTGCCGAGGCCTCGGGAGCGACTTCACCTTCGATCGCGCGCTGGGCCTTTTTGGTCAGCACCACAATGTCGATACGCCGGTTGATCGGGTTGAACGGGTCCTTGCGATCGAACAGCGATGACGAGGCATACCCCACCACGCGAGCCACCTGGCCGTCCGGATAGCTGCCCGCCACCAGCGCCCGACGCGCGGCGTTGGCACGGTTGGCCGAAAGCTCCCAGTTGCCGAAATCGCCGGTGCCCGAGTAAGGCTTGGCATCGGTGTGACCGCTGATGCTGATCTTGTTCGGCACCGCCTTGATGGTGTCGGCCATGGCCAGCAGGATGTCCTCGAAGTACGGCTTCAGGCGCGCACTGCCGGAGTCGAACATCGGCCGGTTTTCCGAATCGATGATCTGGATACGCAGGCCGTCCGGAGTGATCTCGAACAGGATCTGGTCCTTGAACTTCTGCAATTGCGGGTTTTCTTCGACCTTGTTCTGCAGCTCTTGAAGCAACAGCTCCAGACGCTCTCTTTCCACCTGCTCGGCCATGCTCTCGACCTGATCAGTGTCGACCGTGACCTTGTCCGGTTGCGGCTGCGACTTGATCTCGGGGTTGAGCGTGTTTTCCGGCGCCAGCTCGGGAGAACCGCCCAGGTCGATGATGTAGGGCGTGCCGCTTTCCGAGAAGCCGATCGGGTCCTTGAAGTAACCGGCAATGGCGATCTTCTGTTCCGGGGTGGCGGTGGACAGCAGCCACAGCACCAGGAAGAACGCCATCATCGCCGTGGCGAAGTCGGCGAAGGCGATCTTCCATGCCCCGCCGTGATGCCCGCCGGCAAAGCGCTTGACGCGCTTGATGATAATCGGCTGATTGTTTTCCATGGCTTAGCGACCGCGAACCGCTTGTTCCAGCTCGGCGAAGCTCGGACGGTGCGCCGGGTACAGGACCTTGCGCCCGAACTCCACGGCCAGCGATGGCGGCATGCCGGAAGCCGAGGCCACCAGGGAGGCCTTGATGGCTTCATAGACGTTCAGCTCTTCCTTGGCGTCGTGGGCCAGGGAATGGGCCAGCGGGCCGAAGAAGCCGTAGGCCGCGAGAATACCGAAGAAGGTACCGACCAGTGCCGCACCTACGTGCAGGCCGATGGACTTCTGGTCGCCATCGCCCAGGGACGCCATGGTCACCACGATACCCAGTACCGCCGCGACGATACCGAAACCCGGCATGCCGTCGGCGATGCCGTTGACCGCATGGGACGGATGCTCGAGGTCTTCCTTGAGACTGAACAGCTCCATGTCGAACAGGCCTTCCAGCTCGTGGGGAGCCATGTTGCCGGAGGACATGATGCGCAGGTAGTCACAGATGAACGCGGTCATGCGCTCGTCTTTGAGCACGGATGGGTACTTGGCGAAAATCGGGCTAGCGGCAGCGTCTTCGATATCGCCCTCGATCGCCATCATGCCTTCGCGGCGGCTCTTGTTGAGGATCTCGTAGATCAGGCCCAGCACTTCCAGGTAGAAGGTCTGGGAAAAACGCGAACCGAACATCCCCAAGGACTTCTTGAGCACGTGCATGGTCATGTAGCCGGGGTTCGCCTGCAGGAACGCCCCCAGCGCGGCGCCGCCGATAATCAAGACCTCGAAAGGCTGAATCAGGGCGGCAATCTTGCCGTGAGAAAGCACGTATCCGCCGAGCACGCTCGCGAACACGACGATGATGCCGATAATTTTAGCCATAGGTAGGAAGGTACTTACTGAGTCGGGTTCAAGGTCATATTCGGAAGTTCTTAAAACTCTTCTTCTACTTATCGGCAAAACTGCGCCAGACTATAGGCCGTTAAGGCGAAAAGCCAGTTTGGCCCGCTCTGGGCGTGTTTACAGCAGACGATGATTGCGCCCAGCCATGTCTAATGAAACGACAGTCCCAACTACCGCCCCCCACTCCCTCGAATCCTGGATAAAGCTGCTTGACGCGGTCCGCCTGCCGGTGCCGCAGGCCAGCCATGACCGGGTCTGCAAAGCCATCAGGGACAATCGCAGCTCATTGCGCGACATTGCCGACCTGATGCAGGACAGCCCCGCGTTGGCCTTGAGCGTGATTCGCGAAGCCAATCGCCACACCCACGGCAGCATGGGCGAGCCGGCCGAGAACCTCGAGGTCGCCCTCAACCGCCTGGGCCTGGCGCGTACCGAAGAATTGCTCGCCCGCCTGCCCGCCCAGCCCGAGCAGGAGATCCCGGTTGGGCTGCGCCAGTTGCAACTGATCAGCCAGCACGCGACCCAACAGGCCAATGGCTTTTTCGCCGGGCGCCTGGCCAGGCTCTGGCAGGACATTCACTGGGGCAGCCTGCTGTTTCTCTCGCCGCTGTGGCCCTTGGCGCTGGCCTATCCAAAACTGCTCGAAGAGTGGGAGCTGCGTGTCGTCCATAAAGCCGAACCGGCCCAGGAGGTCGAGCAGGAACTGTTCGGCGTCGGCCTGCTTCAGTTGGGCCAGGCCCTGGTGGAGGTCTGGCACTTGCCGATCTGGGTACAGCAAGGCTACCGCCTGCTGATCGACGAGCAGGACCAATTGGTCAAGGCCCTGCATATCGCCCGGGACAACGCCCATCCGCTGCACCAGCGACAATGCCTGGATGCCGACCCGGCCCTGCAGCGCTGGCTGAACCAGCCGGCCAACAGTGTGTTGCTGGCCAACGCCCTGGCCCTCTCGGCGCAAGAATCCTGGACCGGCCCGCACTGCATGCGCTGGCAATACCTGACCAGCCTGTACCTGCAGATGTCGATGGACGAGCTGCAACAACAGCTGCACCAGCAAGCCGCGCAGAGTGCCCGGCATCACCACATGCCCGACCTGTGGCATCCGGCCGAGGCGCTGCTCTGGCCCTGGGAGGCCCGGCGCGTGCATCGCGGCGAGCTCCCGGTTCCCGCACCAACCGCAGAAGATCTGGCCAAGTGGCGCAAGCAATGCAGCGAATTGCTGGTGGAGCCCAGCCGCTTCAGCAATGCCATGCACCTGACCACCTTTGCCCGCGACGCCCTGGTGGCGTGCGGCATGCGCCGGGTGATGCTGCTGATGGTCGACCGCACGCGGACCCAGTTGCGCGTGCATCAGATCGCCGGACTGCCCGCCCCCGCCATGAACCTGGCATTGACGATCAACCAGAGCAGCGTATTGCAAAGGCTGCTGGATGCTCCGGCGCAAGTGCGCCTGACGCCGACCAACAACGCCCAGTTCTCCGCCCGCCTGCCCGCCAGCCTGCGCACGCTGTTTCGTGGCGAGCACCTGCTGATGCGCTCGGTGCCCAGCAATGGCCGGGTAATCATGCTGATCGTCGCCGACCAGGGCGGCCAACCCTTCTCGGAAATCTCCGTACAGGCGTTCGGCAAGACCACGCAGTGCATCGAAAAGGCCCTGCACAGCTTTACCAACCGCAGCCGCTGACGCTTGCGCTACAATCCCTCCCTTTGTGCCCTGGAGACCTCACATGCCTGACTTCTCTGGCTTGCCGCTGGTGATCGAGCCGAGCGACCTGCTCCCTCGCCTCGACGCCCGCGAACTGATTCTGGTGGACCTAACCAGCGCCGCCCGCTATGCCGCGGGCCATATCCCCGGCGCGCACTTCGTCGACCCCAAGCGTACCCAGCTCGGTCAGGCACCGGCGCCAGGGCTGATGCCGCCACAGGCAGCCCTTGAGGCCCTGTTCGGCGAACTGGGGCATAACCCGGACGCGGTCTACGTGGTCTATGACGACGAAGGCGGCGGCTGGGCCGGGCGCTTCATCTGGCTGCTGGATGTCATCGGCCACTCCCGTTACCACTACCTGGACGGCGGGCTGCTGGCCTGGCTGGCCGACGGCCTGCCGGTCTCGAATGAAGTCCCGGCGGCCGTCGGCGGCCCTGTCGCCCTGACCCTGCACGACGAACCGACCGCCACCCGCGAATACCTGCAAAGTCGTCTTGGCGCGGCCGACCTGGCGATCTGGGATGCCCGCGGCCCCCTGGAGTACTCGGGGGAGAAAGTCCTCGCCGCCAAGGGTGGGCACATTCCCGGTGCGATCAACTTCGAGTGGACGGCGGGCATGGACCCGGCGCGCAACCTGCGGATCCGCAGCGACATGCCGCAGATCCTCGAACAGCTCGGCATCAGCAAAGACAAAGAAGTGATCACCCACTGCCAGACTCACCATCGCTCTGGCTTCACCTATCTGGTGGCCAAGGCGCTCGGTTATCCGCGAGTCAAAGGCTATGCCGGTTCCTGGGGCGAATGGGGCAACCACCCTGACACGCCCGTAGAGATTTAAGGTTTTAAGGACAGTTAATGAAAAAGCGTTTGTTTATCCTCAGCCAGTACCTGCTGCCTCACCACCTGCTGTCGCGCCTGGCCGGCTGCATTGCCGAGTGCCGCGTGCGCTGGTTCAAGAATGCCTTCACCGCCTGGTTCGCCAAGCGTTATCAGGTGGACATGTCCCAAGCGCTGGTGGAAGACCTGACCGCCTATGAGCACTTCAACGCCTTCTTCACCCGCGCGTTGAAAGACGGTGCCCGCCCGCTGGACCAGACCCCGGGCGCGATCCTCAGCCCAGCCGACGGCGCGGTCAGCCAGCTTGGCCCGATCGAGCACGGTCGGGTATTCCAGGCCAAGGGCCACAGCTTCAGCGTGCTGGAACTGCTGGGTGGCGACTCGGCCCTGGCAGCCCCGTTCATGGGCGGCGATTTCGCCACCATCTACCTGTCGCCGAAGGACTACCACCGCGTGCACATGCCGCTGGCCGGCACCCTGCGGGAAATGGTCTACGTGCCGGGACGGATCTTCTCGGTCAACCAGACCACCGCGGAAAACGTGCCGGAGCTGTTCGCCCGCAACGAGCGCGTGGTATGCGTTTTCGATACCGAGCGCGGGCCGATGGCCGTGGTCCTGGTCGGCGCGATGATCGTGGCATCGATCGAAACCGTCTGGGCCGGCCTGGTGACTCCGCCCAAGCGCGAACTGAAGACCGTGCGCTACGACGAAGCCGCCCGCGCGCCGATCCACCTGGAAAAGGGCGCCGAATTGGGCCGCTTCAAGCTGGGTTCCACCGCGATCGTGCTGTTCGGGCCGGAGCAAGTGCAGTGGGCCGAAGAACTGGCGGCCGGCTCGCCGGTCCAGATGGGCCAGAGCCTGACGTCGGCAAACGCCTGAGGCGATTGACTGCGCAATGAAGAGCGAACAGCTCCAGGCGCGATGAAGCCCCCCCAGTTCAGGGGAGTGTCCGAAGAATGCCGCCGGTCTTTCGACAGGCGGCTTTTTTTTGCCCGTCGCAGGCTCCCGACGCAGTACCACTGGGGCCACTAGAACAACAAGCTCAGCATCTCGCTCAGGGCACGATCCGTCGGGTGCGACGAACGGCTTTTCTGCTTCAGGCTCTGTTGCAGGCAGTCGATAAAACACATCGCGGCATAACTGTGGGTATGCCCCTGATGACTGATGATGCCCATGGCCTGCCTATCCATCTCCTCGCGCAGCGCCAAGGCTTGCACATGGGGCTGGAAGCCATGGCACAGCAACAATGGCTCCGGGCCGAAGCTCAACATGCCAGCTTGCAGCACCATGCTCGACAGCAGGGTCATCGAATGGGCACAGATCAATCGCTCGGGACCGATGCCCAATCCATGCCGACCGAACAACGAGTGCATCACCTGCTCATAAGTGACCGGGCTGTAGTTGACCACCCATTCCTGCTCCAGCAACTCCTCCAGGGAACTGGCCCGCAACGCCGGATGGCCATGGCGGGCGAAGACCCGACAAGGGTGGGTCAACAACGGCTGGCAATGGAACTCCTGGGCGGAAATGCTGCTGAACAGTGGGCCGATGGCGAAGTCCATTTGACCATCCCGTAGCAGGGGCAAGGCTACCGCCAGCAATCCCTCGAACAATTCCAGGCGAATCTCCGGCATGCGCTGGCGAAACAACCGCACCACATCCGGCAACAGCGTTTCAGCCAGCCAGGGCGTGACCCCGACGCAGAGGCGGGCCGCGTGCTGGCCGCGCAAAGCGGCCAGTTCATCCTCGGCTCGCTCCAGTTGCCTGAGCACCTGCCGGGCATGCTTGAGCAGTACCCGTCCGGCATCGTTCAGCCGCGTACCGCCGGCATGGCGTTGTAGCAAGGGCAACTGCTGTTCGGCCTCCAGTTCGCGCAAGGTCTTGCTGACCGCGGCTTGCGACAGGGCCAGCGCCTTGGCAGCGGCGCGGATGCTGCCGTGCTCCGCCATGGAGATCAATGCCTGCAACTGATGGATCTTCATTGCTCCTCTCCCACCATCAACCAGAAGTGCTACTGACAACTTTTTTGCGCCTTCCCGGTGTTCTGGGTTGCTTCTAGTATCCCCAGGCCTAGGTCATAACCCCAACAATAAAAAGGAGACATCGCCATGGGCGCGTCCACCATCTTGCCCGGTATCCGTGAAATCACCCCATCCATGATCGCCCTGCGCCATGAGATCCATGCCCATCCCGAATTGGGATTCGAAGAGTTCGAGACCCGCGCCCAGGTGATTCGCTGCCTGCAGAATTGGGGCTACGACATTCACGAAGGGCTGGGGGAAACCGGCGTGGTCGGCACACTCCGCAATGGAGAAGGGCCCGCTATCGGCCTGCGCGCCGACATGGATGCCCTGCCGATCCAGGAAACCACCGGCCTGCCCTGGGCCAGCCGGGTCGAGGGCAAGATGCACGCCTGCGGCCACGACGGCCATACCGCCATGCTGCTGGCCGCGGCCTGGGACCTGGCCAAGCGCCGGCCTTTTCGTGGCACCCTGCACCTGTTCTTTCAGCCGGCCGAAGAAGGTCATGGCGGCTCCGGGGCCAAGCGCATGCTGGATGATGGCCTGTTCGATCTGTTCCCCTGCCAGGCGATTTTCGCCATGCACAATATGCCGGGGGTGCCCCTGGGCAAGCTGGGCTTCCTGCCTGGGCCATTCATGGCCTCCACCGATACCGCCACCATCCGCATCCAGGCCACCGGCGGCCACGGTGCGATGCCGCACAAGGCCGTGGACCCGATCGTGGTCTGTGCCTCTCTGGTGATGGCCCTGCAAAGCATTGTGTCGCGCAACGTGCCCCCACTGGAGACGGCCGTAATCACTGTGGGGGCGATCATGGCCGGCGAGGCCCCCAACGTGATTCCGGAAACCGCGCAAATGCGCCTGAGCATACGCGCCTTGTGCCCGGACATCCGCGAGCTGTTGCGTCAACGCATCGTGGCCCTGGCCGAGGCCCAGGCCGCGGGATTTGGCGCCCGTGCCGAGGTGGATTACGAGTATGGCTATCCGCTGCTGGTCAATGACGTCGCGGCGACCCGGCTGGCCGAGGCAGTGGCGCGAGACTGGCTCGGGGAGGAAGGGTTGGCGACGAACATGCAGCCGCTGACCGGCAGCGAGGACTTCGCCTTCTGGTTGGAGCAGGTACCAGGCTGCTACCTGATTATCGGCAATGGCGACGGCGAAGGCGGCTGCATGGTGCATAACCCAGGTTATGACTTCAACGACCAGGCCCTGCCGATCGGGGCAAGTTACTGGGTCAAGCTGGTGGAACGCTATCTGGCCTGACTCCGGGAGCACTTGCCATGACCACTTTACAGAAAGCGCCGGTGCTCAATGCGTCGGCTCCCAGTCGGCGCGCAATTATCGCCATCACACTGGGCAACGCCCTGGAGTTCTACGACTTCATCGTCTACAGCGCCCTGGCCACCTTGATGGGGCGCCTGTTCTTTCCATTTACCGATGAACCCTTGTTGCAATTGATGCTGTCGTTGGCGGTATTTGGCACCGGTTTTATCAGCCGGCCCATCGGCGGCATCCTGATTGGCCTGTATGCCGACCGTCGAGGCCGCAAACCGGCGTTGCGACTAAGCCTTTGGCTGATGGCCATTGGTTCGCTGCTGTTAGTGATCGCCCCCACTTACGCCCAGGCCGGCCTGCTGGGCCCGCTGCTGGTGCTGCTGGCGCGCCTGGTGCAAGGCTTTGCCGTGGGTGGCCAGGTCGGTGCGGCCACCTCCATGCTGATGGAGTACGCCAACGACCGAACACGCGGCTATTACTGTAGCTGGCAGCTGTTGAGCCAGGGCCTGGGGGTACTCTGCGGCACATTGGTGGTGGCGTTGCTGGGCGCAGTTCTGTCACCGGAAGCCATGGACAGTTGGGGCTGGCGGATGGTGTTCGCGGTCGGCGTGCTGACGATTCCGGTAGGTGAATACATTCGCCACCGGCTGGATGAAACTGCCGCCGTTAGCACCAGCTCGCCCCAAGGTGAGCCTGCGCCAGACCAGGAACCGGCGGGGCCGTTGCTGCGCCAGCACTCGCGGCAGATTATCGCCGGAGTGTTAGTGGCGGTGGGAGCAACGGCACCGACCTTTATCATTAGCCACTACCTGGCCAACCACGCCGTGACCTTGCTCGGCATGCCCCTGTCGGTGGCGATCTGGGCGGCCTCGGCGTCGGCACTGCTGACGGTGCTGCTGTCGGTCCCGGCGGGGCGATTGAGCGACCGGATCGGCCGGCGCCGATCGATCCTGCTGCCGCGGCTGGCGTTGCTGGCGCTGATCTACCCTGGCTTCCTGCTGCTGCATGCCATGCCCGGCTTGCCAATGCTGCTATTGGTAGTCAGCCTGCTGAGCGTGCCTTTGGTATATACCTCGGTACCCTCCCTTGCAGTGTTGCCGGAGCTGTTTCCACGCCGCATCCGTGCCAGCGGCATGTCCATCGTCTATTGCCTGGGAGTCATGGTGTTCGGCGGTTTTGCGCAGTTCTTCGCCTCTGGCCTGATCAAGCTCACGGGCGACCCCAGCTCGCCGGCCTGGTATGTGATGGTCTGCATTCTGTTGTCGCTGATCGGCCTGGCCATGGTGCCGGAAACCGCGGGCAAAGCCTTGGACTAGGCCTCCCGCTGCCGGCCTGGAGAGCATCGGACCGGCAGCGGACTCAGGTTCCGCGATGCGCAGCCTGGCGACGGCGCACCTCCTACTGGATCAGCTTTGGCCGTCGCGATCGCGGAAGCCCAGCAGATACAGCACGCCATCCAGGCCCAGGGTGGAGATCGCCTGCTTGGCCGACTGCTTGACCAGCGGCTTGGCGCGGAAGGCCACGCCCAGGCCGGCGATCGCCAGCATCGGCAGGTCGTTGGCGCCGTCGCCGACCGCGATGGTCTGCTCCAGGCGCAAACCTTCCTTGGCGGCCAGTTCGCGCAGCAGATCGGCCTTGCGCTGGGCGTCGACAATCGGCTCGACCGCGACACCGGTCACCTTGCCGTCGACCACTTCCAGCTCGTTGGCGAATACGTAGTCGATCCCCAGCTTGGCCTGCAGCTGCTTGGCGAAGTAAGTGAAACCACCCGAGAGGATCGCGGTCTTGTAGCCCAGGCGCTTGAGTTCGGCGAACAGGGTCTCGGCGCCTTCGGTCAGGCGCAGCGATGCGCCGATGGAGTCCAGCACCTTGATGTCCAGGCCCTGGAGCAAGGCCAGGCGCTCCTTGAAGCTGGCGCGGAAATCCAGCTCGCCAGCCATCGCCCGCTCGGTGATTTCCGCCACCCGGTCACCCACGCCGGCCGCCTTGGCCAGTTCGTCGATGACTTCCGCCTCGATCAGCGTCGAGTCCATGTCGAACACCGCCAGGCGGCGGTTGCGACGGAACAGCGAGTCTTCCTGGAAGGCGATATCGACGTTCAGCTCCTGGGCGACGCTGAGGAACTCGGCACGCAATGCCTGCGGATCGGCCGCTTCGCCCCGCACGGAGAACTCGATGCACCCCTTGCCCTTGTCGGCCGGGGTGTCCAGCGGCATGCGCCCGGAGAGGCGATCGATGTGGTCGATGTTCAAGCCGTACTTGGCGGTGATCGAACTGACGCGCTGCAACTGCTCGGCCGTGACCTTGCGGGTCAGCAAGGTGACGATATGGCGCTTCTTGCCCTGACCGCCGACCCACTGCTGGTAATCCTCTTCGGAAACCGGCGTGAAACGGACCTGCTGGTCCAGCTCATAGGCGGTGAACAGAATGTCCTTGAGCACCGACGAACTCTGCTCGTTGTCCGGAATTTCAACCAGGATGCCGAACGACAGAGTGTCGTGAATCACCGCCTGACCGATGTCGAGAATGTTCACACCACCCTGGGCCAGAACGCCGGTAATGGCCGCAGTGAGACCCGGACGGTCTTCACCAGTGATGTTTATCAGGACGATTTCGCGCAAGGCGCACCCCCGCAGGTGGAAAAAAACCGCATTCTACCCACTTTCAGTGACCATCGGGCACAGCCAGCGCTTTGCCGGTCTAGGGCCTGTCGCTATACTGCGCCTCAACTTCACGGACAAAAGAGCCGAGCTCAGTGAACCGGCCCACGCCAGTTAAAACCGATAACTTCTTCCTGCTGATCTTCCGTGCACTGCGTCACCGCCGTGTACCGATTGCATTGCGCATTGCCAGCCATAACGTGATCCTGGTCGCCCTGGCCCTGGTGATCTATGCCTGCGTGATGGGCCTGCAGTTCAAGCAGGCCATGCACGAACAAGCCGACGCCCTGGGTCAGAGCCTGACTACCCAGACCGCGACCTCGGCCACCGAGCTGTTGGTGTCCAACGACATCCTCAGCCTCAACGTGCTGCTGAATAACCTGACCAAGAACCCGCTGGTTGCCCATGCGGCGATCTACAGCGTGGACAACCGCATCCTCGCCGAAGCCGGTCAGCGCCCGAAAAGCAGCCTGCTGGGTGAAACCGAAGGCGTCTACCAGACCAAGATCACCTTCCAGGACGTGACCGCGGGTAACCTGCGCATCAGCCTGGACATGGAACAATTCCAGCAGCCGATGACCATCAGCCTGCAGAGCATGGGCATTCTCAGCGCGATCCTGCTGGCTTTGGCCCTGGCCTTGAGCCTGCGCCTGGGACGGCACATCTCCACACCGCTGATGCAACTGCGGGTCTGGCTGCGGGATATCGACGAAAACACCCCGGCCACCCAGCGCCAGGACGAGATTGGCGACCTGGCGCGCCAGCTGCACGCCAGCTTCGCGCCCGAGAAGGTCGAGCCGGAACCCGAACCGCAAGCCGAGATCGACGATACCGACTACGACGACAGCGAAGACGCGGAACCGACTTTCGAGGTGCGCAACCTGCGTGACCCGAGCTTCGATGAAAGCGCTCCCGTAGCCGGGCTCAAGCCCGCGCCGCGGCACGTGATCAATGCCGAAGAGGACCTGGCCGACGATGAAGACCCGTTCGCCGACCTTCGCGACAGCTCGTCCACCGCGACCGCTGCCAAGCCGATCGTGAAACCCACGGTACCGGCACAGCCGCAGCACAGTGCGGTCCTGGCCGTGCAACTGGGCGCCCAGGAGCAACTGCGCCGCCTGCCCCGCGCCCGCCTGACGGAATTGCTGGAACGTTATCGCGACTGCCTCGACCAGGCCGCCTCGCTGTACCAGAGCGAACTGCACACCCTGAACGACGGCAGCACGCTGATGCTGTTCCATAGCGAAGACAGCGGCGACGACTACCTGACCAATGCCATCTGCTGTGGCGAGTTGCTGCGCGCCCTGGGCCACGCCCTGCAAATCGAAGTGGCCGACAGCGGCATCACCCTGCAGCTGCAACTGGGCCTGACCCTTGGCGAAGAGCTGTTCGGCCTGAGCCAGATCGACCTGCTGCTGACCGAGACCGCCCAGGACGCCCTGGCGCTGTCCCAGCACAGCCGCAACCTGCTGCTGGTCGAGCGCAAGATCAACGATGACGCCCTGATTCGTCAGCGCGCGCGCATCCGTCCGATCGCCAGCCCGGAAGGCGCCTGCTGCGTCGAACGCCTGATGGAGCCCTACCCATCGATGCTGGAACGGCAACTGGCGCGGATGCACGAAACCCGGGCCAAGCTCTAAGCCAGCCGCCCAACAAAAAGCCCGCAGCGATGCGGGCTTTTTTGTGGCTGCGGCACAATCGTCGCGAGCAAGCCGGTCGCCCCTCTGTAGGAGCGAGCTTGCTCGCGATACTCCATCAAGGGCGCACCATTACCTCAGGCTCAACCTGCCCCCCCCCCCCAGAAACGACAAAGCCCGCTGATCAGCGGGCTTTGTCCTGGAACCGCAACACTCAGAAGCGGAACACTTCCATATCCGTGCGGATAGGCGTGGCCATTGGAATCTTCGGCTGCTTCTCCTGCTCGGCCGGCTTTGCCGCCGGCGCAGGCGCCGCCTTGCGGGGTACCTCGGCTACCGTAGGCTGGTTGGCCAGCGGCTTGAGGGCACCCGACAGCTGCTCGGCCAAGCGTTGCAGCAATACGCCCTGGGCCTGGACCTGGGACGCGGTGGTACCCGCATGCTGCTCCTGCAGATGAACGATACGGTTGTCGCGAACCTGCCCACGACGATCGATCAGGCGCCATTGCGCATCGAGAACCGCCGGTTGCGAGGCGCCCGAATCCAGGCGAGTGATCGACAGCAGCACCTGCACATCCGGAGTGAAACCGGTGCTCGCCGGCGCCAGCACTACACGCTGGCTGTCCAGCTGGCCGGCGACCTGACGCAACAGCAACTGATCGATATCGGAAGACAGGCTACCGGCCCAGCGACCGTCGGTCGAAGCCTGCAGGCTGCCGTCGTTCTGACGTTGCAGCAAGGTTTCACGTTGCAAGTAGTCGGCAACCAGTACCGGCCCCAGCAATACGGCCATGCCGGCGCTTTGTGCCGGTTGAGCTGGACTTCCGCTGTCCAGCTGATACAGCGACACCGGCTGGTGTACGCTGCAACCCGCCAGGCCAAGAACGCCAGCGAGCAAGAAAACAAGAGGAAGGCGCAGAGCAGTCATCATCCCATCCAGGTGGCGGCCACAAGGCTAGCCACAGTGTAAATACTCAAAATAACCCTGAATAACGCTCAGCCACGCCGGCGCTTGAAAGCGCATATCATCCGTGAATATGCGCCATGACTCCAGTGTTGTAGCGCCGATCTACCGGTTAAATCGCAGATCGGACGCTCTAACCCGCATCAATTGAGAGTTTCTACCAACAACGCATCCACTCGCTGGAAGCCCCGTGGCAGCTTGTTACCCCGGCGACCGCGCTCGCCCTTGTAATGTTCAAGGTCATCGGCCTTGAGCGACAGGGTACGTTTTCCGGCCTGCAGCACCAGTGTCGCGCCTTCCGGCAGTACCGCGATATCGGTCACGTACTCTTCGCGGCTGGCCACTCGCTCACCCGGAATCCCGATGATCTTGTTGCCCTTGCCTTTGCCCAACTGCGGCAGGTCGCTGATCTTGAACACCAGCAAACGCCCTTCGGTGGTCACCGAAGCCAGCCAGTTCTGTTCACGATCACTCACCGGCCGCGGCAACAGCACCTTGGCGTTGTTCGGCAGACTCAACAACGCCTTGCCGGCCTTGTTCTTGGCTTGCAGATCCTCGCCCTTGACCACGAAGCCGTAACCCGCGTCGGAGGCGATCACGTACAGCGCCTCATCGTCCGGCAGCAGTACGCATTCGAAACTGGCCCCAGGCGGTGGCGTCAGGCGTCCGGTCAGCGGCTCGCCCTGGCCACGGGCCGATGGCAGCGTATGCGCCGCCACCGAATAACTGCGCCCGGTGGAGTCGATGAACACCGCGAACTGATTGGAGCGCCCGATGGCCGAGGTCTTGAAGCCGTCGCCGGCCTTGTAGGACAGCCCCGTGGCGTCGATATCATGCCCTTTGGCGCAGCGTACCCAACCTTTTTCCGACAGAACGATGGTGACCGGCTCGGTCGGCATCAGCTCATTTTCCGACAGGGCCTTGGCCTCGGCGCGCTCGACGATCGGCGAACGACGGTCGTCGCCGTAGGTTTCGGCGTCCTGCAGCAATTCGGTGCGCACCAGCTTCTTCAGCTTGGCTTCGCTGTTGAGCAGGGCTTGCAGCTTGGCCTGCTCCTTGAGCAGCTCGTCCTGCTCGGCGCGCAGCTTCATCTCTTCCAGCCGCGCCAACTGACGCAGGCGGGTATCGAGGATGTAGTCGGCCTGCACTTCGCTCAGGGCGAAACGCTCGATCAGCTTGGCTCGCGGCTGGTCCTCGGTACGAATGATGTGGATCACTTCATCCAGGTTGAGGTAGGCGATCAGCAAGCCGTCCAACAGGTGCAGGCGGCGCTCGACCTTGTCCAGGCGGAACTGCAGGCGGCGGCGCACCGTCAGTACGCGGAACTCCAGCCACTCCACCAGCAGGGCGCGCAGGTTCTTCAGTTGCGGCTTGCCGTCCAGGCCGATGATGTTGACGTTGACCCGGTAACTGGATTCCAGCTCGGTGGTGGCGAACAGATGCTGCATCAGCTCGTCGGGATCGACCCGGTTGGAACGCGGAATGATCACGATCCGGCATGGGTGCTCGTGGTCCGACTCGTCGCGCAGGTCGGCGACCATCGGCAGCTTCTTGGCCTGCATCTGCGCGGCGATCTGTTCCAGCACCTTGGCGCCGGACACCTGGTGCGGCAGCGCGGTGACGATGATGTCGCCATCCTCGATGCGATAGACGGCACGCATGCGCACCGAACCGCGACCGGTTTCATAGATTTTCAGCAGGTCGGCGCGCGGCGTGATGATTTCCGCCTCGGTCGGATAGTCCGGGCCCTGAATGTGCTCGCAGAGCTGCTCGACCGTGGCCTTGGGCTCATCCAGCAGGCGCACGCAAGCGGTGGCGACTTCGCGCAAGTTGTGCGGCGGCACGTCAGTGGCCATGCCCACGGCGATACCAGTGGTGCCGTTGAGCAGGATATTCGGCAAACGTGCCGGCAATACCAGGGGTTCCTGCAGGGTACCGTCGAAGTTCGGCCCCCAGTCCGCGGTACCCTGGCCCAGCTCGCTGAGCAGCACTTCGGAGTAACGCGACAGGCGCGCTTCGGTGTAACGCATGGCGGCGAAGGACTTGGGATCGTCCGGCGCACCCCAGTTACCCTGACCGTCCACCAGCGTGTAGCGATAGCTGAAAGGCTGCGCCATCAGCACCATGGCTTCGTAGCAGGCCGAGTCGCCGTGGGGGTGGAACTTACCCAGCACGTCACCGACCGTACGGGCGGACTTCTTGTGCTTGGAATCGGCATCCAGCCCCAGCTCACTCATGGCGTAGACGATACGCCGCTGTACCGGTTTCAGGCCGTCGCCGATATGCGGCAAAGCACGGTCCATGATCACGTACATGGAGTAGTTGAGGTAGGCATTTTCGGTGAAGTCAGCCAGCGATCGGCGTTCTACGCCATCCAGGCTGAGATCCAGGGAGTCGCTCATGCGGGCCTCATCAGTTCGTTGTCTGGCGCAGCAGCAAAGTGCCGCCGCGCTGGGTAAATTCAAGTTTTTTCAAAGCGCTCATGCCCAGCAACACCTGCTCGCCACCCAGGCCCGGCGCGACCAGCGCACGGACATCGCGCAGGACGATATCGCCCAGTTGCAGGCGGTCGAGGCGGGTTCGATAACCCTCGCTACGACCGTTGGCGGTACTCAGGGTCACCGGTGCGCCCTTCTCCAGGCCAAGACGCTCGGCCAGCCCGGACGGGATCGACACATCGGTCGCTCCGGTATCGAGCATGAAACTCACCGGCTGGCCGTTGATCTGGCCGCTGGCGATGAAATGCCCCTGGCCGTTGCCGACTAGTTTCACTTCGATGTAACCCTCATGTTGTTGCGAAGTGACGACAGCATTGGGGTTCTCCTGACGCTGTTCCCACTCGCCAAAAAACCGTGTTGCCAAGAACAGGCCGGCGCCCCAGGCCAGCACCAACAGCACGCGCCCGGCACGTTTGCCCGGTGGCTGCTGGCTCACGGCTTGGCACTCCAACCGCCCTCGGGCGCGGCGAAGCGCCAGACGATCGGGCGTTTTTCACCGTCGGCACGGGCTCCGGTGTTGTTATCCACACCGATCCAGGCGCCGTCGGCATCCACCACCAGGGCCTCGGTCAGGCCATAGGCCTGTGGATAACGCCGGTTTTCCTGCAACGCCTCGGCGGCAAACGACCAGCAACGCTCGACCTTGGCCGTCGACGCATCACGACGACAGACCTGGAACGCATTGCGCTCGAGGGTGAACAACTTGCCCTCGAACAGCGACAGGTCGGCGAAATCCCGGGACACCGCCTTGGCCTTGGGCATCTGTGGTGGCTGCATTTCCAACCCGGCCTCGCTGAGCAGCACACAGCCGCCGTCGCAATCCCAGACACTCTGCTGGCGCTTGATCAACAGCAGCCCGCGGCGCTCGCGCTCGGCGGCCAGCCAGATCCGGTCGCCGGCCGGGTTGACCGCCAGGCCTTCGAACAGGGCATTGAAGTGCAGCAACATACCGCTGGCCCGCGCCTCGCGCACCATGATCGGCGAAATCTTCAGCCAGGCGGCCGAACCCGTCGGCGGCAGCTGCAACACTGCCGCATGGGACTCACTGACCACATACTTGTTGCCGGCGCTGTCGCAGGTAATGCCCTCGAAATCCAGGTCGCCGCCGCGCACGAACGACGCGACCCAGGTGCGCGAGTTCAAGCCCCAGGGCAAACCGCTGTCCGGCACCGGCGGCACGTCGATGCGCACGGTTTCGGCCTGCCAGACGCGGTCGCTGGTATCGAGCCGATAGATCTGATCGTCGTCGCGGTCGGAGACCGTCCACAGCGCCTTGCCGCACAACGCCAGCCCCGAAAGGTTGCCGCCACGCATGCCGTCCACCGGATGCTCGGCCAGCAGCCTCAACTCGGGCAAGGGGTCGGCCATCGCCGAGGTTGCCAATAGCAGTAACGCCAGGGCAAAGCCTCTGCGCATCAGGCCAGAACCTCGGCCAGGTTGCCCTTGGACTCCAGCCAGCTCTTGCGATCGCCGGCGCGTTTCTTCGCCAGCAGCATGTCCATCATTTCCGAGGTCGCGGCGAAGTCTTCACCGAGGGTCAACTGCACCAGGCGCCGGGTGTTCGGGTCCATGGTGGTTTCGCGCAGCTGCGGCGGGTTCATTTCACCCAGGCCTTTGAATCGGGTGACCTGCGGCTTGCCACGCTTCTTCTCGGCCACCAGGCGATCGAGAATGCCATCACGCTCGGCTTCGTCGAGGGCGTAGTAGATCTCCTTGCCCAGGTCGATGCGGTACAGCGGCGGCATCGCCACGTAGACGTGACCGGCATCCACCAGAGGACGGAAATGCTGGACGAACAGCGCGCAGAGCAGCGTCGCGATGTGCAAGCCGTCGGAGTCGGCGTCGGCGAGGATGCAGATCTTGCCGTAGCGCAGCTGGCTCATGTCCTCGGCGCCCGGGTCGACCCCGATGGCCACGGCGATGTTGTGCACTTCCTGGCTGGCCAGGACTTCGCTGCCGTCGACTTCCCAGGTGTTGAGGATCTTGCCGCGCAGCGGCAGGATCGCCTGGAACTCCTTGTCCCGCGCCTGCTTGGCCGAACCACCGGCGGAATCACCTTCCACCAGGAACAACTCGGAACGCATCGGGTCCTGGCCGGCGCAATCCGCCAGCTTGCCTGGCAGTGCCGGGCCCTGGGTGATGCGCTTGCGCTCGACCTTCTTGCTGGCCTTGAGGCGACGGCCGGCGTTGCTGATGGCCAGCTCCGCCAGTTGCATGCCCAGTTCCGGGTTGGCGTTGAGCCACAGGCTGAACGCGTCCTTGACCACGCCCGAAACGAAGGCGGCCGCCTCGCGGGACGACAGGCGTTCCTTGGTCTGGCCGGAGAACTGCGCGTCCTGCATCTTCATCGACAGAACGAAGGCGATGCGCTCCCAGACATCTTCCGGTGCCAGCTTCAGGCCACGCGGCAGCAGGTTGCGGAATTCGCAGAACTCGCGCATGGCGTCCAGCAGGCCCTGGCGCAAACCGTTGACGTGGGTACCGCCCTGGGCGGTCGGAATCAGGTTGACGTAGCTTTCCTGCACGCTGTCGCCGCCTTCCGGCAACCACAGCAGGGCCCAGTCCACCGCTTCCTTGTTACCGGCCAGGCTGCCGCAGAAAGGCTCGGCCGGCAGGCGTTCGAATTCGCTGACCGCATCCACCAGATAGGAGCGCAGGCCGTCTTCGTAATGCCACTCGACCTTCTCGCCGGTGCCTTTGTCTTCGAAGCTGACCAGCAGCCCCGGGCACAACACGGCCTTGGCCTTGAGCACATGCTTGAGGCGGCTGACGGAGAATTTCGGCGAATCGAAGTATTTCGGATCCGGGGCGAAGTACACGCTGGTCCCGGTATTGCGCTTGCCGACGCTGCCGACTACTTCCAGCTCGGTGGCCTTGAAGCCGTCGGCGAAGGTCATCTGGTATTCGTTGCCATCACGCTTGACCCGCACCCGCACCTGGTTCGACAAGGCGTTGACCACGGAAATACCCACCCCGTGCAGACCGCCGGAGAACTGGTAGTTCTTGTTGGAAAACTTGCCGCCCGCATGGAGCTTGGTGAGGATCAGCTCGACACCGGACACGCCCTCTTCGGGGTGAATGTCCACTGGCATGCCGCGGCCGTCATCGGACACTTCCAGGGAATGGTCGGCATGCAGGATGACCTGGATCGACTTCGCGTGCCCCGCCAGGGCTTCGTCGACACTGTTGTCGATGACTTCCTGGGCGAGGTGGTTCGGCCGAGTGGTGTCGGTGTACATGCCCGGGCGTTTGCGCACCGGGTCGAGGCCCGAGAGGACTTCGATGGCGTCTGCGTTATAAGAGCTAGCGCTGGGAGTGGCCATGGGGTCTCGTCGTTAGTCGTTCAATGAAATAGAAGCGAGGGTTCACAGCGAGGTGAAATCGATCGCCTGGTACTGATCCGGGCCGATGCCGGCAAAATTCAACAACGCCGGCAATTGTCCGGCAAAACCCTGGAAACTATGGTCGCCGCCGGCCTGGATGCGCAAGGCACAGGCTCGGTAATACAGCTGGGCGCTGCGATAGTCCAGCGTCTCGTCACCTGTCTGCAGCCAGACCTGGAACCGCTGCGGGTCCTGGGGCGCCGGCACTTCCAGCTCGGCCAGGGCCGTCACGTGGTCGTGGGTCAGTTCCCAGGTTTCCCCGGTATAGAGGTTGGTCTGCGTGCCCAGAAAACCGTCGAACATCCGGTGCGGACTGACCGCGGGGTTGATCAGCAGGGCTTTCAGGCCGTGACGCTCGGCAAGGTGAGTCGCATAGTAGCCGCCGAGAGAGCTGCCGACCAGCAGCGGCCGTCCGAGTTCGGCAATCGCCTGTTCCAACTGGCCAATGGCCTCGCGTGGATGATGATGCAAGGCCGGCACCCGCAGCTGTTCACCGCGGCCGATCGCCTCCATGACAGCGATCAGCTGGCTGGCTTTCTTCGACGCCGGTGCGCTGTTGAAGCCGTGGATATACAGGATCGAACCGGACATGCGCACTCCCTTTGCATCGTGCAAAAAGGCGCAGTTTACAGGGTGTATCGCCGCTTGACTTGTGTTCAGGTGTATCCCTTTGTCCTGCCGCCGCAGACTGCGGCTCCGGGCCGGAATCAGTAGCCGTCGCTGCCGTAATCGACCTCAAAATCGAAGCCGGTGACCCGCTCGACACCGGTTTCCAGGCGCCCGTCGGGCAGCAGGCGCAGCCAGCGATAACCCGGCGCGGTCTCACCGACCTGGAAATCCTCGCTGCCCGGTTCGAACTGGATGCAGGTCGAGGGCGACGCCAGCAGGCGCAAAGGCCCTTGCTGGCGGTCGATTTCCTGATGCACATGGCCCCAGAGCACCGCGCGCGCCTGTGGAAAGCGCTCCAGCACGGCGAACAGCGCATGCGGATTGCGCAGCCCGATGGGCTCCATCCAGGCGCACCCGATGGAGACTGGATGATGGTGCAGGCATACCAGGTGATGGCGTTCGGGGGCTTCGCTCAGGGCACTGGCGAGCAGCTGCAATTGATCGTCCTGCAGATAGCCCGGTACCGAACCGGGTACGGCCGAGTCGAGCAGGGTGATCCGCCAGTTGCCGATATCCACCACCGGCGCCAGCAACGAACTCTGGGTCGCCGCCTGCGCCATGATGTGCGGCTCGTCGTGGTTGCCGGGAATCCAGCGCGCCGGCGCCGGAATCTGCCGGGTCATGTCACGAAACAGCTGATAGGACTCCAGCGTACCGTCCTGGGACAAATCGCCCGTGGCCAGCATCAGGTCGATCCGCGGTTGCTGTTCCAGCACCAGATCGATCACCCGCTGCAGGCTGTCGCGGGTATTCATGCCCAACAGCGTGCCGTCCGCTTCGGCGAACAGATGGCTGTCGGACAACTGCACCAGCAACACGGGATCGTCGGTGGTCAGAGTGGATACGCTCGGCAAGGCGGCCTCCCAGGGCGTGTCACGGGAAGTGAGGAATGGGGGCAATTATGCTGGGGGAAATTCAAAAGAGGAAACCGGCGAACCGGACGCAGTTCACATCTACCGCACGGCCTCGAACTCATGACCGCAAGCCAGGCAGTGGCTCAGCCATTCACCGAGAAATACATTGAGCTGGGCCTTCTCGTCCGGCTGGTGCATGAAGGCATTCGGATACGGATAGATGCCACGAAAGCGCCGAGCGTGCTCGGCACTGATGACCTCGGCCATGCGCGCGTCGTGATAGACCTGGACCTCCAGCTGCGGCACCGGCAGCCAGGGCAGGCTGTGCTCCTGACGCACCTGCAGGGTGGTGGTGTAGGGACAGGCCAGCAGCACCTCCAGCGCCAGCACGCCCAGCATCTGGTCGCCCTGGGTCACCGCGATCCGCCGCGCCACCGGCTGGTTGCGCATGTCGGGCAACAGGCGCATCAGCCGGGCATAGTTGGCCTCGCAGGACGCTTGCAGCCCCACGAGATCGACCCGATAGCGATCGCGCACTTTGTTTACGACCATAACCCCCTCACTTCAACGCGGTTCAAAGCCAGCCATTGCAAGGCAATAATGCTCGCCGCGTTGGAAATCCGCCCATCCCTTACCGCCTGCAGTGCGTCTTCGAAAGCCCAGACCGACACACGGATATCCTCCGCCTCTTCCTCCAGCCCGTGCAGGCCACCGGCACCGCTGCTGTCGCAGCGCCCCAGATACAGATGCACGAACTCGGTACTGCCCCCCGGCGACGGGAAATACTGGATCATCGGCCACAGCGCGGAGAATGTCAGTCCAGCTTCCTCCTGCGCCTCGCGGTGAGCAACTTCTTCCGGCTGCTCGTCCTTGTCGATCAGACCGGCGACCAGCTCGATCAACCAGGGGGTCGCGGTTTTCCCCATGGCGCCGACGCGAAACTGCTCGATCAACACCACTTCATCGCGTTGCGGATCGTATGGCAGGACGCAGACAGCATCGTGACGGACAAAGATTTCACGACTGATTTCGCGCCCCATGCCACCGGCGAACAGCTCGTGGCGCAGGTGCACACGGTCGAGCTGATAAAAACCCTGGAAGCATTTCTCGCGCCGAACGATATCGACAGTGGTCGGCGTGGTGTTGGCAAAGTCCGTCATAGCAATCCTCGTTTCCTGCAATTCGATCCGAGGCTCCCCCTCGACTTCGCGCCATCCTAACGCGCCGCTGACCGATGATGCAGCCCCTTTGCCATCATCGGGATAGACGGCAAGGGGGCAAACCTAATCTAATTGCCTCTATTGAGCTTAGTGGCGAACTGATTGCCCCGCAGGCAGTCGAAGCCGGTAACTTTTGCCTACCTCTGGTTTATCAAGGACGCACATGTCGCTTCTTAAAATCGCCTCCGTGGCTTGCCTGGCCCTGACTCTGGGCGCCTGCCAAAGCCTGTTCCAACCCAGCTATCAAAAGCCCCTGCAAAGCACCAGCGACAAGTCGGAACAGATCAAGCCCGGCTGCAGCAATCAGGATTGCCCGCTGGTGAACATCGACACCGTGCACTTCGCCGACGAGCCGCAGCTGGATGCGCTGATTGAAAGGCGCCTGCTGCAGATGACCCGCACCACCGCGGACCAGGCCGTGCCAGCGACGCTGAGCGCCTATAGGGAGAAGTTCCTGCGCGAGGCCGACAGCCGCAACAGCATGTACCTGCAAGCCAAGGTACGCGAACAGCATGACGGCCTGGTGATCATCGAACTGGCCAGCTACCTGGACACCGGCGGCGCCCACGGCACGCCCGGTCGCGGCTTCATCAACTACTCCCGCGAGCTGCACAAGGAACTGACCCTGTCCGACATGCTGCGCCCGGGCCAGGAAGCCGCGTTCTGGAAAGCCGCCCAAGTGGCTCACAACAGCTGGCTGATCAGCACCAAGCTGGACCAGGAGCCGGAGTTCATCAAGAGCTGGCCGTTCCAGAAAACCCCGAACGTGGCGCTGACCTACGGCGGCGTGATCCTCAAGTACAACGTGTCGGTGATCGCGCCTTACGCGCTGGGCCACATTGAACTGAAGATCCCTTACAACCGCCTGAACGGCATTCTCAAGCCCGAGCTGTTTCCTGGCCGTGGCTGAAGGCCCATCCCAGCAGCCCCTGCAGCAGCCCTGCCAACACCAGTGACGGCAGGGTTGCGCCAACATCCGGATAGAAGTTGGCCAGCAGGTGATAGGTGCTGACCCCGCCCAGCCAGGCCAGCAACGCCGGCCAGCGCCACCCCACGGACAGTTCCTGTGCACTGCGCTTGCGCAGGATGAAGTGATCCACCAGCACCACGCCGAACAGCGGCGCGAACACCGAGCCGATCAGCAGCAGGAAGTTCTGATACTGGGCCAACGGCGCCAGGCAGGCGATCAGAGTGCAGAGCACGCCAATGGCCAAAGCCAGGTGCTCGACTTTCAGACGCAACAGAATGCCGCAGGAAACCGCGGCCGAATGGATATCGGCAAAGGCGTTTTCCGACTCGTCCAGCAGGATCAGCAACAGCGGAATCCCCAGGCCCGCGCCGGCCAAAGCCAGCAGCAGCGCATTGACTTCGCCACTCGGCGCAAAGGCCAGGGTGTAGGCCACGCCCAGGCTCATCAGCCACAGATTGCCGATAAAGAACCCCAGCGCCGTACCACCAAAGACATTGCGCGCCCGCTTGCCGAACCTTGAATAGTCGGCGATCAGCGGCAACCACGACAGCGGCATGGCGATCGCGATATCGAAGCCCACGCCGAGCGGCATGGAGCCGTCGCCGGCCTGGGCCCAGAGCGCGGCCAGATCGGCCTTGGCGAACAGGTTCCAGGTCAGCCACAGGCAGGCCGCCAACAGCAGCCAGATGCCCCACTTGCGCAGGATCTTGCGTACGAAGGTCAGCGGCCCACTGACCGCGAGCAAAGTCGCCAGCGCGCCGAAAAACAGGGTCCAGAGCAAAGGACTGGCCAGCAGGCTGCCTTCGCTGAACGCACGAGTGCCCAACAGGCTGGCGGCATCGCGCATGACGATGATCTCGAACGAGCCCCAGCCCACCAGTTGCAACAGGTTGAGCAACGCCGGCAGGCTCGCGCCGTAAGTACCGAGGCTGAGCTTGAGCGCCGCCATGGACGACAGGCCGGTATCACTGCCGATCACCCCGACCGCCGCGAGCAGCAAGACGCCGACCGCCGTACCGAGAAAGATCGCCAGCAAGGCACCGGACAGGCCCAGGCCTGGCGCCAGCAGCGCGCCGGTCTGCAACACCATCAGGCCGATGCCGAGGGAAAACCACAGGGAAAACAGATCGCGCGCGCCGAATACGCGTCGCTCGGCCGGGACCGCAAGATCGGGAGAGTAAGTGCTGCTGGATGTGTTCAAGGATGCTATCTCGAAGGGGCACAGTTGGAAAATCATCACACCCCATAGGAGCGAGGCTTACCCGCGATAGCGTTGTGTCAGTTACGACGCCATCGCGGGCAAGTCGGATCGCCGCCCGCTCGCTCCTACAGGTGATGAGTGATCGCTTCTGGCGAAGCGATCACCAACGCAGGATCAAACCTTCTTGTACAGCTGGCTGCCTTCCTGCTTGAAGCGCTCGGCCTGCTCCGCCAGTCCCTTGGCGACATCCACGTCCACCGCTTCTATGCGCTGGTTGGCCGCGTACTCACGGACCTCCTGGGTGATTTTCATCGAGCAGAACTTCGGCCCGCACATGGAGCAGAAGTGCGCGACCTTGGCCGAATCCTTGGGCAGGGTCTCGTCGTGGTAGGAGCGCGCGGTGTCCGGGTCGAGGCCGAGGTTGAACTGGTCTTCCCAACGGAATTCGAAACGCGCCTTGGACAGCGCGTTGTCACGGATCTGCGCGCCCGGGTGGCCTTTCGCGAGATCCGCAGCATGCGCGGCGATCTTGTAGGTGATGATCCCGGTCTTCACGTCATCCTTGTTCGGCAGGCCCAGGTGTTCCTTCGGCGTCACGTAGCAGAGCATGGCGCAGCCGAACCAGCCGATCATCGCCGCGCCGATACCGGAGGTGATGTGGTCGTAGCCCGGGGCGATGTCGGTGGTCAGCGGGCCGAGGGTGTAGAACGGTGCCTCGTCGCAGCACTCCAGCTGCTTGTCCATGTTCTCTTTGATCAGTTGCATCGGCACGTGGCCGGGGCCTTCGATCATGCACTGTACGTCATGCTTCCAGGCGATCTTGGTCAGCTCACCGAGGGTTTCCAACTCGCCGAACTGCGCTTCGTCGTTGGCGTCGGCGATCGAGCCAGGACGCAGGCCGTCGCCCAGCGAGAAGCTGACGTCGTAGGCCTTCATGATTTCGCAGATTTCGTCGAAATGGGTGTAGAGGAAGTTTTCCTTGTGATGCGCCAGGCACCACTTGGCCATGATCGAACCGCCGCGGGAGACGATGCCGGTCACGCGCTTGGCGGTCAGCGGCACATAGCGCAGCAGCACGCCGGCGTGGATGGTGAAGTAGTCGACACCCTGCTCCGCCTGCTCGATCAGAGTGTCGCGGAACAGCTCCCAGGTCAGGTCTTCGGCCACGCCGTTGACCTTCTCCAGCGCCTGGTAGATTGGCACGGTACCGATTGGCACCGGCGAGTTGCGGATGATCCACTCGCGGGTTTCGTGGATGTGCTTGCCGGTGGACAGGTCCATGACGGTGTCCGAACCCCAGCGGATGCCCCAGGTCAGCTTCGCCACTTCTTCTTCGATGGACGAACCCAGGGCGCTGTTGCCGATGTTGCCGTTGATCTTCACCAGGAAGTTGCGGCCGATGATCATCGGTTCCAGTTCGACGTGGTTGATGTTGGCCGGAATGATCGCGCGACCGCGGGCGATTTCCTCACGGACGAACTCGGGGGTGATTTCTTTCGGGATGCTGGCGCCGAAGCTGTGGCCGGCGTGCTGTTGATCGAGCAGATCCGCGGCGCGAGCCTCTTGCAGCTTCATGTTTTCGCGGATGGCGACGTATTCCATCTCGGCGGTGATGATGCCCTTGCGCGCGTAGTGCATCTGGCTGACGTTGGCCCCGGCCTTGGCCCGGCGCGGGTTGTTGACGTGGGCGAAGCGCAGCTTGGTCAGCTCGGGATCGGCGAGGCGTTCCTGGCCGAAGTTGGAACTCAGGCCCGGCAGGCGCTCGGTGTCGCCACGGTCGTCGATCCATGCCGAGCGTACATCGCCCAGGCCTTTGCGCACGTCGATCACCACGTTGGGGTCGGTGTACGGGCCGGAGGTGTCATAGACGGTGACTGGCGCGTTGATCTCGCCGCCGAAGTCGGTCGGGGTCACGTCGAGGCTGATTTCGCGCATCGGCACGCGAATGTCCGGGCGCGAACCCTGGACATAGATTTTTTGCGAGCGGGTAAAGGGCTGAACCGACTGCTCATCGACCTTGGCCGATTCGCTAAGGTGGGTAGCGTTTTTTAATTTTGTAGTCATCACGGGCTCTCCAGACAGCATCCAGGCAGTGGATTTTTGTCGGAGCGAACCTGTAACGAACGGACGCAACCATGGCTGGAGCCAGAGGCGAAAACCAGCTGGTGCAGTGCTTGGTGCTCGAGGGGTGTTCGATTGTCGAACAACATCCCGGACGAAGCACAAGAGGACTCGCCGGGTGACGAGAAATCTTGTTCCCTACGCAGGCGCTAACCTGATCAGGTTCAACGGGATCCGGATTATCCGATCTCAGCCTCATAGCAAGGCACCCCGACAAGAACCCGGCCAGTCTAGACAAAGCCGGTGCAGAACGCCAACCCCACGGCAAACAGCATGATGAATGGCGTAAATGCAGGATTGTTGCCCTTCGCAGGCGCATCTACACTCGATGGGTTGCGTCGAACCTTGACGCTGCACAGGCCGAGACTTAGCCTTGGCGCCAGAATTATCCTCGTAATATCAACTCTAGGGATCGCCGAATGCTGCGCAAACTCTCACTGGCCATCGCCGTGTCTTGTGCGTCCAATGGAATGGCCTGGGCAGCAGAAGCGCCCCTGACCACCAAAACCGACCTGGTCAGCGTCTACCAGGAGGCGGTGGACAACAACGCCGACCTCGCCGCCGCCCGCGCCGATTACGACGCACGCAAGGAAGTGGTGCCACAGGCGCGCGCCGGGCTGCTGCCCAACCTCTCGGCCGGTGCCGACCTGAACAACACCCGGACCAAGTTCGACGAACCGTCGATGACCGCCACCCGCAGCGGCACCGTATACCAAGCGACCCTGGCCCAACCGATTTTCCGCGCCGACCGCTGGTTCCAGTTGCAGGCGGCCAAGGACGTCAACGAACAAGCCGCGCTGGAACTCTCGGCTACCGAGCAGAACCTGATCCTGCAAAGCGCCGAGAGCTATTTCTCAGTGCTGCGCGCCCAGGACAACCTGGCCTCGACCAAGGCCGAAGAGGCAGCCTTCAAGCGTCAGCTCGACCAGTCCAACGAGCGCTTCGACGTCGGCCTGTCGGACAAGACCGACGTCCTGCAATCCCAGGCCAGCTACGACACCGCGCGGGCTAACCGGATCCTCGCCCAGCGCCAGGTGGATGACGCCTTCGAAGCCCTGATCACCCTGACCAACCGTCAGTACAACTCGATCCAGGGCATCGTCCACAGCCTGCCGGTGCTGGCGCCGGCCCCGAATGACGCCAAGGCCTGGGTCGATACCGCGGCCAAGCAGAACCTCAACCTGCTGGCCAGCAACTACGCGGTCAGCGCCGCCGAGGAAACCCTCAAGCAGCGCAAGGCCGGCCACGCCCCGACCCTCGACGCGGTGGCGCAATACAAGAAAGGCGACAACGACGCCCTCGGCTTCAGCAACCCGGCCCCGCTGGGCCAGCGTTACGGCAGTGACGTCGAACAACGCACCATCGGCCTGCAACTGAGCATTCCGATCTACAGCGGCGGCCTGACCAGCTCCCAGGTCCGCGAGTCCTACTCGCGCCTGACCCAGAGCGAGCAGCGCCGTGAAGCCCTGCGGCGCCAGGTGGTGGAAAACACCCGCAACCTGCACCGCGCGGTGAACACCGATGTCGAGCAGGTCCAGGCCCGGCGCCAGTCGATCATCTCCAACCAGAGCGCCGTGGAAGCCACGGAAATCGGCTACCAGGTCGGCACGCGCAATATCGTCGACGTGCTCGACGCCCAGCGCCAGCTGTACACCTCGGTGCGCAACTACAACAACAGCCGCTACGACTACATCCTCGACAACCTGCGCCTCAAGCAAGCCGCCGGCACCCTCAATCCGGGCGATCTGCAGGACCTGTCGCGCTACCTGAAAGCCGACTACAACCCGGACCGCGACTTCCTGCCGCCGGACCTGGCCAAGGCCGCGGCGGAACAGCTCAAGGCCCGGCCGGGGCAGTAACCTGTAGCCGCTGCCGCAGGCTGTGATCCTGTCCGCAGGACACGCAAAAAGGCCACCGCGATTCAATTGAATGGCGGTGGCCTTTTTTACGACCGTTCCGGTCGATCGCAGCCTGCGGCAGCGGCTACAGCAAGCGATCCAACCCGTCGAGCAGGCGCTGCAGAGCGCCCTGGTTGCTGCGCATCACCCGCAGCCCGGCATCGGCCATCTTCTGCGCATCCCGAGGCAACTCGAACAGGCGCTGCACCGCCACCGCCAGGCCATGGGCATCGTCCACTTCCTGCAGGGCACCCGCCTCACGCAGCATTGTCGCGATCTCCAGGAAGTTGAACAGGTGCGGCCCGCTCAGCACCGGCTTGGAAAGGGCCGCCGGCTCCAGCAGATTGTGCCCGCCATTGGGTACCAGGCTACCGCCGACAAAGGCGCTGTCCGCCAGGGCATAGAGAAACAGCAGCTCGCCCATGGTGTCGCCCAGCAGCACCGAGGTGCTGGCGCTGACCGGCTCGGCGCTCGAGCGGCGAATGGTCTCAAAGCCCTGCTGCCGGCACAGCTCGAACACCGGATTGAAACGCTCCGGATGACGCGGCACCAGGATCAGCAAGGCATCCGGGTGGCTGGCCAGCAGTTGGCGATGAGCAGCCAGCACCACAGCGTCTTCGCCTTCATGGGTACTGGCGGCGATCCACACCGGGCGTTCGCCGGCTTGCCATTGCTCGCGCAGCTCGCTGGCGCGCACCAGCAGTTGCGGGTCGATGCTCAGGTCGAACTTGATCGAGCCCGTCACCTCGACTGTTTGCGGGCGCGCGCCCAGCTGGCGAAAACGCTCGGCCTCAGCCTCGGTCTGCACCGCGAACAGGCTCATTTCAGCGAGCATCGGTGCGGTCAGCTTGGCAAAGCGCCCATAACCCCGGGCCGAGCGCTCCGACAACCGCCCATTGGCCAGCGCCACCGGAATCCCGCGCTTGGCGCACTGGTGAATGTGATTGGGCCACAGCTCAGTTTCCATGATCACCGCCAGCTTCGGCCGGACCCGATCGAGAAAACGCGCGGCGGCGCAAGGCAGATCATAAGGCAGGTAGCAGTGCTGAATGCGCGGCTCGTTGGCGAACAGCGCCTGGATACGTTCCGAGCCCGTGGGGGTCATGCAGGTGACCGTGATCGGCAGCTGTGGATAACGCGCCAGCAAGGCACGGATCATCGGCGCGGCGGCGATGCTCTCGCCTACCGACACCGCGTGCACCCAGATCCCGCCCGGCTGCATTGCCGGCAGCCCCCAGGAAAAACGTTCGCCAATCCGCCGGGCATAGGCCGGCGCCTTGCGCGCCCGCAGCCACAGACGAATCGCCACCAATGGCAGCCCCAGGTAAAACAGCGCGGTGTAGAGAGTTCTATTCATGGCGGCGGAGTTTATCGGCTTTTTCAGCCAATCGCCCGCAAGTGCACGGCAAAACGCTCCGCCAGCCAATGCGCCGCCGGCCCCAGGGGTTCATCGCGGCGCCAGACCAGTTCCACCACCAGCGCCGGCGGGGTCCATTCGCTGGCCAACTCGACCATCTGGTTCTGATAGGCCGGATACTGCACCACATGCCGCGGCAGCCAGGCCCAGCCCAGGCCGCGCATCAGCAGCTCGGCCATCGCGTAGAAGCTGTCGGCGCGCCAGACTTGCGGGCTGACCTGCTCGCCACTGGGGTAAGTGCTCAACTGCGGGGAAATCAACAACTGTCGATGCCGCCCCAGTTGCTGGCGATCCACCTGTTTTTCGCCGGCCAACGGGTGCCCGACCGCGCACACCGTGACCATCTCGACGCTGCCCAGGGCCCGTCGCTCAAGGGCCTCGGACATCTGTTCATGGTGAAACAGCAAACCGAGGTCGGCCCGACGGTCCAGCAGCTTGCGCGCCACATCACCCTGGGCACTGCTGGCCAGTTGGACCTCAAGACTGGGGAAACGCTCGGACAACGCCTCAAGGCTATCGAGCACCGGCTGGAAAGGCATCGCCTCGTCCAGGGCCAGCCGCAAGCGCGCCTCCTCACCCCGCATCAACGCCAACGCCCGCCCGTTCAAGCGCTCGCATTGGCGCAGCACTTCCCGCGCCTCCGCAAGCAAGGCACGACCCGCCTCGGTGAGTTTCGGCTGGCGACCGCTGCTGCGCTCGAACAAGAGCACGCCGAGATCGGCCTCGAGCAGCGCAATCGCGCTGCTGACCGCCGATTGCGCCTTGTGCTGGTCACGGGCCACCGCGGAAAACGAACGTTGCTCGGCGACGCTGACGAACAGCCGCATCTGCTCCAGATTCCACTGCACATTCATAAGGCAACCCATCTTCAAAACAGATAGGTAATGACTTTACCCCATCTGCACAATCTCTAGAATGCCGACCTCATCAAGCAAGCCCAAACACGAGGACTCTCCCATGAACGCTTACACCTACCTGGCCATCGCCATCTGCGCCGAAGTGATCGCCACTGTTTCGATGAAAGCGGTCAAAGGCCTGAGTACTCCACTGCCGCTGCTGCTGATCATCGTCGGTTACGGCGTGGCCTTCTGGATGCTGACCCTGGTGGTGCGTACCGTGCCGGTGGGCGTGGCTTACGCGGTCTGGGCCGGCATGGGCATTGTCATGGTCAGCGTGGCCGCGCTGTTCCTCTACGGGCAGAAGCTGGATATCCCGGCAATGCTCGGCATGGCCCTGATCGTCCTGGGCGTGGTGGTGATCCAGCTGTTTTCCAAGACCGCCGGGCACTGATCCATGACCACTGCCGCAGGCCCTTCAAGAGCGCGACCGCTTCGCGCTCGATCGCAGCCTTCGGCAGCGGCTACACAAAGCGCCTCGCCAAGCGCGCCCCTACCAGTTTGATCGCCAACAAAGCCTGCGCGGCTCGAGCCTGTATACTGCGCCCCTAGTCTTGAACACTGAGGTCGCTGCATGCCATCCGTTATTTCCACCGACGTGCTGATTGTCGGCGCCGGAGTCGCCGGCCTCTGGCTGAACGCCCGCCTGCGTCGCCAGGGCTTTTCCACCGTGCTGGTGGAGAGCGCCAGCCTCGGCGGCGGACAAAGCGTCAAGTCTCAGGGAATCATTCACGGCGGCGCCAAGTACGCCCTGCACGGCGCCCTGACCGGCGCCTCGGAAGCCATCGCCGACATGCCGCGCCGCTGGCGCGAGGCCTTGGCCGGCAACGGCGAGCTGGATCTGTCCGGTGTGCGCCTGCTGTCCGAGGCCCATTACCTGTGGTCCCCCGGCACCCTGGCCGGCAACCTCACCAGCTTTTTCGCCAGCAAGGCCGTGCGTGGCCGTGTCGATCAGGTCAAGGGCGACCAGTTGCCGCCGGCCCTGCAGGACCGTCGCTTCAAGGGCAAGGTGTATCGCCTGGCCGAATTGGTGGTGGACGTGCCGAGCCTGATCGGGCGCCTGGCCGAATTGGGCGGCGATAGCCTGCTGGCCGGGCAGAAGATCGAACCCCTGCTGGAAAACGGGCAATTGCTGGGCCTGCGGGTCGATGAGCGGGAAATCCGCGCGCAACGCATCGTGCTCAGCGCCGGCGTCGGCAATGCCGAGCTGCTGAGCAGCCTCGGCCTGAGCCAGCCGGCCATGCAACGCCGGCCGTTGCACATGGTGATCGTCAAGGGCCCGAGCCTGAAACCGCTGTACGCCCACTGCCTGGGCGGCGGGCCGAAGCCACGGATCACCGTGACCACCCACCCGGCGGCCGACGGCCAGTGGGTCTGGTATCTCGGCGGCGACATCGCCGAAGCCGAAGGCGTGGCGCGCGAGCCGGCGGCGCAGATCGTGGCCGCCCAGAAAGAACTCGGCAACCTGTTGCCATGGGTCGATCTCAGCCAGGCGCAATGGGCCACCCTGCGGGTGGACCGCGCCGAGCCCGCGCAGTCGGGCCTGACCCGTCCGGACAATGCCTTTCTCGCCGAACAGGACCGCCTGCTGGTCGGCTGGCCGACCAAGCTGGCCCTGGCCCCGGACTTCGCCGACCGGGTGTTCGCCGCCCTCGAGCGCGACGGTATCAAGCCGGGCCCCGCGACTGCGTTGCCGACGCTGCCCAAACCCGCCATCGCCCAACCGGCCTGGGAGCAACTGCTGCCATGAGCCAAGCGACCCTGCACGACCTGCATCGCCCCTTCGGCAGCACCGGGCTGCTGGTCTCCCCACTGGGCCTGGGCACCGTGAAGCTCGGGCGCGACCAAGGGGTGAAGTACCCCAACGGCTTCCAGATTCCGGATGACGCCGAAGCCCGCATGCTGCTCAAGCTGACCCGCGACCTGGGCATCAACCTGATCGACACCGCGCCGGCCTATGGCCGCAGCGAGGAGCGCCTGGGCCCGCTGCTGCGCGGGCAACGCCAGGACTGGGTGATTGTCAGCAAGGTCGGCGAAGAGTTCGAAAACGGCCTGTCGCGCCACGACTTCAGTGCCGCGCATACCCGCCTGTCGGTGGAGCGCAGCCTGCAGCGCCTGGAAACCGACTTCATCGACCTGGTGCTGGTGCATTCCGACGGCAATGACCTGCACATCCTTGAGCAGTGCGAGGTGTACCAGACGCTGGCCGAGCTCAAGCAGGAAGGCAAGATCCGTGGCTTTGGCCTCTCCGGGAAAACCGTCGAGGGCGGCCTCAAGGCCCTGGAGCAAGGGGACTGCGCCATGGTCACCTACAATCTGAACGAACAGAACGAGCGAGCCGTCATCGATTACGCCGCAGCCCACGGCAAGGGCATTCTGGTGAAAAAAGCCCTGGCCAGCGGCCATGTGTGCCTGAGCCCCGGTGTCGACCCGGTACGCGCCAGCTTCGAACTGCTGTTCGATCAACCGGGCGTCGCCAGTGCTATTGTCGGGACCATCAATCCGTTGCACCTGGCCCATAATGTCGCCACTGTCGCGCAGGTGTTGCGCAAGAACTGATGCCGCCCACGCGGCCGACCCCGACGCAAGAAGGAGCCGACATGCCGCGTACGCTCATAAGAAAGAACCCCAGCAACTTCAAGACCCTGCCGCTGTTCGTCGAAGCGACGCCCGAAGGCCTCAGCTACCAGAGCGTCGGCATGCCGCTGAACTTTGCGCAGACCCTGCAGCGCCGGCGCCCGGTTGCGGTGGCCGACGCCGAGCGCTTCGCCCTGGAGCTGGCCAACCTCGGCGTCTCGGTACGCCTGACCCTCCATTGGCAGAACCGCGACTATTGGGTGCTGGTGCGCCAGCGCCGGCAGGATCGCGGCGACGTGGTGCTCAAGCTGATTTCCGGCTACGTCCCGGCCCATGAGCTGAACCTGCCGCTGCATACCGCCATCCAGGAAATCGCCGAAGAATGCCTGCTGGAAACCCCGGAAGGCTGGCTCGGCGGGCGCTTCAACGACACCTGGCTGCCAGCGCCCTACTCGGCGGCCCTGCATTATCGCGAAGCCCTGCCCTTTCGCCTGACGCCGCTGTCGGGCGCGGCACGCCCGGTGCGTTGCGCCAACCTGCAGTTGCTGGAACGGCCGCGAGCTTATGTGCATCTGCCCACCGCATCACTGCAGCTGATTTATGACCTGCGCCTGGACGTGCCGAAAGAGGCCAAGTCCCTGAGCCTGTTCCATGTCGACGAACGCCTGGAGGGCGACCAGTTGGTGGCGCGCCTGGATCGCAAGCGCCCGGACCTGTACCTGATGCCACTCAAGGACGGTCAGCCCTGCGCCGAGCTCTATACGTTGAAGAAGGATCAGTTGCACCCGGCGAGCACCCGCGGCCTGTATCTGGCCGAAAGCTTCGCCCGGCAGCAAGGCTGGCTGGTGCGTGACGAGCGGATTCGCTGGAAGGACTGGCTGAAGCAGCAGGGATTGAGCGCGCCGGAGAAGGACTCCAAACTCCAGCGTCTTACCGGCAAGGCACGGCAGATATTGCGCAAGATGGTACCGAGCAAGACCAGCCGGCAACGTTGAGCGCTTCACCGCCCACTCCAGCTTTCGCGAAAGTGGGCGGATTGGCGGCAAGCCTTATTCGGTCTTGCGGATCTTCTCGACTATGGCCGTGGTGGAACTGTTCTCCACCAGGCCCAGCACCTTCACCACACCGCCATAAGCCTTGACGATATCGGCGCCGACCACCTGGTCGACCGAGTAATCTCCGCCTTTGACCAGCACGTCCGGCTTGACCTGGGCCAGCAGGTTTTCCGGCGTACCCTCGGGGAAACTGATGACCCAGTCCACCGCGCCCAGGCCGGCCAGTACCGCCATACGCCGGTCGACGCTGTTGATCGGACGGCCCGGCCCTTTCAGGCGGCTGACCGAGGCATCGTCGTTGATCGCCACGATCAGGCGATCGCCCTGGGCCCGCGCCTGCTCGAGGTAGGTCACATGGCCGGCGTGGAGGATGTCGAAACAGCCGTTGGTGAAGACGATCTTCTCTTTGTGCGCACGCGCATCGTCGATCGCCAGCAGCAGCTGGTCGAGGCTCAGCACACCGCGCTCGGAACCTTCTTCACGCTGGATCGCGCGACGCAGCTCCGGTGCGCTGATGGCCGCGGTACCCAGCTTGCCGACCACGATGCCGGCGGCCAGATTGGCCAGGGCCACTGCATGCGGCAGCTCTTCACCCGCCGCGATTGCCGCCGCCAGGGTGGAAATCACGGTATCGCCGGCACCGGTGACGTCGAACACTTCACGGGCCCGGGCTGGCAAGTGCAGCGCCGGGTGATCGGGACGCAGCAGGGTCATGCCGTGTTCGCCACGGGTCACCAGCAAGGCGCCCAGCTCCAGGTCGTGCATCAGCTTGGCGCCTTTGCTGACCAGGTCGTGCTCGTCGATGCAACCGCCGACTATGGTTTCGAACTCGCTGAGGTTCGGGGTGATCAGGCTGGCGCCGCGGTAAATCGAAAAGTCCTTGCCTTTCGGGTCCGCCAGCACCGGGATGCCACGGGCACGCGCGGCCTGGATCAGCGCCTGATGATTCCTCAGGGCTCCCTTGCCGTAGTCGGACAACACCAGCACCTTGATGCCGTCCAGCAACCGCTCGACTTCAGCGCCCAACGCCAGGGCGTCGGTGGCGAAAGGTTCTTCGAAATCGATACGCAGCAGTTGCTGGTGCCGGCTCATGACCCGCAGCTTGACGATGGTCGGCTGGTGGGCAATACGTTGGAACAAGGCGCGGACGCCCGCCCCCTCAAGACTGTTGGAGAGACTGTCGGCAGCCTCGTCGTCGCCGGTGACGCCAACCAGCGAGGCCGGTGCGCCGAGCGCGGCAATGTTCAAGGCAACGTTCGCGGCACCGCCCGGGCGGTCCTCGATTTGCTCGACCTTGACTACCGGTACCGGCGCCTCAGGGGAAATCCGTGAGGTACCACCATGCCAGTAACGGTCGAGCATGACATCGCCGACCACCAAGACAGGGGCTTGATCGAATCGCGGCATGGACAACTTCATGGAGCAACCCACATACAAAATGAACAGGGGCGCGATATTAACACAGGGTGAACGCTGCCTAGTTCTACCGCTGCACGAGTATTCGCGATCGACCCAAACTGTTCATTTATTGAGCAAAAGCGCCATGAGCCGGTCTGTCGTGCAGGCCAGTCCAACCGTTTCGGTATCGATCTCGCAGTCAGGATCCAGTGGCGCTTCATAGGGGCTGTCGAGCCCGGTGAAGTCCCGGATACGCCCTTCGCTCGCCGCCTGATAGAGGCCTTTGGGATCGCGTCGGGCACAGACAGCGAACGCAGTGCTCACGTACACCTCGAGAAATTCGTCCGCCGCGAACAAGGCCCGGGCAGCGGCGCGCTCCGCGCGAAACGGTGATATCGCCGAAACGATCACGATCAACCCCGCCTCCACCATCAACCTCGCCACCTCGGCCAGGCGCCGGATATTTTCCTTGCGCGCCTCGGCGTCCATGCCCAGGTCACGACACAGGCCGCCGCGCACGTTGTCGCCATCGAGGACAAAGGTATGCAGGCCCTGCCCGTTCAACCGCAACTCCAGCAGGTTGGCCAGGGTCGATTTGCCGGCGCCGGACAAACCGGTCAGCCAGATACAGCGCGGGCGTTGCTGTTTGAGCGCCGCCCGCTCGATCGCGGTCAGGGACAGGCTGCAGGGGCGGATGTCCGGTTGTGGGCAACGCGGTGGCAAGGGCTCATTCATAGCCGAGTAACTCGTAGTCGCGCTGGTAGGCCCGACGCACCAACCGCCGGGTGCGCACCGTGCAGAAGTCCCGGGCGGGCGCCTCGCTCCGTTGCCGCGATTCATTGAGATGCGGCAGAGCCCTGCTCACGCCCAGATGCTCGCTGAGCAACTGATAGTCGCGCTGCAGGTGCTCCTGATAGCCGATGAAATCCATGTCCAGGCGCCCCATGGAGTCCACCAGAAAATCGGTCTGTGGGGCGAAGTGCAGCTGCTTGTGGATATTTTCCGGGTGCAGCCAGCGACCGACAAAATCGTCGAAATCGCGATAGTGGCTGACCAGCCGCTGGGCGGCCTGGTCGCGACGACTGAGCTCGTTGCCACGCAGGAAGGCATAGGCCGAATAGGCCCGCTCCAGGGGATCGCGGACCACGGCGAACTTGAAACTGCTGGCGAATTGCAGGGGAAACTGTTGCTCGTACCAGTACAGGGGCAGATGGCCGGGCGTCCAGCCGTCGAACAATGCCGAACACAGGCTGCTCCCCGCGCACTTGGGCACATGGATGAACACACAACCGCGCTGACGGAATGGCGCCGGAAAACGGACGTTGGCGGACATGGCCTTGTTCACCACCTGCCGGTCCACCACCGACAGGCGCCCAAGCAAAAACGCCCGTTGCGACTTGGGCAATAACTTCCACAGATAACGTTGCAGCATTCCAGTACCCGCGCGACGGGGTTGGCCCCCTCGATTTAGTCGACGATTGAGGCTGGAACCATAACAAGCACGAGGCGCTGGATTATTTAGGCTTGGTCAAGACTGTAAGGGGCGGGATACAAAGACCGCCGGCGCATTGCACGCCGGGGCTGTTCCAGGGTGGGCAGTGCCCACCCGGGCGTTGGCTCAGGCAATGCCTTCGGAGGCAGGCTCGTCCAGGCCCATGGCATGCAGACGCGAGTAGTAGCCGTTCTGCGCCAGCAGGTCGACATGAGTACCGCGCTCGACGATCCGCCCCTGATCCATGACCAGAATCAGGTCGGCCTTCTCGATGGTCGACAGGCGGTGTGCGATCACCAGGGTGGTGCGCCCCTTCATCACCTTGTCCAGGGCCGCCTGGATATGCCGCTCGGATTCGGTATCCAGGGCCGAGGTGGCTTCGTCGAGAATCAGCAACGGCGCATTCTTCAACAGGGCCCGGGCAATCGCCAGACGCTGGCGCTGACCGCCGGAGAGCAGCACACCGTTCTCGCCGACCTGGGTGTCCAGGCCTTCGGGCAACTGCGAAATGAAGTCCATGGCATAGGCATCCGTCGCCGCCTTCTCGATGTCTTCCCGCGGCGCCCCGGCCAGGTCGCCATAAGCAATGTTGGCGGCCACGCTGTCGTTGAACAGGGTCACATGCTGGGTCACCTGGGCCACATGCCGGCGCAGGTTGCGCAGGCGGTAATCCTCGATCTCCACGTCATCGAGGAGAATCTGCCCCGTTTCGTGGTGATAGAAGCGCGGAATCAGGCTGGCCAGGGTCGACTTGCCGCTGCCGGAGCGGCCGACCAGCGCGATCATCTGCCCGGGAGCCGCACAGAAGCTGATGTCCTTCAGCACTTCCCGGTCGGTGCCCGGATAGGTGAAGCTCAGGTTGCGCACGTCCAGGCGCCCCTCGATGCGCTCACGCTCGATCTGTCCCCGATCGACTTCAGGCTCGACGTCCAGCTGTTCGAAGATGCTTTCCGCGCCCGCCACGCCTTTCTGGATGGTCGAACTGACTTCCGAGAGCTGGCGAATCGGCTTGGGCAGCAGGCCCGCCGCGGTGATGTAGGCCACCAGGTCGCCCGCGGTGGCATCGCCACGCAGGAACAGCACCAGGAACATCAGCACCGCCATGGCGGAGTAGATCACCAACTGCAGCATCGGCGTGTAGACCGCACCGGTCTTGGTCATGCGCAGCTGTTTATCGGTGTTGCTCTGGCTGGCGTCGACGAAACGCTGCTGCTCGTAGCTTTCGCCACCGAAGCTGCGAACCACGCGATAGCCTTGAATGGTCTCGGAGGCCACATGGGTCACATCGCCCATCGCCACCTGGATCTTCTTGCTCTGCTTGCGGAATTTCTTGCTGGTGCTGCCGACCATGATCGCAATCAACGGCAGGATCGCCAGCATCACCAGGGTCAGCTTCCAGTTCATCCACAACAGGTAGACGAACAGGAACACTACCGTCAGGCCTTCGCGAATCACCACCTTGATGGCGTCGGTGGCGGCACCGGTGACCATGGTGACGTTGAAGGTGATGCGGGAAATCAGATGCCCGGAGTTATGGGTATCGAAATAGCGGTTCGGCAGGACCAGCAGCTTGTTGAACAGCTCGACCCGCAGGTCATGCACCAGCCCCAGGGAAACCTTCGCCAGGTAATAGTTGCCGAGGAAAGAGCCGAGCCCCTGCCACGCCGCGATCAGGATGATCAGCAGCGGCACCGCCATCAATAGCTGCAAGTCGCGCAGATAGGGAACGTTGGGGAAGAGCACCGCTTCGGGATTGCTCAAGCCGTCGACGAAATATTTGAGAATGCCCGCCAGCATCGGCTGGGTGGATGCAAATATCACGAAGCCCACGATACTCAGCAGGAAAATGCCTATGTAGGGTTTTACATACCCCAACAGCCGAAAATAGATTTTCAGGCTGGAATCCTGTTCCGCTTTGAGCGGTGCATCACTCATCGTCGAGCTCACTGTTTAGGAGGAACGCGGGATTTTATCACAGCCTGTGTGACCGCCCCGTGCCCAGACCAAAACAGTGGCCAGACCGATCGGCAGCCAACTGATGAACCATTCGGCGCGAGGGGTCCCCGTCAGGCTCGCAGCATCGAACTGCATGGCCAGGAAAGAGAACAGCCAGATCCCGATGACGCCCCGGCCATAAAGCGTTTCACGGGCGCGCCAGGCTTCGCGCAAGACGGCAAACCAGGCCACGATCCAGAGCAATAGCCCGGGGATACCCAGTTCAATGGCAATGTGGGTGAACAGGTTGTGGGCATGGTCGAATGTCAAACCGTCGACCAGCACGTCATAGCTCGAGCCCAGGCCGAGGCCCGTCCATGGATGTTCGGCGATCATCTGCAGGCTGGCCATCAGGATCTGCGGACGAAAGGAAACACCACGCGCCAGGACCAAAGGTTCGAGAAACCAGAATGCCGACATTGCCAGCAACAATGCCGCCGCCGCGAACATACGGCTGAGTCGGTCACGGCACCAGATCGGCATCGCCAACACGGTCAGGAACAGAGCCAGGGCAGCACCACGGCTCTGGCACAACACGACGAACGCGCCGAGCAGCGCCAACGCTACCAGCCATACCGCTTGAAGAGAACGAGTGCGCGGCATCCAATGCAGCAACCAGATAGCAGTGAGGCCAATGACATAACCGCCCAGGATCGGATGGCCCAACTCGCCCAGCCCTTCCAGGCGTCCCCACCAGACATTTCCATGAATCCAGTAGAACTGGATAATGGACAGTAAAGCCGTCACCGCAAGCCCTATGCCGCCCCACTGCATGACAGTAATCACCCGCTCCGGGCGGGCATTGGCGAAAATCGGGAAGAACAGCAGGAACACCGCGATGTACAGCAAGCGCTTGGTCTCGCGTGACGGGTCCGCCGCTTGCGTCCATGTCAGGCTGATCAGCCCCCATATCGCCAGTCCCAGCAATGCCAGGCCAAGCCAGCGCTGGGCACGCCACCATTCGATCAGACGCTCACGTGCGGACCAGGCCAGAATCATTGCCGGCAACCACAGGAAGGCCACCAGCCCCTGCTGGTAGATCTTGTTGGTGGGCGCCAGTGCGATGGCCAGCAAAAACCATAGCAACCCGATTGTCATCCATACTTGCGCCCAACGTGTGGCCTGCATCTATTCGCTCCTAAATGGTTCACCAGCCAAACCGGCATGGTTAAAACAACAACTTTTCGGCATCATTGCCCGTCACTGTGCCCGCCACTTCGACAAGGCTTCCTACGATGCAATGCTCCCGGCTTCCCCAAGCCACTTTGAATCAGATGATTGAAGGCGCCAGGATTCTGGAGGCCGACAGTTACGGCCCGAAAGTCTACCTGTTGCAGGATGGGAATATTCTGAAACTGTTCCGGCGCAAGCGTCTTTTTTCATCCGCCCTGTTTCGGCCCTATTCGACGCGCTTCATCGACAACGCCGCACGCCTGGAACAACTCGGCGTTCCCACGCTGCAGGTTCTGGACTTCTACCGCCTGGAACAACCCGGCATGACCGCGGTGCTTTACCGACCGCTGCCAGGCGAAACCCTGCGCCAGGTCGCCAGCAAGGAAGGCTTCGACTGGCAGCAGACCTTGCCGGCCCTGGTCGAGCTGATTCGTAGCCTGCATACCTCGGGGATCTACTTTCGCTCGCTGCACCTGGGCAACATCGTCATCACCCCGGATAACCGCTTCGGCCTGATCGACGTGGCCGATATGCGCTTCTTCCGCGGGCCACTGCCGCGCCATCTGGTCAAACGCAACCTGCAACACTTCGCCCGCTATATTGCCCGGGAGAAGCTGAATGGGAGCTTTCCGATACAAGCATTGGAACAGGCCCTACTTTCGGCATGACAGCAGGCTGGTGGCGGCCTGGCTGAAGCGCTGCCAGGCCAGGTCGGGGGCCAGAGCAGCGTACTGATCCGCCGCGATGCTCTGGGCGGGCAGGCCGAGGGCCTGAAGAATCGCCTCTTGCCAGGCGTCGATATCATTCACCGGCGCATAACGCCCGGTTTCAGCCAACTGCTCACGGAACACTGGCAAATCGCTGGTCAATACCGGCACACCGGACATCACTGCTTCCTGCAGGATTAGCCCCAGGCCCTCGTCCAGCGACGGGATGGCCACCCAGTCGAATGCCTTGTAAAGCATCGCCGCATGCTTCAGATGCCCAGGCAGCGAAACCTTGTCTTGCAGGCCCAGCCGGTTGATGCGGGCCTCGAGCGCTGCGCGATTCGAACCCTCGCCGATAATCACCAGACGCATCTCCGGTCGGCTCGCCAGGGCCTTGGCGAAGGCCTCCAACAGGCAAGCAAAACCCTTATCGTCCACCAGACGCCCGACCGCGCCGAATACCGGAGCATCGCCCGCGGGCAGGCCGAGGGTGGCCCGGGCCTCGGCACGCGGTAGCAGCCTTGCGTTGAACTCGTGCGGATTGAACGCGCTGCGCAAGGCCGTCACCGGCATCTGAAAATCGTATTCGAGGGATGAAGCCAGGGTCTGCGAAACAGCCGCGAGAGTCAGCTGCGAAGCGGGGAACTGCCGAAACAGCTGTTGATCCTTGCGGTGCAAGCGCGTGGAGCCGTGGATCACCACCACCGCACGCATGTGCGGCAATGACTTGAGGACCGGCAACAAGGTACGCGCCACCCCCAGGCCATCGAGCAACAACACCTGGGCATCGCTTTCCCGCAACGCCTTGCGAAAACTGGCCCGCAGCCAGGGTTCGAGCAAGCGCCAGAAATGCTTGCCCTTCAGCCGCGCCGACGACAGGTTCCACTCCCGGCATTCCCCCACTTCGGCAACGCATCCGGTGGACGAGCCTTGCAGCAGCCAGGTCTTGACCACAGTGCCTGGCTCGGCCTGAGAGAGGATCTGCTGGTGAACCTTGTGAACGGAGGCAAATGCACTGCCGCCTGCCCACATGATGTTGAGAATGCTCATTGGGCACATAGCCCTTTCGCGGTATTCGGGAAAGTGAAACCGGTAGAACTAATTGATAAACCAGCCAATACCGACTCCAACCAACAGGACTAAAACAAGCTTGATTTGCTCGCGACGACTGCGCCGAGCCTTACGCTGCCGCTCGGCGGCAGTCTCCACATGCAGACCGAAGCCTGTATGCAGCACCGCGTCGCCTTCCAGGCTGACAGCTGTCAGGTTCAGCTCAGCATAGCGCTTGGACAGCGCTTTCTCGCCTCCATGCCCGGCGAAAGGCGCGCACAGTCGATACTCTGCCATCCGGCGCAAGCCCGGGTTCAGGGAGAAGCTCTGCCACTCGGGTTTGTCGGAGATCAGCGGATAACAAGGCACACCACCGATCAACTCGCGGGCACCCAAGTGGATGTAGGGACTATGGACTCGCAGGTCGTGGGCATAACTGCGCAACCAGACCTGCAGGATGTCCTGGCGCTGCTCGAGAATCGCTTTCGAATCCTCGACAAAACCCGGGCGGTAAAACTCCCAATCGTCTTCGCAATGGAAGATGTAGGGGGTCTTGACCTGCTCGTAGGCCAGGTCGATCGACGCCAACTGCCCGAGCTTCGGCCGGTTGACGAAGAAGGTACAGTGATCTTTCCAATGGGCAGGCACCGCCGTGCGCACCCGCTCGTCGCCCGCATCTTCGGTGATGAAGACTTCGCGGATCGGCGCACTGTTGAAGCGATCGAAACTCTCCAGCGTGAGCTTGAGCAGGTCCAGGCGACCGCAACTGGTGACCACCAACGTGATGTCACTCTCTTGACTAAACTGCACTTGATTCTCACCTACGACAAAGTGCGATCACTATTAAGGGCTCGGTGACCGCTGTCAAACACCCAGTTTCGAGCGTACGCGCTCGATAAGGCTCAAGGGTGCACGAGGCCGCAATGCGGGCTGGAGTTCCTCGACAATACGCTGCCCGATACGGGCGAAGCTGAACTGAGAGACCGCCAGATCGCGGCCGTTTCGCGCGATGCTCTGCGCCAGGGCCGGATCGGCGCGCAACATGGCGAGTTTTTCCTGCAATTGCGGGATGTTCTGATAAAAGACCACGTTGTGCAGGTCCTGCAAGCCCAGCGCGCGGTTTTCCGCCTCACCCTGGTCGAATGCCAGCAACACACAGCCACAAGCCATGGCTTCGAAATTCTTGATCATGTATTCGCCCATGCCGACGTCGGCACTGACAAAAAAGCGGATGCGGTTGAGGGTGTCGCAATACTCTTCGCCCGACTTGGTCCGCGTCACCACCAAGGGCTCGACCTGACCAAGTTCGTCGAGCAGCGCCTTGCGTCCGCTGTAGGCCACGCTGTTGGTGCTGCCGACGAATGCCAGCTCGATATCCCGCTCGCGGCCCTGATCCTGCAGCAGGGTCTGGTCGTAGCCCTTGGGCACGAATACCGCGTCGAAACCTTCCTCGCGCAAGCGCTCGCTGACCATGAACCCCGAACTGATCACCCGTGCCCACGGCAGGCGGCGGTAGTGCGCGCTGAACTTGCCGGTGTACTTGCAGGGGATGTAGTTCTGGTAGGCGTCGTGCTCGAGGATCACCAGGTTGGGAATGCTGCGGATGAAGCTCGCCTGGCGAATTTCCTGCTTGAAACGCAGGAAGAACACGATACGGTCGTAGCGCGATACATCCACCTCACGGCGGAAATAGCCACGCAGGTTGCGCTGCTCGTCACTGCTCAACCACCGCAGGTCGCATTCGCAATGGGCGGCAACGCCTTCGTACAGGCGGTCCAGAATGGCCCGCTGTTCTTTCTGCACCAGAAATAGAACCTTCATCATCTTCCTTGCAGCCGTGAGCAACCGGACAAAAGAGCGAAACTACCCTGGCCGACAGGCAAAAGGGTGTCATGCAATATCAATTTACAAACGCCAGAACAGCTCATGCCGGCGTACCGCCTTGCGGAAAAACTCGTTCTCGCCATAAGGCGAAGCGGCGCGGCCAGCCAGCACACGCTGCAGGACCCGGCGCAGACGGCGCTTGAACGGCGCTCGCGGCTGCAGGTCGTGCATCATGCCCAGGGCCATCGCCTTGTCCCGTTGCTGTTCGACCGACAGCGGCAAGCAGCAGGGCCTGAGCACCTGGGCCGGGTCGAACACCGGCGGCAGGGCAATGCCCGCCCCTGAATCGCCCATCGGCCAGCGGTCGTTGTCATGCAAATGATTGGCATAACCGAGCAAGGTGGTCGGCTGCCATTCCAGCCCCTGCAACGCTTCCAGTACCGCCTGCTGGGCGCAGATGTGGTCCGGGTGCGGATCGAGGGTCGGATGCGGCAGCACGATCACCTCGGGGCGGGCCTTGAGCAGCAGCGCCCGCAGGTCGGCCAGGAGATTGTTCCAGGTCGGCGCGCCATCGGTATCCGCCGGCAGCGGGAACGGGTTGAACTGGCGGAACAGGCGGATATCCGACAGTTCGGCCTCGCGGGACGCCACAGGCCGGTTCGGCGCCGCCTGCATGGCCGGCAGTTGCAGGCAGAAATACCCCAGCTGCACACAACGTTCCTCGGCGACCCCGGCCCAACGCGGCACCGCAATGCTGTCCCAGGCCCGCAACCGACCCTTGATCCGCGCCGCATCTGCAGCGTTCATACCCATCTGCCGGTAATGCTCGGCTTCGATCTCGCCCGCGGTCAACGTGACGATCCAGGCTTCGTCAGCCTGGCTGTACAGACCGAAAGCAGCCAGTTCGGCATCGTCGGCGTGGGGGGCGATGACCATTACCCGCTGGTGGCGATAGTCCGGCTCACGGAACACCGACAACAGCGGCTCGCCGTACACCCGGCAGAAACGCCCGCGCAATTGCAGCTCGCCGCTGGCCAGAGGTCGTGCCAGCCCACTGAGATTGAGATAACGCAGGCCGTTCACACCACGCTCGAACGTCTGCCGATCCTGCCCCGCCAAGCAGACGCAAGGATCGAAAAAGCGCCCCAGCCAGCTGCTGCTGACCTTTACCGCGAGGATCAGGGTTTCATCCCCCGCCAGGTCGATCGCCTGGTCCAGCACCAAGCGCTGCTTGTCCAGGTGGACCTTGGGCTGCTCGGTGCCGAACGGAAAGCTGTACTGATAATCGTCCCGAGGCGAATAAAACAGGTGGTCGGCAAACCAGGCCTCATGGGCCACCCAGGCCAGCACCGCGAGCAGCAGCGGCAGCCACCAGGCCACCAGCACACCGATGGCCACCAGCACCAGCAGGCCGATCAGCAGGCCCAGGCGCTTCTGCCGGCGATGGCGTTTGAGTAACTGTTGCTTGCGACTCGACGGCTGATTCATACCGTGAACACCGGAACGGGGTTGCACCAGCGATCCTTGTATTCGCGATCGGCGCGACCGAAGGAGAAACGCAGCGGCTTGTCGATGGCCCGCGCCTGCTCCCAGGCGCTTTGCGTATTGAGGAAACTCAACACGCTGCCGGGGCTGAACTCGCGGGTTTCAGGATCGACGCCACCGTTGATGTATTCGACGCTGATCCACTCCGGCGCTTCGACCCGGTACACCAGCTGAATGGCGATTGGCGCATCGTTGAGGAAAATCACCGAGCCGATCAGCAGTTCGCGCAGCAACTCGATGACTTCGGCCATGCGCTCGGCACCGGTGGCCGGGAACCCCCAGCGCCGCTGGAACAGATCGCAGTAGATGGTCGCCAGCTCCTGGCTGGAGAACTCGCTGACCGGGCGCACCACGCCGCCCGCCTCTTCCAGCAGGCGTAGTTCGCGGCGCTGGTTGTAACGGAACTTCTTCGACAGCTCTTCAGGTGTGCGGGCCATGGCCAATTGCTCGGCCTGGAGCTTGAGGGTGCTGAACCGGCCCTGGTTCAAGGCCGACAGATAACGACCGCGATGACGCAGCGGGGCTTGGGTCTCAGGCGCCGCCGGCAGGATCAGCTCGGCGTTGCCCAGGTCGAACAGGCCTTTCTTGCCACGGCGCTTGAGCACGTCCTTGGACAGCGCCAGGTCGCGCCCCCAGGTCGGAATCGCCGCCTGCAGTTCGCCGGCCTGTTCCCAGGCCAGGTAACGGACCGGGATGCCCGCCAGGTTCGCCAGGCGCTCCACCACCAGCGGATGGGTAGCAACGCTGCCGCCAAAACGCTGCCAGGCGGCAGCATAAGTCGAGGCGTCGACGACCGACCAGCCACGCTCGCGCCAGCCTTGGAATCGATTGAGCATCAGGGCCTCGCGGTCAGATCGGTAACTTGCGGCAGACGCCAGAAGGCGTCGCGTACAGCACGGTCGGAGAAGCGCTCGCGCAGGCGCTCGAACATCAGCTCGGCGCACAGCAAGCGCTGGTTCTCATCCATCCCGGCCAGGTGTTGCAGGCCCTGGGCCATATGCTCGGCATCGCCCAGCGGGAACAGGATGCCGACGCCTTCGACCACTTCCTTGGCCCCGCCACAGGCCGTCGCCAGCAAAGGCACGCCAGCGGCCATGGCCTCCAGCAGCACCATGCCGAATGGCTCGTGGTCGGAGCTCAGGGCAAAGGCATCGAAAGCACGGAAATAACGCCGGGCTTCTGTGACCTGGCCGAGGAACAGCACGCGGTCGGCAATGCCCAGCTCGCGAGAAAGGTCCTTGAGGTTCTGCTCCAGACGCCCGCTACCGAGAATCGCCAGCTGGCTTTCCCGAGGCAGCCCCGGCAATGCCGCGGCAAACCCATGCAGCAGGGTGGCCTGGTCCTTGTCCGGGTGCAGACGCCCGACATTGCCGACAATCCAGGCGGAAGGCGACAGCCCCAGCTCCTGGCGCGCTTCGGCCTTGGACAACTGGGTAGCCTGCAAGGCTTCGACGTCGATCCGGTTGTACAGCGTCTGAATCCGCGCCGCCGGCCATTGTGGCAGGCAACTGCGCATGTCATCGCGCACCGCGTCGGACACGCCGAGCAGGCTCAGGCGCTTGCGGAACAGGTTGGCGAACAGGCGGCGACTGCCGCGCTGGTAATCGCCAAACGCGTGATGCACACCGATCACCGGCAACGCGGTGCCCAGCAATGCGATGTAGATCGGCTTGAAACGGTGGGCGATGCAGAAACTGAAGTTGCGCGACGCGGCGATCTTGCGCAGGTCGCGTATCGCCCCCAGCTTCAGGCCACGAATGGCCTTGGAGCTGTATTCCATGAACAGCACTTCGTCGCTGGCACAGGCATCGGCCACCTCGGCATCGGCAACCCCGGTGAGGAACACCGTGGTCACGCGATAGCCGCTGCCCGCGAACAGGCTGGCGTATTGCCGGGCACAGTCCAGGAACGGCCCGTCATAGCCGTGGCAGAACTGCAGGACGTGGCGCTCAGCCGAGCGTGTCATAAGGATCCACGCCGTCTTTGACTACCAGGATGTCTTCCATGATCAGGTACTGCAGATCGGAGCCGAAGAACATGTTCAAGGCGTCGGTCGGCGAGCAAATCATCGGCTCGCCACGGCGGTTGAGCGAGGTGTTCAGCGACACGCCGTTGCCGGTCAGGACTTCCAGGGCCTTCATCATGTCGTAGTAGCGCGGGTTGTATTCGCGCTTGAGCACCTGGGCCCGGGAAGTGCCGTCTTCGTGGACCACTTCCGGCACGCGGGTCTTCCACTCTTCCGCCACTTCGAAGGTGAAGGTCATGAATGGCGCCGGGTGATCGACCTTGATCATCTGCGGACCGACGGTGTCGAGCATCGACGGGCAGAAAGGCCTCCAGCGCTCGCGGAACTTGATCTGCTCGTTGATGCGGTCGGCCACGCCGGTGGCGCTCGGGCAACCGATGATCGAACGACCGCCCAGGGCGCGCGGACCGAACTCCATGCGACCCTGGAACCAGGCCACCGGGTTGCCGTCGACCATGATCTTGGCGATACGCTCGGGGGTGTTGTCGATCTGGCGCCAGGCCGGCTTGTTCGGGTGGCGGGCACAGGCGGCGATCACGTCTTCGTTGCTGTAGGACGGGCCGAGATAGACGTGTTCCATCTTCTCCACCGGCACGCCGCGAGCGTGGGAAACATAGGCCGCGGCACCGACCGCGGTACCGGCATCGCCGGACGCCGGCTGCACGAACAGCTCTTTGACTTCCGGACGGGCGATGATCTTCTGGTTCAGCTTGACGTTCAGCGCACAGCCGCCGGCAAAGGCCAGCTTGCCGGTTTCCTTGAGGATGTCGCCCAGGTAGTGGTCGATCATCTGCAGCGCCAACTTCTCGAACAGCGCCTGCATGCTAGCCGCGTAGTGGATGTACGGCTCGTCGGCGATGTCGCCTTCGCGCTTCGGACCCAGCCACTCGATCAGCTTCGGCGAGAAGTAGAAACCCTTGCCCTTTTCTTTGTAGCGGCGCAGGCCGATGACGTTGGCGTAATCGGTGTTGATCACCAGTTCGCCGTTTTCAAAGCTGGCCAGGCGGGAGAAATCGTACTTGCTGGCATCGCCGTACGGCGCCATGCCCATGACCTTGAACTCGCCGTCGAGCATTTCGAAGCCGAGGAACTCGGTGATCGCGCCATACAGGCCGCCGAGGGAGTCCGGATCGAAAAATTCCTTGATCTTGTGGATCTTGCCGTTTTCGCCGTAGCCGAAGAAAGTCGTGGCGTACTCGCCCTTGCCGTCGATCCCGAGGATCGCGGTTTTCTCCTTGAAGCCGGAGCAGTGGTAGGCGCTGGAAGCGTGAGCCAGGTGGTGCTCGACCGGCTCGATCTTGATCTTCTTCGGATCGAAGCCCAGTTGCTCGAGGCACCAGACGATCTTGTTGCGATAACGCTTGTAGCGGCGGTTGCCCATCAGGATCGCATCGAGGGCGCGGTCCGGGGCGTACCAGTAACGCTTGGCGTAGTGCCAGCGGGCCTTGCCGAACAGGCTGATCGGGGCGAACGGGATCGCCACCACGTCAACGTCGGAAGGCTTGATGCCGGCCTGTTCCAGACAGAACTTCGCCGATTCGTAGGGCATGCGGTTCTTTGCATGTTTATCGCGTACGAAGCGCTCTTCTTCAGCCGCCGCCACCAGCTTGCCGTCGATGTACAGCGCTGCGGAAGGATCATGGCTAAGGGCGCCGGACAGGCCAAGAATCGTCAATGCCACAGGGGTCTAGCCTCTTAAGTCTGCATGCAGGCGACGTGCGCCTGGAATTAATGTGCTCCCCGCCACGGGCGAGAAACAGCTAAAGGGCGGGATTATAGCGTAAACCTGCCGCGGGATGATCCTTGACGTTTCAGCAGCGGGCACTGGCGCCCAATATGGCCTGCGAGGGATCTGTAGCCGCTGCCGCAGGCTGCGACAAGGCCCGAAGAACCTTTCTGCGATCTCAAGAGCGCGACCGCTTCGCGCTCTTGAGATCGCAGCCTGCGGCAGCGGCTACAGGTGTCAGCCGGTGAAAGGTTCGGCGGTTTTAGGCAGGCGTTGGTCGATGACCTGATACAGCGCGCTGCTTTCTGGCCAGTTACGCATGAAGCGCGCACGGTCGCGGGCGTAGGCCGGGGCGAAGCTGCCGAGGCTGTGGTGCTGGCACATGGAATCCAGGTCGATCAGCGCCCAGCGGTCCTCTTGCCAGAACAGGTTGTGCCCCTTGAAGTCGCCATGGCTGATGCGTTCGCGGATCAACTCGGCAAACAGCCGGTCCAGCGCCTGCAACTCCGCTTCCGGAGCCGCGCCGCTGTCGATATAGGGCGCGAAGCGTTCGATGATGTCCGGCCCCGCCAGGTATTCGGTCACCAGATAGGCCCGACTGCGCAGCCAGAGAAAACGCTTCTCCAGCAAGGCCAGCGGCTTGGGCGTGGCAATGCCGAGGAACGCCAGGCGATTGCCCTCCTGCCACGAATGCCAGGCCCGGCTGGGGCGCCAGAAGCGCTTGAGCCAATGGGCAAAACCCTTGATGTTGTAGCGCTTGACCACCAGGGTGCGGCCCGCCACTTCGACTCGGCCGACGCTGGCGGCGCCACCGGTCTTGTACAGGTGCCCCTGGTCCAGCAGCGCGTCGGCCTGCTCCAGCACCGGCAGCATCGCCGCCTCTTCCTCGCGCCGAATCGCCCGCAAGGCGAAGGGCCCGCGCAGCACGCTGAACAGAGTGCACTCGCGACCGACCTTGTTGAGGAAATCCTTCAAGCGCCAGCTGCGCACCTTGTCCACCTGCTTCTGCAAGGCTTCCAGCGGCAAGGCATGCTCGGCATTGTTCAGCAGGTAATGCACCAGCAGTTCTTCGGTGAAGGGCTCCAGGCTCTTGGGCAGCTGGGCGAAAAACACCCCGAGGTTTTCCAGGACTTTCTGCCGGGACAGCGGTTTGCCCGCCTGTTCCACGCAGATCCCGGCGCCATCGATCAGGTACAACTTGCCCTGATGACGCAGCAGGTTGTCCAGATGCAGGTCTTCCTGCCACAGGCCCTTGCCGTGCAATTCGGCGATGGCGGCCAGGGCTTCGGCGAGTACCGCCTGCTGCTGATCGGCCAACACCGGCAACGACTCCACTTGTTTCCAGGCATCGCCCAGGCTCTCGGAACCTTCCAGGAACTCGAACAGCAGCCAGCCGCCCTCGCCCTCCTTCAGACCGTCTGCCAGCAGCAACGGCGTGGTCATGCCCTGCTCTTCAAGCAAGCGCACGCCTTGCAGCTCACGCTGGAAATGCCGCGCCGCCTTGGCCCCCACCAGTAACTTGGCCAGCACCGGACGCCCGCGCCATACACCGGCGCCGACGTAGCGCTGCCCCGGTAGCACCCGCAGCAGGCTGAACAACTGCAGCGTGGCCGGCCCGGCAGCGTCGGCCAGCTCCAGGCTCAACGGCAGGCTTGGCCCGCGGCCGGCCCGTTCAAGTTCGGACAGACGCATCAACGAGTCTCCTTGTGGCTGCGGCGCGCACTCAGGCGGTTCAGCCAGGCATCGACCAGCGAGCTGTCCCGCGGCTGATCCAGATAGGTCGCAAGCAAGGCGCGCACATCGCTCTCACTCCAGACCGGGGCGCGACGCAACAGCGGCTCCAGGTCCTTGACCCGGTCACGCTGGCCGAACAACAGCGGACGGGTCTTTTCCAGGTCGATCAATTGCGCCTGGTAACCGTCGCCGGTGGCCCGCAGGAAAATATGCTTGGGATAAAAGCAGCCGTGCACCTGGCGCACCGCGTGCAACTGGCGCGCCAGCAGGCCGCAGGCCCTCAGGATCGCCGCGTGCTGGTCCGGGCTGAGCTGCGCCCATTGCTGCAGCAGCGAATCCAGGTCGTTCCAGCCATCCAGCGCCCGGGTCAGCAGGATCGCCCGGGTTTCGCCTGCCACCTTGCGCTCGCCAAAGAAGGCCGCCTGCAGCGCTGGAATGCCCAACTGCTGGTAGCGGCTGATATTGCGAAACTCGCGGGCGAAACTCGGCTCGCCGAACGGCCGGTGCAGGGTCCGTGTCAAGTAGTTGCTCTGGCGCTTGAGGTAGTAGCCGTGGCCTTCCAGGTCAAGGCGATACACGCTGCTCCAGCCCCCACCATCGGTGTTGGGCTCGTCCACCGCCTCAAGTTGCTTGGCCCACAACGCGTCGAAGCTGTCGAGGCCGTGGCGCTCCAGCAACGCACGGTCCTGAGCCGCCAGGAAATCGGTCATTCGCGTCCCTCGAAAAATCTCAGCACATGCCGGATGCGGCACTTGTCCGCAGCATTCAGCCGGGTGCGCTGGCGGTACTGCAAATAGAAGCGCAGGCGCTGGGTGGCGGACAAATGATACTTGGCCACCTTGTCCAGGCACGCCAGGTCCTTGGTGATCCGGTACTTGAGCCAGAAACCGCGCCAGAAATCGCCATTGGGGCAATCGATCAGGTACAGCCGGACCTCATCGTCGATCAGCAGGTTGCGCCACTTCAAGTCGTTATGGGTAAAGCGATGCTCATGCATGATCCGCGTGTAGCGCGCCAGCTGCTGGCTGACCCGGTCCACCCAGGCCCGATCGGCCAGCAGCGGGTCGTTGCGCTCGGCCAGGACCGACAGGTCTTCGGTGCGTGGCAGCTCGCGGGTGATCATCGCCCCCCGGTCGTAAGCCAGGCCACGGCGCTCCAGGCCCCAGGCCACCACCTCCGCCGTGGGAATGCCCCACTTGGCGAAACGCTTGAGGTTCTGCCACTCGGACTTGACCCGCGGCTTGCCCAGATAGCGCCGCAGGTTCTTGCCGGCGCCGGTGTAGCGCTTGACGTAATAGTTGATGCCGTTGCGTTCGACCCGGATGACCTCCGACAACGGGTCGCGGGTCAGGTGTTCGCCCTCGAGGGCAAAGACCGCATCCAGACTGCCGAAGTCCTGCGCCAGCTCCCGATACCCAGGTTCAAGGTTCCAACCCGCCATCAGAGCGCATCTCCGTACCGCTGCTTGCGTGCGTACAGCTTGTTGGCCTTGCCCTCCAGCCAGGCCAGCAGAGGCGCTTCGTCGCTCAGGATCTGGCGCAACGGCTGTTGGAAATAACCCTTGAGGAAGCGCAGCTTGTCGCGCCGGGTCAGGCCGATATCCAGTGCCGAGAAATACAGCGCCGCCAGGTCCTTGTCGCGCCAGCGCCGGGTGATGGCCGGGCGGGTCTGGGCGCGGTGCAGGTCGATCACCGAGAGCTTGAAGTCATCCGGCGTCACCGGCTTGTCGGTGTGCAGCAGGAAGTGACAGATGTAGCAGTCGCGATGGTTGACCCCGGCGCGGTGCATCATGCCGGTCATGCGCGCCACTTCGGCGATCAGCGCGCGCTTGAGCCTGGGCTGCGGCGGCTGCTTGACCCAGTCGATGCTGAAGTCTTCGAGGCTGATGGTCGGCGCCAGCTCCTCGGTGACGATGAACGAATGCTGGTTGGCCGGGTTGCTGCCGCGCTCGCCATAGGCCACGGCGGTCATGGTCGGCACACCTACTTCCTGCAAGCGCTGGATGGCCTGCCATTCCTGGCCCGCGCCGAGCACCGGCAGCTTGGCGGTGAGCAGGTTCTTGAAGATCTCGCCCCAACCGATACCGCGGTGAATCTTTACGAAGAACCCTTCGCCAGCCACCTCGGTACGCAAGGTACGGCGGGCTTCCAGTTCACGGTAGACCTGGCCGTCCAGACGCTCGACTTCGGCGAACGCATCGCGTCCGGCCCAAAGGGTCTTGAACGGTTCGGCAAGAATCAACTTCATCAGTGTTGCTCCGCCAGAATCACATCCGCAGCGTGCTGCGGCATGCTATAGAGGTCGGCCGTCTCGGCGAACGCCAGGCCGTTACGGCTCCAGGTCGCGCGTGCAGCGTCGTCGGTCAACATGGTGTTCAGGTATTGATTGAGCTGTCCCTGCTCCAGTGGTTCGTCCAGTACCAGGCCGCTGTCGGCCTCGGCGATGTAATGGGCATAACCGCAGACCGCGCTGACCAGCACCGGCAAGCCGGCCACCAGCGCTTCCAGCAACACGGTGCCGGTGTTTTCGTTGTACGCCGGGTGGATCAACAGATCGGCGCCCAACAGGAAACGCGGAATATCACTGCGCCCCTTGAGGAACTGCACATGCTCGCCCAGGCCCAATGCCGCGCTCTGTAATTGGAATACTTTGGGGTCGTCCTGGCCAATTACAAATAGCCGGGTGCGTTTCTTCAGCTCCGGCGGCAAGGCAGCCACGGCCTTGAGGCTGCGATCCACGCCCTTGGTCTTGAACCCGGAGCCGATCTGCACCAGCAGCAAATCATCGTCTTTCAGGGCGAACTCGCGACGGAATTCGGCGCGGATCTCGGCCGCGTTGGCCGGCGCGCGACGGTCCTGGGCGATGCCTGGCGGCAGCAGGTGGAAACGCTCCACCGGGGTGTCGTAATGCTTGATGAACAGCGGCTGCTGGACCTCGGAAATCATCAGCACTTCGGTCTTGGCGTCCCGGGCGAACACCGCCCGCTCGTATTCGGCGAAGTGCCGGTAGCGGCCCCAGCGGCGGTACAGCGAGTGGCGCAGGTTCTGCGCCTTGTCTTCGAAGCAGCCGTCGGCGGCGTAGTACACGTCCAGGCCGGGCATCTTGTTGAAGCCGATCAGGCGGTCCACCGGACGCTTGGCCAGGTCGGCCTCCATCCAGGCGCTGAGCTTCTCGTTACGACGATGGTTGAAGAACGCCTTGACCGGCGCCACCAGCACCTCGAAACCCGGCGGCACATCGCCTTCCCAGATCAGCGTATAGACGCGAATCCGGTGCCCGCGCTTCTGGCACTCCAGGGCGATGCGCATGAAGTCCCGTTGCAAGCCGCCGAACGGGAAGTATTTATAAAGGACAAAAGCCAATTGCATCAGCGCAGCTCCTCAGCCAGTAACAACCTGCTCAGCCGGCTGGCGACACGCTCAGGATTCAGACGCGTGAAGCACAGCGGCCACTCGCGTTTCAGGTCGAACCGCCGCTGATCTTCAGCCGTCGGTTGATAGGTGCATTTTTTCTGCAGGCACGGCGCGCAGGGGAAGTCGCTGGCCATATGGATCTGCGCCTTGCCATAGGCACCGGTCAGGCCCGGGTTGGTCGGGCCGAACAGGGAAATGGTCGGCACATCCAGCGCCGCGGCGAGATGGCCAAGCCCGGTATCCACCGCGACGCAGGCCCGGGCTTGCGCCAGCACCTTGGCGACGCCCGCCAGGTTCAGCTTCGGCAGCACCGTGGCGTTGCTCAGGCCCTGGGCAATACGCTCGGCCCGGGCCTTCTCCGCCGGGTTGCCCCACGGCAACTTGACCTCGACGCCCAACTGGCCCATGCGTTCGGCCAGCTCGCGCCAATAGGCTTGCGGCCAGTGCTTGGTGTCCCAGGTGGTGCCGTGCAGGAACACCACGAACGGCTTGGGCCGCGGCAACTCCACCAGTTTCTCGACGTTCAGGCCGTAATCGCCCAGGCCCTGGGGCAAGTCATACCCCAGCGCCACGGCGAACAGCTGGCGCACACGCTCCACGGCATGCTGGCCGCGGGCGACGGCCAGGCGCCGCGAATAGAAACGCGCCGCCAGGGGTTCGCGTGCCGACTGCTTGTCCAGGCCGGCCACCGGCGCCTTGACGTAGCGCGTCAGCCAGGCGCTTTTCAGCAAGCCCTGGGCGTCGATCACCAGATCGTACTTGGTGGCACGCACGCTTTGCTTGAAGCGCCGCCACTCGCCACTCTTGATGGTCTGCCAGATGTTCTTGCGCCAGCGGCGAATCGCCACCGGGATCACTTTATCCACAGCCGGGTGCCAGGTCGGGATTTCCGCGAACCCCTCTTCCACCACCCAGTCGAACTTGATCCCCGGGATCGCCCGCGCCGCATCGGTCAGCGCCGGCAGCGCATGAATCACGTCACCCAGGGAAGAGGTCTTGATCAACAGTACCCGCACTTACCGAACCTCGACCGCGGTGCCTTGCAACCGCTGCAAGGCCTGGTCCACCGAGTCGGGCAGCAGCTGGCGCAGGCAGTTGTAATGGCCAAAGCGGCAGGTGCGATCGAAGCACGGGCTGCACTCGATGCCCAGGCGCACGACTTCGACCTGGTCGGCCAGCGGCGGGGTGAAACCCGGCGATGTCGAGCCGTACACCGCCACCAGCGGGCGATTCAGCGCCGCCGCCACGTGCATCAGCCCGGAGTCGTTGGACACCACGGAATCGGCGCAGGACAGCAGGTCGATGGCCTCGGCCAGGGAGGTGCCGCCGCAGAGGTTGACCGACTCTTCGCGCAGCCCAGGAATCAGCCGGGCGCGAATGTCTTCGCCGACCACGTGATCGTTCTTCGAACCGAACAGCCAGACCTGCCAGCCCTCGCGGATCTTCAGCTCGGCAACCTTGGCGTAATGCTCGGACGGCCAGCGCTTGGCTTCGCCGAACTCGGCACCCGGACATAGCGCCAGCACCGGGCGGTCCAGGGTCAGGCCGAACTTGGCCAGCGCCGCTTCGCGGCTGGCCGGATCGATCTGCAGGTCGGGACGCGGATACGGCTTGGGCAGCTCGGCGCCCGGCTCGTAAGCCAGGGCCATGAAGCGCTCGATCATCAGCGGATAACGTTCTTTGTCCAGCGTGCGCACGTCGTTGAGCAGGCCGTAGCGGAACTCGCCACGCCAGCCGGTGCGTTGCGCGATGCCGGCAAAAAACGGCACCAGCGCCGACTTCAGCGAGTTGGGCAGCAGGATGGCCTGGTCGTACTGGCCGACCAGGGATTTGCCGATGCGCCGACGAGTCGCCAGTTCCAGCACACCGTGGCCGAGCGGGAAGCTCAAGGCCCGCCGCACTTGCGGCATGCGCTCCAGGATCGGCCGGCTCCACTCGGGGGCCAGCACGTCGATCTCGCATTGAGGATGGCGCTGTTTCAGACACTGGAAGAGTGTCTGCGCCATCACCATGTCACCGACCCAACTGGGCCCAACGATCAGAATATTCATGTGGTTTCCAAAAACGAACCGGGGAGGCTTACGCCTCCCCGCCTCGAGAATCCAGCCCTGCGGCATTCACCGCCAGCTCATTGTGGACGAGCCGCAACCTGGCTCGCCGGATACATTTGTGGCAACGCAGCGCACGCTGCCTAGCTTAGCCCCAGCTCGCGCCAAATCCGCAATACCTCCCGTCGCTCGCTGGCGAACTGGTCGCCGGCGATGACCCCGGCCTCGTTCTGCAAGGCCTGGCGGTGAGCCGCGGAGCGGTAGGCCTTATAGACCTCACGCAACAGACTGGCGTCGGTCGCGGGCATCAGCCCGACTTCCTCCAGACCTTCCAGAATGCGGATATTGTCGGTGTAGCGCAGCAATGACGGGTGCTCTTGCGACCACGCCAGGGCCGCGTATTGCACCATAAATTCGATGTCGACGATACCTCCGGCGTCCTGCTTGAGGTCGAACGGCGCCGTGGCCTCGAAGGCATTTGCCGCGGTTCCGGCAGCCGTCGCCCTGGTCCCCAGATTGTCGCGCATCTTGGCCCGCATCTCGCTGACCTCCTGCTGCAACTTGGGCAGGTCACGGGCACGACCCAGCACCGCCGCCCGCACTTTCTCGAAGGCCTGGCCGACATCCTGGCTACCCACCAGCACCCGGGCGCGCACCAGCGCCTGATGCTCCCAGGTCCAGGCCTCGTTCTCCTGATAACGGGCGAAAGCCCCCAACGAACTCACCAGCAAGCCCGACGCCCCGGACGGCCGCAGACGCATGTCCACTTCGTACAGCTGGCCGGAGTTGGTCTGGGTGGTCAGCAGGTGAATGATCCGCTGGCCCAGGCGGGTGAAGAACTGCGCGCCGTCGATCGGTTTCGGCCCATCGGTTTCCGCCTGCGGATCGCCGTCATGGATAAACACCAGGTCCAGGTCGGAACCATGCCCGAGTTCCAGGCCGCCGACTTTCCCGTAACCGACAATAATGAAGCCGGGATCGCACAAGCTGCCATCGGTGCGCTGCGGAGCGCCGTATTTGGCCACCGTCTGGCGCCAGGCCAGGGCCAGCACCTGTTCGAGGATCGCCTCGGCCAGCCAGGTCAGATAATCGCTGACCTTCATCAGCGGTAGGCTGCCGGCGATTTCCGAGGCTGCCACCCGCAGGCGGTGAGCCAGCTTGAAGTGGCGCAGCGCTTCCATCTGCTGCTCCAGGTCGTCCTCGGGGATCCGCGTCAGGCGTTCGCGCAGCTCGGCGGCCAGCTCCGGCGCCAGTGGCGGCTTGAACAGCCGGCCCTCGTTAAGCAACTCATCGAGCAGCAGCGGGAAGCGGGTGATCTGCTCGGCGATCCACGGGCTGGCAGCACACAGGGTCAACAAGCGGCGCAAGGCCCCAGGGTTCTCGGTGAGCAGTACCAGATAGGCAGAACGTCGCGCCACCGCCTCGACCAGCGGCAACACCCGCTCCAGCACCAGGTCCGGATTAGCATGTTCCACCGCCTGGGCCAGCAGGCGGGGAATAAAGGCATCGAGGCGTTCGCGCCCCAAACGCTGCATGGCTCGCAATTGCGGGCTGCCACGCAGGCCGGCCAGCGCCCTAAGTGCCTTGGGTGCGTCATTGAAACCACCCTCCTGCAACTGCCGGCAGGCGGCTTCTTCGTCTTGGGCTTCTTCCCAGAGCGGCAGCCATTCACCGCCAACCACCACTTCGCACTCGTGGCCTTCGTCTTCATCCGGGTCGGCGATCACCTGACGGAAGTGCCATTCCACCCGACCGCGCCAATACATCAGCCGCTCATGGAACGCCGCCCAGTCGGCAAAACCCAGCATGAAGGCAATACGCGCCTGGTCCTGTGGATTGTCCGGCAGCATCTGCGTCTGCCGGTCGGCGATCGCCTGGATCGCATGTTCGGTGTAACGCAGGAATTCGTAACCTTCACGCAGCTCGGCGATCACCGCGGGCGGCAGGTAACCCTGCCCCTCCAGGGTGGTCAGCACCTTTAATAGAGGACGCTGCTGCAGGCTCAGGTCGCGCCCGCCGTGGATCAGCTGGAAAGCCTGGGCGATGAACTCGACTTCACGAATCCCGCCGGAGCCCAGCTTGATATTGTCGGCCATGCCCTTGCGCCGCACTTCCTGCTGGATCAGCTGCTTCATGGTGCGTAGCGCTTCGATCGCCGAGAAGTCCAGGTAACGCCGATAGACAAAGGGCCGCAGCATGTCGAGCAACTGCGCGCCGGCGATCTGGTCACCCGCCACCACCCGCGCCTTGATCATCGCGTAGCGCTCCCAGTCGCGGCCCTGATCCTGGTAGTACTGCTCCAGTGCATTGAAGCTCAGCACCAGGGCGCCCGCCGAACCGTAGGGCCGCAGGCGCATGTCGACGCGGAACACGAAACCGTCGACGGTCATCGGGTCCAGCGCCTTGATCAGGCGCTGCCCCAGGCGGATGAAAAACTCCTGGTTATCCAGCGCACGCTTCACGCCCACGGTCTCCCCGCCTTCGGGGTAGGCGAAGATCAGGTCGATGTCGGACGACAGGTTCAGCTCGACGGCGCCCAGCTTGCCCATGCCGAGGATGACCATCTGCTGCGGCTCGCCGCTGCGCCGGCCGGTGGGAACACCGAACTGCTCGCAGTGGCGCTGGTACAACCATTGATAGGCCTGGTCGATGCAGGCGTCGGCCATGTCCGAGAGGTCGCGACAGGTCTGCACCAGATCCGCCTGGCGTGTCAGGTCGCGCCAGATGATCCGCACCTGATGACGATTGCGCTGACGCCGCAGCACCCGCCCCAGCTCGTCTTCGCTGGTGGCCTGCTGCACCGCCGCGGCGATCTGCGCGCATAGCTCGCCCGGGCCGAAGCCGCGGTCGAGCTCACCGCCGCGCACCAGCTCCAGCAACATCAAAGGGTCACGAAGGCTCTGTTCAATGAAAAAGTCGCTGGCGGCGCTCACCCGGGCGAACTCGGCCCAGCGCTCGGGGGTCCAGGCGGCGAGCCCGTGATCGTCGTCCAGGGTCGACACGGCACTACGGAACGACTGCTCCGCACGGCTGACAAAAGGCAGGAGAGTCGCTGGGAGTTCGGCAAGCGCGGGCAGGCTCATGGGCTATCCTTGATCGGCGTAGAAAGGGGCGGTCGGGGCAAATTCTGCGGGCGCGGCCCTTGAAGGACTGTCGAACAAAAGTTAGAAATAGCTGAATTTTTTATTATTTTGGCAGCCAGCATCAAATTCTTACCCATTGGTGTTGGAAATCGACCAACAGTAACGATTATTCTCACAACGCAGCAGGAGGCCACAAGCCAATCTTCTGTAGTTTTACTACTCGTCTATACATTCGAAAGGCTGAAATGGCCGACGATTTGTAGTAAAACTACACGCCGCCGTATCAACCTCCGGCAATCCAAGAATTTTATCGTCTGCCCACAAGGCCAGTCGCAAACTCAGGCAACCGATTCTGGAAGCCTTTCCGCCCTGGAGCAAGCCATGCAAGACCTCGATCCCGTCGAAACCCAGGAATGGCTGGACGCCCTGGAATCGGTTCTCGACAAAGAAGGCGAAGACCGTGCTCACTACCTGATGACCCGTATGGGCGAACTCGCGACCCGCAGCGGCTCGCAACTGCCCTACGCCATCACCACGCCGTACCGCAACACGATTCCCGTCACCCACGAAGCACGCATGCCTGGCGACCTGTTCATGGAACGCCGCATTCGCTCGCTGGTACGTTGGAACGCGTTGGCCATGGTCATGCGTACGAACCTGAAAGATTCTGACCTGGGCGGTCACATCTCCAGCTTCGCTTCCAGTGCGACGCTGTATGACATCGGCTTCAACTACTTCTTCCAGGCGCCAACCGAAGAACATGGCGGCGACCTGATCTACTTCCAGGGCCACGCCTCCCCTGGCGTCTACGCTCGCGCTTTCATGGAAGGCCGCATCAGCGAAGACCAGATGAACAACTTCCGTCAGGAAGTGGATGGCAACGGCCTGTCCTCCTACCCGCACCCATGGCTGATGCCTGATTTCTGGCAGTTCCCGACCGTCTCCATGGGTCTGGGTCCGATCCAGGCGATCTACCAGGCGCGCTTCATGAAGTACCTGGAAGCCCGCGGTTTCATCCAGCCGGGCAAGCAGAAAGTCTGGTGCTTCATGGGCGACGGCGAGTGCGACGAGCCGGAATCCCTGGGCGCGATCTCCCTGGCCGGCCGCGAGAAGCTGGACAACCTGATCTTCGTCATCAACTGCAACCTGCAGCGCCTCGACGGCCCGGTTCGCGGCAACGGCAAGATCATCCAGGAACTCGAAGGCGTGTTCCGTGGCGCCCAGTGGAATGTGAACAAGGTCATCTGGGGCCGTTTCTGGGACCCACTGCTGGCCAAGGACACCGACGGCATCCTGCAACGCCGCATGGACGAAGTCATCGACGGCGAGTACCAGAACTACAAGGCCAAAGACGGCGCCTTCGTGCGTGAGCACTTCTTCAACACGCCAGAACTCAAGGCGATGGTCGAAGACCTGTCCGACGACGAAATCTGGAAACTCAACCGTGGCGGCCACGACCCGTACAAGGTCTATGCGGCCTACCACGAGGCGGTCAACCACAAAGAGCAACCGACCGTCATCCTGGCCAAGACCATCAAGGGTTATGGCACCGGCGCCGGCGAAGCGAAGAACACCGCGCACAACACCAAGAAAGTCGATGTCGACAGCCTGAAGTTGTTCCGCGACCGCTTCGACATTCCGGTCAAGGACGAAGAGATCGAAAACCTGCCGTTCTTCAAACCGGAAGAAGGCAGTGCCGAAGCCCGTTACCTGAGCGAGCGTCGTGCCGCGCTGGGCGGTTTCGTGCCTCAGCGTCGCGCCAAGAGCTTCAACATCCCGACCCCGCCACTGGATACCCTCAAGGCCATCCTCGACGGTTCGGGCGACCGCGAAATCTCCACCACCATGGCCTTCGTGCGGATCCTCGCGCAGCTGGTCAAGGACAAGGAAATCGGCCAGCGCATCGTGCCGATCATCCCCGACGAAGCCCGCACCTTCGGTATGGAAGGCATGTTCCGTCAATTGGGCATCTACTCGTCCGTCGGCCAGCTCTACGAGCCAGTCGATAAAGACCAGGTGATGTTCTACCGCGAAGACAAGAAGGGCCAGATCCTCGAGGAAGGCATCAACGAAGCGGGCGCCATGAGCTCCTTCATTGCAGCCGGTACCTCGTACTCCAGCCACAACCAGCCGATGCTGCCGTTCTACATCTTCTATTCGATGTTCGGCTTCCAGCGTATCGGCGACCTGGCCTGGGCCGCTGGCGACAGCCGTACCCGTGGCTTCCTGATCGGCGGTACCGCCGGCCGCACCACCCTCAACGGTGAAGGCCTGCAGCACGAAGACGGTCACAGCCACATGCTGGCGGGCACCATCCCGAACTGCCGTACCTTCGATCCGACCTATGGCTACGAGCTGGCGGTGATCATCCAGGACGGCATGAAGAAGATGACCGAAGAGCAACAGGACGTCTTCTACTACATCACCGTGATGAACGAGTCCTACCAGCAGCCAGCCATGCCGGCCGGTGTCGAGGAAGGCATCATCAAGGGCATGTACCTGCTCGAGGAAGACACCCGCGAAGCGGCGCACCACGTACAGCTGATGGGCTCCGGCACTATCCTGCGCGAAGTCCGTGAAGCGGCGAAGATCCTGCGTGAAGAATTCAACGTGGGCGCGGACGTCTGGAGCGTTACCAGCTTCAACGAACTGCGTCGCGATGGCCTGGCAGTCGAGCGCAGCAACCGTCTGCACCCGGGCCAAAAGCCTAAGCTGAGCTATGTCGAAGAGTGCCTGAGCGGCCGCAAGGGCCCGGTCATCGCCTCTACCGACTACATGAAGCTGTTCGCCGAACAGATTCGTCAGTGGGTCCCGTCCAAGGAATTCAAAGTCCTGGGCACCGACGGTTTCGGCCGCAGTGACAGCCGCAAGAAGCTGCGTCACTTCTTCGAAGTCGACCGTCATTTCGTGGTGTTGGCAGCCCTGGAAGCCTTGGCTGACCGTGGTGACATCGAACCTAAGGTCGTGGCCGAGGCCATCACCAAGTTCGGTATCAACCCGGAAAAACGCAACCCACTGGACTGCTGAGGAGATTTTTTGTGAGCGAACTCATTCGCGTACCTGACATCGGCAGCGGTGAAGGTGAAGTAATCGAACTGTTTGTGAAGGTCGGCGACCGTATCGAAGCCGACCAGAGCATCCTGACGCTGGAATCGGACAAGGCGAGCATGGAAGTTCCGGCGCCCAAAGCCGGCATCATCAAAAGCCTGAAAGTGAAGCTGGGAGATCGCCTGAAAGAAGGCGACGAGCTGCTGGAACTGGAAGTCGAGGGTGCCGCTGCCGCGGCGCCAGCGGCCGCCGCTCCGGCTGCCAAGGCCGCGGAAAAACCAGCTGCAGCGCCGGCGCCTGCCGCTCCTGCTGCTGCGCCTGCCGCCGCTTCGACCCAGCAAGTCCACGTGCCGGATATCGGCTCGTCGGGCAAGGCCCAGATCATCGAGATCCAGGTCAAGGTCGGCGACACCGTCGAAGCCGACCAGTCGCTGATCACCCTCGAATCCGACAAGGCCAGCATGGAAATCCCATCGCCAGCCGCTGGCGTGGTCGAGAGCATCAGCGTCAAGCTCAACGATGAAGTCGGCACTGGCGACCTGATCCTGGCCCTGAAAGTGGCGGGCGCTGCCCCTGCCGCCGCTGCGCCTGCCCAGGCTGCCGCTCCGGCCGCTGCTGCTCCGGCACCAGCTGCTGCCGCACCTGCCGCCCCAGTGGCCGACAGCGTCCAGGACATCCACGTCCCGGATATCGGTTCGGCCGGCAAGGCCAAGATCATCGAAGTGCTGGTCAAGGCTGGCGACAGCGTTGAAGCCGACCAGTCGCTGATCACCCTCGAGTCCGACAAGGCCAGCATGGAAATCCCATCGCCTGCCGCCGGCATCGTGGAAAGCGTTGCGATCAAGCTGGACGACGAAGTCGGTACCGGCGACCTGATCCTCAAGCTGAAAGTCAAAGGCGCAGCACCTGCTGCTGCCCCGGCTCCAGCTGCCGCGGCGGCGCCAAGCGCTCCGGCACCTGCCGCTGCTGCTCCGGCTGCTGCTGCACCTGCTGCCGCCCCGGCCGCTGCACCTGCCAAGCCTGGCGCCAAAGTTCACGCAGGCCCTGCAGTGCGTCAACTGGCCCGTGAGTTCGGCGTCGAGCTGAGCGCTGTTGGCGCCAGCGGTCCGCACGGTCGCATCCTCAAGGAAGACGTGCAGGTTTACGTCAAAGCGATGATGCAAAAGGCCAAGGAAGCGCCAGTTGCTGGCGGCGCAACCGGTGGCGCGGGCATCCCACCGATTCCGGTGGTGGACTTCAGCCGCTTCGGCGAGATCGAAGAAGTGCCGATGACCCGCCTGATGCAGGCTGGCGCATCGAACCTGCATCGCAGCTGGCTGAACGTGCCCCACGTCACCCAGTTCGACTCGGCCGACATCACCGAGCTGGAAGCCTTCCGGATCGCCCAGAAAGCCGTTGCAGAGAAGGCCGGCGTCAAGCTGACCATCCTGCCGCTGCTGCTGAAATCCTGCGCGCACCTGCTCAAGGAACTGCCGGACTTCAACAGTTCGCTGGCGCCTAGCGGCAAAGCGATCATCCGCAAGAAGTACGTGAACATCGGCTTCGCGGTCGACACCCCGGATGGCCTGCTGGTACCGGTGATCAAGAACGTCGATCAGAAGAGCCTGCTGCAACTGGCTGCCGAAGCCGCTTCCCTGGCTGAAAAAGCCCGGACCAAGAAGCTCTCGGCGGACGACATGCAGGGCGCCTGCTTCACCATCTCCAGCCTCGGTCACATTGGCGGCACCGGCTTCACGCCGATCGTCAACGCACCGGAAGTGGCGATCCTCGGCGTTTCCAAGGCCACCATCCAGCCAGTCTGGGACGGCAAAGCCTTCCAGCCGAAGCTGATGCTGCCGCTGTCGCTGTCCTACGATCACCGCGTGATCAACGGCGCCGCTGCTGCACGCTTCACCAAGCGTCTGAGCGATCTGCTGGCGGATATCCGCACCATCCTGCTGTAAGACTCGGCCGGCTTCCCTGTCATGGGGAAGCCGGCCGTTGCACCCTTTTCGAGCGCCACGCTCGTACCTCAACCCCGTCGATTTGGCGGGGCTTTTTTTTGCCGAAAAATCGCTGTAACCAGCCGCCAAAGCCCGGTAAAACACCAGGAAAGATTAGCTTTCAGAAATCTTCCGTTCTGCCGATAGATTCTTATAGCACTTAGCCTTCATCTCACTTGTCAGTCAGTGCCGCATGATGCAACCTTGCCGCAGGCAACAGTAAAGAGGGCGCGAGCCCGGCGCGATCAGCATTTACCAAGCGAGTTTCCCCATGAAAAGCCAACCCGATGCCGCCAGCCGTATGGTGGCCGAGGTAGTGACGCAGTTGCCCGTGCCCTCGCGGCTCGGCATGCTGCGTTTCGAACGGCTGAATGAAGCGAGCTGGGCCCTGCTGTTTCTCGACCCGAACTGTGAACGCCAATTCGGCCTGCCCGCCGTCGAGCTCTGTGCCCTGGTCGGCTCGCCCTATGCCAGCCTGATGGAACCGGAAGCCCGTTATCAGCTGCACGATGCGATCCAGCAGCAACTGACCCACAGCCCGCATTACCTGATTCGCTACACCCTGCACACCGCCAAGGGCTCACTCAGCCTGCTGGAACTCGGCGAAGCCTACAAACAGCACAATCGACACCTGCTGCGTGGCTATTTCCTGGTGGTCGACGGCCTGCTCGAGAACGATCAGCCGCTCTCCGCGCCCGACCTGGAAACCCAGAACAGTCGCCTGCAAATCGCCCTGGAACTCAATCAGCGTGCCCAGCAGGAACAACTCCAGCACCTCGAACGGGTGCGCGCCCAGCAAGACCTGATCCTGCTCCTGGCCCGCCAGCGCTACAGCGCCAACAACTCCCTGCTGGAAGCCGCCGAGCTGATCACCCGCAGCGCCTGCGACATCTACGAAATCGACTGTGCCAGCATCTGGAACCTGGAAGGCCAGTCGCTGGTGCCCATCTGCGCCTATCACCGCGACCTGCAGGAATACATCCTGCCGGAGACGATCGACGCCAGCGACTTCCCCGACTACCTCGAAGCCCTGCACACCAGCCGGGCCATCGATGCGCACAATGCCATGCGTGACCCGCGCACCCGGGAAATGGCCGAGAGCCTGCGCCCGCGCAATATCAACGCCATGCTCGACGCCAGTATCCGCATCGACGGCCAGGTGGTCGGCGTGCTGTGCCTGGAACAAGTGGGCAACACCCGCGCCTGGCAATCCGATGAAATCGCCTTTGCCGGCGAGCTGGCCGACCAGTTCGCCCAGGTCATCAACAACCACAACCGCCGTACCGCCACTAGCGCCCTGCACCTGTTCCAACGTGCGGTCGAGCAAAGCGCCAATGCCTTTCTGCTGGTCAATTGCGACGGCGTGGTGGAGTACGTCAACCCGAGCTTCACTGCGATCACCCAGTACAGCACCGAGGAAGTCCACGGCCATCGGCTGGCGGAACTGCCGGCGCTGGAGAACCTCAGCGAACTGCTGTTCGACGCGCCCTCCAGCCTGGCCAAGAGCAACAGCTGGCAGGGCGAGTTCAAGAGCCGGCGCAAGAACCTGGAGCCGTACTGGGGCCAGCTGTCGATCTCCAAGGTCTATGGCGACAACCGCGAACTGACCCACTACATCGGCATCTACGAAGACATCACCCAGACCAAGCTGGCCCAGCAACGCATCGAGCGCCTGGCCTACACCGACAACCTGACCAACCTGGGCAACCGCCCCGCCTTCATCCGCAACCTCGACGAACGCTTCGCCCGCGACAGCGACAGCCCCATCAGCTTGCTGCTGGTGGACATCGACAATTTCAAGCGGATCAACGACAGCCTCGGCCACCAGACCGGCGACAAGCTGCTGATCAGCCTGGCCCGGCGCCTGCGCAACAGCCTGAGCCCGAGCGGCAGCTTGGCGCGCTTCGCCAGTAACGAGTTCGCCGTGCTGCTGGACGACACCGACCTGGAGGCCGGCCAACAGATCGCCAGCCAGTTGCTGATGACCCTCGACAAGCCGATGTTCGTCGACAACCAACTCATCAGCGTCACCGGCTCCGTGGGACTGGCCTGCGCACCGCTGCACGGCCGCGACCCGCAGACCCTGATGCGCAACGCCGGCCTGGCGCTGCACAAGGCCAAGGCCAACGGCAAACATCAGGTGCAGGTATTTACCGAGGCCCTGAACGCCGAAGCCAGCTACAAGCTGTTCGTGGAAAACAACCTGCGCCGCGCCCTGACCCAGAACGAGCTGGACGTGTTCTACCAGCCCAAGCTGTGCCTGCGCAGCGGACGCCTGCTGGGCCTGGAGGCGCTGCTGCGCTGGAACCATCCGGAAAAGGGCATGATCCGCCCGGACCAGTTCATCAGCGTCGCCGAAGAGACCGGCCTGATCATCCCGATCGGCAAATGGATCGCGCGCCAGGCCTGTCGCATGAGCAAGCAGCTCACCGCCGCTGGCCTGGGCAATCTGCAGGTAGCGATCAACCTGTCGCCCAAGCAGTTTTCCGACCCGGACCTGGTGGCCTCCATCGCCAGCATCCTCAAGGAAGAACAGCTGCCCGCCTCGCTGCTGGAGCTGGAACTGACCGAAGGTCTGCTGCTGGAAGCCACCGAAGACACCCACCAGCAACTCGACCAGCTGAAAAAGCTCGGCCTGACCCTGGCCATGGACGACTTCGGCACCGGCTATTCGTCGCTGAGCTACTTGAAGAAATTCCCGATCGACATCATCAAGATCGATCGCAGCTTCATCCATGAAATCCCCGCCAACCAGGACGACATGGAAATCACCTCGGCGGTGATCGCCATGGCCCACAACCTGAAGATCCAGGTGGTGGCCGAGGGCATCGAAACCGCGGAGCAGCTGTCCTTCCTGCGTCGCCACCGCTGCGATGTCGGCCAGGGCTACCTGTTCGACCGGCCGATCCCCGGCTCGGAGCTGATCGACAAGCTCAAACGTTATCCGCGCGGCCCAATCGCCTGACAGCGCTGTAACACTCGGGCAAACTGCGTGTCTGGTTAATTACTCAATCCCACCCTGACTGAGAGGACTGATCATGGTTCTGCGCTCGGAAATTCTGGTGAACAAAAACGTGCTACCTACCAAAGAACAAGCCCTGCCTGGCCGCGAAACCCCGATGACCGTGCCAGCCGAACACTTCGTCAACGGCAACCCGCTGCTGGGCCCGTTCCCGGGCAACGTGGAATTCGCCATCTTCGGCCTGGGTTGCTTCTGGGGCGCGGAACGCAAGTTCTGGCAGCGCGAGGGCGTGTTCAGCACGTCGGTGGGCTACGCCGGCGGCTTTACCCCGAACCCGACCTACGAAGAAGTCTGCTCGGGCCTGACCGGCCATAGCGAAGTGGTGCTGGTGGTCTACGAGCCGGAGAAAGTCAGCTACCAGGAACTGCTGGCGATGTTCTGGGAACTGCATAACCCGACCCAGGGCATGCGCCAGGGCAACGACATCGGCACCCAGTACCGCTCGGTGATCTATGCCACCAACCCGACCCAGCTGGAGCAGGCCAAGGCCAGCGAAAAAGTGTTCCAGGCCGAGCTGACCAAGGCCGGGCTGGGCGCCATCACCACGGAAATCGAAGAAGCCCCGACCTTCTACTACGCCGAGGCCTACCATCAGCAATACTTGGCGAAGAACCCGGAAGGCTACTGCGGGATCGGCGGCACAGGCGTGACCTGCCCGATCTGACCCGTAGCCGCTGACGAGGCACGAGGCTGCGATGCGGTCCGCAGGAGCGCCCTCGGGGGCCGCTTCGCTGCCCATCGCAGCCTCGGGCCTCGGCAGCGGCTACACCTCACATTATTCGGCGATCAGCCAATCCATCTGCCAGCCACCCTGGGTCTGGCCCAGTTTCTGCGCCAGCCACGGCAACAGCTCGCGCAACTCCTCTTCCAGCCCCCACGGCGGGTTGGCAATCGCCAGGCCCGAGCCGTTCAAGCTGTTGGGCGTATCCAGCGGATGCACCAGCAGTTCCACACGCAGCAGCTTCGGCGCGCCGGTACCGGCCAGGTCCTGGTAGAAGCGGCGCAGCGCCCGCTGATCCTTGACCGGGTACCAGATGGCCGCCACGGTCTGGCGCATCCGGCCGATGGCTTCTTTCAACGACGCGGCGCAACGCTGCATCTCGTCGAGCTGTTCGAACGGCGGGTCGATCAGCATCACCGCGCGCTTCTCGGCCACCGGCAGCAGCGCCCGCGCCACATGCCAGCCCTCGCCCAGGTGGACCGCCACCCGCCGATCGCCCTTCATGTTTTCCTTGAGCAACAACCCGTCTTCCGGATGCTTCTCGTTGAGCAGCACCCGGTCCTGGGAACGGGTCAGGCGCCGCGCCAGCTCGGGCGAACCCGGGTAATAACGCAGTTCGCCATCGGGGTTCATCTTGTGCAGCACCGCCATGTAGTCGGCGGTCAGCGCTGGCAGGTCCTGCTCGCCCCACAGGCGCGCGATGCCTTCCAGGTACTCGCCGGTGCGGTTGGCCTGATCGCCCTGGAGGTCGTACAGGCCGATGCCGGCATGACTGTCGAGGTAGGCGAACGGCTGCTCCTTGCGCGACATCAGGGCGATGAGGCGGGTCAGGGTCAGGTGTTTGAAGACGTCGGCGTGGTTGCCGGCGTGGAAGGCGTGACGATAGTTCATGGTTGCTCCTGCGCAGGGGGCGAAGTTTACCCTGTGCCACGGCCGGCGTCAGGTCGTGTCGGGAGCTTCCACGGCGCAGGCACGCCCATAAAAAAGCCCGCATCCCAGGGAATGCGGGCTTTTCGAATCACTGCAGGGTTAGCGCCTCAGCGGCTCCCGATCAGTGGTTGAGCTTGTAGTCTTTCTCGGCTGCCTCGAAACGCTGGACCATGCCGGCGCTCGGCGCGCTCATCTTGCTCACCAGCAGGATGGCCAGGCTGGCGAAGATGAAGCCCGGGATGATTTCGTACAGGCCCAGCACATTGAAGTGCTTCCACAGGATCACGGTCACGGCGCCGACGATGATGCCGGCCAGCGCGCCGTCGCGGGTCATGCCTTTCCACAGTACCGAGATCAGCACCACAGGACCGAAGGCTGCGCCGAAACCGGCCCAGGCGTAGCTGACCAGGCCCAGCACGCGGTTTTCCGGGTTGGCGGCCATGGCGATGGCGACCAGGGCAACCAGCAGCACCATGGCGCGACCGACCCATACCAGCTCCAGCTGGGAAGCATGTTTACGCAGGAAGGCCTTGTAGAAGTCTTCGGTCAGGGCACTGGAACACACCAGCAACTGACAGCTCAGGGTGCTCATCACCGCCGCCAGGATGGCCGACAGCAGCACACCGGCGATCCATGGGTTGAACAGGATCTTGGCCAACTCAATGAACACCCGCTCGTGGTTCTCGGTCACGGGACCGGCCACTTCCGGGTGCGCCGAGAAGTAGGCGATACCGAAGAAGCCCACGGCCACGGTGCCGCCCAGGCACAGGATCATCCAGGTCATGGAGATACGACGGGCGTTGGCGATCGACTTGACCGAATCCGCGGCCATGAAGCGTGCCAGGATGTGCGGCTGGCCGAAGTAGCCCAGGCCCCAGCCCATCAGCGAGATGATGCCAATGAAGGTGGTGTTTTTCAGCATGTCGAAGTTGCTTGGGTCCTGGGCTTCGATCGCCAGGAAGGTGGTGTCGACGCCACCGGTGGCCAGCAGCACGATGATCGGCGTCAGCAGCAGGGCGAAGATCATCAGGGTGGCTTGTACGGTGTCGGTCCAGCTCACTGCCAGGAAACCACCGACGAAGGTGTAGGCGATGGTCGCCGCGGCACCGGCCCACAGGGCGGTCTCGTAAGGCATGCCGAAGGTGCTTTCGAACAGACGGGCACCGGCAACGATGCCGGAAGCGCAGTAAATGGTGAAGAACACCAGGATCACGATCGCGGAGATGATCCGCAGCAGCCCGCTCTTGTCCTCGAAGCGGCTGGAGAAATAGTCCGGCAGCGTCAATGCATCGCCGTTGTGTTCGGTTTGTACTCGCAGACGACCGGCGACGAACAGCCAGTTCAGGTAGGCACCGACGATCAGGCCGATGGCGATCCAGCTCTCGGACAGGCCGGACATGTAAATGGCGCCCGGCAGGCCCATCAGCAACCAGCCGCTCATGTCGGAAGCACCGGCGGAAAGCGCGGTCACCACGCTACCCAGGCTGCGGCCACCGAGGATGTAGTCAGAAAGGTTGTTGGTAGAGCGATAGGCCATGAAGCCGATCAGCACCATAGCTGCGATGTAGATCACGAACGTGATCAAGGTTGGATTGCTTGCACTCATTGAGTTACGCCCTGGCTTTGTTTTTATGTAGCGGCGGTCAGCACCACCGCTCTCAAACGACTACGTCTGAGAGACGGTTGGCTACTCCGCGCATTTATGACTGATGTTTCCCCAGGAAAGCCACCAGCCGATGAACCGGCCTCGAGGACCGGTTGCACCTTGGGCGCGAATGCTATTCAACAATTCAAAGAAGGTGCAACCTGTTTCGCGAGAATAAGTTGCACCCAAGCGATTTTTCCGGCGAACGCCCCGTTTTTGCTCCTTTTTGGAGCAAAAACTCATCGCGACAGAATTAAAAGCACCAAGCGGAAGCGCCGCCCAGGGACCAGAAATTAATTCCTGATGAGTTGCCTATTATTCCGATAAAAAACAGGTTGCACCCGGTTGCACCTCTCTCGGCTCACGGCTAATCTTGCCGCCAGCTGATGCCACGCAACCGTGGTAAACATGAGGATAAAAATATGGCTACCACCACCCTTGGGGTCAAACTCGACGACCCGACCCGCGAACGCCTGAAGGCTGCCGCAACCTCGATCGATCGCACGCCGCACTGGCTGATCAAGCAGGCAATTTTCAATTACCTGGAAAAACTCGAGGGTGGTGCAACCCTGACCGAGCTGAGCGGTTCGACCCGCACCGACGGCGATGACGCTGGCGAAGTGCAGACCGACCACGCTCACCAGTGCTTCCTCGAATTCGCCGAAAGCATCCTGCCGCAATCGGTGCTGCGCGCCTCGATCACCGCCGCCTACCGCCGCCCGGAACCGGAAGTGGTACCGATGCTGCTGGAGCAGGCGCGCCTGCCGGCCACCATGGCCGAAGCCACCAACAAGCTGGCCGCGACCATCGCCGAAAAACTGCGCAACCAGAAGAGCGCCGGCGGCCGTGCCGGTATCGTCCAGGGCCTGCTGCAGGAATTCTCCCTGTCGTCCCAGGAAGGCGTGGCCCTGATGTGCCTGGCCGAAGCCCTGCTGCGCATCCCGGACAAAGGCACCCGTGACGCGCTGATCCGCGACAAGATCAGCACCGGCAACTGGCAGCCGCACCTGGGCAACAGCCCGTCGCTGTTCGTCAACGCCGCCACCTGGGGCCTGCTGCTGACCGGCAAGCTGGTCGCCACCCATAACGAAGCCGGCCTGACCTCGTCCCTGAGCCGCATCATCGGCAAGAGCGGCGAGCCGATGATCCGCAAGGGCGTCGACATGGCCATGCGCCTGATGGGCGAGCAGTTCGTCACCGGCGAAACCATCGCCGAGGCCCTGGCCAATGCGAGCAAGTTCGAAGCCAAGGGCTTCCGCTACTCCTACGACATGCTCGGCGAAGCGGCACTGACCGAGCACGACGCGCAGAAATACCTGGCGTCCTACGAGCAAGCCATCCATTCGATCGGCAAGGCGTCCCACGGTCGTGGCATCTATGAAGGCCCGGGCATCTCGATCAAGCTCTCGGCCCTGCACCCGCGCTACAGCCGCGCCCAGTACGAGCGCGTGATGGACGAGCTGTACCCGCGCCTGCTGTCGCTGACCCTGCTGGCCAAGCAATACGACATCGGCCTGAACATCGACGCCGAAGAGGCCGACCGCCTGGAGCTGTCGCTGGATCTGCTCGAGCGCCTGTGCTTCGAACCGCAGCTGACCGGCTGGAACGGCATCGGCTTCGTGATCCAGGCCTACCAGAAGCGCTGCCCGTATGTGATCGACTATGTGATCGACCTGGCGCGCCGCAGCCGTCACCGCCTGATGATCCGCCTGGTGAAAGGCGCCTACTGGGACAGCGAGATCAAGCGTGCCCAGGTCGAAGGCCTGGAAGGCTATCCGGTGTACACCCGCAAGGTGTACACCGACGTGTCCTATATCGCTTGCGCCCGCAAGCTGCTGTCGGTACCGGAAGTCATCTACCCGCAGTTCGCTACCCACAACGCCCACACCCTGTCGGCCATCTACCACATCGCCGGTCAGAACTATTACCCGGGCCAGTACGAGTTCCAGTGCCTGCACGGCATGGGCGAACCGCTGTACGAACAGGTGGTAGGCAAGGTCGCCGATGGCAAGCTGAACCGTCCGTGCCGCGTGTACGCCCCGGTCGGCACCCATGAAACCCTGCTGGCCTACCTGGTCCGCCGCCTGCTGGAAAACGGCGCCAACACCTCGTTCGTCAACCGCATCGCCGACCAGTCGATCTCCATCCAGGAACTGGTGGCCGACCCGGTCAGCCAGATCGAGCAGATGGCGACCCTGGAAGGCGGCTTCGGCCTGCCGCATCCGCGCATTCCATTGCCGCGTGATCTGTACGGCAGCGAGCGCGCCAACTCCGCCGGCATCGACATGGCCAACGAACACCGCCTGGCGTCCTTGTCCTGCGCCCTGCTGGCCACCGCCCACAACCACTGGAAAGCCGCGCCGATGCTCGGTTGCGCTTCCAGCAGCGAAACCCCGGCGCCGGTCTTGAACCCGTCCGATCACCGCGATGTGGTCGGCCACGTACAGGAAGCCACGGTCGAAGACGTCGACAACGCCATCCAGTGCGCGCTGAACGCCGCGCCGATCTGGCAGGCCACGCCGCCGGCCGAGCGCGCCGCGATCCTCGAACGCGCCGCCGACCTGATGGAAGGCGAGATCCAGCCGCTGATGGGCCTGCTGGCCCGCGAAGCCGGCAAGACCTTCGCCAACGCCATCGCCGAAGTGCGTGAAGCCGTGGACTTCCTGCGCTACTACGCGGTGCAGGCTCGCAACGATTTCAGCAACGACGCGCACCGCCCACTGGGCCCGGTGGTCTGCATCAGCCCGTGGAACTTCCCGCTGGCAATCTTCAGCGGCCAAGTCGCCGCCGCCCTGGCCGCTGGCAACCCGGTACTGGCCAAGCCGGCCGAACAGACGCCACTGGTCGCCGCGCAAGCGGTTCGCCTGATGCTCGAAGCCGGCATTCCGGAAGGCGTGCTGCAACTGCTGCCGGGCCGTGGCGAAACCGTCGGTGCCCGTCTGGTCGGCGACGATCGGGTCAAGGGTGTGATGTTCACTGGCTCCACCGAAGTCGCGCGCCTGCTGCAACGCAACGTCGCCGGCCGCCTGGACGCCCAGGGCCGACCAATCCCGCTGATTGCCGAAACCGGTGGCCAGAACGCGATGATCGTCGACTCCTCGGCCCTGACCGAACAAGTGGTGATCGACGTCGTCTCCTCGGCCTTCGACAGCGCCGGCCAGCGTTGCTCGGCCCTGCGCGTGCTGTGCCTGCAGGAAGACTCCGCCGACCGCGTGATCGAAATGCTCAAGGGCGCCATGGCGGAAAGTCGCCTGGGCAACCCCGAGCGCCTGTCCGTGGACATCGGCCCGGTGATCGACGCCGAAGCCAAGGCCGGCATCGAGAAACACATCCAGGCCATGCGCGACAAAGGCCGCAGCGTGTATCAGGTGGCGATCGCCGATGGTGAAGAGATCAAGCGCGGCACCTTCGTGATGCCAACTTTGATCGAGCTGGAAAGCTTCGACGAACTGCAACGGGAGATCTTCGGTCCGGTGCTGCACGTGGTGCGCTACAAGCGCAAGGACATCGACCAGCTGATCGCGCAGATCAACACTTCCGGCTACGGCCTGACCCTGGGCGTGCACACCCGCATCGACGAGACCATCGCCAAGGTGATCGACAACGTCAACGCCGGTAACGTCTACGTCAACCGCAACATCGTCGGTGCCGTAGTCGGTGTGCAGCCATTTGGCGGCGAAGGCCTGTCGGGCACTGGCCCGAAAGCCGGCGGCCCGCTGTACCTGTACCGCCTGCTGTCGACCCGTCCGACCGACGCCATCGAGCAGTCGTTCGCCCGTGGCGACGCCCTGAACGCCCCGGACGTGCGCCTGCGCGATGCCATGAGCAAGCCGCTGAACGCCCTGCAAGCCTGGGCCGACAGCAACAAGCTGGCGGACCTCAGCGCCCTGTGCGTACAGTTCGCGGCGCAGTCGCAGAGCGGTGTCACCCGCGTCCTGGCGGGCCCGACCGGGGAACGCAACAGCTACGCCATCCTGCCGCGCGAACACGTGCTGTGCCTGGCGGAAGTCGAAGGCGACCTGCTGACTCAACTGGCTGCGGTCCTGGCCGTGGGTGGTTCGGCGGTCTGGCCGGAAGGCGAACCGGGCAAAGCGCTCTACGCCCGCCTGCCGAAGGACGTGCAAGCGCGCATCCAGCGCGTGGCCGACTGGACCAAGGACGACGTGGTGTTCGACGCGGTCCTGCATCACGGTGATTCCGACCAGCTGCGCGCGGTCTGCCAGCAAGTGGCCAAGCGTGCCGGCGCCATCGTTGGGGTTCACGGCCTGTCGCAAGGCGAAACCTCGATTGCCCTGGAACGCCTGGTGATCGAGCGCGCCTTGAGCGTCAACACCGCGGCGGCCGGCGGTAACGCCAGCCTGATGACCATCGGCTGAAGCCGATAGTCCGCGGCATGAAAAAGGGCGCCCTCACCGGCGCCCTTTTTTTGCCCGATGCAATTCCCTGTAGCCGCTGCCGCAGGCTGCGATCGACCGGAACGGCCGTAGCGATTTCATTGCCGCCGAAGTCCCTGCGGGACTTATCGCAGCCTTCGGCAGCGGCTACAGAGGCTGTGCCTGTTTGGCATCTTTATCACCCGCATCAATCTTGCTGTTCAGCATTTATTCACCCGCCTAGACTCGGCTCATTCCCTATAAAGCAGGTAGGCCGCCATGTCCGAGACGTTGCTCAGTTCCCGCAATCTGGCTTTCGAGCTGTATGAGGTCCTCGATGCCGAGGGCCTGACCCAGCGCGAGCGATTCGCCGAGCACAACCGGGAAACCTTCGACGCCGCCCTCGGCACCGCGCGCAGCATCGCCGAGAAATTCTTTGCCCCGCACAACCGCAAGGGCGACGAAAACGAGCCGCGTTATGAAGACGGCAAGGCGATCCTGATTCCGGAAGTCAAACCCGCGGTCGATGCCTTTCTCGAAGCCGGCTTCCTCAATGCCGCGCGCAGCTTCGAGGCCGGTGGCATGCAGTTGCCGACGCTGTTGTCCCAGGCCTGCTTCGCGCACTTCCAGGCGGCCAACGCAGCCTCCACGTCCTACCCCTTCCTGACCATGGGCGCGGCCAACCTGATCGAAAGCTTCGGCACCGACGAGCAGAAACGGCGCTTCCTGCAGCCGATGATCGACGGGCGCTTCTTCGGCACCATGGCCCTGACCGAGCCCCATGCCGGCTCGTCGCTGGCGGATATCCGCACCCGCGCCGAACCGGCGGCGGACGGCACCTACCGGCTCAAGGGCAACAAAATCTTCATCTCCGGCGGCGATCACCCGCTGTCGGAAAACATCGTGCATATGGTGCTGGCCAAGCTGCCAGACGCGCCGGCCGGGGTGAAAGGCATCTCACTGTTCATCGTGCCCAAGTTCCTGGTCAACGACGACGGCAGCCTGGGCCAGCGCAACGACGTGTTGCTGGCCGGGCTGTTCCACAAGATGGGCTGGCGCGGCACCACCTCCACGGCGCTGAACTTCGGCGATAACGGGGAGTGTGTCGGCTATCTGGTGGGCAAGCCGCACCACGGCCTGAGCTACATGTTCCAGATGATGAACGAGGCGCGGATCGGCGTCGGCATAGGCGCGGTGATGCTTGGCTACGCCGGCTACCTGTACTCCCTGGAATACGCCCGCGAACGCCCGCAAGGTCGCCTGCCGGACAGCAAGGACCCGACTACCGCGCCGGTGTCGATCGTCCAGCACGCCGACGTCAAGCGCATGCTGCTGACCCAGAAGGCCTATGTCGAAGGCGCTTTCGACCTGGGCCTGTACGCCGCACGGCTGTTCGACGACACCACCACCCTGCCCGACGAAGATCAGCGCAAGCAGGCCCACGAACTGCTGGACCTGCTGACGCCCATCGTCAAATCCTGGCCCTCGGAGTTCTGCCTGAAGGCCAACGAACTGGCGATCCAGATCCTCGGCGGCCACGGCTACACCCGCGAATACCCGGTGGAACAGTATTACCGCGACAACCGCCTGAACCCGATCCATGAAGGCACCCACGGCATCCAGTCACTGGACCTCCTGGGGCGCAAGCTGGCGCAGAACGGCGGCGCGGGCCTGAAACAACTGATCCGCCTGATCGCCGATACCAGCGAGCGGGCCCAGGCCCACGACGCCCTGACGGCGCTGCGCCAACCGCTGGAAAAACTGGTGGCACGCCTGCAAAGCGTGACCCTGGGCCTGCTCAGCGACCTGGCCCAGGGCAAGGTCAACAGCAGCCTGGCCAACTCGGCGCTGTACCTGAAAGCCTTCGGTCATGCGGTGATCGGCTGGCGCTGGCTGGAACAGGCGATTCGCGCGCAGGAAGGCCTGGCCAAGGGCAACCCGGCGGATGTGGGTTTCTACAAGGGCAAGCTGCAGGCGGCGCGTTACTTCCTGAGCTGGGAAGTGCCGGCCTGTCATCACGAACTGGCCTTGCTGGAGGCGCGGGACGATACCTGCCTGGGCATGCAGGACGAGTGGTTCTGAAGCGCTAAAAGCATCGCGAGCAATCGAGCGCCGCCCGGCTGCTCGCGAAAACAATCAGTCCGACACAACCGCAACGGCGTTGCAGGTTGTGGGTAAACCCATCAGCTCTGGCTGATGGTCTTGGAGATCACTTCGACCGTGGCGCTGACTTGCTCTTGGTAACGGTCGAGCTCCTGCTGATGACGCTTTTGCATCTCGAGCTGCTGGGAGCACAGGTTCATCGCCGCCAGCACCAGCAAGCGGTCACCGATCAGCGTCGGGTATCTCTTCTTGGTCTCGGCCAGGGTGGCCTTCAACATCAACGCGGCGTCCAGCAGGGTCTGCTCTTCCCCGGCCGGCGCCTTGATCGAGTAGTCCTCGCCGAGAATCGAGACGACTTTTACCCCGTCGGCACCCTGCCTCATGCGCTGACAGGACCGGCACTGACGCGCTCGACCAGGGCCTGGATGCGGGCCGCGGTGGCGCCTTGTTTCTCTTCCTGTTCCATCAGGCTCAGTTGCAGGCTTTCGTTCTCATCCTTGGCCTGGGCCAGTTCTGCCTTGAGGGTTTCGTTCGTGCCCGACAGTTCCTGGTTCTGTTGCACCAGATCACTGACAAGCTGTTCCAATTGGCTTAGGGATGCTTCCAACATTTTGATTTTCCGAGCATTTTTCAAAGGGCGCGTACGATAAAGAAAAGTCACCCCGGATGCCAGATTTTCCCGGCGCAACGCCTTGATTTGCCTGGCGGGTGACCTTGCCTGCGAACTTTAAAGACTGTCATTCCCCCATCTGGTTCCTGACACTTCGTCGCTCATCAGATCTTTCTGAAACTCTTGCTCCTGCTTCAAGAATCCATTTTTCCGCGCGATAGGTCAGGGGAGCCCTATCAACCACCGCGGCATGGATTGCGCATTCTTGAGGTAGATCCCCATGTCTCTTCGCAACATGAACATTGCACCGAGGGCATTTCTCGGCTTTGCATTCATCGGCTGCCTGATGCTGTTCCTGGGCATCTTCGCCCTGAACCAGATGAGCAAGATTCGCGCGGCGACCGTCACCATTTCCACCGACAACATGCCCAGCATCCAGAGCATCGATGAGTTCACCCAGCAGATGCTGCGGCTGCAGGTGCTGTCCTATCGCCTGGTGATCAACCGCGGTCCCGAGGTCCAGGCCAAGACCCGCGAGTCGCTCGAACTCGGCAACCAGCAGATCGAAAAAATCCGCACCACCTATGAAAAGCTGGTCAGCAGCCCGGAGGAAAGCGAGGCCTACGACCACTACCTCAAGCTGCTGGCCGAATACCGCAAGCTCGAAGAGCGCATCAAAGAGCTGTCGCGCAATAACCAGCTGGGTGAGCTGCAAGAGATGCTGAACAACGAGTTGATGAAGAACTCGCAGCAGATCAACAAGGTTCTGAACCTGCTGGTACAGATCAACAGCCAGCGCTCCAAGGCCGCCAACGAGCAGGCCGCCGAGGAATACGCTTCGGCATTCAACCTGGTAGTCGCCCTGCTGATCCTGTCCACCACCCTGACCGTGGTGTTTGCCTGGTTGCTGACCCGCAGCATTACCCAACCCATCGCCAGCGCCTTGCATGCCGCGGAACACATCGCCGAAGGCGACCTCACCCAAAGCATCCGGATCAACGGGCGCGACGAACCCGGACGCCTGCTGCAGGCCATGGCGAGCATGCAGGAAAAACTGCGCCAGACCCTGTTGCATATTTCCGGCTCCGCCAGCCAGTTGGCTTCCGCCGCGGAAGAACTGAACAGCGTCACCGACGAAAGTGCCCGTGGCCTGACCCAGCAGAACAACGAAATCGAACAGGCCGCCACCGCCGTGAACGAGATGACCTGCGCCGTCGAAGAAGTCGCGCGCAACGCCGTGAGCACCGCCGAGGCTTCGAACGACGCCACCCAGTCGGCCAGCGAAGGCCGCAACCTGGTGCGCGAGACCGTCAGCGCCATAGAGCTGATGAGCAGCGAAGTGCAGAGTTCGGCCAACAGGATCAGCGAACTGGCCGAGGAATCGCGCGACATCGGCAAGGTGCTGGACGTGATCCGCGGCCTGGCCGACCAGACCAACCTGCTGGCCTTGAACGCCGCGATAGAAGCCGCCCGGGCCGGCGATGCCGGACGCGGGTTCGCCGTGGTCGCCGATGAAGTGCGTGCCCTGGCCCACCGTACCCAGCAGTCCACCAGCGAAATCGAACGCATGATCGGCAGCATCCAGAGCGGCACCGAGCATGCCGTCGAGTCGATGCGCACCAGCACCGAGCGCGCCGACTCGACCCTGAGCATCGCCCGTGGCGCCGGCGGCGCCCTGGACACCATCAACACCGCGGTCAACGAAATCAACGAGCGCAACCTGGTCATCGCCAGCGCCGCCGAGGAACAGGCCCTGGTGGCCCGCGAAGTGGACCGCAACCTGGTGAACATCCGCGACCTGTCGGTGCAATCGGCCACCGGCGCCAACCAGACCAGCGATGCCAGCCACGAGCTGTCACGCCTGGCCGTGGACCTGAACGGCATGGTGGCGCGATTCACCCTGTAATGCCCGGCCAATCGCGCTGATCGCCACCTGCGCCAGCCACTGCGGAACGCCATGAAGTCCGTCGGTGGCCGGCGCCAGGCGACGCTTTTCCGCCGCCTGTAAACAGGCGCAAAAGCTTTTTGACAGCATCGTATTTCAACAGGTTAGAATCGCTGGCACGCAGACTGCATGGTCAGTTTGTGCCCGCCTTTCTGCTTCTGGAGTACTGCCTTTGAATGCGACGACCATCAACAGCCTGTTCTTGATCGGCGCGTTGCTGGTAGGTGCGAGCATTCTGGTGAGTTCCCTTTCGTCCCGCCTCGGTATCCCGATCCTGGTGATCATCCTGGCCGTGGGCATGGCCGCCGGCGTCGACGGTGGCGGCATCATTTTCAACAACTACCCGACCGCCTACCTGGTGGGCAACCTCGCACTCGCGGTGATCCTCCTCGACGGCGGCCTGCGCACCCGGGTCTCGAGCTTCCGTGTGGCGTTGTGGCCCGCCTTGTCGCTGGCCACCGTCGGCGTGATGATCACCACCGGCCTGACCGGCATGGCGGCCGCCTGGCTGTTCGACCTGAACCTGATCCAGGGCCTGCTGATCGGCGCCATCGTCGGCTCCACCGACGCCGCGGCGGTGTTCTCGCTGCTGGGCGGCAAGGGCCTGAACGAACGGGTCACCGCCAGCCTGGAGATCGAGTCGGGCAGTAACGATCCGATGGCGGTGTTCCTCACCGTGACCCTGATCGACATGCTCGCCAGCGGCCAGACCGGCCTGCACTGGAGCCTGTTGGGGCATCTGCTGCGCGAGTTCGGCATCGGCGGCCTGATCGGCCTGAGCGGCGGCTGGCTGATGCTGCAACTGGTGAACCGCATCAACCTGGCCACCGGCCTGTACCCGATCCTGGTGATCGCCGGCGGCCTGGTAGTCTTCGCCCTGACCAACGCCCTGCACGGCAGCGGCTTCCTCGCGGTGTACCTGTGCGGCCTGGTGATCGGCAACCGCCCGGTGCGCAGCCGGCACGGCATCCTGCATATGCTCGACGGCATGGCCTGGCTGTCGCAGATCGGCATGTTCCTGGTGCTGGGCCTGCTGGTCACGCCCCACGACCTGCTGCCCATCGCCCTGCCGGCGCTGGGCCTGGCGCTGTGGATGATCCTGTTCGCCCGTCCGCTGTCGGTGATGGTCGGCCTGCTGCCGTTCAAGGCCTTCCACGGCCGCGAGAAAGCCTTTATTTCCTGGGTCGGCCTGCGCGGCGCGGTACCGATCATTCTCGCAGTGTTCCCGTTGATGGCCGGGCTGCCCGAAGCCCAGCTGTACTTCAACCTGGCCTTCTTTATCGTGCTGGTGTCCCTGCTGGTGCAAGGCACCAGCCTGCCGTGGGTCGCCAAGTTGCTGAAAGTCACGGTGCCACCGGAGCCGGCGCCGATCTCCCGCGCCGCCCTGGAGGTGCATGTCACCAGCGAATGGGAGTTGTTCGTCTACCGCCTCGGCGCGGAAAAATGGTGCATCGGCGCGGCGTTGCGCGAGCTGAAAATGCCCGAAGGTACCCGTATCGCCGCCCTGTTTCGTCACCAGCAACTGCTCCATCCGTCGGGTAGTACGGTGCTGGAAGCCGATGATTTGCTCTGCGTCATCGGCCATGAACACAACCTGCCGGCCCTTGGAAAACTCTTCAGCCAGGCACCGCAACGAGGCCTCGATCTGCGCTTCTTCGGCGACTTCGTTCTCGAAGGCGACGCCCAGCTGGGCGCGGTTTCGGCGCTGTACGGGCTGAAACTCGAAGGGCTCGATCCGGACATGCCGCTGAGCCGCTTCATCACCCAGAAAGTGGGGGGTGCTCCAGTGGTCGGCGACCAGGTGGAATGGAACAACACCATCTGGACGGTTGCCGTGATGGAGGGGAACAAGATCAGCAAAGTGGGCGTCAGATTCCCCGAAGGAAGTCGCCCGGGCCCCGGACTCTTCCTCTAAACTGCCTAACTTCTCATCCAGCTTGACCGGTCTCTATGCCAACCCTGCGTACCCTTTTCGCCATTGCCCTGCTGGGCCTGAGCCTTTCTGTCGGCACACTGCAAGCGGCCGAGCCGCCCAGTGCCGAGTCCGTCCAGCAGAGCCTGGATAAAATCGCCGAGCGCAAATTGCCGGAGGCCGATCAAAAGGCCCTGCAAGCGGTGCTGCAACAGACGCTGACCCAGCTGTCGAACAAGCAGGATTACGAGCAGCGCCTGAACGACCTCAAGCAGCAGTTGAGCAATGCACCGCGCCAGACCAGCGAAAACCAGCGCGAGCTGACCCGCCTGAAAGCCACCAAGGTGGTGCCGGTGGCCCAGCGCTACGCCAACCTGCCGGTGTCGCAGCTCGAACAACTGCTGACCGAACGCACCACCCAGCAGGGCGACATGCAGAAAGCCCTGGCCGAGGCCAACAGCCTGGCCATTACCGCGCAGACCCGCCCCGAACGCGCCCAGGCCGAGATCAGCAGCAGCCAGACCCGCACCCAGCAGATCAATACGATCCTCAAGAACGGCAAGGACTCCGGCAAGCCGATCAACGCCGACCAGCGCAATCAGCTCAATGCCGAACTGGCGGCCATCAACGCGCTGATCCCGTTGCGCCGCCAGGAGCTGGCCGGCAACAGCCAGTTGCAGGACCTGGGCAACAGCCAGCATGACCTGCTGATGGAAAAGACCGCGCGCCTGGAGCAGGAAATCCAGGACCTGCAGACCCTGATCAACCAGAAGCGCCTGGCCCAGTCCCAGGAAACCGTCACCCAGCAATCGATCGAAGCGCAAAAGGCCGGCAGCAGCAGCCTCCTGGCCACCGAAAGCGCGGCCAACCTGAAGCTTTCCGACTATCTGCTCAAAAGCACCGACCGCCTCAATGAGCTGACCCAGCAGAACCTGCAGACCAAGCAGCAACTCGACAGCGTGACCCAGAGCGATGCCGCGCTGGACGAGCAGATCAGCGTGCTCAAGGGCAGCCTGCTGCTGTCGAAGATCCTCTATAAACAGAAGCAGGCGCTGCCGCACCTGCGGCTCGACCGCGACCTGGCGGACCAGATCGCCGACATCCGCCTGTATCAGTTCGAGGTCAACCAGCAACGCGAACTGATCAGCAGCCCCAGCAGCTATGTCAACAACCTGCTGGCGACCCAGCCGTCCGAGCAAATCACCCCGCAGCTGCGCAAAACCCTGCTGGACCTGGCCATCACCCGTGCCGACCTGCTGGAACGCCTGAGCCGCGAGCTAAGCGCCCTACTCAACGAATCCATCACCCTGCAGCTCAATCAGAAGCAGCTGCTGAGCACCTCGCAAAGCCTGCGCGCGACCCTCGACGAACAGATGTTCTGGATTCCCAGCAACAAGCCGCTGGACGGCGAATGGCTGCAAGCTGTGCCGCTGCGCCTGGAAAAACAGGTCACCACCCTGCCCTGGTCGTCCAGCCTGAGCGAGCTGGCCGACGGCCTGGCGCAACGGCCGCTGCTGTTCCTGCCATTGCTGCTCCTGATCGCGGCCCTGCTGTGGCGGCGCAAGAACCTGTACCAGCGCCTGACCAAGGTTCACAAGGACATCGGTCACTTCAAGCGCGACAGCCAATGGCACACGCCGCAGGCGATCCTGGTCAACATCCTGCTGGCGATGCCGGTCGCCCTCGGCCTGGCGCTGTGCGGCCTGGCCTTGCAGATCGACGCCCGCGGACAGAACGCCAACCTCGGCGCGGCGCTGTTGCAGATGGCCCAGGCCTGGCTGGTGTTCTATACCGCCTACCGGATCCTCGCCCCCGGCGGCGTGGCGGAACTGCACTTTCGCTGGGAAAAGCCCCAGGTCGAATTCCTCCAGGGCTGGATCCGCCGCCTCGGGCTGGTGGTCATGGCCCTGGTGGCCGTGGTCGCCGTGGCCGAACATCAACCGGCGGCACTGGCCGATGACGTACTCGGCATCGCCGTGGTCCTGACCTGCTACGCCCTGATGGCCTGGCTGCTCAGCCGCCTGCTGCTGAGCAGCCCGACGCACCAGAACGCCTCGCTGTTCCGCAAGGCGGTGGCGGTGCTGTTCACCGCGCTGCCGATCGCCTTGTTCATCGCCGTGTGCTTCGGCTACTACTACACCGCGCTGAAGCTCAGCGACCGCCTGATCAATACCCTGTACCTGCTGATGTTCTGGCTGGTGATCGAAGCCACTTTTGTCCGCGGACTGGGCGTCGCCGCCCGGCGCCTGGCCTACCAGCGGGCCCTGGCCAAACGCCAGGCCGCCAAGGAAAGCGGCGACAGCGAAGCAGTCGAAGAGCCGACCCTGGACATCGAGAAGGTCAACGAACAATCCCTGCGCCTGATCCGCCTGGCCCTGCTCGGTGGTTTCATGGCCGGGCTGTACTGGGTCTGGTCGGACCTGATCAGCGTGTTCTCCTACCTGGACAACATCACCCTCTACGAATACACCAGCGGCACCGGCGCCAACATGAGCATGGTGCCCATCAGCATCGGCGACATGCTCGGCGCGCTGATCATCGTCGGCATCACCTTCGCCCTGGCGCGCAACCTGCCGGGGCTGCTGGAGGTGCTGGTGCTGTCCAGGCTGAACCTGGCCCAGGGCAGCGCCTACGCGACCACCACGCTGCTGTCCTATGTGATTGCCGGCGTCGGCTTCGTCTCGACCCTGTCGACCCTCGGCGTCAGCTGGGACAAGTTGCAGTGGCTGGTGGCTGCGCTGTCGGTGGGCCTGGGCTTCGGCATGCAGGCGATCTTCGCCAACTTCATCTCCGGCATCATCATCCTGTTCGAGCGGCCAGTGCGCATCGGCGATACCATCACCATCGGCAACCTGTCGGGCACGGTGAGCAGGATCCGCATCCGCGCCACCACCATCACCGACTTCGATCGCAAGGACATCATCGTCCCGAACCAGACCTTCATCACCGGGCAACTGATCAACTGGTCGCTGACCGACACCGTCACCCGGGTGACCCTCAAGCTCGGCGTCGACTACGGCTCGGACCTGGACCTGGTCAAGGAACTGCTGCTCAAGGCGGCCCGCGATAACCCGCGGGTATTGAAAGAGCCCGAGCCCCATGTGTACTTCCTCAACTTCGGCGAAAGCACCCTGGACCACGAATTGCGCATGCACGTGCGCGAGCTGGGGGACCGCAACCCGGTGCTCGACGAGGTCAACCGCTTCATCAACCGCGAGTTCAAGAAGCAGCACATCAACATCTCGTTCCGCCAGATGGAGGTCTACCTGAAGAACCTCCATGGCCAGGAATACAAGATGGTGCCCATCGAGCCGGAGACCAAGACCATTGTCCCGCTGCCCGACGGTAAACCACTGCAGGAACCGCCTCCCAGCAGGCTCGACTAAGGACGCTATCCCTAGCAGAATGCTCGGACATTCTGCTGGAGATGGCCGTTGAAAGCCCTCGACGAACTGACCTTCGACAATCGCTTCGCCCGCCTGGGCGATGCGTTCTCAACCCATGTGCTGCCCGAGCCGATCGACCGCCCACGCCTGGTGGTGGCCAGCCCGGCGGCCATGGCGCTGCTGGACCTGGACCCTGAGGCCGCGCAAAGCCCGGTGTTCGCCGAACTGTTTGGCGGGCACAAGCTGTGGGCTGAAGCCGAGCCCCGGGCGATGGTCTATTCCGGGCATCAGTTCGGCTCCTACAACCCTCAGTTGGGCGATGGTCGCGGCTTGCTGCTGGGCGAGGTGTACAACGCCGCCGGCGAGCACTGGGACCTGCACCTCAAGGGCGCCGGCCAGACCCCCTACTCGCGCATGGGCGATGGCCGCGCCGTACTGCGTTCGTCGATCCGCGAGTTCCTGGCTTCCGAGGCGCTGCACGCCCTGGGTATTCCGACCACCCGGGCGCTGTGCGTGATCGGCTCCGACACCCCGGTCTGGCGCGAGAAGCAGGAGCGCGCGGCGATGCTGCTGCGCATGTCGCCCAGCCATGTCCGCTTCGGCCACTTCGAATACTTCTATTACACAAAACGCCCCGAGCAGCAGAAACAGCTGGGCGAGCACGTGCTGGAGATGCACTTTCCCGAGTGCCTGGAGCAGCCCGAACCCTACCTGGCGATGTTCCGCGAAGTGGTCGAGCGCAATGCCGAACTGATCGCCAAGTGGCAGGCCTACGGTTTCTGCCACGGGGTGATGAACACCGACAACATGTCGATTCTCGGCGTGACCTTCGACTTCGGGCCGTTCGCCTTCCTCGATGACTTCGATGCGCATTTCATCTGCAACCATTCCGATGACCAGGGGCGCTACTCGTTCAGCAACCAGGTGCCGATCGGCCAGTGGAACCTCAGCGCCCTGGCCCAGGCGCTGACGCCCTTCATCAGTGTCGAGGCCCTGCGGGAAACCCTCGGCCTGTTCCTGCCGTTGTTCCAGGCCCATTACCTGGACCTGATGCGCCGCCGCCTCGGCCTGACCAGCGCCGAAGAGGAGGATCAGAAGCTGGTGGAACGGCTGCTGCAACTGATGCAGGGCAGCGGCGTGGACTACAGCCTGTTCTTCCGTCGCCTGGGGGATGAGCCGGCGGAACTGGCCGTGGCCCGGCTGCGCGACGACTTCGTCGACCGCCAGGGCTTCGATGCCTGGGCCGATCTGTACAAGGCCCGGGTCGCCCGTGATCCGATCCAGGGTCAGGAGTTGCGCCGGGAACGCATGCACGCGGTCAACCCGCTGTACATCCTGCGCAATTACCTGGCACAGAAGGCCATCGACGCCGCCGAACAAGGGGACTACTCCGAGGTGCGCCGCCTGCACGCGGTACTGAGCAAGCCGTTCGAACAACAGGCCGGCATGGACAGCTACGCCGAACGACCGCCCGAATGGGGCAAGCACCTGGAAATCAGTTGCTCGTCCTGAGAGGTCAGATAAAGGTTTCCATCGAGACCTTGAAACGTTCGGCCAGCCAGCGGATCTGCCGCAGGTTGAGCTGACGCTTGCCGCTCAGGATCTCCGAGACTACCGACTGCGCACCGACACCGGGCAGGTCGCTCTGGGTCAGGCCGTGTTCGCGCATCATGTAGCGCAACACATCTACTCCGCTGGCAACAGGCATCGGGCGATGTTCAAGATCGTAGGCTTCGATCCAGTCCCCGATGATGTCCACCAGGCTGTTGAGAGGATGGGCCTCGTCTTCCCCCGTCAGGTCCAGCAACTCGTCAAGGGCCTGAACCAGCCTGTCGTAGTCCGCCTCGGTTTTCGGCTTGCGCAGCAACGGCGCAACGAACTGCCAGTGTTCGGCCACTTGCTCGATCAACGCACTCATCCTCGATCCTCCTTCCACTTGCCCCGGTCATATTCACAGTGGTCCAACACATGGCGGATATAGAGCTTTTGCGTCGTATAACGGACCAATGCAATCAGCCGTACCTTGTTGCCGCCGATATCGAACACATGCAGCGGCCCGACCTTGTCCACCGCCGGAAACATCGCCTTCATCGCGGCAAAATCCGCAAGCCGATTGCGTTTAAGCGCGCGATACCAATCATCCAACGCCTTGGCCGAGTGTGGCCATTTTTCCTTGGCATCCCAAATTCGTTTAGCCGTGATTACACGCATGCAAAGTCCTTATCGCATACTGCTATGGCAGCCTAGAGGGTGGAGCAACTTATCGCAAGTTGCTATAAATGCTCTCGGACCAATGGCACGGAGCATCGTCTCTCTCCAGCCTAGAACCGAGCCGACAGTTGCCGCGCAAAGATGTATGAGCGCATGCAACAGCTTGATAAACCGACCCACAGACTCCAGATCGGAGCTATTGGCCACTTATCCCGGAGCCCCCTCATGTCCGATCCACTGCTGATCCCCTGCCCCCATTGCAATGGGTTGAACCGCATCCCCGCCGAGCGCCTGGGCGATCAGCCCAAATGCGGACGCTGTAAAGGCCAGGTGTTACTGAACCAGCCTTTCGAGCTGAAACAAGGCGACTACGCCAGCCAGATCAAGGGCGACCTGCCGTTGCTGGTGGATGTCTGGGCGGATTGGTGCGGGCCGTGCAAATCCTTCGCACCGGTATTCGAGCAGGCGGCGGCGCAATTGGCAGGCAAGTGCCGGCTGGCCAAGCTCGACAGCGAGGCCAACCAGCAATTGTCGGCGCAGTTGGGAATTCGCTCGATTCCGAGCCTGATTCTGTTCAAGAACGGACGGGAAGTGGCACGCCAGAGTGGCGCCTTCCCGTTACCGCAGCTGATGAGCTGGCTGCGTAGCCAGGGCATCTGACCGCTATCGAAATCGCCTTGAACTGTAGGAACGAGGCTTGCCCGCGATAACGGTCTGACAGCCGACGACGATGTTGAATGTCAGGCACTCATCGCGGGTAGGCCCCGCTCCTACGGAAGAAGGTCAGGCGCTTTCCAGCAGGTTGTGCAGGTCAACGAACTGCTGGGTCAGCTTGTGCCGGGGGTCGAGGTGGATCAGCGGCAGGCTGGCCTGGTGGGATTCGCGCATGCGCACCGAACTGGCCAGGTACACCGGCAATACCGGCAGGCCCTCGGCGATCAGTTCATCGAGCATTTGCTGGGGCAGGCTGGCGCGGGCCTGGAACTGGTTGACCACGATGCCTTCGACCTGCAAATCCTCGTTGTGGTCGTCCTTGAGCTCTTCGATTTCCGCCAGCAGGCCGTACAGCGCCTGGCGGGAAAAGCTGTCGCAGTCGAAGGGAATCAATACGCGATCGGCGGCAATCAGCGCCGAAACCGCATAGAAGTTCAAGGCCGGCGGGGTGTCCAGGTAGATCCGGTCGTAGTCCTCGGCCAACTCGTCCAGCAGTTTGCGCAGCTTGTTGATCTTGTGCTTCGCCTCAAGCTTGGGCTGCAGATCCGCCAACTCGGCGGTGGCCGTCACCACATGCAGGTTGTCGAACGGCGTTTCGTAGATATCGACCTGATTCTTCTTCGAGAACGGTCCGGAAGACAGGGTCTGCTTGAAGAAGTCGGCAATCCCCATGGGGATGTCGTCGCCGGTCAGGCCGGTGAGGTATTGAGTGGAGTTGGCCTGGGCATCCAGGTCCACCAGCAGCGTGCGATACCCCTCGCTGGCGCTCACGGCCGCCAGATTGCAGGCAATGCTCGACTTGCCGACTCCCCCTTTCTGATTGAACACCACGCGCCGCATGTCAGAACCTCCCTGCATCAAAGATCACCGAGTGTAGTAGCCAGTACCGCCGCTTCGCTACCTCGCTGACGGCGGACCGCCAAACCAGTTCCAATGGCCAGAGTCAGCCTAGACTTTCTTGTAAAGCCCCCGCGCTCCCGACCTGTACCATTCGATAATGGCCAAATGACACTTTTGTGCTGTCGAGCGGGTCATTTTCACTGAGCGAAACATAACCAATGTTTGCTACAAGCCAGTCACACCGGGATAATGCGCGCCACTCGGCTGTAGCTCCGTGGCAGGTGAGTCTGCGATCGAAACGCCTGACCACGTCAAGTAAGCCCGCAGGGGCGGGATGATTTTTCAAGTGATCAACTTCAACATCGCCCAATGGCGCGCGTGGGCCCCTGGGCTCGAAAGCGTGGACGATTGGCAGGCCTGGAGCCGACAACCGGTCGTGCTCCAGAGCAGTGATGCGGCCCCGGACGTGTCGTTTCTACCGGCCATGCAGCGCCGGCGCCTCAGCCGTCTGGCCCGCATGGCCTTCAGCGTGGGCTGGCCGCTGGCCGAAGGCCTGGAACAGCTACCGTTGGTCTTTATTTCCCGGCATGGCGAAACGCCGCGCACCTTCGACATCCTCAGCGACCTGGCGGCCGACCAGCCGTTGTCCCCGACCCAGTTCAGCCTCTCGGTGCACAACGCGGTGATCGGCCTGTGGTCGATCATGCGTGGCGAAACCAGCGAAATGACCGCCCTCGCCGCCGCCGGCGACGGCCTCGAACACGGCATGCTAGAGGCCGCGGCGCTGCTTGAGGAAGGCGCCCCGGCGGTGCTGCTGGTGGTCACCGAAGAGCAGCCGCCCGCCGCCTATGCCACCTGGATCGACGATGTGCCCTTCCCCTATGCGGTCGGCCTGTTGCTGACCCCCGGCCAACAGTGGCAACTGACGCTCGGCACCGCCACCGAGGGAGCGCCGCGCGCCGAGTGGCCCCATGCCCTGAATCTCTTGCGTACCCTGCTCGGCGAGCAGACCTCCTGCCAACATGCCTGGAAGAACCGTGTATGGAACTGGCAACGCAACCTGTAAATACAAAGCCCCGCGACGCCTACTACTGGCGCCTGGTCGCCACCGCAGCAAGCTTCGCCTTGTTCGGCCTGGGCGGCCTGTGCCTGCGCCTGGCGATTTTCCCGCTGCTCGCCTGCCTGCCCGGCGACGCCGAAGCGCATCGCCAGCGCGCGCGTCGCACCATCGGCCGGCTGTTCTGGCTGTTCATCCGTTTCATGGCCCGCAGCGGCGTGCTGACCTATGAAGTCGAAGGCGCACAAAAACTCGGCCGCCCCGGACAAATGATCATTGCCAACCACCCATCGCTGATCGACGTGGTGTTTCTCATCGGCCTGGTGCGCAACGCCAACTGCGTGGTCAAGCAGAGCCTGTGGCAGAACCCCTTTACCCGCGGCCCGATACGCGAAGCCGAATACATCAGCAACGACGGCAGCATGGACATGCTCGACGCCGCCGGCGAAGCCCTGCGCAACGGCCAGACCCTGGTGATCTTCCCCGAGGGCACCCGAACCCCGCCGGGCCAGGCGCCGGCCTTTCATCGGGGGGGCGCGGCAATCGCCTTGCGGGGTGCGAGAATCATCACCCCGGTGGTGATCAAGGTCAGCCCGACCACCCTGACCAAGGCCGAACCCTGGTATCGCATCCCGATGCGCCGCGTGCACTTCAGTTTTCGCGTCGGAGCCGATATAGACCCGTATGCCTTTGCCGCCCAAGGCCCCGCACCGCAGGCCTCGCGCAAGCTCAACGATTATTTGCATCACTACTTCATTAAGGAGCTCGCCGAAGATGAGCGATCTGCACCAGGAAATTAAAATGCTGATCATCGACGCCCTGGGCCTCGAAGACATCAGCGTGCAAGACATCGGCAACGAGCAGACGCTCTTCGGTGAAGGCCTGGGCCTGGACTCGGTCGACGCCCTGGAGCTGGGCCTGGCGATCCAGAAACGCTACGGCATCAAGATCGACGCCGACGCCAAGGACACCCGCAATCACTTCACCAACGTGGCGAGCCTTGCGGCGTTCGTCACTGCAAAACAGGCAGCTTGAGACCGGACCATGCAAACTCGTGACGACATCTTCAACACCCTGCGTGATGCCCTGGTGGAACTCTTCGAACTGGAACCGGAACGCGTAAGCCTGGAATCCAACCTGTATCAAGACCTGGAAATCGACAGCATCGACGCCGTCGACCTGATCGATCACATCAAGCGCAAGACCGGCAAGAAAATCGCCGCCGAGGAATTCAAGTCGGTGCGTACCGTCAATGACGTGGTCGAGGCGGTATACCGTCTGGTCCAGCCGGCCGCATGAGCCGGCTGATCGGCCTTGGCCTGCTGCTGGCGGGCCTGTTGTATCCCTTTGCGGTGTATTTCGGCATGGAGCATTTCGCGCCATGGCAGTTCGGCCTGTTGCTCGGCGGCCTGTGGCTGGCCCGGGCCCTGACCGGCGAACGGCGTCCCGGCAGCCTGTGGATGGCGGGCGCCGCCCTGGCCTTCTGCCTGCTACTGGCGCTGTTCGATAACCCGTTGTTACTGCGCTGGTACCCGGTGCTGATCAGCGGCTTCATGCTCACGCTGTTCGGCCTGAGCCTGAAATACGGCCCGCCGGTGGCTGAACGCCTGGCCCGCCTCAGCGAGCCTGCGCTGCCGGAAAAGGCGATTCGCTATACCCGCCAGGTGACTGTCGCCTGGAGTGTGTTTTTCCTCTGTAACGGATTGCTCGCCGCGGCCCTGACCCTATGGGCGCCGCTGAGCTGGTGGACGTTGTACAACGGCCTGATCTCCTACGGGTTGATGGGTTTGCTGTTTGCCATTGAATGGCTGTTACGACAACGCGTACGAGGCCGCGCATGAATTGGATAAAGCTTGAGCAGCTGCTGCTCAAGTCGTTGCCGGAACGGGCCGTCACGGTCGAACCGGCACTCGATCACAGCCACCTGCGGCACCAGGCCCTGAGCCTGGCCGCGGGCTTGCAGGCCAGGGGCGTACAGCGCCTGGCCCTGCACCTGGAAGATGCCGCCGAACTGGCCATCGCCCTGCTCGGCGCCTGGCGCGCCGGGGTCAGCGTGCTGCTGCCCGCCGACCTGCAACCACAGACCCGGCAACGCTGGTCGACCCAGGTCGATCTGTGGCTGACCGACCAGCCGGGCGATGCCCACTTGGCCGACTTCGACTCGCCACCATTGCCCGCCGTCGAACTCGATCTCGACGGCTGCCGCCTGAGCCTGTGCACCTCCGGCTCCAGCGGCGAACCCAAGCGCATCGACAAATCCCTGCGCCAGCTGGCCAACGAAGTCGAGGCCCTGGAGCAACTGTGGGGCGAGGGATTGGGCCAGGCCTGCATCATCGGCAGCGTCGCCACCCAGCATATCTACGGCCTGCTGTTCCGTGTGCTCTGGCCGCTCTGCGCCGGGCGCACCTTCGTGCGTCGGCCGTTGCCGTTCCCGGAAGACCTGCAGCGCGCCAGCCGCGAACACCCGGCCTTTGCCTGGGTCGCCAGCCCGGCCTTGCTCAAGCGCATGGGCGACAACCTCGACTGGCCGGCCCTGAGCCCGGTGCGCCGGGTGTTTTCCTCCGGTGGTGCGCTGCCTGCCGACGCCGCGCAAGGCCTGCAGCAGCGTCTTGGACAATGGCCAACGGAGATCCTCGGCAGCTCGGAAACCGGCGGCATCGCCTGGCGCCAGGGCGACAGCCTGTGGCAAGCCTTCGCCGGGGTCGAGCTGAGCCAGGACAGCGACGGCGCCTTGCTGATCGCTTCGCCCTACCTGCCGGCCGGGCATATCGAACACACCGCCGATGCCGCGCGCATCGCCGCCGATGGGCGTTTCGAGCTGCTCGGGCGCCTGGACCGGATCGTCAAGCTGGAAGAAAAACGCATTTCCCTGCCGATGCTGGAACAGGCCCTGGCCGGGCATGCCTGGGTCGCCGAAGCGCGCCTTGGGGTGGTCCGGGAAAACCGCGCTTCCCTCGGCGCGCTGCTGGTCCTCAGCGAACAAGGCCTGCACGCCTTGCGCAATCAGGGTCGTCGGACCCTCACGCAAGCGCTGCGCCAGCACCTGAGCCAGCATTGCGAGGCCCTGGCGCTGCCGCGCCGCTGGCGCCTGCTGCGCCAGTTGCCCCTGAACAGTCAGGGCAAGCTGCCCCAGGCCGATGTCGAAGCCCTGCTACTGGCCCCGCGCCCACGGGCGCCGGAAGTGCTGGAACAGCTCGAGGCCGACGGCGAATGGAGCCTGCAACTGGCGATCCCGCCGGACCTGGCCTACTTCAGTGGCCACTTCCCCCAGACCCCGGTGCTGCCGGGCGTGGTCCAGGTGGACTGGGCATTGGCGCTGGGCCAGCAGTTGCTCGATCTGCCGGGGCGCTTTGCCGGTATGGAAGTGCTGAAGTTCCAGCAACTGGTGCGCCCCGGCGACCAGGTGCAATTGCACCTGCGCTTCGATCATGAGCGCGGCAAACTCTACTTCGCCTATCGCAATGACACCGCCGCCTGCTCCAGCGGCCGCATCCTGCTGGAGAACGCCTGTGGATAAGTTATTGACCCCAGGCAAGCGCAGCCCCCAGCGGCTTCTTGTAGCCGCTGCCGAAGGCTGCGATCGACCGCGCAGCGGACGCCCGGGAGGCAACCCCCATGCATAACCCCTGCGCCGTGATCCCGGTCTACAACCATGAAGCCGCCGTGCCGACGGTGGTCGACGCCCTGCTCGCCAGCGGCCTGCCCTGCGTGCTGGTGGACGACGCCAGCAGCCCGGCCTGCGCCGCCGTGCTGGAACAGCTGGCCGAGCGCGAACAGGTGTTCCTGGTCAAGCTCGCGGTCAACCAGGGCAAGGGCGGCGCGGTCATGGCCGGGCTGCGCGAAGCCTCGCGCCTGGGTTTCAGCCACGCCCTGCAAGTGGACGCCGACGGTCAGCACGACCTGCGCGATGTGGATAACTTTATCGCCACCTCCCGCACCCACCCCGAAGCGCTGGTCTGCGGTTATCCACAGTACGACGCCAGCGTGCCCAAGGGCCGTTTTTACGCGCGCTACCTGACCCACGTCTGGGTCTGGATCAATACCCTGTCGTTGCAGATCCCCGACTCCATGTGCGGCTTCCGGGTCTACCCCCTGCCGCCCATCCTGGCGCTGATCGACTCGGTGAAGATCGGCCAGCGCATGGATTTCGACACCGATATCCTGGTGCGCCTGTCCTGGCGCAACCAGCCGATGCGCTGGTTGCCGACCCAGGTCCGTTACCCGGCGGATGGCCTTTCGCACTTTCGCCTGTTCCACGACAACCTGCTGATCTCCAGCATGCACGCCCGGCTGTTCTTCGGCATGTTGCTGCGCGCGCCGCTGATCCTCTGGCGACGGTGGCAAGCATGACGGTGCTACACGACAAGCAGGACAAGCAACATTGGGCAGAGCACAAAGAGCGCGGCAGCTTCTGGCTGATGAAGCTCACCGCCTTCGGCGTGCGCGTGCTCGGGCGCCGGGTGTTGAGCCCGGTGCTGTACATCATCGTGTTCTATTTCTTCCTGTTCGGCCGCGGCGCCCGCCACAGCGCCTGGTTGTACCAGCAGCGCCTCGCCGACTGGAGCGGCAAGGCCGAGCTGCGCCCCAGCCACTGGCGGGTATTCAGCCAGTTCATGGCATTCGCCGACTCCCTGCTGGACAAGCTCGACGTGTGGAACGGCAAACTGCGCCTGGAACAGATCGAGATCGTCGACCCGGCCCGGCTGCGCGACCAGTTGCGCGGCACCCGCGGACAGATGCTGGTGGGCGCGCACCTGGGCAACCTGGAAGTCTGCCGCGCCCTGGCCGAGCTAGGCGAAAAGGTCACCATGAACGTGCTGGTGCACACCAAGCACGCTGAGCGTTTCAACCGCCTGCTGGGCGAGGCCGGGGCCACCAACCTGCGGCTGGTCCAGGTCAGCGAGCTGGATCCGGCGGTCATGCTGCAACTGAGCCAGCGCCTGGATCGTGGCGAATGGCTGGCGATTGCCGGCGACCGTGTACCACTGCATGGCGGGCGCAACGTGCGGGTGGATTTCCTCGGCCATCCGGCCCCTTTCCCACAAGGGCCGTGGCTGCTGGCGGGCCTGCTGAAATGCCCGGTCAACCTGCTGCTATGCCTGAAAAACAATGGCCGCTATCGAGTATTCCTCGAACCCTTCACCGAGGCCGTGGCGTGGAAGCGCAGCGACCGCGAACAGGTCATCGCCCAGTGGACTGCCCGCTACGCCGAGCGCCTGGGCCAGTACTGCCTCGAAGCGCCCCAACAATGGTTCAACTTTTACCCTTTCTGGAAGACCGATGACGACGCATCCGCTTGAGCCGGTAACCTTCGGCGAACTCCCTTTGCGCATCGAAGACGTGCTGGCCCTGGCCAACCGTCAGGCGCCGACCCGACTGCAAGGCGACAGCGCATTCCGCCAGCGCATCGCCAAGGGCGCGCAATTCCTCGATTCGCTGCTGGACAAGGAAGGCGTGATCTACGGCGTGACCACCGGCTACGGCGACTCCTGTGTGGTCGCGGTGCCGCTGCAGCACGTCGAGGCGCTGCCCCGTCATCTGTACACCTTCCACGGTTGTGGCCTGGGCAAGCTGCTGGACGCGCAAGCCACCCGCGCGGTGCTGGCGGCGCGCTTGCAGTCGCTGTGCCATGGCGTGTCCGGAGTGCGCGTGGAACTGCTGGAGCGCCTGCAGGCGTTCCTCGAACACGACATCCTGCCGCTGATCCCCGAAGAAGGCTCGGTGGGCGCCAGCGGCGACCTGACGCCGTTGTCCTACGTGGCCGCGACCCTGTCCGGCGAGCGTGAGGTGATGTTCCGCGGCGAGCGCCGGACCTCGGCCGAGGTGCACCGCGAGCTGGGCTGGGAGTCGCTGGTGCTGCGCCCGAAAGAAGCCCTGGCGCTGATGAACGGCACCGCGGTGATGACCGGCCTGGCCTGCCTGGCCTTCGCCCGCGCCGACTACCTGCTGCGACTGGCCACGCGCATCACCGCGCTGAACGTGGTCGCCCTGCAGGGCAACCCGGAGCACTTCGACGAGCGCCTGTTCGCCGCCAAGCCACACCCGGGGCAGATGCAGGTCGCCGCCTGGCTGCGCCAGGACCTGGCCATCGACGCGCCGACCGCGCCGTTGCATCGCCTGCAGGACCGCTACTCGCTGCGTTGCGCGCCCCATGTGCTGGGCGTGCTGGCCGACAGCCTGGGCTGGTTGCGTGGCTTCATCGAGACCGAGCTGAACAGCGCCAACGACAACCCGATCATCGACGCCGAAGCCGAACGCGTGCTGCACGGCGGGCACTTCTACGGCGGGCATATCGCCTTCGCCATGGACAGCCTGAAGAACCTGGTGGCCAACGTCGCCGACCTGCTGGACCGCCAGCTCGCGCTGCTGGTGGACGAGCGCTACAACCACGGCCTGCCGAGCAACCTGTCCGGCGCCCCGGCGGACCGCGCCATGATCAACCACGGCTTCAAGGCGGTGCAGATCGGCACCAGCGCCTGGACCGCCGAAGCGCTGAAAAACACCATGCCGGCCAGCGTGTTCTCGCGCTCCACCGAATGCCATAACCAGGACAAGGTGAGCATGGGCACCATCGCCGCCCGCGATGCGATCCGCGTGCTGGAGCTGACCGAACAGGTCGCCGCCGCTACCCTGCTGGCCGCCAACCAGGGCGTCTGGCTGCGTGGCCGGGCCGAGGATGCACGGCCATTGCCGCCGGCCCTGGCCGCCATGCACCAAGAGCTGGCCAAGGACTTCCCGCCGGTGATCGAGGACCGCGCCCTGGAAGGCGAACTGCGCCTGTGCCTGCAACGCATTGCCGAGCAACACTGGAGGCTGCATGCGTAGTCGGGGCGTGCTGCACGCGGACACTGAGATCCAGGTGCCGTTTTTCGACGTCGACACCATGCATGTGGTCTGGCACGGGCATTACGTGAAGTACCTGGAAGTGGCGCGCTGCGCCCTGCTCGACAAGCTCGGCCACAACTACCAGCAGATGCGCGATTCCGGCTACGCCTGGCCGGTGATCGACCTGCAACTGCGTTATGTGCGCGGCGCGGTGTTCGGGCAGAAGCTCAAGGTCCGCGCCAGCCTGGTGGAGTGGGAAAACCGCCTGAAGATCAACTACCTGATCAGCGACCTGGAAACCGGCGAACGCCTGACCCGCGCCAGCTCGGTGCAGGTGGCGGTGGAGATCGCCAGCCGCGAGATGCAACTGGCCTCGCCCAAGGTGTTCACCGATGCCGTCGAGAGATCGCTGCCATGACGCGTCCGCTTCCTGTAGGAGCGAGCTTGCTCGCGAAAATCGTCAATCCTTACGCACGTTACCTGACACCCCGCGGCGCCCTGCGTTCTTTCGCGAGCAAGCTCGCTCCTACAGTGTTCGTGCTGTTGGGGATGCCGGGCCTGGCCAATGCCTTCGACCTGCAACAGCTCAGCGACCAGCTGGCCAAGCCCGAGGTGATCCACGGCAGCTTCGTCCAGGAGAAACACCTGCGCGCCCTGCCCCAGCCGCTGACCAGCAAGGGCAGCTTCGTCCTGGCGAAAAACCATGGCCTGCTGTGGCTGCTGAAAACACCGCTGCAACAGGACTACCGCATCACCGGCCAAGGCATCGCCCGCCGGGACGGCAGCGGCTGGCAAATGCTGCCGAACAAGAGCGCCGGGGCCGAACAGAACCGCCTGTTCCTCGCCGTGCTGCAAGGCGACAGCAGCGGCCTGCAACGGGACTTCGAGCTGGCCCTGGCCGGCGACGCCAAGGCCTGGAAACTGACCCTGACCCCACGTTCGCTGCTGCTCAAGCAGGTGTTCAACCAGATCAACATCGACGGTGGCGAACTGGTGCAGCGCATCGAGCTGCTGGAAACCCAGGGCGACAGCACCGTGCTGAAAATGCACGACAGCATCAGCAACCAGCCTTTGAGCGACGCGGAGCAACATGACTTTGCCGAGTGAACGCTGGTGGCCGCGGCTGTTCCTGCTCCTGCTGGTGGCCGTGCTGGCCCTGGCCGGCTGGCAATGGCGTCATGGCGCGCCGCTGTCGGCCAACCTCATGGAGCTGGTGCCGGGCACCGACCCCGATGCCCTGGAGCTCAAGGCCGAGCAACGCATGCAGGAGCCGCTGAACCGCGAAATGCTGGTGCTGGTGGGTCACGCCGAGCGCCAGCAGGCCATCGCCATGGCCCAGCGCCTGGGTGAGCAATGGCAGGCCAGCGGGCTGTTCGAGAAGGTCCAGTGGAACCTGCAGGCCGACCTGCCGGCGCTGCGCACGCAATTGCTGCAAGGGCGCCTGGCAATGCTTGGCACCGCCGACCGCCAGCAGTTGATCGAGCACCCCGACGCTTTTATCCAGCAACGCGTCCAAGCGCTGTTCGACCCCTTCAGCGGTTTCAGCCTGGTCCCGAGCCAGGACGACTGGCTGGGCCTGACCGGACGCATCCAGAACAGCCAGCCGCAACGTGGCGCGGTGCAACTGGACATCGGCAGCGGCACCCTGGTCGCCGATGCCGACGGCAAGAGCTGGGTGCTGCTGCGAGCACGCACCACCGGCAACGCCTTCGACATGCAGCTGCCGCTGCAGGTGGCGGCCCTGCTCCAGCACAGCCGCGAACAGGCCGCCGAGGCCGACGCCCATCTGCTGGCCGCCAGCGGCCTGCTCTACGCCGCCAACGGCCAGCAACAGGCCTCCCGCGAGATCACCTGGGTCGGCGGCGGTGCTACCGTCGGCATCCTCCTGCTGCTGTTGCTGGCCTTCCGGCGCTGGCGGGTGTTGCTGGCGTTCGTGCCGGTGCTGGTGGGCATGCTGTTCGGCGCGGTGGCCTGCGTCGCCCTCTTCGGCCATATGCACGTGATGACCCTGGTGCTGGGCTCGAGCCTGATCGGCGTCGCCGTCGACTACCCGCTGCACTACCTGTCCAAGAGCTGGAGCCTGCGCCCCTGGCACAGCTGGCCGGCGCTGCGCCTGACCCTGCCGGGGCTGAGCCTGAGCCTGGCCACCAGTTGCATCGGCTACCTGGCATTGGCCTGGACGCCGTTCCCGGCCCTGACCCAGATCGCCGTGTTCTCCGCCGCCGGGCTGCTGGGTGCTTACCTGAGCGCGGTGTGCCTGTTGCCGGCGCTGCTGCGCGGCGTCGAGCTGCAACCGGCGCAATGGCCGCTGCGGGTGGCCGAGTGGCTGCTGAACCTGCGCACCCAGTTGCTCAAGCGCGTGTCCAGCCCCTGGCTGCTGGCGCTGGTGATCGCCTTCTGCGCCGGTGGCCTGTGGCAGCTGGAGAGCAAAAACGATATCCGCCAGTGGATCGGCGCGCCGCCACAACTGCAGAGCGAAGCCCAGGCCATCGCGCGGATCACCGGCTACCAGCCCACCAGCCAGTTCTTCCTGGTGCGCGGCGCCGATCAGCCACAGCTGCTCGAACGCCTCGGCGCCCTGAGCGAGCGCCTGGAGCAACTGGTCAACCTGGAGAAACTCCAGGGCTACCTGTCGCTCAACCAGCTGGTAAGCCTGCCCAGCGAGCAACAGCGCCTGCGCCAGGCCCTGGACGCGCTGCCGCGGCACTGGCAGCCGCTGCTGGATCTCGGAGTCCCGGTCACGGCCCTGAACGCGGAACTCGCGCAATTGCGCGCGCTGCCCAACGAAGACATCGACAGCGCCCTGCAAGGCCCGCTGGCCGAGCCTTACCGCACCCTGTGGCTGGGCCCCACCGATAACGGTGTGGCGGCCATGGTCAGCCTGCAGGGGCTGAACAACCCGCAGTTGCTGCGGATACAGGCGCAGGATCTGCCGGGGGTACAACTGGTAGACCGCCTGGGCGACCTGAACCAAGTGTTCGCCGCCACCCAGGTCAGCGCCGCCGAGCTCAAGCTCGCTTCCTGCGGGCTGATCGTCTTGCTGCTGATCCTGCCGTTCGGCCTCGGTGGCGCCCTGCGCCTTGTCGCCCTGCCGCTGCTGGCAGCCCTGTGCAGCCTCGCCAGCCTGGGCTGGCTGGGGCAACCGCTGACCCTGTTCAGCCTGTTCGGCCTGTTGCTGGTGACCGCCATCAGCGTCGACTACGCCATCCTCATGCGCGAACAGGTCGGCGGGGCCGCCGTGAGCCTGCTCGGCACCTTACTTGCAGCGCTGACCACCTGGCTGTCGTTCGGCCTGCTGGCGATTTCCAGCACCCCGGCGGTCAGCAACTTCGGCTTGTCGGTGAGCCTGGGCCTGGCCTTCAGTTTTATCCTGGCGCCCTGGGCCGGTCGCCAGCGCCATCGCCAGCCCGTTACGGAGCCCGTCCTGTGATGACCGCCCTGTTCTGGCTCATGGCGCTGCTGCTGTTCGCGCTCGCCACCCGTATCGGCAGCCGTTTCGGCCTGATCCCGATCGTCAGCCAGTTGCTGCTGGCGACCTTCGGCCTGCCGCTGCTGATGCTGTTCTGGATCGAACCGCACTGGCAGCTGAGTGGCGCCCAACTGGTCTCGCCGACCTGGCTGAAGAGCCTCTACGGTTTGAGTTTCGCCCTGCTGCTGGGGCATATCCTCAGCGACGTGATCGACCTGCGCCTGGACCGCCAGAGCCTGAAGATCGCCCTGCCGAGCTTCGCCATTCCCTTCGCCTGCGGCCTGGCCACAGCGATCTGGCTGTTGCCGGCGCAACCCTGGCTAAGCTCCCTGGCGGTCGGCCTGCTGTTCGCCATTACTGCGATTCCGGTGCTGTACCTGTACCTGCGGCACATCGACTACCCGCCGCTGGCCACCCGACGCCTGGTACAGACCGCGATCCTCATCGACCTCAGTTGCTGGACCCTGTTCGGCGTCGCCCAGGGCAGCCTGCACCTGAGCAGCCTGCTGCTACCGCTGGCCGGAGCCTGCCTGCCGCTGCTCCTGCGCGGCCTCGGCCTGCGCCAGCCGCTGCTGCACAGCCTGGGTTTCTTCGGCCTGCTGGTGGTGGCCGAGCACTACAAGCTCAACGCGCTGATTTTCGGCATCGGCTACCTGCTGTGCATGGCCGCCCTCAAGGTGCCGCTGGTGCTGCCGTTAAAGGCAGCCTGGATGAGCCGTTTGCAGACCTTTATCGCCATCCCGCTGATCCTTACGTTCGGCATCGTGCAGATCAACGTGCACAGCGCCATGGACAGCCTCGGCTGGGTGCAACTGGGGGCCTTGCTGCTGTTACCGATTGCCAGCAAGCTGCTCGGCAACTGGCTCGGCCTGGGCTGGGCCGGCGCCTCCTTCAAGGGCGCCAGCCGCTGGCGGGAAAGCCTGCTGCTGAACATTCGCGGGCTGAGCGAGATCGTCTTTCTCAACCTGCTGCTGCAACAACAGCTGATCAGCCCGGCGCTGTACTTCGCGCTGATGCTCATGGGCCTGATCGCCACCCTGATGCCGGCCCTGGCCGGGCTGCACCGAACACCTTTGGTCCCTTTGAACCCGAACATCGCCGAACCGGCAAGGAGCCCCAGTGCCAACAGTTGAAATGGAACGCCGCCAGATTGTGGTGATCGGCGCTGGCCCATCGGGCGCCATCGCCGCCGCGCTGCTCAAGGGCAAAGGCCACGACGTGCTGATCGTCGAGCGCCAGCATTTCCCACGGTTTTCGATCGGTGAAAGCCTGCTGTCCCACTGCCTGGATTTCGTCGAAGAGGCCGGCATGCTCGAGGCGGTCAACGCCGCGGGCTTCCAGCGCAAGAACGGCGCCGCGTTCGCCTGGGGCGAGCGCTACAGCGCTTTTGATTTCGGTGACACCTTCAGCGAGGGCAAGCCCACCACCTTTCAGGTGCAACGCGCCGACTTCGACAAGCTGCTGGCCGATCAGGCCGCCCTGCAAGGCGTTGAAGTGCGTTATGGCGAGGCCATCGTCAGCGCCGACTTCAACCTGGCCAGGCCGCAGTTGCAGGTGCTGCGCGAAGACGGCAGCGAATACCGCGTGGAAGCGGACTTCGTCCTCGACGCCAGCGGCTACGGCCGCGTGCTGCCACGCCTGCTGGACCTGGAGGCGCCCTCGAACTTCCCGGTCCGCCAGGCGGTGTTCACCCACATTGAAGACCGTATCGACAGCCCGGCTTTCGAACGGGAAAAGATCCTCATCACCACTCACCCCAGCAAACGCGATGTGTGGTTCTGGACCATCCCGTTCAGCAACGGCCGCTGCTCGGTCGGCGTGGTGGCGGCCAAGGAGCATTTCGACGGCCGTGGCGACGACCTGGACCAGTGCCTGCGTGGTTTCATCGAGGAAACCCCGAGCCTGGCCAAGGTCCTGCACAACGCCGTCTGGGACACCCCGGCGCGGGCCATCGGCGGCTACTCGGCCAACGTCAAGACCCTGCACGGCCCGGGCTTCGCACTGCTGGGCAACGCCGCGGAATTCCTCGACCCGGTGTTCTCCTCCGGCGTGACCATCGCCATGCGTTCGGCGAGCATGGCCGCCGCCGTGCTGCATCGGCAGTTGCAGGGCGAAAGCGTGGATTGGGAAAGCGAATTCGCCACCCCCCTCAAGCGCGGCGTCGACACCTTCCGCTGCTACGTCGAAGGCTGGTACGCCGGCACCTTCCAGGACGTGATCTACCACCCGGGCAGCTCACCGGAAATTCGCCGGATGATCAGCTCGATCCTCGCCGGTTATGCCTGGGACGAACGCAACCCGTTCGTCAGCGAACCCAAGCGCCGGCTGCGCATGCTCTCGGAAATCTGCGCCATGGAGGCTCCATGAGCGACGCCCAGCCGCAGTACCTGAGCGCCAGCTACGTCGAGGAAACCCGCTTCGGCTTCTGGTTCCTGCGCAGCCATACCTGGCAGCACCATGTGCTGCGGGTGGCGATCAACGACCTGCGCCGCCTGTTCGACAACCAGCCGCCGAGCAACCCGGTGCTGCTGGATGCCGGCTGCGGCCAGGGCAAATCGTTCCAGTACCTGCGCCAGGTGTTCGCCCCGCGGCGCCTGATCGGCCTGGACGCCGACCCGCACAGCCTCAGGCTCAGCAGTGAAGAAGCGGCGCGCCAGGGCTTGCAGGTCGAGCTGATCGGCAGCGACTGCGCGACCCTGGACGTGGCCGATGCCAGCGTCGACCTGCTGTTCTGCCACCAGACCTTTCACCACCTGGTGGAACAGGAAAAGGCCCTGGCCGAGTTCTATCGCGTGCTCAAGCCGGGCGGTTACCTGCTGTTCGCCGAATCCACCGAGGCCTACATCGACACCTGGGTGATCCGCTGGCTGTTCCGCCACCCGATGCATGTGCAGAAAAGCGCCGCGCAGTACCTGGAAATGATCCGTCGACAGGGTTTTGAATTCACCCCGCGCAATGTGTCCTATCCCTATCTGTGGTGGAGCCGTGCCAAGGATTTCGGGCTGCTCGAACGCTTCGGCCTGCGCCGCCCGAAACCCTTTGGCCAACGGGAAGAAACCCTGGTCAATGTGGTCGCCCGCAAACCCCTGCACGAAGGTGCCGCCGGATGATCCGTGCCCTGCTCGTCGGCTGCCTGCTGTTGCTGAACGCCTGCGCCAGCCAGCCGCCGCTGCCCGAGAAAACCCCGAGCCTGGCCCTGCCGCTGCAACTGCACGTCGAGCGGCAACAGGCCGGACAGCGCCAGGACTGGCTGCTGGTGATCCAGGCCGAAGGGCCGGGCATCCGTTGGTCGCTGATCGACCCGCTGGGCATTCCCCTGGCGCGCCAGCAACTGATCGCCGGTCGCTGGCAGGCCGACGGCCTGTTGCCGCCGAACCCGGAGGCCCGCGAACTGTTCGCCGCATTGCTGTTCGCCCTGACGCCCGCGGGCGAACTGCGAGATAATTATCCAGCCGCCCGGCAGCACGGCGCGCAGCGTGACCTCGTCCCGCACTGGCAGGTCCGCTATCGCCAGGCTCTGGATTTCCGTCTGGAGTTGCCTCGTGGCTTGCACTACCACATCAGCCCGCTGACCGCCGAGAACGCCTCATGACGGCCTACCTGAATGCCCTCGGGGTGATCTGTGCCCTTGGGCGCGACAAGCAGCAAGTGGCCCGCAGCCTGTTTGCCGGCGACTGCTCCGGCATGCGCGCCGAAGCCGGCTGGGTGCCGGAGCGCAGCGTGCCCGTCGCCGCCGTCCAGGGGCCGCTGGCGAGCATTCCGCCGCCGCTGAGGCAGCAGGGCAGCCGCAACAACCAGCTGCTGCTGGAGGCCGCCCTGCAGATCCGTGGCGACATCGACCAGGCCATCGCCCGCTACGGCCACAGCCGCATCGGCATCGTCCTCGGCACCAGCACCTCGGGCATCGACGAAGCCAGCCGCGGCATCGCCCATTACCTGCGCGACCGGCACTTCCCGGCCGATTACGACTACCGGCAGCAGGAACTCGGCGCGCCGGCGAATTTTCTCGCCGACTGGCTCGACCTCAGTGGCCCGGCCTATGTGATTTCCACCGCCTGCACCTCCAGCGCCCGGGCGCTGATGAGCGCCCGCCGCCTGCTCGACCTGGGCCTGTGCGACGCGGTGCTGTGCGGTGGCGTCGACAGCCTGTGCAAGCTGACCCTCAACGGTTTCTCGGCCCTGGAGGCGGTGTCCGCGCAGCGCTGCAATCCGTTCTCGGTCAACCGCGACGGCATCAATATCGGCGAAGCCGCCGTGCTGTTCCTGATGAGCAAGGAAACCCTCGGCGCGCAACCGATCGCCTTGCTCGGCGGCGGCGCCAGCTCCGACGCGCACCATATTTCCGCCCCCGAACCCAGTGGCCGCGGCGCCCTGCAAGCCATGCAGAAGGCCTTGCACAACGCCGGCCTGCACGCCGCACAGATCGGCTACCTGAACCTGCATGGCACGGCCACCCAGCACAACGACGCCATGGAAAGCCTGGCGGTCGACCAGTTGTTCCCGGCCGGCGTGCCTTGCTCGTCGACCAAACCCATGAGCGGTCATACCCTGGGCGCCGCCGGGGCCCTGGAAGCGGCGTTCTGCTGGCTGAGCCTGTCCAGCGACAACGCCGCACATGCCCTGCCGCCCCATGTCTGGGACGACCAGGCCGACCCACAACTGCCGCCGCTGCATTGGGTCACCGCCACCACACGTCTGGAGCAGAACGCTCCGCGCTGCCTGATGAGCAACTCCTTTGCCTTCGGCGGCAACAACGTCAGCCTGATTATCGGAGACGCCCCATGATTGACTGGCCGCTCGCCGAACTGCTGCCCCACGCGGGCGACATGATCCTGATCGATCAGGTCCTGGGGTTCGATGAAGAGCAGATCCGCACCCGCCTCACCGTCAAGCCCGATGGCCTGTTCAACCGTGCCGACGGCAGCCTGCCGGCCTGGGTCGGCATCGAACTGATGGCCCAGAGCGTCGCCGCCTACGCCGGTTGCCATGCGCGCCAGAAAGGCCAGGCTGTCGAGCTGGGGTTCCTGCTCGGCACGCGCAAGTTCGAATGCAATGTGGAACACTTCCCCGCCGGCAGCGAACTGCAGATTCACGCCTTGCGCTCCCTGCAAGACGACAACGGCATGGGCATATTCGAATGCCACCTGAGTGCCCCCGGCATTCAGGCCGTCGCCCGCCTCAACGTGTTCTGTCCGCCACAGGCGGACAGCTACCTGAACGAATCACCCGCTTTATCAACAGGAGTCCAGCCATGACTGAATCCATATTGGTCACCGGCTCCAGCCGCGGTATCGGCCGTGCCATCGCCCTGCGCCTGGCCCAGGCCGGCTATGACCTGATCCTGCATTGCCGCAGTGGCCGCGGCGAAGCCGAGGCCGTGCAGGCCGAAGTCGAGGCCCTGGGGCGCCAGGCGCGCATCCTGCAATTCGATGTGACCGACCGCGCCAGCTGCAAGGCCGCTCTCGAAGCCGACGTGGAAGCCCATGGCGCCTACTACGGCGTGGTGCTCAACGCCGGTCTGACCCGCGACGGCGCGTTCCCGGCCCTGAGCGAAGACGACTGGGACACCGTGCTGCGTACCAACCTCGACGGTTTCTATAACGTGCTGCACCCGCTGATCATGCCGATGATCCGGCGCCGCGCAGCCGGGCGCATCGTCTGCATCGCCTCGGTGTCCGGGCAGGTCGGCAACCGTGGCCAGGTCAACTACAGCGCTTCCAAGGCCGGCCTGATCGGCGCGGCCAAGGCCCTGGCCATCGAGCTGGGCAAACGCAAGATCACCGTCAACTGCGTGGCGCCAGGCTTGATCGACACCGCCATGCTCGACGAGAACGTGCCAGTGGACGAGCTGCTGAAGATGATCCCGGCCCAGCGCATGGGCACCCCGGAGGAAGTCGCCGGCGCGGTGAACTTCCTGATGTCCGCCGAGGCCGCCTACATCACCCGCCAGGTGCTGGCGGTCAACGGAGGCCTGGTCTGATGAAACGTGTGGTCGTCACCGGCATGGCCGGCATCACTTCGCTGGGCAGCGACTGGGACACCATCGTCGCCAACTTCGGCGCCAACCGCAGCGGCATTCGCCGGATGGACGAATGGGATCGCTTCAGTGAGCTCAATACCCGCCTGGCCGGCCCCGTGGACGACTTCAAGGTACCGGCGCACTGGACCCGCAAGCAGCTGCGCAGCATGGGCCGGGTGTCGCGGCTCGCGGTGGGGGCCGCCGAGCAAGCCCTGGCCGATGCCGGTCTGCTGGGCGACGAGTCGATCAAGGATGGGCGCATGGGCGTGGCCTGTGGCTCGTCCACCGGCAGCACCGACGAGATCAAGGCGTTCGGCAACATGTTGCTGAACTCGGTGGCCGAAGGCCTCAACGCCAACTCCTACGTGCGCATGATGCCGCACACCACCGCGGCCAATATCAGCATCTTCTTCGGCCTCACCGGCCGGCTGATCCCGACGTCCAGCGCCTGCACCAGCGGCAGCCAGGGCATCGGCTACGCCTATGAGGCGATCAAGTTCGGCCGCCTGCCGCTGATGCTCGCCGGCGGCGCCGAAGAGCTGTGCCCGACCGAAGCCATGGTGTTCGACGCGCTCTACGCCACCAGCCTGAAAAACGATGCCCCGCACACCAGCCCGCGGCCCTACGACAGCGACCGCGACGGCCTGGTGATCGGCGAGGGCGGCGGCATGCTGGTGCTCGAAGAGCTGGAGCACGCCCTGGCCCGTGGCGCGCATATCCATGCCGAGATCGTCGGCTTCGGCAGCAACGCCGATGGCCAGCACACCACCCGTCCGGAGCAGGCCACCATGCGCCGGGCCATGGAGCTGGCCCTGGAAGACGCCGGCCTCGAGCCTTCGGCCATCGGTTACGTCAACGGCCACGGCACCGCTACAGAACAGGGCGACATTGCCGAAACACTGGCCACCAGCAGCCTGTTCGGCAGCCGGATGCCCATCAGTTCGCAGAAGAGTTTCCTCGGCCACACCCTGGGAGCCTGTGGCGCGCTGGAGTCCTGGTTCAGCATCGAGATGCTCAACCGCGACCTCTACGTGCACACCCTCAACCTCGACACGGTGGATCCGCGTTGCGGCGAGCTGGATTACCTGCGCGGCGAATTCCGGCAGATGAGCTGCGAATACGTGATGAACAACAACTTTGCCTTTGGCGGCGTCAACACTTCGCTGATTTTCCGCCGCGAGCCTCAATGACGTTACCCCCGGAGAAAATGGAATGTCCTCCCTGCTTCGCGCCTGCCTGATCGTGCTGGCCCTGCTGACCTGTGTCTCGTGTACCAGCAAGCGCATGTACACCCCGGACCGGGTCCTGCCCGCCACCCTCAAGGCCGACCACGAGGAAATGAAACAGGCGATCCTGAAAAACCTGGTCGCCCGCAAGTGGACCGTGCAGCGCATCAGCCCGGAGCTGATCCAGGCCGAGATCACCGTGCGCGAGCAGTACCACGTGGAAATCGACATCCAGTACACACCGACCCACTACAAGATCCTCTACCGCGACAGCCGTGGCATGAACTACGCGGACGGCAAGATCCACAAGAACTACATCCGCTGGGTGCGCCTGCTGGACAAGGGCATCCTGCGCGAGCTGAAGGACAACCAGAACGAGCGGACCGCGCAACAGCTGTCCAGCTCGGCCCAGGCGATTGCCGCGCCTAATTGAGCGCCAGCCGCCGCCCCCCTTTCTATGTCAAGGAGACCACCATGCAACTGAAGACCCTGGCCGCTGCCGCCACCCTGCTGCTCTGCACCCTGCCCGGCGTCAGCCAGGCCCGTGATACCGCGCTGTACCTACCGTTCGACAAGGTCGTCGCCGAAGCCATCAGCACCGGCAAGATCGACGGCAGCGTGAAGTTCTACCTGGCCGGTAACAAGCCAGCCGGCAAGGTCACGGTGGTCAGCGCCGGCGCGGTCACCAACAAGAAGACCAATGCCTTCAACAAGAGCGACGAAGTGGCCTGCGAATGGGTCCTGCAATCGGCGCTGATCACCCTGCACCAGGCAGCCAAGAAAGTCGGCGCCAATGCCGTGACCGACATCGCCAGCTTCTACAAGAGCAACGAGCGCAAGGACGCGAAAACCTACGAATGCCACGCGGGCGCCCTGATGGCAGGCGTCGCGCTGCGCGGCGACCTGGCGAAGGTGGAGTAAGGCGCCAACAGGTTTCCATCCCCCCGGAAACGACAAAGGGCGCCTTTCGGCGCCCTTTCACAAACAGGCTGGCTTGTCATCGCGCTCTGCCTGTCTGGCTCTGCGATGGCTGGTTGCCCAGGATCCTCAGAGTCTCACAAGTCCCTTTCGGGTACGTGCGCAGTGTCGCTCGAAGCCTGCCGCCCGGCAACCGTGGCCATTGGCCTTATTCCTGGGAAAGGTTGACCTTAGATCCCCAAAGCCTTGCGCACAGCGGCTTTGATGGCGGCGAACTCTTCGTCTGTAAGTTGCAAGACTTCGTAAGTTCGCCGGCCATGGCGGTCTTTGCGCCTGATCCGATCGAGTCGCGACAAGCCGACCGTGGCAAGCATGTCGCATTTCGCCCAGCAGACGCACGGTCGCCCCTGCATGCGGTTGGCAAGTTGCAGATGGTGCCCCAACACCACGTCAGGCGCGGTGGTGCTCAAGGGAACGACCGTCACCAGATGCCGGTTGCTCCTGTGCCTGCGTATGACCACAACAGGCCTGACCTTGACCATCTCGGGGACTTCATAACCTCTGAAGTCACAAATCAGGACACTGCCCTCCCTGGGCTGATAGTGAAGTGACATCCGTGACACTCGCGCAAAGAACCCGAGTCTGCGCAATGGGCCGGCGGATGAGCAAACCCGATCCGTTACCCGAGATGTCCACCCTCGGAACCCCGCGGAATACTACCCAGCAGGTTACAACTCGGCCTTGCGGGTCAGCAATTCGACAAAGGCCTTGGCCATTGGCGAGCGCTGGTCGGTGCGCTGCGCCAGCCACACCGCAGAGACCGCCTCGGGGTCGAGCAGCGGTCGGTAGACCACGCCGTCGATGCGCATGCGCTGGTAGGACGCCGGCAACACCGAGACACCCAGCCCCGCCGCCACCAGGCCGATGATGGTCATGGCCTCGCCCGCTTCCTGGGCAAAGTGCGGGGTGAAGCCGACATCCCGGGCCAGGGTCAGCAACTGCGCATACAGGCCGCTGCCGTAGCTGCGCGGGAAGAACACGAAGGGCTCGTGGGCCAGGGCCGACAGCGCCAGGCCGGCTTCGCTGCCGGCCACCAGCGGGTGCTTGGAGCCCAGCACCGCCACCAGCGGTTCGCGCAGCAACTCCACCACGCTCAGGGAATCCGGCAGCGGCAACGGCCGCATAATGCCGACCTGGATCGACTCGTCCAGCAGCGCCTCGGCCACCTGGGTGCTGCTCATTTCCCGCAGCTTCAGGTGCACGTCGGGAAAGCGCTGGCGAAAGGCGAAGATCGCCTGGGGGATGCTGGAGTTGAAGGGCGCCGACGAGGTGAAGCCAATCTTCAGTTCGCCCAGCTCCCCACGTTGCGCCCGGCGGGCCACATCCGCGGCCTTGTCGACCTGAGCCAGCACCTGTCGTGCCTCATCCAGGAACAGCCTGCCGGCCTCGCTGAGCTCGACCCGACGATTGGTACGCTCGAACAAACGCGCGCCGACCTCCTGCTCCAGCACCTGGATCTGCTGGCTCAAGGGCGGCTGGGAGATGCCCAGGACCTGGGCGGCGCGGCCGAAATGCAGCTCTTCGGCCACCGCGATGAAGTAACGCAGGTGACGCAATTCCATGATCGCCTCATTAGGTCGCAAAACATATTAATCAGGTCGAACAATATATTGGAAAGAAACATTAGCCAGCTATATGCTTTTTTCCATTGCCTGACCGGCCGCGCTCCCCCCGAGGTCCCCCGTGAAAACCGCTGTCGCTCCACTCGCCCACGAACTCCCTCCCACCGCCCTCGATGGGGTGGTCGCGCAACTGAACGAGGTCTACATCGAAAAAGGCACGCCGATGTTCATGCGCACGGTGCTGGCGCTGTTCAGCGGCGGTTTCGCCACCTTCGCCCTGCTCTACTGCGTGCAACCGATGATGCCGCTGCTGTCCCGGGAATTTTCCATCAACGCCGCGCAGAGCAGCCTGATCCTCTCGGTCGCCACCGGCCTGTTGGCCATCGGTCTGCTGATCACCGGGCCGATTTCCGACCGCATCGGCCGCAAGCCGGTGATGGTGGCCGCCCTGTTCGCCGCCGCGCTGTGTACCCTCGCCAGCGCCCTGATGCCGAGCTGGCACGGGGTGCTGCTAATGCGCGCGCTGGTAGGACTGTCCCTGAGCGGCCTGGCGGCGGTGGCGATGACTTACCTGAGCGAAGAGATCCACCCACAGCACATCGGCCTGGCCATGGGCCTGTACATCGGTGGCAACGCCATTGGCGGCATGAGCGGTCGCCTGATCACCGGGGTGCTGATCGACTTCGTCAGCTGGCACACGGCAATGCTGGTGATCGGCGGCCTGGCGCTGATCGCGGCGGCGGTGTTCTGGAGAATCCTCCCCGAATCGCGCAACTTCCGCGCCCGCTCGCTGCACCCGCGCAGCCTGCTGGACGGCTTCGTCATGCACTTTCGCGACGCCGGCCTGCCGCTGCTGTTCCTCGAAGCCTTCGTGCTGATGGGCGCGTTCGTCACGCTGTTCAACTACATCGGCTATCGCCTGCTGGCCGCGCCGTATCACATGGATCAGGCCTTCGTCGGCCTGCTGTCGGTGGTGTACCTGTCGGGGATCTACAGCTCGGCGAAAATCGGTGCCCTGGCCGACCGCCTGGGACGGCGCAAAATGCTCTGGGCCACCATCTCGCTGATGCTCGCCGGCCTCGCGCTGACCATGCTCAGCGCGTTGCCGGTGGTGATCATCGGCATGCTGATCTTCACGTTCGGCTTCTTCGGCGCCCACTCGGTCGCCAGCAGCTGGATCGGCCGGCGCGCCCTCAAGGCCAAGGGCCAGGCCTCATCGCTGTACCTGTTCAGCTATTACGCCGGATCGAGCATCGCCGGGACGGCGGGCGGGGTGTTCTGGCACATGGCCGGGTGGAACGGCATCGGCCTGTTTATCAGCGCCCTGCTGTTGGTGGCGCTGCTGGTGGCGTTGAAGCTGGCCAAACTGCCGCCACTGGCCACTCGGTAGTTGCTAAACGAACATGCCGGCGACCACCCCCCGCGATCCATACGCAGGGGCCGGTCGCCGGCATGGCGATAGCTGAAGACTGTCGATCGGCTTACTTGACGATCTCCACCAGGTCGACGTCGATCTCACGCTTCATCAACCCCTTCTCGACCTCACCGGTCAGCCTGACCTGGGTCTTCTCGTTGAACGCCACTGGCGGCAGGTCTTCGTCGTCGATCTCGACAGTGATGGTGCCGCTGGCATCCTTGAATTCGTACTTGTCGTCATTGTTCAGCTTCTTGACCACATGGCCCTGCAACACCACCGGCGTATCGTCCGCGGCATCGTTGGCCGCCGCGACGCTGGTGACGGCCTGGGCGCCAGGACCGGTGTAGCCGACAGCCAGGACGGCGGTGCTGAACAGCGGAGCGAGCAATAGAACGAGGTAACGGGTTTTCATGGCAGTGATCCAATGTGGGTTTCGATAGCGCCAGATTAACCAGTCAGGCTGAATTGAAACTTAATCCGCCAGGCCGTTTCCCGGGCACAAAAAAGGCCCGGCGAATGCCGGGCCTGGTTATCGGGTCGCGATCACTGGTGATACTGCGCCGACAATTCGTGCACCGCGCGCAGGAAAGCGCCGGCGTGCTCCGGGTCGACTTCCGGGGTGATGCCGTGGCCAAGGTTGAACACATGGCCGCTGCCCTTGCCGTAGCTGGCAAGGATGCGCCCGACTTCGGCACGGATCGCTTCCGGCTTGGCGTAGAGCACCGTCGGGTCCATGTTGCCTTGCAAGGCGACTTTGTTGCCGACCCGCCGGCGCGCTTCGCCGAGGTCGCAGGTCCAGTCCAGGCCCAGGGCGTCGGCACCGGCGTCGGCAATGCTTTCCAGCCACAGGCCGCCGTTCTTGGTGAACAGGATCACCGGCACCTTGCGCCCTTCATGCTCGCGGATCAGGCCGCTGACGATCTTGCGCATGTAGGCCAGGGAGAACTCCTGGTAGGCCGCCGCCGACAGGTTGCCGCCCCAGGTGTCGAAGATCTGCACCGCTTGCGCGCCGGCCTTGATCTGGCCGTTGAGGTAGCTGACGACCGACTGCGCCAGCTTGTCCAGCAGCAGGTGCATGGCTTGCGGGTTGTCGTAGAGCATCGCCTTGGTCTTGCGGAAGTCCTTCGACGAGCCGCCTTCGACCATGTAGGTGGCCAGGGTCCAGGGGCTGCCGGAGAAGCCGATCAGCGGCACGCGGCCGTTAAGCTCGCGGCGGATGGTGCTGACCGCGTCCATCACGTAACCCAGGTCCTTGTGCGGATCCGGGATCGGCAGGGCCTCGATATCGGCCAGGGTACTGACGACCTTCTTGAAACGTGGGCCTTCGCCGGTTTCGAAGTACAGGCCCTGCCCCATGGCGTCGGGGATGGTCAGGATGTCGGAGAAGAGGATGGCCGCATCCAGTTGTGGATAACGGTCCAGCGGTTGCAGCGTGACTTCGCAGGCGAACTCCGGGTTCATGCACAGGCTCATGAAGTCACCGGCGTTGGCACGGCTGGCGCGGTATTCAGGCAGGTAGCGCCCAGCCTGACGCATCATCCACACCGGGGTGACGTCTACGGGTTGCTTGAGCAGGGCACGAAGGAAACGGTCGTTCTTCAGGGCAGTCATGTCGGCATCCGGAAAAAAAGTGCGGGCATTTTCTCAGAGCGCGACGCAAAAGGCACGGCGAGAGCCGTGCCTTTTATCTATCGGGTCAATTTGTCGCGGACTACATCGGCTAATTCTGCGTTGATTCGGCCGGCCTCTTCGCGGGCAAGCCTCGCTCCTACAGGTCCGGTGGCATTCCTGTAGGAGCGAGGCTTGCCCGCGAATGGAGCGACGCCGATCAAGCAGATTTACACGCCCAGGTAGTCGAGGATCCCTTCGGCGGCGTTGCGGCCTTCGAAGATCGCCGTCACCACCAGGTCGGAACCGCGCACCATGTCGCCACCGGCGAAGATCTTCGGGTTGCTGGTCTGGTGCTTGTACTGGCCCTGTTCCGGCGCCACGACGCGGCCCTGGCTGTCGGTCTGGATGCTGAACTGCTCGAACCACGGCGCCGGGCTCGGACGGAAACCGAAGGCGATGACCACGGCGTCGGCCGGGATGACCTCTTCGGAACCCGGGATCGGCTCAGGGCTGCGACGGCCACGGGCGTCCGGCTCGCCGAGACGGGTCTCGACCACCTTCACGCCTTCGACCTTGTCTTCGCCGACGATGGCGATCGGCTGGCGGTTGTAGAGGAACTTCACGCCTTCTTCCTTGGCGTTCTTCACCTCTTTGCGCGAGCCCGGCATGTTCGCTTCGTCACGACGATAGGCACAGGTTACCGCCTTGGCGCCCTGGCGGATCGACGTGCGGTTGCAGTCCATCGCCGTGTCGCCGCCACCGAGGACCACGACCTTCTTGCCCTTCATGTCGACGAAGTCTTCCGGCGACTTTTCAAAGCCCAGGTTGCGGTTGACGTTGGCGATCAGGAAGTCCAGCGCGTCGTGCACGCCCGGCAGGTCCTCACCGGCAAAGCCGCCCTTCATGTAGGTGTAGGTGCCCATGCCCATGAATACCGCATCGTATTCTTCGAGCAGTTGCTCCATGGTCACGTCCTTGCCCACCTCGGTGTTGAGGCGGAACTCGATGCCCATGCCGCTGAAAACTTCGCGACGATTGCTCAGCACGGTCTTTTCCAGCTTGAACTCGGGGATGCCGAAGGTCAGCAGGCCACCGATTTCCGGGTTCTTGTCGAACACCACCGGGGTCACGCCACCGCGTACCAGCACGTCGGCGCAGCCCAGGCCCGCCGGGCCCGCGCCGATCACCGCGACCCGCTTGCCGGTCGGCTTGACCTTGGACATGTCCGGGCGCCAGCCCATGGCGAAGGCGGTGTCGGTGATGTACTTCTCCACCGAACCGATGGTCACCGCGCCGAAGCCGTCGTTGAGGGTACAAGCACCCTCGCACAGGCGATCCTGCGGGCACACCCGGCCGCAGACTTCCGGCAGGGTGTTGGTCTGGTGCGACAGCTCGGCGGCGGCGAGGATGTTGCCCTCGGCCACCAGCTTGAGCCAGTTGGGAATGAAGTTGTGCACCGGGCACTTCCATTCGCAGTACGGGTTACCGCAACCCAGGCAGCGATGGGCCTGGTCGGCCGACTGCTGGGGTTTGAAGGGCTCGTAGATCTCCACGAACTCTTTCTTGCGTTGACGCAACAGTTTCTTCTTCGGATCCTTGCGCCCGACCTCGATGAACTGGAAGTCATTATTCAGACGTTCAGCCATAGTTAAAACCTCATCAAACTCTTCAGGCGCATATCACTGCGGGTTGGCACGGGTGCTGGAAAGCAACGATTTCAAGCTGGCAGCCTTCGGCTTGACCAACCAGAAGCGACGCAGGTAGTCATCGAGGTTCTCGGCCAGGTTACGGCCCCACTCGCTACCGGTTTCCTCGACGTATTCGTCCAGCACGCGCTGCAGGTGGCTGCGATAGGCTTCCATCGCTTCGCCGCTGATCCGCTGGATTTCCACCAGCTCGTGGTTGACCCGGTCAACGAAGGTGTTGTCCTGGTCGAGCACGTAGGCGAAACCGCCGGTCATGCCTGAGCCGAAGTTGTAACCGGTCTTGCCCAGCACGCAGACAAAACCACCGGTCATGTATTCGCAGCAGTGATCGCCAGTGCCTTCCACCACGGTGTGGGCACCGGAGTTGCGCACGGCGAAACGCTCGCCCGCGGTGCCGGCGGCGAACAGCTTGCCGCCCGTGGCGCCGTACAGGCAGGTGTTGCCGATAATCGCGCTGTCCTGAGTCTTGTAGGCGCTGCCTTGCGGCGGAACGATCACCAGCTTGCCGCCGGTCATGCCCTTGCCGACGTAGTCGTTGGCGTCGCCTTCGAGGTAGAGGTTCAGGCCGCCGGCGTTCCACACGCCGAAGCTCTGACCGGCAGTGCCCTTGAAGCGGAAGGTGATCGGCGCCTTGGCCATGCCTTGGTTGCCGTGGACCTTGGCGATTTCGCCGGAGATCCGCGCACCGATGGAACGGTCGCAGTTGCAGATGTCGAGCGCGAACTCGGCACCGCTGAGGTCGTTGATCGCAGGCTTGGCCATGGCGACCATTTTCTCGGCCAGCAGGCCCTGGTCGAACGGCGGGTTGCGATCGACCTGGCAGAACTGCGGCTTGTCCGCCGGGATATGGTCGCTGCCCAGCAGCGGGGTCAGGTCCAGGTGATGCTGCTTGGCGGTCTGGCCTTCGAGGATTTCCAGCAGATCGGTGCGACCGATCAGCTCTTCCAGCGAACGCACGCCCAGCTTGGCCAGCCACTCACGGGTTTCCTCGGCGACGTAGGTGAAGAAGTTCACCACCATCTCGACGGTACCGATGTAGTGGTCCTTGCGCAGCTTCTCATTCTGAGTCGCGACGCCGGTGGCGCAGTTGTTCAGGTGGCAGATGCGCAGGTACTTGCAACCCAGGGCGATCATCGGCGCGGTGCCGAAGCCGAAGCTTTCGGCGCCGAGGATCGCCGCCTTGATCACGTCGAGGCCGGTTTTCAGGCCGCCGTCGGTCTGCACCCGGACCTTGCCGCGCAGGTCGTTGCCGCGCAGGGTCTGGTGGGTTTCCGCCAGGCCCAGTTCCCACGGCGCACCGGCGTACTTGATCGAGGTCAGCGGCGAAGCGCCGGTGCCACCGTCGTAGCCGGAGATGGTGATCAAGTCGGCGTAGGCCTTGGCCACGCCAGCGGCAATGGTGCCGACGCCGGCTTCCGCCACCAGCTTCACCGAAACCAGCGCCTGCGGGTTGACCTGCTTCAAGTCGAAGATCAACTGCGACAAGTCTTCGATGGAATAGATGTCGTGGTGCGGCGGTGGCGAAATCAGGGTCACACCCGGTACCGCGTAACGCAGCTTGGCGATCAGGCCGTTGACCTTGCCGCCCGGCAGCTGGCCGCCTTCGCCGGGCTTGGCGCCCTGGGCCACCTTGATCTGCAGCACTTCGGCGTTGACCAGGTATTCCGGGGTCACGCCGAAACGGCCGGTGGCCACCTGCTTGATCTTCGAGCTCTTGATGGTGCCGTAGCGCGCCGGGTCTTCGCCGCCTTCACCGGAGTTGGAACGCGCACCCAGGCGGTTCATGGCTTCGGCCAGGGCTTCGTGGGCCTCCGGCGACAGCGCACCCAGGGAGATGCCGGCGGAGTCGAAACGCTTGAGGATCGATTCCAGCGGCTCGACTTCGCTGATGTCCATCGGCGTGTCCAGGGTCTTCACCTTGAACAGGTCGCGGATCATCGACACCGGGCGGTTGTCCACCAGCGCGGTGTATTCCTTGAACTTGGCGTAGTCGCCCTGCTGCACGGCGGCTTGCAGGGTGTTGACCACGTCCGGGTTGTAGGCGTGGTATTCGCCACCGTGGACGAACTTCAGCAGGCCGCCTTGCTGGATCGGCTTGCGCGGGCTCCAGGCTTCGGCAGCCAGGGCTTTCTGCTCGGCTTCGATGTCGACGAAACGCGCGCCCTTGATGCGGCTCGGCACGCCACGGAAGCTCAGCTCGCAGACTTCCTCGGACAGGCCGATGGCCTCGAACAGCTGCGCACCGCGGTAGGACGCGATGGTCGAGATACCCATCTTCGACAGGATCTTCAGCAGGCCCTTGGTGATGCCCTTGCGGTAGTTCTTGAACACCTCGTAGAGGTCGCCCAGCACTTCACCGGTACGGATCAGGTCGCCCAGCACTTCGTAGGCCAGGAACGGATAGACCGCCGAGGCACCGAAACCGATCAGCACCGCGAAGTGATGCGGATCGCGCGCGGTGGCGGTTTCCACCAGGATGTTGGAGTCGCAGCGCAGGCCCTTCTCGGTCAGGCGGTGGTGCACCGCGCCGGTGGCCAGGGACGCGTGGATCGGCAACTTGCCCGGGGCGATATGGCGGTCGCTGAGGACGATCTGGGTGCGACCGGCGCGCACGGCTTCTTCGGCCTGGTCGGCGACGTTGCGGATCGCCGCTTCCAAGCCGAGGCTTTCCTCGTAGTTCAGGTCGATGACCTGACGCTCGAAGCCCGGACGGTCGAGGTTCATCAGCGAGCGCCACTTGGCGGGCGAGATCACCGGCGAGCTGAGGATCACGCGGGAAGCGTGCTCAGGCGATTCCTGGAAGATGTTGCGCTCGGCACCGAGGCAGATCTCCAGGGACATGACGATGGCTTCGCGCAGCGGGTCGATCGGCGGGTTGGTGACCTGGGCGAACTGCTGGCGGAAGTAGTCGTACGGCGTGCGCACACGCTGGGACAGCACGGCCATCGGCGTGTCGTCGCCCATGGAGCCGACCGCCTCATAGCCTTGCTCGCCCAAGGGACGCAGCACCTGATCACGCTCCTCGAAGGTGACCTGGTACATCTTCATGTACTGCTTGAGCTGGTCGACGTCGTAGAACGCCGAACCGTGGTCGTTGTCTTCCATGGTCGCCTGGATGCGCAGGGCATTCTTGCGCAGCCATTGCTTGTACGGATGACGGGACTTCAGGCGGTTGTCGATAGCGTCGGTATCGAGGATCTGCCCGGTTTCGGTATCCACGGCGAAGATCTGGCCCGGGCCGACACGGCCCTTGGCGATCACGTCTTCGGGCTGGTAGTTCCAGACACCGATTTCCGAAGCCAGGGTGATGAAACCGTTCTTGGTGGTGACCCAGCGCGCCGGGCGCAGGCCGTTACGGTCGAGCAGGCAGACGGCGTAGCGGCCGTCGGTCATGACCACGCCCGCGGGGCCGTCCCACGGTTCCATGTGCATGGAGTTGTATTCGTAGAACGCGCGCAGGTCGGCGTCCATGGTCTCGACGTTCTGCCACGCAGGCGGAATGATCATCCGCACGCCACGGAACAGGTCGATGCCGCCGGTGACCATCAGCTCCAGCATGTTGTCCATGCTCGAGGAGTCGGAACCCACGCGGTTGACCAGCGGGCCGAGTTCTTCCAGATCCATCAGGTCGTTGGTGAACTTGGTGCGCCGGGCCTGGGCCCAGTTGCGGTTGCCGGTGATGGTGTTGATCTCGCCGTTGTGGGCGAGGAAGCGGAACGGCTGCGCCAGCGGCCATTTCGGCAGGGTGTTGGTGGAGAAGCGCTGGTGGAACACGCAGATCGCGGTTTGCAGGCGCGGGTCACCCAGGTCCGGATAGAAGGCGGCGAGGTCCGCCGGCATCATCAGGCCTTTATAAATGATGGTCTTGTGGGAAAAGCTGCAGATGTAGTGGTCGGTATCGGCGGCGTTGGCTACCGACGAACGACGACGGGCACTGAACAGCTTGACCGCCATGTCCTGGTCGCTCAGGCCTTCGCCGCCGATGTAGACCTGTTCGATCTGCGGCAGGCGCTCCAGGGCCAGGCGGCCGAGAACTCTGGTATCGATCGGCACTTTGCGCCAGCCGATCAGTTGCAGGCCTTCGGCCAGGATCTCGCGGTTCATGTTCTCGCGAGCGGCTTCGGCCTTGGCCGGATCCTGGTTGAAGAAGACCATGCCCACGGCATATTGCTTGGGCAATTCGACACTGAAGGTTTCCTGGGCAATGGCTCGCAGGAACGCGTCAGGCTTCTGAATCAGCAGACCGCAACCGTCGCCGGTCTTGCCGTCCGCGTTGATCCCACCGCGGTGGGTCATGCAGGTCAGGGCCTCGATGGCCGTTTGCAAAAGGGTATGACTGGGTTCGCCCTGCATATGGGCTATCAGGCCGAAACCGCAGTTATCCTTGAATTCATCTGGTTGGTACAGACCTGCTTTCATAGACACTTTCTCACCAGGCTGCCTCTTATCGAGACAAATTTCTTTTCAATTCAACCAGTTACCATCCACGCCGAACGTACGCCGGCTTTGCGGGGGCAAAAGGGAGGTCATTGTACACACCGACACAGACGCTCACAAATTTGGCGACGAAATGTCGCAAATCTATGTCGCATTTATGAAAGGTTTAAAGCGATATGCTGTGCTAGTCAAAACTTTTTTAGTTCGGACCGCGACGACTCAAAAGCTACTGTGACGCAGACACCACAAGGCACGCGGCCTTGAAGGCAGCATGCGCATGCGGATTTTTTTGAGGTGCTGGGAGAGGCGGCCTGGGTAAGGCCGCCGAATCTTCAGCGAGTTGCTGCCAGTTCCTGTTGGACGCTGGCGACAGTGCGAGGCCAAGGTTTACCAGCCTGAACCTTCGCTGGCAAGGCCTTGATAGCGGTAACGGCTGCATCACGGCTGCTGAAGCTGCCGTAAGTGATCACATACAGCGGCTTGCCGTTGAGGACTTTCTTGAAATAACGGTACTGAGCGCCCTGCTCCTTGACGAAGCTCTGCGCCGCGGCTTCGGAACTGGTGCCCAGGATCTGCACGACGTAGTTGCCTGGCGCCTGACCGGCGTACCAGCTACCGCCGGTGGCGGCCTTGGCTACGGTGACAGGTTTCTCGGCTGGCTTGGCGGCCGGTGCAGCCGGCTTGCTGACCGGAGCAGGCGCAGGCTTGACCACCGGAGCCGGCTTCGCGGCAGCGACCTGGGTCGGTGCCGGGGTCGGACGGGCTTCAGGCGTCGGCGCCGGACCGGCCGGCACGCCGGCTGGTGGTGCGATAGTGGTCACGGTCGGCGGCGTGGCGCTGGAGCCTTCCACCGGCACGCCATCGTCCCCCTCGGTGATCCCGCCGGCGGCTTCGGCCAGAGGGCCGCGCATCACCGGTTGCGACTGGCCGACCAATGGCAGCGGCATTGGCTGGGAAGAACCGGCGAACTCGACAGCCGGGCTGCCATTGCTGTTCGGTTGCGGTGTCTGGCCCAGCGGCAGCTGCGCCTGTTCGTTGGCTGGCGCACCGGTACTTGGTGCCTTGCTGCGACCCGGCATCAGCCAGGCAGCGGCAACGGCCACCACTACGACTGCGGATATCGCCAATACGTGTTTCTTCGGCATGTTGAACCCCATACTTGGACGCTTGACCGCTGAGCGGCTGGCAATCATGGCTTCGATCATTGCATCCCGGGCGACCTGGTTGATGTTGCCAGGCCAGCCATCGGAGCCTTCGTGAATATCACTGATCTGATCCGCGGAGAAAAGTTCGATACCCCGTCCTGCGCCTTCGAGACGCTGCGCCAGGTATTCGCGGGTTTCTTCTTCGGTGTAAGGCTGCAGTTCGATGACATGGAAGCGCTCTTCTTCCGCACTCAGCTGCTCCAGGCCGGCAATCAGCGACGACTCGCCGAACAGGAACACATGCGGGCGACCTTCCGGAGCACCGGCGGCAAGCGCCAGCAGCGCCTCGAGCGCCGACTCGTCGAGCTGCTCGGCGTCATCCACCAGCAGATAGACTTCCTGGCCGGTCAGGGCCAGTTGCACCACTTGCGCCAGGATCGGGCCGATTTCGGCCTGCTCGACATTCAGAGCCTGGGCCACCTGCCGTAGCACGCCCGCCGCGTCGCCGGCACCGCGGGCGGAAACCACCACGCTCTGTACCGACTGCTTGTTGGTACTGGCTACCAGCGCCTGACGCAGCAGCGTCTTGCCGCTGCCCTGCGGGCCGGTCACGACCAGCAGCAGCTGGCTGTAGCGCGCCAGGTGATGCAGTTGCCCCAGCACCGGCTTGCGCTGGGCGGGGAAAAACTTGAAGCCAGGCACCCGTGGAGCGAAAGGGTCATGGCTCAATTGATAGTGGCCGAGGAAAGCCTCGTCGGCATGCAAACTAGTCATGGGGATCTTAACCTTTAAGCTGAGCCAGGGCGCGGTAATCCGCTCCCAGCGTGGCCTGTAAAACCTCTTTCGGATAATCGTCGGTCACTACGGCTTCGCCCATGCGGCGCAACAGCACCAGACGCAAACGACCATCGATCACTTTCTTGTCAATTGCCATGTGTTCGAGAAAATCCGCTTCGGTCATTTCCTCGGGCGGAATGACCGGCAAGCCTGCGCGCTGGAACAGGCGAATGCCGCGGTCACGCTCCTCGGCGCTAATCCAGCCAAGGCGTGCGGACATCTCCAGTGCCATTACGGTGCCAGCGGCAACCGCTTCACCATGCAGCCAGACACCATAGCCCATGTGGGTTTCGATGGCGTGGCCGAAGGTATGCCCCAGGTTCAGCGTGGCGCGCACACCGGACTCACGCTCGTCAGCGCCCACCACGGCCGCCTTGGCCGCGCAGGAGCGTTCGATGGCATAGGTCAGCGCCTGCTGGTCCAGGGCTCGCAAGCGGTCGACGTTGTCTTCGAGCCAGGTAAGGAAGGGCTCGTCGCAGATCAGACCGTATTTGATGACTTCCGCCAGGCCGGCCGACAGCTCGCGAGGCGGCAGGGTATTGAGCGAGGCGGTATCGATCAGCACCACGTTCGGCTGATAGAAGGCACCGACCATGTTCTTGCCCAGCGGATGGTTGATACCGGTCTTGCCGCCCACCGACGAATCGACCTGGGACAACAAGGTGGTAGGAATCTGGATGAAATCGACGCCACGCTGGTAGCAGGCGGCGGCAAAGCCGGCCATGTCGCCGATCACCCCGCCGCCAAGGGCGATGATCGTGGTGCGGCGATCGTGGCGTGCGGTCAGCAGGCCATCGAAAATAAGCTGCAGGGTTTCCCAGTTCTTGAACGCTTCGCCGTCGGGAAGAACCACCGAGATCACCGAGAACTGGGCGAGGCTGCGTTTCAGACGCTCAAGGTACAGCGGCGCTACGGTTTCATTGGAAACGATCGCCACTTGTCGCCCGGCGATGTGCGGAGCCAGCAACTCGGGCCGGTCCAACAAACCTTCGCCAATATGAATCGGGTAGCTGCGCTCGCCTAGATCGACCTTAAGTGTCTGCATGTGTCCCCACAGTGAAGATGGAAGCTGGTGTCCTGCCTTGCATTAACGACTGGCATCGCCTGGCTTTCTGACGCCGCGCAATAGCCATGCGCCACAACCGCGAGCGATCATGGCAAGGCGCCGAGGATAGCGCATTTCACGCCGCGCATTAACGGGGAGGCAGTTGCTGCAGGCGGTCCAGTATGTCCAGCACCACCATGCGCGGTGGCCGTTCATCGGTTTCAACCACCAGGTCGGCGATTTCCCGATAAAGCGGATCGCGAATCGCCAACAGGTCCCGCAGGGTCTTCGCCGGATCGGCCGTGCGCAGCAGCGGTCGATTGCGATCCCGTGCGGTGCGACCGACCTGCTGCTCCACAGAAGCATGCAGATAGACCACACGCCCCCCGGCATGCAGCGCCAGACGGTTGGCTTCGCGCATCACCGCGCCGCCGCCGGTCGCCAGGACCACGCCATCGGCGGAGCACAGCTCGGCGATCATGGCCTGTTCCCGATCACGAAAGCCCGGCTCACCTTCTTTATCGAAGATCCACGGGATATTGGCACCCGTGCGCAACTCAATTTCCTTATCGGAATCTTTGAATGGCAGGCGCAGCTCTTTGGCCAGCAAGCGACCAATGGTGCTTTTTCCAGCCCCCATTGGCCCAACAAGAATCAAATTTCGCACAGAATCAACGACTCACAGCAATCGCCTGGTTGTTCATGATACGCGGAGTGAGAAATACCAGCAGCTCGGATTTTTTCTCCGACACCACGTCACGCCGGAAAAGGCGGCCAAGATACGGCACATCGCCGAGAAATGGCACCTTATCTACAACCTTGCTTTGCGTATTGGAGAAAACTCCACCGATGACGATGGTCTCTCCATCGTTGATCAGGACCTTGGCGTTAACCTCGTTCTTCTTGATCGGCGGCACGTCCTGGACTTTGTTCAGGTAGTCCGGCTCGTCCTTGGTGACCTTGACCTCCATGATGATGCGGTTATCCGGGGTGATCTGTGGCGTCACCTCCAGGGACAGCGAGGCCTCCTTGAACGACACCGAGGTCGCCCCGCTGGAGGCGGCTTCCTGATAGGGGATTTCCGTGCCCTTGAGGATCTTCGCCGTCTCCTTGTCGGACGTGACGACCTTGGGCTGGGAGACGATTTCCCCGTTACCGGTCTTTTCCATGGCTGTCAGCTCAAGGTCCAGCAACACATTGTCGGTGATGAAGGCGATACCCAGGCCGGAGGTATTGGCGGTAGTGCCCAGGTCGACGAACGGTGAGTTGCTGCTGGTGCTGCCCGGCGTGCCTATGGTGGAGGAACCGTTGGTGCCGTTGCTGACCCCCGAGGCATTCCAGTTGCCCTGGTTCTGGATCGAGCCGCCCCAGCGAACGCCCAGGCTTTTGTCGTAGTCGACGTTGGCCTCGACGATCCGCGCTTCGATCATCACCTGGCGCACCGGGATATCCAGCTGGCTGACAATCCGACGCAGCTCGTCCAGGCGCTCCCGGGTCTGGTAGGCGATGATGTTGTTGGTCCGCTCATCGACAGTGATCGACCCGCGCTCGTCGGACTTGTCCTCGGCGCGGGTGACCGACTGGAACAACTTGGCGATCTCCGCGGCCTTAGCGTAGTTGACCTGCAGCAGTTCGCGCCGCAATGGTTCCAGGTCGGCGATCTGCTTCTGCGACTCCAGTTCCTGGCGTTCGCGGGCAGCGATTTCATCGGCCGGCGCCACCAGCAACACGTTGCCCACCTTGCGCTTGTCCAGCCCCTTGGTCTTGAGCACCAGATCGAGGGCCTGGTCCCACGGCACATTCTGCAGGCGCAAGGTAATGCCGCCCTGCACCGTATCGCTGGCCACCAGGTTGAGGTTGGTGAAATCGGCGATCAATTGCAGCACCGAGCGGACCTCGATGTCCTGGAAGTTCAGCGAGAGCTTTTCGCCGTTGTAGGCCGAGCGCTCGGCGTTGCGTTTCTGCAGGTCGCCCGAGGTCATCGGCCTGACGCTCACCGTGAGTTTGTTATCCGTCTGGTAGGTCGAGTAATCGAAAGTGCCGCCGGGCTCGATGGTGACGATGGCCTTGCCGGACTCCGCCCGGGCGCTGACGAACTGCACGGGGGTGGCGAAATCCTTGACGTCCAGCCTGACCCGCAGGGGCTCGGGCAGGCGGGCCTTGGCGAAGGTGAGAACGAGCTTGCCGCCGCGCTCCTGTATATCCGGGCTCATTCCCGAGTCGGAGAGATCGATCAGCACATTACCTTCGCCTTGCTCGCCGCGCTGGAAATCCACGCTGCGAATCGACCGCCCCACGGAAGCCACGGCTTTGGCCCGCCCGGACGCGACAGCCGGCTGCCCCGGCGCACTCAGCACCGCCGTCGCCCCCTGGCCGATCACCACAAACAGCTGATTGCCGGCGACCCGAGTGCTGTAGGGCGCCAGCGCGACCAGATTGACGACGACCCGGGTACGCTGCCCCGATTCGACCACCGTCACGCTGCGCGCATTGCCATTGCCCAGGTCACGGCTCTTGTCTGCCAGCTGACTGACAACACCGGGCAGATCGAGGGCGATCCGCGCCGGCTGGTCGGTGGTATAGCCGCGCGGCTCGGGCACCGGCCCATCGAAGGTGAGTTTCAACTCCAGGCGATCCCCCGGCAGTGCCGCGACATCCAGGGCCTTGAGGCTGGCCGCCATGGCCATCGGTGAAAGCAGCGCCATCCATAGCGCAATACCGAAGGCTGAAAAGATCCTGTTCATGATGCGAGTTCCACTATGAGTGTTCTTTTAATGGAATGGTCCGTGGTCGCTCCAGCCACGCTCCCGCTCCATCGGGAACAATCTCGACCACCTCGACCTGTGAATCGCTGATCGCGACAATCCGCCCGTCGTTACGCCCCAGGTAATCGCCGACCTTCAGCCGATGCACGCCACCGGCGCCACGCAACAGCGCAAAGAAGCCGGAAGCATTGGAAAGAGTGCCCACCATCTCGAACTGTTCGATGCTGAAGCCCTCGAGATACTGCTTGCTGCGGTTCGGATCCGGCTTGACCGCAGGCGAGCCTGCCCGACGTGCCGCCAGGTCCACCCTGACCGCAGGCTGAAACGGGCTGCGCAAGGGTGCGGCGTTATAGGTGAACGTTGGGTAAGACCCGAATGCCGGCATTGGTTCAATCTCGCCGGGCGACTGCAACCGCGCCTCGTTCATGTAGGCATCCAGATCACTGAAGTCGTCATCGTTGCCACAACCAGCCAGCCCGACAAATGCCAGCACCAGCAACAAGCCGTGAGCGCGCTTCATGGGCGTGGCACCTTGTAGCGGTAAGTCCTGGCCAGAATGTTCATGCGCAGGTTCGAACCGACCTGCGGCGTGACCGGTTTGATCTCGAAATCATGCAGGGTGACGATTCGCGGCAAACCGGCCACGCCGCTGACGAAAGTCGCCAGTGCGTGATAGCCGCCGGTAACCCTGATCTGGATTGGCAATTCGACGTAAAACGGCTGGACCACCTCCGGCAACAGCTTGATCTCTTCGAACTCCAGCCCGCTGCCAAGCCCGGTACGGCTGATGTCTTCAAGCAGGCCCGGCACCTCGGTATCGCTGGGCAACTGGCGCAGCATGAGGTCAAAGGCGGTTTCCATGGCCTTCATCTGTTCGGTGTAAGGCCCGAGGTTGGCCACCAGGCGCGCCTTGCTGGCGAACTGCTGTTTCAGCACGGCCTCGTCCGCCCGGCGCTGGTCGAGTTGCAGCAACAGGTCCTTGAGGTACAGGTTGTAGCCGAGGGCCAGTACCAGCAGCATGACCAGCGCTACGACCACGCCTTTGACCAGCGCCGGCCACGCCCCCATGTTGCTCATTTCCAGCTCGCCGAGATCGATCCGGCGCATCTGCGCCCACCCGCCGGACAGGTTCATTGCCCGTCCTCGCCCAGGGCGGGCCGGGTCTGATGGACGGTCAGCTGAAACACATTGACCTGGTCGGCGTTGTCCGCCCCGGCGGCCTTGACCTCTGTCAGGCTCGGCGCGTCGAACCAGTCGGAGGCGTCCAGGTTGCGCATCAGGTCCGAAACACGATGGTTCGATTCGGCCGCCCCGGTGATGGAAAGAGTCTGCCCGCTCATCCTGACATCGGTGAAATACACCCCGTCCGGCAGGGTGCGGACCAATTGGTCGAACACCCGCGCGCTGGTGGAGCGATTGCCTTGCAGATCCTGGATGATCTTCATCCGTTCCACCAGTTGCTCGCGATGCAGCTTCAGCTCGCCGATCTTGGCGATCCGTTGATCGAGCAAGGTGATTTGAGCGCCTACGTGATTGTTGCGCGCCAGTTGCCTGTCGATCGCCCGGTCGATGATCCTGTCGCCCGCGAACAACACACCCAGGGCCACCGCCGCAGCCGCCGCCAGGGCCAGGAAAAAGTGGCGACGCCGCTGTTCGCGCCGCGCCTCGCGCCAGGGAAGAAGATTGATCCGCGCCATCAGTCGAAACTCCGCAAGGCCAGCCCGCAGGCGATCATCAAGGACGGGGCCTCGCTGGCCAGGGCCGCGGCGTCGACCCTGGCACCGATGCTCATGCCAGCGAAGGGATTGGCGATCAGCGCAGGCAAGCCCAGGCGCTGCTCGATCAACGGGACAAGCCCCGGAACCGAGGCGCTGCCACCCGCCAACAGAATGGAATCGACCTGGTGTTGCGGGGCGGAAGCCTGGAAAAACTGCAACGAGCGCGAAACCTGTTGCACGACCGCCTCCTGAAAGGGTTGCAGCACCTCACTGGCGTAATCGTCCGGCAGGCCACCCTGCTTTTTCGCCAGGCCGGCCTCTTCTTTCGACAGCCCGTAGCGACGCTGGATGTGTTCGGTCAGTTGGTGTCCGCCGAACAACTGCTCACGGGAATAGACGATCTGCCCTTCATGCACGACGCTCAGGGTGGTCAGGGTGGCGCCGATATCGACCAGCGCCACGGTCCGGGCAGCCGGCGAGCCGGCCGCCAGGGCGAACGACCGCTCCAGCGCGCAGACTTCCAGGTCCACCACTCGGGCCGTCAGCCCGGCGAGCTCGAGCGCCGCCTCGCGAACTTCGATGTGCTCCTTGCGGCAGGCCGCCAACAGCACATCGACGCGTTCGGGATTGCGGGCCGAATAGCCGAGGACGTCGAAATCGATGGCGGCCTCGTCCAGCGGATAGGGAATGTACTGGTCGGCGTCGACCTTGAGCTGGCTTTCCCGATCGTCGTCGGACAGCCCGGCCTCCATCTCGATGACCTTGCTGATCACCGCCGAGCCGGCCATCGCCAGCGCCGCGTGCTTCGCACCCGGCCGGGCCCTGGCCAGCAGGCGAGACAGGGCATGCCCGACCCCTTCAGGCTCGACGATGTTTTTTTCGACCACGGCGTTGGCCGGCAACGGCTCCACGCCATAGGCCTCGACCCGAAAACGGCCACCGACACGGCTCAATTCAAGAAGTTTGACCGAGGTGGAGCTGATATCGATCCCCAGAAGGGAACTCGCCTTTTTACTGAAGAGTCCTAGCACTACCAATTCCCTATGACTATCCGTGACTTACGGACTCTGGAATGTCCATTGCGTTCAATCACCACGTCTTGACAGACGGGCAAATGACGCCCTTGGCGGAAAAATGCTTATAATGCCCAGCGATTTTTCCGCGATTTATCTGCTGCGTGAGCCGATTCCTGACTGTGAATACCTGACGCCCAATTCATTCCTTTCTCTGGAAATCCAAAAGCCTTGATTCGTCTGCTGAAGTTTTTCGGGTGGTCCATCGTCGCTGTGTTCTGCGGGCTGCTCCTCGCTCTCTCCGGCGCGTTTCTCTATCTTAGTCCTGGGTTACCGTCGGTAGAGGCGCTCAGAAGTATCCAGTTGCAGATTCCCCTGCGGGTGTACAGCAGCGACGGCAAGTTGATTGCAGAATTCGGCGAAATGCGCCGCACTCCAATCCGTTTCGCCGACATTCCCCCCAACTTCATTAATGCGTTACTAAGTGCTGAAGACGACAATTTCGCCAACCACTACGGCGTCGATCCCAGCAGCCTGATGCGTGCCGCGACCCAGTTGGTCAAGAGCGGGCACATCCAGTCCGGCGGCAGCACCATCACCATGCAGGTGGCAAAGAACTTCTTCCTGAGCAGCGAACGCAGCTTCTCGCGCAAGACCACCGAGATCCTCCTGGCCCTGCAAATCGAGCGCCAACTGACCAAGGACGAGATCCTTGAGCTGTACGTCAACAAGATCTACCTGGGTAACCGCGCCTACGGCATCGAGGCCGCGGCCCAGGTGTATTACGGCAAGTCGATTCGCGATGTCAGCCTGGCGCAGATGGCGATGATCGCCGGCCTGCCCAAGGCACCGTCGCGCTTCAACCCACTGGCCAACCCGGCGCGCAGTAAAGAGCGCCGCGACTGGATCCTCGGGCGGATGTACAAGCTCGGCAAGATCAGCGAGGCGGACTACACCGCGGCGATCAACGAGCCGCTGAACGCCAGCTATCACGTGCCGACGCCGGAAGTGAACGCACCGTACATCGCCGAGATGGCCCGCGCCGAGATGGTCGGTCGTTACGGCAGCGACGCCTATACCGAAGGTTTCCGCGTCACCACCACGGTACCGAGCGACCTGCAGGAACTGGCCAACACCGCCGTCCATGAAGGCCTGATCACCTACGACCAGCGCCATGGCTATCGCGGCCCCGAGTCGCGCCTGCCCGGCAAGACCCACGCCGCCTGGGCCCAGGAACTGACCAAGCAACGCAGCATCAGCGGCCTGGAACCGGCGATCGTCACCCAGGTCGACAAGAACGGCCTGCAGGTACTGACCCGCACCGGCGAAGAGCACGTAGGTTGGGACAGCATGAAATGGGCGCGCCCGTTCCTGAACACCAACAGCATGGGCGCCGCTCCCAAGCAGCCGAGCGATGTCGCCCAGGTCGGCGACCTGATTCGCGTGCAGCGCCAGGCAGACAACTCGCTCAAGTTCCGCCAGATCCCGGTCGTTCAGGGCGCACTGGTATCCCTCGATCCGCAAAACGGCGCCATTCGCTCGCTGGTGGGCGGCTTCGCCTTCGAGCAGAGCAACTACAACCGGGCGCTGCAGGCCAAGCGCCAACCCGGTTCCAGCTTCAAGCCGTTCGTCTATAGCGCCGCGCTGGACAATGGCTACACCGCCGCCAGCCTGGTGAACGATGCGCCGATCGTGTTCGTCGACGAGTACCTGGACAAGGTCTGGCGTCCGAAAAACGACACCAACACCTTCCTCGGCCCGATCCGCATGCGCGAGGCGCTGTACAAGTCGCGCAACCTGGTTTCGATCCGCCTCCTGCAGAGCCTGGGCGTGGACCGCACCATCGACTACATCAGCAAGTTCGGCTTCAACAAACAGGACCTGCCGCGCAACCTGTCGCTGGCCCTGGGCACCGCGACCCTGACCCCGATGGAAATCGCCACCGGCTGGAGCGTGTTCGCCAACGGCGGCTACAAGGTCACGCCGTACATCATCGACAAGATCGAAAGCCGCAACGGCGAAACCCTGTTCACCGCTAACCCGCCGAGCGTACCGGCTGGCGACACGGCCAGCAGCGGGATCGCGGCACCGGCGCAGCAGGGCTTCACGGTGGACAACGTCCCTGGCGAAACCCCGAGCCAGGCCCCTGTACAGGCACCCGCGGTGGCCGAACGCATCATCGATGGCCGCACCACCTACATCCTCAACAGCATGCTGGAAGACGTGATCAAGCTCGGCACCGGGCGGCGCGCCCTGGCCCTGGGCCGCACCGACCTGGCCGGCAAGACCGGGACCACCAACGAATCCAAGGACGCCTGGTTCTCCGGCTACAACGCTGACTACGTGACCACGGTCTGGACCGGTTTCGACCAGCCGGAAAGCCTGGGACGCCGCGAGTATGGCGGCACCGTGGCCCTGCCGATCTGGATGAACTACATGGGCGCCGCCCTCAAGGACAAGCCGGCCCATACTCAGGCCGAGCCGGAAGGCATTCTCAGCCTGCGGGTCGATCCGGTCAGCGGCCGCGCCGCGACACCGGGCACGCCGAACGCCTACTTCGAACTGTTCAAGAGCGAAGACACGCCGCCTTCGGTCAACGAACTGGGCAATGGCTACGCCCCTGGCAGCCCGCTGCCGGCGGACGAATCGGCGCCGATCGATCTGTTCTGACCGCCTTCGCGGGCAGACCTCTCCACTGGAACGAGGTCTACCCGCGACAAAGCCGCCACGGATCTCCCCCCGATCCAAAACAACACCCACAAAAAAGCCCCGACTCTCGCGAGCCGGGGCTTTTTTTCAACACGTCTTCGGCTTAGCCGTTGAACACGTCATCCACGCTTTTGAGCGGGTAGTTCTTCGGATACGGCAGGGTCGCCACGCCGGTCTCGATCGCGGCCTTGGCCACGGCATCGGAGATCACGGTGATCAGACGGGCATCCATAGGCTTCGGAATGATGTACTCACGACCGAATTCCAGCTTGATGCCGCCGTAGGCGTCGCACACTTCCTGAGGCACCGGCAGCTTGGCCAGTTCGCGCAGGGCGTTGGCCGCGGCCACTTTCATTTCTTCGTTGATGCGCTTGGCGCGAACGTCCAGGGCACCACGGAAGATGAACGGGAAGCCCAGTACGTTGTTGACCTGGTTCGGGTAGTCCGAACGGCCGGTGGCCATGATCACGTCGCTACGGGTGGCGTGCGCCAGTTCCGGGGCGATTTCCGGATCAGGGTTCGAGCAGGCGAACACGATCGGGTTGGCAGCCATGGAGCTCAGGCCTTCGGCGCTCAGCAGGTTCGGGCCGGACAGGCCAACGAACACGTCGGCACCTTTGAGGGCGTCAGCCAGGGTGCGCTTGTCGGTCGCGTGGGCGAAGACCGCCTTGTACTGGTTCAGGTCGTCGCGCTCGGAGTGGATCACGCCGGTACGGTCGACCATGAAGATGTTTTCGATCTGGGCGCCCATGCTCACCAGCAGCTTCATGCAGGAGATGGCGGCGGCACCGGCGCCCAGGCAGACGATCTTCGCGTCCGACAGGGTTTTGCCAGCGATTTCCAGGGCGTTGATCATGCCGGCCGCAGTCACGATAGCGGTGCCGTGCTGGTCATCGTGGAATACCGGAATGTCGCACTGCTCGATCAGGGCGCGCTCGATCTCGAAGCACTCTGGCGCCTTGATGTCTTCCAGGTTGATGCCACCGAAAGTGATGGAGATGCGCTTGACGGTGTCGATGAAGGCTTGCGGGCTTTCGGAGTCGACTTCGATGTCGAATACGTCGATGCCGGCGAAGCGCTTGAACAGCACGCCCTTGCCTTCCATCACCGGCTTGGAGGCCAGTGGGCCGAGGTTACCCAGGCCGAGAATCGCGGTGCCATCGGAAATGACTGCAACCAGGTTGCCCTTGCCGGTGTATTTGTAGGCCAGTTCAGGATCGCGGGCGATTTCGCGTACTGGTTCGGCTACGCCGGGGCTGTAGGCCAGCGACAGGTCGCGGGCGGTAGCGGTGGCCTTGGTGAGCTCGACACTCAGTTTCCCTGGACGGGGATTGGCGTGATATTCGAGAGCGGCAGTTTTCAAATCAGACATGTGGGCATTCCGCTTTTTACTGTTGGACAGACGGACCGCCGAGGATACGCGTGTCGCAAAGTCCCTACAAGACTGACCAGTCACCCCTGTCAAGGCCCGCAGGCTACGACTTTGGGCCAAGAGCCACGGAACACAAGGGGTAGACTGTTCACAATCGAAATAAAAAATGTCTACAATTTTTTATTTATTGAACCAGCTGGAACATTCCGGGATGGGTCAACGGCAACATCCAGCGCACCTGACCCGATTTCAAGCCACCCTTGCGTGAACGGTCGAGCACCCAGCCGCGCGCCTCGATCTGCCGCCCCGGCAGGCGATCCAACTGCACGCCATCGAATTGGCCAAGCAGATTGGGTGCAATGCGCAATACAACCGAATCCTGCAATTCGATCCAGACACCGCCCCGGTTGCGTTGCACCTTGCTCACCCGACCACTGAGCAGCGCAAATCCGGAGGCCTTTATCTGATCCGCTTTCAGTACAGACGATTGCCGCCACAGCCCCAGCCGGGCCTGCCGGGCGCTACGCTCGGCGGCTTGCTGGCAGTTGAACAAATCGACGTTCGGCGCGACCGCCACCTGGTAGCCCAGGCCCTCGGCAAGCAATTGCGCCTCAAGGTTGGCGCCATCGGCACCATAGACATGGGCCAGGGTCCGCCCATAGTGATCCCTGCTTTCCCGACCGGGAAGCAGGCCGACCCGACCGTTGCTGGCCTTCACCAGCGCCTGCAGGCGCTGACGGGCGGCAACCGCGAAGGGCTCATCGGTGCGGCCTTTTTTGCCCAGTTCCGGCGCATTGAGGCCGATCATGCGCACGCTGCGGCCATCGACGAGACGCAAGGTGTCGCCATCGACCACCCGCTGGACCTGCACAGAGGCCAGCCCGACCGGCGCCGGGCAGAACGCCTGGGCGCTGGAGAGCCAAATCGCGGACACAAAAAAGGCGCCCGCAAGGGACGCCTTTTTCATCAGCGAGGAGAAGCTGAAACAGCTTTCCAGACCGATCAGCCTTAGGCCTTTTTCGCGCCGAAAGCGCCGAAACGGTCGGCGAACTTCTGAACGCGGCCGCCGGTATCCAGAGTCTTCTGCTTACCGGTGTAGAACGGGTGGCATTCGTTGCAAACGTCGATCGCCAGCGGCTTAGCGAAGGTCGAACGAGTTTCGAACTTGTTGCCGCAGCTGCAGGTTACGGCAACTGCTGGGTATTCTGGATGGATATCGGCTTTCATGGTGTCTTCCTCAGGCTAGCGTGCCGCCACCCAACACTATTGTTGAATACCGCACGTAATTAGGCCGCGGATTCTACCAGACCTTTGCGATCACGCAAGCTGTCCCTTGCACCGACCGTCTGCTAGGCTCCGGGCCTTCTTCACCGCCCGTTCAATGAGATTTCCCCGCGTGCCCGACGCCATTTTGCGCCTCGCCCTGCCCTCCCCCCTGCGCCGCCTGTTCGATTACCGGGCCCCTGCCGGCGTACTGCGCACCCAGCTGCATCCGGGCATGCGCCTGCGAGTGCCATTCGGTCGCCGGGAAATGATCGGCATCCTGGTCGAGGTCACGGACAGCAGCGAAGTCCCGGCCGATAAACTCAAACCGGCACTGGCCCTGCTGGACGCCACCCCGCCGCTGCCGCCCGCGCTGTTCAAGCTGTGCCTGTGGACCGCACAGTACTACCAGCACAGCCTCGGCGATACCCTGAGCTGGGCGCTGCCGGTCCTGCTGCGCCAGGGCGAGCCGGCCGAGGCCCGGCAGGAACGCTTCTGGTCGGTCAGCCCCGGCGCCAGTCTCGACGACCCTCGCATCGCCCGCGCCCCACGCCAGCGCGAAGCCCTGGCGACCCTGGCCCAGCACCCTCACGGCGTCGCCCACCAGTTACTGAGCAAGCTGATGCTGAGCAAGGACAGCCTGGACCTGTTGCTGGCCAAGGATCTGGTGCAGGTGGAAGTCCGCCGGCACGCTCCGGGCGAACGCCACGAACATTGGCTGGCCCAGCCGGAACTGCCGCTCAACAGCGAACAGCGCGCCGCCTATGAGGCCATCCGCTCCGGCTTCGACAGCTATCACGCCTTTCTGCTGGCCGGGGTCACCGGCAGCGGCAAGACCGAAGTCTATCTGCAGCTGATCCGCGAAACCCTGGAAGCCGGCAAGCAGGCGCTGGTGCTGATCCCGGAAATCAACCTCGGCCCGCAGACCCTGGCGCGCTTCGAACAACGTTTCAACGCCCGCATCGCCCTGCTGCACTCGGCGGTCAACGACCGCGAGCGCCTGGATGCCTGGCTGGCAGCCCGCGACGGTGAGGCCGACATTATTATCGGCACCCGCTCGGCGCTGTTCACGCCGATGAAGAACCCCGGGCTGATCATCATCGATGAAGAACACGACGGCTCCTATAAACAGCAGGAAGGCCTGCGCTACCACGCCCGCGACCTGGCCCTGGTCCGCGCCCGCCAGGAAAACATCCCTATCGTGCTGGGCTCCGCCACCCCGTCGATGGAAAGCCTGCACAACGCCTACACCGGCCGTTATGGCCTGTTGCGGCTGAACGAGCGGGCCGGTGGCGCCAAGCAGCCGCGCTTCCTGCGCCTGGACGTGAAGAGCCGGCCGCTGGACAGCGGCATTTCCGGCCCCATGCAACAAGCCATCGGCCAGACCCTGGCGGCAGGCCAGCAGGTGCTGGTGTTCCTCAATCGCCGTGGTTTCGCGCCGACCCTGCTGTGCCACGACTGCGGCTGGATGTCCGAGTGCGAACGCTGCGACGCGCGGATGACCGTGCACCAGCGCTACGGCGAGTTGCGCTGCCACCACTGCGGTCACTCCGAGCGCGTGCCGCGGCATTGCCCGAAATGCGGCAAGGTCGACCTGCGCCCGGTCGGCGCCGGCACCGAGCGCGCCGAGGAGCGGCTGGCAATCCTGTTCCCGGACTACCCGGTGCTGCGGGTCGATCGCGACAGCACCTCGCGCAAGGACGCGATGAACCAGTTGTTCGCCACCATCCAGAAGGGCCAGCCCTGCATCCTCGTTGGCACCCAGATGCTCGCCAAGGGACACCACTTCCCGCGGGTGACCCTGGTCTCGATCCTCGATGCCGACGGCGGCCTGTTCTCCGGCGACTTCCGCGCCAGCGAGCGCATGGCGCAGCTGATCGTCCAGGTGGCTGGCCGCGCCGGGCGGGCCGAAGAGCCAGGCAAGGTGATCATCCAGACCCACCTGGCCGACCACCCGCTGCTGGTGCAGCTGACCGAGCAGGGTTACTTCGCCTTTGCCGAACAGGCCTTGAGCGAACGCCGCGCCGCCGGCCTGCCGCCGTTCGCCCATCTGGCGCTGTTGCGCGCCGAGGCGCACAAGCCGGGACAGGCCGAAGGCTTCCTCGACGAAGCCTGCGGCGAGGCCGAGCGCTTGCTGGCCGAGATGAACCTGGGTGGTATCGAATTGCTGGGGCCGGTACCGGCGCCCATGGAGCGCCGCGCCGGGCGTTATCGCGCGCAACTGCTGTTACAGGCCAATGCCCGGGCGCCGCTGCACAAGCTGCTGAGTCACTGGCTGCTGGTGCTGGAACAGATGCCCAGCGGGCGCCAGGTACGCTGGTCGCTGGATGTTGACCCTGTGGACCTGTATTGATAGAAAAACCGCCATCTTGGGCAAGCACGCTTCTGTAGGAGCGAGCGGGCGGCGATCCGACTTGCCCGCGATAAGGCCCGAACAGCCACCGCACAGCCGGCTATAGTTGGCAAGCCCGTCTTCGCAACGGATAATGCCCAGTTTTTCCACCTGCGCATCGAAGCGCCGCCGCGCCAGCGGTTGAAAGAGAAGACCATGAAAGACACCATTCGCCAGCTCATCCAGCAAGCCATCACCCAACTCGTCACCGAAGGTGTGTTGCCAGAAGGCCTGACGCCGGCGATCCAGGTAGAAAACTCCCGCGACAAGACCCACGGCGACTTCGCCAGCAACATCGCCATGATGCTGGCCAAGCCGGCCGGCATGAAACCACGCGACCTGGCGGAAAAGATCATCGCCGCCCTGCCCGCCGACGAACAGGTCAGCAAGGCCGAGATCGCTGGCCCCGGCTTCATCAACTTCTTCCAGAACACCCAGGCCCTGGCCACCCGCCTGGATGCCGCCTTGGCCGACGCCCACCTCGGCGTGCGCAAGGCCGGCGCATTGCAGCGCACCGTGGTCGACCTGTCGGCACCGAACCTGGCCAAAGAGATGCACGTCGGCCACCTGCGCTCAACCATCATTGGCGACGGGGTGGCGCGGGTCCTGGAGTTTCTCGGCGATACCGTGATCCGCCAGAACCATGTGGGCGACTGGGGTACCCAGTTCGGCATGCTGATGGCCTACCTGCAGGAAAACCCGATCACTAGCGACGAGCTGTCGGACCTGGAAAACTTCTACCGCGCCGCCAAGCAGCGCTTCGACGAATCCGAAGAGTTCGCCGACCGTGCCCGCGGCCTGGTGGTCAAGCTGCAGGCCGGTGACGCGGACTGCCTGGAACTGTGGACCAAGTTCAAGGACATCTCCCTGTCCCACTGCCAGAAGATCTACGAACTGCTGAACGTCAAACTGACCATGGCCGACGTGATGGGCGAAAGCGCCTACAACGACGACCTGATCAACGTGGTCAACGACCTCAAGGCCAAGGGCATGCTGGTCGAGAGCAACGGCGCCCAGTGCGTGTTCCTCGACGAGTTCAAGAACGCCGAAGGCGAGCCGCTGCCGGTGATCATCGTCAAGGCCGACGGCGGCTACCTGTACGCCACCACCGACCTGGCGGCCGTGCGCTACCGCAGCGGCAAGCTCAAGGCCGACCGCGCGCTGTACTTCGTCGACCAGCGCCAAGCCCTGCACTTCCAGCAAGTGTTCGCGGTGGCCCGCAAGGCCGGCTTCGTGACCCACCCGATGGACATGGAGCACATGGGCTTCGGCACCATGAACGGCGCCGACGGCCGTCCGTTCAAGACCCGCGATGGCGGCACAGTGAAGCTGATCGACTTGCTGACCGAAGCCGAAGAGCGCGCCTACAGCCTGGTCAAGGAAAAGAACCCGGAGCTGGCCGAGGCCGATCTGCGCAACATCGCCAAGGTGGTGGGCATCGACTCGGTGAAATACGCCGACCTGTCCAAGCACCGCACCAGCGACTACAGCTTCAACTTCGACCTGATGCTGAACTTCGAAGGCAACACCGCGCCTTACCTGCTGTACGCCTACACCCGCGCCGCCGGTGTGTTCCGCAAGCTGGGCAAGGACTTCAGCGAAGTGCAGGGGCAGATCACCCTCGAAGCCGCCCATGAGCTGGAGCTGGCGGCCAAGCTGGCGCAGTTCGGCGAAGTGCTGAACGGCGTGGCCGACAAGGGTACGCCGCACATCCTGTGCACTTACCTGTACGACGTGGCCGGGCTGTTCTCCAGCTTCTACGAGAACTGCCCGATCCTCAGTGCCGAATCGCCGACGCAGATGCAGAGCCGCTTGCGCCTCACCGAGCTGACCCGTCGTACCCTCAAGCAAGGTCTGGAATTGCTGGGCCTGAAAGTTCTGGAGCAAATGTAAGTTGGCTGCCAAGAAAAAACCTGCACCCAAGCGTGGCGCCAGCCGTTACCAAGCTCCTGCGAAGCAACCGATTCCGGGTTGGTTGTGGATGGCCATCGGCCTGGCCGTGGGCGCCTTCATCGTGTTCCTGATGAAGCTGGAGCCAGGCAAGGGCGGTGACAGCGTCAAGCGCGAGCGGCTGGAGCAACAGAAAACCACCAAGATCGCCGAGGCCAACAAGACCCCGCCGAGCCCGCAGCAACCGGTGAAGCCGAAATACGACTTCTACACCCTGCTGCCGGAATCGGAAGTGATAGTGCCGCCGGAAGCCGTGCCGGAAAAAACCCTGCCAACACCGCAGACCGCGCCGGTGGTTCCGACCACGCCGGTGACCCCGGCGGAAGCGGCGAAGATCGATACCGCGCGAGCCCAGGCCGCCCTGGCCGGCATCACCCCGCCGCCCGCACCACCGGTGGCACAGGTGGCGAAGGCCGCGCCGGTGACCAGGTTCTTCCTGCAGGCCGGTTCGTTCCGCAAGCAGACCGATGCCGACAAGGTCCGCGCGCAGATCATCCTGCTGGGGCAATCGGTGTCCGTCGAGTCCGGCACCGTCAAGGACGAGACCTGGTACCGCGTACTGGTCGGCCCGTTCAGCAACCGCGAACAGCTGACCACCGCGCAGAAGCAATTGGCCGGCGCCGGCTTCAGCAACCTGCTGTTACAACAGCGCCAGAGCCGCTAAAGCGGCTGATCGCGAGCAAGTCCGCTCCGCATCCCCTGCAGGAGCGGACTTGCCCGCGATGGCGTCCTCCCCCGGCTTCCACTCTCCCGCCAAGAAATACCGCTCGTCCCACAACCCCCAGCGCAGTTGAAAAACCCCACGTCACCCCCATATGAGTTCCCATCAGGGCATTTTCGCCCCGCAGCGTGGAGACTCTCCCCTTGACCACCATCGTTTCAGTCCGCCGCTTCGGCAAAGTCGTCATGGGCGGCGACGGCCAGGTTTCCCTCGGCAACACCGTGATGAAAGGCAACGCGAAAAAAGTTCGCCGCCTGTATCACGGCCAGGTCATCGCCGGCTTTGCCGGGGCCACCGCTGACGCCTTCACCCTGTTCGAACGCTTCGAAGGCCAGCTTGAAAAGCATCAGGGGCATCTGGTACGCGCCGCCGTCGAACTGGCCAAGGAATGGCGTACCGATCGCTCCCTCAGCCGCCTCGAAGCCATGCTCGCGGTCGCCAACAAGGACGCCTCCTTGATCATCACCGGCAACGGTGACGTGGTCGAGCCGGAAGACGGCCTGATCGCCATGGGCTCCGGCGGCGCCTACGCCCAGGCCGCGGCCAGCGCCCTGCTGAAGAAAACCGACCTGTCGGCCCGCGAAATCGTCGAAACCGCCTTGGGCATCGCCGGCGACATCTGCGTATTCACCAACCACACCCAGACCATTGAGGAGCAGGATCTCGCGGAATAAGCCTGTTTCGGCCATCGCGCCACGGCATTCATTCTTGCTTGAGGACCGCCAATTACTATGCCCATGACTCCCCGCGAAATCGTCCACGAACTCAACCGCCATATCATCGGCCAGGACGATGCCAAGCGCGCCGTCGCCATCGCGCTGCGTAACCGCTGGCGCCGCATGCAGTTGCCTGAAGAGCTGCGTGTCGAAGTGACCCCGAAGAACATCCTGATGATCGGCCCGACCGGCGTCGGCAAGACCGAGATCGCCCGGCGCCTGGCCAAGCTGGCCAACGCTCCGTTCATCAAGGTCGAAGCGACCAAGTTCACTGAAGTCGGTTATGTCGGCCGCGACGTTGAATCGATCATCCGCGACCTGGCCGATGCCGCGATCAAACTGTTCCGCGAACAGGAAATGACTCGCGTGCGCCACCGCGCCGAAGACGCCGCCGAAGAACGCATCCTCGATGCCCTGCTGCCGCCGGCGCGCATGGGTTTCAGCAACGAGGACGCCGCCCCGGCCCAGGACTCCAACACCCGCCAGCTGTTCCGCAAGCGCCTGCGCGAAGGCCAGCTGGACGACAAGGAAATCGAGATCGAAGTGGCTGAAGTCAGCGGCGTCGACATTTCCGCGCCACCGGGCATGGAAGAGATGACCAACCAGCTGCAGAGCCTCTTCGCCAACATGGGCAAGGGCCAGCGCAAGAACCGCAAGCTCAAGATCAAGGACGCGCTCAAGCTGATCCGCGACGAAGAAGCCAGCCGCCTGGTCAACGATGAAGAACTCAAGGCCAAGGCCCTGGAAGCGGTCGAACAGCACGGCATCGTGTTCATCGACGAAATCGACAAGGTTGCCAAGCGCGGTAACTCCGGTGGCGTCGACGTATCCCGCGAAGGCGTCCAGCGCGACCTGCTGCCGCTGATCGAAGGCTGCACCGTCAACACCAAGCTGGGCATGGTCAAGACCGACCACATCCTGTTCATCGCTTCCGGCGCGTTCCACCTGAGCAAGCCAAGCGACCTGGTGCCCGAGCTGCAAGGCCGCCTGCCGATCCGCGTCGAGCTCAAGGCGCTGTCGCCGGAAGACTTCGAGCGGATTCTCAGCGAGCCTCACGCCTCCCTGACCGAGCAATACCGCGAGCTGCTGAAAACCGAAGGCTTGGTCATCGAGTTCCAGGCGGACGGTATCAAGCGCCTGGCGGAGATCGCCTGGCAGGTCAACGAGAAGACCGAGAACATCGGTGCCCGTCGCCTGCACACCCTGCTCGAGCGCTTGCTCGAAGAGGTGTCGTTCAGCGCCGGCGACCTGGCCAGCGCCCACAACGAAGAGCCGATCCGCATCGACGCCGCCTACGTCAACAGCCACCTGGGCGAATTGGCGCAGAACGAAGACCTGTCCCGCTACATCCTCTAAGCGGCAAGCCATAAGCTTCAAGCTGCAAGTTGACCGCCGTCATCTTGTAGCTTGCGGCTTGCAGCTTTAAGCTGCCCCCATGACCAGACTTCCCACCGCCATCAACCTGCACAAAGCCTCGAAGACCCTGACGCTGACCTACGCGCCAGACGAGGTCTATCACCTGCCCGCCGAATTCCTGCGGGTGCACTCCCCCTCCGCCGAGGTCCAGGGCCACGGCAAACCCATCCTGCAATTTGGCAAGATCGGCGTCGGCCTGACCAAGGTCGAACCCGCCGGTCAGTACGCACTGAAATTGACCTTCGACGACGGGCATGACAGCGGCCTGTTCACCTGGGACTACCTGTACCAGTTGGCGGTGCGTCAGGACGATCTGTGGAAGGATTATCTTGCCGAACTTCAAGCAGCCGGAAAGTCCCGCGATCCAAATGAGTCTATCGTCAAGCTGATGCTCTAGATCAGACCTCTGAAGCTTTAGAGGGCATTTTCTAGATTCATCTGTTTGAATGCTGGGCTGCATGGCCAACGATTGGCCTGCTTGCGAAAAAAATTAAACTCGGGTAACCAATGGAGCTGGCAAGTTCCCTGCAGTGTTCTCTGAACAAAAAAGCAGTAATGCAGAATCAACGGTCACCCGAGCAGTAGTACCTGGCATCTTTGCTGTGTGACTACACAGCAGGTCCGGTACTCGTCTCAGGACAATGGAGCGTCGTAGATGAGTAACAAGAATAACGATGACCTGAAACGCCAAGCCTCGGAAAACACTCTGGGCCTGAATCCGGTCATCGGTTTACGTCGGAAAGATCTGCTTACCTCTGCTCGTATGGTGCTGACCCAGGCCATCAGACAACCGCTGCACAGCGCCAAACATGTGGCCCATTTCGGCGTCGAATTGAAGAACGTGATGTTCGGAAAATCGACGCTGCAGCCGGAGAGCGATGACCGTCGCTTCAACGATCCGGCCTGGAGCCAGAACCCACTGTACAAGCGTTATCTGCAAACCTACCTGGCGTGGCGCAAGGAGCTTCACGACTGGATCGGCCAGAGCAACCTCTCCGAACAGGACATCAGTCGCGGCCACTTCGTCATCAACCTGATGACCGAAGCCATGGCGCCGACCAACACCGCCGCCAACCCCGCGGCGGTCAAACGCTTCTTCGAAACCGGCGGTAAAAGCCTGCTCGATGGCCTCTCCCATCTGGCCAAGGACCTGGTGCACAACGGCGGCATGCCGAGCCAGGTCAATATGGACGCCTTCGAGATCGGCAAGAACCTGGGCACCAGTGAAGGCGCAGTGGTGTTTCGCAACGACGTGCTGGAACTGATCCAGTACCGCCCGGTGACCGAACAGGTGCACGAGCGCCCGCTGCTGGTGGTGCCGCCACAGATCAACAAGTTCTATGTCTTCGACCTCAGCCCGGACAAGAGCTTGGCGCGCTTCTGCCTGCGCAACGGCTTGCAGACCTTTATCGTCAGTTGGCGCAACCCGACCAAGGCGCAGCGCGAGTGGGGCCTGTCGACCTACATCGAAGCGCTGAAAGAAGCGGTCGACGTGGTCACCGCCATCACCGGCAGCAAGGACGTGAACATGCTCGGTGCCTGCTCCGGCGGCATCACCTGCACCGCGCTGCTGGGGCACTACGCAGCCCTGGGCGAGAAGAAGGTCAATGCCCTGACCCTGCTGGTCAGCGTGCTCGATACCACCCTCGATACCCAGGTGGCGCTGTTCGTCGACGAGCAGACCCTGGAGGCCGCCAAGCGTCACTCCTATCAGGCCGGCGTGCTGGAAGGCCGCGACATGGCCAAGGTCTTCGCCTGGATGCGGCCCAACGACTTGATCTGGAACTACTGGGTGAACAACTACCTGCTGGGCAACGAGCCGCCGGTGTTCGACATCCTGTTCTGGAACAACGACACCACCCGGTTGCCCGCGGCCTTCCACGGCGACCTGATCGAAATGTTCAAAAACAATCCGCTGATCCGCCCCAACGCACTGGAAGTGTGCGGCACGCCGATCGACCTGAAGCAGGTCACCGCCGACATCTTCTCCCTGGCCGGCACCAACGACCACATCACCCCGTGGAAGTCCTGCTACAAGTCGGCCCAGCTGTTCGGCGGCAAGGTCGAATTCGTCCTCTCCAGCAGCGGGCATATCCAGAGCATCCTCAACCCGCCAGGCAACCCCAAGTCGCGCTACATGACCAGCGAAGAGATGCCGGCCAGCGCCGACCTCTGGCAGGAAAACTCGACCAAGCACACCGACTCCTGGTGGCTGCACTGGCAGGCCTGGCAGGCGGAGCGTTCGGGCAAACTGAAAAAGACGCCGAGCATTCTCGGCAACAAGGCGTATCCAGCGGCCGAGGCGGCGCCGGGTACTTATGTTCATGAACGTTAGCCGATAGCAAGCCTGTAGGATCGGGCCGCTTGCGAGCATGCTGCTGCGCAAGCGACTCTCCCCTACAGGCAACGATTCCACCAACAGGGCCAAGGCATGCCTCAACCGTTCATCTTTCGCACCGTCGACCTGGATGGCCAGACCATCCGCACCGCGGTACGCCCAGGCAAGCCTCACTTGACACCCTTGCTGATCTTCAATGGTATCGGCGCCAACCTGGAGCTGGTGTTTCCATTCGTCCAGGCTCTGGACCCGGACCTGGAAGTCATCGCCTTCGACGTACCGGGCGTGGGTGGCTCCTCGACGCCAAGCCGCCCCTACCGGTTTCCCGGCCTGGCCAAGCTGACCGCGCGCATGCTCGATTACCTCGACTATGGGCAGGTCAATGTGGTCGGGGTGTCCTGGGGCGGGGCACTGGCCCAGCAGTTCGCCTACGACTACCCCGAACGCTGCAAGAAACTGGTGCTGGCCGCCACCGCCGCAGGCGCCTTCATGGTGCCGGGCAAACCCAAGGTGCTGTGGATGATGGCCAGCCCGCGGCGCTACATCCAGCCCTCCCATGTGATCCGCATCGCCCCCCTGATCTACGGCGGCTCGTTCCGCCGTGATCCCAACCTCGCCGCCGAACATGCCAGCAAGGTCCGCTCGGCGGGCAAGCTGGGCTACTACTGGCAATTGTTCGCCGGCCTCGGCTGGACCAGCATCCACTGGCTGCACAAGATCCACCAGCCGACCCTGGTGCTGGCCGGCGACGACGACCCGCTGATCCCGCTGATCAACATGCGCATGCTGGCGTGGCGAATTCCCAATGCCCAGCTACACATCATCGACGACGGGCATCTGTTCCTGATTACCCGGGCCGAGGCCGTGGCGCCGATCATCATGAAATTCCTCGAGGAGGAACGGCAACGGGCAGTGATGCACCCGCATCCGACGCCGTTCAGCGGTACGTAGCAAAAAGCGTCTGCCGACAGGATCGTCGCGCGCAGGATGGTTCAGGACCGACTATGGTGTTTGTCTTGGTGTGCTTGTTGATGGCTTGACGAAGGAGTGTTGAAGCATGCGAGACAAACCAACGGCGGGCTCGTTGCCCACGCCCGCCACCTACATCACTGCCCAGAGCGCCATCACCGGCCTGCGTGGCCGTGACTTGTTGTCGACTCTGCGCAGCGTGGCCACTTATGGCCTGCGCAACCCGGTGCACAGCGCCCGCCATGCCTTGGCGCTAGGTGGCCAATTGGGCCGTGTACTACTGGGCGAAACACTGCACAAACCCAACCCCCAGGACAGCCGGTTCGCCGATCCGACCTGGAGCCTGAACCCGTTTTACCGACGCGGCCTGCAGGCCTATCTCAGTTGGCAGAAGCAAATCAAAAACTGGATCGACGACAGCGGCATGAGCACGGACGACCGGGCCCGCGCGCACTTTGCCTTCAACCTGCTCAACGATGCGGTGGCACCGTCCAACACCCTGCTCAATCCGCTGGCGATCAAGGAAATCTTCAACTCCGGCGGCAACAGCGTGATCCGCGGCATCGGTCATCTGGTCGACGACCTGCTGCATAACAACGGCCTGCCCAGCCAGGTCACCAAACAGGCCTTCGAGGTCGGCAGGAGCCTGGCCACCACCCCCGGTTCGGTGGTGTTTCGCAACGAGCTGCTGGAACTGATCCAGTACAAGCCGATGAGCGAAAAACAGTACGCCCGGCCCTTGCTGATAGTGCCGCCGCAGATCAACAAGTTCTATATCTTCGACCTCAGCCCCACCAACAGCTTCGTGCAGTTCGCCCTGAAAAACGGCCTGCAGACCTTCATCATCAGCTGGCGCAACCCCGATGTCCGGCATCGTGAATGGGGCCTGTCGAGCTATGTCGAGGCCGTGGAGGAAGCCATGAATGCCTGCCGGGCGATCACCGGCAGCCGTGACGTGAACCTGATGGGTGCCTGTGCCGGCGGCCTGACCATTGCCGCCCTGCAAGGCCACCTGCAAGCCAAGCGGCAACTGCGTCGGGTCTCCAGCTCCACCTACCTGGTCAGCCTGCTGGATAGCCAGCTGGACAGCCCGGCGACCCTGTTCGCCGACGAACAGACCCTGGAGGCAGCCAAGCGCCGCTCCTATCAACGCGGCGTGCTTGACGGTCGCGACATGGCCAAGGTGTTCGCCTGGATGCGGCCCAACGACCTGATCTGGAATTACTGGGTCAACAACTACTTGCTGGGCAAAGAGCCGCCGGCATTCGACATCCTCTACTGGAACAACGACAACACCCGGCTGCCGGCTGCCTTTCATGGCGATCTGCTGGACTTCTTCAAGCACAACCCGATGAGTCATCCCGGGGGCCTGGAAGTGTGCGGCACGCCAATCGACCTGCAAAAGGTCACGGTCGACAGCTTCAGCGTCGCCGGCATCAACGACCACATCACCCCCTGGGATGCGGTGTATCGCTCAACCCTGCTGCTGGGCGGCGACAAGCGCTTCGTGCTGTCCAACAGCGGGCATGTGCAGAGCATCCTCAACCCGCCGAGCAACCCCAAGGCCAACTACGTCGAAAACGGCAAGCTCAGCAGCGACCCGCGAGCCTGGTACTACGACGCCAAGCACGTCGACGGCAGTTGGTGGACGCAATGGCTGGAGTGGATCCAGCAGCGTTCCGGCGCCCAGCGCGAAACCCTGATGACCCTGGGTAACCAGAATTACCCACCGATGGAGGCGGCGCCTGGCACCTACGTGCGCGTCCGCTGAATTTCCCCGCGCCGCGGCCCGAGGGTCGCGGCCTGACTGAACAACCAAGAAGACTGGATGAAAACCCGCGACCGGATACTCGAATGTGCCCTGCTGCTGTTCAATCACAAGGGCGAACCCAATGTCTCGACCATGGAAGTTGCCAACGAAATGGGGATCAGCCCCGGCAACCTCTACTACCACTTTCACGGCAAGGAGCCGCTGGTCCTCGGGTTGTTCGAGCGCTTTCAGAATGAGCTGGCGCCCCTGCTCGATCCGCCCGCCGATGTGCACCTGGCCCCCGAAGACTACTGGCTGTTCCTGCACCTGATCGTCGAGCGCCTGGCGCACTACCGCTTCCTGTTCCAGGACCTGTCCAACCTGGCCGGACGCCTGCCGAAGCTGGCCAAGGGAATTCGCAACCTGCTCAACGCCCTGAAGCGCACCCTGGCCTCGCTGCTGGCCAGGCTCAAGGCTTCAGGTCAACTGGTCAGCGATACCCAGGCACTGGGGCAACTGGTGGAACAGATCACCATGACCCTGCTGTTCTCGCTGGACTATCAGCGCATTCTCGATCGCGAGGGCGAGGTACGGGTGGTGGTCTACCAGATCATGATGCTGGTGGCGCCGCACCTGTTGCCACCGGCGAAACTGGCCACCGAGCAGATGGCCCTGCGTTACCTCGACGAGCACGATTGACCGGCGTCGCAAGAGCCCCACGAACAAAAACGCCCGACCTTTGCAGGCCGGGCGTTTTTGTATGCCCCGAAAAACTCAGGACTGACTGGTTGGCGTCGCGGGTGCTGGCGCGGCAGTCGGGGTGACGGCAGGGGTTGGCGCCACTGCGGAGTTCGCAGGGCTGACCGGTGCTGCCGGCTTGGCGGCAATCGCAGGCTTCGGTGCAGCGGCCTTGGGTGCTGCCGGTTTCTTCACTGCTGGTTTCTTCGCCACCGGTTTCGCAGCGGGCTTGGCCGCTGGTTTTGCCGCTGGCTTGGCGGCTACCGGCTTGGCGGCAGGTTTTGCAGCCGGCTTGGCCGCCGCAGTTTTGGCTGCCGGTTTCGCGGCAGGCTTGGCTGCTGCCTTGGCTGCCGGCTTGGCCGCTGCTTTAGCCAGAGGCTTGGCCGCCGGTTTGGCCGCTGCAGTCTTGGCCGCGATCGGAGCCACCTTGGCGCCTGTGAGTTTTTCGATCTGTTTGGTCAGGGTGTCGACCTTGCTGTGCAGCGCCTTGACTTCATTGCGGCTAGGCACGCCCAGACGCGAAATGGCGCTGTTCAAGCGTTTGTCGAATGCACCTTCCAGCTCGTCCCACTTGCCCAGCGCGCGGTCCTTGACGCCACTGATGCGCGATTTTGCCGAGCTCGCGGAGTCCTTGGCGGCGTCGACTTTCTTACCGACAGCGCTTTTGGTGAGCTTCTCGGCTTTCTCGCCATCCTTGACCAGCGACTCGAAAAGCTTGCTGCCGTCAGTGTCGATTTTCGAGTACACGCCTAAACCAGCAAGCCAGATTTTACGGGAGTAGTCTTCGACCTTCCCGATCCACGAGCTGCCTTCTTTTTCAGTATTCTTTTTACCAGCCATCCCGTTCTCCTTAATGTTTACGCGCGACACGTTCGAGCAATGCCGTCAGCTCATCGAGCTTAGCAGAGAGTGTCTCAACGTCATGTTTAGACGGAATGCCGATGCGATTCAAGGCACTTGCGACGCGCGTGTCAAAAGCCTTCTCGACTTTATCCAGTTGCACTTCGACTTTGCCTCTGAGACTGGTGACATCCCCCTTCACACTATCAATCTGACTGTTGGCGGCCTCAAGTTGTTCAGTCACAACTTTTTTGCCTTTCTTTTCAACAGTTTGACCAGCCTTAACGAGCTCTTGAAAGTACTCGCTGCCCTCTTGGCCAACCTTGGTGTAGGCACCCAGGCCTGCCAGCCAGATCTTGCGGGCATAGGATTTGACTTCACTCAGAGTGGTTGATGCGGCATCAACTTTTTTCTTCAGAATTACTTTGGCCATAGTGCACCTCACGCGCAGAAGGTTTGAGGAACTGCCCGCAGGAAAGTGGGCTCAGGCACAAAGTAGTGAGAAAAATTAGAATCGGCACCCTAACCAATGTCATAAAAGAGTGGACGATTATTGGAAAAGCCAGCTCGCCAACGATGCTTTCCCAGGCGTCATGACAACACCCGAAATCGCCGGCAAGCCGACTTCCGCGAAAGCGCCTCAGACCAGGGCTTTATCCAGCGCCTTTTCGATTTCCGACTTGATCATGCCGCTCATGGCGGACATCAACAGGCCCAGCTCGACATCGACCCTGATCGAATCGTCGCCCACCTGCACCGCACCTTTGACCCCCGAACGCTTGAGGTTCAGGGTATCGCCCGACCACTGCGGCTCCAGGCCATACTGATCGGCCAGTTTCTGCGCCAACTGGTCAGCCTTTTCGCGGGCTGCCTCCTTACCCAGGCCGTGGGCACGCTCAACACTTATACGGGCCATTGAATGACTCCTGATTTATCGGGACTTGCCTTGAGCGTCTTGAGCTGCGCTGCGTCAAAACGCCCCGGCGCTTCACTATCTTACATTCAGCCTTGCCAAGACAAAGACCGCCACCGGGATTAGAATGTCCCGCATTCTCTTTTGGTGACAGCGATATGACTGATCAGCGCAAAGGCAGCGATGCCGAACCCACCACTCACTTCGGCTTCAAAAACGTTCCGGAAAGCCAGAAGGCGGAAAAAGTCGCTGAGGTGTTCCACTCGGTAGCCGCCAAGTACGACCTGATGAACGACGTACTGTCCGGTGGCATGCATCGCCTGTGGAAACGCTTCACGATCGAATTGTCCGGCGTTCGCCCCGGCAATCGGGTGCTGGACATCGCCGGCGGCACCGGTGACCTGACCCGCAAGTTTTCCCATCTGGTGGGCCCTACCGGCCAGGTGGTTCTGGCCGACATCAACGCCTCCATGCTCAAGGTCGGTCGCGACCGCCTGCTCGACAAGGGCGTGGCCGGCAACATCGAATTCGTTCAGGCCGACGCGGAAAAACTGCCGTTCCCGGACAACCATTTCGACGTCGTGACCATCGCCTTTGGCCTGCGCAACGTGACCCACAAGGAAGATGCCCTGCGCTCGATGCTACGGGTACTCAAGCCCGGTGGCCGCCTGCTGGTGCTGGAATTCTCCAAACCGACCAACGCGCTGATGTCCAAGGTCTACGACGCCTACTCGTTCGCCTTCATGCCACTGGCCGGCAAGCTGATCACCAACGACTCGGAAAGCTATCGCTACCTGGCCGAATCGATCCGCATGCACCCCAACCAGGAAACCCTGAAGTCGATGATGGTCGAGGCCGGTTTCGATCGCGTGACCTACCACAACATGACCGCGGGCATCGTCGCCCTGCACCGCGGCATCAAACCCTGATGTTGTTCAGCGGCCTGCTCGCCAGCGTCGAACACGGCCTCAACCGTGTACTGCGTCTCGACAGCACGGTTTTGCCACGCTTGCAGCCTTTGAACGGCAAGGTCATTGCCGTCGATTGCCGCAGCCCGAGCGTGCAGTTGTTCGTCATTCCCGGCGATGAGGGCTTGACCCTCGCCACGCATTGGGCCGCCGACGCCGACTGCACCCTGCGGGCGCCGGCCTCGAGCCTGGTGCGCCTGGCCCTGAGCCAGGACAAGACCGCGGTGCTGCACGGTCCCGAGGTCGAGCTGGAAGGCGACAGCGGCGTGCTGCTGGAGCTGGCGGCCGTCCTCCAGGACCTGGAGCTGGACTGGGAATACGAACTCTCGCGCTGGCTCGGCCCGGTGGCCACCCAGCTGTTCAGCGGCCATATCCGTAGCCGCGCGCGCTGGTATCGCCAGGGTTTCGCCAGCCTGAACCAGAACCTTGCCGAATACCTGGCCGAAGAGTCGCGCACCCTGGTAGGCCAGCGCGAAGCCGAAGCCCGTTTCAGCGAACTGGACCGGGTCAAGCTCGACCTGGAACGCCTCGAGGCGCGCTTCGAGCGCCTTTCCCGATCCCTTGACCCAAGCGATAACGCATGAAGCTGCTTGCCGTCCGCCGTTTGTTGCGCATCCAGCGCGTCGTGATCCGCTACCGCCTCGATGACCTGCTGTTCGCCCTGCCGCTGCCCTGGTTCCTCCTGGCGCTGCGCTACGCCTTGCCCTGGCGCTGGTTCCCGCGCAAGCCACTGAAGCTGAGCCGCGGCGCACGCCTGCGCCTGGCCTTGCAGGACCTGGGACCGATCTTCATCAAGTTCGGGCAGATTCTCTCGACCCGCCGCGACCTGCTGCCCGAAGACATCGCCGACGAGCTGATGCTGCTGCAGGACCGCGTACCGCCCTTCGACTCGAAGAAGTCGGTGGCGCTGATCGAGGAGCAACTGGGCAAGAAAATCAGCGAGGTGTTCAGCCGCTTCGATATCGAGCCCCTGGCCTCCGCCTCGGTGGCGCAAGTCCATGCCGCCCAGCTCAAGAGCGGCGAAGAAGTGGTGGTCAAGGTCATCCGCCCGGGTCTCAAGCCGGTCATCGCACAGGATCTGGCCTGGCTGTTCATCCTCGCCCGCGCCGCCGAGAAGGTCTCGGCCGACGCCCGCCTGCTGCACCCGGTGGACGTGGTCAGTGACTACGAAAAGACCATCTACGACGAACTCGACCTGTTGCGCGAAGCGGCCAACGCCAGCCAGCTCAAGCGCAACTTCGAAGGCTCGCCATTGCTCTACGTGCCGCAGGTCTACTGGGACTGGTGCCGGCCGAAAGTGCTGGTCATGGAACGCATCTACGGGATCCAGGTGACCGACCTGGCCACCCTCGCCGACCAGCGCACCGACATGAAAATGCTCGCCGAGCGCGGCGTGGAGATCTTCTTCACCCAGGTGTTCCGCGACAGTTTCTTCCACGCCGACATGCACCCGGGCAACATCTTCGTCAGCACCGTGCAGCCCTGGAGCCCGCAGTACATTGCCATCGACTGCGGCATCGTCGGCAGCCTGACCCCGGAAGACCAGGACTACCTGGCCCGCAACCTGTTCGCGTTCTTCAAGCGCGATTACCGGCGCGTGGCGCAGTTGCACATCGATTCGGGCTGGGTGCCGGCAGAGACCAAACTCAACGAATTCGAAGCGGCGATCCGTACCGTTTGCGAGCCGATCTTCGAAAAACCGTTAAAGGATATTTCCTTCGGCCAGGTGCTGATGCGCCTGTTCCAGACCGCTCGCCGCTTCAACATGGAAGTGCAGCCGCAGCTGGTGCTGCTGCAAAAGACCCTGCTGAACATCGAAGGCCTGGGCCGCCAGCTGTACCCGGAGCTGGACCTGTGGAACACCGCCCAGCCGTTCCTCGAACGCTGGATGCGCGAGCGCGTCAGCCCGAAAGCCTTGCTGGGCAACCTGCACAGCCAGGTCGAGCAACTGCCGCACCTGGCCAACATGACCCGCGACCTGCTCGAACGCATGTCCCAGCCCCATGCCCAGGACCCTTCGCAGCCCTGGAAACGGCGCAAGGACGACTGGTTCCTGCGTCTTCTCGGCGCGGCGCACCTGGGCGGTGGCGCGATCCTCGCGGCCGGCGGACCGCTGAACGGGCTGGGTCACTGGCCGGCTGGAATCATGATTGCCGTGGGCTTGTATCTGGTCGTGCGCCGATAGCCAGCCGGGCTAGCGGCTGGCACACTGTTTCCCATCGCCGAGGCTCGACGAGCGCGTCGAGCCCTGTTGTCGGAGTCGAAGATGAAAGATTGGCTGGACGAGATCAAATGGGACGCTGACGGCCTGGTGCCAGCCATCGCCCAGGATCACAAGACCGGGCGCGTGCTGATGATGGCCTGGATGAACCGCGAGGCGCTGAGCCTGACCGCTGCCGAAAACCGTGCCATCTACTGGTCACGTTCGCGTGGCAAGCTATGGCGCAAGGGAGAAGAGTCCGGGCATGTGCAAAAGCTCCATGAAATGCGCCTGGACTGCGATGCCGACGTCATCATCCTGATGGTCGAACAGATCGGCGACATTGCCTGCCATACAGGCCGCCAGAGCTGCTTCTACCGCGTTTATGAAAACGGCGACTGGAAAACGGTCGATCCGGTACTCAAAGACCCGCACGCGATCTATCAAGCAGGACACTGAACATGAGCGATACCCTGACCCGTCTGGCCCAGGTGCTGGAAGAGCGCAAAGGCGCCGCCGCCGACACTTCCTATGTCGCCAGCCTGTACCACAAGGGCCTGAACAAGATTCTGGAAAAAGTCGGCGAGGAATCGGTGGAAACCATCATCGCCGCCAAGGACGCCGCCCACAGCGGCGACTGCAGCGATGTGATCTACGAAACCGCCGACCTGTGGTTCCACACCATGGTCATGCTCGCCCAGCTGGGGCAGCATCCGCAGGCCGTTCTCGATGAACTGGACCGGCGCTTCGGTTTGTCCGGACACGCCGAGAAAGCCTCGCGTCCGTCCGCCTGAACATCATTTAGAGAGGAAACGCAGCATGGGCATTTTTGACTGGAAACACTGGATCGTCATCCTGGTTGTCGTGGTGCTGGTGTTCGGCACCAAGAAACTGAAAAACCTCGGCACCGACGTCGGCGAATCGATCAAGGGCTTTCGCAAGGCCATGAACGACGACGAAAAACCCGCCGAGCCCGGCGTGCCACCGACCGCCCAGCCTGCTCCGCCGGTCCAGCCGCAAAGCGCTCCGTTGAACCAGCCGCACACCATCGACGTGCAGGCGCAAAAAGTCGAAGAGCCGACCCGCAAAGACTCGTGAGCACTGACTAATGTTTGGTATCAGCTTCTCTGAACTGCTGCTCGTCGGCCTAGTGGCCCTGCTGGTGCTCGGCCCCGAGCGTCTGCCGGGCGCCGCGCGCACGGCAGGCCTGTGGATCGGCCGCTTGAAGCGCAGCTTCAATGCGATCAAGCAGGAAGTTGAACGGGAAATCGGTGCCGATGAAATTCGTCGGCAACTGCACAACGAACACATCCTGTCGCTGGAACAGGAAGCGCGGAAGATCCTCAATCCGACCCAGCAACAGCCGACACCGGTCGAGCCCGTGGCCGAGCAGGGCATTCATGCGCCCGCCGCGGCGCCTGAAGCGCCAGCCAGCGCGACCACGGCGAACCCCACTGCCGCAACTGCACCGGCCGAACCGGCTGCGCCCGTGACAACGCCTGTCACGCCAGCCCCCCACGACCCTACTTTGCCGCCGCGAGCCCCATGAGCGATATTCCGGAAAACGACCAACATATGCCGCTGGTGTCGCACCTCACCGAGTTGCGCACCCGGTTGCTGCGCTGCGTGGCGGCGATCTTCCTGATCTTCGGCGGGTTGTTCGCCTTCACCCAGCAGATCTACACCATCGTCTCCACGCCGCTGCGCCAGTACCTGCCGGCGGGCGCAACGATGATCGCCACCGACGTGGCGTCGCCGTTCCTGACGCCGCTCAAGCTGACGATGATGGTCTCGCTGTTTCTGGCGATCCCGGTGATCCTGCACCAGATCTGGGGCTTTATCGCCCCCGGCCTGTACAAGCATGAAAAGCGCATCGCCGTACCGCTGCTGGTCTCCAGCATCCTGTTGTTCTACATCGGCATGGCCTTCGCCTACTTCCTGGTGTTCCCGCTGATCTTCAAGTTCTTCGCCGCGGCCACCCCGGCCGGCGTGGAAATGATGACCGACATCACCAGCTACCTCGATTTCGTCATGACCCTGTTCTTCGCCTTCGGCGTGGCGTTCGAGATCCCGGTGGCGGTGGTGCTGCTGGTGTGGATCGGCGTGGTCAACGTCGCCTACCTGAAGAAGATCCGTCCGTACGTGATCATCGGCTGCTTCGTGGTCGGCATGATCCTGACCCCGCCGGACATTTTCTCCCAGACCTTGCTGGCAGTACCGATGTGGCTGCTGTTCGAGATCGGCATCCTGTTCGGCAGCCTGATCAGCAAACGCGGCGACCATCCGGACGACCAGCCGGCTGAAGACCACAACGACCAGCCGCCAGCGACCCAAGCGTGAACCTGCTGCTGCTCGAGGAGGCCGACTTCATCGCGGCCGACCGGGTGATCCTGCGCGATCGCCGCCTGACCCACATGCAGGAAGTCCATCGTGCCGCGGTGGGCGACAGCCTGCGGGTCGGCCGTATCGGCGGCCTGATGGGCTCGGCCGAACTGCTGCGCCTGGAGCCCGGGGAGGCCGAACTGCGAGTCAGCCTCGACCAGCCGCCGCCGACCAAGCTGCCCCTGACCCTGGTACTGGCCCTGCCCCGTCCGAAAATGCTCCGCCGGGTGCTGCAAACCGTCGCCGCCATGGGTGTGCCCCGGCTGGTGCTGGTGAACAGCTACCGGGTCGAGAAAAGCTTCTGGCAAACCCCTTTCCTCGAACCCGAGGCGATTCGCGAGCAACTGATTCTTGGCCTGGAACAGGCCCGCGACAGCGTGCTGCCGGACGTGGTCATCGAAAAACGCTTCAAACCTTTCGTCGAAGACCGTCTGCCAGCGCTGGTCGAAGGTACCCTCGGCCTGGTCGGCCATCCCGGCCAGTACCCGGCCTGCCCTCGCGGCCTGGATGAGCCGGTGACCCTGGCCATCGGTCCGGAAGGCGGCTGGATCCCCTACGAAATCGACCTGCTGGGCAAGTCCGGCCTGCAACCGGTGCAGCTCGGCGAGCGCATCCTGCGGGTCGAAACCGCCGTCACCGCCCTTCTCGCCCGCCTCTTCTAAATTAGCCCCGCTACTCGCAGGAGCGAGGCTTGCCCGCGATAGCGCTGTGCCTGACACGGCACCATCGCCGGCAAGCCTCGCTGCTGTTGCACGGATGCTTCAGATTAATCTGATGCAGCCGATAGCCTTGGTACAAAACCTATTAATAGCCCAAGGGAGTTCGCGGCATGTACCGTTGGTTAGCCCAGAGTCTGGGAAATGTGAGCGTCAACCTCAAACTCGGCGTTGGCTTCGGCCTGGTGCTGCTACTGACCCTGTTGATCACCGCGACCGGCTGGCTGGGCCTGGGCAATGTGATCGAGCGCGGCGACAAGCTGGGCTACATCTCCAGCCTCAATGAGCTGACAAAGGACCTGCGCAACGCGCGCCTGGACTATGAAATGCGCCGTGGCGAACAAGGCCCGGGGCCGGTCAGCGAGCTGCTGACCAAGCTCGACGACGGCTTGCAACGCGCACGCAAGATGCTGGAAATGCCTGAAAGCATCGCCATGATCGACCAGCAGATCGCCGCCGTCAGCGAGTACAAGCTGGCCTTCGCCGACATGACCCGCGCCACCGCCAGCCGTGAAGCCGCCCGCGCCAAACTGGGCGCCACCGCCGATAACGCCGTGGCCCGGGTGGCCGAAGTGGAGAAATCCATGCTGCAGGGCGACAGCGTGGCGCAATTCAACAGCGTCATCGACCTGAGCAAGCTGATCCAGCAGGCGCGCTTCCAGGTCCGCGGCTACACCTACAGCGGCAAGGCCGAGGCCGAGCAGCCGGCGCTGGACGCCATCGACAACGCCCTGAACAACCTCGCCAGCCTGCCGGCCAAGCTGCCGGAACAGCACCTGGCCAACCTGCAACAGGCCACCGACGCCCTGAAAGGCTATCGCTCGGCGGTCAGCGACTTCCGCGACTCCCAGGTGGCCAGCGCCGCCGCCCTCAAACGCATGGCGGCCCAGGGCGACCGCCTGATGGAAGTCAGCAAGCAGCTGACCGCCGCACAAACCCACAAACGCGACAGCGACGCCGCAAAGGCCAGAAGCACCCTGGCCATCGTTACCGCGCTGGCCCTGCTGTTCGGCCTGGTCGCCGCCTGGAGCATCACCCGGCAGATCGTCATCCCGCTGCGCCAGACTCTCAAGGTGGTCGAGCGTGTCGCCTCGGGCGATCTCAGCGAGAACCTGCAGGTCGAGCGGCGCGACGAGCTCGGCCAGCTGCAACGGGCGATGCAACGCATGACCCTGAGCCTGCGCGAGCTGATCGGTGGCATCAGCGATGGCGTGACCCAGATTGCCAGCGCCGCCGAGCAGCTGTCGGCGGTGACCGAACAGACCAGTGCCGGGGTCAACAGCCAGAAAGTCGAGACCGACCAGGTCGCCACTGCCATGAATGAAATGGCCGCCACGGTCCAGGAAGTCGCGCGCAACGCCGAAGAAGCCTCGGAAGCCGCGGTCGCTGCCGATCAGCAGGCCCGCGAAGGCGACAAGGTGGTCGGCGAGGCCATCACACAGATCGAGCGCCTGGCCGCCGAGGTCGGCAACTCCACCGCCGCCATGGGCCACCTGAAGCAGGAAAGCGACAAGATCGGCAGCGTGCTCGACGTGATCAAGTCGGTCGCCCAGCAGACCAACCTGCTGGCCCTCAACGCCGCCATCGAAGCCGCCCGCGCGGGCGAAGCCGGTCGCGGTTTCGCCGTGGTCGCCGACGAGGTACGCAGCCTGGCGCAGCGCACCCAGAAGTCCACCGAGGAGATCGAGGAGCTGATCGTCGGCCTGCAGAACGGCACCCAGGAAGTGGCCAACATCATGGACAACAGCCGCAGCCTGACCGACAGCAGCGTCGAACTGACCCGTCGTGCCGGTGGCTCGCTGGAAAACATCACCCGTACCGTCTCGGCGATCCAGGCGATGAACCAGCAGATCGCCGCCGCGGCCGAACAGCAGAGCGCAGTGGCCGAGGAAATCAACAGAAGCGTGCTGAACGTGCGCGACGTGTCCGAGCAGACCTCGGCAGCCAGTGAAGAGACAGCGGCCTCCAGCGTCGAGCTGGCGCGCCTGGGGACCCATTTGCAGACCCTGGTCGGGCGCTTCCGGGTTTGATCCGCACCCTGTAGCCGCTGCCGCAGGCTGCGATCGCCCCGAAGGGGCGCAGCGATCTCAAGGCCGTCAGATGTTCGGCCTGAGATCGGGAACCAAGGCCCTTCGGGCCTTATCGCAGCCTTCGGCAGCGGCTACAGGGCGTATTGCCAAGCAGGGTATCGGGGTGGGTTACAGGACCTGACGCAGAAACGCCTGGGCCCGCGGGTCTTTGGGCGCATCGAAGAACGCCGCTGGCGAGGCGTCTTCCAGCAGTTTGCCGTGATCGAAGAACAGCACCCGATCCGCCACCTCCCGGGCGAAGCCCATTTCGTGGGTCACGCAGACCATGGTCATGCCTTCCAGGGCCAGGGTCTTCATCACATCCAGCACTTCGCCGACCATTTCCGGGTCCAGCGCCGAAGTCGGCTCGTCGAACAGCATGACCTTGGGTTCCATGGCCAGCGCCCGGGCGATGGCCACGCGCTGCTGCTGGCCGCCAGAGAGCCGCGACGGGAATTCGTTGGCCTTCTGCGCGATACCGACCTTCTCCAGCAACGCCAGGGCCTTGGCCTCGCGCTCCTGCTTGCCGCGCTTGCGCACCACCTTCTGCGCCAGGCAGAGGTTTTCCAGCACGGTCATGTGCGGGAACAGGTTGAAGTGCTGGAACACCATGCCGACTTCGCGGCGATAGGCATTCACATCGGTCTTCGGGTCGGCCAGTTGCAGGCCGTCGATGCTCACCGAGCCGGAATCGAACTGCTCCAGGCCGTTGAGGCAACGCAGGAAGGTCGATTTGCCGGAGCCGGACGGACCGATCACCACCAGCACTTCGCCCTTGGCCACGCGGGTGGTGACGTTATCCACCGCGCGGACCACCTGGCCCCGGGTGTCGAAGACTTTTACCAGATCGCGAACTTCAATCACTTTGCGCGAGCCTCCGCTCAAGCCGGCTGGCCATCTTCGACAGCGGCAGGTTGATCAACAGGTACAGGGCCGCCACGCAGAACAGGATCTCGAACGGCGAGAACGAGGTGGTGATGACTTCACGTCCGCTCTTGAGCAGCTCGGTGATGGCGATCACCGACACCAGCGAGGTGTCCTTCACCAGGCTGATGAATTGCCCGGCCAGCGGCGGCAGCACGCGCTTGAAGGCCTGTGGCAGCACCACATGGCGCATCGACTGGCTGGCGTTCAGGCCCAGGGAACGGGCCGCTTCATTCTGGCCGCGAGCGATCGACTGCACGCCGGCGCGGACGATTTCCGCCACATAGGCACCGGTGAACAACGAGAGCGCGGCGATCCCGGCGAACTCGCGGGACAGGTTCAGCACCGTGCCGATGAAGAAATAGAAAATGAAGATCTGCACCAGCAGCGGCGTGCCGCGTACCAGTTCGACATAGATAGTCGACAGATCGCGCAGGGTCGGGTTGTTCGACAGTCGGCAAAGCCCGGTCGCCAGGCCGATGAACAACCCCAGCACCCCGGACACCACCGACAGCCACAAGGTGGTCCACAGGCCCAGCAGCAGCGGTCCGGCCGCCCAGTGACGGGTCACGCCAATCACATCGCCTTCGGCCACATCGTCGCCACGGGCAACTTGCAGGCTGTTCTCGTCGACCGTCAGCTGTTGCTCGTCGCCCGCGTCGTTGCGCAGCGTGACTTCGGCCTTGCCGCCTTTGCGCACCAGCTCGCTGACGGTGGAGATGTCCGCCGCCCGCTGCGATTCCTCGGCCTGGTAGGCGAAGTACTGTGGTACGCGGTTCCAGCGCCACTCGTAGGACATCAGCGAGGTGGCGTAGTACAACGCGCCGGCCAGGCCGATCAGCACCAGCACGGTCAGTACGTGCCAGGGCCATTGGGCTTTTTTATGTTTGATCACTTTGCAGGTTCCAGCCGTTTGCAGCGGGGAGGTTCGGTATTGCCGATCAGGACGCCATCGCGAGCCGGCTCGCTCCTACAGGAATTGCATGAATCCGTAGGAGCGAGGCTTGCCCGCGAATGGGGGCGACTCGGTCTGTCTGACCGAGTGCTATTCCATGTCCTTGAGCCACTCGGTGCTCTTGAACCACTTGTCATGGATGCGATCGTAGGTGCCGTCTTCGTGGATCTGGTGCAGGAAGTTGTTGATGAAGTTGAGGCTGTCGTAGTCACCCTTCTTCAGGCCGAACGCCAGGGGCTCGTAGGTGAACGGCTTGTCGAGGAACGTAAGCTTGCCGTTACCGACCTTGCTCAGCGCCACCACGTTGTACGGGGCGTCGTAGATGAAGGCGTCGGCCTTGCCGTTGACCACGTCGAGCACGGCTTCCTGCTCGTTGTCGTAGCCGTGGTACTTGGCCTTGGCGATCAGCTTCTTGGCGACCATTTCGCCGGTGGTGCCCAGCTTGGAGGTGATGCGGTAGTCGGCGGTGTTCAGGTCTTTATAGGACTTGATGGTGCCTTCCAGCTCCTTGCGGATCAGCAGGGTCTGGCCGACCACGATGAAGGGTTCGCTGAAGTTCAGGCGCAGGTTGCGTTCCTGGGTCAGGGTCATGCCGCTGCCGATCATGTCGAACTTGTCGGTCAGCAGGGCCGGGATGATGCCGTCGTAGCCGGTGGAAACCAGCTCCAGCTTGACGCCCATGGCCTTGGTCATGGCCTTGAGGATATCGACCTCGAAACCGATGATCTCGCCGCGCTTGTTGGTCATCTCGAACGGCATGTAGGTCGGGTCCATGCCGACTTTCAGCGTGCCGCGCTTGACCGCATCATCGATGGCGCCAGCCTGGGCTGCATTGACCGCCAGCATTGCCGTGACGCCGAGCAGCAGCATCGAGAGATACTTCTTCATCTTCAAGTCCCCTGAACCCATTTTATTGTGAGGTGAACCCGCGGCCGGTTTTCCCTTGGAAAACCGGCAGATACGGACGCCATGGGCCCGCTCGCGGCAATTCGGGGTGCGATGCTAACTCACCCGCCTATTTGCACAAGGGCTTGACCAGGATTTGTTGTTACAGAGGGGACGACAAAAAACGGACCCCACAAACAACAACGCCCTTGAGAGCACTCTCAAGGGCGTTGCCATCAGGCCGGTTGGGCGATTGTCGTTGGCGGTCGCAACGGCAACAACGGTGCATGAGGATCTTCATCCACCGATTGCCGCCAGGCGCTCAGCCAGTCGGCATGGCCTTCGCTCCAGACCTGCTCGTGCAGGCGGGCCAGGGCCACCGGATCGCTCAGCAGCGCCAGGCGCTCGCCGTTGTTCAGCGCCGCCGGCCCGACTTTCAGGGCATGGCGGACACGTTCGATACGCAGCCACTCGATCGGCTCGGCCAGGCCGTGCCGGGACGTCGCCAGGGCACAGGCCAGGGCGTTCTGCTGCGGATCGACCACTGCCCGGATGAAACCGTCGTTCAGCGCATGCCAACGGTTTTCATGGGTGTACTGGTCGGTGGACAGCAGTTCCTGGGGCGGCGCGTATTCCTCGGGGATCAGGAACAGGCTTTCGTCACGGGACTTCAGGCCCAGGCCGACGCGGCTGGAAATCACCGACACCGGGATCGACAGCATCAGCGAACCAACGATCGGCACCAGCCACCAGAGGAAGCTCGGGTTCAGCCAGATCACCAGCAGCGCCCAGCAGAAGCCCAGCAGGGTCTGCGGACCATGGCGGCGCACCGCTTCGCTCCACGGCGTGGAGTCGTCGTCACGTTGTGGCGAGTTCCAGGTCGCGGCCCAGCCCAGGAACGCGGCCAGCACGAAACGGGTGTGGAAGATCATGCGTACCGGCGCCAACAGCATGGAGAACAGCATCTCCAGCAGCATCGACAGGGTCACCTTGAACTTGCCGCCGAACTCTTTCGCGCCCTTGGCCCAGATCAGGATGATGCTCAACAGCTTCGGCAGGAACAGCAGCACGATAGTGGTCGAGAACAGCGCGATCGCCTTGTCCGGATGCCATTGCGGCCACAGCGGATACAGCTGGCGCGGCTCCAGAAAGTACTGCGGCTCCATCAGCGTGTTGACCGCCAGCAGCGCCGTCGACAGCACCAGGAAGAAGAACCACAACGGCGCCGACAGGTAGGACATCACCCCGGTGAGGAACACCGCACGGTGCACCGGGTGCATGCCCTTGACCAGGAACAGGCGGAAGTTCATCAGGTTGCCGTGGCACCAGCGCCGGTCGCGCTTGAGCTCGTCCAGCAGGTTCGGCGGCAGCTCTTCATAGCTGCCCGGCAGATCGTAGGCAATCCACACGCCCCAGCCGGCGCGACGCATCAGCGCCGCTTCGACGAAGTCGTGGGACAGGATCGCACCGGCGAAGGCGCCTTTACCGGGCAACGGCGCCAGGGCGCAGTGCTCGATGAACGGCTTCATGCGGATGATCGCGTTATGGCCCCAGTAGTGGGATTCGCCCAGCTGCCAGAAGTGCAGGCCGGCGGTGAACAGCGGGCCGTAGACGCGGGTGGCGAACTGCTGCATGCGCGCATACAGGGTGTCCATGCCCGAGGCTTTCGGCGCGGTCTGGATGATCCCGGCGTCCGGCGTGGCTTCCATCAGGCGCACCAGGCTGGTCAGGCATTCGCCGCTCATCACGCTGTCGGCGTCGAGCACCACCATGTACTTGTAGTCGCCACCCCAACGGCGGCAGAAGTCGTCGAGGTTACCGCTCTTGCGCTTCACCCGACGGCGGCGACGGCGATAGAAGATCTTGCCGAAACCCTTGGTTTCGCGGCAGACGTCCAGCCAGGCCTGTTGCTCGGCCACGCAGATATCGGTCTCGTTACTGTCGCTGAGCACGAAGAAGTCAAAGCGGTCCAGGTCACCAGTGGCCGCGACCGACTCGAAGGTCGCCCGCAAGCCGGCGAATACCCGCGGCACGTCTTCGTTGCAGATCGGCATGACCAGCGCGGTACGGGCATCCTTGGGGATCGGCTCGTTACCGGCGCTTTTGCCGGAAATGCGGTATTTGTCATGCCCGGTGAGCAGCTCGAGGAAGCCCATCAGCGCGGTCCAGAAACCGGCCGAGACCCAGCAGAACAGAATGCCGAACATGATCAGGATGCTGGTCTGCAGGGCATACGGCAGTACCTGGGTGGCAGTCTGCATCAATGGCTGATGCATGACTTCTTCCAGGTCGACGAACGACCAGCCCTGGTACGGCATGATGCCTTTCATGTACCAGCCGGCGACGATGGTCTGGCCAAGCATCAGCAGCAACAGGATGTAGCGACGGATCGAACCGACGGTGCGCCAGCGGGCGGCCGGCAGCACGTTCTGATCTTTCGGTGGCTGCGGCGGATTGGTCCGACCGGTCAGGCGCCGCCAGCCACGCACCAGGATATTGGTGCGCCATGGCTCGGGAACCACCTTGGTCCGACGGATCGGCGGCGTGGCCTTGAGGCACACGCGACCGCTGGCGTCGAGCGCCAGCATCTCGGCATCGATCAGCTCCTCGGCGGAGCCCAGGGTCAGCCGGCGGCCCACCGAGGCCTGGGCGGCATCGGCAGGCGCGTCGAACGTCGACGACGACAGGCGTTCGTGCAGTTCACTGAAGGACTTGCAGCCCGCGAGTTCCGCGCGCTGCTCATCGGTCATTGGCAGGTGCGCCAGATACTCGGCAAGAGTCTCTGGCTGTACTTGAGCGTTACTCATCGGCAGGCAACTGGTAGCTCCAGGTCTCGGTCAGGACTTGCTCGGTCGGGACAGATTCCGGTGTGGCTGGGGCCGCCTCGGCAGCAGCAGGCTGCTTGGCGTCTTTGTGGTTCTTGGCGTCCTTGGCCGGCTTGGCGTCGGCTTGCTTGGCATCCGCCTCTTTCTTCTCCTGCTGCTTGGCGGCGACTTTGTCGGCCTTGGCAATGGAGGCGCTGGAGGCTGGCGACACGGCCTTGGCCGGCTCGACAGGGGTGGCGTTCTTGACCAGGGCCGCGCGCATCTCGGTGGATTTGCTCGGGTCCTTGATCTTCATCCGCAGGGTCAGGCGCCAGCCCTTGGTTTCAGGGTTGTAGCGCACGCTGTTTTCCACCAGCTCGGCGTTGTCGCCGACGCTGACCTGGCTGCGCACCTCGGTGTCTTCCGGCAATGCCGCCAGGGATGGACCTTCGAAGTCCACCAGGTAGGCCACGCTGCCGTCCGGTTGGCGGATCAGGTTGGATTGCTTGACGTCACCGGTGGAGCGCAGGGTCTGCTCGACCCAGGAGCTGTCCGGCGAATGCAGGGAAGCTTCGTCCATAGTCCAGTGCAGGCGATAGGCGAAATCGAACGGCTGGCCTGGCTCAGGCTGCTTTTCCGGACTCCAGAACGCCACGATGTTGTCGTTGGTTTCGTCCGCGGTCGGGATCTCTACCAGATCGACGGTGCCTTTGCCCCAGTCGCCCTTCGGCTCGATCCAGGCGCTTGGACGCTTGTCGTAGCGGTCGTCGAGGTCTTCGTAGTGGCTGAAGTCGCGGCCACGCTGCAGCAGACCGAAACCACGCGGGTTTTCCACCGAGAAGTTGCTCACGGCCAGGTGTTTCGGGTTGTTCAGCGGACGCCAGATCCACTCGCCGTTGCCGGCATGGATCGACAGGCCGCTGGAATCGTGCAGCTCGCGACGGTAGTTGAGGACTTTCGACGGCTGGTTGGCGCCGAACAGGAACATGCTGGTCAGCGGGGCGATGCCCAGCTTGCCGACCTTGTCACGCAGGAACATCCGGGCCTTGACGTCGACGATGGTGTCGCTGCCCGGACGCAGCGTCAGGCGATAGGCACCAGTGGCGCGCGGCGAATCCAGCAGGGCGAAGATCACCAGGTGCTTGTCGGTCGGCTTGGGTTGCTGGATCCAGAATTCGGTAAAGCGCGGGAATTCCTCACCGGACGGCAGCGCGGTGTCGATGGCCAGGCCACGGGCCGAGAGACCATAGACGTGCCCCTTGCCGACGACGCGGAAGTAGCTCGCGCCGAGCATGGTCATGATTTCGTCCTGCTTGTCCGCCTTGTTGATCGGGTACAGCACGCGAAAGCCCGCATAACCGAGCTGCTCGGTGGCCTTGGGATCGAACTTGAGGTCGCCGAAGTCGAAGCGAGTCGAGTCGTATTTGATCTCTTCGACGGTGTTCGTGGTGATTTCGTTGATTTTCACCGGCGTGTCGAAATGCATGCCCTGATGATAGAAGGACAGCTTGAATGGGGTTTTCTGCTTGGCCCACTCGGCCTTTTCAGGCAGGAAGCGGATTTTCTGATAGTCCGCGAACTTCATCTCACGAAATTCGTTCGGCAGGTTACTGCGCGGAGCCTCGTACTTCTGCCCGGCCAGATCCTTAGCCTTGGCCGATACATCATCCAGATTGAATGCCCAGAGTTGGCCGGCGCTAAGCAGGCAAAGCAGTGCAGAGCCCGTCACCAGTGCGTTTCGTAACCGTTTGGCAGACAATTTTGGTGCATTACAGGGACTAACAATCACGAGCAACCCTCGCCGAAAACAGATCAAAAAACCAACGGCCAGCTATCTATATGCCAGGTTGGCGAGCATTGTTCCGACTCCGATGGGGCTAAATGATTCCCCAAACGGTCCCGAACAAGTCTCTACCTAAGTCAAAAACGGACCAACGAACGCTGATCCCCGTAGCGCGCGATTATCTAGTAGCCCGCGTGACAACGCATCAGGGGCGACCAAGTATTTATCGCGAAAAACGCCTATTTTCGGCCGGTTCCGGCCGAAAAAGATGTTTCAAGCACTTTCAGGTCTGTAACAGGAAGGTTACCGGGCCATCATTGACCAGATGGACCTGCATATCCGCCCCGAAGCGCCCTGATGCTACTTTGCCATGCAACTGTTGCGCCTTGCATAACAGATAATCAAAAAGTTCTTCACCGAGGGCCGGCGGTGCCGCCGTGGAAAAGCTCGGGCGCAGGCCGTTCTTGGTGTCCGCGGCCAGGGTGAACTGCGAGACCAGCAGCAAACCGCCGTCCACATCGGCCAGGGACAGGTTCATCTTGCCCTCGGCATCACTGAATACCCGATAGTTAAGCAGCTTGTGCAGCAGTTTGTCGGCACTGGCCCGAGTGTCCTCGGGCTCCACCGCCACCAGCACCAGCAAACCCTGGTCCACCGCCCCGACGATTTCCCCCGCCACTTCGACCCGCGCGCCGCGCACGCGCTGCAACAGCCCCTTCATGCTTCTTCGGGCGGCAGGTCGAGCAGGCGCCGGGCCATCTGATCAGCGGCACGCACCAGCGCATCGGTGATGCCCGGTTCGGACGCAGCGTGACCGGCATCGCGGATCACCTGCAGCTCGCTGTTCGGCCAGGCCTGGTGCAATTCCCAGGCATTGTCCAGCGGGCAGATCACGTCGTAGCGACCATGCACGATCACGCCCGGCAAGTGGGCGATCTTGCCCATGTCGCGAATCAGCTGGTTCGGCTCGAGGAACGCATGGTTGGTGAAGTAGTGGCATTCGATCCGGGCAATCGACAGCGCGCGCTGCGGCTCGGAGAAACGATCGACCACCAGCGGGTTCGGCCGCAGGGTCGCGGTCCGCCCTTCCCAGATCGACCAGGCCTTGGCCGCATGCATCTGGGCGATCTGGTCGTTGCCGACGAGACGCTTGTGGAAGGCGCTGAGCAGGTCGTCGCGCTCGTCCAGCGGGATAGGTGCCACGTAGTCCTGCCAGTAGTCGGGGAACAGACGGCTGGCGCCGGCCTGGTAGAACCATTCGATTTCCTGCGGACGGCACAGGAAGATCCCACGCAGAATCAGGCCATGAACACGCTCAGGATGGGTTTGCGCATAAGCCAGGGCCAGGGTCGAACCCCAGGAGCCGCCGAACACCACCCATTTTTCGATGCCCAGGTGCAGGCGGATCCGCTCGAGGTCGGCGACCAGGTCCCAGGTGGTGTTGTTTTCCAGGCTGGCGTGCGGGGTGGAGCGCCCGCAACCGCGCTGGTCGAAGGTGATGATGCGGTACAGGTTCGGATCGAAGTAACGGCGACTCTGGGCATCGCACCCGGCTCCCGGGCCACCGTGGATGAACACCACCGGCAAGCCTTCCGGGGATCCGCTCTCATCGACATACAGTACATGGGGTTCGTCGACAGCCAGATCGTGCCGGGCATAGGGTTTGATCTGCGGGTACAAAGTCTGCATTGCGCGCTCCGTAAGGGGTCGAGGTCATCCCTGGGGGGACTTCAATTATTCTGCCGTCCGGCATCATAAACCCGAATTACGCAATGAGCATGTCCTTGGAAAAAATGCGGTTGTTTCCCCCGGAAAGCCAGACGCACCTGTAGCCGCTGCCGAAGGCTGCGCTCGACTGCGCAGCAGGCGCAGGATCTTGAGATCGCTGAAGGCCTTCGGCCTTATCGCAGCCTGCGGCAGCGGCTACAGGGCTTCCTGTCGGCTTCAGCGCCCGTAACGCTTCTGCCCCCAGGCCAGCAGCCCTTGCAGCAGCTGCTTGAGCACCACCTGGGTCGGCGCCGCCAGATCGTCGCGGTAGCGGAACGGCTCGAACTCTTCCATATAGGTGCTCTGCGCCAGTTCCAGCTGCACGGCATGGATATTCTCGGCCGGGTTGCCGTAGTGCCGGGTGATATGGCCGCCCTTGAAACGACCGTTGAGCACATGGCTGTAGTCGGCATGGCGGGCGCAGATCGCTTCCAGCTGGCTGGCCAGTTCGGCATCGCAGCTGGCGCCATTGAAGGTGCCCAGGTTGAAGTCCGGCAGCTTGCCTTCGAACAGATGCGGGATCAGCGAACGGATCGAATGCGCATCGAACAGCAAGGCATAGCCGAACTCGGCCTTCAACCGTGCCAGCTCCTGCTGCAAAGTCCCGTGATAAGGCGTCCAGACCTTCTCCAGGTAAGTCGCCCGTTCCTGCTTCGACGGCTCCAGCCCCTCACGGAACAGCGGCACGCCATCGAACAGCGTGGCCGGGTACAACCCGGTGGTGGCCCCGACATAGAGAGGCTTGTCGTCGGATGGGCGATTGAGGTCGATGACGAAACGCGAATACTCGGCCGCCAGGGTGCTGGCGCCCAGCTCCTCGGAGAACGCGTAGAGCTGGGGAATGTGCCAGTCGGTATCCGGCAGGCTTTGCGCTTCGGGGATCAGCCCGGCCTCGACCGCCGGTGTCAGGCGCAGGCCGGCGTGAGGCATGCTGATCAGCAGCGGCACCCGGCCTTGTTTGAAGTTCAGAACCTTATCCACAACCCTTCTCCTATAAATCCACTTCAACGCCGTGGCGCACGACGCGTTTTTCCAGGTCACCGCCCAGCCAGTAAGCCAGGTCGGCGGGACGATCGATCTGCCAGGCGACGAAGTCCGCCACCTTGCCGACCTCCAGCGAACCGTGGGTCTGCTCCATGCCCAGCGCGGTGGCCGCATGCAGAGTCACGCCGGCCAGGGCCTCTTCCGGGGTCATACGGAAACAGGTGCAGGCCATGTTCAGCATCAGGCGCAGGGACAGCGCCGGTGAAGTGCCGGGGTTGAGGTCGCTGGCCACGGCGATCTTCACCCCGTGCTTGCGCAGCGCGTCCATCGGCGGCAGCTGGGTTTCGCGCAGGAAATAGAACGCGCCCGGCAGCAGCACGGCGACGGTGCCGGCCTCGGCCATGGCAATGGCGTCCTCCTCGGTCATGAACTCCAGATGGTCGGCCGACAGCGCGTGATAACGCGCCGCCAGGCTGGAGCCATGCAACGACGACAGCTGCTCGGCGTGCAGTTTCACCGGCAGGCCAAGCTTGTGCGCGGCGATGAACACCCGCTCCACCTGCTCCGGCGAGAACGCCAGGTATTCGCAGAACGCATCCACCGCGTCCACCAGGCCCTCGGCCGCCAGGGCCGGGAGCATTTCGTGGCAGATGTGCTCGATGTAGTCGTCCGAGCGCTCGGCGTATTCCGGCGGCAAGGCGTGGGCCGCCAGGCAGGTGCTGCGCACACTGACCGGCAGCTCGGCGCCCAGGCGCCGGATCACCCGCAGGATCTTGCGTTCGCTGGCCAGGTCCAGGCCGTAGCCGGACTTGATCTCGACGCTGGTCACGCCGTCGCGCAGCAGGCTTTTCAAGCGCTTGCGGGCGCTGTCGAACAGTTCGTCCTCGCTCGCCGCGCGGGTGGCCCGCACGGTGCTGGCGATACCGCCACCGGCGGCGGCGATTTCGGCGTAGCTCACCCCTTGCAGGCGTTGCTCGAATTCGCCGCTGCGGTTGCCGCCGAATACCGTGTGAGTGTGGCAGTCGATCAGGCCCGGGGTGACCCAGGCCCCCGCCAGGTCATGCAGCTCGGCATAGTTACCAGCCGGGACCTGATCGCGCGGACCGATCCACTCTATGAGCGCTCCTGACGTCACGATGGCGGCATCCTCGATGATCGAGTAAGCACCTTGCGCCATGCTTGCGACGTGACAGTGTTGCCAGAGAGTTTTCATCCTGGGGCTCCATTAGGTTATCGATGAGAAAAAGAAGGATCGCGATTGACCAGCGCGGCCTGCCCGGCAGCGGGCTTGACCCAGATCAGGTACGCCAGCACCAGCAGAGCGATCCAGACCACGCCGACGATCAGCGCCGCCTGGGTGTCCGGGAAGTAGCCCAGCACACCGAAGATAAACAGCATGAAAGCAATCGCCGCCATCGGTGCATAAGGCCAGAACGGAACCGGGAACTTCAACTGCGCCACCTGCTCAGCCGTCATGGAGCGACGCATGGCCACCTGGGTGAAGAGAATCATCAGCCAGACCCAGACCGTGGCAAAGGTTGCGATCGAAGCGATCAACAGGAAAACGTTCTCCGGAATCAGGTAGTTCAGCAATACCCCCAGCAACAAGGCAATGCTCATGACTACCACTGTCATCCACGGCACGCCGTAACGCGACAGCTGGGCAAAGCCCTTCGGCGCCTGCCCTTGCTGGGCCAGGCCGTACATCATGCGACCGGCACCGAAGATATCGCTGTTGATGGCCGACACTGCCGCCGAGATCACCACGATATTGAGGATGGTCGCCGCCGAGCCGATGCCCAGGTTGGCGAAAATCTGCACGAACGGGCTGCCCTGGCTGCCGATCTGCTGCCAAGGGAAGATGGCCATCAAGACGAACAGGGTCAGTACGTAGAACAGCAGGATACGCAGCGGCACCGCGTTGATCGCCTTGGGCAGTACCCGATCCGGGTCCTTGGCTTCACCCGCCGTGACGCCAATGATTTCGATGCCGCCGAAGGCAAACATCACCACGGCAAAGGAAGCGATCAGGCCACCGACACCGTTAGGCATGAAACCGCCGTGCTCCCAGAGGTTGCCGATGCCGGTAACCGCCGAAGCCGATGAACTGCCGATGCCGAACAGCATGATGCCGAAACCGCCAAGAATCATGGCGACGATGGCGCCGACCTTGAGCAGCGACAGCCAGAATTCCATCTCGCCAAATACCTTGACGTTACACAGGTTCAACCCGCCGATCAGCGAAACGATGCCGAGTACCCAGATCCAGCGCGGCACATCCGGGTACCAGAACCCCATATAGATGCCGAAGGCCGTGACATCGGCCAAGCCGACGATGACCATCTCGAAGGCATAGGTCCAGCCCAGCAGGAAACCCGCCATCGGCCCCAGGTAGGTGCTGGCGTAGTGACCGAACGAGCCGGACACCGGGTTGTGCACGGCCATCTCGCCCAGCGCGCGCATCACCATGAACACCGCGGCGCCACCGATCAGGTAGGCCAGGAGGACCGCGGGACCGGCCATCTGGATGGCCGAGGCAGAACCATAGAACAGCCCGGTGCCGATCGCCGACCCCAGCGCCATGAAGCGAATATGTCGGGCGGACAGCCCGCGTTTCAATCCTTGAGCTTGCTGTTGCATTTCTCGTTCCTAATTATTTTTATCGGAGAAAACCGGAACCACCTGTAGCCGCTGCCGAGGCACGAGGCTGCGATGGGCTGCGCAGCAGCCCCCGACGGCGGTCCTGCGGACCGCTTCGCAGCCTCGTGCCTCGTCAGCGGCTACGGGCATGGGGTTACAGGCTCGGCAGCAACTTGGCCGGCAGCAGCTCGTTCAGGCAACGGGACGCCAGCAGTTCGCTCGCGGCATTGATGTCCGGGGCGAAGAAGCGGTCCTTCTCGTAGAACGGCACTTTGCTACGCAGGGTGGCGCGGGCTTTTTCCAGCTTGGTCGAGGTCTTCAGGCCATCACGCAGGTCCAGGCCCTGGCAGGCCGCCAGCCACTCCACGGCGAGGATGCCACGGGTGTTTTCGGCCATTTCCCACAGGCGCTTGCCAGCGGCGGGCGCCATGGACACATGGTCTTCCTGGTTGGCGGAAGTCGGCAGGCTGTCCACCGAGTGCGGATGGGCCAGCGCCTTGTTTTCGCTGGCCAGGGCCGCGGCGGTCACCTGGGCGATCATGAAGCCGGAGTTGACCCCGCCATTGGCCACCAGGAACGGCGGCAGCTGGGACATGTGCTTGTCCATCATCAGCGAGATGCGGCGCTCGCTCAGGGAACCGATTTCGGCGATGGCCAGGGCCATGTTGTCGGCGGCCATGGCCACCGGCTCGGCGTGGAAGTTGCCACCGGAGATCACATCGCCCTCGGCGGCGAACACCAGTGGGTTATCCGACACGGCGTTGGCTTCGACCACCAGCACCTCGGCGGCCTGGCGGAACTGGGTCAGGCAGGCGCCCATGACCTGTGGCTGGCAGCGCAGGGAGTACGGGTCCTGCACCTTGTCGCAGTTCTGGTGCGACTTGGAGACTTCGCTGCTGTCGCCCAGCAAGTCGCGGTAAGCCGCGGCGGCGTCGATCTGGCCTTTCTGGCCACGGGCGGCATGAATCCGCGCATCGAACGGCGAACGCGAGCCCAGCACCGCCTCGACGGTCAGGCCGCCGCAGGCCAGGGCGCCGGCGAACAGGTCTTCGCCTTCGAACAGGCCGCGCAGGGCAAAAGCGGTGGAAACCTGGGTGCCGTTGAGCAGCGCCAGGCCTTCCTTGGCCGCCAGGGTCAGCGGCTTGAGGCCGGCCACGCTCAGGGCTTCGGTGGCGTCCAGCCATTGGCCTTTATAACGGGCCTTGCCTTCACCCAGCAGCACCAGGGACATATGGGCCAGCGGCGCGAGGTCGCCGGAAGCGCCCACCGACCCCTTGAGCGGGATATGCGGGTAGACCTCGGCGTTGACCAGGGCGATCAGCGCGTCGATCACCTGGCGGCGGATACCGGAGAAACCACGGCTCAGGCTGTTGACCTTGAGCACCATGACCAGGCGCACCAAGGCGTCGCTGATCGGCTCGCCGACACCGGCGGCATGGGACAGCACCAGGGAGCGCTGGAGGTTTTCCAGGTCTTCGCTGGCGATACGGGTCGAGGCCAGCAGGCCGAAACCGGTGTTGATGCCGTAGGCGGTGCGGTTCTCGGCAAGGATCTGCTCGACACAGGCGACACTGGCGTCGATCTGTGCCGAGGCGCTGTTATCGAGGCTGAGGGTTACCGGCTGTTGGTAGACGGCACGCAGTTGGGCCAGGGTCAATTGGCCGGGAATCAGATTTAGCGCAGTCACATTTATGCTCCTTTTGAGAGTTTGTTATTAACTACCAGTCGCTCCGGAAGCTTCCGTTGTCCGTCGCAGCCCGCCGTTTGTGAGCGAGTGGCGCCTTGGCACGCTGGTTTTTCGTGGAAACCGTTGTCTTGGAAAATCCTGTTCTTGCAGGGCGCGCTTCAGCGCACGCCCGGTAAAACCTCCTGCAGCAAGGCCGGAGCCTTGAGCAGCGCCGCCGCGCTGGCGATGTCCGGGGCCAGCCAGCGATCCTGGTCATAGGCCGGAACCCGCTGGCGCAGGAGCTTCCAGGCCGCCTCGGTGCCGGCACCGAAACGCTGTTCCTTGAGAAATTCGAAGGCCTGGGCCGCCAGCAGGTATTCGATGGCGAGGATCTGGGTGCAGTTTTCCAGCGCGCGGGAAAGCTTCAGCGCGGCGTTGGTGCCCAGGCTCAGGTGGTCTTCCTGCAGGCCGGAGGTGACGTAGTTGTCGAGCACCGCCGGTTGCGCCAGCTGGCGGTTTTCCGCGCACAGCGAGGCAGCGACGTACTGGACGATCATCATTCCGGAGTTGACCCCGGGGTTGCTCACCAGGAACGCCGGCAAACCGCTGACATGGGGGTTGATCAGGCGGTCCAGGCGGCGCTCGGCGATCGAGCCGATCTCGGCCATGGCGATCGCCAGCAGGTCCGCCGCCAGTGCCACCGACTGGCCGTGGGGGTTGGCCTGGGACATCACCCGGTAGTTGTCCGGAGTGCCCAGCACCATCGGGTTGTCGGTGACCGAGTTGAGCTCGGTTTCGACCTGCTGCGTCGCGTGCGCCAACTGATCGCGGGCGGCGCCGTGAACCTGCGGGATGGAACGGATGCTCAGAGCATCCTGGGTGCGGATGCCTTTGCTGGTGGCAATCACTTCACTGCCGTCGAGCAAGGCGCGCAGGTTGATGCCGACCTGCTGCATGCCGGGGTGCGGCTTGAGCGCAATGATCTCGGCATCGAAGGCGGCGATCTGCCCGCGCTGGGCCTCGAAGCTCATGGCGCCGATCACGTCGGCCCACTGCAGCAGGCGCGTGGCGTCGGCCAGGGCCAGGCAGCTCAGGCCGGTCATGCACGGCGTACCGTTGACCAGGCACAGACCGTCCTTGGCCCCCAGTTGCACCGGCTTCAGGCCTTCCGCCGCCAGCGCCTGCTCGGCCGACACGACCTGCCCGCGATAGCTGACCTGGCCGACGCCGAGCAAGGCGATGCTGATATGGGCCATGTGGGTCAGGTAACCCACCGAGCCCTGGGACGGCACCTGCGGGGTGATGCCGCGATTGAGCAGGGCCAGCAGCGCCTCGACCACCCGGCGATGCAAGCCGGACTTGCCGTGGCTGTAGTTGACGACAGCCGCGCACATGATCGCCCGGGTCTGCTCGTCGGCCAGCGGCGCGCCCACGCCACAGGCATGGCTGAGCAGGGTGTTGCGCGACAGCTGGCTGAGCTGTTCGTCCTGCAGCGAAACGTTGCACAGCGCGCCAAGGCCGGTGTTGATGCCATAGGCGCGTTCGCCGCTGACGACGATGCGCTGGACAATAGCCTGGGCATTCTCGATACGCGCCCAGGCCTGGGCCGACAGCTCGAGCTGCGCGCCATGCCGGGCTACGGCGACCACATCCTGCCAACGCAACGGGGCATCGGCGATAACGATTTTTTCAGCCTGCGACATCTTCGACCTCACGGGTACAACCTGAACATTGATGCAGCTTTACCGCCGCCTTCGCGGGCAAGCCTCGCTCCTACAGGGGAAGAGGCCCGCCCCAAGCCTTTAAACCACCGCCGCGCGTCGCTGCACGAAACGGTCGACATACTCGTCCGCCGGCGAATGCAGGATCTCTTTCGGCGTGCCGACCTGGATCAGCCGGCCATCCTTGAGGATCGCAATGCGGTTGCCGATGCGCACGGCCTCGTCGAGGTCGTGGGTAATGAAGACGATGGTCTTGTGCAGGGTCTTTTGCAGCTCCAGCAGCTGGTCCTGCATCTCGGCGCGGATCAGCGGGTCGAGGGCGCTGAAGGCCTCGTCCATCAGGATGATGTCGGTGTCCGCCGCCAGGGCGCGGGCCAGGCCGACACGCTGGCGCATGCCGCCAGACAGCTGGTGCGGGTACTTGTTCTCGTAGCCCTTGAGGCCCACGGTGTTGATCCAGTGCAGCGCGCGCTCGGTGCAGACTTCCTTGCTCTCGCCCCGCACCTTGAGGCCGTAGGCGGTGTTTTCCAGCACGGTCTTGTGCGGCAGCAGGCCGAAGCTCTGGAACACCATGCTGATCTTGTGCCGGCGAAATTCGCGCAGGGCTTCCATGTCGTATTGCAGGATGTCCACGCCATCCACCAGGATCGCGCCGCTGGTCGGGTCGATCAGGCGGTTGAAGTGGCGCACCAACGTCGACTTGCCGGAGCCGGACAGGCCCATGATCACGAAGATCTCGCCGGTGCCGATGCTCAGCGACAGGTCGTTGACCCCGACCACGCAGCCGGTCTCGGCCAGCACCTGGTCCTTGGTCTTGTTCTGGCGAATCATGTTCAGCGCGTCGGCCGAACGGTTGCCGAAAATCTTGAAGACGTTCTTGACTTCGATCTTGCTCACGATTGCGTCGTTCATTTGCTCACCTCATGGCGTGGACGACCATAGGCTTGGGTAATACGGTCGATGACCACGGCCAGAATCACGATCGCCAGGCCGGCTTCCAGGCCACGGCCGACGTTGAGGGTCTGGATGCCCACCAGCACGTCTTCGCCCAGGCCACGGGCACCGATCATCGAGGCGATCACCACCATCGACAGGGCCATCATGGTGGTCTGGTTGATCCCGGCCATGATGCTCGGCAGGGCCAGCGGCAGTTGCACGCCGAACAGTTGCTGCCAGCGGTTGGCGCCGAAAGCGTTGATCGCCTCCATGACTTCGCCGTCGACCTGGCGAATGCCCAGGTCGGTCAGGCGGATCAGCGGCGGCGCGGCGTAGATCACGGTGGCGAAGATCGCCGGCACCTTGCCCAGGCCGAACAGCATCAGCACCGGGATCAGGTACACGAAGCTCGGCATGGTCTGCATGATGTCCAAGAGCGGCATCAGCACCGAACGCAGGCGATTGCTGCGCGCCGAGAGGATCCCCAGGGGAATGCCGATCAGCACCGAAATGAAGGTCGCCACCAGCATCAGCGCCAGGGTCTGCATCAGCTTGTCCCACAGGCCGACCGCGCCCACCAGAAACAGCAGGCCGACGATCACCGCGGTGGTCACCAGCTTGCGGGTCGAATGCCAGGCGATGCCGCCGACGATCGCCAGCATCAGCCACCAGGGCGCCAGGCGCAGCAGGCCTTCGAGGTTGACGATGGCCCACAGCAGGGTGTCGGAGATGTGGCGGAACACATCGCCGTAGTTGGTCACCAGCGAATCGACCCAACTGTTGACCCAGTCGGCGATGGAAAAGGTGAAGCTTTCAGGAAACATAGAGAGACTCTCGATCAAGTGGGTTGTGGTGAAGCTCCCGGCTACCGCTCAGGCCGCCGGGAAGGCTCTACCTACAAGGCCGCGTCGATTTTCTTGGCTGCGTCGTCGCTCACCCATGCGTGCCAGACTTCAGGATGTTCCTTGAGGAAAATTTTCGCCAGCTTCGGCGATTCGATACGTTCCTTCGCCATGCGACCCAGGTTCTGGTTGAGCAGGTCGATCGGCAGGTTGACCTTTTCCAGCACGGCCACCAGCTCGGGCGCTTCCTCGTGGAAGGTCTTGGACAGGCCGACCTTGATGGTCACGCTCTTGTCCACGCCCGGCTTTTCTTCCAGCTTCACCAGGTCGACCTGGCCCATCAGCGGGGTTGGCGACCAGTAGTAGAACAGGATCGGTTCGCCACGCTTGTAGCTCGACAGCACCGCGGCATCCAGCGCCGGGCCGGTGCCTGGGCGGAAGTTGGTGTAGCTGCTTTCCAGGCCGTAGCTTTTCAGCATCTCGCTGTTGTCCAGCTCGCAGGTCCAGCCGGCCGGGCAGTTATAGAAACGGCCCTTGCTCGGCTCTTCCGGGTCCTTGAATACGCTGGCGTACTTGCCCAAATCGGCGATGTTCTTCAGGTCCGGGGCCTTGGCTTCCAGCTTGCGCTTGGCATCGCCCTCGATCACGTAGCGCGGCACGTACCAGCCTTCGATGGCGCCCACCACCGGGGCGCCGACGCCGACCACCTTGCCGGCCTTCTCGGCCTTGTTCCAGACCTCGCTGCGACCGACCCATTCCTCGGCGAAAACCTGGATGTCATTGCTGCTCAGGGCGTTCTCCATGGTGATGGAGTTGCCTGGCAGGCTGTCGGTCTTGCAGCCGTAGCCTTTTTCCAGGACCACTTGCAGCACGTCGGTCAGCAACATGCCGCTTTCCCAGTTCAGGCCGGCGAATTTCACCGGTTTGCCGGACTCGCACCAGCCGGCCGCCTGGGTAGCGCCAGCGCTGGCCAGCAGGCCCATGGAAAGCAAAGTGGTCAGCAGGGTCTTATTCATTTTCATTGTGTGACGCTCCCAATCATTGAAATGGATTACGGCAGTCAAGAGGCATCCAGCCCGTCCACGTCCAATCAGGTCTAGACCGCAGTAGCGCGGCCTGCCCCACTCAGCTTTTGTTCTGTGATCGAGTCCTGCTCTACCGGCAGGATCAGGCGATCGGGTACGGCGCCATGCCATTTCTTCGCGCAGACGTAATACAGCGCCGCGGGAACCACCAGGCCGACGATCCAGGAGATATCCACGCCACCCAGGGTTTCCACCAGCGGGCCGGTGTAGAACTTGGTGGCGATGAACGGCAGCTGCACCAGCACACCGATCACATAGACGCTGATACCGAGGATGTTCCAGCGGCCGTAGCGACCGTTCGGATCGGCCAGCGCCGGCACGTCATAGTGCTCGCGGGTGATGCAGTAGTAATCCACCAGGTTGACCGCGCTCCACGGGGTGAAGAAGGCCAGCAGGAAGAGGATGAAAGACTTGAACGCACCGAGGAACGAGTGCTGGCCGAGCAAGGCGATCAGGGTCGCAGTACCGACGATGACCAGCACGAACACCAGGCGTTGCAAGCGCGTCACTTCCAGGTGGCCACGAAAGCCACTGATGATGGTGGCGATGCACATGAAGCTGCCGTAGGAGTTCAGCGTCGAGATGGTGACTTTGCCAAAGGCGATGCTGAAGTACAGCAGCGCGGCGGTGGCACCGCTGCCACCCAGGCCGACGATATAGGCCACTTCGTGACCGGCGAACTGCCCGTCGGCCATGGCCGCGGCGAACACGCCAAGGATCATCGCCACCTGCGCGCCGATCACCGAGCCCGCGCCAGCGGCGAGGAAGGTTTTCACCGAAGAGGTCTTGCTCGGCAGGTAGCGCGAATAGTCGGCCACGTAGGGGCCGAAGGCGATCTGCCAGGACGCGGCGAGCGACACCGCGAGCAGGAAGCTGCTCCAGCTGAAGTGGCGGATTTCCAGGAGTGCGCCAACGTCGGTCTGGCTCATCAGGCGACTGAACAGATAAACGAAGGCGATCACGCCAATAACGCTGGCGGCGCGACCGATGAAATGGATCACCCGGTAGCCGAGCACCGTGACCAGCACGATGACGCTGGCGAAGATCAGGATGCCGACACTGTCGCTGACCCCGAACAGCTGGCCCAGCGCCTGGCCGGAAAGCACCGTGCCGGTGGCAGTGAAGCCCAGGTACATCAGGCAGACCAGGACGATCGGAATGGCCGCGCCATACACCCCGAACTGAACCCGACTGGAGATCATCTGCGGCAGGCCAAGCTTGGGCCCTTGCGCCGCATGCAACGCCATCACACCGCCGCCCAGCAGTTGCCCGATGAGCAGGCCGATCAGCGACCAGAACACATCACCGCCCAGCACCACCGCCAGAGCGCCAGTGACGATGGCGGTGATCTGCAGGTTAGCCCCCAACCACAGGGTGAACTGGCTGTAGAGCTTGCCGTGGCGTTCGGCTTCGGGGATGTAGTTGATCGACCGCCGCTCGATCAGGGGTTTGGAGCTATCGCTGGCCGTGGACATCGTTATTGTTCTCCCGGGAGATTCTTGTCATGTCAAAGCACTGCTACATGGACCGAGCTGCCGCACTGCAGCGTGCGGCAGCTCCTTCCCTGATCCTGGCGGCGATCCGCCGGGAGCTTACTTGCCAGTGATCATCGGCAGGTTCAGACCCTGTTCCTTGGCGCAGTCGATGGCGATCTGGTAACCGGCATCGGCGTGACGCATGACACCGGTACCCGGGTCGTTATGCAGCACACGGGCGATACGTTCGGCCGCTTCGTCGGTACCGTCGCAGACGATCACCATCCCGGAGTGCTGGGAGAAACCCATGCCGACGCCGCCGCCGTGGTGCAGGGAAACCCAGGTCGCGCCGCTGGCGGTGTTCAGCAGGGCGTTGAGCAGTGGCCAGTCGGACACGGCGTCGGAACCGTCCTGCATCGATTCGGTTTCGCGGTTCGGGCTGGATACCGAGCCGGAGTCCAGGTGGTCGCGACCGATGACGATCGGCGCCGACAGCTCGCCGCTGCGCACCATTTCGTTGAACGCCAGGCCGAGCTTGGCGCGCAGGCCCAGGCCAACCCAGCAGATACGCGCCGGCAGGCCCTGGAAGCTGATGCGCTCGCGCGCCATGTCCAGCCAGTTGTGCAGGTGAGCGTCGTCCGGAATCAGTTCCTTGACCTTGGCGTCGGTCTTGTAGATGTCCTGCGGGTCGCCCGACAGCGCGGCCCAGCGGAACGGACCGATGCCGCGGCAGAACAGCGGACGGATATAGGCTGGTACGAAGCCTGGGAAGTCGAAGGCGTTCTCGACGCCTTCTTCCTGGGCCATCTGACGGATGTTGTTGCCGTAGTCGAAGGTCGGGATGCCCTGCTTCTGGAAGTCGAGCATGGCCTTGACATGCACGGCCATCGATTGCTTGGCCGCCTTGACCACCGCGGCAGGCTCGGTCTTGGCGCGCTCGCGGTACTGCTCCCAGGTCCAGCCGGCTGGCAGGTAGCCGTTGAGCGGGTCGTGGGCGCTGGTCTGGTCGGTGACCATGTCCGGACGGACGCCGCGACGGACCATTTCCGGGAGGATTTCAGCCGCGTTGCCGCACAGGGCGATGGAGATCGCCTTGCCTTCGGCGGTGTACTTGGCGATACGCGCCAGGGCGTCGTCCAGGTCTTTGGCCTGCTCGTCGACATAGCGGGTCTTGAGGCGGAAATCGATGCTGGTCTGCTGGCATTCGATGTTCAGCGAGCAGGCACCGGCCAGGGTCGCAGCCAGAGGCTGGGCGCCACCCATGCCGCCGAGACCGGCGGTCAGGACCCAGCGGCCCTTGAGGTCATCGTTGTAGTGCTGGCGACCGGCTTCGACGAAGGTTTCGTAGGTGCCCTGGACGATGCCCTGGCTGCCGATGTAGATCCAGCTGCCGGCGGTCATCTGGCCGTACATGGCCAGGCCCTTGGCATCCAGTTCGTTGAAGTGTTCCCAGGTCGCCCAGTGCGGTACCAGGTTGGAGTTGGCGATCAGCACGCGCGGGGCATTGCTGTGGGTCTTGAACACGCCGACCGGCTTGCCGGATTGCACCAGCAGGGTCTCGTCGTCATTCAGGTTGGTCAGGCTCTCGACGATCTTGTCGTAGCACTCCCAGTTGCGCGCGGCGCGGCCGATGCCACCGTAAACCACCAGCTCTTTCGGGTTCTCGGCGACTTCCGGGTCGAGGTTGTTCATCAGCATGCGCAGCGGCGCTTCTGTCAGCCAGCTCTTGGCGGTCAGCTTGTTGCCGCGGGCAGCGCGAATTTCGACGTTCCGGTATTTCGTAGGTTTATTCTCAGTCACGAAAAAACTCCTCAGCGATCAATCCAAACCAACCCAGGCAGTGGGCGAGCGTGCCTGCGCGCAGGGCGCTGCGCAGCAAGCGAATCAGGGGACGCGGCGAAGAGTCTTCAGTGACTCATACGCATACGTCTTTACTTGTACATACAAGCATATGCAATCGATCGGCCAACTCGTTGAATGAGCCTTCAAGAAAATCGTGAACCCGATGAAGAGGCCCTTGGATCAAGGGTTTCAGCGTCGATTATTTTTTCGCGGGGATTATGGCTAGAGGCGGGAGAGCTGTTACTTCGCCAGGGCTTTGCGCCACGCTGGGGCGTTCGGTAACAAATTGGTGCGCGAGGGAAACAACATCAGGGAGGGAGAGAAACAGGTGGGCTTGTAGCCGCTGCCGAAGGCTGCGATCGACTCCGAAGGAGACGCGCTCTTGCAGGCCGGAAGGCTCTTCGAGTCGAGCGCGACCCCGGCCTATCGCAGCCTGCGGCAGCGGCTACAGGTCAGATGGCTGTCAGTTCGATCACGCAGCAAGCGCCGCTGACGGTGACTTCCCGCAAGCCGGGGTTACCGAGCAGTTGCAGGCAGTCATGGCGCTCAAGCAAGGCGGCGACACCGCCACCCAGGTCGGCGCGCATTTCCTCGGCCACGCTGAATACCAGCACCGTGCCGGCCTGGGTGAAGAAGCGCTGACCACCCGACAGCCATTGCAAGCGAGCGCTGTAGCGGTCCGGCGCGTAGATCAGGTTGAAGTCGCGAATCGGCCCGTCGATCAGGGTGCACGCGACCTGGCTCGCGCCACTGAAGGCAAAGGGGTCCAGCGGTAACAGTACGCGGGTGTCCTCGCCGTCCACCGTCAGGGTCATGCCCGCGCCTTGCAGCACGGTGATGATCCGCTGGTAGCCGGCAAAGCTGGAGAAGCCGCCGGACTCACCGATATCGGCGATCGACAATCGCCAGCCGAAACCTTCCAGGCCGACGCCGGCGTCCCGGGTGATTTCTTCGGTACTGCCACCACCGTTCTTCCATGGCATGCGCGGGTAGTTGGCCGCGCGCAAAACGTTCAACTGAGTCATTGATGCCCCTTACTTATGAAACCGCCCTTCCAGGCTGTGACGAGAACCCGGGTGGATCAGGCGCGCGGCGGTCACCGGCTGGCGGCCGGACCAGGTCCGGCGGCGAATCAGCAGGCACGGCTCGCCGCGCTCGATCTGCAGCAACTTGCATTCTTCCGGCTCGGCCAGAATCGCCTCGACCACGTGCTCGCCCTCGGTCAGCGGCGCGACCTGGTTCAGGTAGGCGTAGGGGGTCTGCAAGGTGAAATCCTGCTTGAGGTAATCCGGCGCCACCAGCGCGTTGACGAAACGGTCCTCGATCTGCACCGGGATATCGTTCTCGAAATGCACGATCAGCGAGTGGAAGACCCTCTGCCCTTCGCGCATTTCCAGGGCCACGGCGCGCTCGGAACCGGCCGCCTCTTCACCCAGGGTAATGACTTTGCAAGTGTGGCGATGACCGCGCGAGGCGATCTCGTCGGCGATGTTGTGCACCTCGAACAAGGCCGACTGACTCTTGGGTTCGGCGACGAAAGTCCCCACGCCCTGCATGCGCACCAGCAGGCCTTCGGCGGTCATCTCGCGCAGGGCGCGGTTGATGGTCATGCGGCTGAAACCCAGCTGGCTGACCAGCTCGCTTTCCGAGGGCACGCGGTAATGCGGCGGCCAGTTTCCACTCTCGATCTGCTGGGTGATCATCTGCTTGACGCGGGCGTACAGGGGCGCCGGACTATCGCCCAGATGGGCGGCCAGCGGGGAGTTGGCGGGCGGAGTCGGCACGGGAAATCCTTGTTGGCTGAAGAAAGAGGCTAGCTTGCCGGAGTTTACCGAGCAGGCAAACGTCTGTATATGTATATACAAATAACACACGACGGGGTGCTTGAACCATGTCCGCCTTCTTTGCCGAACGCGCACTGCTGCCTAACGGATGGGCCAACAACGTACGTCTCGAGGTCAGCGCCGACGGCCTGTTGACCCACATCCAGGCCGATGCCAGCGCAGAAGGCGCCGAGCGGCTACAAGGCCCGCTGCTGCCGGGCATGCCCAACCTGCACTCCCATGCGTTCCAGCGGGCGATGGCCGGGCTGGCGGAAGTGGCCGGCAACCCCAACGACAGCTTCTGGACCTGGCGCGACCTGATGTATCGCCTGGTGGGCAAGATCAGTCCGGACCAGCTGGGCATCATCGCCCGTCAGCTGTACATCGAAATGCTCAAGGCCGGTTACACCTCGGTCGCCGAATTCCACTATGTGCATCACGACACCAACGGCCAGCCCTACGCCGACCCGGCCGAGCTGTCCCTGCGCATCAGCCAGGCCGCCAGCGCCGCCGGCATCGGCCTGACCCTGCTGCCAGTGCTGTACAGCCACTCCGGTTTCGGCGGCCAGGCGCCCAACGAAGGCCAGCGCCGCTTCATCAACAGCACGGAAAACTACCTCAAGCTGCAAAGCCGCCTGCAACCGCTGCTGGCCCGGCAATCGGCCCAGCAGCTGGGGCTGTGCTTCCACTCGTTGCGCGCGGTCACCCCGCAGCAGATCAGCGAAGTGCTGGCCGCCAGCGACAAGCAGTGCCCGGTGCATATCCACATTGCCGAACAGCAGAAGGAAGTCGACGACTGCCTGACCTGGAGCGGGCGCCGGCCGCTGCAATGGCTGTATGAAAACACCGCGGTCGATCAGCGCTGGTGCCTGGTCCATGCCACCCACGCGAATGCCGAAGAGGTCAGCCTCATGGCGCAAAGCCGAGCGATTGCCGGCCTGTGCCTGACCACCGAAGCCAACCTCGGCGACGGGATTTTCCCAGCGGTGGATTTTCTCGCCCAGGGCGGCCGCATGGGCATCGGTTCCGACAGCCATGTGTCGCTGAGCGTGGTGGAAGAATTGCGCTGGGCGGAATACGGCCAGCGCCTGCGCGATCAACGCCGCAACCGCCTGTATCGCAACGACCAGCCGATGGTTGGCCGGACCCTGTACGACGCCGCTCTGGACGGCGGTGCCCAGGCCCTGGGACAGCCGATCGGCGCCCTGGAAGTGGGCAAGCGTGCCGACTGGCTGGTGCTTGACGGCAGCGATCCTTACCTGGCCACCGCCGAGGGCGACGGCATTCTCAACCGCTGGCTGTTCGCCGGCGGCGATCGCCAGGTGCGCGATGTGCTGGTCAACGGTCAGTGGGTCGTGCGCGACGGACGTCACGCAGGCGAAGAAGAAAGTAATCGGGCCTTTACCCAGGTGCTGCGCGACCTGCTCGGCTGAAGCCCGTCACCGCGGGAGCCAGCACGCTGGCTCCCGCATGGATTCACTTCGAGGTCTTGGCCATCGCCTTGTCCGACACTCGCCAGATCAGGCGGGTGGTGTCATAACCCTGCTGGCGCGCCCTGCTCAGCAGGTCCTCACGAACCGCCTCGCTAACATTCGGCCGGCGCGACAACAGCCACAGGTATCGACGATCCGGGTTGCCGACAATGGCGGTCTTGTAGTCGTCGCTCACATACAGCACCCAGTAGTCGCCCTTGGCCAGGCCCGGTATCAACCGGGAAAACCAGGTATCGAATTCGACCCACAGCTTGTCGGTTTTATCCGGCGCCTGCGGCGTTGCCGTGCCCCGCACCTCTTCCCATTGCCAGTTGGCGGTCAGGCAGCGGTTGAGCACCGCCATATTGCCTTCGGGCAGCAAGGTGTAGCGGGCTTCGGATTGCGCGCAGTTACGTTGGAAATACATCGGCAAACGCGCCAGCTCGTACCAGGTCCCTTGGTAACGCTTGAGATCGACGTGATTCGCGGTCTTGGGCGCCAGTGAATCGTCCCGGGAAGTGGCGCAGCCGGCCAACAACAGGCCGGCCAGAAGAGTGACTAGCAAACGCATCATTATTTTTCTCCCGTGGGCACGTGGCCCCGGTTTTTTTTACTTCAGGCCTTGCCCGGAAAACATCAGCACTTTGTCACCGGCGTACTGCACGCTGATAAAGCTGTTCTTGTCACCCCAGGTGCAGCTGGACATGCCCAGCGCGCCGGAACAATCGGTTGGTTTGCCCAGCAGTTTTTCAACTTCGGCCTTGGGCATGCCGGCCGACAGCTTGGAATAGTTTTCCTGATTGATCTTGCCGCATGCAGCCAACAGCACGCAGAACGACAACAGAGCGAGAGAACGCAGGGACATGGTGAAACTCCTGGGCGAACGGGGGGATGGCATGCTGCCAACCAGAAGCTTAGAAGAGAAAAGCCCCATCTGGTTCCCCAGCCAGACGCCTATTTATTGTGACGCAGCACCCAGCATTTCCTCCGGAATCAACCACTTTGCGGGGGCAAAACGCATTTCGTCGGGCAGACGTCGGCGTGCCTCATTTTTCATGATGGCCAGTCGACATAAAAGCAGCGCAAAAGCTGCCGTTATGGCAAATTGACGCCCCCTCGCTGACCACCCTTTCGCGGTAGTTCACCTAATGACCAGAAACATGAAATTCAGCCATAAGATCCTGCTTGCCGCCGCTCTTGTGGTCGCCGTTGCGTTCGCCTGTTTTATCCTGTTCAACGACTATCGACAGCGCGAGGCCCTGCGCAGCAGCAACGAGTCCTCCATGCAGGAACTCGGCAGCCTGACCAGCAGCAACATCCAGACCTGGCTGGAAAGCCGCATCCAGTTGCTGCACACCCTGGCCCAGCAGATCGCCGTGGACGGCAGCGGCGCCGACGACCTGAAACGCAGCGTCGACCTCCCCGCCTACGCCAGCAACTTCCAGCTCAGCTACTTCGGCGGCCAGGACGGCGCGATGTTCTCGGTCCCGGCGGGCAACCGCGCGCCCGACTACGACCCGCGAGCCCGTGGCTGGTACAAGGCGGCCAACTCGGCCCAGCAGACCATCGTCACCGAACCCTACATCGCCGCCTCTTCCGGCAAGCTGGTGATCACCGTCGCCACCCCGGTGCAGCACCAGGGCAGCTTCATCGGCGTCGCCGGGGCCGATATCGACCTGTCCAACGTCAGCGCCATCATCAACTCGCTGAATTTCGGCGGCCATGGCCAGGCGTTCATCGTCAGCGCCGGCGGCAAGATCCTGATCCACCCGGACAGCAAGCTGGTGCTCAAGAACCTCAGCGACGCCTACCCCAATGGCGCCCCGCAGGTCGGCCCGGGCCTGAAGGAAGTCGAGCTGGGCGGCAAGACCCAGCTCATCTCCTTCACCCGCGTCAACGGCGTGCCGGCGGCGGACTGGTACGTGGCGCTGGTGCTGGACAAGGGCACCGCGTTCTCGATGCTCAGCGAGTTCCGCACCTCGGCGATCATCGCCATGCTGATTGCCGTAGTGATCATCATCAGCCTGCTGGGCATGCTGATCCGCGTGCTGATGCAGCCGCTGCACCTGATGGGCCGCGCCATGCACGACATCGCCGAGGGCGAAGGCGACCTGACCAAGCGCCTGACCATCCATGGCCACGACGAGTTCGGCACCCTGGGCGTGTCGTTCAACCGTTTCGTCGAACGGGTTCACGGTTCGATCCGCGAAGTCGCCTCGGCCACCGGCCAGGTCAACGAAGTCGCCCTGCGGGTGGTCAGCGCCTCGAACTCGTCGATGTTCAACTCCGGCCAGCAGGCCTCGCGCACCAGCAGCGTCGCTGCGGCCATCAACCAGCTCGGCGCCGCCGCCCAGGAAATCGCCCAGAACGCCGCCCTGGCGTCGCAGCACTCCAGCGATGCGCGCAACCTGGCCAGCGAAGGCCAGGCCGTGGTCGACCAGACCATCGCCGCCATGCAGCAGCTGTCGGCGAAGATCAGCGACTCCTGCGGCCATATCGAAACGCTGAACAGCAACACGGTGAACATCGGGCAGATCCTCGAAGTCATCACCAGCATCTCCCAGCAGACCAACCTGCTGGCCCTCAACGCCGCCATCGAAGCCGCCCGCGCCGGTGAGGCCGGCCGTGGTTTCGCGGTGGTCGCCGATGAGGTGCGCAACCTCGCCCACCGCACCCAGGACTCGGCGCAGCAAGTGCAGAAGATGATCGAGGAACTGCAGGTCGGCGCCCGCCAGGCGGTGGACACCATGACCGAAAGCCAGCGCGAGAGCGCAAGCAGCGTCGGCATCGCCAACCAGGCCGGCCAGCGCCTGGGCAGCGTGACCCAGCGCATCGGCGAGATCGACGGCATGAACCAGTCCGTGGCCACCGCCACCGAGGAGCAGACCGCCGTGGTGGAGTCGATCAACGTCGACATCACCGAGATCAACACCCTCAACCAGGAAGGCGTGGAAAACCTGCAGGCGACCCTGCGCGCCTGCGCCGACCTGGAGCAGCAAGCGGCGCGGTTGCAGCAGTTGGTGGGTAGCTTCAGGATTTAACGATCAGCAACACTCAACTCGTCTGGCGCGGCGCACATAGGACTGAATAAAGACTAAACTCAGTCCTGCTTCCCCAGACGAGATGCTCCCATGAAGCTTTCTTCTCAGATCAAACCGATCAGTTACCTGAAAAGCCATACCGCCGAGATCGTCAAAACCATCACCGAAAGCCGTGAGCCCATGGTCATTACCCAGAACGGCGAGGCAAAACTGGTGGTCATGGATGTGAAAAGCTTCGAGCAGCAGGAAGAAACCATGGCGCTGCTGAAGATCCTCGCCCTCGGTAATCGTGAGATCGATGAAGGCCAATTCCGCGATGCCCAGGACGTGTTCGACGAACTGGACCAGGCCGACCAACCGTGACATTCAAGGTAGTGCTTCTGCATTCGGCGGAAACCGACCTCATCGAGTTGCGTACCTACCTCACCCAGCGGCTCTCCACCGCTACCTGGCACAACAGCTACAGCAGCCTGAAACAAGCCATTCGCCAACTGGCCACCCTGCCCTACGCCGGGGCGATTCCCGAAGAACTCGAACAACTGCATGTCGGCCACTACCGACAGATACTCTCGGGGATGAATCGAATCATCTATGAAGTACGAGACGCTACCGTCTACATCCATGTCATCGCCGATACCCGCCAAGACCTGCAAACCTTGCTGATGAAGCGGTTACTGCACGCCAGGCGCTAAGTATTCATGGGTCTTGAAGCCCTATCGCGGGCAATCGAGCGTCGACCAGCCGCTCCTACAGAAGAACCCAAGCATCCGTAGGAGCGAGGCTTGCCCGCGATAGCTTTTGATGCCACGCAGCAGATTTAGAAGCTGGAACCCGGCTCGCGCAGGAATGCCAGTTCCTCCGGCGTCGATTCACGCCCGAGAATCTGGTTGCGATGAGGGAAGCGCCCGAAGCGGGCGATGATTTTCTGATGCCGTTCGGCGTAGTCCAGCAGATCGGCGAACACCGGTTGGTCGGCCAGCGGCTGCTCGTCGTGCAAGGCGGCGAACCTGGAGATCGCTTCGTTCTGCACCGCCAGGTTTTCGCAATGCTCGAACACCAGGTAGACGAAGCTGCGCTGCATCGGTGACAGTTGCCGGTCGAAATCCGCGGCAATGCCCTGGGCCACCAGCGCCTGGGCGCGCAGATCGCCGGCAAAGCTCTTGGGGGTTTCGCGATACAGCATGCGCGGCAGCTGGTCGAGCAGCAGCACCAGAGCCAGCCAACCTTGCGGGCGTTGCGCCCACTCGGTCAATCCGCCGGCCAAGGCCTGTTCCACCAGATCCCCGAAACGCTCGCGCGCCTCGAGGTCCTGGCTGTCGCGCTTACCAAACCACAGCCTGCCCTTTTCAGCCTTGATATCCGCGGGTTTCTCGGCCGAACCGAACCACCAGTCGAGCAAGGGCTGCCAGGGCGCGGCCATGGGTTATTCCTTGTGGTAGGCGGTGACGCGGGCGACTTCTTCCTTCGAGCCGAGGAACACCGCTACGCGCTGGTGCAGGCCTTCAGGCTGGATGTCGAGAATGCGCTGGTGACCGTCGGTGGAAGCGCCGCCCGCCTGTTCCACCAGGAACGACATCGGGTTGGCTTCGTACATCAGGCGCAGCTTGCCCGGCTTGGATGGCTCGCGGCTGTCGCGCGGGTACATGAACAGGCCACCGCGGGTCAGGATGCGGTGCACGTCGGCGACCATGGCGGCCACCCAGCGCATGTTGTAGTTCTTGTTCAGCGGGCCTTCTTCGCCTGCCAGCAATTCGCTCACGTAACGCTGCACCGGCGCTTCCCAGTGACGCTGGTTGGACATGTTGATGGCGAATTCCTGGGTGCTTTCAGGAATGGTGATGTCTTCGTGGGTCAGCACGAAGCTGCCCATTTCACGATCCAGGGTGAAGCCCTTGACGCCGTCGCCCAGGGTCAGCACCAGCATGGTCTGCGGGCCGTAGATGGCGTAACCGGCGGCAACCTGCTGAGTGCCTGGCTGCAGGAAGGCCTTTTCATTGAGCGGTTCGTTCTGGCTCAGGTATTCGTTCGGGCAACGCAATACCGAGAAGATCGTGCCGACCGGGGCGTTGATGTCGATGTTCGACGAGCCGTCCAGCGGGTCGAATACCAGCAGGTACGCGCCTTTCGGGTATTTGCCCGGGATTTGGTAGGCATTGTCCATTTCCTCGGACGCCATGCCGGCCAGGTGACCGCCCCATTCGTTGGCTTCGAGCAGGATCTCGTTGGAGAGCACGTCGAGCTTCTTCTGCACTTCGCCTTGGACGTTTTCAGTGCCCATGCTGCCCAGAACACCGCCCAGGGCGCCTTTGGACACGGCATGGCTGATCTCCTTGCAGGCACGCGCCACCACTTCGATCAGGAAGCGCAGATCGGCAGGAGTGTTGTTGCTGCGGGTCTGCTCAATCAAATAGCGACTCAGGGTAACGCGGGACATGGACGGCTCCGGAGGAATGGGGGGCTAAAAACCCGCGCAGTTTAACGCGAGTCGGGGTGCATTTCCTCCTATGAGACGAGATCCGCCACAGAGAGTTCATGCATGGGGTTGAGCGTAGCCCGAAATCCGATCCGTAGCCGTTGGCGCAGGCTGCGATAGCCTGCGCCCTTTCGACGCTACGGGACCGCCGAGCGGCCTATTCCAGAGCCTTCCAGATCTGTGTGGCGTACTCGCGAATGGTCCGGTCCGAAGAGAACCAGCCCATGCGCGCGCTGTTGAGCACCGCCGAACGCCACCATTGATTGCTGTCGCGCCAGCGCTCTTCGACATGCAACTGGGCATTCCAGTAGGAGTCGAAATCGGCGCACACATGGAAGCGGTCATAGTCGACCAGCGAATCGATCAGCCCGGAGTAACGGGCCGGATCGTCCGGCGAAAATACCCCGCCACGAATCGCCTGCAGCACATCGTTGAGACGATGGGAGGCGGCGATGTCCGGCACCGCGCTGAATTCGCCATTGCGTTTACGTGCCTCCACCTGCTGGGCGCTGAGGCCGAAGATGAACATGTGCTCGGCGCCGACCCGCTCGCACATCTCGACGTTGGCGCCGTCCAGGGTGCCGATGGTCAGCGCGCCATTGAGGCCGAACTTCATGTTGCTGGTGCCCGAGGCCTCGAAACCGGCGGTGGAAATCTGCTCCGACAGGTCCGCCGCCGGGATGATGCTTTCGGCCAGGCTGACGTTGTAATTGGGCAAGAACACCACCTTGAGCAGGCCGCGCACGGTCGGGTCGTTGTTCACCGTGCGGGCGATGTCGTTGCTCAGCTTGATGATCAGTTTGGCCTGGTGGTAACTGGCCGCGGCCTTGCCGGCGAAGATCTTCACCCGCGGCACCCAGTCGATTTCCGGCTCGGCGCGGATCGCCTGGTACAGCGCCACCGTGTGCATCAGGTTGAGCAGTTGGCGCTTGTACTCATGGATCCGTTTGACCTGGACGTCGAACAGCGCCGCCGGATTGACCGCGATGCCCAGACGCTCATGGATGATCGCCGCCAGCGCGCGCTTGCTGTGCAGGCGCTGTTCGGCGAACTGCTTGCGAAAGGCCGGCTTCTCGGCGAAGGGTTCGAGCTTGAGCAACAGCTCCTCGGGGTTGTCCAGCAGCTCCGGGCCCACGGCTTCGACCAGCATCGCCGTCAGCTTGGGGTTGGCCTGGTACAGCCAGCGGCGGAAGGTGATGCCGTTGGTCTTGTTGTTGATCCGCTCCGGATACAGCTTGTGCAGCTCGGAAAACACCGTGCTGCGCATCAGTTGGGTGTGCAGACCAGACACGCCGTTGACGCTATGGGAACCGAGAAACGCCAGGTTGCCCATGCGCACCCGGCGGCCGTTGTCTTCTTCAATCAGCGACACCGCGCGCAGCACGTCGAAGTCGTGGATGCCCTTGGCCCGCAGCGAATCGATGTGCTGGGCGTTGATCAGGTAAATGATCTGCATGTGCCGCGGCAGCATGCGTTCCATCAGGCCCACCGGCCAGGTTTCCAGGGCTTCGGGCAGTAGCGTGTGGTTGGTGTAGGCCAGGGTTTCGACGGTGATCTGCCAGGCCGCGTCCCAGGCGATGCCGTGCAGGTCCACCAGCTGGCGCATCAACTCGGCCACGGCGATCGACGGGTGCGTGTCGTTGAGCTGGATCGCCGCATGCTCACCGAGGCTGAGCACCGAGTCGTGCATGTTCTTGTGCCGGCGCAGCAGGTCCTGCAGGGACGCGGAGACGAAGAAGTATTCCTGGCGCAGGCGCAGTTCCTGGCCGGCTTCGGTGCTGTCCGCCGGGTAGAGCACCCGGGAGATGCTCTCGGCCCGGGCCACCTCGGCCACCGCGCCCAGGTGGTCGCCGGCGTTGAAGCGTTCCAGGTGCAGGTCTTCCATGGCCCGGGCGCGCCACAGGCGCAAGGTGTTGACGCTGGCGCCGCGCCAGCCGACCACCGGGGTGTCGTAGGCCACCGCGCGCACGGTTTCCGCCGGCCACCAGACCTGCCGGGCGTGGCCGGCCTCGTCGGTGACGGTCTCGACGCTGCCGCCGAAGCCGATCGAATAGATCACTTCGGGGCGCTCGAACTCCCAGGGGTTGCCGAAGTCCAGCCAGTGCTCGGTCTGCTCCTGCTGCCAGCCATCGACGATGGCCTGGCGGAACAAACCGTGTTCATAACGAATGCCGTAGCCGTGGCCAGCGATGCCCAGGGTCGACATGCTTTCCATGAAGCACGCCGCCAGCCGGCCGAGGCCACCGTTGCCCAGCGCCGCATCCGGCTCCAGCAGGCGGATGCGTTCCATATCGACGCCCAGGTCGTTCAGCGCATCGCGCGCTACGTCCAGCAGCCCGAGGTTGCTCAGGCTGTCGTAGAGCAGGCGACCGATGAGGAACTCCAGGGACAGGTAGTAAACGCGTTTCTGGCCCTTGCGGTAGATCTGCCGCGTATGGTCCATCCAGTGCTCGACCATGTGATCGCGCGCCGCCAGGGCGATGGCTTCGAACCAGTCATGGTCGAAGGCGTGGTCCGGGTCTTTGCCCACCGCGTAGGTGAGTTTGGTCAGGACGGCGTCGCGAAAAGCGGCCACCTCAGCGTCACGAACTTGCAGTTCCTGAGTCATGAATACGACCTCGAGCGAGATAGACAGTGAGCATGGAATTGTCTGAGCCTAGTCGGTCTGACAGGAGCCAAAGACTCTGGTTCGGTGCGTCTTGCGATTGCCCGAGCAGAGGCGGCGTCTCCCGCGGCAGCTGGCAAAAATGATGCAGATGCCGTGCCGACCCTCGCACTCCCCTTGGGCAGGCGCAAATTCCGTTAAATGGTTGTTCAAAAATCCACCAGTACCGGTATGATCGCGCGCCCTGATACACACGCTGGAAACAAGCCTGATGAAGTCCAACCTGATCGCCGCCGCGGAAATCGACCGACTCGATACCTGGGCCAAGTATTCCGCGCCCATGTGCGGCTCCTGCATGTCCAGCTGCTGCACCCTGCCGGTGGAGGTCAAGATCAAGGATCTGATCCGCATCGGCATCGTCGACGAATTCGAGCGCGGCGAGCCGGCGAAGAACATCGCCAAGCGCCTGCAGAAGGAAGGCATCGTCGAGCGCTACAACCAGAAGTCCGAGATCTTCACCCTGCAGCGCATGAGTAACAACGACTGCCTGTATCTGGATCGTAAGAGCCGCCTGTGCACCATTTATGACAAGCGCCCGGACACCTGCCGCAACCACCCGAAGATCGGCCCGCGCCCAGGCTATTGCGCGTACAAGCCCAAGCCGGTGGAGCGCCCGACCAACACCAGCAGCCGGACCCTGGAACGCTTCTGAGCCTCGACCTGCGCCTGCAACCCCGTTCCCCGCGTAACCCTGCCGCCCTGTAGCCGCTGCCGAGCCTTGGCGAGGCTGCGATCGGCTGCAAAGCAGCCGCAATCCGGGCCACCGCAGAGTTTCAGATCTACCGCTTGACGACCGCTACGCGGCCGATCGCAGCCTCGCAGGCTCGGCAGCGGCTACAGGACCCGAGCTTTTTCACAGACCAAAAAAAACGCCCCCGGCCTTTCGACCGGGGGCGTTTTCATTCAGCCTGAACTAAAGGATCAGTTCTTGGCTTTCTTGGCAGCGCGGGTACGCTCGCCTTCGTCCAGGATCTTCTTGCGAAGACGGATGGACTTAGGAGTCACTTCGCACAGCTCGTCGTCCTGGATGAATTCCAGAGCCTGTTCCAGGGTGAAACGAACCGGCGGAACCAGGGCGATGGTTTCGTCCTTGCCCGAAGCACGCATGTTGTCGAGCTTCTTGCCTTTGGTTGGGTTCACACCCAGGTCGTTGTCACGGCTGTTCAGACCAACGATCTGACCGTTGTAGATTTCCTGGCCGTGCTCGACGAACAGCTTGCCGCGCGCCTGCAGGGTTTCCAGGGAGTAGGTCAGGGCCTTGCCAGTCTCGACCGAAACCAGTACGCCGTTCTGACGACCGGACATGTGGCCGGACTTCATCGGAGCGTAGCGATCGAAGATCGAGGTCAGGATGCCTGCACCGTTGGTCAGGGTCAGGAACTGGTTACGGAAACCGATCAGACCACGGGCTGGAATGTTGTATTCCAGGCGTACACGGCCCTTGCCATCCGGAACCATGTTGCTCAGGTCGCCCTTACGCAGACCCATTTCTTCCATGACCTTGCCCTGGGATTCTTCAGGGATGTCGATGGTGACGTTTTCGAACGGTTCCTGCTTCACGCCGTCGACTTCACGGATGATCACTTCAGGACGGCCAACGCCCATTTCGAAACCTTCGCGACGCATGGTTTCGATCAGTACCGACAGGTGCAGCTCACCACGGCCGGAAACCTTGAACTTGTCGGCCGAGTCGCCTTCTTCAACGCGCAGTGCAACGTTGTACAGCAGCTCTTTGTCCAGACGTTCCTTGATGTTGCGGCTGGTCACGAACTTGCCTTCTTTACCGCAGAATGGCGAGTCGTTGACCTGGAAGGTCATGGAAACGGTCGGCTCGTCGACGGTCAGCGGCTTCATCGCTTCGACAGCGGTCGGATCACACAGGGTGTCGGAGATGAACAGCTCGTCGAAACCGCTGATGCAGACGATGTCGCCGGCAGCGGCTTCTTCAACGTCCACACGGTGCAGACCGTGGTGACCCATCAGCTTCAGGATACGGCCGTTGCGCTTCTTGCCGTCGACGTCGATAGCGACGACCGGGGTGTTCGGCTTGACGCGACCGCGAGCGATACGGCCAACGCCGATCACACCCAGGAAGCTGTTGTAGTCCAGAGCGGAGATCTGCATCTGGAACGGACCGTCACGGTCAACGGCCGGAGCCGGAACGTTGTCGACGATCGACTGGTACAGCGGGGTCATGTCTTCGGCCATGTCGGTGTGGTCCAGACCGGCAATGCCGTTCAGGGCCGAGGCGTAGACGACTTTGAAGTCCAGCTGTTCTTCGGTGGCGCCCAGGTTGTCGAACAGGTCGAAGATCTGGTCCAGAACCCAGTCAGGACGCGCGCCTGGACGGTCGACCTTGTTGATGACCACGATCGGACGCAGGCCGGCTTCGAACGCCTTCTTGGTCACGAAACGGGTTTGCGGCATAGGGCCGTCTTGAGCGTCGACCAGCAGCAGAACGGAGTCGACCATCGACATTACGCGTTCAACTTCGCCGCCGAAGTCGGCGTGGCCCGGGGTGTCCACGATGTTGATGTGGTAGCCGTTCCAGTTGATGGCGGTGTTTTTCGCCAGGATGGTAATACCGCGCTCTTTTTCCTGGTCGTTGGAGTCCATCACGCGCTCGTCGTTGAGCTCGTTGCGCTCCAGGGTGCCGGATTGACGCAGGAGTTTGTCTACCAGGGTGGTTTTACCGTGGTCAACGTGAGCAATGATGGCGATGTTGCGTAGATTTTCGATCACTTGTGTATCTCGATCAGAGGATTCGGTGTGCTGACAACTGCTGGCAGCGATTAACAATAGAGTCCGGCAAGGCCGTTACAGCTTGACGGTGGCGTCGGGGGGCCGGTGACGCAAGCCACAGGCAAACAGCCCCGGGCACTTAGCTCGGTCTATAAACGCGCACATTGGCATGTCCCTCACTGAGCAGATGGTGAGCATGCAGGCGACTCATGACGCCTTTGTCGCAATACAGCAGGTACTGGCGAGTAGGGTCCAGTTCCTTGAAGCGTGCATTCAATGCATAGAACGGCAGCGCTTTTATCTCGATGCCAGAAAGTGTCAGCGGGTCGTCTTCCTGAGCATCCGGATGACGGATGTCGATCACGATCTGGCCCGCCAGCGCCTCGCTGACTTCTTCGATCTGCAAATCCTGGCCCAGTTCGTCGATCACCCGATCGATCGGCACCAGTTTGGCCCGCTCGATCGCACGCTCGAGCACCGCCATGTCGAATTCTTTCTCTTCATGCTCCACGCGATGGCGCTTGGCATGGGTCTTGGGGTTCACCGAGATGACCCCGCAGTACTCCGGCATGTGCTTGGCGAAGTCGGCGGTGCCGATTTCGTTGGCCAGGTCGATGATGTCCTGCTTGTGGCTGGCGATCAGTGGGCGCAGTACCAGCTTGTCGGTCACGCAGTCGATGACCGAGAGGTTCGGCAGGGTCTGGCTCGACACCTGGGAAATCGCCTCGCCGGTGACCAGCGCGTCGATGTGCAAGCGGTCGGCGATGCTCGACGCGGCACGCAACATCATACGCTTCAAAATGACGCCCATATGACTGTTGTCGACTTTGCCGAGGATTTCGCCGAGCACTTCCTCGAACGGCACGCTGACAAACAGCACGCGCTGGGAGCTGCCGTACTTCTTCCAGATATAGTGCGCGACTTCCATCACGCCCAATTCGTGGGCACGCCCGCCCAGGTTGAAGAAGCAGAAGTGGCTCATCAGGCCGCGACGCATGATCTGGTAGGCCGCCACCGTGGAATCGAAACCGCCGGACATCAAAACCAGGGTCTGCTCCAGGGCGCCCAGCGGGTAACCGCCGATGCTGTTGTGCTGGCTGTGGATCACGAACAACCGTTGGTCGCGAATTTCCATCCGCACTTCGATTTCCGGCTCTTTCAGGGAAATCCCGGCGGCGCCGCACTGTCGGCGCAGCTGGCTGCCGACGTATTTCTCCACGTCCATGGAGCTGAATTCATGCTTGCCGGCACGCTTGCAGCGCACGGCGAAAACTTTCCCCGACAGCGCCTCGCCAAAGTGCTGCTTGCACTTGGCGACGATGTCGTCGAAGTCGCCCAACGGGTACTCATCGACCTGCAGGAAATGCGCGATGCCCGGCATGCAGCTCAGGCGCTCGGTCATCTCCTTCAAGGCTTTCGGCTCGCTGACGGCGGTTTCCAGCTCGAGGTTGTCCCACACACCATTGACCACCACAGCCGGGTCCAGATCGCGGAGCACGGCACGGATGTTCTTGGCCAGCTGACGGATGAAACGCGTCCGTACCGGGCGGCTCTTGATGGTGATTTCCGGGAAAACTTTAACGATTAGTTTCATGAAAACAGCGCGCGCTGGGCCAGCCGAAAAAGGGGGGCGCGGATTATAGCGGAAATTGCTCAAGGTTTAACCAATTAATGTGCACTCGGTTTTTCGTGCACCAAAACAGGTCATGACCAGATAAAAACGCAACATTGCGGTGCGCCGGTTTGCCAATCTGGCCCAAATAGCGCCCGGAATGCGTGAGTTTGGGGCATAAAACCCAACTCGGGGCACTGGCATGCAATTTGCTCCCTTGTGAGGCAGGTTGCCATGGCAGAGTATCTGCGCCGGCATCACCCACATTCTAAGGGCACACCAACACTCGCCCGAAGCCACCCGGAGGACACTATGTCGAAGTCGGTTCAACTCATCAAAGATCATGACGTCAAATGGATTGATCTGCGCTTCACTGACACCAAAGGCACTCAGCACCACGTGACCATGCCGGCCCGTGATGCGCTGGATGACGATTTCTTCGAAATCGGCAAAATGTTCGACGGTTCCTCCATCGCTGGCTGGAAAGGCATCGAAGCCTCCGACATGATCCTGATGCCGGTTGACGAAACCGCCGTCCTGGACCCGTTCACCGAAGAGCCGACCCTGATCCTGGTCTGCGACATCATCGAACCTTCGACCATGCAGGGCTACGATCGCGACCCACGCGCCATCGCCAAGCGTGCCGAGGAGTACCTGAAGTCCACCGGTATCGGCGACACCGTATTCGTAGGTCCAGAGCCTGAGTTCTTCATCTTCGACGAAGTGAAGTTCAAGTCCGACATCTCCGGCTCCATGTTCAAGATCTTCTCCGAGCAAGGCTCGTGGATGTCCGACCAGGACGTGGAAGGCGGCAACAAAGGCCACCGTCCAGGCGTCAAGGGCGGCTACTTCCCGGTTCCTCCGTTCGACCACGACCACGAAATCCGTACCTCCATGTGTAATGCCATGGAAGAAATGGGCCTGGTCATCGAAGTTCACCACCACGAAGTGGCGACTGCCGGCCAGAACGAAATCGGCGTGAAGTTCAACACCCTGGTCAACAAGGGCGACGAAGTTCAGACCCTCAAGTACTGCGTACACAATGTGGCCGACGCCTACGGCCGCACCGCGACCTTCATGCCTAAGCCTCTGTACGGCGACAACGGCTCGGGTATGCACGTGCACATGTCCATCTCCAAAGATGGCAAGAACACCTTCGCTGGCGAAGGTTATGCCGGCCTGTCCGACACCGCCCTGTACTTCATCGGCGGCATCATCAAGCACGGTAAGGCCCTGAACGGTTTCACCAACCCTTCGACCAACTCCTACAAGCGTCTGGTCCCAGGCTTCGAAGCTCCGGTCATGCTGGCCTACTCGGCTCGCAACCGTTCCGCTTCGATCCGTATCCCTTACGTGTCGAGCCCTAAAGCCCGCCGTATCGAAGCGCGCTTCCCGGATCCGGCTGCCAACCCATACCTGGCCTTCGCTGCCCTGCTGATGGCCGGCCTGGACGGTATCCAGAACAAGATCCACCCTGGCGACGCGGCTGACAAAAACCTGTACGACCTGCCGCCTGAAGAGGCGAAAGAGATCCCACAAGTTTGCGGCAGCCTGAAAGAAGCCCTGGAAGAGCTGGACAAAGGTCGTGCGTTCCTGACCAAAGGCGGCGTTTTCAGCGACGACTTCATCGACGCTTACATCGCCCTGAAAAGCGAAGAAGAAATCAAGGTCCGTACCTTCGTACACCCACTGGAATACGAGCTGTACTACAGCTGCTGATCCGGTAGCGCCGCCCCACGCGGCGTGACATGCTACGTAACAAGAAAAAAGGCCTCCCTCGGGAGGCCTTTTTTATTGCCCGCCCATCGCCCCGGAGCATTCCACCGGGCTATTCATCCATGGATAATCCGCGCCTCTGGCGCCCTCTGTCCGGCGCCTCGACGAAGGGATTCGTATGCAGTGGACTCGTTCTCTCGGCCTGATCGCCTGCCTGGCGTTCGGCAGCACCCAGGCGGCGCCTTTCTATGCCGACAAATCCCTGGCCCACCCGCTGATCACCGGCCTGGCGGAAAGCTCGGCGACCCTGGCCTTTATCAAGCAGGGCGGCGGCGTCAAAGGTTATTACTCGGTCGACCCGGACGAGAGCCAGCCGCAGCTGCTCGACGACTTCGGCGATGCAACCATCGAGTCGGTGTTCAACATCGCCCTGGACGATGAGTCCCTGACCCGCCTGGTGCTGTTCAAACAGCGCGGCCAATACCGCGTGCATGCCTATCGCTATAACGAAAGCGACCACCTCTACCAGCGCCTGGAAAAACTGCAACCCGCCCTGGAGCGCATCGCCAAAGACCGCAAGAAACTCGATGCCCCGACGGTGAAACAGGCCCTGCACCAACTGACACCGCTGAACTACAGCTACTTCTACGAAGACTCGGGTATCGAGGAATTCGACCGGCTCGACCATTCGGCCGGCACCCTGGTGGGTTACTTCGACCAGAACGGGCAGCCCATCACCGCCCATCCGCCCGGAGCTGAGCAGTACAGCTACAAAAAGACCTTCGCCGAAAAGGACGGACGCTTTCTCACCGCCACCTACTGGCGCGGCGAAACGCCTGCGCTGGAGGACGAGCCCCTGCTGTACAACTACCGGGCCAGCCGCATCGCCTGGGAAACCGAACCGCAGCGTTTCACTGACAGCGAGGACGGGGCCTGCGTGGAATACTCCGACTCCGGCGGTGCCGTCGCCGCCCAGGGTGCCTATGCCCACGGCCAACGCACCGGCGAATGGAGTTTTTCCAGCCCGGACGAAGGCTGGAGCCATGGCCGTTTTGTCGATGGCAAGCGCCAGGGGCAGTGGACCGAAACCTACCGCTGGCAATCCGCAACCGGCGAGTATCGGGACGATTTGCGCGAGGGACGCTGGGTGCTGTCCTACGACGAAGGAGGCGAATCCGCTGTCACTGGCTTCCAGACCTATGTCCATGGCGTGCTCAACGGTCCGAGCGAAGAGAAGCTGGACGGCTTCACCGAAAGCGGCAGCTACCGCAACGACAAACGCGAAGGGCCATGGGTTACCCAGGCAGGTCGCGGCAACTTCAAGAACGACCTGAAAAACGGACCCTGGATACTCAAGACGGACAAGGGCCATAGCCAGAGCGTGAACTTCGTCGCCGATAAAAAAGAGGGCGAGTTGCGCGAAACCGACGCCAACGGCGTGCTGGTCCTGATCGAGCATTACCAGGCAGATGTGCTGTCCGGTACCCGCGAAGGCTATAGCCCCAGCGGCAACCTGCAGTACTCGCAGCAATATGAGAATGGCAAACGGGAAGGTCGCTCACTGGGTTACAGCGAAGACGGCAAGCTGATCAGCGATATTTCCTGGCACAACGATCGGTACGAAGGCCCTCACCTGACCTTCCTGCGCGACGGGACGCCGGCCACGGTCGGGCGCTTCGAGGGAGGGCGCTTTGTCGGCCTGATGAAACAATACGATCAGGACGAAGTGCTTTATGAAGAAGCCAACTGGTGCCGCTTCGACAAGCTCGGCTCAACCGTCGAACGCTGCGGAAAACAACGGCGGTTCACCCACGGAAAGCTGTCCTGGGAAACGGACTTTCTCTTTGGCAGCCCCCAAGGCTCCATCGAGTACAACTATGAAACAGGCCAAAAGATCCGCGAGAAGATCATCGGCGACAATGACCAGATCACTCAGCGCACCTACTACGACAATGGGCAGGTCGAGTGCCAGAAAAACTCGGTGGGTTTCACCTGGATGACCATCAACCAGCAACAGGTGAAAAGTCATGAGTCCAACGGCCAACTGGTCGGCGAACAGCTGTGCTATCACCGCAACGGCGCGGTCAAGAGCCGCGAACTGATCGACAACGGCTTGAGCGCCTGCCGGATCGTCTATGACGAAAGCAGCCAGCGACTGTCTTCCAGCCCAACCGGTTGCGGGGCGCCCGCGACTGCCGTGGCCGGCCAATGACCCACCTTGCACCCGGCGCTTGCCAGGCACTGCGGTTTTGCGTGCATCATGGCCGCCGACTTGTCCCCAAGAAGCCGAGACTGCCCATGACTTCGCGATTCTGCCTTGCCCTGTTGACCCTGTTGCTGGCCGGTAATGCCTGCGCCGCCCCCGCCACCCTCGGCCCTCTGCTGGCCACCCTCGAAGAACGCCTGGCCATTGCCGACCAAGTGGCCCTGAGCAAATGGGACAGCCACAAACCGGTGGAAGACCGCCCGCGCGAGCGTGAGGTGATTGCCGGCGCGGTGGCCCAGGCGCCGGCCTACAAACTCGACGGCGCGGCGGTGGAACAGTTCTTCGCCGCGCAGATCGAGGCCAACAAGCTGGTGCAGTACGCCCATCTGTCCGAATGGACCTTGCAAGGCCAGGCGCCGGACACGCTGCGCCCGGACCTGGTGGGGCAGATCCGCCCGCAACTCGACCGGTTACAAAAACGCCTGCTGCAGCAACTGGCGGATTTCAGCCCCTACCGCAACGACCCGCAGTGCCCGCAATGGCTGGCCCAGGCCACCCACGGCGGCGACCGCCCGGCGCTGCGCCAACTGGCGCTGGTCCGCGCCACCGCCGAGCTTTGTGTGTCCAAAGGTTGAAGTGACGAACCTGGGCCCGGTTCGCGGTTCTATGCTGGAGGCAGTTTCATCTTTGCAGCCGCCGACCCAAGCGCCCAGGAAAGCCGCCATGCGTGTGCACTGTCTCTACCTGCTGTTGCTGACCGCCCTGCCGGTCGCCGCGCAGATCTACCGCTACACCGACGCCCGCGGCAATACCGCCTACAGCGATCAGCCGCCGGCCGGCGTGCCCGGTCAGGCCGTCGAGCTGGCGCCGCTGAATCGCATTGAGGCACCCCGGCCGACCACACCGCCCGGCGTCGAGCCAGTGCAAACACCTCCCTCCAGCGCACTGGCCTACACCACCCTGGAGCTGAGCGGCGTACCGAACGGCGGAGTGATCCGCGCCAACAACGGCTCCTTCAACGTCGAGGTCCGCCTGCAACCGTCCCTGCACAACGAACATCGCCTGCGCCTGCTGCTGGACGACCAACCCTATGGCCAGCCCGGCAACCTGCCGAGCCTGCAACTGGTGAACATCGACCGCGGCGAGCACCGCCTGGCGGTGCAGGTGCTCGATGGCGAGCGGGTGGTGCAGCAAAGTCCGACGCTGACCTTCACCCTGCAACGGGTTCATCGGCCCTGAGGTTTTGGCGCGCCGAAATCTGCGGGTACAGGCGCCGCTCATGCTCAAGTAACCAACGTTTGCGCCAGAGCCCGCCGCCATAACCGGTGAGCGAACCGTCGGAACCTATCACCCGGTGACAGGCAATCACGATGGCGATCTGATTGGCGCCATTGGCCCGGGCCACGGCCCGCACGGCGGAGGCCGAACCGATGCTGCTCGCCACCTCGGCATAACTATGGCTAGTGCCCGGAGTGAAACAACGCCGAGCGGTAGATCAGGCGCGCTCGATCACCATGGCTACACCCTGGCCCACGCCCACGCACAGGCTGACCACGGCGTAACGCTGGTGGTTGCGTTGCAGGGTACGGCAGGCGCTCAACACCAGCCGGGCCCCGGACGCGCCCAGTGGGTGGCCGATGGCGATGGCGCCGCCATTGGGGTTGACCCGCGGATCGTCGAAATCCAGGTCCAGGGCCTTGAGGCAAGCCAGCACCTGTGGCGCGAATGCCTCGTTGATCTCGATCAGGTCGAGCTGCTCCAGGCCGATGCGGGCCCGCTGCAACGCCAGCAGAATCGCCCTGTGCGGGCCGATACCCATGAACTGCGGCTCCACGCCGACCGACGCCGACGAGAGGATGCGCGCCATGGGCGCGACCCCATGTTCCCTCCCGATCTCACGGCTGCCGAGCAGCAACACCGCCGCGCCATCGTTGATCCCCGAAGCGTTGCCGGCGGTCACCACGCCCTCCGCGAACAGCGTCGGCAAGCGCGACAGGGCCGCCAGGTCGGAGCGAGGGCGCGGATGTTCGTCATCGCAGACGGTCAAGGCCGGGCCCTTGCGCCCGGCCGCCACCTCGACGGCCATGATCTCTCCGTCCAGCACTCCGGCCTGCAAGGCCGCCTGGTAGCGCGCCTGGGAAGCGGCGGCGAAGCGATCGGCGTCCTCGCGGCTGATGGCATAGAGTCGGGCCAGGTTATCGCCGGTCTCGGGCATGCTGTGGTTGCCGTAGCGTTCGACCAGCCGCGGGTTGGCGAAGCGTGCGCCAATGGTGCTGTCGGCCACCTCCTGGGTCCGGCTGTAGGCACTCTCGGCCTTGGCCATGATGAAGGGCGCCCGGGACATGCTCTCGACCCCGCCGGCCAGGTACAGTCGGCCCTCGCCGCAGGTGATCGCCCGGGCCGCGTCGATCACCGCCGACAGGCCGCTGGCACACAGGCGGTTGACCGTCTGCCCGGGCACGCGCCAAGGCAGCCCGGCGCTGAGCAAGGCATTGCGCGCCAGGTTGCGGCTATCCTCGCCGGCCTGGTTGGTACACCCGAGGATCACCTCTTCCAGCACCTCGGCCGGTAGCCCCGAGGTTTCCAGCAAACGCGCCAGCAAAGGCCCCACCAGGTCGTCCGGGCGCACGCTGGCGAGGCTGCCGCCATGCCGGCCGAAGGGGGTTCGCAAGCCGCTGTAGATATAGGCATCAAGCATGAAAGGACTCTCGCAGCAGTAGGGATCGGCAGGCCTCAGGCCGGCAGCGGGTTTTCCGGCTGGCGCAGGGACAGGCCCAGCAGGGCCCGACGGCGCAACCAGCCGCTGGGGCGATAACGCGCGTCGCCCGTGAGGGCGTGCAGGCGCTCGAGGATCTGCAGCAGGCGCTCGGGGCCCAGTTGGTCGCCCCACTCCAGCGGCCCCAGCGGATAGCCGAGACCCAGGCGTACCGCGGCGTCGATATCGGCCACCGAGGCGATGCCCTGCTGGGCGATGTCGCAGGCCAGGTTGACGATGGACGCCAGGGTGCGCTGGACGATGAAGCCGCAGCTGTCGCGGATCAGCGTCACCGTGCCGCCGTCGGCGCTGAATAGTGCGTGGGCGGCGTGCTGCATGTCTTCACGGGTCGCCGGGTTGAGCATCAGGCAGCGCTGGCTGTCGAGCGCGGTCAGGGTGTCGATCGCCACGGTGCGCGACGGATCCATGGCATGACGCAGGGCCGCTTCGCTGGCGTCATCGCCCAGAGGCGCCACCAGGCACAAGGCCGAGGTGGAAGGTCGCAGGCCGTTCTCGATCCGGGCCCCCAGGCGTTCGAGCAGGTCCAGCAGACGCAGCCGGCCGACCTCGTCGTCGGCGGCGATCCACACCGGCGGCAGCACCGCGCAAGAGGGCACGGCCTGTGGCGGGCGCCGCGTATCGCCTGGCTCGTCGTAGAGGTAGAAGCCCTGCCCGCTCTTGCGCCCCAGGTGCCCACCCGCCAGCATCAGCCGCAGCACGGGGTGAGGCCGATAACGCGGCTCCTCATAGAACTGCCGGTAGACCGACTCCATCACCGGCACGCTGACATCCAGGCCGATCAGGTCGAGCAGCTCGAACGGCCCCATGGCGAAACCGGCGCTGTCGCGCAGCAGCGCATCGATCCGCCATGCAGGGGCCACGCCCTCGCTGAGGATGCGCAACGCCTCGGTGCCAAAGGCCCGCCCGGCATGATTGACGATAAAGCCGGGAGAATCCTTGGCCCGCGCCGGGTAGTAGCCGATGGCGCGGACCAGCTCCTGCAAGCGCGCGCCGACGCGGGTGGCAAGGCCGTCGATCACCTCGACAATGCGCATCCGCGGCACCGGATTAAAGAAGTGCAGCCCGGCGACGCGTTCCGGATAGCGGCACACCGAGGCAATCGCGGTGATCGACAGCGACGAGGTATTGCTCGCCAGGATCGCATCCGGTGCCAGCACCTCCTCCAGTTGCCGAAACAGCTGCTGCTTGGCCGCCAGGTCCTCGACTATCGCCTCGATCACCAGTTGGCAGTCACGCAGCGCTTGCAGGCTGTCGACCACTTCCAGATTGAGCATGGCCGCCGCGGCGTCCTGCGGGGTGATGCGGGCCTTCTCGATCTGCTGGGCAAAGATCGTCGCCAGTTGCTCCCGGGCCATGCCCGCGGCACCCGGGCGCGCATCGAACAAAAATACCTTGAGCCCGGCCATGGCCATGACCTGGGCGATGCCCCGGCCCATCGCGCCGGTGCCAACCAGGCCGATGCGTTGCAATGGTTGTGTGGTCATTTCCCCTGGTACTCCGGTTTGCGTTTCTCAAGAAAGGCCTGCATGCCTTCGCGTTGGTCATGGGAGCCGAACAGCAGCTGGAAAGCCTTGCGCTCCAGCACCAACGCCTGCTCCAACGGCAGGTCCATGCCGGCCAGCACCACCTCCTTGATCTGCGCCACGGCCAGCGGCGGCATGCCGGCGATGCTGGCGGCCAGGGCCAGGGCCCGCGGCAGGGTCTCGCTGTCCGCCACCACCTCGCTGACCAGGCCCAGGCGCAGCGCCTCGTCGGCCGGGACCTGGCAACCGGTAAGCAGCAGGCGCAGCGCCTGGAACTTGCCGATGGCGCGCAGCAGGCGCTGGGTGCCGCCCGCCCCGGGCATCACCCCGACCTTGATTTCCGGCTGGGCAAAACGCGCCGAGTGGCCGGCGACGATCAGGTCGCAATGCATCGCCAACTCACAGCCACCGCCCAGGGCGTAGCCATTCACCGCGGCGATGACCGGCTTGCGGCACGCCGAGATGGCTTGCCAGTGGCGCTCGGCATGCCGGGCATAGAGCTGCAGCGCGCTGGCGTTCACCAGCTCGCTGAGGTCGGCGCCGGCGGCAAACACCGTATCGCCGCCAGTGAGTACCACGACCCGGGTATCCGGGCAGGTGTCCAGACGGCGAAAGTGCTCGGCCAGCTCCTCGCGCAGCGCCATGTTCAGCGCGTTGAGCGCCTGCGGGCGGTTCAGCCGCAGCAGCGCCACGCCCGGTGCGGGGCGCTCCAGCAGGACCAGGGGTTGGGGGCTAACGGACTCGGGATTCATGGAGTCTCCTGATGCAGATAGGAACCTGAGAAGCGCGCCAGAGGCCCGGTCGGGACTCTGGGCGCAGCCCTTCACTCGCGGACGATGCCGTGCTCGAACAGGTTTTCGATCGTCTGGTTGTCGAGGCCCAGGCCTTCGAGAACCTCGCGGGTATTCGCGCCCAATGCCGGCGGAGCACTGCGATAGCTGGCCGGGGTCCGCGACAGCTTCACCGGCGAGCCGACGCCGCGGTAGTCGCCGATCTCCACCAACAGGCCGCGATGCCGGGTATGCGGGTGCGCGACCACCTTGTCGATCGAGGCAATCGAGCCGCAGGGCACGCCCAGGCGGATCAGCCGTTGCGCCAGGGCCGTGCCGTCGTGCTCGGCCAGGCGCGCCTCCAGCGCCTGCTTCAGCGCCTCGCGGTTGACCGAGCGACAGCCGTTGTCGGCGAAGCGCGGGTCGTCCAGCAAGGCGCCGGCGTCCAGCTGTTCGCACAACTTGGCGAACTGCCGGTCATTGCCGACCGCCAGGAAGATCGGCTCGGTGCCGGTGCGGTAACTGTCGTAGGGCGCGATATTCGGATGGGCGTTGCCGGTGCGCTGCGGGGTCTTGCCAGCGGCGAAATAGTTGGCCAGATGCGGGTGCAGCAGGGACACGCCGCAGTCGTACAGGGTGATGTCGAGGGACTGCCCCAGGCCGCTGCGGTGGCGTTCGTTGAGCGCCAGGAGAATCCCCGCCAGGGCATTCAGCCCGGTGACCATATCGACGATCGGCAGGCCGATGCGCAGCGGGCCGCTGTCGGCTTCGCCGTTCACGCTCATCAGCCCCGCCATCGCCTGGATCACCGCGTCGTAGCCGGGCAACCCGCCCAGCGGGCCGTCACCGCCAAAACCGGAAACCGCGCAGTGGATCAGGGTCGGGAAACGCTGGCTCAGCACCTCGGCATAACCGATGCCCCAACGCTCCAGGGTGCCGGGCTTGAAGTTCTCCATCAGCACGTCGGCGTCTTCCAGCAGGCGCATCAGCAGCTGGATGCCCGCGGGTCGGGACAGGTCCACGGCGATCCCCTGTTTGTTGCGGTTCACGCCCCTGAAATACGAAGCGTCGGCGCCCTCGAAAGGCGGGCCCCAGCCGCGGGTCTCGTCACCGCTCAGGGGCTCCAGCTTGATCACTTCGGCGCCGTGGTCGGCCAAGGCCTGGGAGCAGTAGGGTCCACCCAGCACGCGGCTGAGGTCGATGACTTTAAGGCCGGCCAGGGCCCCTTTTGAATGGTTCATGGCAGTTCTCTGACAAAAATGGGCAAGGCCGTTCAGGCCGGCAACAGCTGCATCGCATCGGCTTTCGACAGCGCGCTCTCATTGGCCAGGAGCGTCAGCAGCTCAGGCTCAATCGATGCCTCCGGACGCAGCGGATCGCGGGGCAGCAGCTTGTGCTGGAGCAGCAGATGGGCCAGGGCCAGGCGCCGGTAATCGGGGGCCTGGCGGCTCGCTTCCCAGGCCATGAAGATCGCCGTGGCAGTGTGATAAAGGGCACTGCCGGCCAGGCGCACCTGGTCGTCGCGGCGCTCTTGCGCGACCTTTTCGATGGCCGCGACCGCACGTTGCAGGACCGTCTCGAACAGGCGCTGGCTGGCCGCCGGCAGGTCGGCCTCGGCGAGCAGGCCGGCGAGGTAGTGCCGCAGCGGCTCCAGGGCCTGCTCGCGGGTCACGGCGCGGGCGATGTCCAGCGCGACGATGTTGCTGGTGCCTTCCCAGATCGAGCCCAGGTGGGCATCGCGCACCAGCCGCGCATCGCTCCACTCCTCGATGTAGCCAACCCCGCCGCGTACTTCCATGGCGTCCCCGGTGACCCGGCGCGCATCGCGACAGGCGCGGAACTTGATCAGCGGGGTGAGGATGCGCACGCACTTGCGCGCCGCCTCGTCGCCGGCATCGGCCTTGGGCAGCAGCGTGGCGATCTGCATGAACATCGAACGGGCCTGCTCGGCGGGCAGCATCATTTTCAGCAGTTGGCGCTGCATCAGCGGCATCTCGATCAGATGGCGGCCGAAGGCCCGGCGCTGGCGGGCGACATACAGCGCCTCGTTGACCCCGCGACGCATCAGCCCGGCGGCCCGCACCCCGTTGGACAGGCGCGACATGTTGATCATGTCGGCCATCTGCTGGAAGCCGCGGCCGACCTCACCGATCAGGTAGGCGGTGGCGCCGTCCAGGCTGATTTCGCCGCTGGCCATGGAGCGGCTGCCCAGCTTGTCCTTCAGGCGCAGGATCCGGTAGGCGTTGCGCGAGCCATCGGGGCGGACCTTCGGCAGCAGGAACAGGCTGACCCCCTTCAGGCCTTCCGGTGCGTCTTCCGGACGGGCCAGGACCATGGCCAGGTCGGCGTCCGGGTTGGAGCAGAACCACTTGTCGCCGAACAGCCGCCACTCGCCGCTCTCCAGGCGCGCGCGGGTTTCGGTGCGCGACACGTCGGAGCCGGCCGCCTGTTCGGTCATGAACATCGCGCCCTGGAACAAGCGGTCGAAATCCCGCGAGGCCAGGGACGGCAGATAGCGCGCCACCAGCTCCGGCGAGCCGAACTTGCGCAGGGTGCGGGTCAGCGAGTCGGTCATGCTCACCGGGCAGCACAGGCCGAACTCGGCCTGCACGAAAAGGAAGGTCAGGGCGTACTTGACCAGCGGCAGCACCGGCTCGGCGCAATGACTCATGGAGGCCAGGCCCAGCTCGGCATAGGCGGCGCGCTCCAGGGCGATGAAATCCGGGTGCTTGTAAATGCTCTGCAGGTCTTCGCCACGGCGGGTGCGCGGCCGCAGTTGCGGCGGGTTCTTGTCCGCCGAGAGTGCCAGCACATCCAGCTCGCCACCGGCCCGCGCACCGAGCTGGCGCAGGCTCGGCAACCACTGGGCGTACAGTTGCGGCGCCAGGTAGACCTTGAGCAGGGCCGCCAGCCCGGCGTCGCAATCGAACAGGTTCAGGCCTCGGCTATCGGGGATATTCAGGGTGTCTTGGGCAGGTTCAGGCAGGGCAGTCATGGCGTCTCTCCAGGCTCTTGTGCCCCGAGACTAGAGTCGCCATCGATAAGTATCTAATACAAAATCAATCCACTACGATAAGAAAACCAGATCGTAAAGCGAGGACGCCAGCATGGATCTCAAACAGCTTCGTTACTTCGTCGCGGTCGCCGAAGAGCTGCATTTCGGCCGGGCCGCCGCTCGCCTGTTCATCTCTCAGCCGGCCCTGAGCTTCGACATCAAGAAGCTCGAGAGCCAGCTGGACGTGCAGTTGCTGAGCCGCAACAACAAGTCGGTGAGCCTGACCAACGCCGGCCAGGTGCTGCTCGACGAAGCCCGCTACCTGCTGCTGCGGGCCGAGCAGGCGCGGCGCCTGACCCTGCGTTCGGCCCAGGGTTTCGTCGGTCGGCTGAGCATCGGTTTCGTCAACTCGATCCTGCATCGCGGCCTGCCGCAGGCGGTGAGGACCTTCGAGCAGGATCATCCGGACACCGAGATCGTGCTGATGGAGATGAACAGCGCCGAGCAGGCCCAGGCGCTGCAGCGCGGGCAGATCGATATCGGCTTCGTGCACTGGAGCCACTTTCCCGAGAGCATCCGCGGCGAGCCAGTCCTCGCCGAGCCCTTCCTCTGCTGCCTGCCCCAGGGCCACCGGCTGGCGGGCGAGTCGCGCATCGATCTGGCGGAGCTGGCCAACGACGACTTCATCCTGTTCCCACGCAATGTCTCGCCGCACTACCACGACCTGATCATCGCGCGCTGCGTGGCGGCCGGGTTCAGCCCGCGTATCCGCCACGAAACCCGGCTGTGGCAAACGGTGGTGGCGATGGTGGCGTATGAAATGGGCGTGGCCCTGGTCCCGCAGACCCTGGCCGGCACCTGGAAAGAGGGTGTGCATTACTGCGAAATCAGCGGCGACGGGGCGTTGTCCGAGGTCCACGCTATCCGCCATGCCGACAAACCGTCGGCCGCCGCGGAGAGTTTCCTGAGTGTCCTCAAGGCCCTGCAAAAGCCCGTGGCGCCGGGACTTTGAGGGCTGTCGACCATACGAAATCCCATATCACACAATAAGATTTAATCATTATTTTTTTCATTCCTGCCTGTATAGGCTCCGTGCCGTCGGACCTTGCAAGTACGTGATGCGCCCATTCGTGCAATGAGTATCCGGAGCCGTCGTCAGACGAACCTCCGCGGCGCAAATAACAATAACAACATGCAGGAATTGAATATGAATGCCGCCCAGCACGCTGCCGCGCACAAGAAAGCCCGCAAGGCAGGAATCGCTTCGTTCATCGGCACGACCATCGAATGGTATGACTTCTACGCCTACGGAATCGCCGCCGCGCTGGTCTTCGGCAAGGTGTTCTTCCCCGCCGACTTGCCTGCGGGCACCGCCACCCTGCTGTCGTTTTTGACCCTCTGGGCCGGCTTCATCGCCCGCCCCATCGGCGGCATCATCTTCGGCCACCTGGGCGACAAGATCGGGCGCAAGACCACCCTAGTGATCACCCTGATCATGATGGGCGTGGCCACCACCTGCATCGGCCTGCTGCCGACCTACCTGCAGATCGGTATCTGGGCGCCGATTGCCCTGGTGGTGCTGCGCATCATCCAGGGCATCGCGGTGGGCGGCGAATGGGGCGGCGCCATCCTCATCGCCAGCGAAAGCGCGCCCAAGGGCAAAGGCATTCTGTATGCGGCCTTTGCCCAGCAGGGCTCGCCGGCTGGCAACCTGCTGGCAACCCTGGTGTTCTTCGGCCTCAGCGCCCTGCCCGCGCCGGACTTTTTGCTGTGGGGCTGGCGCATTCCGTTCCTGCTCTCGGCGGCACTGGTCCTGGTGGGCATGGTGATTCGCCTCAAGCTCGAAGAATCGGACGACATGAAGCGCCTGATCCAGCAGAAAAAGACCGTCAAGCTGCCGATCCTGGAGGTCCTGCGCAAACACTGGCAGATCGTGCTGCTGGGGGCCGGCGTACTGCCGATCATCCATGTCACCTACTTCAAGAGCACCTTTGCCCTGTCCTGGGCCACCAAGGAGCTGGGCTACAGCCAGAGCACCTTTCTCAGCGTGATCGTCATCGCCCTGGTGGTGCAGTTCATCACCCAGCCCCTGGGCGCGGTGCTGGTTTCCAGGATGGACATGCGCAAGGCCGTGGTGCTGATGCTGCTGCCGGAGTTCTTCCTGATGCCGGCGATGTTCTTCGCCGTGGAAACCGGCGTCTACTGGATCGCCGTGCTCGGCATGTGCCTGGCCACCGTGCCGCACTCGATGTTCTATGGCGCCGTCGGCGGCATCCTGGCCCGCGCCTTCCCGACCAGGGTGCGCTATAGCGGCCTGTCGATTTCCTACCAGCTCTGTTCCTTGCTGGTGGGCGGCGCCACGCCGGTCCTGGCCCAGGGCATTCTCAACAACACCGGGAGCATTCTCGGCGTGGCCATCGCCTCCGCTGGCTATGCCCTGGTGTCCCTGGTGTGCATGCTCCTGCTGCTCAAGCGCATCGGCCACAACGCCGCCGACCTGTCCACCGCCGAGCAGGCGGACGCCGACGAACTGGCCCGGGAACCCCGCGCCGCACCGCTGACCGAGGCACCCGCCACGCTACCACCGGGCATCGACAAGGACGCCCAGCCCGCCCACTGATCAGCCATCCGCCGCACACTTCCAGGCCCGCCAGCACGCGGGCCTTTTTGCGTGCGCGGCGAATTCTGGACCGGCGCGCGGCTAGCCATTCTTTAGCGCAGCCTCGGATAAATCGCACTATATTGGTGCATCAAGCTGCACCTGCACCCATCCGCAGCCCATTTTGGTTCGAAAGTACCCAGCGCAGCCGGCAAAGCGCTGCGAAACAGAACTTTAAACGTCTGTTTCAGGGCTCGAGCGCTTCTTTTCGGAGCCTTGGTTTGGTTTTTGCATTTTCTCGATACCAGCGCCTTGTTCGCGCGCGCAATCCTGGGCCGGCCCGGGATTGCCTTGTTTCAAAAGAGGTCAACATTTACCCATGACCATCAGCGATCAACTGCACCGCTTGCTACTCGACAACCTGACCACCGCGACCATCCTGCTCAACGCCGACCTGCGCCTTGAGTACATGAACCCGGCGGCGGAGATGTTGCTGGCCATCAGTGGCCAGCGCAGCCATGGGCAATTCATCAGCGAACTGTTCACCGAGTCGGCCGAAGCCCTGAGCTCCCTGCGCCAGGCGGTGGAACAGGCGCACCCGTTCACCAAGCGCGAAGCCATGCTCACCGCGCTGACCGGCCAGACCCTGACCGTGGACTACGCGGTGACGCCGATCCTGAGCAATGGCGACACCCTGCTGTTGCTGGAAGTCCACCCCCGTGACCGCCTGCTGCGGATCACCAAGGAAGAGGCCCAGCTGTCCAAGCAGGAAACCAGCAAGATGCTGGTGCGCGGCCTGGCCCACGAGATCAAGAACCCCCTCGGTGGGATTCGCGGCGCCGCCCAGTTGCTGGCCCGCGAACTGCCGGACGAGAACCTCAAGGACTACACCAACGTCATCATCGAAGAGGCCGACCGCCTGCGGAATCTGGTGGACCGCATGCTCGGTTCCAACAAGCTGCCGTCGCTGGCCCTGTGCAACGTGCACGAAGTGCTGGAGCGCGTGAGCAGCCTGGTGGAAGCCGAAAGCCAGGGCTGCATCACCCTGGTGCGCGACTACGACCCGAGCATTCCCGATGTGTTGATCGACCGCGAACAGATGATCCAGGCGGTGCTCAACATCGTGCGCAACGCCATGCAGGCCATCAGCAGCCAGAACGAGCTGCGCCTGGGCCGCATCAGCCTGCGCACCCGCACCATGCGCCAGTTCACCATCGGCCACGTGCGCCACCGCCTGGTGACCAAGATCGAGATCATCGACAACGGCCCGGGGATCCCCGCGGAACTCCAGGAAACCATCTTCTTCCCCATGGTCAGCGGCCGTCCGGACGGTACCGGGCTGGGCCTGGCCATTACCCAGAACATCATCAGCCAGCACCAGGGCCTGATCGAGTGTGACAGCCATCCCGGCCACACCACGTTCTCGATCTTTCTGCCACTGGAACAAGGAGCCCCATCGACATGAGCCGTAGTGAAACCGTGTGGATCGTCGATGACGACCGTTCTATCCGTTGGGTTCTGGAGAAAGCCTTGCAACAGGAAGGCATGACCACCCAGAGCTTCGATAGCGCCGATGGTGTGATGAGTCGCCTGGCCCGCCAGCAACCGGACGTGATCATTTCCGACATCCGCATGCCCGGCGCCAGTGGCCTGGACCTGCTGGCGCGGATCCGCGAGCAGCACCCGCGCCTGCCGGTGATCATCATGACCGCGCACTCCGACCTGGACAGCGCTGTCGCCTCCTATCAGGGCGGCGCCTTCGAGTACCTGCCCAAGCCGTTCGATGTCGACGAAGCGGTGTCCCTGGTCAAGCGCGCCAACCAGCACGCCCAGGAGCAGCAGGGCCTGGAAGTGATCCCCGCGCTGGCCCGCACCCCGGAAATCATCGGTGAAGCGCCGGCGATGCAGGAGGTGTTCCGCGCCATCGGTCGCCTCAGCCACTCCAACATCACCGTGCTGATCAACGGTGAGTCCGGTACCGGTAAAGAGCTGGTGGCCCATGCCCTGCACCGCCACAGCCCGCGGGCGGCTTCGCCGTTCATCGCGCTGAACATGGCGGCGATCCCCAAGGACCTGATGGAATCCGAGCTGTTCGGCCATGAAAAAGGCGCCTTCACCGGCGCGGCCAACCTGCGGCGCGGGCGCTTCGAACAGGCCGACGGCGGCACCCTGTTCCTCGACGAGATCGGCGACATGCCGGCCGACACCCAGACCCGCCTGCTGCGGGTGCTGGCCGACGGCGAGTTCTACCGGGTTGGCGGGCATACGCCGGTCAAGGTCGATGTGCGCATCATCGCCGCGACCCACCAGAACCTGGAAACCCTGGTGCACGCCGGCAAGTTCCGCGAGGACCTGTTCCACCGCCTGAACGTGATCCGCATCCATATCCCGCGCCTGTCGGACCGTCGCGAAGACATCCCGACCCTGGCCAAGCACTTCCTCAGCCGCGCCGCCCAGGAGCTGGCCGTCGAGCCCAAGCTGCTGAAAAGCGAGACCGAGGAATACCTGAAGAACCTGCCGTGGCCCGGCAACGTGCGCCAGCTGGAGAACACCTGCCGTTGGATCACCGTGATGGCTTCGGGTCGCGAGGTGCATATCAGCGACCTGCCGCCGGAACTGCTGAGCCTGCCCCAGGATTCGGCGCCGGTGACCAACTGGGAGCAGGCCCTGCGCCAGTGGGCCGACCAGGCCCTGGCACGCGGCCAGTCGAGCCTGCTGGACAGCGCGGTGCCGAGCTTCGAGCGGATCATGATCGAGACCGCCCTCAAGCACACCGCCGGCCGCCGCCGCGACGCCGCCGTTCTGCTGGGCTGGGGCCGCAACACCCTGACGCGCAAGATCAAGGAGTTGGGGATGAAGGTCGACGGCGGGGATGACGACGACAGCGACGAGGGCTGAGCCGCGTAACCCCCTGTAGCCGCTGCCGCAGGCTGCGATAAGGCCGAAGGCCTTCAGCGATCTTGAGATCCTGCGCGCCCTTCGGTCGCGATCGCAGCCTTCGGCAGCGGCTACAGTGCAAGGCATTCGGGCTGTGCCGAATGACAGATCCAATCGCGGGCAAGCCTCGCTCCTACAGATGAAGGGGTTCTGTAGGAGCGAGGCTTGCCCGCGAAGCTTTTTGTGCACCGCAATGGTGAGCCTGCACTGCCCGAATGCGCGGCTGGACGTGGGATTTCCCGGTGGGCGATCTCGATTTTTCTCGCAAAAACATCTCCACACAACGGCGAAAGCCCCGTAAACCGGGGCTTTCAGATTTTCTTGAAAATTCGCTTAACCGTTTAAGCCGAAATTGGCACGCCCCCTGCAAAGACAAGATCATGAGTGCAGTCACTCACCCGTTTTGGGGACCTTGGTACAGGCAGGCCGAGAATCCCCTTCTTTACACCCGGAACCCATACCGCTCGCAGCGACGGGTTCCACCCGGTTTGGGGAACCCTGGTACAGGCAGGCCAGGGATTCCCTCTTTAACACCCGGGCTCATTACGCTCACAGCGACGAGCCCCACCCGTTTCGGGAACCTTGGTACAGGCAGGCCGGGGATTCCCTCTTTACACCGGGCCCAGCGCAATCAGCGCGGCCCTCACGCTTTTGGGAACCTTGGTACAGGCAGGCCGGGGCTTCCCCTCTTTACACCGGGCCCGGCGCAATCAGCGCCCAGCCCTCACGCTTTTGGGGACCTTGGTACAGGCAGGCCGGGAATCCCCTCTTTTATTCCTCGCGCAGCCGGATCTCCAGGCGCCAGCGCCCGTCGACCTCGCTGCCCGACCACTCGGCGTGCAGCGCTCTTGCTGCGACCACGTTCAGCAGCAACCCTTCCTCAGCCGCCCGCACCCGCCAGTTGGCATCCTTGTCGTTGATCTTCAACTGGCCCTTTTGCACCCGCCCCTCGGCCTCGAACAACAGCGCCACGGCCCCGTCGATGTGCTCGCCATGGACCTTGGGCTCGTTGTTGAACCACACCACCAGGGCATTGGGCTGGACCTGCACTTCCTGCAACTCGGTGGGGTCCGGGGTGGTGAGGCGACCGATCATCAATCCGACCATCACGCCAAAGATCGCCAGCGAGCCGAATACCCGCAGCATTAGCTTCGGCCGGACGTCCGCTTCAGGCGTAGAATGCGGCCTGTCTTTTTCTTCGGAGCCGTGCATGTTTCACGTCATCCTTTTTCAACCAGAAATTCCGCCGAATACCGGCAACGTAATCAGGCTGTGCGCCAATAGCGGCTGCCACCTGCATTTGATCGAACCGCTGGGTTTCGAAATGGACGACAAGCGCCTGCGCCGGGCCGGCCTCGACTACCACGAGTACGCCACCCTGCAGCGCCATGCCGACCTCGCCAGCTGTCTTGAAAGCCTAGGCCATCCGCGCCTGTTCGCCTTCACCACCAAGGGCTCGCGACCTTTCCACGACGCCAGCTTCGCCGAGGGCGATGCCTTCCTGTTCGGCCCGGAAAGCCGTGGCCTGCCCGCCGAGGTACTGGACGCCCTGCCCGCCGAACAACGCCTGCGCCTGCCCATGCGTGAAGGCTGCCGCAGCCTGAACCTGTCCAACACCGTGGCGGTGGCCGTCTACGAAGCCTGGCGCCAGTTGGGGTTCAAATAAGCCCCCCACCTCTGCACGACTCCTTGTAGCCGCTGCCGCAGGCTGCGATAAGGCCGAAGGCCTTCAGCGTGCTCAAGACCTGGCGCCCCCTTCGGAGGCGATCGCAGCCTTCGGCAGCGGCTACAGGTTTGGCGCCGCTCTCGGCGTCAACCTCGAAACCTTGGGCCCGAACATGAAAAAAGCGCCTGAAACGGCGCTTTTTTCATGGAACCCGGCAGCTTATTGAACGGTGCCTTCACCGGCCGCCTGCAGGCGTTGCAGCTCTTGCGCGTACAGCGCGTCGAAGTTCACCGGAGCCAGCATCAGGGCCGGGAACGAACCGCGGGTCACCAGGCTGTCCAGCGCTTCGCGAGCGTACGGGAACAGGATGTTCGGGCAGAACGCACCCAGGGTGTGGCTCATCGAAGCGTCGTCCAGGTTCTTGATCAGGAAGATACCGGCCTGTTGCACTTCGGCGATGAACGCCACTTCGTCGCCGTTCTTCACGGTGACCGACAGGGTCAGCACGACTTCGTGGAAACCCTCTTCCAGCGCCTTCTGACGGGTGTTCAGGTCCAGGCCGACGCTCGGCTCCCACTGCTGGCGGAAGATAGCCGGGCTTTTCGGAGCTTCGAAAGACAGGTCACGCACATAGATACGCTGCAGCGAGAATTGCGGTGCGGATTCGTCTTCGGTCGCAGCGGTGTTCTGTTGGTCAGTCATCTCAGATCCTTCTTGATCTCGGGGTCATGTAGGGTTTGCTGAACTTGGGTGGTCAGTCAGGCCGCGAGCAGCGCGTCGAGCTTGCCGGCGCGCTCCAGGGCGAACAGATCGTCACAACCGCCCACATGGGTGCTGCCGATCCAGATCTGCGGCACGGACGTACGCCCGGCCTTCTGGGCCATTTCGGCGCGAACCTGCGGCTTGCCGTCGACCTTGATCTCTTCGAAGGCTACGCCTTTGTTCTCGAGCAGGTACTTGGCCCGCGAGCAGTAGGGGCAGTAATCGCTGGAATAGACGACGACGGCAGCCATATCACTTCACCAGCGGCAGGTTGTCGGCTTTCCAGCTGCCAACGCCGCCGGACAGCTTGGCGGCGGTGAAGCCGGACTTCATCAGCTCGCGAGCGTGGGTGCCGGCGTGCTGACCCAGGGCATCGACCAGAATGATGGTCTTGGCCTTGTGCTTTTCCAGCTCGCCCACGCGGGCGGCCAGTTTGTCTTGAGGGATGTTCAACGCGCCGACGATATGGCCCGCGGCGAAGTCCTTGGTCGGACGGATATCGATCACCACGCCCTGCTCGCTGTTCACCAGCGCGGTCAGTTCACGGGTGCTGAGGCTACGGCCGCCGCGGCTCAACTCGTGAGCGATCAACAGAGCCAGCAAGATGACGAAGGCGCCGACGAGCAAGTAGTGTTCAGTGGCGAATTGAATCAGGTGAGCAACCATCAAGGAGGTTCCAGGGCGTTAAAATGTCGGCCAGTATACACAGCCCTCCGGGTCGGCCAAACCCCGCCCGGCGGTGACGCCACCGGAACTTCGCTTTAAACTGCCACTCCCTTTTTCCAACATTCTCCCAATCCAGCCACGAGTGGAATCTATGACTACCACGCCTAAACCTTTGGTCCTGATGATTCTGGATGGCTTCGGTCACAGCGAGAGCCACGAATCCAACGCTATCTATGCAGCCAAGAAGCCGGTCCTCGACCGCCTGTGCGCCAGCGTGCCGAACGGCCTGATCTCGGGTTCGGGCATGGATGTCGGCCTGCCGGACGGCCAGATGGGCAACTCCGAAGTCGGCCACATGAACCTCGGTGCCGGCCGCGTGGTGTACCAGGATTTCACCCGTGTCACCAAAGCCATCCGCGATGGCGAGTTCTTCGAGAATCCGACCATTTGCGCCGCCGTGGATAAAGCCGTGGCCGCCGGCAAGGCCGTGCATATCCTCGGCCTGCTGTCCGATGGCGGCGTGCACAGCCACCAGGACCACCTGGTGGCCATGGCCGAACTGGCCTTCAAGCGTGGCGCCGAGAAGATCTACCTGCACGCCTTCCTCGACGGCCGCGACACCCCGCCGAAAAGCGCCACTTCGTCGATCGAACTGCTGGATGAAACCTTCAAGACCCTGGGCAAGGGCCGCATCGCCAGCCTGATCGGCCGCTACTTCGCCATGGACCGCGACAACCGCTGGGACCGCGTGGCCCAGGCCTACAACCTGATCGTCGACGGCAAGGGCGAATTCAACGCCGCCACCGCCCAGGAAGGTCTGCAGGCCGCCTACGAGCGTGGTGAGAGCGACGAATTCGTCAAGGCCACCACCCTCGGCGAGCCGGTGAAAGTCGAGGACGGCGACGCTGTGGTGTTCATGAACTTCCGCGCCGACCGCGCCCGCGAGCTGAGCCGGGTGTTCGTCGAGGACGGTTTCAAGGAATTCGAGCGCGCCCGCCAGCCGAAACTGGCCGGTTTCGTCATGCTGACCCAATACGCGGCAAGCATTCCGGCCCCTTCGGCCTTTGCCCCGGGCAGCCTGGAAAACGTGCTGGGCGATTACCTGGCGAAAAACGGCAAGACCCAGCTGCGCATCGCCGAAACCGAAAAATACGCCCACGTGACCTTCTTCTTCTCCGGTGGCCGCGAAGAGCCGTTCCCGGGCGAAGAACGCATCCTGATTCCGTCGCCGAAAGTCGCCACCTATGACCTGCAGCCGGAGATGAGCGCGCCGGAAGTCACCGACCGGATCGTCGACGCCATCGAAAACCAGCGCTACGACGTGATCGTGGTCAACTACGCCAACGGCGACATGGTCGGCCACAGCGGCGTGTTCGACGCCGCGGTCAAGGCCGTCGAATGCCTGGACCTGTGCGTCGGCCGCATCGTCGATGCCCTGGAAAAGGTCGGCGGCGAAGCCCTGATCACCGCCGACCACGGCAACGTCGAGCAGATGTCCGACGCCTCCACCGGCCAGGCCCACACCGCCCACACCAGCGAGCCGGTGCCGTTCATCTATGTAGGCAAGCGCGACCTGAAAGTCCGTGAAGGCGGAGTCCTGGCCGACGTGGCGCCGACCATGCTCAAGTTGCTGGGCCTGCCGCAGCCCGCGGAAATGACTGGCACTTCGATACTGGTCTGATATCAAAAAGACCGAATAATGGGCCGCAAACGGCTTTTTATGACGAACGCCTCAAAGCAGTTGGCTTTGAGGCGTTTTTTTTGCAGCGAGGGGCGGGCATACTAGGCCGTCCCTTTCCCTGGTGTCGCCCGCCTCTATGCTTCGCGCCCTGATTACCCTTGCTCTGATCTGCCTGCTCCAACCGGCCTTCGCCGACGAGCGCGCGCAAACCCAACAGCAGTTGGACGCCACGCGTCAGGATATTGCCGAGCTGAAAAAGCTGCTGGGCAAGCTGCAGGAAGAAAAATCCGGCGTGCAGAAAGACCTGCGCGGCACCGAAACCGAGATGGGCAAGCTGGAAAAGCAGGTCGATGCCCTGCAGAAAGAGCTGAAGAAAAGCGAATCCGAGCTGCTGCGACTCGATGAGGAGAAAAAAAAACTCCAGAGCGCGCGCATTGAACAGCAACGACTGATCGCCATCCAGGCCCGCGCGGCCTACCAGAATGGTCGCCAGGAGTACCTCAAGCTGCTGCTCAACCAGCAGAACCCGGAAAAATTCGCCCGCACCCTGACTTATTACGATTACCTGAGCCAGGCCCGCCTGGAGCAGCTGAAGAATTTCAACGAGACCCTGCGCCAGCTGGCCAATGTCGAAAAGGAAATCTCCCTGCAGCAAGCCCAGCTGCTGGTGCAGAAAAGCAGCCTCGACACCCAGCGTGAAGAACTCGACAAGGTCCGCAAGGAACGCCAGGTGGCCCTGGCCAAGCTCAATGACGACGTGAAGGCCCGTGGCGACAAGCTCAAGGCCCGCGAACAGGACCAGGCCGATCTGGGCAAGGTCCTGAAAACCATCGAGGAAACCCTGGCCCGCCAGGCCCGCGAGGCAGAGGAAGCGCGACAGAAAGCGCTGATCGCCCAGCAGGAAGCCGAAAAAAAGCGTTTGCGTGAGGCCCAGGCCAATGCCGACGAGAGCCCGAGCAAGCCGCCCCGAGCGACGCCCGGCCCCTTGGTTTCCAGCGCAGGCGCCTCCTATGGAGGCCCTTTTGCTTCATCCCGGGGAAAACTTCCATGGCCGGTTGATGGTCGACTGCTGGCGCGCTTCGGCGAAAGCCGCGGCGACGATGCCCGGACCAAGTGGGACGGGGTGATGATCAGCGCCTCGGCCGGCAGCCAGGTGCATGCCGTCCATGGCGGCCGTGTAGTGTTCGCCGACTGGTTGCGCGGCGCCGGCCTGCTGGTGATCCTCGACCATGGCAACGGCTACTTGAGCCTCTACGGACACAACCAGACGCTGCTTAAAGAAGCGGGCGATGTGGTCAAGGCCGGCGAGTCCATCTCCACTGTGGGTAGCAGTGGCGGACAGGGCGCGCCTGCACTGTACTTCGCTATTCGCCAGCAGGGTCGCCCAAGCGACCCGGCACAATGGTGCCGCGCGCAAGGATAAGCGCGCCATCTCATTCAGGAGTTCGTTCGACATGCTGCATTTGTCCCGCCTCACCTCGCTGGCCCTGACGATCGCTCTGGCGATCGGTGCGCCCCTGGCGTTCGCCGCCGAAACCGCTCAGTCGGCAGCCGCCACGACCACCAAGGCGCCATTGCCGCTCGAAGAGCTGCGCACCTTCGCCGAGGTCATGGACCGGATCAAGGCCGCCTATGTCGAACCCGTCGACGACAAGACCCTGCTGGAAAACGCCATCAAGGGCATGCTCAGCAACCTCGACCCGCATTCGGCCTACCTGGGCCCTGAAGACTTCGCCGAGCTGCAGGAAAGCACCAGCGGCGAGTTCGGCGGCCTGGGCATCGAAGTCGGCGCCGAGGACGGCATCATCAAGGTGGTGTCGCCGATCGACGACACCCCGGCGTCCAAGGCCGGCATCCAGGCCGGCGACCTGATCGTCAAGATCAACGGCCAGCCGACCCGCGGCCAGAGCATGACCGAAGCCGTGGACAAGATGCGCGGCAAGATCGGCCAGAAGATCACCCTGACCCTGGTCCGCGACGGCGGTGCGCCGTTCGACGTGACCCTGGCCCGCGCCACCATCCAGGTGAAGAGCGTGAAGAGCCAGCTGCTGGAGTCGGGCTACGGCTACATCCGCATCACCCAGTTCCAGGTCAAGACCGGCGAGGAAGTGTCCAAGGCCCTGGCCAAGCTGCGCAAGGACAACGGCAAGAAGCTCAACGGCATCATCCTCGACCTGCGCAACAACCCGGGCGGCGTGCTGCAATCGGCGGTGGAAGTGGTCGACCACTTCATCACCAAGGGCCTGATCGTCTACACCAAGGGCCGCATCGCCAACTCCGAGCTGCGCTTCTCCGCCACCGGCAAGGACGAAAGCGAAGCGGTGCCGATGGTGGTACTGATCAACGGTGGCAGCGCCTCGGCTTCGGAGATCGTCGCCGGCGCCCTGCAGGACCAGAAACGCGCGGTGCTGATGGGCACCACCAGCTTCGGCAAGGGCTCGGTGCAAACCGTGCTGCCGCTGAACAACGACCGTGCGCTGAAGATCACCACCGCGCTGTACTTCACGCCGAACGGCCGTTCGATCCAGGCCCAGGGCATCGTGCCGGACATCGAGGTGCGCCGCGCCAAGATCACCAGCGAAGCGCAGGACAACGAGTACTTCAAGGAAGCCGACCTGCAAGGTCACCTGGGCAATGGCAACGGCGGCGCCGACAAGCCGACCGCTTCCGGCAGCAAGCCCAAGCCGATGCCACAGGACGACGACTACCAGTTGGCCCAGGCCCTCAGCCTGCTCAAGGGCCTGAGCATCACCCGCAGCAAGTGATGGAAGCCATCGCGAGCAAGCCCGCCGCCTCCTCTGCAGGAGCGAAGCTTGCTCGCGATAGCGCCCTGATGACCGCCACACCCCGCCAAGGCTTTACCCGAACCCTATGCTTCAAATCCCCATGATCAACCAACGCCAACCCCTCCCACGGTTGTCGTGGAGGCTCATGACCGGGCTTCTGTGCCTCCTCGCCTTCACCTCGACCCAGGCCGCCGAGCCCGCCCCGCGCAAGGCCTACCTGAGCCTGATCATCGACGACCTCGGGCAGAACCTGCCCCGCGATCGCCGCGTACTCGCCCTGCCCGGCCCGGTGACCACGGCGATCATGCCCGACACGCCCCACGCCGCCGAGTTCGCCCGCGAAGCCCATCGCGCCGGCAAGATCGTCATCCTGCACATGCCCATGGACCCGGCCACCGGGCCCTTCGCCTGGCACCCCGAGCTGCCCATCGAAGAGCTGGAAAAGCGCCTCAACGCCGCCTTCAAGGCCGTGCCCTACACCAGCGGCATCAACAACCACATGGGCAGCCGCATGACCTCCCAGCCCCAGGCCATGGCCTGGCTGATGGGCGAATTGCAGCGCCGCCACAAGTTCTTTGTCGACAGCCGCACCAGCGCCAAGACCGTGGCCGCCGCCGAGGCGCAGAAGATCGGCCTGGCCAGCGTGTCCCGAGATGTGTTCCTCGACGACGAACGCACCGAAACGGCGATCGGCACCCAGTTGCAGACTGCGATCAACCTGGCGCGCAAGCAGGGTTCGGCGGTGGTGATCGGCCATCCCTACCCGCAGACCCTGGCCGTGCTCGAACGCGAACTGCCCAGGCTCAAGGCCCAGGGTATCGACTGGATCGATATCAAGTTGATGATCAGCGTGCGCAGCAACAAGGCCATGGCCGGGCACGGCAAGGATGGGGTTTACCGGTGAGGCCAACATGCCCTGTAGCCGCTGCCGCAGGCGGCGATCAGGCGCGTAGCGGCCGCTAATGCGGCCAGCACATAATCCTGGGTGACATGGAATATCGTTGGCGACGGCTGCGCCGTCGATCGCAGCCTGCGGCAGCGGCTACAGGGGAGCAATCAGAGATAACGCCCCATGATTTCTTCCACCACGCCTTCCTCGCGCAGTTGATCCAGCGCGGCCTGCAGCCGGGCGACGGTCTCGTCCGGGACTTCTTTGTTCAGCGCCAGGTACAGCTGGGCGCTGTGGAAGCGCAGCACGGTCTTGAGCCCGGTCACGCCTTCCTGCCTGGCCAGATAGCGCCCGGCGGGATCGCCAGTGGCCCATAGATCGATCTGGCCGCCAACCAGCTTCCTGGCGTTGTCCTGGTCCCTCAGCACCACCAGCGGCTTGAGTCCTTGCTTGGCCAGGGTCTCGGCAATGGCGTCGCCCTTGTAGGCGCCAATCCGGTATTTGCGCGCCTGCTCCAGAGATTGCAGGGCGATCTTGCTATCGCCCCGGGCCAGCATGATCCAGTCATCCGGGCCGATGGGGCCGACCCATTTGAACAGCGGCTCCCGGTCCGGCAGCCGCGCCATGACAAACACGCCATACCCCGGCTGCTCCAGGGCGAGCTTGTAGATGCGCTCCCAGGGAAAACGCAGGGTCAGGCTGTAATTGATCCCGGCACGCTTGAACATTTCGCGGACGATATCCACGGCGATGCCGTTGATATTCTCGCCCTGGGCGAAATTCTTGCCGTTCTTGGCCATGTTGTAGGGGGGGAAGTTTTCCGTCAGCAGCACCAGGGAGGTGCCTGGCGTTTGCGCTGCGCGAGCGCCTGCGGCGAAGAGGACCGAAGCGCTGGCAAGAACAAGAAGAAGACGTTTGAACATGACGGGCTACCGGAATCCATGGCGTGCCCAAGAGTGCCGCGAGCCCGCCATGCTGTCCAGTGGCTACCGCACGACGATGCCGCGGTGCGCCATATAAGCCTTGGCTTCCGGAACCGTGTACTCGCCGAAGTGGAAGATACTTGCCGCCAGTACCGCGCTGGCGTGGCCTTCGAGGATGCCGTCGGCCAGGTGCTGCAGGTTGCCGACCCCGCCCGAGGCGATCACCGGAATGCCCAGGGCATCGCTGATGGCGCGGGTCACACCCAGGTCGAAGCCGTTCTTCATGCCGTCCTGGTCCATGCTGGTCAGCAGGATTTCGCCGGCGCCCAGGCCTTCCATCTTCTTCGCCCACTCCACCGCGTCCAGCCCGGTAGGCTTGCGCCCGCCGTGGGTGAAGATCTCCCAGCGCGGGGTTTCGCCCGGCCCGGAAACTTTCTTCGCATCGATGGCGACGACGATGCACTGCGAGCCGAAATGCTGCGCCGCTTCGCCGACGAACTCGGGGTTGAACACCGCCGCGGTGTTGATCGAGACCTTGTCCGCCCCGGCATTGAGCAGATTGCGGATGTCCTGCACGGTGCGCACGCCACCGCCCACGGTCAGCGGGATGAACACCTGGCTGGCCATGCGCTCGACGGTATGCAGCGTGGTGTCGCGGCCATCGACGCTGGCGGTGATATCGAGAAAGGTAATCTCGTCCGCGCCCTGCTCGTCGTAGCGACGGGCGATTTCCACCGGGTCGCCGGCGTCACGGATGTTCTCGAACTTGACGCCCTTGACCACCCGGCCGTTGTCCACGTCCAGGCAAGGGATGATGCGTTTAGCCAGCGCCATGGTGAGTCCTCAGCCTTGGTACGAATCGCAGAAGGCTTGCGCCTCGGCGACGTCGAGGGTGCCTTCGTAGATCGCGCGGCCGGTGATGGCGCCAATGATCCCCGGAGCCTTGGCGTCCAGCAGGGCCTTGATGTCGCCCAGGTTGTGGATACCGCCGGAAGCGATCACCGGGATCTTGGTGGCAGCGGCCAGGGCGGCGGTGAAGGGTACGTTGCAGCCCTGCATCATGCCGTCTTTGGCGATGTCGGTATAAACGATGGCGGACACGCCGTCGGCTTCGAAGCGCTTGGCTAGGTCGATGACCTGCACGCTGCTGACCTCGGCCCAGCCGTCGGTGGCGACGAAACCGTCCTTGGCGTCCAGACCGACGATCACCTTACCCGGGAAGGCGCGGCAAGCTTCGGCGACGAACTCCGGCTCTTTCACCGCCTTGGTGCCGATGATCACGTAGCTCACGCCAGCCTTGACGTAGTGCTCGATGGTTTCCAGCGAGCGGATGCCACCACCGATCTGGATCGGCAGGTTCGGGTAGCGCTTGGCGATGGCGGTGACCACTTCGCCGTTGACCGGCTGGCCTTCGAAGGCGCCGTTCAGGTCGACCAGATGCAGACGGCGGCAGCCGCCCTCCACCCACTTAGCAGCCATGCTCACCGGGTCATCGGAGAACACCGTGGAATCTTCCATGCGGCCCTGGCGCAGACGTACACAGGCACCGTCTTTAAGATCGATAGCGGGGATAATCAGCATCTGGCAAACCTTCAAATTCGATTGTTCAGCTTCACTCGGAAATCAGTTTTTCTCGAGCGCCCACAGGTCGCTTTCGATGCTTTCGAACCGCTCTTTGAGCTGGGCCTGCACATCGAAAATCGCCCTGTTGTAATAGTGCGGAGCAATTTCGCGGGTAAAGAGTTCAAGAATCTCGGCCGCCTCGAACGAGCCCAGGTCGAGCTCGAAGCGATCTTCCATGAAGCGCTGGATCTTGTGATTGGCCTCACTCTCCTGCTCGGGCGTGAGGGTCAGGATCGGCGCCTTCTTCTTGACCGCCATTTACCAACGACCGTCCCACGCCGCGAAGTTCTGCAGCAATTGCAGGCCATGGGTATGGCTTTTCTCCGGGTGGAACTGCACGGCGAAGCGCGAGCCCTCGGCCAGTGCCGCGGCGAAATCGACGCCGTAGTGGCCGCTACCGACCACCTGCCGCGCGTTGCCGGCGGCGATGTAGTAGCTGTGCACGAAGTAGAAGCGCGCCAGGTCCGGGATGTTGTGCCACAGCGGATGGCTCACCGCCTGTTTCACTTCGTTCCAGCCCATGTGCGGGACTTTCAGGTGCTCGCCGTCCTCATGCAGGCCCTTGCCGAAGAACTTCACCTGGCCGGGGAACAGGCCGATGCAGTCGACGCCGTCGTTCTCTTCGCTGCGGTCGAGCAAGGCCTGCATGCCCACGCAGATGCCGAGGAACGGACGGTCCTGGCTGACTTCACGCACCAGCGCGTCGAAGCCCAGGCGACGGATCTCCGCCATGCAGTCGCGAATCGCGCCGACGCCGGGGAAGACCACCCGGTCTGCTTCGCGAATCACATTGGCATCGCTGGTGATCAGCACCTTGCCGGCGCCAACATGCTCGAGGGCCTTGGCCACCGAGTGCAGGTTGCCCATGCCGTAATCGATAACCGCGACCGTCTGCATTACAGCACGCCCTTGGTCGAAGGCATCTGCCCGGCCATGCGGTCATCCAGCTCCACGGCCATGCGCAGCGCGCGGCCGAAAGCCTTGAACACGGTTTCGATCTGGTGGTGGGTGTTGTGCCCACGCAGGTTGTCGATGTGCAGAGTGACGTTGGCGTGGTTGACGAAGCCCTGGAAGAATTCCTGGAACAGGTCGACATCGAAGCCGCCCACAGTGGCGCGGGTGTAAGGCACGTGCATCTGCAGGCCAGGGCGGCCGGAGAAGTCGATCACCACGCGCGACAGCGCTTCATCGAGCGGCACGTAGGCGTGGCCGTAGCGACGGATGCCCTTCTTGTCGCCGATGGCTTTGGTGAAGGCCTGGCCCAGGGTGATACCGACATCCTCCACGGTGTGGTGGTCGTCGATATGCAAGTCGCCTTTGCTTTCGATATCCAGGTCGATCAGCCCGTGACGGGCGATCTGGTCCAGCATGTGCTCAAGGAAGGGAACCCCGATATCGAATCGGGCCTTTCCGGTGCCATCCAGGTTGATCGAGGCTTTGATCTGGGTTTCCAGAGTGTCGCGCTCGACAGACGCCTTACGTTCGGCCATCACCAGCTCCGCAAAATCATTGGGCGAAAAAGGCGAACATTATAGGCCGGACGGCGGCTAAACAGGAACACGCAGGACAAGATCCTGACGGGCTGAAGCCAATAAAGCCGGGGCTGTACCTGTCATGACAAGCAATATGAAATCGATGGCCGCTACCGAAGCCTCCCGAAAGCCCACGACCGATCGCAAATCTTCTGTAGGAACGAGGCTTGCCCGCGAACAGGATCGCGCGGTGCATCAGGTATACCCCCGCTATCGTTCGCTCATCGCGGGCAAGCCTCGCTCCTACAGAAAAAGGTCGATGCGCCTGGCAGCAGTACCAGGCGCAATCACTTAGTGGAACAACACCGCGGTCTTCTGCAGGGTGACCCACACGCCCCACGCCAGCGGAATACCCACCACCAGCCAGGCGGCGACCGCCAGCGGCACGCTGCCGGACGAGGCCTTCCACTCCAGCACGGTGGTGCTGTCTGCGCCCTTGTCATGGCCCAGCGCCTGTTCGGCGGCCAGCTCGGCGTCGCTCATGAAGTACTTGTCGGCCACCGGACGCACCAGCAGGTTGCACAGGAAACCCAGCACCAGCAGGCCGGCGAGGATGTACAGGGTGATGTCGTAGGCCGCGGCGCGCTCGACGCCGATGCTCAGCTGATACTCACGCAGGTAGTTCACCAGCACCGGACCCAGTACGCCTGCCGCCGCCCAGGCGGTCAGCAGGCGACCGTGGATCGCGCCCACCATCTGGGTGCCGAACAGGTCCGCCAGGTAGGCCGGAACCGTGGCGAAACCGCCGCCGTACATCGACAGGATGATGCAGAACGCCGCCACGAACAGCGCGACGTTGCCCAGGTGCCCCAGGTTCGGGATCAGCGCATACAGGGCAAAACCCAGGGCGAAGAACACGAAGTAGGTGTTCTTGCGCCCCAGGTAGTCGGAGAACGACGCCCAGAAGAAACGACCACCGATGTTGAACAGGCTCAACAGACCGGTGAAGCCGGCGGCGATCGCAGCGATCGACGCCAGTTGCGAGGCATCCAGCTGACCGAAGGCCAGTTCATTGCCCAGCAGCTTGCCGGCGAAGACTTCCTGCAACAGCGGCGAAGCCATGCCGAGGATGCCGATACCCGCGGAAACGTTCAGGCACAGCACCAGCCATACCAGGCGAAACTGCGGGGTTTTCCAGGCCACGTTCACATGCACATGACGGTGGGTGATCATCGCGTTCGCGGCTTTTTTCGCCGGCGGGGTCCAGCCCTCGGGCTTCCAGCCGGTCGGCGGCACGCGGTACGACAGCGCGCCACCGATCATGAACACGAAGTAGATCGCCGCCATCACCAGGAAGCTCTGCCAGACGCCGACGCCGGTTGGCGAAGCGAAGTGGCTCATCAGTGCCGCCGCCAGCGGCGCACCGACCATCGCACCACCGCCGAAGCCCATGATCGCCATGCCGGTGGCCATGCCGCGCTTGTCCGGGAACCATTTGATCAGGGTCGACACCGGCGAAATGTAACCCAGGCCCAGGCCGATACCGCCGATCACGCCGGAGCCGAGCCACATCAGCCAGATCTGGTGGGTATAGATACCCAGCGCCGAAATCAGCAGGCCGCCGCACCAGCACAGCGCCGATACCACACCGGCCTTGCGCGGGCCGGCGTGTTCCAGCCAGCCGCCCCAGATCGCCGCGGAGCAGCCGAGGAAAATGAAGAACAGGGTATAGATCCAGCCGAGCATCGAGATCGGCCAATCGCACTGGGACGAAAAGACCTGCGCGATAAAGCTCATGTCCGGGGCGCAGGCCACCGGGGCGGTCACGCCCAGGGCCTTGGACAGCGGCAACCAGAACACCGAGAAGCCGTAGGCCATGCCGATGCACAGGTGGATGGCCAGGGCGGCCGGTGGAACCAGCCAACGGTTGAAACCGGGCTTGGCGATGATGCGTTCTTTGGACAAGAACGCCGGCTGGGCGGCAATCGCGCCCGCCTCGGTGCTAGTGCTCATGAGTGTTTCCCCCAATTATTGGAATTATTCGCCGGCCACTCTCCACTCACGACCTTTGCACGCAGACGTGGCCGTTTTATCGAGTGAAGCTCCATAGAGTGCGACTTTTGGTCGCGGAAGGGCAGATGAACTGCGAGAGATTACCATTTGCTCGTGACAGAAAAAGCAAACTGCCATCACCTTTTCAGCGTCATCTGCTCCGCAAGACGGCAATAACGCTTCTGTAGGAGCCAGGCTTGCCGTCGATGGGTGTTATGCGGTGTGTCAGGCAGAACGCTTCGCGGGCAAGCCTCGCTCCTACAGAAGCCTGCCCCTCGCCAGCCCGCGCGCTGCTGTCGATAATGGCCAGCCATTCCTTCGCTCTGCACAGGATTCCCCATGCCCATCGTTGTCGAGTCGCTGAAACAAGCCAGCTATCAGGATCAACAGGACCTGCAGAAGATCTACCGCGACGCCCCGCCCTGGCTGTTCGCCCCGCAGCGCGACGATATGGAACTGATCGAGGCCGCCCTGGGCGACGGCAGCCTGATCGCCGGGCGCTTCAACGACCGCCTGCTGGGCGCCGCCCGCCTGCAACGGCACCAAGACGTCTGGCACCTGTCCCAATTGTGTGTGCGCAAGATCACCCGGCGTCGCGGCGTGGCCGAGCGACTGGTGAGCGAAGCCCGGACAATGGCCGCCCGGCACGGCGCCACCTTGCGCCTGCTGGCCCCCGCCGGGCACCTCGAAGCCCAGGCGCTGGCGGCCAAGCTGCAGATACCGCTGGATGTGCTGCAAAGCGATCAGTGACCAGCGGCCAGGTCCGGGGCGTTATACTCCCCGGCTAAATTCGAATTCGACACTACAAGGACTCGCCCATGAAAGCGTTCGGCAAAATCCTGGGTCTGGTACTTCTCGGGCTGTTGCTGATCATCGTGGCTCTCGGCTTCGCCCTGACTCACCTGTTTGATCCCAACGACTACAAAGAAGAAATTCGCCAGATAGCCCGCGACAAGGCCCACATCGAGCTGACGCTCAATGGCGATATCGGCTGGAGCCTGTTCCCCTGGCTCGGCCTCGAACTGCATGAAGCCGGGGTCGCCACCCTGGCCAACCCGACCCAGCCGTTCGCCGATTTGCAGATGCTCGGCTTGTCGGTCCGCGTGCTGCCGTTGCTGCGCCGCGAAGTGCAGATGAGCGATGTGCGTGTCGAAGGCCTGAACCTGCGCCTGACCCGCAACAAGGATGGCCACGGCAACTGGGAAGACATCGGCAAGGTCGCCCCCGCCGACAAGCAGGCCGCAACCCCGGCCACCAGCACCGGCGAAACCACGACCACGACCCCGGCCACCACGGAAAAACCGGCGCAGCCGATCCGCCTGGATATCGACAGCCTGACCGTGAACAACGCCCGGGTGGAATACAACGACGAACAGAGCGGCAAGCAGTTCACCGCCGAAAGCATCCAACTGAGCACCGGCCCGATCCACGAAGCGACCAATACCCCGGTCAAGCTCACTGCCTTCCTCGCCAGCACCCAGCCGGTCGTGCGCGTGCGCACCGAGTTGAAGGGCGAGCTGCGCTTCGACCGCGTCCTCAAGCGCTACCAGTTCGAAGACATGAAACTGTCCGGCGAAGCCGCCGGCGATCCGCTGCAAGGCAAGACCCTGACCTTCGCCGCCCAGGGCCAGCTGCTGCTGGACAAGGCCGCCAACGTCGCCGAATGGAACAGCCTGAAGCTCTCGCTCAACCAGCTGCGCGCCATCGGCGAGCTCAAGGTCAACGACCTGGACAAGACCCCGCAACTCAACGGCGGCATTTCCATCGCCCAGTTCGACCTGGCCAAGTTCGTCGACAGCATCGGCCAGACCCTGCCGGCCATGGCCGAAGGCAGCCTGAGCAAAGTCGAGCTGGTCAGCCGCCTGTCCGCCACGCCGAACAGCATCGCCCTGGAAAACATCAACCTGAAACTCGACGACAGCAGCTTCAGCGGCCGCCTGGCGGTCGAAGACCTGGCCAAGCAATCGCTGCGCGCCCAGCTCAAGGCCGACACCTTCGACGTCGACCGCTACCTGCCGCCGAAATCCGCCGAAGCCAACAGCGCCGCGGTGGCACGCAAGGCCGAAGTGCAGAGCAGCGAAGCCAGCGCCGTCGCAGGGGCCGGCAACTCGCCGCTGCCGGACGCGCCGACCAAGGGCGCCTGGAGCACCGAGCGCCTGCTGCCGGTGGAACGCCTGAGCAAGCTGGATGTGGACGCCGACCTGAGCTTCGGCCAGTTGACCCTGGACAAGCTACCGATCCAGAACGCCACGCTCAAGGCCAACGGCCAGGGCGGCCTGCTGAAACTCGAAGGCCTGCGCGGCGAGCTGTACAACGGCAGCTTCGAAGCCAACGGCAACCTCGACGTGCGCCAGCCAACGCCACAGTTGAGCCTGCAGACCAGGATCAACCGGGTACCGGTGGAACGCATCCTGGAAAGCCAGGGGCAGACCCCGCCGGTCAAGGGCCTGGTGACCCTCGACAGCAACCTGACCAGCAGCGGCAACAGCCAGAAAGCGCTGGTCGATAGCCTCAACGGCAACGCCAGCTTCGTCGTCAACAACGGCGTGCTGCTCAATGCCAACCTCGAACAGCAAGTGTGCCAGGGCATCGCCACGCTGAACCGCAAGACCTTGAGCAGCGAGCCGCGGGGCAAGGACACACCCTTCCAGGAACTCAAGGGCAACCTGACCCTGCGCAACGGCGTGGCCAGCAACCCGGACCTGAAAGTGCGCATCCCGGGCATGAGCGTCAAAGGCAATGGCGACATCGACCTGCGCGTACTGGGCATGGATTACCGCGTCGGCATCGTCGTCGAAGGCGACAAGAGCGACGTGCCGGACCCGGCCTGCCAGGTCGGCGAGCGTTTTGTCGGCATCGAACTGCCGCTGCGCTGCCGCGGCCCGCTGGAGCTGGGCGCCAAGGCCTGCCGCCTGGACCGCGACGGCCTGGGCCAGGTCGCGGCCAAGCTGGCCGGCGATCGCCTCAGCGAAAAACTCGATGAGAAGCTGGGCGACAAGGTCAGCCCGGAACTGAAAAACGCGCTCAAAGGGCTGTTCAAACGATGAGGGCCGAGCAGTTCGCACCGGCGGTACTGGACTGGTACGACCGCCATGGCCGCCATGACCTGCCCTGGCAGCAAGAGATCAACCCGTATCGGGTATGGGTCTCGGAAATCATGTTGCAGCAGACCCAGGTCAGCACCGTGCTCAACTACTTCGACCGGTTCATGGCCTCGCTGCCGACGGTCCAGGCCCTGGCCGCCGCGCCGGAAGACGAAGTGCTGCACCTGTGGACCGGCCTGGGTTACTACACCCGCGCGCGCAACCTGCAAAAGACCGCGAAGATCGTGGTCGCCGAGTATGGCGGCGAGTTTCCCCGCGACGTGGAAAAACTCACCGAACTGCCGGGCATCGGCCTGTCCACCGCCGGCGCCATCGCCAGCATCAGCATGGGCCTGCGCGCGCCGATCCTCGACGGTAACGTCAAGCGGGTGCTGGCGCGCTTTACCGCGCAGGAGGGCTACCCGGGCGAACCCAGGGTGGCCAAGCAGCTGTGGGCCGCGGCCGAGCGCTTCACCCCCCAGACCCGGGTGAACCATTACACCCAGGCGATGATGGACCTGGGTGCCACCCTCTGTACCCGGAGCAAACCCAGCTGCCTGCTGTGCCCCCTGGAAAGAGGCTGCGAAGCGCACATGCTGGGCCTGGAAACCCGCTACCCGATTCCCAAGCCACGCAAGACGGTCCCGCAGAAACGCACGCTGATGCCGATGCTGGCCAACCACGAAGGCGCCATTCTGCTGTACCGCCGGCCCTCCAGCGGCCTGTGGGGCGGTTTGTGGAGCCTGCCGGAGCTGGACGACCTGGCGGACCTGGAACACCTGGCTTCGCAGCACTCGCTGGAGCTGGGCAAGCAACAGGAAATGCCCGGGCTGGTGCACACCTTCAGTCACTTCCAGCTGGCCATCGAGCCCTGGCTGGTGCAGGTCCAGGCATCCACCCATCACGTGGCCGAGGCCGACTGGCTCTGGTATAACCTCGCCACCCCGCCGCGCCTGGGCCTTGCCGCCCCGGTGAAAAAGCTGCTCAAACGCGCGGCCGACGTATTGAACGCAGGAGAGTTGCAATGACCCGCACCGTAATGTGCCGCAAGTACAAAGAACAATTGCCGGGCCTGGAGCGTCCTCCGTACCCGGGTGCCAAGGGCCAGGAGATTTTCGAGCACGTGTCGGCCAAGGCCTGGGCCGACTGGCAGAAACACCAGACCCTGCTGATCAACGAAAAACGCCTGAACATGATGAACGCCGAAGACCGCAAATACCTGCAGGGCGAGATGGACAAGTTCTTCTCCGGCGAGGAATACGCCAAGGCCGACGGCTACGTGCCGCCGTCCGAGTAATTGCACTCAAATCGGGGCGGGAACGTAAGCGGCGGTAATAATTAAACTTTTTTTCAAAACTTGCTTGACGCCCCCCCGAAAAACCCGTTTAATGCGCCCCGTTGCCCAGATAGCTCAGTCGGTAGAGCAGGGGATTGAAAATCCCCGTGTCGGCGGTTCGATTCCGTCTCTGGGCACCACTAATACCGAAACCCCTGAATCGCAAGATTCAGGGGTTTTTTATTGCCTGCGATTTGATGCGCCTGTTTTCAGCATTGCAGCCTTCACTCAATAACCTTCATTCCAATGCAGGTTGAGGTCGCGAATGCCCGCCACTTTCATATCCACCGCGCTGCGCTCGGTACGCCCGCCACGGGTGGCGACAACCTGGTACTTGCCGGCCGGCAGTTGCACAAAGACGATGGGGCCCACCTGATTCAGGGTCAGGACCGGCTGCCCTTGCGGATTCTGGATCGCCAGGTCGACATCCGAGGTGTATTTGTTTTCCGGGCCGACGGAAAAGGTCATGTGCAGGTTGTACCCCTTGGTCTGCAAGAGCGTCCGCGATTCGTCCAGGCCGATACCGCCGGACAGATAGGTAATGCCGTTCTGCTGTTGAGGTTCCAGCTGCACGCCCGCCGGGTCGATGGGTTCGTTGCTGGGGGTGGCGGACTGTACGCTGAACGGCGCGAGTGACAGGAACGCCGCGAGAACGCCTGTTACGACACACAAGTAAAAGGACTTCATGATGAGCACTCCCGGGTTCGTCTCGAACCACTGAATGGGAAACGCCACCGCCAAGAGCCCAGCCCCAGAACGGCAGCGTCCGGGTCTCCCCTTTTCATCTTGAATGGTCCAGCTACGCCTCAGGCAAACGATGCTCGAATGAACAGCCCGTAAGCGTCATGCATCCGTGATCGCCCCCAGGCCCTGATATTCAGTGTACGCCCCGATGCCAGGCCGTTTAGATCGATTCGGTGTGATGCTTTTAACCAAAAGTACCTAGCAGCGCGCCTGTCCCGACGGTTGCCACGGCGCGGACAAGGCGGTTATTAATGCTTGCACTTAAAAAGAGCCGACACGCCTTTTCGCCCGCAAAGGAATACGCGCCGATGACCGTGCAATCCCCGCCCTCGCCCCTGCACCCGGCCAGCACCGTGACCAGCAGCCCCGGCACAGCCTTCCGCGAACCCGCCGCCGATGGCTTTATCCTCGGTGGTTTCACCTGGCGCCATGCCGAACCGGACCCCGCACGCCCAGTAGTGATCATCAATGCCGCCACCTCCGTGCGTTGCCGGCACTATTCACGGTTCGCCGATTACCTGTTCAGCCATGGCCTCGACGTCATCACCTACGACTACCGCGGCATCGGCGAGTCGCGGCCGGCCTCGATGCGCAAGCTGAAGGCGTCCTGGTCGGACTGGGGCAGCCTGGACTTCGAAGCCATGCTGCAACGCGCGCAGCGGGAATGCCCCGGCCAGCCCATCGACGTGGTCGGGCACAGCTTCGGCGGCTGCGCGGCAGGGCTGGGCGCATCCGGGCAGTTGATCCGCCGCGCGGTGACAGTGGGCGCGCAGTTCGCCTACTGGCGCGACTACGCCCCGGCGAGCCGCTGGCGCATGCTGGGCAAATGGCATGTCGTGATGCCGCTGCTGACGGCGATTTACGGCTACTTCCCCGGCAAGCGCCTGGGCTGGCTGGAGGACACCCCCGCCGGCGTGGTGCGCGACTGGGCCACGCCCACCGCGCACTATCAACGGCGGCCCAGCGGGCGTCACCTGGCGCGCCGGGACCCGGCGCTGCCCTTCGCCCGGGTCAAGGCGCAACTGCTGGCCATCAGCATCAGCGACGACCCTTACGGCACCGTGCCGGCCATCGAGCGCCTGCTGGGCTACTTCACCGCCAGCCAGCGCAGCCATTGGCGCATCGAACCCGAGGACATCGGCGAGCGGGAAGTCGGGCACTTCGCGTTTTTCCGCAGCCATTACCAGGACCGCCTGTGGCCGATCGCCCTGGCCTGGCTGCAACACGCCGCGCTGCCCAGCGACACCCCGGGACGCCTGATCAGCGGTAGCCGTTGAGCGTGCCAGGCAGCGCATTTACTGGCATCCTCTGCCGCCTGAAAGCCAGGCCGGACACTGTATCCATCCCTGGCCCCCTCTTTGCGCAAAAGGTATGACGCCCATGGCATCTGCGAACAAGCAACACAAAAGAGCCCAGCGGGCGAAAACCAAGGCCAAGCAGAACCGCACCCAGCGCAACGCTGCGCCGGTGGAGCTGGACCCGAACGACGACCGCATCGACTTCGAATCGGTGGACCTGACCGAGCTGTTCAAGAAGATGATCGACGCCGAGAAGACCAGCCAGCAGGCGATGTGCGCGGCGTTCCTGGAAGACCCGCTGCTGGAGATCGTCTACGAGCAGGAAGGCGAGGAAGGCGCCATGGACTTCATCCTCGCCGCCCTGATCGAGTACCGCCAGTGGTCCACCGAGAGCGACGAGGCCGGCGCCCTGGCCTGGATCGAAAGCCCGGAGTTCCAGGCCGCCTACCTGGCCGCCTCGGAAGCCCTGATGCAGAAATAAGCTTCAACACAATCTGTAGCCGCTGGCGCAGCCTGCGGCTACAGCGCGCCCTGCATGACCCTCACTGCTGCGTCGAATGTTCAATCGTCATCGCGGGCAAGCCTCGCTCCTACGGATCACCTTCATCTGTAGGAGCGAGGCTTGCCCGCGAAAGCGTCGGTACAGGCCATAAAAAAGGCCGCTGTCAGCACTGACAGCGGCCTTTTTCGTTACCGGGAAAAACTCAGGCGCGGCTCAATACACCGGCCGCCTGCTTCTCCAGCTTGCGCCGACGCGCAACCAGCAGGCCCGCCGCGATCACGACGATGCTCAGCAGGCCGGTGGCGACGATCTCCATACGGTGCCCTTCCTGGAACAGCATGATAGTCAGCACCCCGACGATGAACACGATCACCGCGTAGGTCAGGCCCGGGAACAGCCACATGCGGAAGGCGATCTTCTCGCCGGCCGCCGTGCGTTTCTGGCGCATGCGCAGCTGCGATACCGCGATCACCAGGTACACCAGCAAGGCAATGGCGCCGGAACTGGCCAACAGGAAATTGAACACCGCGGCGGGTGCCACGTAGTTGGCGAATACCGCGAGGAAGGCGGCTGCGGTGGACAGGATCACCGCCCAGTAAGGCGTGCCGCTAGTGTTGGTGCGCTTGGCCGCGGCCGGGGCGTCGCCGCGCTTGCCCAGGGAGAACAGCATGCGCGAGGCGGTGTAGAGCGCCGAGTTCAGGCAGCTGGTCACCGCCACCAGCACCACCAGATCGACGATCAGCTTGGCATTGGGGATGCCCATGCGGTCGAGCACGGTCTGGTAGGAACCGACCTGGGCCAGGCTCGGGTCATTCCATGGCACCAGGGCCACGACGATAAAGATCGACACCAGGTAGAACAGGCCGATCCGCCAGATCACCGAATTGGTGGCCTTGCTGATCTGCTGGCCCGGGTTCTTCGATTCGGCGGCGGCGATGGTGACGATCTCGGTGCCCATGAACGAGAACATGGTGGTCAGCATGGCGGCGAGTACCGCGCCCATGCCGTTGGGCAAAAAGCCCTGGGTATCGAACAGGTGCGAGACGCCGCTGACATTGCTGGTCGGCAGCAGGCCGAAGATCGCCAGCAGGCCGAGCACCACGAAGCCGATGATCGCCACGACCTTGATCAGGGCGAACCAGAACTCGAACTCACCGTAGTTCTTCACGCTGAACAGGTTGGTCGCGGTCAGCAGCAAGGTGATGACCAGGGTAAAGGCCCAGATCGCTATATCAGGGAACCAGGCATGCAGGATGGTCGCGGCGGCGTTGGCCTCCAGCGGAATCACCAGCACCCAGAACCACCAGTACAGCCAGCCGATGGTGAAACCGGCCCAGTGGCCGATGGCGCGGTCGGCATACGTCGAGAAGGAACCCGTGTCCGGCGAGGCGACGGCCATTTCGGCCAGCATGCGCATCACCAGCACCACCAGGGTGCCCGCGGCCGCATAGGCCAGCAGCACGGCAGGGCCGGCTTCGGCGATGGCGTGGCCGGAACCGACGAACAGCCCGGCGCCGATTACCCCGGCGATCGACAGCATGGTGACATGCCGCGGTTTGAGCCCCTGTTCGAGGTCATTGGAGGTCTGCGTACTGCTCATTGAAACTACCTTTGCGAAGAAAGCGAAAGCGTCCACCCGGCCTGGATATTCTTTCTCGTAAAAAGAATCCAACAGGGCGTTCTTTATTTCTTACGCAAGATTTGCGCCAAAATGTTACAGGTTCCCAGCCGGCGCGGCCTGCGAAGGCGACCGACGGATGAGCGCAAGTCCTTGAGATTAATGGCCTTGCGCCAGAACGTTACCGCACCACCCATTTGTAGAACGAAGCAGCGCACCAGAAACACACACAAAAAGTGTGCGACGCACAAATAGAGGGCGGATACGCAACCTTTGGCCGTTTTACCCTTCCAACACCTGGCCAAAGCTGGCACCATCGCGCCTTTTTTTACGCGACACCCGCTGGGAACAGGGTTCAAACGGGCGTTCGGTTGTTGACGGGGCGACAGTCTGCTGTGCCGATGCGACAACCTGTCACACGCCGTCTGCTTACACCCTGAAGCGCTGTTGGCTGTCATTCGAACGCTATGCTAGGTTGGCGCCTCGCCAGAAAAGCCGCTACCAGCAGGAGCGCAATGAACTCATGAGGACCGCACATGGCTGAGGCCACGCCCGCGCTTGAAATCCGCAACTTGCACAAACGGTACGGCTCGCTGGAGGTACTCAAGGGTGTCTCGCTGACCGCACGCGACGGCGATGTGATCTCGATCCTGGGTTCCTCCGGTTCCGGCAAGTCCACCTTCCTGCGTTGCATCAACCTCCTGGAAAACCCACACCAGGGCCAGATCCTGGTGGCCGGTGAAGAACTCAAGCTCAAGGCCGCCAAGAACGGCGAACTGGTTGCCGCCGACGGCAAGCAGATCAACCGCCTGCGCAGCGAAATCGGCTTCGTGTTCCAGAACTTCAACCTCTGGCCGCACATGAGCGTGCTCGACAACATCATCGAGGCGCCGCGTCGGGTGCTCGGCCAGAGCAAGGCCGAAGCCATCGAAGTGGCCGAAGCGCTGCTGGCCAAGGTCGGCATCGCCGACAAGCGCCACGCCTACCCGGCCCAGCTCTCCGGCGGCCAGCAGCAACGCGCCGCCATCGCCCGCACCCTGGCGATGCAGCCCAAAGTCATCCTGTTCGACGAGCCGACCTCGGCACTGGACCCGGAAATGGTCCAGGAAGTGCTCAACGTGATCCGCGCCCTGGCCGAAGAAGGCCGGACCATGCTGCTGGTCACCCACGAAATGGGCTTTGCCCGTCAGGTCTCCAGTGAAGTGGTGTTCCTGCACCAGGGCCTGGTGGAAGAGCAAGGATCGCCACAGCAGGTGTTCGAGAACCCGCTTTCGGCACGCTGCAAACAATTCATGTCCAGCAACCGCTAACGGAGCAACACGCATGCAGAGCTATAAGAAATTCCTCCTGGCCGCTGCCGCCACTCTGGTGTTCTCGGCCAATGCGATGGCCGCCGACAAACTGAAGATGGGCATCGAAGCGGCCTACCCGCCGTTCAACAACAAGGATGCCAGCGGCCAGGTCGTCGGTTTCGACAAAGACGTCGGCGATGCCCTGTGCGCCAAGATGAAAGTCGAGTGCGAAGTGGTCACCTCCGACTGGGACGGCATCATCCCGGCCCTGAACGCCAAGAAGTTCGACTTCCTGATCTCCTCGATGTCGATCACCGACGAGCGCAAGCAGGCGGTGGACTTCACCGACCCGTACTACTCCAACAAGCTGCAGTTCATCGCGCCTAAAGACAAGACCGACTTCAAGACCGACAAAGCCTCCCTCAAGGGCAAGATCATCGGTGCGCAGCGCGCCACCCTGGCCGGCACCTGGCTGGAAGACAACCTGGGCGACGACATCACCATCAAGCTCTACGACACCCAGGAAAACGCCTTCCTCGACCTGACGTCCGGCCGCCTGGACGCGATCCTGGCCGACAAGTACGTCAACTACGAGTGGCTCAAAAGCGAAGCGGGCAAGCCTTACGAGTTCAAGGGCGACCCGGTTGAAGAAAGCGACAAGATCGGCATCGCCGTGCGCAAGAACGATCCGATCCGCGAGAAGCTCAACGCCGCCCTGAAGGAAATCGTGGCCGACGGCACCTACAAGAAGATCAACGACAAGTACTTCCCGTTCAGCATCTACTGATACTGACTGGCCTGCCCGGCGCCCTTCCCCGAGGGTGCCGGTCCTTAGCAAAGCCTGCCGCGACTTGAATAACCATCCATGAATATCGATCTCTACGGATTCGGCCCGGCGCTCGCCGCTGGCGCGCTGATGACCGTCAAGCTGGCTCTTTCGGCGCTGTGCCTGGGGCTGGTGCTCGGCCTGCTCGGCGCCTTGGCCAAGACTTCCCCGTACAAGCCGCTGCAATGGCTTGGCGGCACCTATTCGACCCTGGTGCGCGGCGTTCCCGAACTGCTCTGGGTGCTGCTGATCTACTTCGGCACCGTCAACCTGATGCGCGCCCTGGGTGAGTTCTTCGGCAACCCGGAGCTGGAACTCAACGCCTTCGCCGCCGGGGTCATCGCCCTCGGCCTGTGCTTCGGCGCCTACGCCACCGAAGTGTTCCGTGGCGCGATCCTCGCCATCCCCAAGGGCCATCGTGAGGCCGGCGTGGCCCTGGGCCTGTCGAAATGGCGGATCTTCACCAGGCTGATCATGCCGCAGATGTGGCGCATCGCCCTGCCGGGCCTGGGCAACCTGTTCATGATCCTGATGAAGGACACCGCGCTGGTGTCGGTGATCGGCCTGGAAGAAATCATGCGTCACTCGCAGATCGCCGTGACCGTGTCCAAGCAACCTTTCACCTTCTATATGGTGGCGGCCTTCATGTACCTGGGCCTGACCGTGCTGGCCATGACCGGCATGCATTTCCTGGAAAAACGCGCCGCTCGCGGCTTCGCGAGGAGCGCCCAATGAACTGGGAAGTGATCATCAAGTGGCTGCCCAAGCTGGCCCAGGGCGCCACGCTGACCCTGGAACTGGTGGCCATCGCGGTCATCGCCGGGCTGCTGCTGGCCATTCCGCTGGGCATCGCCCGCTCGTCGCGCCTGTGGTACGTGCGCGCCCTGCCCTATGCCTACATTTTCTTCTTCCGCGGCACGCCGCTGCTGGTGCAGCTGTTCCTGGTCTACTACGGCCTGGCGCAGTTCGACGCAGTGCGTAACAGCGCGATGTGGCCGTACCTGCGCGATCCGTTCTGGTGCGCCACCGCCACCATGACCCTGCACACCGCGGCCTATATCGCCGAGATCCTGCGCGGAGCGATCCAGGCCATCCCGCCGGGCGAGATCGAAGCGGCGCGGGCGCTGGGCATGTCCAAGCCCAAGGCGCTGTTCTACATCATCCTGCCCCGGGCCGCGCGCATCGGCCTGCCGGCCTACAGCAACGAAGTGATCCTGATGCTCAAGGCCAGCGCCCTGGCCAGCACCGTGACCCTGCTGGAACTGACCGGCATGGCCCGCACCATCATTGCCCGCACCTACCTGCCGGTGGAGATTTTCTTCGCCGCCGGGGTGTTCTACCTGCTGATGTCCTATGTGCTGGTGCAAGGCTTCAAGCTGCTGGAACGCTGGCTGCGCGTCGAGCAATGCCAAGGCCGCTGAACTGCTTCTGTAGGAGCGAGGCTTGCCCGCGATAAACGATAACGCGGTGTACCAGATAACCCGCGACGCTCTCATCGCGGGCAAGCCTCGCTCCTACGGCCCCTATCCTGAGCAGCCCAGCATGCCCTCCATCCTCCAAGGCCCCGAACTCCTCAGCCGCTTCCAGGCCCTGGACCGCTTCCTGCTGGACCATCAACCGCTCTGGCGCCCACGCCCCTTCACCGAGCCGCAGCTGCCCTGGGAAGTCCAGCACCGCGAACTTGCCCAGTGGCTGCGCCAGCGCAGCCTGGACGATGCCGAGGCGAGCCATAACCACCCAGAACGGCTCGATGCTCCCGCGCCCTTCCCCGATCTGGCGCGGATCGCCGCCACGCTGGGCGCTGTGGCCGAGCTGCCGACGCACGAGGTGCCAGCCGCCCGCCAACACCTAAACGTCGATGTGCCCGGGCGCAAATGGCAGCAGATCGAAGCCTTCGCCGCCTGCCTGGAGTTCACCCAGGCACCCGGCCACTGGCTGGACTGGTGTTCGGGCAAGGGCCACCTCGGCCGCCGCCTGCTGCAACCCGGGCAACGGCTGACCTGCCTGGAATACGACCCGGCGCTGGTCGCCAGCGGCCGGCAACTGAGCGAACATCATCGGCTAGCGGTCAGCCACTTGCAGCAGGACGTACTCGCCGCCGACGCCGCTGCCCGCCTGAGCGCCGAACACACCCCGGTGGCCCTGCACGCCTGTGGCGACCTGCATGTACGCCTGATGCAACTGGCCCGCGAACGCGGCTGCCGCCAGCTGGCTATCGCGCCCTGCTGCTACAACCGCATCAGCCATGCCGAGTACCAGCCGCTCTCCGGCCCGGCCAAGGGCTCGGCGCTGCAACTGTCCCTCGACGACCTGGGCCTGCCCCTGAGCGAGACCGTCACCGCCGGCGCCCGGGTGCGCCGCCAACGCGACAGCTCCATGGCCCGCCGCCTGGCCTTCGACCTGCTACAACGGCGGCTGCGCGGGGTCGACGAATATCTGCCCACCCCGTCGCTGCCCGCCAGCTGGCTGGACAAGCCCTTCGCCGACTACTGCCGCGACCTGGCAGCCCTCAAGGACTTACCCACAGTCGGTTCGCAGGACTGGCCGGCGCTGGAAGCCGCCGGCTGGCAGCGCCTGGCCCAGGTCCGCAACCTGGAGCTGCTGCGCGGCCTGTTTCGCCGGCCCTTGGAGCTGTGGCTGGTGCTCGATCGCGGGCTGTTTTTGCAGGAACAGGGTTACCGCGTGCAACTGGGCCTGTTCTGCCCGGCACCGCTCACCCCACGCAACCTGATGCTGCTGGCGGAACGTGGATAAGCTGGATCCATCACCCCATCCAGCCTGTGGATAACTCTGTTGATGAAATCCCACAAAAGCCGCTGAAAGCGCCTGCTACAGCCTCAATACAGAGCTGGTCATTTTTTGTTCACAAAAATAAATCAGCGAAAAAACAGCCAGTTGCGGCGAGTTGAGAACGGATCCACAAAATCAGCGAAAACAGCCGCGCGACAGCCATCGATTGTGCATAAGCGTCAATGCCAAAGGACATAACAGCCGAAAACCGGCACCACAGGCGCGGCAAATTGCGCCGGTCGGCGACGCTTGTTATACAGACGCAGGCGCTCGCGGGCGCGTCCGATCCAGAACCTTTGTGATTGACGGGAAAAGACAGTGACGTTCATTTCTTATGCACAAAATTTCGAAGACATCCGCCTGTGGCGCGCGCTCAAACACGTTGAAAACGGCTTCTACATCGACATCGGCGCCAACCACCCCACCGCCGACTCGGTGACCCGCGCCTTCTACGATCGCGGCTGGCGCGGCATCAACGTCGAACCGGTGCCGAGCTATTACCACGCCCTGTGCCAGGAGCGGCCCAGGGACAGCAACCTGCAATGCGCCGCCGGCGACAACGCCGAGGCCCTGACCTTCTACGGCATCGCCGACACCGGCCTGTCCACCCTCGACCCCGCCATCGCCCAGCAGCACAAGGACGCCGGCATGCAGGTGCAGACCCAGATCGTCAGCTCACGCACCCTGAGCGACATCTGCGAGGCCCACGTCGGCGGCCCCATCCACTTCCTCAAGATCGACGTCGAAGGCCACGAAGAAACCGTGCTGCGCAGCATGGACTTCAACCGCTGGCGGCCGTGGATCCTGCTGATCGAAACCCCATGGAACCGCGACCAGGCCTGGGAAACCCTGGTCACCGGCGCCGGCTACCACCCGGTGGTGTTCGACGGCATCAACACCTTCTACCTGGCCGAAGAACACCTGAACCTCAAGGGCGCCTTCGACATCCCGCCGTGCAACCTCGACGAATTCCAGTTCAACCCCGGCCACCGCTTCGTCGCCCCCGCCACCGACCTGGAACAGGCCCTGATCGCCGAACGCCAACGCGCCGATCGCGCCGAAGCTGCACTGCACGCCCTGCGCAACAGCCGCTCGTGGCGCGCCCTCGAAAAACTCAAGAAAGTGCTGGTCCGCGGCTAGAGCCCGGCACAAAGCAAAAATAGTCAGATTTCAGGGGTTTACAGAACCCCGCCAATCGCTATAATCGTCGCCCACACGCCGGTATAGCTCAGTTGGTAGAGCAACTGACTTGTAATCAGTAGGTCCCGGGTTCGACTCCTGGTGCCGGCACCATACAAGGTTCCAGAGAAGGCTTTCAAAATCTCTAGAACCCCCGAAAAACCCGCCTTCTGGCGGGTTTTTTCGTTTTAGCGTTCCATAGGTTTCCGTCAGAAACTGGTGGATTCCAACCGTTTTAAGGGTAGAGTTTGGGATACAGGTCACTTCGATAAAAGGGAGTACCCTTATGTCGCGCACCACAGTCCGACGCAGCTTGCCGCTTGGCAAAACCTACAGACCGCGCCTACAAGCTTTTCGACGGTGATGGCCTCTACCTCCTAGTCCAACCCAATGGCCGCAAAGGCTGGCGGCTCCGTTACGTCAAACCTGACGGACGCGAAGGACTGACCTCGTTCGGCAACTACCCCGTCATTGGCCTCGCCGATGCGCGCCGCAAGCGCTTGGAAGTTAAGCGAATGCTGGCGGATGGCGTTGATCCTATAAAGACCAAGCACCAAGCCAAGGCGGAAGCCGTAATCAAAGGCAGAACCTTTGAAAGCGTTGCGCTCGACTGGCATACGGAAATGTCGGCCAAGTGGGCACCAGGCCATTCCAAGACAGTGATGAGCCGCCTCAAAACCCACGTATTCCCGCTGATCGGCGCCCGCGCCATTATTGATCTCGACACTCATGACCTTATGCAGCCCTTGGAAGCGATCAAGAAGCGCGGAACGATCGACGTTGCTTTAAGGGTACAAAACTACCTGCAGAGCATCATGCGCGAGGCAAAACGCCTCCGGCTTATCACCATAAACCCTGCTTACGATCTCGAAGGCTCGATCAAAGCCCCGCGGGTGGTACATCGCCCCGCTCTACCTTTATCGCGACTGCCGGAACTGCAGGAGCGGATCGACACCTATAAAGGCCGCGCACTTACCCGTCTGACGGTGATGCTGTCGCTACATGTGTTTGTACGATCCAGCGAGCTGCGTTTCGCACGCTGGAGCGAGTTCGACCTCAAGCGCGGCACCTGGGAGATACCGGACACTCGACCCGCGTTGGAGGGAGTACCCTTTTCCACAAGGGGTACGAAGATGGCCGGGGATATCCACCTTGTACCCTTATCGCCACAAGCCGTGGCCCTGCTTGAACAGATCCACTCCCTCACCGGCAAATTCGATCTGGTGTTTGCAGGCGATGCTAAGCCCTGGAAACCCATGTCTGAAAACACGGTGAACAGCGCACTCAGAAAGATGGGCTACGACACCAAAGCCGAAATTTGCGGGCATGGGTTTCGGTCGATGGCCTGTAGCGCGCTGATTGAGTCAGGGCTGTGGTCGGAGACAGCCATTGAAAGGCAGATGAGCCACAAGGAGAGGAATAACGTCCGAGCGGCCTATATCCACAAGGCTGAGTTCATCGAAGAGAGGAGGCTGATCATGAACTGGTGGAGCCGGTATCTTGAGGTCAATCGGCAGGAGCATGTCACCCCACACGAATTTGCGAACCAGGCCGGAGCGAACGTCACTCTCTTAAAAGCGAAACATCGCGGAACTGATTAAATGAGTGATTCTCAATAATTTTTATGCCTACGACAAGATATTGTAATCTACACGCTTAGCTAATCTCAGGATCCAAAATGATTAACGAGAACAATAATACCGCCGCTAAATTTTGGAAATCTATTGGGGTTAACCTGGAAAGGGGAAACAGAGATGATTCAGAGAAATTAAAATACGTTCTCTGCCTACTATCAGCAAGGCTAATCTATGATCGCCACCCTCACTTTGACGATGCTCATTATGACTTCCTGCCAGAGTATGTAAAAGGTGCGGCAGATGTACTGCGCAGTGACGAAAAAACACTAACAGAAAATATAAATAACTTTGTCCACCGGATCGGATCTCGCTTCAAATCGTTGAGACTCCGTGCTTTAGATAGTGCAAACTTTCCGGAATCTGAAATTTTTCACTTTAAAAATGTCATCGACACCATCTCAAGCGATTCCATTCCTTATGTTTTTGAGTACGGGATCTTACGAGCTCTCGATGTTGAAAATGTCGTGAGCAGTCGACATGTTAATTCTGTAATTGAGTTGGCAGCCCCCCTAGCTTATTTTTTTCACAAGATCATCGATGTAACCGCAACAACAGGCGAGGTACTATTTAGGACAACTAAATACAGCCCAAACGATATGGACGATAAATCGCTAACTGTATTAGGCTCCGATAACGATGCAGATTTTTATTTATTTTTAAGGCTTAGCACATTCGATATTATCTGTGAAAGAAACACCTACAATAGACATAGACCGTACGGAAATGAATTTATATTAATTGATCCACCTGCTCAAATTAGTAGTCGAGCCAATTATTTTGACAGTAATAGTGAGCCTAAATCAGCACTTGAGTTTCTATTATCTTTAACGTACGAAAACTCCCACGATCTGGCGATTACCATACTACCCGTAGCCGATTGCACCCAGCGAGGTTGGCGCCAGAGTTATCGGGAGGAATTAGTCGAACGCGGACGCGTAGTCGCGGCCATTGATTTCAAGACTCTCGGAAAATCCGGGCAAAGAAAAACAATGACGGCTTTGCTAACTTCAGATAGCCCACGAAATAATCGCGAAAATATACTTTTTATCGATGCGACAGCTTTGAATGGTCTTAGTAAAAATAATGGCTTTAGCAGCATGGCGTTTGCCGCCGAGATCGTTAAGATTTGGGCAGGTTTTGAATGGATCCATTCATATCCGAGCAACGCTCCCTTCTATGAAGACGAAAATCAAAAACTGACATTCAACGTGTTCGACCGAGAATTCAGAGACGGTTACAAAGATATTCCTGGACTATGTCGTTCAATAGACAAAAACGAAGTCGCTCAAAAGGACTTCACTTTTATTGCCAAGCGATATACTGGGGCGATAGATGAACGCAATCGAATGTTAGAACTGATAAACAGCGACCCAGTAGTCGACGTAATATTTGAAAATGAAAATTTAGCAAAATGCATCTATGTTATTGGAAATAATGGTGAAGGCAAAAGCCTTTTACTTAATGACTTGGCCAAGCGGCTACCAACGCTAGACAGACATGCAATAGGGATAGCATTTGGTACAACGGATCGATTTCCTTTTGCAAGTAAAAAACATTTAGACGCTAATGGATTTACCTACGCCGGCGCTAGAACTTCCACAACTGGGATTTCAACAAAAACCAGCGCCCTTGCATTAACAAAATATATAAATTCGATATTTACCGACCAAGCACGACTTGACGTATTTCACAATATTCTCGAAACATTGGGATTTGTCGGAAACCACTATCTAGTACAAGCTCAAAAAACCTCTGCCCTAGAAGAAGACCCAAGCGTTTTACTGTCTCTAAGCTCAGATGCGAGCAAAAACGCAGAAGTGCTTAGCCACGCGGCTATAGGGTACACCTTAGGACTAAAGCGCGAGCATTTTGAAAATTATATAGTTGCTTTCAACGAGCTCAGCTCTGGCGAACAGCAAATGCTGAGCTTAGTTATAAAAATCCTGGCCCTAGCGGAGCTGCATAGTATTTTCTTAATAGACGAGCCAGAAATAAGCCTACATGTAAGCTGGCAGCGCGCCATCCCATTTATACTGCACAAATTATCTACAGAGTTTGGTTGTCACTTCATTGTTGCCACTCACTCCCCAATCCTTATAGCTAGTTCCATCTATGAAAATGACATATGTTTTGTTGCAAAAAACCAAGCATTAATACGCCTGTCTGAACAATCCCGAAAAACAGTCGAAGGCGTGCTTTATGATGGTTTCAAGACCCATACACCATACAATAGGAAAATTCCTGAACAGTGTGCGGCGCTTGTCGCACGCTCGATAGACCAAGCCAATACAGGAGCCGGCGCATATGTTGACATCGACTCCGCTTTTGCTGAACTGAATCAAATGTCAGAGCTGATTCAGAAATCGAAAATTAGTTACAACTCTCGTACGACCGACACTGAAATCGCGTTAATAGCAGCAGCCCGTGCTGCAATAAATGAGCTGTCACGCTTAACCAATGAACAAAAACTAAATGATTAAGTCAGAGCTAGAATGCCCATTAACGCGGAGAAAAGAAGTACAAAATTTTCTCAACTCATCCTATGGGGTAAAAAAACATATCGCAAAAACTACTGAATTACTCACGCTTTGGGCGAACAAGTCTCTCAAAGAACGGGTGGATCATTGGGATACTTTGTCAAATTTTTACCATAAAGTAGATGGCGAATCTGCAATTACTGGCTCAGCCATTAAATCAGCCTTCCGTGACCATCTCGCTCCAGAACAGCAATTTAGATGTTGCTATTGCCGACGACTGCTACTGAATCATGGCACGGCAAAGCCTATTGATCATATACTTCCAAAAGAAACGTACCCTCAGTTTTCATTATATTATTGGAACTTGGCAATTTGCTGTACAGACTGCAATAGAAAAAAAGGTAGAACTGTTTGGGGCGCATTAGATAGTGGAGTTTTGCATTATCCAAAACCTACCGACGTCTCCAACTTCTACCATCCTCGCTTTCATATCTACGATCTACATGTGCGTTTTTTCAGGATTGAAACAAACGGTCTGGCGCTTTCTATATACAAAGGTTTGACACCTCAGGGAGAGCATCTTTGCTCACAACTTCTGAGCGCTGTTTCAGCGAAGGAAGCACTTCATAGCACTAATGAGTTTCTGTCCCCTTCGCTTATAAAACTAGAGTCTTTCTTAGGTAAAGCCGAAGATTTTAATCTTCAGCATTTCTCCAAGTTCATGGACCTTCTGGACCACTCAATAGAGGCGGGAATGTCCTAGCACGCATGTGACTGTAGTCCCAAGTGCGATTAATCTCTGATGGGCCCAGGTGAACACCGCCTAAAAGCTATACATGGCGCTGCCCAATTATCGCTAGGTCTTCATATTTCAGTGATCCGCTTGTCCACGTGGGTCCATCCAAACAGGGCTGCAAAGCCGCCCTGCTTGGATGGACCTCACTTAAAAAATCTAAAGCCCACACAACTGTCTGTGGAAAACCACTGATTTCCACCGGTGGATAATTTCGTCCACAGCCGCAGAACTCCCAAAAATTCGAGCCTTGACCCGAATTATCCACAGGCGTAGAAAAGATCGGGCAAAGCGCTGTCGTTGACAGCAACCCCAGGTAGCCAGAACCTTTAAGGCTACGCCACTCCGTGGTGGTTCTCCCAAAGTGCGATTAGCGTCCGGCGGCTCGCACGGTCACAGCGATGTGATGGATGCCTACTTTTACCAGTGTGCCCACTGCGGCAACACATCCCCTTTCATAGCCCCTGCAGCAACCTATCCGCTTGGCCATTCCGTGCGCCAACCTGCGCCCGTCTCTTTCTCCCGGAAAGAGACGGGCGCTCCTACCGCTGCTGCAGCCCAACTCGTACAAGGCTTTGCGGCATTCCCCCTCGTGACAATCGGCGTGACAAACACCGAAGTCACCAGCAACAGCGATGCAGATGATGGTGCCGCAGCCCACGGAATGGGCTGCACCTGACTGACAGTCAGGCATGCCCCGGTCATCGCATCACTGCCTTCACCCGACTCAGGATCTCGCGGCGCTGGTCTCGTCAGCCAGTGCAGCCTCCGCCCGCCCACTTCTTCGCAAGTGTTCAGGAGGCCAGATCATGAGATGCCCACGCTCCCGGTCGTAAGGAGCCGCCAGTCCCGCGTTAGTGGACAACCCTCACAGGTCGCAGGGGCCTTGATCCCTGATAACACTCAACATTCTTGGCGGGATGACGTGGGGCGAATATCGGAGAACGGGAGATGAGGTGACTGAGATGGCATTGGTGGGTAGACGCGATGGCCGAAATTTCGGCTACGGCAGGCAATTGAGCTACGCAGGGCCGCAGGCATTGAAAGACATGTTCGGCGGTGGCCATTACGGCACGGTCAAGGCGCATTCTGATCGGTGGCAGGCATTTGTGAAGTGGTGCCGATCCGAACAGGGACCCGGTATCAATGATGCACGAAAGGTTGATCGGAAGGTGTTGGCTAACTACGCAGCGTATCTCCGTAACCTGGTTGGACTCGGTGACCTCGCCATCAGCACCGCGCAAAATCGGCTATCCAGCGTTAACAGGACCATGGCGGCGCTTCGCGGTGATCAGTGCGTGAAATTGCCAAGTCCGAGCAAGGTGTTGGGTATGCAGCGCACCGGGGTTCGACACTCGGTGCCGCAGGGCCAGGACCACGGACAGGTTCAACAGATCGTCGATGCGCTTTGCAGCCATCATCAGCTAAGGGCCGCCGCTATCGTTCTATTGGCGCGAGCCACCGGCATGCGCTTGCGTGAGGCCATCTTGGCGGATCTGCCACGGCTAAGTCGGGAGGCTAGAGAATTCGGCAAGATCAACATCCAAGACGGCACCAAAGGCGGCCGTGTCGGTGCATCGGCACCCCGCTGGATTACGATGGACGAGCAAGTTCGAGTATCGCTTGGATTTGCGAAGCAGGTGTCGCCTGCGGGTAGCCGCAACCTGATTGCGCCACACGAAAGTTACTTCAACGTTCTACAGGAAATAGTCCGCCCTGCGCGGGACATTCTCCACGCATACAACCTCAAAGGCTTCCATGAATTACGAGCGGCTTACACATGTGAGCGCTACGAGCAAATCACCCAACACGGCGCCCCTATCAACGGTGGTCAATGCCGCCAGATGGATCCGCGTCTTGATTATGAAGCACGAAGCCAAATCGGCTATGAGCTGGGGCACGGTCGGATTGATGTGGTCGCTGCCTACATCGGAGGACTGACATGAGTAAGCCCTTCGATATGGAATTGTTTCTGACCGGCGTCCTGACCGGATCGCACGCAACGCGCAAACGCCATTTGCGTCAGGCGAAGCTGATTCAATCTGAAATCGCAGAGCGCTGGCAGCGAGATACGCCTTGGGCTTGGCAGAAAAAGCATATGGTATGGTTTCTCAACAATCGCCTATACGGGCGTAGTGAATCGACGCGCTATTACTATCTACTTACCATTCGGCTGCTCGCAAGGCGTCTAAAAGCTTCATGGGTTTTCAAAAACTGTAAAGCGCAGGAAACTGAAAGTCGAGCTCTGCGGGGCTGATTAGGCCCCGCAGATCTATTTATTCAGTCTTGTTGGCCGCCTATTAATCTGTTGTACACCGGAGGCCCAAAATATACTATTTTTCCGCCATCAGGCCCCGCTCCCGGCCCAAATTCCAGTAGATAATCACATTCATTCAGGATTTCAGGCTTATGGTCAATGACCAAAATCGCCTTAAAGCGTTCGGCATACTGATGTATATGGCGTATAGCATTTATTGCAGATAGCCTGTCAAGGCCTGCTCCAGGCTCATCTATAATTAGAGTTTTCTCTTTATTTGGTGAGACTAACGCTTGTAATAGTTTAACTCGGCGAGATTCGCCACCGGACAAGCTTCCAATTTTTCTGCTTACGCTTAGATGAGATATTCCTAGCGCTTCGGATATTCCTACAATGCTTGCAATTTTTTTACTTTGCCCTACAAGCTCCTTTGGCAAAGAATGAAGAGCACTAAAATAGAAATCCTTAATATTCAATCCTGATATACAGATATCATCAACTTCATTTGAGAACAACGCACCTTCACAAGTCGGGCATGAAATTTTTACGGTTTTTTCGAAGGTTCTCGTGAACTCAATAACGCCCGTGCCTCCACATTCATCGCAGCAACCGGGTTTACCTGGCTGCAGGAGGAATAACTCTTTGGACGCACCCGTATTCTTTGAGTAAATGTTTGCAATCGTGCTACTCAAATCTAACGCGGTTGAAATTGTTGATCTAATATTTCCGCGCATTTGTTTTTGCGATACGTAATTAACTTGTGGCAAGGATTGGGATATAGCGGACGCGAATGAAGACTTACCTGAACCTGAAACACCACATACGCCTGTGATAGAGCCCCTCGGTACTGAAGCAGACACACCTACGACATTGTTATTAGATACTTTAGGGAGTTGAAAAAAATCTCTTTTTTCTAATACTTTATGATTTCGAGGTTCTATGCGTTGAGGAGGTAGGTACGGTACTATATATCCGCCCTCCTCTCCTGGACCTGGTCCTACACAGATTATCTGATCTGCAGACGCGATGAAGTAATCGTTGTGCTCAATCAGTACAATCGTGTTCCCGCGATCACAAATCCCCTTCATTTTTTGGATGAGAAGTTCGTGATGGTTTTTGGAGACCTGTGAAGATATTTCATCAAGGACAAATAATACGCCTGAAATTTGAGTGTTGCATATTTGGGCGAACCGGAGTTTCTGTAATTCTCCACCGGACAGGCTTGGGATCTGACGAGCTAACGTCAGATATCCAAGTTCAAGCTGCATCAACGTGTCCAGTTGATGAATCAGGGAGTCGAGAGCGGGAGAAAAATTTTGACAAGACACCTTCAAAGTTTCAAGGCATTGTGAAATTGGAAGTCTTAAAATATCAAAAAGTGACATTTCGCCAATTTTGCTTCGTTTGAACTTTTCACGATCAACTCCCGTAGAATCACACATCATGCAGGGGGAAGGCGTGGAAAACTTTCTATAAGCATCGTATTGAGATATGTTTTTGCTTTGAGAGAATTCTTGCAAAGTTCTCATTGGTCCGACATACCGTTCCTCTCTACTTCTTCTCTTGCCGGAAAAGGTAAAACTTATTTTATATTTTTTAGCGGATTCCCCCTCCAATATCTTTTTTTTGTGAGCCGCTGGTAGCTCTCGCACGGTCTTCCTTATGTCGATTCCCTCATCCTCACAAAAAGCACTAAGGAGAGCCCCATATTTGGAGAGATTGGCGCCTGTCCAGCATTTAAATGGCGTATCCTTCAAAGATTTTGAGTCGTCGATTAAGAGGTTCTCACTCAGTGAAAGCGTCTCTCGGCTTCCTCCGCAATGAGGGCACTCATTTCCGGGCTTGTTCAAGCGAAGAATTGACTGGTCAATATTCGTGTCACTACTAGGAGTGATTGAATAAAGATAGCTTGGTATATCTAAATACGAATAAATTGTGGATCTGGGGTTGGAGTTAAAATTGTTTTGCGTTAGCGCTATTGCTGGAAGCGCACCATGAAACTCATCGACATTGTATACCGCATGATCGTACGTCCCGGACTCAAGCTGGCTAAACTGTTGCTTACAAATCGAGTACAATGTACCGAACGCTAATGATGATTTCCCCCCTCCGCTAATACCAGTTATAGCTGTTATGGAGTTCAATCTAATCGTCACATTTAGACTTTTCAGATTATTGGTCTTTGCACCATTAACGACAAATAGCCTCTCTTTTGAACTTCCGTGCATGAGTGACTCCAGTATTAAAAATCCGCGAGTGACATGATTGTGCCATTATGGTAATGTTTTTGCTCTGTGTCCATAACGTAAACGGAGTTAGCAATGGTCAAAAAGAAGGTAAGTTTAAAGTTTTCTGAGGTAAATCAACATCCTGAAGCTGGGACAAAGTACACTACTACTTGTTCCGGCAGCAGAAGCGATTGCTGTACTAGGGTATGCACTCGCCCAGATATCGGGTCCGACGATGGCAGCTTGGATTCGTGGGATGAGTACCTCGAGGCGAATGCTGGCGTACTGCAATATTGATTATGGAGTGGTGCCAACATTTTGGCACCTATTCCCTCTCGGTAGGATGAAGAATGGACGCTTTCACACTGAATCCTGTCTTAAAGATAAAAGACAGCGTGGATGTTTACGTGTCTATGACTGAAACTGATGTTTGTACCATTCAGTTTTATCATATTAACACTAGGCAAAAGCTATCTATCCAGATTGATCCTGCTTTCAGCGAATTATTGTCAGTCCTTGATGGAATTCATTCGCTTTCCACCCATTTAGAACGCCTTGATTTTGAGTTGGATGCCGACGAATTAAAATCGACGTTGCAATACTTGATCGACAATGGCGTGCTAGAGCATCCATCTCATATAGACCAGAACTCTCGATACTCAAGGCAGATTAATTTTCTGTCGGACTGGATTTTTGGAGTGCCTGCAGAAGTTGCTCATAAGCGAATTTTGGATACCCACTGCGTTATTTTTGGGATTGGTGCAATTGGCTCTTCAATTGCCATCAGCTTAGCCAGAGCAGGCGTTTCAAAGCTCACGCTTGTAGACGATAAAAAACTTGAACAGCACTCTTCCGAAAGACATCCGTATTTTTCAAAGTCGGAATTAGGGCAGCCGAAAGTTCATGCCCTAAAACGCTACCTTCTCAGAATAAACTCAGAAATTGATGTAATTGGCATACAGGACAAACTATTGCCGTTCACTGATCTTTCTGGCCTTGTAGATGACGCCTCGTTAGTTGTTAATACGGCAGACGAACCGTATATCGGCCATACATCAGCCAAGCTCGGGCGATATTTGTGGAGAAAAAACATTCCTCTCTATGTAGCGGGAGGCTTTGACGCGCACCTAATGAGCACGGGAGACTTTTATATTCCCGGCGAGTCCAATTGTGTTGATTGCTCTACTAATTTCTTTACCGTAGCGTTAGCGGATTGGAAGCCGTCCTATAAGATACATGAATCTAGCATCACGAAAACTCATGTTATCGGAGGTAGTGGTGGGCTTTACAGCATGTCACTCTTTTCAGCGTCGTACGGCTGCGTGCAACTACTGAATTACATTGCTGGTGGCAATGCCTATAAGTCGAGACTTTCTAAGCGAGGAGAGTTTATGACTGGAAAAGGTGAAATTGAATGGATTGAAATTCCAGCTATGGATGTTTGCGATGTCTGTGGAAAATAAAGTTTATAGGCTTAGAAGTTGCATTGCATTAGTGCGTCGCGGTGCGCTTATTGAGTTTTTCGATAGTAATCTAAGAGTTGGATTTTCACTCGACCTCAAGTACTCAAACATCGTTGAATTACTTCAGCAGTTTGATGGCTTGATGACAGTGGCGTCAATCGGTGCTCTATATCCCGAAGTACTGCTTAACGAGCTTAGTGATCTAGTTGAATTTCTTCATTCAAAGTATGTACTGATTGAGATTGATGAAGAATATGAACAGTCGAGCCTGCACTCATTTCCTAGACTAATAAATACACTTGAGAGTTATTTCCACTCTACTTCAGCCATCAACAATTCACTCCGGAAAGGATGGGGTGGAAATGTGCTAATTGTGGGGCTTGGTGCAGTAGGCACATGGGTTTTGCATAGCTTGGTCAAGGCAGGCGTAAAGAACATCACTGTTATGGATGATGATGTTGTTGAGGAATCCAACCTCCATAGACAGGATCTTTTTTTTGAGGCAGATATTGGGACTCCAAAGGTGTCCGCCGCTTATAACAATATAAAAACCTCGTATGGAACCGGACTATATACATATATCAAAAAAATGCAGTCCGTTGAAGACTTGGAGCATCTTCCATGCATGCCTGACATGATTATAAATTGCGCAGATTATCCAAGCGTTGACCACACGTCCAAGATTGTTTCCGACTTCTGCCTGAAGAATAGAATATCGCATATCATTGGAGGAGGTTATAATCTGCATCTAACACTAGTCGGCCAAGTCGTAATCCCCGGAGTTACAGCTTGCTTTCATTGCTTTGATAAGGTTCTCACTCCAATCAATGCCGCAGAGCTATTTGGTGTCAAAAAGCTTAACAGGAAGTACAGGAAAATAGGAAGTCTGGGGCCTCTGTGCAGCATTTCTGCATCGATTACAGCTACAGAAGCAATAAAATTAATTTTTGGAGTCCCGTTAGAATTTATGGGCGTGATAAATAAGCGTCTAGAATTTAACCTTAAAGATTTTGATTTTGGTGCATTTTCTGTCCAGAGAAATGTAGATTGCGAATATTGCTCTTAGTCCATTGCAACCACTTCACGCTACAAGCTCCATCTACAGTTAGCCGCATAAGTCCGACTGACAGACTCACCAGATAAATTTCTTTTGACTGAAACCAGGGTACTTTTAGAGATAGCGCCATTCTTCTTACGAGAATTTATTGAATTAAATCAATATATTGGAATACGATTCGACTCCTGGTGCCGCACCATACAAGATTCCAGAGAAGGCTTTCAAAATCTCTGGAACCCCCGAAAAACCCGCCTTCTGGCGGGTTTTTCGTTTTCGGGCTCTGCCGGGCTACGGCAAAACCTGGTGGATTGCGGCCGTTCTAGGGGTAAGGCAATTCGCTAAAGGGGGAGCCCCCCTTATGTCGCGCCTCGCTGCCCCCCTCTCCGATTCGGCTTGCCACTCAGCCGAACCCACCGACTGCGCCTACACGCTTTTCGACGGCGACGACCTCTACCTTGGCAAAAGTTTTGCGCTAGTGTTTCCCTGCAGGCCAAGACGGTTTTCACGTGCATTGCCTTTAAAAACAGGTGCGAACGCTTATGACGAATGCTACGCCGTCCATCAAACTCAGCACTCTTCGGCAAATAGCCCCCTATCTGAGCATGCGCGGGGTGTCGCCGCTGGAGTTCTATCGGCGTTATGGTATTTCCCCTCAGGTTTTTCAAAACCCTGATGCATGGGTACCGCGAGCAGCCTGCTTTCATATAGCCAACGAAATGGCGGCTATCGCACAAGATCCCTTCGGCGGCGCATGTGTGGGACACCTGATAGAAGTACGCTCACTTGGCGCCTGGGGCGAGTTGATCCTGGGGTCGTCCAATCTCGCTCAGGCGTGCGCAGTGGCGGCGATCCATACGGACTTACTGCATCAAGGAAGCGACATAAGAATCGTCACCGAAGGCCGTACGACGAAACTGATCCAACAATTCACCGGACAGCACGGGGCGGATCCGAAGCAGGTCATTCTCGGCACTCTTGCGCTGCTTAGAAAACTACCTCTCATGTCCGGTGAGCCTGGCGCCATACGCGTGCATCTGCAAAATCCAAGGGAAAGAGGAGATGAGGCGCTGGAAGAATACCTGGGGCCGAATCTGCACATGAACGCGCAGCACAACATGATCGAATTCGATCGTGAGTTGCTCGACACCCCTCTGCAACCCATCCGGGATAACGCCTGGAAAGTCACCGAGGCCTTGATATCGACCGCGGAAGCCGCCGGTGTGCTTATCGAGCGGATCGCGGACCAGGATCGATCCAAACTTACCGCTATTTCTAGAAACATCGGCCTGTCTTCTCGAACGCTGCAGCGTCGTCTCAAATATTGCGGCATCGACTTCGAAGATTTACGCGACGAGACGCGTCGCAGCGAAGCACTTCAGCTAATTGCCAGCGGTAAATACACTGCGACCGAAATTGCCTACATGGTGGGTTACAGCGATCAAGCGCACTTTACGCGTGCCTTCAAGCGCTGGACCGGGAGTTCACCGTCGCGCTACCGCTCGGCCTTAAAACATGATTATTAAAATTCAACACAGCGTCTTCGCCTAACCACTCCCTCCTCCCGCCGAACCATTTGGCCCACTTCGGACTATGCCTTCCAATAGAACCCCACCAAGCCTGGAACTACCGGGATATGGCTAGTCGTCCTGACCTCGGCAGCCATTTCGTGCGAGCTCCGCCAACAGGCGCTGCGTAATGCCTGTCGGCAGGCTGCTCGCTAGACAATGGCTGTGCCTTTTGGCACCAAATGGCAAGTATCCATCAGGGCGTTCTTATACAGTCTGAACAGGTAATGCCAACGCCAGCGAGCGGTGCAGCAAGCAATCCAGGCACAAGAAAAGTCTGAGGCTGGGGAATGGAATCACTTCTTACAAGATCAGGAGGTCTAAATGCCCTACTCATCCACGGCCTGCATCGTCGCCCTGACGCTGGCAACTTTTGCGAGTGCAAACGCTCAGTCATCCTCTGACGCGGCGGAGTTGGTGGGTGTCGATAATTTTGTCCGTGCCGAGTCCGACCTCTACATGGGCAAAAGGGTGAGCAGTGGAGGCTTTGGTCGGTTTGTTCATAGTCGCGAACCGGTTCCCATCGACGCTCAGGATGTCATCCGGATGAATCGGGACACACTTTACTCGTCAGCGGTGTTCGATCTCGATGCCGGTCCAGTCACGATCACATTGCCTGAGGCTGGTGAGAGGTTCATGTCGATGCAAGTGGTCAACGAAGATCACTACGTAACCGCCGTCGCTTACGGTGCCGGCCGCCATACGCTGACGAAAGAGGATATCGGCACACGCTATATATTTGTCGCTGTCCGCATGTTCTTCGATCCCATTGATCGGAAAGACCTCGAGCAGGTGCATGTGCTGCAGGACGCAATCAAGGTCAGCCAGGCCAAGCCAGGGGAATTCGCAGTACCGAAGTGGGATCAGGCGAGCCAGAAAAAGATGCGTGATGCCCTGGCTGTTCTGGGGTCGACCCTTCCCGACTACAACCAGTCCTTTGGTGCTAAAGGCAAGGTCAACCCGATCCACCATTTGATCGGAACCGCGACGGGTTGGGGCGGGAACCCGAGCAAGGACGCCATCTACCTCGGCAGTGTGCCGCCGCTGAACGATGGGAAAACCGTTTACCGCCTCAAGGTTGGCCAGGTGCCGGTCAAGAGTTTCTGGTCTGTGAGTGTTTACAACGCAGAGGGATACTTTCAGAAAAACCCATATGACGCCTATTCGTTGAACAACCTCACTGCGCAAAAAAGTGCTGATGGCTCAGTTGTCATCCAATTCGGTGGTTGCGACGCAAAGATCGCTAATTGTCTCGCGACTCCCCCCGGCTGGAACTATACGGTCAGGCTCTATCGACCGAGCAACAAGATACTGAATGGCCAATGGAGTTTTCCAAAGCCAGAGCCCGTCGCTTTATAAATTCAATTATTCGAGTAAGAGCGAGTTCGTCTGATCGATGGACTACGGCCATCGGTACTTATATCTAAAGGAGTTCATCATGAAGAAAATAATGCTTTGCTTTGCCTTGTTACTTAGTTTTATATGCAGTTCAACTATGGCAGCCCGACCCGATTACCCCTTTGATGATTCAATCGCTACCGGCTTATCGCGCCACCATATTATTCCGTGGGGCGATCTGGTCAAGTTTGGTAGCAAAAACTTTACCAGCGATGCAGACAGAACGACCTTGATTACGGCCATTATCGGCACCCGTACTGTCAATCTCGGTTCATTCAAGGGGAATATACCGAAATTGGTCACCGAGCTGAATAAGGAAAATCCCGAAGCCGTAGAAGTCTGGCAATCGTTATTGGCCTGGACTCAGGGCAATCTGGTCGTGGGACCCAACAACCGCAAGAATGACCCCGGTGAAAATTTCGATAAATTTGCCTATGCCTGTCTGAAAATCGTCGACACCAATACGGCCTATACCAATATTTTTGATAAATGGCCGACAGCGGCCGATGCAATGAAAAAACAGTATTTCCTGACCATGGCAGCGCATAACATCACGGATGCTACAGACTTGCCATGCTGGATTACACCTTGATTTTACTCACCATAGCGCACAGGAAAAATCATGGCTAATACCATCACCGTAGGTAGCATTACTACCCCTAATCCCTTTCTTTGGGTGGATCCGCTGACACTCAACATGTCCAATGTCGTCTACACCATTCAATCGACCATACCTGCTCCCGGCTGGATTAGTGTAGGGCAGTTTTGCGCGGTGCTATCTAGCGCCTGGCTCAATAATGCCAAACATCCGGCAAAGTTCGACATTCGCAGTTTTGACGATCCGGGCAAAATTCAGTTGGCTCAGCAAGTGATTGCGGCATCGAATAATTTGGCCTCACAAGTAACAGCGGCGGAGCAGGCGATACACGGCAAGTCTAAGACGAAGGCCCAGATTACTAACGAATTTTCGACCTACGGAACCGGCACTAAAATCTGGGCGGGAAATGATAAGCATGTCATCGGCATTTACATCATCAGCGACACACAAATGCAAGTTTATGACTCCAATGAAGGAACCACAACCACAGTGTTGCGTAGCACCTTTGCGCAAGTACTGACGAAGTATGCATTGAATGCTTTTGTAGTGGCTAAGGCTTAATGTTGGCAGGCGATGCGCACGAGGTGCGCATCGCTGATTGTTCTAGATTATTTGATTAGCGCTTGAACGGCCGAGTGTGCTGCATTGCAGGTAAGATCAAAACGGCTTTCCAATGCAAGAACAGGTGATGAACGCATCACCCTTCTGCTTGCATCACAATGACAGCCATACCCGCCAGCGCCATGCCCGCACCCAGCGATTGAGTGCTATTTCGTCTACCAGACGCAATCACAGTAAAGCGAATGAACGCTAGTGATCAATAAGGCCGGTATCTCCCACCGAGACTTTACCGGCCTTGCACTCGGGTCAAACGCAAGTATTCCCAAGTCCAATACTGCATAACAACTCTGCCATGGCTCTGAACTAAAGAGTTCACCCCAGAGGAAAGAAATCATGATAACCAAAGGTCATTCATATTCTTTTAGATCTCCGGTGATGTTCATCATAAGTACAGCCCTCGCATTCACGCGGGTGTCGCCTGCCCATGCAGCCGTTGACGACTCAAGCGGTGCGCCATCCGTGACGCTGGGTGGCGGACTTGCCGTCGGTCCTTTGTACCAAGGCTCTTCACACTACGCCGCCTTCCCGTCACTGAAACTCCGGGCGGTCTTGCCTACCGAAGACTGGGGCACCTTTACCGCGGCCTTCCCGGACGGGCTGCGTTGGGACTTGCCGGGGCTGGCTCCTTTCGGAGTGGCCCTGCTGATCGGTTATGACCAGGGACGCAAGGAAAGAATTCATACCCTGGACGGCCGCGATGACTACTTGAAGGGAATGGGCAACCTGGACAGCACCGCCCTGGTCGGGGCGGAAGCGTACTGGATCCTGCCGGCCGGCCGCCTGTTCGTGCGCGGCCTGCAATCGAGCCAGAACCGTCACTACGGTGGCGAAAGCCTGGGACGCACGGCGTACCTGGAAGCCGGGGTCGCCACGGCATACCCACTGTCTTCGACCTTGACCCTGGACTCGACGCTGTACGGCACCTGGAGCAATGAGAACGACATGATGGCGCGCTTCGGCGTCACGGCCCAGCAAGCCGCACGCACCCGGTTCGATGAATACCGCCCGGGTGGCGGGATGCGCGACGTGACCTTGAAGCTGGGCCTCACCTGGCAATGGCAGCCACAGCTGGCACTGGAAGGCGGCATCAAGACCTACGCCCTGGTCGCCGACGCCCGCGACAGCCCGCTGACGGGAGAGAAGGTCGGTGCCGGTGCCTATCTGAACGCTCTATACCGTTTTTGATAAACCGGTAATACCGGCGCCATCCGATACAGGGATAGATAAAGGAATGATCGATGAAAAAACTACCTAAGCAGTTGGGGATGACCGCGTCCCTGGCCGGCCTATTCGGGTCGGGACTGCTGCTCGCCGAAGATGCCGCCACCCAGGTCACGGACCCTCACTTCAAGCTGGCTCCAGGCTATCTGGACCCGGCTGACTTGCCAGTGCGCCTGGCGCTGCTCGGTGCACCGCCAAAACCAGACTCCGCGGCGCTTGCGCGGGATGAGGAAGCACGGCGTGTGGCGCTGGCGCTGCGTGGCACCGCTCGGGAGAAACTCGCGGCAACGGATGCGGCGCTGTCATTCCCTGGCCCGGCGAAAACATTTTCCTGCGCGCTGGGCACGCCGATCACCGAGAAAAGTACACCGCATCTTTACACCTTGATGCAGCGCACCCTGACCGATGCAGGCGGCTCCACCTACGCCGGGAAGAATGCCTACAACCGTACCCGTCCTTTCGTGGTGCATAACGAAAGCACGTGCCGCAAAGACATGGAGCCACTGCTGCGCACGGATGGTTCCTGGCCGTCCGGCCACTCTGCCGCGGGCTGGGCCTGGGGCCTGGTACTGGCTGAGATCAATCCGGCACGCGCCACCGAATTGATGACCCGTGGCCTGTCATACGGCCAGAGCCGGGTCATCTGCGATGCGCACTGGCAGAGCGACGTGGATGCAGGCCGCATCATGGGGGCCGCCACGGTGGCGAGCCTGCATGGCAATCCGGCGTTCCTGGCGGACCTGGCGGCCGCGAAGGAGGAGGTCAAGGCTGCGCAAAAAGCAGGCCTGAAGCCTACAGAGGACTGTGCGGCCGAGGGCGTGGCGCTCTCGCTGACCCAGCACTGATCGGAGAAACACCATGATGCACAGTGACAACCCACGCTCGCCGTTGCGGTGTAAGCAGGCCCGCCTGGCGCTGCTGGTCAGCGCCTTGACGACCGCCGGCTCCAGTCTGCCGATGGTGGCCATGGCGGCAGACGCTGATGACTGGCAGTTCAACGGCGGGCCTTACCTGTGGGGCGCCGGTATCCGTGGGCACGTGGGCCACCGCAGCACCGGGACCCAGTTTATAAAATCCGACTTCTCCGACATCGCGCGTAGCGTCGATATGTCGGTGATGCTGATGGGCGAGGCGCGGCGCGGGCCCTACAGCGTACTCGCCGACCTGATGTACATCGACACCGACACCCGCAACCGTCTGCCAGCGGGCGCCCCGGCGTCCAAGCTTGAGGTGGAAAGCAAGACGGCCTCGGGATTCCTGGGGGGCGGATACCAGGTGTTGGGGGATGACGATCATCGGTTGGACGTCGCGGGCGGCGTGCGGGTCTGGTACAGCAGCACCGCCATCACCCTGCACGGCGGGCCTGCTGGCGGCCTGTCCGGGTCCGACAAGGCCACCTGGGCCGACGCCATGGCGGGGCTGCGTGGGCACTATGCCGTGAACGAGCGATTCTGGTTGTCATCCTGGAGCATGGCGGGCGCCGGCCAGTCGCGGGAAGACTGGGACCTGGCCGCGCTGGCGGGCTGGGAGTTCTTGCCGGGCTTTTCTGCGGTGGCCGGTTACCGGGCCATGGGGGTGAATTATCGCCATGACGGTTTTGTCTACGACATTGTCCAGAAGGGGCCACTGTTGGGGATCAGTGGGCGATTCTGAGGCTTTCATGTCATTACGTTTTTCTCTGGTACCCATCCGCAGTATGTCAAAGGCCAACCTTCGGGTTGGCCTTTGTTGCTTTCCAAGATCAATTTTCTCGAACATCCCGTTCGATATTTTCTCATATTCACAGAAGCCAATTAGATCGATCATGCGCCACGACTCACGCAGATGCAGGTGGAACGGTGGGATGGATAACTAACCTGATTGCCTATTTAACAGGCCGTCAGTCAGCTCAAGACACACCTCAAGAGGAAGTACGCATGGCTAAGGTATTGGTTCTTTATCATTCGATGTACGGTCATATCGAAACAATGGCCCAGAGCGTGTCGGAAGGTGCCCGGAGCGTTCCCGGGGTTGAAGTCACCCTCAAACGCGTACCCGAGACCATGGACCCGGAAGCCTTCAAGGCCGCCCATGGGAAGGTGGATCAGAGCGCTGCGGTTGCCAAGCCAGGTGAGCTGGGCGACTACGACGCAATCATCCTGGGTACTCCGACCCGCTTCGGCAATATGTCCGGCCAGATGCGCAACTTCCTCGACCAGACCGGCGGGCTGTGGGCCAAGGGCGGCCTGGTTGGCAAGCTCGCCAGTGTATTCACCTCGACAGGTACCGGCGGCGGCCAGGAGATGACCATTACCTCCACGTGGACCACCCTGGCTCACCACGGCATGATCATTGTGCCCATCGGTTACAGCTCGCCAGCCTTGTTCGATACATCCAGTGTCGGCGGTGGCACGCCTTATGGCGCATCCACCATTGCCGGTGGTGACGGCTCGCGCCAGCCTGATGCCCGGGAACTGGAGATCGCCCGTCATCAAGGCCAGTACGTGGCCCAGCTGGCGGTCAAACTGAGCAAGTAGGCGCTCGCCAGGCCGAGCTGAGGCAGACACTGCCTAGCGCTCGCTCTGTAATCAGCAGGTCCGGAGACAAAACCAAGCCCTCGCAGCCATGCGAGGGCTTGGTTGTTTCTGTCTACGTAACAAGCGACGTAACAAGCCCCCCGTCTCTTGGCGATGACCATCAATGCGCGCAAATCGCAACCTTCGGTCGAGCCCGGCCCCATCATCAGCACTCCCAGCGGCTATTTCCCCCCCTCAATTGATCGCCACTGAAAACGAACACTCGCCCGGCCGTACGTTTTCAGAGCCGTCCCCTCAAAGGCATCAGCCCTTGGTAAGTGTCAAAACGTGCCCAGCGGTGACGACGGTTCTCTTGCCGCCTTCAGGAGCTGGAAACAGTGCTCATCTGAATAGGCGTATTAGAAGAGGGGAAATGGAGGAAAAGCAGGGGCCTGAGGCATACACCATAGAGAGCCCGATTCAGAATGGCCTTATTGCTCGTGCAATTGCATCCAAACCAAAATGCCGACCTCAATCGGTATCCGGGCTCACCAAGAAAGCCACCGGGATATCCGCCAGGCCTTCACACCGATGGAGAGATGGAATGCATCCCAGACCTAACATCACCCCGCACCCTTCTGCACGAGAAACGCTCTCTCGACACAGGTGCCTGGTGCCTTCTCTTGCAGTTGGACTGCTCCTTGCCTGCCCATCCGGTACCGCCCTGGCGGACCTCTCCTTCGACGGACAGAACCGCTTCATCATGACGGGCCAGCGAATGGCGGTAACCCTGGTCAACGACGGCAAGCAGGCCGCCCTGGCGCAAGTTTCGCTGGACTGGGGAGAGAAAGAGTCTGGGCGCAGCCAGATACTGCCCCTGGCGGTCTCCAGACCGTTGCTGCAAATTTCCAGCGGACAGAAAGCCACCGTGGAAATTTTCTACCAGGGAACAGGCCTGCCTACTGACCGCGAATCTTATCTTCTGTTGAGCGTCCTGGACGTGCCTCCGGCCGCCAAGACGCCTCACACCATGACCGTCGCTTTGCGGCACCGCTTCAAGCTGCTCTACCGCCCACCACTGAAGAACACCCTGGACGAAGCCATGGCCGGATTGTCCTGGGAAACGCAGAGAGAAACCGCAGGCGGGCTCATCGCCGACAACCCATCCCCCTACTACCTGACCCTTAGCGATATCGAAGCCATAGGCTCGAATGGCCAACCCTGCGGCCAACCGATCGAGCACCTGATGCTCCCGCCGTTCTCGACACAGCCCGTCGACATACCGGCCTGCCAACCCGCCAGCCTGCGTTATCAGATCGTCAGCGACGCAGGCAACCTGAGGCCCTATGGAGCAACGCTATCCACCGAGAAAAAAAGCCACGGTTCGGCTCAACGCTAAGGTCAATGGAGACACATGATGAAAAGGATCTACCAACTGGTTTCACTGGCCCTGCTACTGATACTTACTCAGAAGAGTTATGCCTTGGCCTGCAAAAAAGATGGCACCCAGGCCGCCGATACGATCATGATCTTCACCAGCATTGCGGTGCCCAATAGCCTGCCAAAGGATACCGTGCTCTGGCGCTCCGATAACTACAGCATCAGCATGACCTGCTGGCAGGACATCTCCGGGGCTGGCAAAGAATACGTTTACTTTTATTTAAGCCCTCGCGACCCAGGCCTCACTAAATTGGGGCCCGACCTGGAGGTGGGTATCCACCTGAACGGAACCGACCTGCGCTGTACTCAATTGGCGGGATGTCGGGTGGAACTCCCCATCGTTTTCGAAGGCTGTTACGTTTCAGCCGGTTGCAAGGACAAAGCTCAAACCTTCCCATTGAACTTCAACTTCTTTATCTCCAAAAAAAGCCCGCCCAGCCCAGGCAAGGAGGGAAGCCTGACAGGAACCCCGATGTATCCCGCGTTCCAGTTGGATGGAAAGGGCGGTATGAACACCAACCCTAATAGCAACTTTGTCATGTCACTGGGCGGCTTGCACTATATGCGCTATATCGCCTGCTCATCGACCCTGTCTGTCTCCCCCAAGACCGTCGACTTTGGCAGTATCACTGCCGCCTTGGCGCAAACCGACAAGGTGATCAAGGAAATCCCGTTCAGCATCACCGCGGCCAAGACCTGCAATAGTGCTTACGGGCTGAGCGCACAGCTCACTCCGGTCGCCGCTACCGCGACAGACGGCTACACCCTGGTACCGAACAACAACTCATCGGTGGGCATCAGCCTGCTCAAGCAACCGAGCCGCAGTGCCATACCCTTCAACAAAGAGTTCACCTTGGTGGAGAACAGCCGTGATCAGATGGTGGTGAATAACTTCCTGGCTCAGCTGAAATGGCGAACCAGCAAGGCAATTCTCGGACCATTCAACGCCACCGCGACGATCGATGTTTTTTATAAATAGCCCCTCCGACCTCTGACATTCGTCTGTCATTTGACCGTTTGAAGAACTTGAAACAAGGGCGCCAATTGGCGTCCTTGTCTTTGCAGGGCGTGGTAGATCCAACGGCCATCACTCGCCCGATTACCCACGCAGATTCAGAATCCGGACAGACGGATCCAGGCCCCTCCGATTACTGCATACGCCCGCAGTCCGCGGCCTCCAGCGAGGCGTTGACAGGGGCGGTGCTATACTTTTTTAGCTAGTAATCAGCGTGCGGTGTTATCCAGAGCGGCAGGAAAAACGGTCTGGAATTTCAGATAACGACTGCAGAAAAAATGGGGGCCTCTGCGACGACGAAGTAGGAGGTGACTCATGAACCGGCATTTTTACATCAGCGATAATCTCGACGAGCTGGAAACCGTTGAAAGCGAGCTGGAAGCCAGCGGCATCAGTACCGAGCAGATTCATGTGCTCAGCGACCGGGATGCGGATGTGGAACAGCATCACCTGCATGATGTGAATTCACTCATGAAGCAGGATGTCGTTCACTCCGGTGAGATTGGCGCGGTCATTGGCATACCACTCGCGGCATTGGTACTGCTCGGTGCTTATCTGGCAGGTTGGACCGAGTCCGCGGCAGGCTGGGTGCCGTTCATCTTTCTGGCGATCGTGATCCTGGGCTTCTGTATCTGGGAAGGCGGCTTCTTTGGTATCCAGGTGCCCAATGCCCACTTCAGCAATCTGAAAAAGACGGTAAGGGACGGCGAGCACATTTTCTTCGTGGACGTCGAACCCGCTCAGGAGCCGATCCTGGATCAGGTCATCAGCCATCACCCGCAACTGCAGGTCGCCGGGACCGGCGCAGCAGCGCCTCACTGGGTAGTGGCCTGGCTGCAGAAATGGCATCAGTTCAAGCGCACGATATAGGACGCTGCGGCGCTTGAACGCCGGAGGCGGAAGCCGGTCATTGCCCGAGGAAAATCCCCCGGGTGGAAAACACGTAGTCCGCCTCGGCGGCCATCAGGCCAACCAGCACCAGCAGGCACAACGGCGGGACGAGGATGGCGTAGACCATCGCCAGGCGCTCCCAGGCCATGTGCATGAAGATGGAAACGATCAGGCCGGCCTTCAACAACATGAGGACCAGGATCAGCGACCACCTGAAGTAGCCCTGGAAGTGAAAGTAGTCGACCAGGTAGGACAGGGTACTGAGTACGAACAGCAGCCCCCAGATCTTCAGGTACAGGCTCAGTGGATGCTGTTGACCTTGTGCATGTGCCATCGCCGGTACTCCTCTGCGGGCTCACCATAAGTAGAAGAAAGCGAAGATAAATACCCACACCAGGTCCACGAAGTGCCAGTACAACCCGGCGATCTCGACGATCTGATAGTTGCCGGAGCGCTCGTAGTCTCCGCGCAACACCTTGAAGGCGACGATGCACAGGTAGATGACGCCGACCGATACATGCAGCCCGTGGAAACCGGTAATCATGAAAAAACTGGCGCCGAATTGCGCGGCGCCCATGGGGTTCGACCAGGGGCGCACGCCTTCGGCGATGAGCTTGCTCCACTCGAACGCCTGCATGCTGACGAAGGTCGCACCGAAGGCCGCGGTCGCCAACATCAGGGCCGCGCATTTGCCGCGGACACGGCGATAGGCGAAGTTCACGGCCATGGCCATGGTGCCGCTGCTGCTGATCAGCACGAAGGTCATGATGGCGATCAGGATCAGAGGGATTTCAACGCCGCCGATGGTCAGGGCGAACACTTCGCTGGGGTTCGGCCAGGGGACGGTGGCACTGATGCGCACCGACATGTAGCCGGTCAGGAAGCAGGTGAAGATGAAGGTGTCGCTGAGCAGGAAGATCCACATCATCGCCTTGCCCCAGGGCACCCGCTTGAACACATCCTGATCCGAGGCCCAGTCGGTGGCGATGCTCTTCCACCCCGCTACCAGCGTATCGGGTGGGGGTGGGACGGAACTTTCCGGAGGGGTTGCTGAGGGCAATGCCATGGCTTCACCTCAGGCCGCAGAATGCGGCGATGGCTTGATAGGTTTCCGGCGTGCTGGTCAGCAGGAAGAAGAGGACGATCCACAGCCCCAGCAGGTAGTGCCAGTAGATCGCGCAGAGCTCCACGCTGGACGCCAGTCGCGACAGCGGAACCCGGCGCAGGAACCTGGCGCCGACTCTGCCCCAGGCCACCAGGCCTCCCAGCAGGTGCAGCCCGTGTACGCCGGTCAGCAGATAGAAAAAGCTGTTGGCCGGATTGGCGGAGACGAAATAGCCCCAGTCGACGAACTGCTTCCAGACCCAGAGTTGCCCCCCGAGAAAGGCGATCGCGAAGACACCGCCCAGGGCGAAGCCGAGGGTGGCCCCGTTCAATGCATCCCGCCGGGCGGCCAGCCGCGCCCACTGCAGGCTGATACTGCCCAGCACCAGCAGGAGCGTGTTCAGCCAGAGTTGCCGGGCACTGGCCAGCGGCGCCAGGGGCTCGGTCAGCGGCTGCCAGTCCGCCATTTGCGAACGCGCGATGAAGGCCAGCAGGAACAGCAGGAACAGCGAGGTCACCACCACCAGGAACATGCGCAGGCCCACTTTTGCGGCTTTCACCCTGTCGAGGCCTGCCGGTCCCCGAGAGTGGTCGGGGGGCTGGCTCCAACGGCCGCCGGCGCCGGCGCTTTCGGTATTTTTCAATAGCGGCCCGTTCATGGTCTTTCGCCCGCGATCCTGGCTTCTGCGCTGTGCTGCCTCATCTGCTCCAGCTCCTGGGCAGAAACCGTCTGTGGCACGAAGTCCTGCTCTATCCCGGGCACGCTGTAGTCATAGGCCCAACGGTGCACCACCGGCAGCTCCGGCCCCCAGTTGCCATGTACGGGCGGAGTGTCCGGCGTCTGCCATTCCAGGCTGGCCGCCCCCCATGGGTTCGGGCCCGCCGGCTTGCCTTTGAAGGCGCTCCAGGCCAGGTTGAAGAGGAACAACAGCTGGCATATCCCGACCGTCAACGCGACAACGGTGATGAACGCATTCAACTGCTGCGCCGATTGCGGGATGAAGTCGTAGTTCTGCCAGGCGTAATAGCGCCGAGGCATGCCCAACAGCCCCAGGTAGTGCATGGGGAAGTAGATGCAGTAAGTACCCAGGAAAGTTATCCAGAAATGCAGCTTGCCCAGGGTGTCGTTCATCAGGCGCCCGGTGATCTTCGGAAACCAGTGGTAGATGGCGCCAAATATCACCAGTATCGGCGCGACCCCCATGACCATATGGAAGTGAGCCACCACGAAGTAGGTGTCCGACAGCGGGATATCCACAATCACGTTGCCGAGAAACAACCCGGTGAGGCCACCGACCAGGAAGGTGACGATAAAGGCCAGGGCAAACAGCATCGGCACCGTCAGGTGGATGTCGCCATGCCACAGGGTCAGCACCCAGTTGTAGACTTTCAGCGCGGTCGGCACGGCGATGATCAAGGTGGTGGCGGCGAAAAAGAAGCCGAAGTACGGGTTCATCCCGCTGACGTACATGTGGTGCGCCCAGACCACGAAGCTCAGCACGCCGATGGCAATGATGGCCCACACCATCATGCGGTAACCGAAGATGTTCTTGCGCGCGTGGGTGCTGATCAGATCGGAGACCAGGCCGAACGCCGGCAGGGCGACGATGTAGACCTCCGGATGGCCGAAGAACCAGAACAGATGCTGGAACAGGATCGGGCTGCCACCCTGATGCGCGAGCTGCTGCCCCATGGAGATCACCGCCGGCATGAAGAAGCTTGTGCCCAGCAGCCTGTCGAACAGCATCATCACCGCGCTGACGAACAAGGCCGGAAAGGCCAGCAGGGCCAGGATCGAGGCCATGAAGATGCCCCAGACGGACAGCGGCATGCGAAACAGCGTCATGCCGCGGGTGCGTGCCTGCAGCACCGTGGTCACGTAGTTCAGCCCGCCCATGGTGGCGGCGACGATGAAGATCGCCAGCGATACCAGCATCAACACGATGCCCCATTCGGTCCCCGGGGTGCCCCGGGTGATGGATTGCGGCGGATAGAGTGTCCAGCCCGCCCCGGTGGGCCCGCCCGGGACGAAGAAGCTGGAAAGCAGCACCAGGACCGAGAGCAGGTAGAACCAGAAGCTCAGCATGTTGACGTAGGGGAAGACCATGTCCCGGGCGCCAATCATCAGCGGAATCAGATAGTTGCCGAAGCCGCCCAGGAACAGGGCCGTCAGCAGGTAAATGACCATGATCATGCCGTGCAGGGTCATCGCCTGGTAATAGGTGCTGGCATCCATGAACTCGAGGCTGCCGGGAAAGCCGATCTGCATGCGCATCAGGCCGGACAGCACCAGGGCGACGAGCCCCACGGAAATCGCCGTCAAGGAATACTGGATGGCGATGACCTTGTGGTCCTGGCTCCAGATATAGCGCGTGAAGAAGCTCTTCGGTTCGTGCAGGACTTCTGTTTCTGCATGCTCGACATAAGCCATCAGGTCATCCTCCGGTAAGTTTCGGAGCATTTCCGGCTAGTTACGGCGACTTGCCCGATTCCACCTTGCCGGCATCCGCGTCGACAGCAGCTTTCGACTTGATGAAGGCGATCAGGGCGTCCAGTTCCTTGTCATTGGGGGTAAAGGTCGGCATCACCGCGGCGTAACCCTTGACGATCGCAGCGCCGGGTTGGCGCACGGAATCCTTCAGGTAGCCCTCATCGACCTTGATCTGAGAACCATCGGCCAGGGTTTGCGTCTTGCCGTACAAACCCTGCCAGCCCGGGCCGATACCCTGGCTGCCATCGACGCTGTGGCAGGCCAGGCAACCCAGCGATTCGGCCAGCCGCTGTCCCTGCGCCGCCAGCTCATTCTGTGCGTCTGCAGGGCCTTGTTCTTTCTGCCCCACGGCACTCAGCGACTTGATGAAAGCCACCACGGCGGCCAGTTCATCTTGACTGAAAGTATAGGCCACCATGACCGGCGGATAGCCCTGGACCAGCCTGGCCTGCGGCTCGAGAATCGACTCCTTGAGGTAGGCTTCGTCGACCTGGACGCGGGTGCCATCGGCCAACTGCTCCGAGCGGCCGTACAGGTCCTTCCAGCCCGGGCCCAGGCTGGTGCTGCCGTCCTGGCTATGGCAGGCGCGGCAGCCATGGCTTTCCACCAGTTGGCGGCCTTTTTCCAGCAGGCTGTCCCGGCTCGGCATGGCAACGCTGGTCAGGGTCTGGGCAAAGGTCGGCTGGCTGGCGAACCATTGGTCGAAAGCGCCCTGCTCCTCGACGACCAGATGGCCGCGCATGTTGTAGTGGCCCAGGCCACAGTACTCGGCGCACAGCACTTCAAACTTGCCGAGCCGGGTCGGGGTGAACCAGAAGTGGGACACCATGCCCGGCACCATATCCATCTTCGCGCGCATCTGCGGAATATAGAAATCGTGCAGTACATCCTTTGCCCGCAGCAGGACTTTTACCGGCCGATCGATGGGCAGGCGCACTTCATTGTTCATGATCAGTACATCGTCCTGCCCGGCAGGGTCATTGCGATCAAGACCGAAGGGGTTGCCGGGATCGATCCATTTGACATCCGCCTTGCCGAGTTTTCCGTCACGCCCGGGAAAGCGAAACGCCCACTGCCACTGCTGGGCAACCACTTCGAGCTGGGTAGCCTCTTGCGGCACCTGGACGAAATCGTTGTAGACCACAAGGCCAGGCGCGAGCATGCCGATGATGCCCAATGAAGTGAGGATGACCAGCCACCCTTCCAGCTTCCGGCTTTCCGGCTGGTAGTGCGCCCGGGCACCTTCGCGATGACGGAAGCGAATCACGGCGATGGCCATGAACAGCGTGATGGCGATGAAAAAGATTCCGGTGATGACCAGGGTGATCAGCAGCGTGGTGTCTATCGACCCCCAGTTGGAGGCAGCCGGCGTCATGTGCCAGGGAGCAAGCAGGTGAAACAGCACCGAAGCGACAACGACTAGAACCAGGATGATTGCTATCGCCATTTTCTCGTCTTCCTGTGCCGGTTGTTCTGTGGCCATGCAAACGCAACGTCGCCCAACCGCAGCGCCACACCGATGCCTAACCCTCCTCCCAAGCCTGCTGGAACATTGCCTCTATCCCCGGGGCAAATCTTCTGAAAAGTATAGTGCGCCTCGTCGGACGTGCGCCGCCGGGCCCCGACACGACACAAGGCCAGGAGGTTGTGGCATTACCACGTCCCTTTCCCCTGATGGCCATCCCCAACACCTGCCAACCATGCTCAAATAGCCCCCGCGTTTTTTGCCACCCGCCACATCCGATCCGGAGCCGAACATGAAAAACACCGCCGCCCTGACCTTGGCCCTGATGCTTAGCCTGCTGTCGCTCCATGCCCAGGCAGAAGCGGTGGGCGATGCCGAGGCCGGTGGCAAGCTGTTCAAGCGCATCTGCGGTGGCTGCCACAATATCGGGCCTTCGGTGCGCAGCTCTTTCGGGCCGCAGCTCAATGGCATTTTCGGACGCACCGCGGGGAGCGTGGCGGACTATCACTACTCCGACGCGATGAAGTCCTCCGGCATCGTCTGGACCCGCGACAAACTGGTGGCCTACCTGGAAGATCCAAAAAAAGTGGTGCCCGGTACGCGGATGATCTTCTGGGGGCTGAGCGATCAGGAGAAGATCGATAATCTGCTGGCTTATCTGCAGAGCTTTCAGGCGCAACAGCCCTGAGTGACCTGACAAATCAAAGCGGCCCCAAATCCTCAACGTGCGCTTCGCGCCCGATCGCAGCCTGGCGGCAGCGGCTACAGGGAGCCGCGGTGCTGTTCAGGACGGGGCAACACCCACAAAAAAGCCCCGAACCAGTCGGGGCTTTTGCTATTGCCGACCCAGTATCAGGCCGCGATCAGGCGTTTATCAGAACACGTTGATCGGGTAGTCGACGAACACACGCAGTTCGTTACCGCTGTCGTTGTAGCCACTGGATTTCTGCGATACACGCAGGATCGAGCTACGCACCTTGACACTCAGGTCCTTGGCCGGGCCGCTCTGGACCACGTACTTGAACTGGTTGAAGATTTCGCGCTCGGTACCGCCGGTGGTGGTGGCGCCCTCACTGTTGGTGGCGGTGATGTTGTCACCACGCACATAGGCCAGGTTGTAGGTCAGGCCCGGTACGCCGAAGGCGCCGAAGTCCAGACCGTAGCCCAGCTGCCAGCTGCGCTCGTCTTCCGCGTTGAAGTCGGACCAGTAGGAGTTCGCCAGGTAGATGGTGTTGCCACCGTCGCCCACACGGTGCTGCTCTTTCTGGTAGCCGCCGTAGGCGTAGCCCAGGTTGCTGTCGCCGGTGCTGCGCTGGTGCGCCAGGGTGAAGGAGTGCGGGCCGGTGGCGTAGGTGGCTGCCAGGCTCCAGATCTTGTTGTCCTGGCCACCTGCTTCTTTGAACTCGGCGTAGGACTTGTCCAGCTTGGTGCGATAACCGTTGAAGTCGAAGGTCAGGGACTGGTCGGTGGCCAACGGGAACACGTAGTTCAGGTTCACGTACTGCTTCTTCAGCACGTCTTCGACGTCGGAAGCGTACAGCGAGCCCTTGAACTGTTCGGTGAACTGGTAGCTGCCGCCCAATACGTTGATCGACTTCAGGCCACCGCTGTCACGGCCTTCGGCGCTCTTGCGCGACTCGGCGGTGAAACGACCGGCGTTCAGCTCCAGGCCCTTGATCTCTTTGGAGGTGATCAGGGTACCGGTGTAGCTTTCCGGCAGCAGACGCCCATTGTCGTAGCTCAGTACCGGCAGGGCCGGCATCTGGTCACCGTAGGTCAGGACGGTGTTGGACAGGCGGAATTTGACCGCGGCGCCGGCCTTGGCCAGGTCGCCTGCCGGGCTCTTGTTGCCGCCTTCGCTTGGCTTGAAGAAGTCGATGCCCTGGCCGCCGCTGTGGCTGCCTTTATCCAGGCGCAGGCCGTACAGGCCGAAGGCATCGACGCCCACGCCGACGGTGCCTTGGGTGAAGCCCGACGAGAAGGTACCGATGGCCGCTTGACCCCACTCACGCTGGTCATCGTTACCGTTCTTCTTGTCGCGATTGATGTAGGCGTTGCGCAGCAGAATTTTCAGGCTGCTGTCTTCGACAAAGCCCTTGGACTCAGCCTGGTCGTTAGCCATAACTTGAGTACTGCTCAGAATCCCCAGTGCGATCAGACCGATCCGCTTGTTCAACATTTTATTTTCCTTATTACGGGTTGATGACGCGCTGTGGTGCTCCTTGGAAACGGCGCTTAGGCGCTCTTTTTTCAGGCCAAAACAAAAAGACCCACCCACGAAAAATCGCGGTGGGCCTTTTATTATTGGAAGGTCATGGCCGTTGGCCACAGGCGTTGGCGCGAATCCTATCCGCGCCCTGAACAGTGTGTCAATTTCAAGAATCGTCTGAAAATAGGCAAAAATCGTCTAAGAACTTAACGATCCTTGATGGCCAGTTGCACGGTATGGCTGTCGACGAACTGTTCGAAGTGCGTGACCTTGCCATCTTTCAACGTCCACAAATGGGCCACGCGGGCATTCAGCGGTTTGCCCGTGGCTTTATAGACGCCGCTGTAGTTGCCGTAGGCGAACACCTTGTCGCCCTCGGCCACATAGTTCTCGACAGTGAAGGCAAACCCCTCCCACTCGGTGGCCAGGCGCTTGAAGACATTCTCCACCACGGCATCGAAACCAACGTAGGTGCCGGCGTAGGGAAAACCTGCCGCTTCGGTCCAGCGCGCATCCGCAGCCAGGGCGGCGGCGGTGTTTTTCGCGTTCTCCTGGGAGTTGGCGCCTTCGTAAGTGCTTTTGATCAGTGCCAGGTTATCCATGGGCGACTCCGCAAATTAAGTGGGGGTTCAAAGGGCGCAACCGTTCAGACCACAGGCCTGCAGGCTAGGTGAAAGCTCGACCTCTGGCGAACCGAAGGCTTCGCTCAGCCAGGCGGCGAACGCCTGCGGCTTGCCCAGCCAGGGGCTGATATCGAGCAGCCTGAACTGACCGCCCTGCTCCAGCACCAGGGTCGGAAAACCCTGGCCACCGACCCGGGCCAACAAGGCACGGCTGGCCTTGATGTGCTCGTTCAAGCTGTTCGCCGCGGCGTACTCGAAGGCTTCCTCGAACTCGCCGCGCTCAAAGCCCAGGCCTTCGGCGAGTTCCAACAGAACATCGACATCGGCGATGCGGCGCCCTTCGACGTAGTGGGCCGTCTGCAAGCGCCCGAGCAACTCCAGGCCGCGCCCGGCGAGCGCCTGCGCCGCCAGTACCGCGGCAATCGGCGGGGCCGAATCGAAGACCGCCGAATGATCGCGCAGCAAACCTTCGAAGTAAGCCTCGCCGAACGGCTGTCCGGTGTATTCGGCAATGCGCCGGTCATGGGGCATGACGTAGTCGCGCAGTTGCGGCGAAACCTGCTGGCAGTTGCGCCCAGTCATCATGCCGCCGCCATGGGCCACCACCGGCAGCACTGCCTGGGCCGCCTGCACCAGCGGTTTGGCGCCGTAGCACCAGCCGCACAAAGGATCGTAGATGTAATGAAGGGTCGCTGCCGACATGCAAGGCTCCGGGACAAAGGCCGATAAATTCGATGGCGGCAGACTATGCCTGTGGCCCACGGCGAAAAACGCTGGAATGGCTTTTAGTCTGTTTCGGGAATCGGTCGAATCGGCCGTGTATCCACTGCATTTCAATCAAGACACAAATTGAAACAATCCGCCCAGGGAACTTTTCAAGAATAATTAACGAAAGTAAATAGCAAGCATTACCATTCGCGCCGACTGTTTCTTTCCCCTTCTGGATGCGTTTTTCCATGCCTGCCCCCTTCCGCCTGACTCCCCTCACCCTTGGCTTTTGCGCCTCGCTGACGGCCGGTTTCACCTGCGCCGCCCCGACCACCCTGCCGGCTACCGCCATCAGCGCGGAAGTCGATGCCGACGACCCACGGGTCAAGGAAGTCAGCACCGCGACCCGCACCGCCACGCCAGTGCGCTACGTGCCGCAAGCCATCGACTCGGTGAAGACCAGCAACCTGCTGGACTACGGCATCAACGACCTGGGCACGGCCTTGAGCGGCATTCCCAACGTCAGCAGCGGCGCCGACACCCGCTTCGACAGCCTGCGTATTCGCGGTTTCGACGCCAGCAACGACTTCTACCTCGACGGCGTCCGTGACGACAGCCAGTACGTGCGTGACCTGCACAACATCGAGCGCATCGAGGTGCTCAAGGGCCCGGCGGCGGTGCTTTACGGCCGTGGCAGCCAGGGCGGGATCGTCAACCGGGTGAGCAAGCTGCCGCAGTTCGGCCGCCACTCCAGCGTCGAAGTCAAAGGCGGCAGCGAAGACCTGCGCAGCCTGTATGCCGACCTCAGCGCCGACCCCAGCGAGAACATCAGCCTGCGCCTGAACATGGGCAACCAGGACAACAACAGCTTCCGCGACGGCGTCAGTGGCAGTCGCCAGCTGTTCGCGCCGTCCATGAGCTGGCAACTGACGCCGGACCTGAACTGGCTGGTGCAGTACGAGTACAGCCGCTACAACCGCACGCCGGACCGTGGCGTCCCGGGGATCGACGGGCGCCCGGCGGACGTGAGTCGCGACACCACGTACGGCGACCCGCGCGACTACATCGACGACAAGTCCCAGTCGCTGCGCTCCAAGCTCAGCTACGAGCTGAACGACAACTGGCAACTGCGCCATACCCTGAGCCTGTTCAAGCTCAACAGCGATTTCGACAACACCTACCAGACCGGCTACGACAGCCGCACCAAGCGGGTGAACCGCCAGCGCTGGCAGCAGGACCTGAACACCCGCAACCTCTACAACAACCTCGAAGTCGAAGGCACCTTCGATACCTTCGGCCTCGAGCACCGGGTGCTGACGGGTGTCGAGCTGGGCAGCCAGCGACGCGATCCGAAGCTCTATACCGCAGCGGCGGTCAGCGCCGGTGGCCAGGCCGTGCCGTCCCTGGACCCGTTCAACCCGGATAAAAACATGCGGCATACCGGGAAAATGGTGGCGTCCAGCTACAACCACAGCGAGGTGGAAAGCCGCGCCGTGTATGTCCAGGACCAGTTGCGCCTGAACGATCAGTGGCAAGTGCTCGCGGGCCTGCGCTACGACAACTTCAACGTCGAGACCCACAACAAACTGCTGGATATCAAGGACGACCGCGACAGCCACAGCACCAGCCCGCGCCTGGGCGTGGTCTGGACCCCGCTGGAGAACCACTCCTTCTACGCCTCCTGGAGCAAGAGCTTCTCGCCGGTCGGCGGTGGCCTGATCGGCATCACCCCCAATGCCAACGGCAACAGCAACGACCTGAGCCCCGAGCGCACCCGGCAGAAGGAAATCGGGGTCAAGAGCGACTGGCTCGACGACCGCTTCAGCACCACGCTCGCGGTCTATGAGCTGGAACTCTACAACCGTCGCAGCCGCAGCGTGGAAGACCCGAACGTGATCCTGTTGACCGGCCTGCAGCGCTCCCGCGGCGTGGAACTGACCGCCGCCGGCAAGATCGTCGGCAACTGGTCGATCCGCGGCGGCATCGGCCTGCAGGACGCGACGGTGGTCAAGAGCAACAACGGTGACGAGGGCAACCGGGTGAACAACGTGGCCAAGCGCAATGGCAGCCTGTTCGTGACCTGGAAGCCGGAAATGGGCTGGTACGCCGAGACCGGCCTGACCCTGGTGGGCGATCGTTATGCCGATAACGCCAACACCGTGATGCTTCCGGGTTATGGCCGCTGGGACGCCCTGGCCGGCTTCCGGCAGAAGGACTGGGACCTGCGGGCCGCGCTGAACAACATCAGCGACCGCACGTATTACTCCTCGGCCACCAGCGCCGGGCAGATCCAGTTCGGCGATCCACGCAGCCTGGTGGTAACCGGCACCTACAGCTTCTAAGCGAACAAACGCCCCGCCGTCCCGTAGGAGCGAAGCTTACTCGCGAAAAACGATAACGCGGTACCCCAGGCAAACCGCGCGTGCCCTTCGCGGGCAAGCCTCGCTCCTACGGGAGAAATCGCAGCGAATGGGTTGGCGCGGGCATTTTAAAAAGGCAAAAAAAAGCGCTGCCATCCGGGCAGCGCTTTTACCAATCCGTTGTTTGCTTATCCTTCCAGCACATCCCACAGCGCTTCGAGTTCGGCCTCGCTGAACAAACCAGCAGGGTAACGATCGAGGATCATCCGGCGCGGGTCGGTTTCCCGGACCTGTCGCGTTCCATTGCACTTCAACCATTGCGCCAGAACCTGAAGCGACTCGCTATTTATTGCGGAAGTCCGCTCGCTGACCCTATTCATTTCCAGCGTTCTCTCCCGGTTTGTGAGCGGCTAACTTATCCAAGGTTTATGACAGAACATCGCAGTTCCACCGGCCTCGGATTGACCTCGCGAGAGATACAAGAGCTATGCCAAGGTCCCGCAATTGCCAGCTTCCGGATCCAAAAAAACCCGCAGTCCATCAGGGCTGCGGGCTTGCCGGGCGACGCCGGATTGGATCCATGTAACCGCCCGTCAATCAGGCGTCACGGGCTGTTACAACAACACTCAAACCTTGTGCGGCGCCGGTTGCTGTTGGGTAAGGCAATGGATATTTCCGCCCCCCAGTAACAACTCGCGACCCGGCACCATCACCACTTCGTGTTGCGGGAACAGGTTCTGCAGGATTTCCTTGGCCTGGGCATCCAGGGGATCGTCGAAACTCGGAGCAATGATGCCGCCGTTGACGATCAGGAAGTTCACATAGGAACCGGCCAGGCGCACCGACGGATTACGCTCCTGGGTGCCATCCACCGGGTCGACGCCCGCGCACTCTTCTTCGGTGGCGTACAGCGGTCCGGGAATCGGCATCTTGTGCACCGTGAACGGGCGACCCTTGGCGTCGGTGCTGTCTTGCAGCACTTTCAGCGCCGCCTGGCAGCGCGGGTAGTTCGGGTCCTGCGGGTCGTCGGTCCAGGCCAGCAATACTTCGCCCGGACGCACGTAGCAGCAGAAGTTATCCACATGGCCATCGGTTTCGTCGTTGTACAGGCCATCCGGCAGCCAGATGACTTTATCCACCGCCAGGTTGGCGCTGAGCACCGCTTCGATCTCGGCACGGTTCATGTGCGGGTTGCGATTGCGGTTGAGCAGGCATTCCTCGGTGGTGATCACCGTGCCTTCGCCGTCGACGTGAATCGAACCGCCTTCGAGCACGAAGCCCTCGGTGCGGTAACGCGGGCTGCGCTCGATCTCGAGGATCTTGCCGCCGACCTGCGAGTCACGGTTCCACGGCGAATACAGGCCGCCGTCGAAACCGCCCCAGGCGTTGAAATCCCAGTTCACGCCACGGACTTCGCCCTGGTCGTTGATGACGAAGGTCGGGCCGGTATCGCGGACCCAGGCGTCGTCGCTGGACATCTCCACCAGGCGGATATTCGGCACGTCCAGGCGGGCCCGGGCGTTTTCATACTGGCCCGCGGAGACCGCCACGGTCACCGGTTCGAAGCGGGCGATGGCCTTGGCCACCGCTACGTGCGCGGCTTGCGCCGGCTTGCCGCCCAGACGCCAGTTGTCCGGGCGCTCGGGCCAGATCATCCAGGTCTGGGTCTGCGTCGCCCACTCGGCGGGCATGTAGAAGCCGTCGGCGCGAGGGGTACTGTGCAAAGTGGTCATGGGTTCAGGACTCCAGGGAACCGTCGAGGGTTTTGATCGCGCTGTACAGGTTCGGCCGACGGTCGCGGAACGAACCCCAGGCGCTGCGAATGTGTTCCAGCTCGTCGAGGTCGAAACTGTGGACAAGAATACCTTCTTCAGTCTCGTTCAGTTCTTCAACCTTCTCGCCGAACTGGTTGGCGATGAACGACGAGCCGTAGAAGGTGATGTCGTAGCCGTCCTGCTCTTCGTTGCCGATGCGGTTGCTGGCGATCAGCGGCATCAGGTTGGCGCCGGCGTGGCCTTGTTGCACCCGCTGCCAGTGGTCGCGGGACGAAATGCTCTTGTCGTGGGGCTCGCTGCCGATGGCAGTCGGGTAGAACAGAATCTGTGCGCCTTGCAGCGCCATGCTGCGGGCGCACTCGGGGAACCACTGGTCCCAGCAGATGCCCACGCCGATTTTCGCGTAGCGGGTGTTCCACACCTTGAAGCCGGTGTCGCCCGGATTGAAGTAGTACTTTTCGTGATAGCCGGGGCCGTCCGGGATGTGGCTTTTACGATAAATCCCGAGGTTGCTGCCGTCGGCGTCGATGATCGCGATGCTGTTGAAACGCGCCCGCCCGGCCAGTTCATAGAAGCTGATCGGCAGCACCACCTGCAGCTCCTTGGCGACTTTCTGGAAGTGCGCGATGGCCGCATTGCTTGCCACTGGGGTCGCCAGTTGCAGGTAGTCCGGGTTCGGCTTCTGGCAAAAGTACGGGGCCTCGAACAGTTCCTGGATCAGGATGATCTGCGCGCCTTTGGCGGCGGCCTCGCGGACCAGCTTTTCCGCGGTCTCGATATTGGCTTCGAGGTCCCAGGAACAGGCCATCTGGGTTGCGGCGACGGTAACGATACGGCTCATGGATCATCTCCTGGGCAGCAGCAAAGGACCGAGGGTGGCATCGGTCGATGACAAAAAAGGGAATGGTCAGGCGCGGCTTGAGCCTGTCCTGATAGGGATGACTTTATATCCGATAAAAATCGACTTTAAAAGCTTAAAAATAAACAATCAAAGAATTAATCCCTATAAACATCGATTATTATCGATATTTATAGAGATTAAGGAGTGTCAGTGCGGACGCTATCGCGAGCAAGCTCGCTCCTGCAGGGCATGCCTTTCTATGTAGGAGCGACCTTGCTCGCGATCCGAATACAGGGCATTCGAGTGGGGCCTAGAGCCCCTCCTCCAACACCTTGGCCAACATGTCGACAAAAAAATCGACGCTCTGGCGCGTGGTGACCATCGGCGGCTTGATCTTGAGGATGTTCAGGTCATCGCCGGTGGGCTGCATGAAGATCCCCAGCTCGCGCAGGCGATCGCACAGCAGGGCGGTCTCCTGCGTGGCCGGCTCCAGGGTCTGGCGATCGCGGATCAGCTCCAGGCCCAGGTAGAACCCCGAGCCATGCACCGCGCCCACCAGCGGATAACGCTCGATCAGGGCTTCGAGGCGCTGCTTGAAGTGGCCACCGACCACCTGGGCGTTTTCCCAGAGTTTTTCTTCCTGCATCACGTCCAGCACCGCCATGCCGATCCGGCAACTCACCGGGCTGCCGCCGGCCGAGGAGAAGAAATAACCTTCGGCCTCCAGCGCTTCGGCAATCTCCCGGCGGGTGATCACCGCCCCCAGCGGCTGGCCGTTGCCCATGCCTTTGGCCATGGTGATGATGTCCGGCACCACGCCCTGCTCTTCGAAGCCCCAGAAGAACATGCCCATGCGCCCGTAACCGACCTGCACCTCGTCGGCGATGCACACCCCGCCCTGGGCGCGGACCAGCGCATAGACCTGCTTCAGGTAACCCGGCGGCAGGGCGATGCCGCCGGCGTTGCCATACACCGGCTCGCAGATGAAACCGGCCAATTGGCGATTCTGCTCCGCCAGTTTGGCCAGGTTGTGTTCGACGCTGCGCACGTAGTCCGCGGTGCTGTCCTGGCCGCGGAACTCGCCGCGATAGGTATTGGGCGCGGTCACCGGATGCACCCAGTCCGGGCGGCTGCTCAGGGCCTGGGGGTTGTCGGCGATCGAGGTGGACACCGCATCCGCGCCCACCGTCCAGCCGTGATAGGCCTCCAGCACGCTGAGCAGGTCGCGCCCGCCGCTGTAGGCCCAGGCCAGGCGGATCGCCAGGTCGTTGGCCTCGCTGCCACTGTTGACCAGGAACACCCGGTCCATCGAGTCCGGCGCCAGCTCCAGCAAGCGCTCGGAGAACTCGGCAATCGCCGCGTAGTGGAAACGCGAGTTGGTGTTGAGCAGCGACCACTGACGCGCGGCCTCGGCGGCCATGCGCGGGTGGCCGTGACCGAGCACCGCGACGTTGTTGAGCATGTCCAGGTAGGAACGGCCCTGCATGTCGATCAGGTGGTTGCGCCAGCCGCGCTCGATGCGTGGCGGGTCGACGTAATAGTGCTTCTGCGAACGGGCGAAACTGGCATCGCGGCGCGCCAGCAAGGCTTGCGAGTCGAGCTCCGGCTCGGCGTCGCAGGCCAGGCCCAGCAGCGCCGCCGGCGACGGGCACAGCGCCTGCCATGCCGCGGCCCGCGAGGGCGTGCAGAACAGCGGCGGATCGAGCTGCGCGCCACGGCACAGCTGGACCTTGAGCCCGCCATCCACCGCCCCCAGCACCTGGCCTTTGACCAGCGCCGCGCCGGCATGCACCGAGGGCGTGACGCCCCACAGCCGCACACTCAATTGCGGGCCATCGAGGCGCAACGCACCGTCGGTGGCGCGGTGCAGCACCCCGGCAAAAGGCGCTTCGACCGCCGTGCCCGACGGCACCTGCAACTGCACGTGCAACGGGAAGGTGTCCGGCTCGACGGCACTGTCCGGGCAGGTCCGGGACAGGCGGTACTGCCCATAACGACTGGCCGCCAATCCATGGGCCGCCGCGGCCTGTTGCAACAGCCGGGTATCGATCTCCGGCTGCTCCCAGTTGCCGGCCTCGAAATGCGGGCTGAGCACGCCCAGGTCGATCAGGGCGAACTCACGCCCCACCAGGCCCGGCAGCAAGGGGGCGAAACCTTCGCTGGCGATGGCCGGCAGCGTCTGCCCTACCGCTCCGAGGATCGCCGCTTCCATCAATTCGAACGGCACCGAGGTGGCGACGCGGAAGATCTCCCATTCGTGGCTCAGGTTGTCGCGGCTGTACTGGTTGCCCGGGTCGATGCTCACCTGCTGTTCGCCACTGAGCACCAGCACCGCGGCGCGGGCCACGATCAGCGGCCACAGCGCCAGCAGCTCGGCCTGCTGCAGTGGATTGACCGCGTGATAAGCGCGGACCGCCGGCAGGATGCAGAACGGATCGCCCTCGGCATGGTGCAGCAGCGCCGCGCAGGTCACCGACAGGTCAGTGATGCGCCAGGTGCGGATCAGGTCGCCGAAATCGATCACCCCCTGTACCTGCCAGTGGCGCTGGGCGTCACGCTGCCAGACCACGTTGTCGTCGGTGATGTCCAGGTGGATCGCCTGCACCGGCAACTGCTCGGCCAGGCGCTGCACACGGCGCTCGGCCTGCTCGGCCACTTCGGCGATCAGGCGGCGTTGCTGTTCGTCGGCGATCACCGGCAACAGGTGATTGATCAGGCTATGGGCATGGCGCGCGTCCCATTGCAGGGTGCGTTCCAGGCCCGGGTGCTGGAAGTCCGCCAGGGCCAGGTCCATCTGCCCGCACAACCGGCCGAAGCCGGCTGCCAGCTCGGGGCCCAGGTGCTTGAGGTGGGTCAGCGGCTGGCCTTCGATGTAGTCGAGCAGGCGCACATGCAGCGCCTGGCCGTCGACTTCCAGGGACAGCAGGTCGGCGCCGTTCTTCGCCGGGATCACCCGGGGTACGTGCAGCTCGGGGTGGCTGCCCAGGTGCTTGAGCGCCGCATGTTGCGCCTGCAATTCCAGGGCGGCGTAGTCGCCACGGCAGATCTTCAGGACAAAACGCCCCCGGGGACTGTCGAGCCGGTAGTTGAGATCCTGCTGGCTGCCCAACGATTGCAGCGTGCCGCCAAGGCCGTAGTGCACTTCGAGCAGGTCCAGCGCCTGCTGCGGGGTGACTTGCGGACCGGGCAGACTGGCGCGGTGAATCAACGTGGCGAGCAACATGGAACGACCCCTGGAATTATTGTCAGATGCGTATATCGCCACCGCGCCAGGCGTTACGCAACCCCCCTGGCCCGGGCAGCCGACAAGGGCTTCACTGCTCCAGGGAAGGTAAACAGGATGCCAATACCCGGGCCAGACATCGGCGGCCCTTGCAGCGGCCGCTGGCTGCCGACAAGCTATGCTCCATTCGCGACTCCATGTTTTAGGGAAGAAGGCCTACCCATATGCGCATTCTCGTTACCGGCGGTGCCGGTTTTATTGGATCGGCGCTGATTCGCCACCTGATCCGCAACACCGAACACGAGGTGCTCAACCTCGACAAGCTGACCTACGCAGGCAACCTGGAGTCGCTTTCGAGTATCGCCGCCGACACCCGCTACGAGTTCGTCCAGGCCGATATCGTCGACCAGGCCAGCGTCAGCGCCCTGCTCGCGCGTTTCCAGCCTCAGGCGATCATGCACCTGGCCGCCGAGTCCCATGTCGACCGCTCCATCGACGGTCCGTCGGACTTCATCCAGACCAACATCGTCGGCACCTACAGCCTGCTGGAAGCCACCCGCGCCTACTGGCAGGCCCTGCCGCCGACGGAAAAAAGCGCCTTGCGTTTCCACCACATTTCCACCGACGAGGTGTATGGCGACCTGCACGGCGTCGACGACCTGTTCACCGAAACCACGCCCTACGCCCCCAGCTCGCCCTACTCCGCCAGCAAGGCCGCGTCCGACCACCTGGTCCGCGCCTGGCAGCGCACCTACGGCCTGCCGGTACTGGTCACCAACTGCTCGAACAACTACGGGCCGTTCCACTTCCCGGAAAAACTCATCCCGCTGGTGATCCTCAACGCCCTGGCCGGAAAACCGCTGCCGGTGTACGGCAACGGCCTGCAAGTGCGCGACTGGCTGTTCGTCGAAGACCACGCCCGCGCCCTGCTCAAGGTGGTGACCGAAGGCGTGGTCGGCGAGACCTACAACATCGGCGGCCACAACGAACAGACAAACATCGACGTGGTACGCGGCATCTGCCAACTGCTGGAAGAGCTGGCGCCACGCAAGCCCGAAGGCGTGCAGCACTACGCCGACCTGATCACCTTCGTCCAGGACCGCCCCGGCCACGACCTGCGCTACGCCATCGACGCCGGCAAGATCGAGCGCGAACTGGGGTGGGTACCGCAAGAAACCTTCGCCAGCGGCCTGCGCAAGACCGTGCAGTGGTACCTGGACAACCAGGAATGGTGCCAGCACGTGCAGGACGGCAGCTATCAAGGGCAACGGCTCGGTTTCACTGACTTCAAGGATCTGATCGCATGATGAAAGGTATCGTTCTGGCGGGTGGCTCGGGCACCCGCCTGCACCCGATCACCCTGGGGGTGTCCAAGCAACTGCTGCCGGTCTACGACAAACCGATGATCTATTACCCGATCTCGGTGCTGATGCTGGCCGGCATCAAGGACATCCTGCTGATTTCCACCCCCCAGGACCTGCCGCAGTACCGCAACCTGCTGGGCGACGGCAGCCAGTTCGGGGTGCGCTTCAGCTACGCCGAACAACCGTCGCCGGACGGCCTGGCGCAGGCGTTCCTGATCGGCGAGGAATTCATTGGCGACGACCCTGTGTGCCTGATCCTCGGCGACAACATCTTCCACGGCCAACACTTCACCGAGAAGCTGCAGAACGCCGCGGCGAAACCCTCCGGTGCGACGGTCTTCGGCTACTGGGTCAAGGACCCGCAGCGCTTTGGCGTAATCGACTTCGACGCACAGGGCAACGCTCTTTCGATCGAGGAAAAGCCCCAGCACCCCAAGTCCAGCTACGCCGTGACCGGGCTGTATTTCTACGACAACGCGGTGGTCGAGATCGCCAAGGCGGTCAAGCCTTCGGCGCGCGGTGAACTGGAAATCACCGACGTCAACAATGCCTACCTGCAACGCGGCGACCTCAGCGTCGAACGTTTCGGCCGCGGCTTCGCCTGGCTCGACACCGGCACCCACGACAGCCTGCTGGAAGCCTCGCAGTACGTGCAGACCATCGAGCACCGCCAGGGCCTGAAAGTCGCCTGCCTCGAGGAAATCGCCTACAACCAGGGCTGGATCGACCGCGAGCATCTGCTCGAACACGCCAAGTACTTCGGCAAGACCGGTTACGGCCAATACCTCTATAGCCTGGCGGGGGAAACCCAATGAAGGTCCTGGCCACCGAACTGCCCGGCGTGCTGATCATCGAACCCAAGGTGTTTGGCGACGAGCGCGGTTTTTTCTACGAGAGCTTCAATGCCAAGGCGTTCGAAGAAGCAACCGGCGTGCGCACCCAGTTCGTCCAGGACAACCATTCGCGCTCGCAAAAGGGCGTGCTGCGTGGCCTGCACTACCAGATCGAAAACACCCAGGGAAAACTGGTGCGGGTGGTCGCCGGCGAAGTACTCGACGTGACGGTGGACATCCGTCGCAGCTCGCCGCACTTCGGTAAGTGGGTCGGGGTGCGGCTGTCCGCGGACAACCATCGCCAGCTGTGGGTACCGGAAGGCTTCGCCCATGGTTTCGTGGTGCTGAGCGAGTACGCCGAGTTCCTCTACAAGACCACCGACTACTACAGCCCGGCGTCCGAACGCTGCATTCGCTGGGACGATCCGACCCTGGCCATCGACTGGCAACTCACAGGCCCGGCGCAACTCTCGGCCAAGGATCAGGCCGGCAAATTGCTCAGCGAAGCCGAGCTGTTCCCATGAGCGGCCGGTTGAAGATCCTCATCAGCGGCCAGCACGGCCAGGTCTCCCAGGCCCTGCAACAGCGCCTGGGAAACCAGCATGAATTGATCGTGCCCGGGCGCGGCCTGCTCGACCTGACACGCCCGGACGCCATTCGCCAGCAAGTGCGCAGCCTGCGCCCGCAGCTGATCATCAATGCGGCCGCCCACACCGCCGTCGATCAGGCCCAGAGCGAGCCGGAGCTGGCCTTCGCGATCAATGCCAGCGCCCCCGAGATATTTGCCAAGGAAGCGCGGGAACTGGGGATCCCGCTGATTCACTACTCCACCGATTACGTCTTCGACGGTAGCAAGCAGGCGCCCTACACCGAAGACGATGAACCCAACCCGCTGAGCGTCTACGGCCAGAGCAAACTCGCCGGCGAACGGGCCATCGCCGCGGCAGGTGGCGAACACCTGATCCTGCGCACCAGCTGGGTGTATTCGAACACCGGCAAGAACTTCCTGCTGACCATGCAACGCCTGCTGCAGGAAAAACCGCACTTGCGCGTGGTCGCCGACCAGATCGGCGCGCCTACCTGGGCCGGTACCATCGCCGCCAGCACTGCCGCCCTGATCGAGCGCTGGCAGGCCGGCCAGCCAGGAGCCTGGGGGACCTACCACCTGACCGCGGCTGGCGAGACCTCCTGGTTCGGCTTCGCCCAGGCCATCGGCGAGCACCTGCTGGCCCAAGGCAAAACCTGCGCGACCCTGGAGGCGATCCCCTCCAGCGCCTATCCGACACCCGCGCCACGGCCGCTGAACTCGCGCCTCGATTGCCGCCGCCTGGAGCGCGAGTGGGGCGTGCGCCAGCCTGAGTGGCGCAGCGCATTGCACGAGTGTCTTGCCGAGCAGGGGTAGGCATAATGCGCTTGTACCCACAGGCGCATCGTCCCCATGACTCCACCCCTTCCCCGACGCCCCCGCTGGCGTAGCCTGGCTTTGCTGGCCCTGTGCCTGGCGCCGCTGCTGTGGCCGCTGGAGCACCTGGCCGAGCGTTATTACCGCAGCGAACTGGCGGGCCAGAACCGCCAGACCCTCGACCTCTACGTCGCCAACCTGCTGGGCACCCTGCACCGCTATGAGGTGCTGCCGCAGATTCTCGGCGAGCTGCCGGCGTTGCGTGCGGTCCTCGGTGCGCCGGACGATGGTGTGACCCAGGGCAACGCCAACCGCCTGCTGAAAAACATCAGCGCCCAGACCGGGGCCGAAGTGATGTACCTGATGGACACCTCCGGCAACACCCTGGCGGCGTCCAACTGGGACAAGCACGACAGTTTCGTCGGCCGCAACTTCTCCTTCCGCCCCTATTTCAGTGAAGCCATGGCCGGGCGCCTGGGGCGTTTCTTCGGCCTGGGCACCACCTCGGCCAAGCGCGGTTATTTCTTCGCCGCCGCCGTGCGCAACGGCGAGAAAATCATCGGTGTGCTGGTGGTCAAGGTCGACCTGGACCACACCGAAAGCCTCTGGGGCAAGACCCCCGAGCAACTGGTGGTCACCGATCACAATGGCGTGGTGATCCTCACTTCGCGCGCGGAATGGCGTTTCCGCTCGACCCGCCCGCTGACTGAAGACGAAAGCCAGGCCATCGTCGCCATCCAGCCCTACCCGACCCGCGATCCACGGCCGTTGAACCTCGACTCCAATGCCTGGCTGACCCAGACCCGGCAGATCGACGAAACCGGCTGGAGCGTGAGCATCCTCGCCCCGCGTACCCTGATCGATCGCCCGGTGCGCACCGTGGTGGCGGTGGGCGGCGCCACGCTGCTGGTCTTGATGCTGCTGCTCGGCTTGATGATGCAGCGCCGTCGCCACTACCTGGAACGCATCGCCTTCGAAGCCAAGGCCCGGCGCGAGCTGGAAATGCGCGTGGCCGAACGCACCAGCGACCTGGAAGGCCTGAACCGTCGCCTCAAGCAGGAAGTACTCGAGCGCGAACACGCCCAGCAGGAGCTGGTGCGCGCCCAGGACGATCTGGTGCAGGCCGGCAAGCTCTCGGCCCTGGGCACCATGTCGGCGAGCATCAGCCATGAGCTCAACCAGCCGCTGGCGGCGATCCGCAGCTACGCGGAAAACGCCGAGGTGCTGCTGGACCACCAGCGCACCGAGGACGCCCGCGGCAACCTCAAGCTGATCAGCGAACTGACCGGGCGCATGGCCTCGATCATCGCCCACCTGCGCGCCTTTGCCCGCCGCGACCGCCACGCGCCGGAAAGCGTCGCCCTGCAACCGGCGCTGGACGACGCCCTGGCGCTGCTGGCCAAGCGTCGACGGGCGATGGAAGTGGAGCTGATCCGCGACCTGCCGGCGGCCACCCTGTGGGTCGAGGCCGGGGAAACGCGGCTGCGCCAGGTGCTCGGCAACCTGCTGGCCAACGCCCTGGACGCGCTGACCGAAAAAGGCCCGCCGCGCAAACTCTGGCTGAGTGCCGAATCCACCGCCACGGGCGTCAATCTGTACATTCGCGACAACGGCCCGGGCTTCTGCATGGAGGCCCTGGGCCGCGCCGGCGAGCCTTTCTACACCACCAAGACCCGTACCCAGGGCCTTGGCCTGGGCCTGGCGATCTGCGACACCCTGATGCGCGCCTTCGGCGGTGAACTGTCGTTCTCCAACCACCGCGAAGGCGGCGCCCTGATTACCCTGCGGCTGCGCGCCGGCGCGCCGGGAGTGAGCCTGCAACCGTCCGAGGACCGCAGCGTATGAGTACACCGATCACCAGTGACGTGCAGGTGGTGTTGATCGACGACGATCCGCACCTGCGCCAGGCCCTGAGCCAGACCCTGGACCTGGCCGGGCTGAAGATCCTGCCGCTGGGCGAAGCCCAGGGCCTGGCCGCGCGCCTGGAGCGCGACTGGCCGGGGGTGGTGGTCAGCGACATCCGCATGCCGGGCATGGACGGCCTCGAACTGCTCGGCGAACTGCACGGCCAGGACCCTGAGCTGCCGGTGCTGCTGATCACCGGCCACGGCGATGTGCCGCTGGCGGTGCAGGCAATGCGCGCCGGGGCCTATGACTTCCTGGAGAAACCCTTCGCCAGCGATGCCCTGCTCGACAGCGTGCGCCGCGCCCTGGCCCTGCGCCGCCTGGTGCTGGACAACCGCAGCCTGCGCCTGGCCCTGAGCGATCGCCAGGAGCTCAGCGCGCGGCTGGTCGGGCTGTCGGCGCCGATCCTGCGTCTGCGTGAACAGATCGGCGCCCTGGCGGCGACCAAGGCCGACGTGCTGATCCTCGGCGAGACCGGCGCCGGCAAGGAAGTGGTGGCGCGGGCGCTGCACGACCTGTCGAGCCGGCGCAACGGCCCGTTCGTGGCGATCAACGCCGGCGCCCTGGCCGAATCGGTGGTGGAAAGCGAACTGTTCGGCCACGAGCCGGGGGCCTTTACCGGCGCGCAGAAACGCCGCATCGGCAAGTTCGAATTCGCCAACGGCGGCACGCTGTTCCTCGATGAAATCGAAAGCATGAGCCTGGACGTGCAGGTCAAGCTGCTGCGCATGCTGCAGGAACGTGTGGTGGAACGCCTGGGCGGCAATCAACTGATCCCGCTGGACATCCGCATCATCGCCGCGACCAAGGAAGACCTGCGCCAGGCGGCCGACCAGGGGCGTTTCCGCGCCGACCTGTATTACCGCCTGAATGTCGCGCCGCTGCGTATTCCACCGTTGCGCGAGCGTGGCGAAGACGCCCTGCTGCTGTTCCAGCATTTCGCCGACGAGGCCAGCGCCCGCCACGGCCTGCCGCCCCACGAACTGCAACCTGGGCAGCGCGCCCTGCTGCTGCGCCACAGTTGGCCGGGCAATGTGCGCGAACTGCAGAACGCCGCCGAACGCTTCGCCCTCGGCCTGGAACTGGCCCTGGACAACAGCGCGGCGGATGGCGGCTCCTCGCAGCCGGCGCCGACGGTGGTCGAGGGCGGCCTGAGCGAACAGGTGGAGAACTTCGAAAAGAGCCTGATCGCCGCCGAGCTGGCCCGCTCCCACAACTCCCTGCGCAGCCTCGCCGAAGCCCTGGGTATTCCGCGCAAGACCCTGCATGACAAACTGCGCAAACACGGCCTGAGCTTCGGCGACAGCGGCGCTAGTTCGGGCGGCGACGATATCGAGTGAGCGATGCCGACTAATCTTGTTAATGCACCATTTCACCACCGAGGCCCTGCATGAACCGCGACAGTCGTCACCTGGAATCCATCCTCCATCACGACATTCCTCTGACGCGGGACATGGGCCTGAAAGTGCTCGACTGGCACGCGCATGAGCTGCGCCTGCAACTGCCGCTGGAAGCCAACGTCAATCACAAGAGCACCATGTTCGGCGGCAGCCTGTATTGCGGCGCGGTGCTGGCCGGCTGGGGCTGGCTGCACCTGCGGCTGAAAGAAGCGGGGATCGACGACGGGCACATCGTGATTCAGGAAGGGCAGATCAATTACCCGCTACCGGTGACCAGCGACGCCACGGCCATCTGCGCCGCGCCGAGCGAAGAGGTGTGGCACAGGTTCGTGACCATGTATGAGCGCTACGGCCGCGCGCGGCTGATCTTGCACACCCGGGTGGTGAATGCCGGCAGCGATGAAGATGCGGTGCGCTTCACCGGGCAGTACGTGTTGCACCGATGAACCTGTAGCCGCTGGCGCAGCCTGCGATCGGCTGCGCAGCAGTCGTAAACGGCCAGCGCGGTGTGTCAGACGGAATATCGCCAGTCGATCCACGGCCGCTTCGACGGAGTACCGCCCAGCCCGATCATTGGCTAAGCCAGCAGCTACAAGGATCAGCCACGCGCCAGCTCCAGCAAGCGCCCACGCCATGCGGCCTTGGCCGGCAGCGCCAGGAAGAAGCCATTGAGCAGCGACTCCCGCGCCGGGTAGCAGAACGGCGCGCCACTCAGATCCAGCACCTCGCCTCCGGCGCCCTCCAGCACGCCTTGGGCCGCCGCGGTGTCCCACTGCGAGGTCGGCGCCAGTCGCGGATAACAATCCGCCGCGCCTTCGGCCAACAGGCAGAACTTCAACGAGCTGCCGATGTTCGCCAGTTGCAACTCGCCCAGGGTCGCACTCAACCCGGCCAGCAGACGCTCCTGCTCGGGGCTGGTATGCCGACGGCTGGCGACCACGGTGAAGGCTTCGCCCGCCGTCAGGCTGTCACGCACCTGGATCGCCACCGGCGCCTGGCCCTTGTCCGCGCGCCAGGCCCCAAGGCCGGCGCCGCCGAAATAGCAGCGACCACTGGTCGGCATCGACACCACGCCGAACACCACCCGCCCGTCTTCGATCAGGGCGATATTGACGGTGAACTCTTCGCTGCCGGAGATGAATTCCTTGGTGCCGTCCAACGGGTCCACCAGCCACCAGCGCTGCCAGCCGGCGCGCACGTCCTGGGGAATGTCGGCGTCTTCTTCGGAGAGCACCGGGATGCTCGGGTCCAGCGCGGTCAGGCCTTGCACGATCAGGTGGTGGGCCGCCAGGTCGGCGGCGGTCACCGGCGACTCGTCGGCCTTGCTGGTGACGGCGACGTTGGCGCGCCAGAACGGCAGGATCGCCTCGCCCGCCTGCAAGGCCAGGTCGATCACCGGCGCCAGCAACGGATGGGGAAAATTCATCGATGGTTCACTCATGCTTGGAAGGCGCCGCGCTGGGTCAGCAGGTCGCGGGCCAGATACAGCGCGGCCAGGGCGCGGCCCTCGGTGAATTGCGGGTTCTGCGCCAGGCTCGACAGCTCGCGCAGGTTGATCTTGTCCACGCGCATCGGCTCGGGCTCGTCGCCCTCCAGCCGCTCTTCGTAGAGGTCGGTGGCCAGCACCACCTGGATCTTCTGGCTCATGTAGCCGGGGGACAACGACAGCTCGGTCAGGTGTTCCAGTTGCCGCGCGCCAAAACCGGCCTCCTCCTTGAGCTCACGCTCGGCGGCGGCCAGCACATCCTCGCCAGGCTCGATCAGGCCCTTGGGCAGCGACAGCTCGTAGGCGTCGGTGCCGCCGCAATATTCCTCGACCAGCACCGCGTGATCGGCATCGAGCATCGCCACAATCATCACCGCGCCATAGCCCGCGCCCTTGCCCACCAGGCGCTCGTAGGTGCGCTCCACACCGTTGGAAAAGCGCAACTGCACCGCTTCGACGCAAAACAGACGGCTGGTGGCGACGATCTCGCGGGCGAGTACGGTGGGTTTCTGGCGCATAAAAGGCTCCTTGGCGTGAACGCGCTACTATAACGCGGCTTTCCCGATTGTTTGTGTCGGATATCTTTCTACCGTTCGAGACGTTTTCCATGCCTTCACTGCCCTGGCGCGACATCGATACCGTTCTGCTGGATATGGACGGTACCTTGCTGGACCTGCACTACGACAACCACTTCTGGATGGAGCACCTGCCCCAGCGCTATGCCGAGCTGCATGGCGTCAGCCGCGCCATGGCGGAAATGGAATTGCAGCCGCTGTTCGAGCATAACGCCGGACAGTTGCAGTGGTATTGCCTGGACTTCTGGAGCGCCGAACTGAAACTGCCGGTGCGCGAACTGAAGCTGGAGACCGCCCACCTGATCGCCCTGCGCCCGGACGCCGACACCTTTCTCGCGGCGATCAAGCAGGCTGGCAAACGCGTGGTGCTGATCACCAATGCGCACCGTGATTCGTTGTCATTGAAGTTGGAAAAAGTCGAGCTGGCGCCCTATTTCGAACGTTTGATCAGTTCCCACGATTACGGCTTCGCCAAGGAGAACCCGCAGTTCTGGGATGCGTTGCAAGCGGATATCGGCTTCGATCCGGCACGCAGCCTGTTTATCGACGACACCCTGCCGATCCTGCGCAGCGCGCGGAATTTCGGTGTGGCTCATCTATTGGCGGTGAGTGAACCGGACAGCCGCAAAGGGCCGAAGGACACGGCGGAGTTTGCCGCGGTGGGGGATTATCGAGCATTGATCGAAGGGTTGTAGAGCAATCCTGTAGCCGCTGCCCCAGGCTGCGATCGACCGTGAAAGGGTCGTAGCGATGTTGATCGCCAAAGGTCCTTCGGACCTTATCGCAGCCTTCGGCAGCGGCTACAGACCGAGCATTACTCGGGGATGCGCAGTACCTGGCCCGGATAGATCTTGTCCGGGTGCGACAGCAGCGGCTTGTTGGCCTCGAAGATCTTGTTGTACTTGTTGGCGTCGCCGTACACGGCCTTGGAAATGGCGCTGAGGGTGTCGCCTTTTTTCACGGTGACGAAACGCGCGGCAGCCGCCACAGGACCGGTGACGGTGATCTGGTCGTCGACGCTGCCGACGCCTTCGATGTTGCCCACGGCCAGCAGAATCTTTTCCTTCTCTTCCTGGCTGGCCACTTCACCGGTCACGATGACCTTGTCGCCTTCCACGGTAGCCTGGACGTTGGGGTTACCCAGGCCGACCTTGGCGATGTGATCCTTCAGCTGTTCGCTCGCATTGGCGTTACCCGGCGTCAACAAATCGATAAGCTTTTCGCCCGCTTCTTTCACAAAGCTAAAAATACTCATGGTGCACACTCCTTGGGTTTTATGGGTCCAGACGCGAAAGACTAGACCAGCCTTGAGAGACGAGGTTCAAAATCGACCGATGACGCTGTGCACGGCAAGCACGCTAGAATCGCCTCCCCCCCCGCGCCCAGGAAGCGAAGATGGACATCAAGCAGCTGAAATTCCTCATCGCTCTCGACGAAACCCGCCACTTCGGCCAGGCCGCCGCGCGCTGCCACATCACCCAGCCGACCCTGTCCATGCGCCTGCGCAACCTCGAGGAAGAACTCGAGCTGCCGCTGGTCAACCGCGGCCAGCGTTTCGAGGGGTTCACCGCTCCGGGGGAACGGGTGCTGGCCTGGGCCCGCAGCGTGCTGGCCGCCTACGACGGGTTGCAGGCCGAGGCGGCCGCCTGTCGCGGCAATCTGGTCGGCACCCTGCGCCTGGGGGTGGTACCGCTGTCGAGTTTCGACCCGCTGCCACTGATGCAGCGCCTGCACCAGGCGCACCCGAATGTGCGCTTCGAGTTGTCGGCGCTCAGTTCCGAGCAGATCCTCGAACAGCTGGCGAGCAATCGCCTGGATATCGGCGTTTCCTATCTTGAGCGCCTGGACAGCGAACGCTTCGAATCCCTGGCCCTGGGCGAAACCCGCATGGGCCTGCTCTACGACCAACGCTTCTTCAGCTTCGGCGAGCAGCCCCTGAGTTGGGAGGCCGTGATCGAACTGCCGCTGGGCATGCTGACCAGCGGCATGCATTTTCGCCAGTCCATCGACCATAACTTCCACAGTCGCGGCCTCACCCCACAACCGCTGCTGCAGACCGATGCCGTGCATCAATTGCTGCAAGCCGTACATGGCGGCCTGTGCTGCGCGATCATGCCGCTGGACGGCGGCCTGGAAGCCCTCACCGAGCACCTGCGCCTGCAGCCCATAGCAGACGCCAACACCCTGGCGCACCTGGGCCTGATCATGCGCCGCAGCGCACCGCGCTCGGCCCTGGCCGAGGCGTGCTTCGCCCTGCAGCAGAAATCACCGAGCGAGTCTTGATCGACGGCATCTATCGGCACATCAGTACTAGCAATTAGACGCGACACTTTGACGCGCTTAGTCTTAGGGCTGGATATTCCGCCGGTGATGCCCCATGAAACCCCAGCGCCCGGCTTGCGCGACGCCCACTGCGAAAACGCCCGCGCCCGCCGCTAGTCAGAACTACCGCTACAGCAACCTCGACCACACGGAATCGGCCAGCACCGCGCTCGCCGAGGAAGTCGCGCTGGCGATCGCCTATAACGGCATCAGCCAGGCCGTGATGCTGGTCACCCCCAGCGACCTGGAAGACTTCATCGTCGGCTTCAGCCTCGGCAGCGGCATCATCGGCGACGCCTCGGACATCTACGACCTGCAACTGAGCGGTAGCGGTTCGGCCCAGTACGCCCAGGTGCAGATCTCCAGCCGCGCCTTCTGGAACCTCAAGCAGCAACGCCGACAACTGGCCGGCACCAGCGGTTGCGGCCTGTGCGGCGTGGAAGCCGTGGAACAGGCCCTGCCGGACCTCAAGGTGCTGCCCGGCGCGCCATTGCCGCCCGCCCAATGGCTCGATGGCCTGCGCCAGCGCATCAGCGCCTTCCAGCCCCTGGGCCAGCACTCCGGCGCGGTGCATGCGGCGGTGTTCATGAACGCCCAGGGCGAGCTGCTGCTGGGCCGTGAAGATATCGGCCGGCACAACGCCCTGGACAAGCTGATTGGCGCGTTGATCCGCCAGAACATAGCCACTGCCGGCGGCGTGGCCATCGTCACCAGCCGTTGCAGCCTGGAACTGATCCAGAAAGTCCTGCGTGCCGGCATCCAGACCCTGGTCAGTCTGTCGGCCCCCACCGGCCTGGCCCTGCAATGGGCACGCCGGCACAACCTCAACCTCATTCACCTGCCGCAAAAAAGTGCGCCAAGGGTCTATAGCCCTGCGATGGAGAAACAAGCGTGACCAGTCATCACCAAGCCGACCAGACACCCACCCCGCGCTACAAGCCCTACAAGGGCCCGGCCGGCGGCTGGGGCGCGCTCATCAGCGTCGCCCAGGCCTGGCTGACAAGTGACAACGCCCTGAAAAACCTGCGCATGATGCTCAAGACCAACCAGAACGGCGGTTTCGACTGCCCGGGCTGCGCGTGGGGCGACTCGCCGGAAAGCGGCATGGTCAAGTTCTGCGAGAACGGCGCCAAGGCGGTGAACTGGGAGGCCACCAAACGCCGCGTGGATGGCAAGTTCTTCGCCAAGCACAGCGTCAGCTCGCTGCTGGAGCAGAGCGACTACTGGCTCGAATACCAGGGCCGCCTGACCGAGCCCCTGAGCTACGACGCCGAAACCGACCGCTACAAGCCCATCAGTTGGGAAGCGGCCTTCGCCCTGATCGGCAAGCACCTGCGAGCACTGCCCAACCCGGACATGGCCGAGTTCTATACTTCGGGCCGCGCCAGCAATGAAGCGGCGTACCTGTACCAGCTGTTCGTGCGCGCCTATGGCACCAACAACTTCCCCGACTGCTCGAACATGTGCCACGAAGCCAGCGGCGTGGCCCTGGCGCAAAGCGTCGGCGTCGGCAAAGGCACCGTGACCTTCGACGACTTCGAGCATGCCGATGCGATTTTCGTCTGGGGCCAGAACCCCGGCACCAACCACCCACGGATGCTCGAGCCGCTGCGCGAAGCAGTGAAACGCGGGGCCCAGGTGGTGTGCATCAACCCGCTGAAAGAACGCGGCCTGGAACGCTTCCAGCATCCGCAGCACCCGATCGAAATGCTCACCAACGGCAACAAGCCGACCAACACCGCCTACTTCCGCCCGGCCCTGGGCGGCGACATGGCGGTGGTCCGCGGCATGGCCAAGTTCCTCCTGCAATGGGAACGCGACGCCCAGAAGACTGGCGCGCCGGCGGTGTTCGATCACGACTTCCTCAACGAACACACCGCCGCCGTACTGGATTACCTGGGCGTCATCGACGACACCCCATGGGACGACATCGTCGAACAGTCCGGCCTGACCCTGGTGGAGATCGAGCGTGCGGCGCGCATGTACGCCAAGGGCAAGAATGTGATCATGTGCTGGGCCATGGGCATCACCCAGCATCGCCACTCGGTGCCGACCATCCAGGAAATCGCCAACCTGATGCTGCTGCGCGGCAATATCGGCCGTCCGGGCGCCGGCCTGTGCCCGGTGCGCGGCCACAGCAACGTGCAGGGCGACCGCACCATGGGCATCAACGAACAGCCGCCAGTGGCCTTCCTCGACGCCCTGGAGCGGCGCTTCCAGTTCAAGGTGCCACGCGAGAACGGCCATAACGTGGTCGAGGCGATCCACGCCATGCTCGAAGGCCGTTCGACAGTCTTCATCGGCCTGGGCGGCAACTTCGCCCAAGCCACCCCGGACAGCCCGCGGACCTTCCAGGCCCTGCGCAACTGCGACCTGACCGTGCAGATCAGCACCAAGCTCAACCGCAGCCACCTGGCCCATGGCAAGGAAGCACTGATCCTGCCGTGCCTGGGCCGTACCGACATCGACCTGCAGAGCGAAGGCGCGCAAGCGGTGACCGTGGAAGACTCCTTCAGCATGGTTCACGCGTCCAACGGCCAGTTACAGCCGCTGTCGCCACAGATGCGTTCGGAGCCATCGATCCTCGCCGGCATCGCCGCCGCTACCCTGGGCAGCCATCCGGTGGACTGGAACTGGCTGGTGGCCGATTACAGCCGTATCCGCGACCTGATCGCCGACACCATTCCCGGCTTCAAGGACTTCAACCAGCGGGTAAAAAACCCTGGTGGCTTCTACCTCGGCAACTCGGCCGGCGCGCGGCGCTGGAACACTCCATCGGGCCGCGCCAATTTCCGCCCGAACCTGCTGCCCAAGGATCTGGTGCACGAACGCACCCGCGCCACCGGGCAGTTGCCGGACCTGATCATGCAGTCAATGCGTTCCCACGATCAGTACAACACCACCATCTATGGCCTGGACGATCGCTACCGTGGCGTGAAGGGCCAGCGCGACGTGCTGTTCGTCAACGAAGCCGACATCATCCGCTTGGGCTTCAAGCCGGGGCAGAAAGCCGACATCGTGTCGTTGTGGGATGACGGCCGCGAGCGTCGGGTCAAGGGTTTCACCCTGCTGGCCTTCGATATTCCGGCTGGGCAGGCCGCGGCCTATTACCCAGAGGTGAACCCGCTGGTGCCGCTGGAAAGTATCGGGGACGGCAGCTACACCCCGACCTCGAAGTTCGTCGCGATCCGCCTGGAAGCGGCCAGCAACAGCGGCTTGATCATGGCCCGGTCGGCCTGATCGACGAAATCGCTGGCCCTGTAGCCGCTGCCGCACGCTGCGATAAGGCGCGCAGCGCCTTCCAGGGCCCTCAAGAGCAACGTCTCCTACGGAGCCGATCGCAGCCTGCGGCAGCGGCTACAGTCAGGAGGTTCCAGCGGCGGCGAAATCGCAGGCACAAAAAAGGCCGCTTCCATCCAGAAGCGGCCTTTTCCAAGTAGCTACAGACTCGCAAAAATAGGATAAGTTCCCTACTAAAAACAATAAGTTACGAGATTGTGTACAACTCGTGCTATTCGTCGGATTTCGATTGTAAGCGCCTCAACACAGCCTCAGGATCGCGCCGTCATCCCTTTGAGGCTCCTCTATGAAGTTCTCCTCGATTCTCTTGTTGTCCCTTGGCCTGGTCAGCGGCGTCGCCTCTGCCGGCGGCACCACAGAAGCAGGTGTGGGCGGCGCATTGGGCGGGGTTCTAGGCTCGGTCGTCGGTCAGTCGATTGGTGGCAACACCGGTTCCACCATCGGTGCCGCACTGGGCGGCGCGGGCGGCAGTGCCGTGGGTGCCGACAGACGCAGCCGTGGCGAAGCCGCTATCGGTGGTGCGCTGGGCGCAGCCGGCGGTAACGTGGTCGGTCGCAGTGTGGGGGGCACCACTGGCAGCCTGATCGGCGCAGCCGCGGGCGGTGGTGTGGGTGGCGCACTGGGTAACCATATGGGCAACTCCAGCGATCGTGACGATCGCCGTTACCGCGATCGCGACTACGACGACCGTCGCTACTACCGCGACGGCCATCCGGGTCGTGGCCATGCCTACGGGCATCGCAAGCACAAACGTCACTGGCGCGACTAAGACCTGAAACGGTCGCAACCCGCTGACACAAAGACCGCAGCCTGACGGCAGCTCCTGTCAGACAGGGTTCATCACCCCCGGGATGAACCCCAAGGAGCCGCCCGAGCTGCGGTCTTTTTTGTGCTTACACCAGCAAGCGTTCCAGCGCTCCACGCAGCCCGGCGGGAATCCCTACCGGCTGATTCGATGCCCGATCGACGAACACATGCACGAAGCGCCCCGCCGCGCAGGCATCGGTTTCCCCCGCCTTGAACACCGCCAGCTCGTACTGCACCGAACTGTTGCCCAGCTTGCCGACGCGCAGGCCGATCTCAATGCGCTCGGGGAAAGCGATCGAGGCAAAGTAATCGCAGGCCGAACTCACCACGAAGCCCACCACCTCGCCGTCATGGATATCCAGGCCGCCCTCCTCGATCAGGTAGGTGCTCACCGCCGTGTCGAAGAAGCTGTAGTAGGTGACGTTATTCACATGACCGTACACATCGTTGTCGTGCCAGCGCGTGATGATGGGCTGGAAGTGGGGGTAGTCGGTGCGTTGCGGCATGCGGTCGGTCATTGGCGGGTTCTCGGAGGCAAGGTGTCTGGAAAGCAACCATGGTGTGGTCGATCAGGCGACGCCTATTTCAACCGATGGCCCGATGATCGGCAAACCCTTTGCCAGCCTGCACCAGCTCGTCAATCAACCGCGCCGGCTTCCAGTGCGCGCCCGACTCGGCTTGCAGCCGCAGCAGCCCTTGCTGGATGGACACCAGCCCCTGCTGGTCCGCCCAGCTCATCGGCCCGCCCTTGTCCGCCGCAAAGCCATAACCGTTGAGGTACACCAGGTCGATGTCGTGCGCCGAGCCGGCAATGCCTTCCTCGAGAATCTTCGCGCCTTCGTTGACCAGCGCCAGCAGGCAGCGCTCGAGGATTTCCTCGGGACCGATATCGCGACGGCGGTAGCCCAGGCCTTCGCTGACCTCCTGAACCAGGGCATCGACCTGTACATCGTGCTCAGCCTGACGACTGCCGGGCTCGTACTGGTAATAACCCTTGCCACTCTTCTGGCCAAAACGACCCGCCTCGCACAGGCGATTATCCACCTGCACTTCGTGCGCCTCCTGGCCTTTGCCGGCCAGTTGCCGGGCACGCCATTCCAGGTCGATGCCGACCACGTCGTACATGCGGAACGGGCCCATGGCAAAACCGAAGCCCTGCAATGCGGCATCCACCTGATAAGGGAAAGCCCCTTCCAGCAACATCTTGCGCGCCTCCAGCACATAGGTGCGCAACATGCGGTTGCCGATGAATCCAGGGCAGTTGCCAGACACCACACTGACCTTGCCCATGCGCTCGCCCAGCGCCAGCGCGGCCTCGAGCACCTGCGGCGCAGTCGCGGCGCCCCGGACGATTTCCAGCAGCTTCATGATGTGGGCCGGGCTGAAGAAGTGCAGGCCCAGCACCTGTCTTGGGCGCCGGGTGACTGCGGCGATGGCGTCGATATCCAGCGCCGAGGTATTGCTGGCGAGGATCGCCCGCGGCTGGAGCAGGCCATCGAGTTCGCGGAAGATTTGCTGCTTCAGCTCGAGGTTCTCGTAGATTGCCTCGATCACCCGGTCCATATCGCGGATCGCCGGATAATCCGCCGCCGCGCTTATCCGGGCCCGGCGCGCATCGGCCTCTGCCTGATCGATCCGCCCCTGACGCACGTTGTGTGCATAAGTCTCGGTCACCGCTGTCAGCGCCTGTTCGAGCATCTGCGGATTGTTGTCCACCCACCGCACCGCGACCCCGGCATTGGCCAGGCACATCACGATCCCGCGGCCCATGGTCCCGGCACCGATCACCGCGGCGCGCTGAATATCGATCTGGCTCATAGTGGCTCCCCTGTAGGTGGCTCAAAGACGCAAACCACAATAATCAGGCCCAGGACATTTTTGAAATTTATTCCTGTGATGAGCGGCATTCAGCAGATGGATCGGGCAGGTATCAATCCTGGAGATGATGTTCGGCCCAATCGCGCACTTCGGCGTAGGGATAATCCTCGAGCACCGCGAAACCCGGGATCGACCGCGCCTTGAGTTTGGTGAACAGCGGCACGCTGATCCCACAGAGGAAACGCGTCAGCCGTTCCGCCCCTGGAACCGTGCCGCCATATTGGTGGTGCCTGTGGATAAATTCGCCACACAGCGCTTCGAAGTTTTTATCCACAAGCGCGGGCAAGGCTGGCGGCTCCGGCAGGCGGGCCACCTGGCCATGGCATACCGAGCAATGCCCGCACCGCTGCGGTGCCTGGTCGTCGCCGAAATACTGCGCCAGGCGATACCCCAGGCACTGCTCGGTGGCGAACAGTGCGAGCATCGCGTGGATCCGCGCGATCTCGCTGCTTTCGTGCTGTTTGAAGTAGGCATGCAGTTGCTGGCTCAGGGTCGCGGCATCGAAGCCCGTCTCCAGCAGGTTGTAGACCTCGGTCATCTGCTTGCTTTCCAGCTCGACCCAGCCCTTTTCCTGGAAGTAGTCCAGGGCCTTCACCACCCGGTTACGCTCGGCCTGATGCTGCTGATACAGCGCGTCGAAATTCACCGTGGCCCAGGTCCGGGCACGGCTGGAGGTCTCGATGATCGCCGCCACGAAGTCCCGGCGCTCACCTTCAAAACGCGCCAGCAGCGCCTGGGGTTCCTCAAGGAACTTGAAGCGGTATTCGGCGAAGTAGGCGTAACGCGGCGCGATCAGGCCGCGCAGTTCCAGCTGCACCAGCAAGGTCTTGAGCGGCAGCTGGCGGATATTACTCTGGTCCGCCAGCGGCCCCAGCAGGAACTCCCATTGCCCGTCGGGTGCTGCATTTTGCAGCTCGTCCAGCACACAACGAATGCCTTCCAGCTCCGGCGTGTCGCCGTAGACGAAGTTTTCCAGCACGTTGAGGCTGTCGCGGTTGGCCAGCACCAGGCAGTCCGAAGGCTGGCCATCACGCCCTGCGCGGCCGATTTCCTGGCTGTAGTTCTCGATGGATTTGGGCAGGTCGAAATGCACCACATTGCGGATGTCGCTCTTGTCGATGCCCATGCCGAAAGCGATGGTGGCGACGATGCAATTGGACTGGCCCGCCATGAACTGCCGCTGGATGGCTTCGCGCTGCTCATGGGGCAGGCCGGCGTGATAAGCCTGGGCCTGGATACCGTTGCGACTCAGATGCTCGGCGATGTGCTCGGCGGTTTTCTGCAAGGTGACATAGACAATGCTCGGCTGCCCGGGACGCTCGCCCATCCACTGCACCAGGCGCCGGCGCTTGTCCTGGCCGCGCACTGGCTCCACCAGCAGGTTGAGGTTGGGCCGGTAGAAACCGGTGGTCACCACATCCTGCCCGGCGATGGCGAATTTCGCCTGCATGTCGGCGATCACCTTGGGCGTGGCGGTAGCGGTCAACAGCAGTGCCTGGGGAATGTTGAACTGGCGCTGGTAGTCCGGCAGCTTGAGGTAGTCGGGGCGAAAGTTATGGCCCCATTCGGAGATGCAGTGCGCCTCGTCCACCACCAGCAGGGAGATCCGCACCTGCTGCAGGAAGTTGCGAAAACGCTCGTTCTTCAGGCGCTCCACCGAGATCATCAGGATCTTCAACTCACCGGAGCGCGCCCGCGCCATGACCTCGTTGGCGTCATCGCGGCTCTGCGCCGAATCGATGCTCGCCGCGGCGATGCCGTGCCGTTGCAGGAACGCCAGCTGATCCTGCATCAGCGCCAGCAACGGCGAGACTACCAGGGTCAGGTGCGGCAGCAGCAAGGCCGGCAGCTGGTAGCACAGCGACTTGCCGGAGCCCGTGGGAAAGATCGCCGCCGCCGAGCGCCCGGTCAGCACCGCACTGACCGCCGCCTCCTGGCCGGGACGGAACTGTGGATAACCGAAGACCTGTTCGAGGGTGTTGTGCATGAGCTGTCACTCCTTTGACCGCTGACGTGCCTTGAAGCCTAGCGCGGCCAGTCAGCGGGTCGAGAAAAGGTCGGGAGGAAAAGGATACGGGATGATACAGGGGGAACGGAGAGCGGCGTTCGGCTGGGGATGACGCGGAGTTTTTCAGGGTGTATCGCAAGCCATCGGGCACCGGTCGATGCGCGATGGCTCGCGATGAAAATCGTGCTCTTAGCGCGTCGCGCGGCAATCCACCCACTTCACGCCATTGCTCTTGTTCGCGGCGATCAGCGCCGGCACTGCGGCAGGCGCCTTGTTGTGAATATCGTGGAACAGAATGATCCCCCGGCGCCACAGCAGCATCAGCGTCTGCACCCGCTGGCTCGCCGTGCTGGCGCTGATGCTCTTGCTCCAGTCCTGGGAGTCGACGCCCCAGAGCATCACCTTGATGCCCTGGGCCTTGAAGAACGCCGGGCTGTCACTCGAACGCTGGCCATAAGGCGGACGGAACAGCGGCTGGTAGTCATCCGGCAAGGTGCCGCGCACCAGGGTCGCGGAACGGGTGATGGACTGCTGCCATTCGCTCCAGGCGCTATGGGACTTGTGCGCCCAGCCATGCAGGGCAACGCACTGGCCGCTGTACAACTCGCGCATCTGCGCCGGCGACGACTTGCGCAGACGCGCCTGGAACGGTTCGCCCAGGACGAAGAACAATCCATGCAGGTCGTTGGCCCGCAGCACGTTGGCCAGCGTATCGGTGTGACCGCCCACGGCTGTCGGGCCGTCGTCGAAGGTCAGCAGAAACTGCCGGTCCGCCAATTCGTCGCCCATCAGCTCGGTGCTATCGAAACGCTCGATCTCACTGCTGATCTTCGGAAACAAGGCCGCCAGGCGCAGCTGTTCGTTCAGATACTGCTCATGAAACTGCCGGCTTGCCTGGGCCCAGGCGTCATAGGCCGGGCTGATCGTCCCGGTGAAGCCCTGGGCCAGTTGCCGCAAGTCATCCAGGTTACGCACCGGCGGGCAGAAGGCGGCACCTTCACAGTCCTGGCTGGCGCTGTGGTAACTGCTGAGCAGGCGTATCCAGAAACGATCGCGCACTTGCTCGACCGAATGATGGTCCAGCGCCTTGACGCCCAGGCGCTGCTTGAGGCTGACATCGTCCAGCGCCTCGCTGGCCAGCAGGGCCTTGCCGAACATCAGGATTTCCGCACGCGAGGCGGTATCGAAACCCGCTTGCGTGGCCAGCGAACCCGGCCAGGTGCTGCGGTCGATAGTGGCGAACACCATCGGGCCGGCAGCCTGGGCAACGGCCGTCCACAGGGACAACATCAAAGCAACAACCAGAACCCGCATAACAACCTCCATAAATGCATAACGCGCCGTGGGACGGCGCGTTATGGGGGTCAGATCAACACCCGTGAATCAACGGTTTTGCACACGCTCGATGGCTTTGTCGTACACCGGGTTGGCCTTCTGCTGCTTGGCCAACTGATAGTGACGCAGGGCATCGGCGAACTGACCGGCCGCTTCGTAGATCCGCGCGATGTTGTAGTAGGAACTGGCGCGCACGGTGGCCGCCGAGTTGCCGCTGGCCAGGGCGATGGCCTTGCGGTTGGCCCAGATCGACTCAGCAGTGTTGCCGGCTTTCTGATAGGCCAGGCCGAGGTTGCTGTAGGCCTGACCGTAGCCGTTGTTCAGCTCGATGGCCTGACGGTAGAAGTCGATGGCTTGCTGCAGGTTACCGGCGTGGTAAGCCTCTTCGCCCTTGCGGTTCAGGGTTTTCGCATCGGCTTGCGCGCTGCTGCTGACGGCGACAGCGGCCACTTCCACTTTGTCGTCGAGCAGCGGCGATACTTCGTTCAGCACGTCCTGCGCGTCGACGGTCACGCCGCTGAGGGTGTTGATGTCCTGGAAGTCGCCATTGCCGGTCATGCGGAACACGGTCCACAGGTTACCGCTGCGGTCCTGCGGCACGTAGTAAGTGCGCACCAGCGACTGGCCCATGTACACGAACACCTTGGCCTGGCTGGCAGAGAGCTGGCGGGACGCCGGGCGGCTCTGGTTGCTGTAGTCATGCACCGCGTACACATAGCTTTCGCCGTAGTGTTTCTTTTCCAGGGTGATGGTTTCCGGGCCGTAGCTGTCGACATCGTCGACGTCCAGGTGGGCGTCATCACCTTGCTGGTTGCGGAAGTAGATGTTGTTGCCCGGGAAGATCATGTGCGAGTCGAGATCGCTGGGGTTCGCGCCCCAGGTCAGCACCACGCGCAGACCGTCGAGGTTCTGCATCACCGGGCTGATGGCATAGGTCATGCCGCTGCACGGGCACTTGACCACCAGGTTGGAATAGCCGGGTTTCTTGATGATCAGCAGGTTGCTGGGGTCATCGGCGAAGTCGGTGGTCAGGGTCACCTGGCCTTGAGCATTGGTACGACCAACCACGCTCTGCGCGCCATTGCGCTGCACCAGCACTTCGGCGTCGGCGATCTTCTGGTCCTTGACCACCGCACTCAGCACCTCGACCGGCAGCTGCTGCGCCGTCACCGAAAACGCCAATGCCCACAACGAAAAAATCGAAGTCACGCGAAACAATCGCATACCTAATTCCCTTTAAGTGTATGAAGTCGGCACCCAAAGGTACCCGGCAGATTTCGCGCGCACGATACACAGTTTTTTCGGGATTTGCTTGCTAATCCATTGGGAAAGATGGGGGCTGTGGGAATCCCTGAAGTTTGCTGAGGGGCCGGGATGGCAAAACCTTTTCAGACAGATTTGAAACCGGGCAAACCATTAGCCGCTCGCCACTCCTTCACTATCCGTGTGATGCCTTCGGACGAGTCATCGGCACCGTCCTCTGGGTAGAAAATCAGATCGGAGCCTGCTGGGTATTCGCTCAACTTTTGGAAATGGAGTACAAGCGCATCCACTTCTTTTTCAGTGCCCCCGAAAATACTCAGCCATTAGCTGTCAGTTGGAAATCGTATGCGCAGAGATCAAATTTCTTCTCCGTGATCTTTTCAAACTCCACCAGCTGCGCTGCACTCAGGTCATAGCCTTCCCAACCTTGAGGGTCCACTGTCCAGCCCATGATCTCTTTCACCCGCTCGTCACAGTCGGCCGGCAGTTCTACGTCAAAAACCAACATCTCGGTTTTCTTGTCAAAAGCCTCAACGAGAAACTTCATGGTTCTACGCTCCTTGCTTTATCAGCTGCTTTAGTTTGTTCACCAGTAAGCGGATCAAATTCGCCAAGATGGCGGCCGTGCTTGTCATACATTTCAACTGCACCATGTTGAGAGTCCCATTCTAAAATGAGTCCTTTTGCCGTTTTCCATCGCTTACGCCGCCCACCACCTCCTTGGACAGACGTTTTCCGCTTTGCCCTAATAGCATCAGGAAAGCCAGGCAAGGCGCTCGGTGCAGGAACATATCCTGATACCGGTGTGCTCAGCACAATGTACAGCGGCTGAACTCCAGACCCCGGCGGAAACACCAGAATAAAATCCCGATACTCCGGCGGATAAATCGGGCTGACGATGATCCGTTCCGCCGCTTCCGTCGGCGGGAAAACCCAGATCGGTGGTGTCTGTGGCGCCGCTTCCAGCGGTGGTATCCCTGCGGTGCTCGAGGGATCCACCGCTGGAGTCCAGATAAGGGTGATGCCATCGCCCAGGTCGGCCACTTGCTGCTCATCACGAACCTCAAATTCAGCCACCGGAATCATTTCCCACTCGCGGCGCCCCTGGGTGTTGAAACCGTAGCCCTTGAGGCTGCCATCGGCCTGCTGTTCGACCCGCAGGCGCAAGCGGGTGCGGGCCTGCTTGAGGTTGCGCAGTTGCTCTTCGCTGTACAGCGCGCCGTCGCCCAGGCTCGATGGAGCGAGCAAGGCCACCAGTCCCAAGCCACTGCCGGTGGTACCAGAACCCACGGAGACACCACCCAGGGTCAAGGCACCGAGATTGGCTGGCAGCGCGCCGCTGATGCGCTTGAGGGGTACGCGCCCACCCGCCTCGACCTCACGGCCACCCAACAGCGTCAACGCGCCGTAATTCGCCACCGAATCAGTGGGTATGAAGCCCGTCGGGGTGACGTAGTCGATGATTGCGTTCGGCAGCTTGCAAGACTTGGCAAATACGCAACCGACGGGCGTTGGTTGCGATTCCACCTGTGTGGTCGGCAGCCGCTCTTCATAGGCCTGCTGACGAGCGAGCATCTGCTCGTAACCCTGCTGCGCCTCATCACGCTCGGCCAATTCGCTCGCAGTCATATCGCGCAGGCGACGATAACCACCGCCGTCAGCGTCGTAGTGCTGCCATACCTGGGGCACATCCTTGTTGCGGGCCATAGTCCTTTGCTCGGTCGCCTGGGAAACCCCGGCCTTCAACCGGGGGATCTCACGTTAACCAGTGCGAGGGGACCTTGGCTGTCAGGCAAATCCGAGCTGGTCGAGCGACTTTTCTTTTTCGTTCATGCCCTGCGATTGGCCCTAAACGGTCTACGACAGGACACAAGGATTTACCTTACAAATCGCATCGAATCTGGCTTATTGAACCGCTCGGACAAGCCGCCTAGTGTTTGAACAGGACTGAATGACGCCCACAAAAAAGCCGCCCCGAAGGGCGGCTTCTTGAACCACTTACCCGATGCTTACAGCTTCGGACCGGCAGCTTTGATGGCGTCGCTCACGTCGAACTTCTTGAAGTTCTCGATGAACAGGCCGGCCAGGGCCTTGGCGGCTTCGTCGTAGGCGGCTTTGTCAGCCCAGGTGTTGCGTGGGTTGAGCAGGCCGGTTTCGACACCTGGAACGGCCAGTGGCACGTCCAGGTTGATGGTGCCCAGGTGCTCGGTTTCGGCACCGACCAGAGCGCCGCTCTGGATGGCGGCGATCACGCCACGGGTAGTCGGGATGTTGAAGCGCTTGCCAACGCCGTAGCCACCGCCGGTCCAGCCGGTGTTGACCAGGTAGACCTTGGAACCGAAGCCGCGGATGCGCTTGATCAGCAGCTCTGCGTATTCGCCTGCCGGACGCGGGAAGAACGGTGCGCCGAAGCAGGTGGAGAAGGTCGACTTGATGCCGGCGCCCGAGCCCATTTCGGTCGACCCCACCAGAGCGGTGTAGCCGGACAGGAAGTGGTAGGCAGCTTGTTCTTCGCTGAGGATCGAGACTGGCGGCAGTACGCCGGTCAGGTCGCAGGTCAGGAAGATCACGGCATTCGGCTCGCCACCGAGGTTTTTCTCGGAACGCTTCTCGACGTGCTCCAGCGGGTAGGCGGCGCGGCTGTTCTGGGTCAGGCTGCCGTCGGCGTAGTCAGCCTTCTTGGCGTCGTCCAGCACAACGTTTTCCAGCACCGCGCCATGCTTGATGGCTTTCCAGATGACCGGCTCGTTCTTCTCGGACAGGTCGATGCACTTGGCATAGCAACCGCCTTCGATGTTGAACACCACGCCCTCGCCCCAGCCGTGCTCGTCGTCACCGATCAGGTAACGGCTTTCATCGGCGGACAAGGTGGTCTTGCCAGTGCCGGACAGACCGAAGAACAGGGTCACGTCGCCTTCTTCGCCAATGTTGGCGGCGCAGTGCATCGGCAGCACGTCGGCGGCCGGCAGCAGAAAGTTCTGTACCGAGAACATGGCTTTCTTCATTTCACCGGCGTAGCGCATGCCGGCGATCAGCACTTTTTTCTGAGCGAAGTTGAGGATCACGCAACCGTCGGAGTTGGTGCCGTCACGCTCTGGAACGCATTCGAAGTTGGCAACGTTGAGCACCTGCCACTCGTCACGGCCAGCCGGGTTGTACTGGGCCGGATTGATGAACAGGCAACGACCGAACAGGTTCTGCCAGGCAGTCTGGGTGGTCATCTTCACGGCCAGGTAGTGCTCGTCGGAAGCACCTACATGCACATGGGAAACAAAATGCTCTTGCGCGTTGTTGAACGCCTCGACGCGAGCCCACAGGGCATCGAACTTGTCGGCCGGGAACTTGCGGTTGATCGGGCCCCAGGCGATAGCGTCCTGGGTGCTCGGCTCTTCAACGATGAAACGATCGACTGGCGAACGGCCGGTACGGTGACCGGTACGAACAACCAGCGCGCCGGTATCGGCAAGCTCGCCTTCACCGCGCTTCAGGGCTTCTTTGACCAGATCATCAACACTCAGATCGGTGTACACGGCGTTATTGGCTTGCGTCATGAGGTTCCCCGTCGGCCAGTGGCCGAGTGCTCCAAACGTTTTGTAGTAGAAAGTCGTGCACTACTACCGCGAAAAAAGTGCGCCGGATTATGCCAGAAAAGCCCAAAAAGAGTAGGGCCCTCCCGTCAGAACGGCGTTAATCCGGCGCTTGCCAGGTGATTTACCTGCGCTGAACCGTTTTAGTGACGAGTATCTGACGGCGACTCGACACCCGCTCCGGCGAACAATTGGCTGATATCGGCCGCATCGAACAGGTAGCGCTCGTTGCAGAACTGGCAATCGATCTCGATGCTGCCGCCGTGTTCGACCACCAGCTTCTGCGCATCCTCCAGACCCAGACTGACCAGCGCATTGCCCGAGCGTTCCCGCGAGCAGCTGCAACGGAAGCGCAACGGCTGCACATCGAACAGGCGCACGGCTTCTTCATGGTAGAGGCGATGGAGCACGGTTTCGTTGTCCAGGCTCAGCAGTTCGTCGGCGGTCAGGGTGCTGCCCAGCGCGGTGATGTGCTGCCAGCTGGCGGCGCGCTCTTCTTCATCCTTGAGGCGGTCGGCCGGCAGTTGCTGCAACAGCAGGCCACGGGCGCGACGACCGTCGGCGTGCAGCCAGAAACGGGTGCCGACCTGCTGGGACATGACGAAATAGTTGGTGAAGCATTCCGACAGGGTGGCGCCATCCAGATCGACGATGCCCTGGTAGCGCTGGCCGTGGGTCGGGTCGACGGTCAGGGCCAGCACGCCATTGGGCATCAGGTCGGCCAGGGTCGCATCCGGGGCGATCTGCTCCGCGTCGTAGCGGGCCAGACCACGGATCTCGCGCTCGCTGGAGCACTCGATCATCAGCAATGGCACCGGGCCTTCGGAACGGGCCTGGAGGATCAGCAAGCCATCGAACTTCAGCGTGCCGACCAGCAACGCGGCCGCCGCCATCAGCTCGCCGAGCAGTTGCGCGACCGGCTCCGGGTAAGCGTGTTTGGCGAGCACTTCGGCATAGCTGCGCTCCAACGCCACCAGCTCGCCGCGGGCGTCGCTGTCATCGAAGATGAAGCGTTGGGTGAAGTCGGTATCCGGCAAATGAGTCATAGGTTTGGGTATCTGAAGTGATGACAAAATGGTTACAAGATATGAAAATTGCGTTTTTTGCACTGTTACGGTGCGCGATTTTCTGCCATTGGAGGCATTTTATGAACAATCCGGGTTTGTTCCAAGCAAGGTGGAACCTCGGCAAGCTGGTGTTGTGCAATTTGCTCCCTCTGGCACTGCTGGGTTTCTGGTTATGGCCAAGCGGGCACATGCTTTGTGTGATGTTCGACGAATGGCTGTTCCGCCTGCTGAATGCTCCCCTTGCGAGCAACTCCACCTGGCTGCATATCTGGGCCGTGGCCAGCCTGCGGCCTTTCGACGCGATAGTCGGGCTGATCCTGCTGACACTTTTGATCCGCGGTGACTGGGTGTTCAAGGCCGTGGACATACGCCGGGCCTTTTTCGGCTTCCTGTCGATCCTGGTCTTGATGCTGATTATCCGCTTGTGGTTCTCCAGGCTCGCCGACGCCATGGACTGGCAGCACGACAGCCCGTCGATGATGCTCCAGGATACCGTGCACATGAGCGACTATTTCCCGCACTGGGAAAAAACCTGGGAGCTCAAGGACCGTTCCAGCCAGAGCTTCCCCGGTGACCACGCCTCGGTGCTGCTGATCTGGGCGCTGTTCATGAGTGTGTTCAGCCGCGGCGTCGGCCAATTCCTGGTGATCTGGGGCCTGACCCTGCTGTTCATGATGCCGCGCCTGGTGGCCGGCGCGCACTGGGGCCAGGACGACTATATCGGTGGCGTGCTGCTGGCGGTCTGGGCACTCGGCTGGGGCTACTACACCCCGTACGCGGCCAAGGCCTCGGACTTCCTGCTGCGGGCGACCAACCCGCTGTTCAACCTGCTGGGCAAGCTACCGCTGCTGTCGCGCCTGAGCGTGGTGCGGGCGGCCTGACTCTTCGGATTTGCCGCGGATCGCGAGCAAGCTCGCTCCTACAGGGGGTTGAGCGGTGCGCCGGCTGTGTAGGAGCCAGCTTGCTGGCGATTGAACCCGCAGGGTTCAGAAGGCCAAGGGTCTATTCGCTGCTGCGGAATTTGAACAGGTCGCGCCGCTGTTTCTTGGTCGGCTTGCCATCGGTGCTCACACCCAGGGCGCCGGCCTTGCGCAGGGCGGCAGCGTTTTCCCGCTTGGCGATGCTGGCTTCGGTTTCCGTATAGAGAGCCTGCGCTTGCGGCGCCCCACGACGCACGATCGACAGGGCCTGGACCACCACGGTGCGCTCGTCGAAGCCGGTGCGTATCTCATACTCGTCGCCGACCCTCGGCTCCTTGCCCGGTTTGCAGCGCTCGCCACGGTGGTGCACCTTGCCGCTTTCGATGGCGGCCTTGGCCAGGGCACGGGTCTTGTAGAAGCGCGCCGCCCACAGCCATTTATCCAGACGGACCTTGTCGTCGTCTTCGGCTTTTTGTGCCATGGCATGTCCTCATTCTGAAATATTTTCGAACTGTACTACCGTTTCTCTCGTGCCATGAATTGCGATGGCCCGGTTTAGAATGCGAGGCTTCGCAGCAGCCCGTCCGGGCGCTGTGGATCCGGGCCTAGATATCTGTCGCCTTTTACCCATTATTCTGCGTGAATACCGCGAATTCGGCCGCTTGACGGTACGAGCGGGTTCCTCAGCGGTTGAGCACATTTGAAGACATTTGACCATTTGACCGTCGTGGGTCTGCGCGAGTGGGTGGCGCTTCCGGATTTGGGAGTCGCCGGCCTGCGCGCCAAGATCGATACCGGCGCCAGCACCTCCAGCCTGCATGCCACCGAGATCGAGCCGTTCGAGCGCGACGGTGAGCAGTGGGTGCGCTTCAACGCGCACCTGGGCAGCGTGGTGCAGTTGCGTCACCGGCGTTGCGAAGCACCGCTGGTGGCGATGAAAACCATTAAAAGCTCCAACGGCCAGGCACAGGTACGCTATGTGATCAGCACCACCCTGGCGCTCGGCGATCGGGTCTGGCGGGTGGAGTTCACCCTCGCCTGCCGCAAGGCCATGCGCTATCGCCTGCTGCTCGGTTCCAAAGCCCTGATCGATGGCCAGTTGGTGGTCAATCCAGGGATCAAATACGTTCAAGACAAACCGGTGTTCCCGGTGTCCACTACCTCTGCCACAGGTGTTGCATGAAGATCGCTGTGCTGTCGCGTAACCCGCGTCTGTATTCCACTCGTCGCCTGGTCGAAGCCGGCACCGAGCGTGGCCATGAAATGGTGGTGGTCGACACCCTGCGCGCCTATATGAACATTGCCAGTCACAAACCGCAGATCCACTACCGCGGCAAGCCACTGGAAGGTTTCGATGCGGTGATTCCACGGATCGGCGCCTCGGTGACCTTCTACGGCTGCGCGGTGCTGCGCCAGTTTGAAATGATGGGCGTGTTCCCGCTCAACGAGTCGGTGGCCATCGCCCGCTCGCGGGACAAGCTGCGCTCGTTGCAACTGCTGTCCCGGCGCGGTATCGGCTTGCCGGTGACCGGCTTCGCCCACTCGCCGGACGACATTCCCGACCTGATCGAGATGGTCAACGGCGCGCCTCTGGTGATCAAGGTGCTGGAAGGCACCCAGGGCATAGGCGTGGTGCTGTGCGAAACCGCCACCGCGGCCGAGTCGGTGATCGAGGCCTTCATGGGCCTGAAGCAGAACATCATGGTCCAGGAGTACATCAAGGAAGCCGGAGGCGCCGACATCCGCTGCTTCGTGGTCGGCGACAAGGTGATTGCCGCGATGAAACGCCAGGCCAAGCCCGGCGAGTTCCGCTCCAACCTGCACCGTGGCGGCAGCGCCAGCCTGATCAAGATCACCCCGGAAGAACGCATGACCGCCCTGCGCGCGGCCAAGGTCATGGGCCTGAGCGTGGCGGGCGTGGATATCCTGCGCTCGAACCACGGGCCGCTGGTGATGGAAGTGAATTCCTCACCGGGCCTGGAAGGCATCGAGACCACCACGGGCAAGAACGTGGCGGGGATCATCATCGAGCACATCGAGAAAAACGGTGGCCCGAACATGACCCGGACCAAAGGAAAAGGCTGAGCTGTAGCCGCTACCGCAGGCTGCGATCGGCTGCGTAGCAGACGCAGCATTCGCAAATCGAGCGAAGGTCCTGCGACCAGCGTGGCCCGGCCTTATCGCAGCCTGCGGCAGCGGCTACAGGTCAAACCGCATCCCTGGGTAGCAATAATCCCAACGGCAACCGCACTCGCGCTTCCAGGCCGCCATCGGCGCGGTTGCGCAATTCGACATTGCCCCCGTGCATCGAGGCGATCCGCTTGACGATGGCCAGGCCCAGGCCAGTGCCCTTGCCACCCCGGGCACGGTCGCCGCGGGTGAAGGGGTTGAAGATCGCCTCCAGCTCCGACGGATCGATGCCCGCGCCTCGGTCCATCACACTCAGCACCACATAAGGCGCGCTGGTGTCGCCCGACACATAGGCCGCGACTTCGACTTCGGTACCGGCGTGGTTCAACGCGTTGCCGATCAGGTTGTTCAACAGGCGCTTCATCGACACCCGACGCAGCGGGAACGGCGGGATCGGCTCCAGGCGCAAACGCACCTTTTCATCGTTCTGGTTGTAGGGCGCCGCCACTTCGCGCACCAGATCGCTGAGATCGACCTCCTCCACCGACTCGTCGCGACCGTCGCGGATAAAGGCCAGGAACTGATCGAGAATCGCGTCCATGTCTTCGATGTCGCGGACCATGTCGTCGGTCAGGTCGTTGTGGCTGCCCATCAACTCCAGCGACAGGCGCAGGCGGGTCAGCGGCGTGCGCAGGTCGTGGGACACCCCCGCCAGCATCAGCTCGCGTTCGCGCCCGGCCTGTTCCACATCCTCGGCCATCTGGTTGAAGGCGCGGTACACCTCGGTCATCTCGCTTGGCGTATCGCTGATCGGCAGGCGCACGCTGCGCCCCTGCCCCAGTTGCCGGGCGGCATAGACCAGGCGCTTGAGCGGCTGGTTGAGCTGGCTGACGAAGATCCACGCCGACGCCGTGGACAACAGGCCGATGGCCAGGAACCAGCCGAGCACGCTCCAGATCTTCTGCCCCCGCAGCGGGTGCGGATACAGCGGTACTTTCAGCCAGCCGTCGCCCAGGCTCGGCGCGCGCACCCAGAGCGCAGGCGGCGCATGCATGCGTAGGCGCACTTCAGTGTCGGCGCCCAGTTCGGCCTGCATCTGCCGCTGATAGATCTCGCTGTAGGGCCAATGCTGCTCGCCCGCCGGCACACCGCTGCCGACCACCTTGATCAGCCCGGCGGCCTCGGCGATCTGGTCGCGGTTGGATTCGTCGGCGGCCCAATAGGCGCGCAGGGTCAAGGCCACGCCGTGGCTGTACTGGCGGTCCACCAGCACGTCCTCGTTCATCAGCAGATAAACCAGGGTTAGCGCCTTGGAGAACAGCACCACGATCAGCACCAGCCAGAGGGTGCGGGAGAAGAAGCTTTGCGGGAACCACAGCGGGGTTTTCATAAACAGCCATTACACGCTTTGCAGGAGCGAGCCGCGCTCGCAGAGTTGCGGAATGCGAGCGCCCGGGTCGTTTGCCGGCCCGGGCGCTCGCTCCTACAAATCATCGGTCACTTGGTGGTGGTGCCATCCGGCACGAACACATAACCCACGCCCCAGACCGTCTGGATATAACGCGGCTTGGACGGATCGGGTTCGATCATCCGGCGCAGGCGGGAGATCTGCACGTCGATGGAACGTTCCAGGGCATCCCACTCGCGGCCACGGGCCAGGTTCATCAGCTTGTCGCGGGTCAGCGGCTGGCGAGCGTTCATCACCAGGGCCTTGAGCACCGCGAACTCACCGGTGGTGAGCATGTGCACTTCGGCGCCGCGCTTGAGTTCGCGGGTGGCCAGGGACAGCTCGTAGTCGCCAAAGGTGACGTTTTCGTCTTCGCTGCCCGGCGCGCCCGGCACCGGAGCCGACTGGCGACGCAGCACGGCCTTGACCCGCGCCATCAGCTCGTCGGGGTTGAACGGCTTGGCCAGATAATCGTCGGCGCCCAGTTCCAGGCCCTTGATGCGGCTCAGCTCGTCGCCCTTGGCGGTGAGCATGATGATCGGGATCTGGTTGTTCGCACTGCGCAGGCGGCGGCATGCGGTCAGGCCATCTTCGCCAGGCAGCATCAGGTCGAGGACGACCAGGTTGAAGACTTCGCGACCCAGCAGACGGTCCATCTGCTCGGTGTTGGGAACCGCGCGGGCACGGTAGCCCTTGCTGACGAAGAAGCGCTCCAGCAGGCTGCTCAGCCCGGGGTCATCGTCAACGATAAGAATTTTTTCGCCTTCGGCAGTTTGTGCAGTGCTGCTCATCAGATGCTCCTTTTATCTCGGTGCGCATTATGGCGTAGCTGCCGTTATACGCACCGTGTGCATTGTTAGCAGATTTTTCCTCTACCGCCAGAAAACCCGCCGTCGGCCGCCAGTGGGCCGATACCCCCGAAGACTGGAACGCTGGTTATAATGCGCCGCCTTTTGTGTCAGGCAACGTCTGATCGTTACCGCCCGTGGCCACTTTTTATTTTTCCCGGCCAGGCAGTAATTGTTCGATTTCACGGGTCAACAGGCAGCCTTTTGATCCAGGCAGCGGCGCACGCCAGGCCGCTCAACCAGACTCGCCAAGGCCAATTTTCCGTGCCGGCGAGCCTGCTTCACAATTTGTCAGGTGGTTTTATGGACAGCATCAACAGCCGCATTGCCGAGGAACTCGGCGTACGCCCACAACAGGTCGAAGCGGCCGTCGCTCTATTGGATGAAGGCTCCACCGTGCCCTTCATCGCCCGCTACCGTAAGGAAGTGACCGGCAGCCTCGATGACACCCAGTTGCGTCATCTGGAAGAGCGCCTGCGCTACCTGCGAGAACTCGACGAACGGCGCATCAGCATCCTCGCCAGCATCGAGGAGCAAGGCAAACTGACCCCGGAGCTGGCCCGCGACATCAAGCTCGCCGACACCAAGACCCGCCTCGAAGACCTCTACCTGCCGTACAAGCAGAAGCGCCGCACCAAGGGCCAGATCGCCCTGGAAGCCGGCCTCGGCGAACTGGCGGACGGCCTGTTCAACGACCCGAGCCTGACCCCGGAAAGCGAAGCCGCGCGCTTCGTCGACGCGGAAAAAGGCGTGGCCGATGTGAAGGCCGCCCTCGAAGGCGCCAAGTACATCCTCATGGAGCGCTTCGCCGAAGACGCCAGCCTGCTGGACAAGCTGCGCAACTACCTCAAGCAGGAAGCCACCCTCAGTGCCCGCGTGATCGCCGGCAAGGAAGAGGAAGGCGCCAAGTTCCGCGATTACTTCGAACACGACGAACCGCTCAAGAGCATGCCATCGCACCGCGCCCTGGCGATTTTCCGTGGCCGCAACGAAGGCATCCTCAGCTCCGCGCTGAAAGTCGGCGACGAACTGCCGGGCACCATGCACCCGTGCGAAGGCATGATCGGCCAGCAGGTCGGCATCCAGAACCAGAACCGCCCGGCCGACAAGTGGCTCGGCGAAGTGGTGCGCTGGACCTGGAAGGTCAAGCTCTACACCCACCTGGAAACCGACCTGCTGGGCGAGCTGCGCGATAGCGCGGAAACCGAGGCGATCAACGTCTTCGCCCACAACCTGCACGACCTGCTGCTGGCCGCTCCGGCCGGCCCGCGCGCGACCCTGGGCCTCGACCCGGGCCTGCGCACCGGCTGCAAGGTGGCGGTGGTGGATGCCACCGGCAAGCTGCTGGACCACGCCACCGTTTACCCGCACGTACCGCACAACAAGTGGGACCAGACCATCGCCGTGCTGGCCGCGCTGTGCGCCAAGCACTCGGTGGACCTGATCGCCATCGGCAACGGCACCGCCAGCCGGGAAACCGACAAGCTGGCCGCCGAGCTGATCAAGAAATACCCGGCCATGCGCATGACCAAGGTCATGGTCTCCGAGGCCGGCGCTTCGGTGTATTCGGCGTCGGAACTGGCCGCCAAGGAATTCCCCGACCTCGACGTGTCGATCCGTGGCGCGGTGTCCATCGCCCGCCGCCTGCAGGACCCGCTGGCCGAGCTGGTGAAGATCGATCCGAAATCCATCGGCGTCGGCCAGTACCAGCACGACGTGTCGCAGCTGAAGCTGGCCCGTGGCCTGGATGCGGTGGTCGAGGACTGCGTGAACGCCGTCGGCGTGGACGTCAACACCGCGTCCGTGGCCCTGCTGGCGCGGATCTCCGGCCTCAACACCACCCTGGCGCAGAACATCGTCAGCCACCGCGATGAAAACGGTGCGTTCAAGACCCGCGCCGCGCTGAAGAAGGTTGCCCGCCTGGGTGAAAAGACCTTCGAACAGGCCGCCGGCTTCCTCCGCGTGATGAACGGCGACAACCCGCTGGACGCGTCCGCGGTACACCCGGAAGCCTACCCGCTGGTGCAGCGCATCGCCGCCGAGACCGACCGCGACATCCGCTCGCTGATCGGCGACAGCGGTTTCCTCAAGCGCCTGGATCCGAAGAAGTTCACCGACGAGACCTTCGGCCTGCCGACCGTCACCGACATCCTCCAGGAACTGGACAAGCCGGGCCGCGACCCGCGTCCCGAGTTCAAGACCGCCGAGTTCCAGGAAGGCGTCGAAGACCTCAAGGACCTGCAACTGGGGATGATCCTCGAAGGCGTGGTGACCAACGTCACCAACTTCGGCGCCTTCGTCGACATCGGCGTGCACCAGGACGGCCTGGTGCACATCTCGGCGCTGTCGGAGAAGTTCATCAAGGACCCGCGTGAGGCGGTGAAGGCCGGCGACGTGGTCAAGGTCAAGGTCATGGAAGTCGACATCCCTCGCAAACGCGTCGGTCTGTCGATGCGCATGAGCGACACCCCGGGCGAGAAGATCGACGGCGCTCGTGGTTCGCGCCCAGGCTCGGCGCCACGCTCGTCGGGCAATAGCGCCCCGCGCAAGGAAACCGTGACTGCGGCCCCGACCAACAACGCCATGGCGTCGCTGTTCGCCAACGCCAAGCAGTTGAAGAAACGCTGATGGAGATCCCGGCCGGCTTGACCGAAAGCGCGTTCAGCCAACTGCTCGGCTGCCGTCTGCAGCGCCTGGAGGTCGGGGAAGCCGACGTCGCCCTGACGCTGACGCCGCAGCTGCGCAATCGCGGCCAGAAGCTGCACGGCGGGGCGATCTTCAGCCTGGTCGACATCGCCATGGGGCTGGCCTGTTCCAGCTCCCACGGCTTCGACCAGCAGAGCGCGACCATCGAGTGCAAGATCAACTACATCCGCGCCGTCGCCGAGGGCGACGTGGTCTGCCACGCCCGGGTGCTCCACCCGGGCCGCCGCACCCTGGTGGTCGAGGCCGATGTGATGCAAGGCGACAAACTGGTCGCTAAAGCACAAGGCACGTTCGCTGTTCTATAGCCCCTCAACCTCGATTTGAGTTAATTTCGGCGCTGCACACACGGCGCCGGAGTTTTTTTGCGCGTGCAAGAGCCAGATCAAGGATGAAGCAATGGCGTTGCAAAGCGGGCCGGCAAGGCTCAACGACCAGGCGAAAACGCCAGTTTCAACTTCACCCTTGTAGACCGTCCTGCCCACCCCCATATTGGGGCGACTGACGCGTGAAGGAATCCAACTTGAGCGAACTTCTCAACCGCCGCCTGGCTCTGCTCGGCGAGCGCGCTAACCTCTCTCTGCTCGAGCAGTGCCTGCACGGTATCGAGCGCGAATGCCTGCGCGTGACCGGCGAAGCGCGCCTGGCGCAGACCCCGCACCCGGAAGAACTGGGTTCCGCGCTGACCAACGAACAGATCACCACCGATTATTCCGAGTCGCTGCTGGAGTTCATCACTCCGGCCCTGGCCGATCCGGCTGACACCCTGGCCAGCCTCGACAAGATTCACCGTTTCGCCTACAGCAAGCTCGGCAACGAGTACCTGTGGAGTCCATCGATGCCGTGCCCGTTGCCGGCCGAGGAAGACATCCCGATCGCCTATTACGGCACCTCCAACATCGGCCAGCTCAAGTATGTGTACCGCAAGGGCCTGGCCCTGCGTTACGGCAAGACCATGCAGTGCATCGCCGGGATCCACTACAACTTCTCCCTGCCGGAGCAGCTCTGGCCGCTGCTCAAGCAGGCCGAAGGTTTCGTCGGCAGCGACCGCGACTATCAGTCGTCGGCGTACATCGCGCTGATCCGTAACTTCCGCCGCTACAGTTGGCTGCTGATGTACCTGTTCGGTGCCTCGCCGGCGCTGGACGCGGGTTTCTTGCGCGGGCGCTCGCACCAGCTGGAACAACTGGACGCCGAGACCCTGTACCTGCCGTATGCCACCAGCCTGCGCATGAGCGACCTGGGCTACCAGAGCAACGCCCAGGCCGGCCTGACCCCTTGCTACAACGACCTGAACAGCTACACCGACAGCCTGCGCAAGGCCGTCGCCACGCCGTACGCGCCTTATGTGGAGATCGGCACCCATCAGGACGGCGAGTGGGTCCAGCTCAACACCAACATCCTGCAGATCGAAAACGAGTACTACTCCAACATCCGCCCGAAACGCGTGACCTACACCGGCGAGCGGCCGATCCAGGCGCTGATGGCCCGCGGCATCCAGTACGTCGAAGTGCGCTGCCTGGACATCAACCCGTTCCTGCCGATGGGCATCGACGTGCAGGAAGCCCGCTTCCTCGACGCCTTCCTGCTGTATTGCGCGCTCAACGAGAGTCCGCTGCTGGAAAACAACGAGTGCGGCAACGCCACCTCGAACTTCCTCAAAGTGGTCAAGGAAGGTCGTCGTCCGGGCCTGCACCTGCTGCGCCAGGGACAACTGGTGGAGCTCAAGGAATGGGCCGGCGAGCTGCTGGAAAAGATCGCACCGCTGGCCGCCCTGCTCGATCGCAGCCACGGCAGCGACGCCCACGGCAAGGCGCTGGACGCCCAGTTGGCCAAGGTCAAGGATTCGTCCCTGACGCCTTCGGCCCAGGTCCTGGCCACCATGCAGGAGCACAAGGAAAGCTTCAGCCAGTTCTCCCTGCGCCAGAGCCTGGCCCACGCCGAGTTCTTCCGCAGCGAGCCCCTGAGCAAGGAAGACCAGGCGCGTTTCGAAGAAGCCGCGCGCAGCTCCCTGCTGCAACAGGCCGAGCTGGAACGCAACGAGGTCGGTGATTTCGACGTGTTTGTCGGCTCGTACCAGGCGAGTATCCTGGCAATCAGTAACTGACACACCGCGCCGCCTGTATCGCGAGCAAGCTCGCTCCTACACAGTACTGTCCTGTAGGAGCGAGCTTGCTCGCGATGGAGCGCAAAGCGCTCCCCTTCAAAAAAGTGCTCTCTTTAGAAGATTCCTCTTTTAAGCTAATTCTAAAAAGTTATTTATTTTTAGATTCTTAGATCATTTAGTCTCCTCCCACGTCCACACTTGGCCGCCTGTCGAGGAGCTTCATGATGAAAATGCACTTTCCCCTTCGCCTTCTGGCGGCCGTATCCCTGGCTACCGCGAGCTTGTTCGCCCAGGCAGCCGACGTCACCGTCGCCTACCAGACCACCGTCGATCCGGCGAAAGTCGCCCAGGCCGACGGCACCTACGAAAAGGCCACCCAGGCCAGGATCGACTGGCGCAAGTTCGACAACGGCGCCGACATCATCGCCGCCATCGCCTCGGGTGACGTGCAGATCGGCTACCTCGGCTCCAGCCCGCTGACCGCCGCGATCACCCGCAAGGTGCCGGTGGAAACCTTCCTCATCGCCACCCAGATCGGCGCCGCCGAGGCCCTGGTGGCCCGCGATGGATCCGGGATCAACACGCCCCAGGACCTGGTCGGCAAGAAAGTCGCCGTGCCCTTCGTTTCCACCGGTCACTACAGCCTGCTGGCCGCGCTCAAGCACTGGAAAATCGACCCAGCGAAAGTACAGATTCTCAACCTCGCGCCACCGGCGATCATCGCTGCCTGGAAGCGCGGCGACATCGACGCCACCTACGTCTGGGACCCGGCGCTGGGCGTGGCCAAGGAAAACGGCAAGGTGCTGATCACCTCCGGCGAACTGGCCCGGTTCGGCGCGCCGACCTTCGATGCCTGGATCGTGCGCAAGGACTTCGCCGAGAAGCACCCGCAAATCGTTACCGCCTTCGCCAAGGTGACCCTCGACGCCTACGCCGATTACCGCAAGGACCCAAAAGCCTGGCTGGCCGAGCAGAGCAACGTCGACAAGCTGGTGAAACTCTCCGGCGCCAAGGCCAGCGACATTCCGCTGCTGTTGCAGGGCAACGTCTACCCGCTGGCGGCCGACCAGGTCATCAGCCTTGGCGCGCCGACCACCAAGGCCATCACCGACACCGCGGTTTTCCTCAAGGAACAGGGCAAGGTCGAGGCGGTACTGCCGGATTACGCGCCATACGTCAGCGCCAAGTACATCACCCACTGAAGGTCAGCCGCAGAGGTCTCCGGGCCCAGGCCCGGCGCTTCTCGTACAGCATCTCACCTCGACAAAGGCTGCATTTGAACAAGGAGCGCGCCGTCATGGCTTTGCTACAACTGGAGCGCATCAGCGCACAGTACCCCGGCGCCGCCGAACCGGTGCTGGCGGATATTTCCCTGACGCTCGGGCCCCAGCAGTTGCTGGTCGCCCTCGGCCCTTCCGGCAGTGGCAAGACTTCGTTGCTGAACCTGATCGCCGGTTTCGTCGAACCCAGCGCCGGACGTATCACCCTGGACGGAGTGCCAGTCGCCGGTCCGAGCGCCGAACGCGGCGTGGTGTTCCAGGACGATGCCCTGCTGCCCTGGCAGGACGTGCTGGCCAATGTCGGCTTCGGCCTCGAACTGGCCGGCATTGCCCGCGACCCGCGCGAAGCCCGCGCCCGGGAAATGCTCGCGCTGGTGGACCTGGCCGGCTTCGACAAGCGGCGCATCTGGCAGCTCTCCGGCGGACAACGCCAGCGTGTGGGACTGGCCCGCGCCCTGGCCGCCGACCCGCGGCTGCTGCTGATGGATGAGCCCTTCGGCGCCCTCGATGCCTTCACCCGCGAGCAGATGCAGGAGCTGTTGCTGCAGGTCTGGCAACGCACCGCCAAGCCGGTGTTCCTGATTACCCACGACATCGAGGAAGCGGTGTTCCTCGCCACCGACCTGATCCTGCTGGCCCCCAACCCGGGGCAAATCGTCGAGCGCTTGAGCCTGGACTTCGGCCGGCGTTACGCGGCCGGCGAATCGGCCCGGGCAATCAAGTCCGATCCACGCTTTATTGAAACCCGCGAACACGTGCTGGCCCGGGTGTTCTCCCAACGCAGTGCCGTCTTGCGGCAGGAGCGCGCATGAACAGCTACGACCTCCCGGCCACCACGACCAAAGCCGCTAACCCGCACACCGCGGTGCCCCTGCGCCGCAGCCTGAGCACTCGCTGGATCAGCGTGCTGACCCTGGTCGTGCTGCTCGCCCTATGGTGGGCGGTGACGGCCAGCGGCCTGATCGAACCACTGTTCCTGCCGCCACCTTCCGCCGTGCTGCAAAAGGGCTGGCTGCTGGTGACCAGCGGCTATATGGATTCCACCCTGTGGCAGCACCTGGGCGCAAGCCTCGGACGCATCGGCCTGGCCCTGGGTTTTGCCGTGCTGAGCGCGATTCCGGTGGGCATCGCCATCGGCCACAACCGCATCGCCCGTGGCGTGCTGGACCCGCTGATCGAGTTCTACCGGCCGATTCCCCCCCTGGCCTACCTGCCGCTGATCGTCATCTGGTGCGGCATCGGCGAGCTGTCCAAGGTGCTGCTGATCTACCTGGCGATCTTCGCCCCGATCGCCATCGCCACCGCCACCGGCGTACGCACCGTGGACCCGACCCGGCTGCGCGCCGCGCAGTCCCTGGGCGCGACCCGGGCCCAGCTGATTCGCCATGTGATCCTGCCCAGCGCCCTGCCGGACATCCTCACCGGCGTGCGCATCGGCCTCGGGGTGGGCTGGTCGACCCTGGTCGCCGCCGAACTGATCGCCGCCACCAGCGGCCTGGGGTTCATGGTGCAGTCCGCCGCGCAGTTCCTGGTCACCGATGTGGTGGTACTCGGGATCCTGGTCATCGCCCTGATCGCCTTCGCCATGGAAATGGGTCTGCGCGCCCTGCAGCGCAAGCTGGTGCCCTGGCACGGCCAGGCCCATTGAAACCCTGTATCTGTAGCCCTGTAGCCACACCTGACTTCGAGAACGACATGAGCCTGACCATCACCCCTTTAAGCTCCGCCCTGGGCGCCCAGATCAGCGGCGTCGATATCAGCCAACCGCTGGCCAGCGAACAGCGCGACATCATCGAGCAGGCGCTGCTCCAGCATCAGGTGCTGTTCTTCCGCGACCAACCGATCGACCCACAGCAACAGGCGCGCTTCGCGGCGAACTTTGGCGACCTGCATATCCATCCGATCTACCCCAACGTGCCGGAACAGCCGCAAGTACTGATCCTCGACACCGCGCAAACCGACGTACGCGACAACGCCATCTGGCACACCGACGTGACCTTCCTGCCGACCCCGGCCTTGGGCGCGGTGCTCAGCGCCAAGCTGTTGCCGGCATACGGTGGCGATACCCTGTGGGCCAGCGGCATCGCGGCCTATGAGGCGCTCTCGGAGCCGATGAAGAACCTGCTGCAAGGCCTGACCGCGACTCACGAGTTCATCAAGTCCTTCCCCCTGGAACGCTTCGGCAATACTCCGCAGGACCTGGCGCGCTGGGAAGAAGCCAAGAGGAAAAACCCGCCGCTGTCGCACCCGGTGATCCGCACCCACCCGGTCAGCGGGCGCAAGTCGCTGTTCGTCAACGAAGGCTTCACCACCAGGATCAACGAGCTGTCGGACAGCGAAAGCGAAGTCATCCTGAAACTGCTGTTCGCCCACGCCACCCGCCCGGAATTCACCATCCGCTGGCGCTGGCAAATCAACGACGTGGCCTTCTGGGACAACCGCGTGACCCAGCATTACGCGGTCGACGACTACCGCCCGCAACGCCGCGTGATGCACCGCGCGACGATTCTCGGGGATGTGCCGTTTTTCCGATAACCGATACTCATGACTGCAGCAGGACTGGCGGGTGATTGCGGCGTCACCAAACGATAAGTGGTTGCCCACCCTCGATGACGCGCGGCTATGCTATCAATGATTGCATTGATTTCATTCGGAGGAACCCATGGCCAGCCTGACAATCCGAAACCTGGACGACCACATCAAAGAGCGCCTGCGCATCGAAGCCGCCCACAACGGCCACTCCATGGAAGAAGAAGCCCGCTTGATTTTGCGCCGCGCCCTGAACAGAACAACCGACAGCCAAGGCCTGGCCAGTCGTATCCGGGCACGCTTTGCCGAGGCCGGCGGAGTGAAGCTTGAGCTGCCCGAACGTACCGAGCCGGCACGCGTGGTGGATCTGGGCGAATGATCGTGCTCGACACCAATGTGCTGTCGGAACTGATGCGTCCCCAACCGGACGCATCGGTATTGCTGTGGATCGAAGCGCAACCTGTCGAAGACCTCTACATCAGCGCCATGACCATGGCCGAGATTCTTCACGGCATCGCGCGCCTGCCCCACGGCAAGCGCAAACAGATGCTCCATGCGTCGGCGCTGGCGATGTTCGAGGAAGACTTCATCGACCGCATCGTGCCCTTCGGGACCCAGGCGGCTCTTTACTACGCCCATCTGATTTCGCACCGGGAAAGCCTGGGGCGTCCGATCAGCCTGGTGGATGCGCAAATTGCGGCCATATGCCGCGTCCACGACGCGGCGATCGCCACCCGTAACGCCAAGGACTTCAGCGATACAGGGTTGATCGTTATCAACCCCTGGCTGCCACTCGAGGTTTGAACCCGGCTCTGTAGGAGCGCAGCTTGCTCGCGATGGCGGCATGCCTGACACAACATACCGCCGCGATCGCCGGCAAGCCTGGCCCCTACAGAAGCCGCGGCAGCCTTGCAACATGACGGCAGGTTCTATTCCGCGGTTGAAGGCTTCTCCCACAGATTGATCCCGCCTTCGCGGGCAAAACGATCGATCTCTGCCAGTTCTTCGGCGCTGAAGTTCAGGTTCTGCAATGCGCCGACGTTCTCGACGATCTGCTCCGGCCGGCTGGCGCCGATCAGGGCCGAGGTCACCCGCGAATCGCGCAGAGTCCAGGCCAGAGCCAGTTGCGCCAGGCTCTGGCCACGACGCTGGGCGATTTCGTTGAGGCCGCGCACATGGGCGAGGTTGGCCTCGGACAGGTGCGAGGCTTGCAACGAACCACCGCCCGGGCGGTTGACCCGCGCATCCTCGGGAATGCCATTGAGGTACTTGTCGGTCAGCAGGCCCTGGGCCAACGGCGTGAAGGCAATCACCCCGGCGCCGAGTTCTTCGGTGGTGTCCAAAAGGTCCTTTTCCACCCAGCGGTTGAGCAGGTTATAGGCCGGCTGGTGGATCAGCAGCGGCACTTTCCATTCCTTGAGCAGGGCCGCGATCTCGCGGGTTTTCACCCCGGAATAGGACGAGATGCCGATGTACAGCGCCTTGCCCTGCTGCACCGCGGTGGCCAGAGCGCTGGCGGTTTCTTCCAGCGGGGTGTCCGGGTCGAAGCGGTGGGAATAGAAGATATCCACATAGTCGAGGCCCAGGCGCTGCAGGCTCTGGTCGAGGCTGGCCAGCACGTATTTGCGCGAGCCACCGCCCTGGCCATACGGACCGGGCCACATATCCCAACCGGCCTTGCTGGAGATGATCAGCTCGTCGCGATACCGCTTGAAGTCTTCACGCAACAAACGACCGAAATTGATTTCGGCGCTGCCATAGGGCGGGCCGTAGTTGTTGGCCAGGTCGAAGTGGTTGATGCCCAGGTCGAAGGCGGTGCGCAGCAACGAACGCTGGGTGTCGATCGGCGTGCTGTCGCCGAAGTTGTGCCACAGGCCCAGGGACAGCGCCGGCAGCACCAGGCCGCTGCATCCGACGCGGCGGTAGGGGATGGAGTCGTAGCGGTTTTCGGCAGCAAGGTAAGTCATCGAATCCTCTCTTGGTCCTGAACGCCCAGGTTTAAGCGAATGCACATGAGTGTGGGGCAGCGCCCTTGCAGCATATGAATCAGCCAAACGCCAGAAAGTTGCCCAGCATACGCCCAGGCGCGCTCGCGGCCACTGCAGGAGTGGCCAATGACAGAAACGATCTGACACCCGCTGGCGGAACGCTCGAACGTGGCATTGGCACCGCGCTAATGCCCAAATCGGATGTTCGAAAACAGGAAATAGATATTACTGTCGAAATATTTAATTACGTACCACGTACCACAGTACGAAATCGTAGCTGGAGGGGAAGCTCAGCCGATGAAAATCCCGGCTAAATGACGCCGTCGACCGGAAGCCGGATCAGCGGACAAAACCCAGGAAACACAAGGCCCTGGCGGTGCTGCACCGCTCGGAAAAACCAGGAATGGCGGCATCGAACAAGGCGCTGCACCCGTTGTTTATAGACGCTAAAACGCCACCCTGCCGGGCCGAAACAAAGGGTTCCAAAGCCTGGGTGGTAGAGGAAAATATCGAGGGACAGATGCCAGGCATGCCCCCATGGGAACCATGGGGGCGGGCAATGCCTAGGCGGAGAGTTCGCGTAAAGCGGCAGCCGCGAGAAAGCCCGAACGCGAGCGGTAGCGCTGGTCGCGCTTCACCGTCTGGTCGATGCGTTCCAGCAATTGCTCCGGAAGGGTGGCGTTGAAGCGCACCGCCTTGCCGAAGTAAGGCGTGATGTCGAACTCGATCATGCCCCACACGCCACCGGCGTAATCGGGGTTGTCGATATGCACGTCGACCTCATGCACCTGGGGCAGCGGTTCACCATCGGCGACCAGGCCTTCGTAATGCAGCGACAGGGCCTCTTTCACATTCTCGAAGGCTTCTGCCGCGGTATGGCCGGCGGAAAAACAGCCCGGCACATCGGGGACGATCACGCCATATCCGGAGTCGGCATCCTTGTGCAGCACGACCGGGAATTTCATCTCGTTGACCTCTTCGTTCAAGGCCGGCCTCATTTCAGGCCCGCCTGTTTCAAGATGCTGTGGATCGTGCCCTTGGGCAGATCCGCATCCGGGTGGGGAACAGTGACCCGCCCCGGCTTGTGCAGATGCTTGTATTGGTGATGATTGCCTTTGACCGCGATCAGATACCACCCGTCCTCCTCGATCATCCTGATCAGTTCCCGACTGCGCATTGCCGTGTCCTTTCGATACGTCCCGAAAAGCCACCGTACACAGTCAAAGGCGAACAATACACACTATACACATCCAGACAATCAATACAGAAAGCAGCGATGACCGGCGCTGCCCTGCTCAGACCGCCCTGGCGAAAACCTCCGCCAGCCAGTCGACGAACACCCGCACCCGTGGCGACATCTGACGGTTGTGCGGGTACAGCACGGAAACCGGCATGGGTGGTGGCGGCGTGTCGGTGAGAATCTCCTGCACCAGCCCCTGGGAAATCTGCTGTGCCATGCGGTAGCGCGGGCACTGGATGATGCCCAGCCCGGCCACGGCCGAGGCAGCATAGATTTCCGCGCCGAACACCGACAGCGCGCCCTCGATGGCGACTTCCCGCAGTTCGCCATCGACCATGAATTCGAACGGAAACAGCTTGGCCGTGGTGCGTGAGACGTAGTTCACCGCACGGTGCCGCGACAGCTCGTCGAGGCTCGATGGCTCACCGTATTTGCGCAGGTAGGCCGGACTGGCGCAGGTGATCTGCTGCAAGTTGGCCACGCGCCGGCCGATCAGCGACGAATCGCCCAGGGTGCCGGCGCGCAACACGCAGTCCACCCCTTCGGCGATCAGGTCGACAAAACGATCGGCCTCGCTGATGGACAGCTCGATTTCCGGATAGCGCGCCATGAATTCGGGCAGGGCCGGAATCACGAAGTACTTGGCCAGGGTGCCATGCAGATCGACCCGCAAACGCCCCTTCGGCGCCACCGTGCGAAACGCCAGTTCGGCCTCTTCCAGCTCCGCCAGCAGCTGTACGCAGCGCTGGTAATAGGCCTCGCCGTCGAGGGTCGGGCGCACTCGGCGGGTGCTGCGCTCCAGCAGGCGGGTACCGAGCCAGGCCTCGAACTGGTTGAGGGTATGGGTCAGGGTGGCGCGCGGCAGGTTCAGGTCCTCGGCGGCCAGGGTGAAGCTGCTGCGCTCGTAGATCCGCACGAACGCCTTCATCGCTTTGACTTGATCCACGACGGGCTCCTGGGCTCATTGATTGTTGGCGATTATTGAACAGTCAAGCCAACTCTGGCGCATTTATCACCCTGGGTAAACATGTGAATCTGCTTCCACACCACAGCCAATCACTCGTTACCCAGAAGGAAATTCGCCATGACTACCCAGACTTCGAAAGTTGCCATCGTGACCGGCGCCTCCCGCGGCATCGGCGCGGTGATCGCCCGGCAACTGGCCAGCGAAGGCTTCGCCGTCGCCATCAACTACGCCAACAGCGCCAGCGAAGCCTCAGCCCTGGTGGTGGAGCTGCGCCAGGCCGGCCACCGGGCCATAGCGATCAAGGCCGACGTGGCCAACGCCGATGACGTGCGCCGCCTGTTCGACGAGACCGAAACCCAACTGGGCAAGGTCGACGTGTTGATCAACAACGCCGGCATCCTCAAGGTCCTGCCGCTGGCGCAACACACGGACGAACTGTTCGAGCAGAACTTCAACATCCACGCTCGCGGCACCTTCAACACCCTGCGTGAAGCCGCGACTCGCCTGAACGCCGGCGGGCGCATCGTCAATTTCTCCAGCAGCACCGTCGGCATGAACCTGCCGGGTTACGCGGTGTACATCGCCAGCAAAGCGGCGGTGGAGTCCCTGACCCAGGTGTTCGCCAAGGAAATGCGCGGTCGCAATATCACCGTCAATGCAGTGGCACCGGGCCCGGTGGCCACCGACCTGTTCCTGCACGGCAAGAGCGAAGAGCAGATCCAGGGTTTCGCCAAGATGGCCCCGCTGGAGCGCCTGGCTCAACCCGAAGATATTTCCCGCGTCGTGTCCTTCCTGGTCAGCCCTGATTCGGCCTGGGTCAACGGGCAGGTCCTGCGCGCCAACGGCGGGCTCGTCTGAGCCACCTCACCGACGGTCGAAGGAACCCTGGGCACCTTCGCCGGCTGACTGTCCCACGCCGTACAACAACGCCTGCCCCGGCGTGCCTGAAACCACCCTCACCTGAAGAGACCAATGCCATGCAATCCGTCATCCTGATTACCGGCGCCTCCAGTGGTTTTGGCGCCCTGACCGCCCGCGCCCTCGCCGACGCCGGCCACATCGTCTACGCCAGCATGCGTGAAACCCTGGGCCGCAATGCGCCGCAAGTGGCCGAGGTGCGGCGCTACGCCGACGAGCACCGGGTCGATTTGCGCAGCGTCGAACTGGACGTCGCCTCCTGCGCCTCGGTCGAGGCCGGTGTCGCCCGGATAGTCGCCGACTGCGGCCGGCTGGATGTGATCATCCACAATGCCGGGCACATGGCATTCGGCCCCGCCGAAGCCTTCACCGCCGAACAGTTCGCCCAGCTCTACGACATCAACGTACTGAGCACCCAGCGGGTCAACCGCGCGGCCCTGCCGCAACTGCGCAAGCAGGGCCGGGGGCTGGTGCTGTGGGTATCCTCCAGCAGCGCCCGTGGCGGCACCCCGCCCTACCTGGCGCCGTACTTCGCGGCCAAGGCGGCGATGGACTCCCTGGCGGTGTCCTATGCCGGGGAGCTGGCGCGCTGGGGCGTGGAGACCTCGATCATCGTGCCGGGCGCCTTCACCCAGGGCACCAACCACTTCGCGCACTCCGGAGCCCCGGCCGACCAGGCCCGCGCCGCCGAGTACAACCAGGGCCCCTATGCCGGTGTGCCGGAGCAGGCACTCAACGGCCTGGCCGCCCTGGAGCCGGCTGACGCCGATGTCACCGAGGTCGCGAAGGCCATCGTCGAGATCGTCGGCCTGCCCTTCGGCTCCCGGCCGTTGCGCCGGCATATCGACCCGTCCCAGGACGGTGCCGAAATCGTCAATGCCATGGCCGACCGGGTGCGCGCCGAGATGTTCCGCCGCATCGGCCTGGAAGACCTGCTCAAGCCCGCCGCTCGCTGAAACAACGGCATGGGTGGCCCGGGCACTCCCCGGGCCATCGGTGCTTTCCACCGGCTTATTCGCGGAGACACTCATGCGCCCGACCACCGACTCGCCCGTTTCGTCCAACACCCTGCCGATCCCGGCCTTCGCTTTTCGCGGAGCAGGACGCTACTCCCTGGACCACACTCTAGGTCGGGAGCTTTGAACCGCCATCGACCCTGGGCTCACCCCTGAATTCCGCCCGCGAGGACTTCATCATGCACACCGCGATCATCACTTGCTTCGGCCTGATTCTCCTGGCGCTGATGCTGTTTATCGGCGAAAAGCTCGGCCTCGGTCGCCAGACCCTGGCCTACAGTTTCGTCGTGCTCTGGCTGGCGCTGACGGTGATCAACGGCGCGGTGGGGATGGTCCACGCCGGCCAGCCCCTGAGCACGGAGCTGGCGGTCGGCAGTGTGGTATTCGGCGTGCCGGTGGCGGCGCTGGTGTTGTTCACGGTATTGAGCCGGGCCTGAGGGCCCTGATCGCGGGCAAGCCTCGCTCCTACAGAAGCACCAGGTCTTCTGTAGAAGCGAGGCTTGCCCGCGATGACGGTGGCACAAACGCCACCGCCCGCAATCAACGCACCAGGTGCAGGAACTGCATATGGCGTTCGTACTGGTCGAGGATGTCGTTGATGATCTGCTCCTTGGTGTAGCCCATCAGGTCATAGTCCTGGCTACCCTCGGCCAGATGCACCTCAGCCCGGTAGTAACGCCGGTTGCGCATCTCCTTGGGCCCCATGCCGCCACGGGCGAAGGACGGGGTGAAGTAGCCGCGCATCTGCACCTGGTAGACGAACGGATGCTGGTCGCCATGGCCGATTTCCAGGCTGACGTTGTCGTTGGCCGGGTCCGGCTGGGTGACCACGTTCAAGCCTTTCTCGACGAACACCGCGGTCACTTCTTCGATGGCCGGGCGCACCGTCTGATCGAGGAAGCGATAGACCTCGTCGCGCGACGGGAAATGCACCGCCTGGCTCAGGCGCTGGCGCCAGCCGCCCTTGCCGCGCCGCGAGGACGACGAGACCGGCGCCAGCGAATGCAGCTGGGCGATCTGCTTCTGCGACTCGAGGTAGAAAGCCTTGTGCAGCCCCCACATCATCAGCAGCAGGATCATCGAGAACGGCAGCGAGGTCAGCACCACCGCCGACTTCAGCGAGTCGATGCTGCCGGCGAACAGCAGCGCGCTGGTGACCAGCGCGGTCATCGCGCCCCAGAACACCCGCAGCCATTTCGGCCCGTCTTCATCGGCATTGCCGCCCTTGGCCGACAGGGTCGAGAGCACCACGGTGCCGGAGTCGGCCGAGGTGACGAAGAACACGAAGCTGATGAACACCGTCACGGCGATGACAGCCTTGCTCCAGGGGTAGGTTTCCAGCAGCAGGTAGAGGGTCATCGAAGGGTTCTCGATGGCCGACATGCCCAGCGCGCTCATGCCGTGGTTGAGCACCTGGTCGATGGCGCTGTTACCGAAGATCGACATCCAGGCCAGGGTGAAGCCCAGGGGAATCAGCAGCACGCCGAACACGAATTCACGGATGGTCCGGCCACGGGAAATCCGCGCGATGAACAGGCCCACGAACGGCGACCATGCGATCCACCAGGCCCAGTAGAAGACGGTCCAGCCGCCCAGCCAGTCGCTGGGTTCGTCATAGGCGTAGAGGTCGAAACTCTTGGTCGGCAAGGCGCCGAGGTAATCGCCGAGGTTCTGGATCAGGGTGTTGAGCAAATGCTGGGTGGGGCCGGCGAACAACACGAACAGCAGCAGCGCACAGGCCAGCAGCATGTTGATGTCGGACATCACCCGCACGCCCTTGTCGACGCCAGACACCGCGACAATGATCGCCGCGCCCATCATCAGGCTGATCAGGCCCACCTGGACCCACTGGGTGTGGGCGATACCGAACAGGTAATCCAGGCCGGAGTTGAGGTGCAGCACGCCAAAGCCCATGTCGGCGCCGAGGCCGAACACCGTGGCGATGATGCCGAAGCCATCCACCGCGTAGCCGATGGGGCCGTTGATGCGCTTGCCGATCAGCGGGTACAGCGCCGAACGCAGGGCCAGCGGCAGGTTATGCCGGTAGGCGAAATACGCCAGGGCCATGCCGACGAAGGCGAACACACCCCAGCCATGCAGGCCCCAGTGCAGGAAGAGAATCTGCATGGCCTGGCGCGCCGCATCCGCGGTCCCGGCCTCGCCCTGGGGCGGTTGCAGCATGTGGGTCAGGGGTTCCGACACGCAGAAGAAAAACAGCGTGATGCTGATCCCGGCGGCGAACAGCATGCCGGCCCAGGACAGGTAACTGAATTCCGGTTCGTCGTGGTCGGCACCGAGCTTGATCTTGCCGTAGCCGGACAAGGCGGTGACCACCACGAAGATCAGGTACAGGGTCATGGCCAGCATGTAGTACCAGCCGACCGTATTGGCCGCCCAGTTTTGCGCGGCCAGCAACCAGGCGCCGGCTTGTTCCGGCAGGGCAATGACCACCAGGCCGAAGGCCAGGATAAAGCTCGCGGCGAAGTAGAACACCGGCGGATTCATGCGGATCAGGCCGCTGGCGGGAATGGACGATGCACTCATGAAACGTGCACCTCGAGGGGGTAAAACGCGGCTGAAAAGATCGGACTCAGCAAAGGTAAGCCTCCTGTTGTGAGCGGGCAGCGAGCTGCCGGTTTAACTTGAACAAGCGTTCAAGTTAAACACGGATAGGCGCGCAAGGACTAATCGCCGGGCTCGGCGGTCGCCTGATTTCGCAGGTTTTAAGAAAGGTCTGATGTATGGCGGAGGGAATCGTTCAGCGTTAAATAAGCCGATTTCTGTAGCCGCTGCCGAAGGCTGCGCCAAGGCCCGCAGGGCCTGCAAAAGCCCCCAGAGCGGCGCCCCTCTCGGGGCGATCGCAGCCTGCGGCAGCGGCTACATGATGCAAGCACCTCGGCTTATTTTTGCGACCCATCGTCATGCTGCAGGTTGGCCTGGGTCAGGTTGCACCCGGCCGGCACGCTGCGGGTCAGCCAGACGTTGCCGCCGATGGTCGAGCCCTTGCCGATGGTGATGCGCCCGAGGATGGTCGCGCCGGCGTAGATCACCACGTCGTCTTCGACGATCGGGTGGCGCGGGTGGCCCTTCTGCAACTGGCCGTCCTCGTCCGCCGGGAAGCGTTTGGCGCCCAGGGTCACCGCCTGGTAGATGCGCACACGCTCGCCGATGATCGCGGTCTCGCCGATCACCACACCGGTGCCGTGGTCGATGAAGAAGCTGCGGCCGATCTGCGCCCCCGGGTGAATGTCGATGCCGGTGGCCGAGTGGGCGATTTCCGCGCTGATCCGCGCCAGCAGCGGCAGGCCGGCGCGATACAGATGGTGGGCCAGGCGATGGTGGATCACCGCCAGGATGCCCGGGTAGCACAGCAGCACTTCATCGACGCTGCGCGCCGCCGGGTCGCCATGGTAGGCGGCCAGCACATCGGTATCGAGCAACACCCGCAGCCCCGGCAGGGCCAGGGCGAAATCCTGGATGATGCGGATGGCCCTGGCGTTGACGTCTTCGTCCGCCTCGCCGCTCTGGCGCGCGGCATAACGCAGCTCCAGTCGAGCCTGGGCGAGCAGCGCATTGAGGGCCGCGTCCAGGGTGTGGCCGACGTAGAAGTCCTCGCTTTCTTCGCGCAGGTCCACCGGGCCCAGGCGCATCGGGAACAAGGCCCCACACAGCGCCTCGAGAATCTCGGCCATGGCCGCGCGCGACGGCAGTTCCCGACCACCCTGCTCACCACTGACCCGCCCGTTGCGGGTACGCCACTGGTCGCGGGCATCACGCAGTTGACTGACTATGGTCTGCAATTGCCAATGGCTGGAACGCTCGCTCACGATAAGACTCCTCACTCAAGCGGCCGGACGGTCTGGCCGCGTAAACGACGTCACTTTACGGTATGCGTCCCAGGCCAAATTAAGAACTAATTGTGCTGGCCTAAGTACCTTTTGGCATAAGCGATTGACGGTTGCCCCGGTAAATATCGCTGCCTATAGTCCCTGACACCTCTGACAACCTGTGCGGCCTCATGATCAAACGACAGCTCGACCGCTTTAACCGTCTCGACCTGCTGGGCGGCGCCACCGCCCTGGAAAAACTCGAACGCCTGTCCACCTGGCTGGGCCGCGATGTCTACGTCAAGCGCGACGACACCACGCCGCTGGCCATGGGCGGCAACAAGCTGCGCAAACTCGAATACCTGGCCGCCGATGCGCTGGCCCAGGGCGCGGACACCCTGATCACCGCGGGCGCCATCCAGTCCAACCACGTACGCCAGACCGCGGCCCTGGCCGCCAGGCTCGGCCTGGGCTGCGTCGCCCTGCTGGAAAACCCCATCGGCACCGATGACGGCAATTACCTGGGCAACGGCAACCGCCTGCTGCTCGACCTGTTCGACGCCAAGGTCGAGCTGGTGGAGAACCTGGACAACGCCGACGAGCAGTTGCAGGCCCTGGCCGAGCGCCTGCGCAGCAGCGGCAAGCAGCCGTACCTGGTGCCGATTGGCGGCTCCAACGCCCTCGGCGCGCTGGGTTACGTGCGCGCCGGCCTGGAGCTGGCAGAGCAGATCAACAACAGCGGGCTCGACTTCGCCGCCGTGGTGCTGGCCTCGGGCAGCGCCGGCACCCACAGCGGCCTGGCCCTGGCCTTGAGCGAAGTGTTGCCGCAGTTGCCGGTGATCGGCGTCACCGTGTCGCGCACCGACGAAGCGCAACGGCCGAAGGTCCAGGGCCTGGCCGAGCGCACCGCCGAATTGCTCGGGGTGACGTTGCCGGAGAGCTTCAAGGTGGAGTTGTGGGACGAGTATTTCGCCCCGCGTTATGGCGAACCGAACGCCGGCACCCTGGCCGCGGTGAAACTGCTGGCGAGCCAGGAAGGCCTGCTGCTGGACCCGGTCTACACCGGCAAGGCCATGGCCGGCCTGCTCGACGGCATCGGCCGCCAGCGTTTCGACGACGGCCCGATCATCTTCCTGCATACCGGCGGCGCGCCGGCGCTGTTCGCTTATGCCGGTTCGTTTGCCTGAATACTGACCTGTAGCCGCTGCCGCAGGCTGCGATCGGCGGCGCAGCCGTCGTAAAACCTGCGCATGCGGCGCATCAGAAAAGACGCGTTCGCCGGATTTGCGCCTGCTACGTCGGAATGCCGCCCAATCGATCGCAGCCTGCGGCAGCGGCTACAGAGATGTATATTTATAAAAAGAATAACAATGTGAATTTATATTATTTTTACATCTATAAGCAGCCACTTATAGTCGCGCCGCAGGCGAATTTGCCGCGAGACGCATACGCTGCATTTAGTGCAGGATAAGGCGCTCGTTCCCGCTCACCGATTGACCTGCATCTCCCAACCGCATCTGCATAAGAAAACACAGGGGCTTGTCATGATTTTTTCCGCACTACGTCGAAATATCCTCATTGGCTCGCTGGGTCTGGCCCTCGGTGCCGGGTTGCTGGGGCAAGCGGTTGCCGGTGAGCAACTGCAGAAGATCAAGGACGCCGGCACCATCAACGTCGGCCTGGAAGGCACTTATCCACCGTTCAGCTACGTCGACGAAAGCGGCAAGCTGGCCGGCTTCGAAGTCGAGTTCTCCGAAGCCCTGGCGCAGAAGCTGGGTGTGAAGGTCAAACTGCAGCCGACCAAGTGGGACGGCATCCTCGCCGCCCTGGAGTCCAAGCGCCTGGACGCGGTGATCAACCAGGTGACCATCTCCGATGAGCGCAAGAAAAAATACGACTTCTCCACCCCCTACACCGTTTCCGGCATCCAGGCCCTGACCCAGAAGAAGAACGAAGGCAAGTTCAAGACCGCCGCCGATCTGGCCGGGCACAAGGTCGGTGTCGGCCTGGGCACCAACTACGAACAATGGCTCAAGGACAACGTGCCGCAAGCCATCATCAAGACCTACGACGACGATCCGACCAAGTACCAGGACCTGCGCGTAGGCCGTATCGACGCGATCCTGGTGGACCGCCTGGCTGCCTTCGAGCTGATCAAGAAAACCAACGACACCCTGGCCGTTTCCGGCGAGCCCTTCTCCCGCCAGGAAGCCGGCGTGGCCCTGCGCAAAGGCGAACCCGAACTGCTGGCCGCGGTGAACAAGGCGATCGAGGAACTGCGCGCCGACGGCACGCTGAAAAAGCTCTCGGAAAAATACTTCAACGCTGACGTCACTCAATAATGGAAGCAGGTTTTCAGTTCGAACTGTCTTTCCCGCAGTTGAGCCAGCAAATCGCCGAAACCACGCAGCTGTTGCTGAACTCCGCGCCCTTCCTGCTCAAGGGCGCGTATTTCACGGTCATCCTCAGCCTCGGCGGCATGTTCTTCGGATTGGCGCTGGGTTTCGCCCTGGCGCTGATGCGCCTGTCGCGCTTCAAGCTGCTGAGCTGGATCGCCCGGGTCTATGTGTCGTTCTTTCGCGGCACGCCGTTGCTGGTGCAACTGTTCGTGATCTATTACGGCCTGCCGCAGCTGGGTATCGAGCTTGACCCGCTGCCGGCGGCGCTGATCGGCTTCTCGTTGAACATGGCGGCCTACGCCTGCGAGATCCTGCGCGCGGCCATCGGCTCCATCGAGCGCGGGCAGTGGGAAGCGGCGGCCAGCATTGGCATGACCCGGGCCCAGACCCTGCGCCGGGCGATCCTGCCGCAAGCCATGCGCACGGCCCTGCCGCCCCTGGGCAACAGCTTTATCTCGCTGGTCAAGGACACGGCCCTGGCCGCCACCATCCAGGTCCCGGAACTGTTCCGCCAGGCACAGCTGATCACCGCCCGGACCTTCGAAGTCTTCACCATGTATCTTGCCGCCGCGCTGATCTACTGGGTTCTGGCCAGCGTGCTGGCGCACCTGCAGAACCGACTGGAAGAGCGGGTCAATCGGCACGACCAGGAGTCCTGAACCCATGATTGTGGTTGAAAAACTGACGAAGCAGTTCAAGGGTCAGACCGTCCTCAATGGCATCGACCTGACGGTGGCAGAAGGCGAGGTGGTCGCCATCATCGGCCCCAGCGGCTCGGGCAAGACCACCTTTTTGCGCTGCCTGAATTTCCTCGAAGAACCTACCAGCGGCCGGATCAAGGTCGGCAACATCGAAATCGATGGCAGCCGGCCGCTGACCCAGCAGCAGGGCCTGGTGCGGCAACTGCGCCAGCAGGTGGGTTTCGTGTTCCAGAACTTCAACCTGTTCCCCCATCGCACCGCGTTGGAAAACGTCATCGAAGGCCCGCTGGTGGTGAAGAAGACGCCCCGCGAGCAGGCACTGGCCCTGGGCCGCGGACTGTTGGCCAAGGTCGGCCTGGCGGGCAAGGAAGACGCCTATCCGCGGCGCCTATCCGGCGGCCAGCAACAGCGCGTGGCGATTGCCCGGGCGCTGGCGATGGAGCCGGAGGTGATCCTGTTCGACGAGCCGACCTCGGCCCTCGACCCGGAGCTGGTAGGCGAAGTGCTAGCGACCATCCGCGGCCTGGCCGAAGAAAAGCGCACCATGGTCATCGTCACCCACGAAATGGGCTTCGCCCGCGACGTGGCCAACCGGGTGATCTTCTTCGACAAGGGGGTGATCGTCGAACAGGGCGAAGCCAAGGCGCTGTTCGCCAATCCCAGGGAAGAACGCACCCGGCAATTCCTCAGCAAGTTCCTCACCTCGGGCCATCCCCAGGCCTGACCTGTACCCTCGCTGCCGAGCCCAGGATGGGCTGTGCAGCGAACGCAAACCCGCCGTCACATTCCGCCAGACACATCGCATACGCCGGTTTACGACGGCTACGTCGCCGCGCGCAGGCTGCGCCAGCGGCTACAGGCCTCAGATCTATCTCCCATTACCCTTCGCCTTTTCCTACCTGCCGTATACGTAAACCCCTTCTATACATATTCCTAAAAGTTAGTTTATTTAATTTTTATACGCGCATAGGGTATATGCACCGGACCACCGGACATTCTTGAACCCGATTTCGCCGCCACGGCGCGGCACTTCCAAAGATGTGAGGTAGGTATGGTCCGGAACACAATCACCCCAGTGCAGATCGCCAGGGCATTGCGTGCAGCCAAGGAGTGGCACTGATGTCCAATCTGGCCGATGCAAATGCCCAGAGCGATCTGGATGTCGCCCCCCTGTTGTTGCCCGCACGGGTTCTGCTGAACGACGCAGAAGCCCTTCAAGCCGCCCATGAACTGGCCACCGTCGCCCGCCAGCAGGCGGCCCGGCGCGACCAGCAGCGCAAGCTGCCGTGGGCGGAAATCGAACACTTCACCCGCAGTGGCCTGGGCAGTATTGCCATCCCCCGTGAATACGGCGGCCCGCAGGTTTCCTTCGTCACCCTGGCCGAAGTCTTCGCGATCATTTCCGCGGCCGACCCGGCCCTGGGACAGATCCCGCAGAACCAGTTCGGCATTCTCAACCTGATCCTCGGCAGCGCCACCGAACGGCAGAAAAAGCAGCTGTTCCAGAGCGTGCTGGAAGGCTGGCGCATCGGAAACGCCGGCCCGGAACGCGGGACCAAAAACACCCTGGAACTCAAGGCACGGATCAGCGCCGACGGCGACGGTTATCTGCTCAATGGCCAGAAGTTCTATTCCACCGGCGCCCTGTTCGCCCACTGGGTGGCGGTCAAGGCGTTGAACGACGACGGCAGGCAGGTCCTGGCCTTCGTCCGGCGCGGCACGCCAGGGCTGCGCATCGTCGACGACTGGTCGGGCTTCGGCCAGCGCACCACCGCCAGCGGCACCATTTTGCTCAACAACGTGCGAGTCGATGCCGACCTGGTGGTGGACAACTGGCGCATCAACGAGTCGCCGAATATCCAGGGCGCGGTCTCGCAGCTGATCCAGGCGGCCATCGACGCCGGCATCGCCCGCGCCGCCATCGACGACGCCGTCAGCTTCGTGCGTGAACGCTCGCGGCCGTGGGTCGACGCCAACGTCGAACGGGCCAGCGATGACCTCTATGTGATCGCCGACATCGGCAAGCTGAAAATCGAACTGCACGCCGCCGAGGCCCTGCTGCGCAAGGCCGGCCAGGTGCTGGACCAGGTCAATGCCGCGCCGATCAGCGCCGAATCCGCCGCCCGCGCCTCGATCGCCGTGGCCGAAGCCAAGGTGCTGACCACCGAGATCTCCCTGCTGGCCAGCGAGAAACTCTTCGAGCTGGCCGGCAGCCGCGCCACCCTCGCCGAGTTCAACCTCGACCGGCACTGGCGCAACGCCCGGGTCCACACCCTGCACGATCCGGTGCGCTGGAAATACCACGCCGTCGGCGCCTATCACCTGAACGGCACCCTGCCGGCTCGCCATTCCTGGATTTAAGCGACCAGATCTCTGGAGAAGTACATGACTCTTTCTCAACACGTCGCGGTCATAACCAGCGATGAGCAAGCCCTGATCGTCGCCAGCGACCTGGCCGAGGATTTCAAGCGCGACAGCGCCCTGCGCGACCGCGAACGCCGCCTGCCCCACCCCGAACTCGAAGCCTTTTCCCGCTCCGGCCTGTGGGGCATCAGCGTGCCCAGGGAATACGGCGGCGCCGGTGTGTCCAACGTCACCCTGGCCAAGGTCATCGCCCTGATCGCCCAGGCCGACGGCTCCCTGGGGCAGATCCCGCAGAACCATTTCTACGCCCTCGAAGTGCTGCGGGTGAACGGCAGCGAGGCGCAGAAGAAACGCCTGTACGCCGAGGTCCTGGCCGGCCAGCGCTTCGGCAATGCCCTGGCCGAACTGGGCACCAAGACCGCCCATGACCGCACCACTCGCCTGACCCGGGATGTGCAGGACGGACGCGACGGCTATCGCATCAACGGTCGCAAGTTCTATTCCACCGGCGCCCTCTACGCCCAGCGCATCCCCACGTCGGTGGTGGACGAAAACGGCGTGCAGCAACTGGCCTTTGTCCCCGCGGGCAGCCAGGGCCTGAACGTGATCGACGACTGGAGCGGCTTCGGCCAGCGCACCACCGGCAGCGGCTCGGTGGTATTCGAGGACGTGTTCGTCGCCGCCGAGGACGTGATTCCCTTTCAGAGCGCCTTCGAGCGCCCGACCACCGTCGGCCCGCTGGCGCAGATTCTCCACGCCGCCATCGACACCGGTATCGCCCGCGCCGCCTATGAGGACGCCCTGCATTTCGTGCGCACCAAGACCCGGCCGTGGATCGATTCCGGCAGCGACAAGGCCAGCGAAGACCCGCTGACCCTCAAGAGCTTCGGCCACCTGAGCATTCGCCTGCACGCCACCGAGGCGTTGCTGGAGCGCTCCGGGGAGTTCCTCGACGCCGCCCAGGTCGAGCCCGACGCCGAGACGGTGGCCGCCGCGTCCATCGCGGTCGCCGAGGCCCGTGCCATCAGCACCGAAATCTCCCTGGCCGCCGGCAGCACCCTGTTCGAGCTGGCCGGCAGCCAGGCGACCCTGGCCGAACACGGCCTCGACCGGCACTGGCGCAACGCCCGGGTGCACACCCTGCACGACCCGGTGCGCTGGAAGTACCACGCGGTGGGCAACTACTACCTCAACCAGACGAACCCGCCACTGCGGGGGACTATCTGATGAGTGCTCTGGAGAAAGGCAAAAAAAAGATCCTGCTCAATGCCTTCAACATGAATTGCATCGGGCACATCAACCACGGCCTGTGGACCCATCCACGGGACACCTCGACCCAGTACAAGACTATCGAGTACTGGACCGAGCTGGCGCAGCTGCTGGAGCGCGGACTGTTCGACGGGCTGTTCATCGCCGACATCGTCGGGGTCTACGACGTCTACCAGAACTCGGTGGACGTGACGCTCAAGGAGTCGATCCAGCTGCCGGTCAACGATCCGCTGCTGCTGGTTTCGGCCATGGCCGCGGTGACCCGCAACCTCGGCTTCGGCCTCACCGCCAACCTCACCTACGAGCCGCCGTATCTGTTCGCCCGGCGCATGTCGACGCTGGACCACCTGAGCCGCGGCCGGGTCGGCTGGAACATCGTCACCGGCTACCTCGACAGCGCCGCCAAGGCCATGGGCCTGAGCGAACAGGCCGAGCACGACCGGCGCTACGACCAGGCCGATGAATACCTGGAAGTGCTCTACAAGCTCTGGGAAGGCAGTTGGGAAAACGACGCGGTGATCAACGACCGCGAACAACGGATCTACGCCCGGCCGGAGAAGGTGCACAAGGTCGAGCACAAGGGCGAGTTCTATCAGGTCGAGGGCTATCACCTGTGCGAACCCTCGCCGCAGCGCACGCCGGTGCTGTTCCAGGCCGGCAGTTCCGATCGCGGCCTGCTGTTCGCCGGGCGCCACGCCGAATGCGTGTTCATCAGCGGGCAGAACAAAGCCACAACCCGCGCCCAGGTGGACAAGGTCCGCGCCAGCGCCGTGGCGGCCGGGCGCAATCCCGAGGACATCAAAGTGTTCATGGGGCTCAACGTGATAGTCGCCGCGACCGAGGAACTGGCCTGGAAGAAGCACGCGGAGTACCGCAGCCATGCCAGCGCGGAGGCCGGGGTGGCGCATTTCTCGGCGTCCACCGCCATCGACTTTTCCCAGTACGAAATCGACGAACCGATCCAGTACGTGAAGAGCAACGCCATCCAGTCGGCCACCAAGAACCTGCAGAACAACGACTGGACCCGACGCAAGCTGCTCGACCAGCACGCCCTGGGCGGGCGCTACATCACCGTGGTCGGCTCGCCGCAGCAGGTGGCCGACGACCTCGAATCCTGGATCGCCGAGACTGGCCTGGACGGCTTCAACCTGACCCGCATCGTCACCCCGGAAAGTTATGCCGACTTCATCGACCTGGTGATCCCCGAGCTGCAACGCCGCGGCTCGTACAAGACCGCCTACGACAACGGCACCCTGCGCGAAAAGCTGTTCCGGCAGGACGCGCAGTTACCCGAGCAACACGCCGGAGCGGGCTATCGCCCTATCGCGAGCAAGCTCGCTCCTACAGGTTGAGCCCATTCCCTGTAGGAGCGAGCTTGCTCGCGATAAGGTCGGCCCAAACACCCGAACACTTCATGCACTGACTGGAAACGACATCATGAAAACCAAGCTCTTAAGCCACCCAGTCAAAGCACTGGCCCTCGCCCTCGGACTGTTCGCCAGCGCGGTATTCGCCGCCGACGCGCCGTTGAAAGTCGGCACCACCGCCGCCTTCGCCATCCCCCTGGAGGCCGCCGTCGAAGAGGCCGGCAAACAGGGCCTGAAAGTCGAGCTGGTGGAGTTCAGCGACTGGATCGCGCCGAACGTCAGCCTGGCCGCCGGCGATATCGACGTGAACTACTTCCAGCACATCCCGTTCCTGGAAAACGCCAAGGCCGCCGCCGGTTTCGACCTGGTGCCGTTCGCCCCGGGGATCATCAACAACGTCGGCCTGTACTCGAAGCGATACAAAAGCTTCGACGAGCTGCCCGAAGGCGCCACGGTGGCCATCGCCAACGACCCGATCAACAGCGGCCGCGGCTTGCAGCTGCTGGCCAAGGCCGGCCTGATCAGCCTCAAGCCGGGGGTCGGCTATAAGGCCACCGAGGACGACATAGTCGCCAACCCAAAAAAGCTGAAGATCCTCCAGGTCGAGGCCGTGCAACTGGTACGCGCCTATGACGACGCCGACCTGGTGCAGGGCTACCCGGCCTATATCCGCCTGGCCAAGACCTTCGATGCCGGTTCTGCGCTGCTGTTCGACGGCCTCGACCACAAGGAATACGTGATCCAGTTCGTGATCCAGCCCAAGAGCAAGACCGACCCGCGGCTGATCAAGTTCGTCGATATCTACCAGCATTCGCCGGCGGTGCGCGCCGCCCTGGACAAAGCCCACGGCAAGCTCTACCAAGCCGGCTGGGAAGGTTGAGATGAGCGTCGCCTACCTTGCGCACAAGTCGTCGAACCAGCCGCCCGAACAGCGGCAGGACGCGCAGCAGACCGAGCTGCATCCAGAACTGAACCGGGCCCACGTGCGCTTCATCGGCCTGACCAAGACCTACCAGGGCCAGCAAGGCCCGGTGCAGGCCCTGCATGGGATCGACCTGGCGATCCAGCGCGGCGAGGTGTTCGGCATCATCGGCCGCAGCGGCGCCGGCAAGTCGTCGCTGATCCGCACCATCAACCGCCTGGAACAGCCTTCGGGCGGCCGGGTGCTGATCGATCAGGTGGACATCGGCGACTTCGACGAAGACCGCCTGGTGGAGCTGCGCCGGCGCATCGGCATGATCTTCCAGCACTTCAACCTGATGTCGGCCAAGACCGTGTGGCAGAACGTCGAGCTGCCGCTGAAGGTGGCCGGCGTGCCCAAGGAACAGCGCGAGCGCAAGGTCCGCGAACTGCTGGAGCTGGTGGGCCTGAAGGACAAGCACAAGGCCTACCCGGCGCAGCTCTCGGGCGGGCAGAAACAGCGGGTGGGCATCGCCCGGGCGCTGGTCCACGACCCGGCGATCCTGCTGTGCGACGAGGCCACCTCAGCGCTGGACCCGGAGACCACCCAGTCGATCCTCGGCCTGCTCAAACAGATCAACCAGCGCCTGGGCCTGACCATCGTCCTGATCACCCATGAGATGGCGGTGATCCGCGATATCTGCGACCGGGTGGTGGTGCTGGAGCATGGGCATATCGTCGAGCAGGGGCCGGTCTGGGAAGTGTTCGGCAACCCGCAGCACGAGGTCAGCAAAACCCTGCTGGCGCCCTTGCAGCACGGCTTGCCGGAAGAGTTGCAAAACCGTCTGCTGGCCCAGCCGAAGTCTTCCGACGCGGCGGTGGTATTGCGCGTGCAGTTCACCGGCAGGACCAGCGACGAGCCGGACCTGGCCGCGCTGTTCAGCACCCTGGGCGGGCGCGTACGGCTGCTGCACGGCGGCGTGGAACGGATCCAGGGGCATGCCCTGGGGCAATTGCTACTGGCGGTCAGCGGCTCGTCCCTGGGCGCCGAGGAACAACGTTTACGCGCGCAGCACTTTTTACAGAAGCAATGGACACAACAGGTAGAGGTGCTGGGTTATGTGGTTTGATCGCTTGCTCCAGGGCGTTATCGATACCTTCCTGATGGTCGGCGTGTCGTCGCTGATCGCTCTGCTGGCGGGCATTCCGCTGGCGGTGATCCTGGTCACCAGCGGCAAGGGCGGGATCTATGAAGCCCCCAGGCTGAACAGCGTGCTGGGGGCTTTCGTCAACCTGTTCCGCTCGATCCCGTTCCTGATCCTGATGGTGGCGCTGATCCCCTTCACCCGGCTGATCGTCGGCACTACCTACGGCGTCTGGGCCGCCGTGGTGCCACTGACCATCGCCGCCACGCCGTTCTTCGCGCGGATCGCCGAGGTCAGCCTGCGCGAGGTCGACCACGGCCTGATCGAAGCCGCCCAGGCCATGGGCTGCCGGCGCTGGCACATTGTCTGGCACGTGCTGTTGCCGGAGGCGCTGCCGGGCATCGTCGGCGGCTTCACCATCACCCTGGTGACCATGATCAACTCCTCGGCCATGGCCGGGGCCATCGGCGCCGGTGGCCTGGGGGACATCGCCTATCGCTACGGTTACCAGCGTTTCGACAGCCAGATCATGCTCACGGTGATTGTGCTGCTGGTGATCCTCGTCGCAGCGATCCAGCTCGGCGGCGACCGCCTGGCGCGGGTGCTCAACAAGCGTTGAGATCGGCGGTGTCCATTCGGATGTCATCGCGAGCAAGCTCGCTCCTACAGGTTGATCGCGTCGCCCTTTGTAGGAGCGAGCTTGCTCGCGATTGGCTTTCAAGGCCCACACCCAACCCGGGTCAATACCCTTGGAGTATATTCGGCACATCACTCCAGCCAACGCAGCCCGCCATGAAACTCGCTCCCGACGACCTCGACCAGATCACCTCCACCACCCTGGGTCACTACAACCAAGTGGCCGAAGATTTCCGCGAAGGCACCCGCGACCACGATGTCCGCCAGAACATCGACGCGCTGCTTCGACATATCCAGGGCACGGCGCCCTTCACCCTGCTGGACTTCGGCTGCGGCCCCGGGCGCGATTTGCAGGCCTTTACCCGCCTGGGTCATATCGCGGTCGGCCTCGACGGCTCCGAGCGTTTTGCCCAGATGGCCCGGGACGACAGCGGCTGCGAGGTCTGGCAGCAGGACTTCCTCAAGCTCGACCTGCCCGCCGAGCGCTTCGACGGCATCTTCGCCAACGCCGTGCTGTTTCATATCCCCTCGCAGGAGTTGCCGCGGGTGCTGCGCCAACTGCACGCCACGCTGAAACCCGGCGGCGTGCTGTTCAGCTCCAACCCGCGCGGCGACAACCGCGAAGGCTGGAACGGCGCACGTTATGGCGCCTACCACGACCTGGCGGCCTGGCAGCAATTGCTCACCGCGGCGGGGTTTGTCGAGCTGGAGCATTACTACCGACCCGCCGGCCTGCCGCGGGAGCAGCAGCCGTGGCTGGCGAGTGTGTGGCGCAAGGTTTGAGCGGTTTGCCAGATAGGCCGTAGCGCCTGGTTCGCGGGCAAGCCTCGCTCCTACGGGGTATTCCAGCGTAGGAGCGAGGCTTGCCCGCGATGGCGTCCTCTCGAACGAGCACAATCTCAAGCCGTGGTTTTCTTCGGCTCCTTGATCTTGTACCAGGCCACATACAGCGCCGGCAGGAACAGCAGCGTCAGCAGAGTGGCGACGATGATGCCGCCGATCATGGCGTAGGCCATCGGCCCCCAGAACACTTCCCGAGCGATGGGGATCATGCCCAGGCTGGCCGCCGCGGCGGTCAGCAGGATCGGCCGGCGCCGGTGCTCGGTGGCTTGCACCACCGCGTCCCAGGATGAATGACCGGCGCGCTCGAATTCGTCGATCTGGGTCACCAGGATCACCGAGTTGCGGATGATGATGCCGATCAGCGCGAGAATCCCGAGGATCGCCACAAAGCCCATGGGCGTGCCCGACGGCACCAGCGCCAGGACCACGCCGATCAGCCCCAGGGGTGCGACGCTGGCCACCAGGAACAGCTTCTGCACGCTGTGCAGCTGGATCATCAGGAAGGTCGCCATGAGGAACAGCATCAACGGCACCACCTTGGCGATCGGCCCCTGGGCCTTGCCGCTCTCCTCCACCGTGCCGCCGGTGGCCACCGAATAACCGGCCGGCAGGCCGGCGGCGAACGTGTCGATATCCGGCTTGAGCAGCCTGACCAGGTCAGTCGGCTGGATCTCATCACGCACCGAGGCCTTGATGGTGATGGTCGGCTTGCGGTCACGGCGCCAGACCAGCGGCTGCTCCAGTTCGTAACGCACGGTGGCGAAGGCCAGCAGCGGAATCGAGGTGCCGTTGGGGTTGACGATCTGCAGGTTCTGCAGGGTTTCCGGGGAACCGCGCTCGCTGTCGTCGGCCCGGCCGACCACGTTGATCAGGTAGATGTCGTCATGCACCTGGGTCACGGTGGAGCCACTGACGATGCTGTTCATCAACTGCGCCACGTCCTCCGAAGACAGCCCCAACTGGCGGGCCTTGTCCTGGGCGATGTCGATGCGCAGCACTTTGCCCGGCTCGTTCCAGTCGTAGATGATCTCGCCGATGTGCGCGTTCTTGTCCAGTTCGGTGGCCAGTTCGATGGCGTGCTTGCGCACCTGGTCGATGTCCTTGCCGCTGACCCGGTACTGGATCGGCCGCCCCACCGGCGGGCCCATTTCCAGGGCCTGGACGTAGCTGCCGATGCCGACGAAGTCGTCGCGCAGGCGTTTTTTCAGGCGTTCGGTCAGCGCCGTGCGCGACTCCAGGCCCTTGCTGACGATCACCAGTTGCGCGTAGTAGGGGTTCTGCAATTGCTGGTCCAGCGGCAGGTAGAAACGGATCGCGCCTTCGCCGATGTAAGTGCTCCAGCGCACGATGTCCGGGTCGTCCTTGAGGGTCGCCTCCAGGCGATCCACCGCCATGCGGGTCTCGGCGATCGAGGCGTTCTGCGGCAGGTTGAGGTCGACGAGAATCTCCGGCCGGTCCGAGGACGGGAAGAACTGGTTCTGCACGAAGCGCATGCCGACCACCGACAGCACGAACGCCAGGACGGTAATACCGATGGCCCACCAGCGGTTGCGCATGGCCCACAGCAGGCCGCCATTGAAGGCGCGGCCGATGCGGCCCGGCTCCTCGGAGTGGGGCTTCACATGGGTGCTGAGGATATGCACGCCGATCACCGGGGCGAACAGCACGGCGACTATCCACGACACCAGCATGGCCACGGCGATCACCGCGAACAGGGTGAAGGTGTACTCGCCGGCGGAACTGGCGTTGAGGCCGATGGGCACGAAGCCGGCGACCGTCACCAGGGTCCCGGTGAGCATCGGGAAGGCCGTGGAGGTGTAGGCGAAGGTCGCCGCCTGCTCCTTGCTCTCGCCCATCTCCAGGCGCGTGACCATCATCTCCACGGTGATCATCGCGTCGTCCACCAACAGGCCCAGGGCGATGATCAACGCCCCGAGGGAAATCCGCTGCATGGTGATGCCGCTGTATTCCATGAAGACGAAGACCATCGCCAGCACCAGCGGAATCGAGCACGCCACCACCAGCCCGGCGCGCACGCCCAGGCTGACGAAACTCACCACCAGCACGATCACCACCGCCTCGAACAGCGCGCTGGTAAAGCCGCCGACGGCTTTTTCCACCACCTCGGCCTGGTCCGACACCGTGTGCACGCCCACGCCCACCGGCAGCTCGGCGGTGAGCTGGTCCATCTTGAGGTGCAGGGCCTTGCCGAAGTCCTGGATGTTGCCGCCCTTCTTCATGGCGATCGCCAGGCCGATGGCCGGCTGGCCGTTGAAGCGGAACTGCGGCGTCGAAGGGTCGACGTAGCCGCGGCTGATCTCGGCGATATCCGCCAGGCGATAGAAGCGCTCGTTGAGCCGCAGGTTGACCGTGGCCAGGTCTTTCTCGGAAGCGAACTGCCCCGAGGTGCGCACGGAAATCCGCTCCGGCCCGGCCTCGATCACCCCGGCCGGGGTCACCGCATTCTGCGATTGCAGGCTTTGCAGGACCTGGCGCTGGTCGATGCCCAGCGCCGCCAGCTTGCGTGTGGAGAAGTTCAGGTAGATGACTTCGTCCTGCTCGCCGACCATCTCCACCTTGCCCAGGTTCGGCACCTCGCGGATCTCGGCGCGCACCTGCTCCACGTAGTCGCGCAGCTGACGCATGCTCAGGCCGTCGGCGGTAAAGGCGTAGACCGAACCGAACACATCACCGAATTCGTCGTTGAACCCCGGCCCTTGCAGACCCTGGGGGAAGTCGCCGCGAATGTCGTTGATCTTCTTGCGCACCTGGTACCAGATTTCTGGAATGTCCTTGGCGCTGGTGGTGTCACGCAGGTTGACGAACACCGTCGATTCGCCGGGGCGGGTGTAGCTTTTCACGTAGTCGAGGGAGTCCAGCTCTTCGAGTTTTTTCTCGATGCGGTCGGTGACCTGCTTGAGGGTTTCCTCCTGGGTCGCGCCCGGCCAGCGGGTCTGGATGACCATGGTCTTGATGGTGAAGGACGGGTCTTCCTCGCGCCCCAGGTTCAGGTAGGAGAACACGCCCATCAGCAGGGCGACGAACATCAGGTACCAGATGAACGACTGATGCTTGATGGCCCACTCGGATAAATTGAAGCTCCCTTTTGTGGCCGGCGTCATCGTGGGCTGTCCTCGTCGATTTTGACTTTCTGCCCCGGTTTGAGGCTGTTCACACCGGCGCTCACCACCCGCTCGCCGATTTTGATCCCGCTGCCGATCAATGCCGAATCATGGTCGCGGCTGAGCACCGTGACCTCCTGCGGCGCCACGGTCTGCGCCTGCGGGTCGACGATCCAGACCCGGGTCTGGCCGTCCACTTCCTGCAGGGCCGACAGCGGCACCTCGGTGCGCGGGACGATGGCGGAGCTGAGGGTCACGCTGATGGCCGTGCCGAGGCGGAACGCTTCGGGGGTTTCGGTCAGGGTCAGGCGCGAGCGCCGGGTGCGGGTGGCGCTCTGCGCCTGGGGTTCGATTTCACGCACGATGGCGCTGGTGTTGATGCTCGGGTCCAGCTGCAAGGCGACCTTGAACACCACGTCGGCCGGCAACTGGTCCACCAGCGTCGCCGGCAGGTCGATCACCGCTTCCTTGATGTCCGGACGGGCCAGGGTCACCACCTGCTGGCCGGCGCTGACCACCTGGCCGGCCTCGGCATTCCAGGCAGTGACCACGCCGCCATGATCGGTGCGCAGCTCGCTGTAGGCGAGTTGGTCGCGGGCCTGGCTGACCGCGGCCCTGGCCTGGTCCAGGGAGGCGCGGGTGGTCTTCAGGTCGGTCTGGGCGATATCCAGCTGCGCCTGGGCGCCGACGCCACGGTCGAACAATTGCTGCTGGCGCCGGGCGTTGGCCTGGGCATTGATCCATTGCGCCTCGATCCGGGCCAGGTCGCCCTGGGCCGAACGCAACTGGTTCTGCTGGTCGGTGGGGTCGAGGGTGGCAAGCAAGGCGCCCTTGCCCACCTCGGCGCCGACATCGACATTGCGATTGGCGATGCGCCCCGGCACCCGGAAACCGAGGTTGGTTTCATAGCGGGCCTGGATGCTGCCGGCGAACCGCCCGAGGCTTTCCTCGGACTCGGCGCGCACCTCGAACGACAGCACCGGACGCACCGGCTCGGGCGCGGGTTCTTCCTTGGAGCAGGCGCCCAGCGTCAGGCCGGCGCATAACAGCAGGGACAGGCGCTTCATGGCTGGGCTCCTTGGGCGCCGGTCTCGGAAACGACCTCGACGAGCATCCCCGGGTGCAGCAACTGGCCGCCGGCGATCACCACTTTTTCGCCGCCCTTGAGGCCGTCGCTGATGATCACCTTGCCGGTCTGGTAGCGCCCCACCGTGACAGTATGCAGGCTGGTCTTGCCGTCCTCGCCCACCAGCCATACGGCCGGTTCGTTGAGGTTCTTGGTCAGCGCCGCCCAGGGCAGTTCGACACTGGCCTGGCCGGCCGCGTGGGCGCTGGCGCTGACCACCGAGCCCAGGTCCATGCCCGCCGGCAGACCGTCGAGGGCCACCTTGACCTGCACCGTGCCGCTCTGCGCCGACACCACCGGGGTGACTTCACGCACCTTGCCGGTGGTCTTGATGTTCGGGTTGTCCAGCAGGCTGACGGTGATCGCGCCTTGCTTCGGCGGGGCCACCAGCAGCGATTCGTAGACGTTGAACACGGCGTCGCGCTCGCCGTCGCGGGCCAGGCTGTAGATCGGCACCGTGGCCTGCACCACCTGGCCGACTTCGGCCTGGCGCGCGGTGATCACCCCCGGGGCGTCGGCGATCAGCGCGGTGTAGCTCAGTTGCTCGCGGGCGTTGGCCAACTGCGCCTGGGCCGCACTCAGGGCGCTCTGGCTGCTGCGCAGCGCCGCCTGGGCGGCATCGTATTCGCTCTGGCTGGTATAGCCCTTGGGCAGGAGTTTCTGCTGGCGGACGAAGGCCGCGCTGGTCTGCTTGACCCGCGCCTGCTCGGCGAACACCGAGGCGGCGGCGGAATCGACATTGGTCTGCAGGTCTTTCGGGTCGAGCCGGGCCAGGACCTGTCTGGCCGTGACCCGGTCGCCGACGTCGACCAGGCGCTGGATGATCTTGCCGCCGACGCGGAACGACAACTCGGTCTGCACCCGCGCCTGCACATCGCCGGTAAGGGTCACCTGCGCGGCGAAATCACGGGGCTGCACTGGCTGCACCCGCACCCGCGGCCGCTCCTTTTCGGTCGGCTTTTCCGCGCCACAACCGCTCAGTAGCGCAGCCAGCATCAAACCCACTATCCACTTCGATTCGAGACCAGCCATGCAGGCTCCTTGGCGCGATGCCATCGTACAGGTGACGATACGACTGTGAGCTTAGAACAGGGTTCAACCGCTGCACGCGGGCTGCGGAGCAAATGCGTAATGGTTGATCGGCTGAGCAACGAGGGCGTCGTGACGCGCGGAGTTTCAGGTTCTGCGAACCTGATCGCGAGCAAGCTCGCTCCTACAAGAGCAGTCCGCAGGGGCGCTGGCTTAGGGGAAAATCAGGCACACTGCGCCTCCATGCACAAGGAGCCCCGGCATGCTCAAGACCCTGGCAGTGGCCAATTACCGCTCGATCAACAAACTGGTGATTCCGTTGCAGCGGCTGAACCTGATCACCGGCCCCAACGGCAGCGGCAAGTCCAACCTGTACAAGGCCCTGCGCCTGCTGGCGGAAACTGCGCAGGGTGGGGTGATCAATGCGCTGGCCCACGAAGGCGGCCTGGACTCGACGTTCTGGGCCGGGCCGGAGCAGATCAGCCGACGCATGCGCAATGGCGAGGTGCCCATCGAGTCCAGCGTGCGTCAGACCAGCAAGCGCCTGCGCCTGGGCTTTTCCGGCGAGGACTTCAGCTATGCCATCGCCCTGGGCCTGCCCATGCCACTGCCCGAACACGTGTCCTACTTCTCCCTGGACCCGGAAATCAAACGCGAATGCATCTGGGCCGGGCCGCTGTATCGCCCGGCCAGCCTGCTGGTCAACCGGGCCGGGCCGATGATCCGCACCCGCGAGGGTCGCGACTGGGACGTGCTGGCCCAGCACACGCCGACCTTCGACAGCCTGTTCGACCAGGTGGGCAACCTGCGCTCTTCACCGGAAGTGTTGTTGCTGCGTGAGAACATTCGCGGCTGGCGCTTCTACGATCACTTTCGCAGCGACGCCGAGGCGCCGGCGCGGCAACCGCAACTGGGCACCCGCACCCCGGTGCTGCATCACGATGGCCGCGACCTGGCGGCGGCCCTGCAAACCATCCGTGAGATCGGTGACCCCGAGGCCCTGCAAAGGGCGGTCAGCGACGCCTTCCCCGGTGCCCGCCTGAACATCGCCCCGCTGCAGGGCGGGCGCTTCGCCATCGAGTTCCATCAGGACGGTCTGCTGCGGCCGCTGTCGGCGGCGGAGCTGTCGGACGGCACCCTGCGCTACCTGCTGCTGGTCGCCGCCCTGCTGACGCCGCGGCCACCGACGCTGATGGTGCTCAACGAACCGGAAACCAGCCTGCACCCGGACCTGCTGCCGGCCTTGGCGCGCCTGATCATTCGCGCCTCGCAGCAGTGCCAGGTGTGGGTGGTGTCCCATGCCAGCCGGTTGATCGCGGCGTTGCAGCAACACCCGGAGTGCAACTGCATCGTGCTGGAGAAAAATTTCGGCCAGACCGAAATCGTCGGCCAGGGGATGCTCGATGAACCGGCGTGGTATTGGCCGGATTGAGCGGCCTCAAAAATATCGCGGGCAAGAACCAGGCGTCCCCCCTGCTCCTACGGGGTGCAATGCTTGCCGGCATGGTCGCATGCAATCCCTGTAGCCGCTGCCGCAGGCTGCGATAGGTCCGAAGGACCTCGGCGACCTTGAAACCGCTGCGACCGTTCTCCGAACGCGGCCCGGGTCGATCGCAGCCTGCGGCAGCGGCTACAGGGGCTCAGGCACAGACTGTCACCCCTGCCACTTGCCGCCTTCGACAATCACGCTTTCCGGCTTGGTGTCGTCGCTCAGTTCCTTGCGCACGTACTGGTCGTAGAGCTTGAGCAGGTACTTGTCCTCGCCCAGCTTGGCCAGTTCGGCGTTGACCCAGTCACGCAGTTCGATATTGCCCTTCTTCACCGCCGGCGCGATCGGCGCCTGCTCCCCCAGGGTCTGCGGCAGTACGCGGTAACCCGGGTTCTGCTTGGACCAGCTGAACAGGATCAGGTTGTCCTGGGCATAGGCATCGCCGCGGCCGTTGGCCAGGGCTTGCAGGGACTCGGAGTTCTTCTCGAACTTGAGCAGTTTCCAGTCCGGGTGGTTCTTGGTCAGCCAGATATCGGCAGTGGTGCCGGTGGTGACGATAGTGGTGCGGCTCGCCAGGTCATCCAGGCTCTTCACTTCGCTGCCATCCGGCACCAGGGCCTGTACCGCGACCTTGAGGTTGGGGTTGGTGAACTCCACCGCTTCCTTGCGCTCCGGGGTGACGGTCATGTTGGCCAGGATCAGGTCGACCTTGTCGCTCTGCAGGAACGGAATGCGGCTGGCCGGCTCCACCGCGACGAACTCCACCTTGTTCTCGTCGCCCAGCAGGTCCTTGGCGAATTGCCGCCCGATATCGGTATCGAAGCCCACGTAGCGGCCGGTCTCGTCGACGAAACCGAACGGCGGCTTGTCGGTGAATACGCCGACGATCAGCTTGTCGCGGGCCTTGATCTTGTCCAGGTAGCCGGCCGCCGGGGCAGCGCTGGCGCTGGCCGCAGGCTTGGGCGGCTCGGCGGATTTATCGCAGCCGGCCAGCAGGGCGAGGCCGAACAGCGGGAGTAGCAGTAGCGAAGACTTGGCAGTTTTCATAAGAGCTCCAGTTCCTTTGCAGGGATCTTTTTTGGCAGTGTTTCAACGAAGGAGAATTTCTCCAGGAACTGCTGCGCTCGTGCGCTCCGCGGGTTCGTAAAGAAGATCTCGGGAGGGTGCTGTTCGAGGATGCGCCCGGCATCCATGAACACGATGCGGTCGGCCACCGCGCGGGCGAAGGCCATTTCGTGGGTGACGATCAACAGGGTCATGCCGTCCCGGGCCAGGCCCTGGATCACTTGCAGCACCTCCTTGACCATCTCCGGGTCCAGCGCCGCGGTGACCTCGTCGAACAGCATCACCTGCGGGTTCATGCACAGCGAACGGACGATGGCGATGCGTTGCTGCTGGCCGCCGGAGAGCTGGCGCGGGAAGGCATCGCGCTTGTCCGAAAGGCCCACCCGTTCCAGCAGCGCCTCGGCCTGGGCGCGGGCTTCGCGGCGGTCGCGTTTCTGCACCTTGAGCGGGCCGAGCAGGATGTTGTCGAGCACGCTCATGTGCGGGAACAGGTGGTAGCTCTGGAACACCATGCCGATGTCCTGGCGCACCTGGCGCCAGTCGGTGGCCGGGTCCAGCAGCTCTTGGCCGGCGAATCTCAGGTGGCCGCCGTGGGCTTTTTCCAGGCCATTGAGGCAGCGCAGCAAGGTGGACTTGCCACAGCCGCTGGGGCCGAGAATCACCACCACTTCGCCCTGGGCGACCTTGAGGTCGATGTCCTTGAGCACCTGCTGCTCGCCGAAAAACTTGTTGAAACCCTGGAACTCGATCAGTGCGCTCATGCTTGCGTCCAGCGCCGCTCCAGCACGCGCGAGGCGGCCGACAGCGGGTAGCAGATAAAGAAGAAAAACAGGAACAGGGCACCGTAGATCAGCACCGATTCGTAGGTGCGCTCGATGATCTGCTGGCCGACCTTGATCACATCCACCACGCCGATCAGCACCGCCAGCGAGCTGGTCTTGATGATCCGCGTGTAGACGTTGATGGTCGGCGGCGTCATGCGTTTCAGCGCCTGGGGCAGCAGCACGTAGCCGTACAGCTGTGGGTCGGACAGGCCGATCGACAGCCCCGCCTCGCGCTGGCCGCGGGGCAGCGAATGCAGGGCACCGCGCACCACCTCGCCGACTTCGCTGGCGCCCCACAGCGACAGCACCAGCACCGCGCAGGTGAAGCTGGGGATGCTGATGCCGAAGAAGATCGGGAAACCGAAGAACAGCAGGTACAGCCAGACCAGCACCGGGATCGCCCGGAACAGCTCCAGGTAGATGCGCAGCACGGCGTTCAGCCATTTGCGGTCGAGGGTCCGCAGCACGCCATAGAGCACGCCGCCGACGGTGCTGAAGGCGATGCTCAGCAGGGAGATCGATAACGTCTGCGCGGCGCCCTTGCCCAGTTGCGGCAAGGACACCCAGAGCAGTTCAAGACCCGAACTGGCCATGCTGCAACCTCCTTTCCAGACGGCTGAGCAACAGCGACAGCGGCAAGAACAGCAGCACGCAGATCAGCGTGAGCACGGCGAGCATTTCGTAGGTCTTGTAGTAGAGGGCGATGTAGCTCTTGGTGGTGTAGAGAATCTCCGGCACCGCCACCGCCGAGACCACGGTGGTTTCCTTGAGCAGGAAAATGAAATTGGCGAACAGCGACGGCAGGCTGAGGATCCCGGCCTGCGGCAGGATCACGTAGCGCAGCAGCTGCCAGTGCGACAGGCCGATGGAGCGCCCCGACTCCAACTGGGCCGTCGGCACCGCTTCGACGCCGGCGCGCAGCACCTCGGTGAGGTAGGCGCCGCCGAGAAAGGTCATGGTGATGATCGCCGCGGCGAACCCGGAAATCTTCAGCCCCAATGCCGGCAGGGCGAAGTAGACGAAGAACAGCTGGATCAGCAGCGGGGTGTTGCGCGCCAGCTCCACGTACAGCCCGATCAGGCGCTGCAGGTAGGGGGTGCGGAACACCAGGATGGTGGCGTTGATCAGGGCCACCAGCAGGGAGGTGGCGATGGCGATCAGGCCGACCTGCAAGGTCACGCCCACGGCCTTGAGGAAGGCCGGCAGCGTACTGAGGATAAAAGCGTAGTCGAGGGTCATGGCAATCCTGGACGCCGCTGGGGTACAGCGGCGGTGGTGCAGTCCATTGGGCGGTGGGTAACCACCCGGCAGGCATCGACTTTAAAGCTATAAAAACAATAATTTAAATACCGTTAAAGCATATTGATATCACTCAAAAAACTAACCTGCGGGGTTTGCCATGCGCGCCTGAGCCGGCTACTTTTCTGACGCCGTAAGGGATCTTTCCGATTCCAAGGAACGGACAAGCGGCCCCCGACTTCAACGGGCCAGACACGTACATGGACGATAAGAACAATGACCGACCTCAATACCCCGCAACCTCTCGATCCGCAGGACATCGTCAAATGGCTGAAGGCGCTGTGCCGGGCCATGAAGCCTTCCTGAGCAAAATCCCTTCATCGTTGATTGCCCGTAGTTGCGTCCTTGCCGATACACCGCGGCGCCTGGATCGCGAGCAAGCTTCGCTCCTACAGAAGCAAAGTGAAGCCGTTCTTGCGGGCAATAAAAAACGCCGACGCTGTAGAAGCCATCGGCGTTTAAACCTTGAAGGGGTTTGTACGACTTAAGCGTAGTCCATCAGAAGGCAGGCAATACCGCGCCGCTGTATTTCTTCGCGATGAATTCTTTCACTTGCGGGCTGGTCAGGGCCTTGGCCAGTTTCTGGATGGCGGCGCTGTCCTTGTTGTCCGGGCGGGCCACCAGGAAGTTCACGTAAGGCGAATCGGCCCCCTCGATCACCAGCGCATCCTTGGCCGGGTTCAGGCCGGCTTCCAGGGCGTAGTTGGTGTTGATCATGTCCAGGTCGACCTGGTCCAGCACGCGCGGCAGCAGGGCCGACTCCAGTTCCTTGAACTTGAAGTTGTGCGGGTTCTTGGCGATGTCTTTCGGGGTCGCCAGGGCGTTTTTCGGGTCCTTGAGTTCGATCAGGCCGGCCTTCTGCAGCAGGATCAGGGCCCGGCCGCTGTTGCTGCCTTCGTTCGGAATGGCGATGGTCGCGCCGTCTTTCAGCTCGGCCAGGGTTTTGACTTTCTTCGAGTAGCCGCCAAACGGTTCGACGTGCACGCCAACCACGGTCACCAGGTTAGTGCCCTTGCCTTCGTTGAAGCTCTTCAGGTACGGCAGGGTCTGGAAGTAGTTGGCGTCCAGACGCTTCTGATCGACCTGCACGTTCGGCTGCACGTAATCGGTGAAAACCTTGATTTCCAGGTCCACGCCTTCCTTGGCCAGGGTCGGCTTGATCAGCTCGAGGATCTCGGCGTGCGGCACAGGGGTGGCCGCCACTACCAGTTTCTCGCCAGCCTGGGCCAGACCGGCAGTCAGGGCAGCCGCCAGTGCGGTGAACAACAGAACCTTTTTCATGCAGTGTCCTTATGAGTCGTCAGTGACGACGGCTTTTGTAATGAAGGTGCCAGCGAAGTGCTATCTCTGGCGTGGAGCGGACAATACCGGGATTTTTTATGCCTTAACAATATCTTTTATTCACGTTGATATTCCATTTTGTTCATACACAATCGGACCGCTCTAGCCCGCATCCGGGGCGCTCCACAAGCCCCAGCCCACATAAATGTAGGAGCGAGCTTGCTCGCGATGACGACAGTCCTGGCACCTTGTGGTGCCTGGTATGGCGCTATCGCGAGCAAGCTCGCTCCTACAGAAATGGGGTAAAGGATCAGACCAGACCGTGTTGCTTGAGCAGGTGCTTCAGCGCCTGCAACTCGGCGGTGGAACCGTCTGCGATCAGGCCCTTCAATTGCTGGTCCACCAGCTCCAGCCGCGACAGCTGCGGCGGCAGGTTCAGGTGCTCCGGCAGGATCTCCTCGCCACTGCTGACCAGCAGGGCAAAGTGAATGACGTTCTCCAGCTCGCGGGTGTTGCCCGGCCAGCTGTGCTGCTCCAGCACCTGCTGGGCGGCTTCGCTGATCAGCGGCACCGGCAGGTCGAGGCGCTGGCTGTAGATACCGAGGAAGTATTCGGCCAATGACAGGATGTCGCCGACCCTCTCGCGCAGCGCCGGCAGTTCCAGGTGGCCCTCGCCGAGGTAGTGATACAGCCGCTCATGGAACTTGCCCGCCGCCACCGCCTGGGCCAGGTCGATGCTGGTGGCCGCCACCAGGCGCACGTCCACCGGGCTCGGCTGATGGGCGCCGACCCGGGTCACCTCATGGTTTTCCAGGGCCGACAACAGCTTGATCTGGATCGGCAACGGCAAGTCGCCGATCTCGTCCAGGTACAGGGTGCCGCCGTTGGCCGAGCCGAACCAGCCGGCGCGGCTGCTGGCCGAGCCGCTGAAGGTGCCGGCGGCGTAGCCGAACAGTTCGGCGTCGGCGTAGGTAGGGCTGATGGCTCCGCAGTTGACCGACACGAACAGGCCGCTGCGGTCGCTGGCGCGGTGGATATGCCGGGCCAGCAGCTCCTTGCCACTGCCGGTTTCACCGCGGATCAACACCGAGATCGCCCGCGGCGCCAGCTGTTCCAGCTCCTGGCGCAACTGCCGCGAACGGGGATCGACGAACACCAGCGCCTTGGCGCGGATGCTCAGCGGGCTTTTTTCAGCATCGGGAAAGGTCAGCAACGGCTGGCCGAAAGACTCATGCAGACTCATGGCAGACTCCCGCCCAAATCCGCTGGCAGGCGGGGGCGTTTAACAAAAAGAAAAAATCAGGCGCGGCGCAGGGAATGCTGTTCCATGCGGTTTTGCAGGCGATAGAGATACGCGAAACCCTGCTCCCAGCGCTGGTGCCCGGACTTGACGTTGATATGCCCGGCACCGGACAGGATCCCCGCCTCGGCGCCCCAGTGGCGAGCCAGCTCCAGGGCACGCGGCGCACTGATGGCGCTGTCGTTGTCGGAGCTGACTATCTGGCTCGGGAACGGCAACAGGTCGCTGGGGATCGGCGCGAAATTGCGCAGCGCCGGCGCGCAGGCCGGACGCTCGACATCCGCCGGCGCCACCAGCAACGCACCGCGCACCTGGCGCAAGGCACTGGCCGGCGCATGGGCGGCCCAGTGTGCGACGGTGATGCAGCCCAGGCTGTGGGCGATCAGGATCACCGGGGTGCTGTCGGCGGCAATCGCCTCGGCCAGCGCCGCGACCCAATCTTCGCGCCGCGGCGTCAGCCAGTCGGCCTGCTCCACCCGCGCACTGTTCGGCAGGCTGTTCTGCCAGTGGCTTTGCCAATGATCTTCTGGCGATCCTTGCCAGCCCGGCACAATCAGGTAGCGAATTGATTCGTTGCGCATGGGGAGCTCTCCTGCGTGTCTGTTCCCGATCGAGTATAGGGACGAGAGTTATATTCGTTAAGGAATAAGAAGCTATTTATTAAGATCCATAAAGAATATCAAATGTCACCTGTACCGATCCTGTACGAACGCTGGCGTTCAGGCCGGCAAACCGCAGTGTCTGCATCGCGAGCAAGCTCGCTCCTACAGGTTCGTGGCGCCCGCCGGCTTTTGTAGGAGCGAGCTTGCTCGCGATGGCGTCCGTCCAGGCCGGCGCCCTGGGCCAAATCGCAGGCAAAAAAAAAGGCCGCACCCTGCCAAGGAGACGGCCTGAAAAGTCGTGGCTTACAACACTGGGTCAGCGGGCGGTGATCACCGAAAGCTTGGTGATACCGGCACGCTCGATGGAGGCCATGGCACGGGCCACTTCGCCGTAGTTGACGCCGTCGTCCGCCTGCAACTGCACGCGAACTTCCGGGTCCTTGGCCTTGGCCGCCTGAAGATTGGTTTCCAAAAGGTCCGGCTGGATCTCGTCCTTGTTGATAAAAAGTTTGCCGGTGCCGTCGATGCTCACCACCAGCGGGTCCTTCTGCTCCACCGGGGCCACCGCCTCGGTCTTGGGCAGGTTGATCGGAATCGCGTTGGTCAACAGTGGCGCGGTGACGATGAACACCACCAGCAGTACCAGCATCACGTCCACCAGCGGCGTGACGTTGATCTCGCTCAGTACCTCATCGCTGTCCTGGGTCGAGAAGGCCATGTCAGGACGCCTCCTTCACTTTCTGCGCGCTGCCCTGGGCCGCGACCTTGTGCGCGGTCGGGTGGATCAGCACGCGGAACGAACTCTTCTGCGCCAGGCTGTAGAAGTCATGGGCGAAGTCATCGAGGTCGGCGGCGGTCAACTTCAAGCGCCGCAGGAAATAGTTGTAAACCAGCACCGCCGGCACCGCGACGGCGATCCCCACGCCGGTGGCGACCAGTGCCGCGCCGATCGGCCCGGCCACGGTTTCCAGGCTCGCCGAGCCCGCCGCGCTGATGCCTTTCAGGGCTTCCATGATCCCCCACACGGTGCCGAACAGACCGATGAAGGGCGAGGTGCTGCCGATACTGGCGACCACCGCCAGGCCGGTTTCCAGGGAACGCCGCTCACGGACGATCTGCTGGCGCAGGGCGCGCTCCAGGCGGTCCTGATGATTGATGGCCTGGCTCAGGTCCGCCGCGTGCGCTGTGTCGCCGACCTGGATCGCCGCGTAGCCGGCCTGGGCCACACGAGCGGCGGCACCGGGCTGGGTTTCGCTGAGCTCGGCCGCCGAGTCGAGGCTGGAGGCGGCCCAGAACTGTTTGTGAAACTTGCGATCCTGGGCCTTGAGGCGGGCGAACTGCGCGCCCTTGAGCAGGGCCAGGCCCCAGGTGGCCACGGAAAAGACCACCAGCAGCCAGATCACCGCGCTTTCGATGGATTCGAGTGGAGATGCCAATAAACTCATGATGTGTCCCTCTGTATAACCCTTGTAAGAGCGAGCGTGCTCGCGATAGCGACCGACCAGGCACAGCACCTGGCGCAGGCTCAATGAATCTTGAAATCGATGGGTACGCTGACCCAGCCGTCCTGGGCGACATCACCCTGCTTGGCCGGCACGAAGCTCCAGCGCTTGACGGCCGATAACGCCGCGTCGTCGAGTTGCTGGCGACCGCTGCTTTTCTGAATCTGGATCTCGCCGGGCTTGCCGCTGGCCAGTACGTGCACCCGCAGCAGCACCGTGCCTTCCCAACCGCGACGCTGGGCCAGCGACGGATATTCCGGCGCCGGGTTCTTCAAGTACGCGGCATTCGCCGAAGCCGGAGTCACGGGCGCCGGGGCCGGTGGCGCGGGCGGGGCCGGAGCGGCGACAGGCGCGGCCGGTTGTGGCGGCGCGGGCTGTTGCTGGACCGGCTTGGGCTCAGGCTTGGGGACCGGTTTCGGCTTGGGCTGCGGCTTGGGCTTGGGAATCGGCTTGGGCGGTGGCGGCTTGACCGCCAGTTCGTCCTCCACCGGCGGTGGCGGCTCCACCACCGGCTGTACCGGCTGCGGTGGCGGCGGTTCGACCACCGGCGGCGCGGGCCGGGAAAACTCGATGGTCATCGGCGGAATTTCCGGCGGCACGATCGGCAATACCGGCGTCGGCTGCTGGTTGATCCAGTAGATCACCGCACCGTGCAACAGCAGGGCGATCACCCCGAGGGCAATCGCCTCGCGCCGCCGCAGCCCGGCCTTGGGAGCCTTCTGCAAACGCAATTGGCCCAACGGCAAGCGATGCGGCCGGCCGAGATCGACCAGATCGCCGCTCGGTGCCTGACGCCACAGCACCTCGTGTGCATTGGCGGCGGTCTGGACATTGCCCATTGATTAACTCCCTACAGTCTTTTGCGAATAACCCGACCCACACCTGCGAACTCCCCTGGAGCAGCGTCGAGGGCTGAATGATTGGCGCCAGACACTTATCTCCGAAAGTAATCTTTGAAGTTATGGATAGATCAAAAACGCATATTTAAACCCGTCATCTCGCGCCAGGCCGCGCGGATCAAGGGCTGCGGGGAAGGAGTCAAAAAGCCATGCTTTGCGAGCATTGAAAATATTCGCCAAAGGCATTGCATCGCCGCGGCAAAACCGCAGCGAAGCGACAGCCGTGGCGAAATAAAGGAGTCCGACCGAACGTCGATCAAAGGAATCAGGGCGCACCCGATAAAGCGGATCTCAAGCGCCCATGAACAGGGTGTTCAGACGTTCAGTACCTGGCTCTCGCACAGCTCCAGCAACTGGCTTTCCAGGGCCTTGCCGGCCCGGCTCAAGCCGCTGCTGCCGTACAACGCCAGGCGCACGCCCTGGATGTCCGGCAAGCCGCTGGCGGCGTCGAGCACGCGATGCCCGGCGCCCACCACTCGCACCGGCAGCAGGCTGATGCCCAGGCCCGCCGCCACCGCCGAGCAGACGCTGGCCAGGCTGGCGCTGGAGTAACCGATGCGCCAGCGCCAGCCACCAACCTCGAGGTGGTGCAACATTTCATGGCGATACAAACCGCCCACCGGGAACGCCACCAACGGCAACGGATCGCGGCCAAAGGCCGGGGTGGCGCGGCTGTCGACCCAGCACAGGGGTTCCGGCCACGACGCCAGGCAGTCGTCGCCGGCGCCCATCTGCTTGACCAGCAACAGGTCGAATTCGCCGCGTCGATAGAGCCGGGTCAATTCCGGGCCCAGCCCGCTGGTGACCTCCAGGCGCACGCCGGGATGGTCCTGGCCGAAGCGCGACAACAACGGCATCAGCCGCTCGGCGGCGAAGTCTTCCGGCACCCCGAGGCGCAACACGCCTTCGCTCTGTTGATGCAGCAACACATCGCTGGCCTCTTCGTTGAGGGCCAGGATCCGTCGCGCGTACCCCAGCAGACGCTCGCCCTCGGCGGTGGCCACCACCCGGCGCTGGTCGCGGTCGAGCAACTGGCAGTCCAGGCTCTCCTCCAACCGCCGCACCTGCTGGCTGACAGTGGACTGGGTGAGGTGCAGGCGCTCGGCGGCGCGGGTGAAGTTGGCGCAGTCGACAACGGCGACAAAACTGCGCAGCAGCACAGGATCGAACATGGCGACACCATTCTGAATGCCACTGATTGGCATGGTTATATTTAATTTCAGAATACATTAGGGCCTGAGCATACTCGGCGCTCATTTACCGCACAGGGAGCCTGATGCCATGCGTTACCTGTCTTGCAAACACGCGGTCCTGGCGATCTGTCTATTCGTGGTGGGGGTGGTGATGGCAAAGGATAACGAGCTGCTCGAAGCGGTCCGCGACGGGCAGTTACCCAAGGTCCAGGCGCTGCTTCGCCAAGGCGTGGACGTCAACGTGCGCGGCCTGGACGGCAGCAGCCCGCTGCTGCTGGCCACCGCCGCCAATCAGGTCGAGATCGCCCGGGCGCTGATCGAGGCCGGCGCCGACGTCAACCAGAAGAACCTGATCCACGACAGCCCTTACCTGCTGGCCGGCGCCAGCGGGCGCAATGCGATCCTGCAGCTGACCCTGGCCCACGGCGCCGACCTGAAAAGCACCAACCGCTACGGCGGCACCGCGCTGATCCCGGCTTGCGAGCGTGGGCATGTCGACACCGTGCGCCTGCTGATCGAGGCCGGTGTCGACCTCGATCATGTCAATCGCCTCGGCTGGACCTGCCTGATGGAAGCCATTGTGCTGGCCGACGGCGGCCCGGCGCACCAGCAAATAGTCACTCAGTTGATCGCCGCCGGCGCCAACCTGAACCTGCCGGACAACGATGGCCTGAGCCCCCTGCAACAGGCGGAAAAACGCGGCCAGAGCGCCATCGCCAAACTGCTGCGGGACGCCGGCGCGTCCTGATGTATGCCTTAAGGAGCCCCCCATGAAAGACGATCAGGAGTACCTGCAACGCGCCGTCGAACTGGCCCGGCAAAACGTCGCGGCCGGCGGCCGGCCGTTCGGTGCGGTGCTGGTACGCGACGGCCAGGTGCTGGCCGAGACGGTCAACCAGATCCACCTGACCCAGGACCCCACCGCCCACGCCGAGCTGTTGGCCATCCGGGTTGCCAGCCAGCGGCTCGGGCCGCGCCTGGACGGCTGCGTGATCTATGCCAGCGGCCAGCCCTGCCCCATGTGTTTGAGCGCCATGTACCTGTGCGGTGTGGCGCGCGCGGTATTCGCCGCGGACAACGCCAGCGCCGCGCCCTTCGGCCTGTCCACGGCGGCGATCTACGAACAACTGGCCCAGCCCCTGGCGGCCCAGCGCTTGCCGGTGCAGCACGTGCCGCAAGCGACGATGCACGAGATCTACCGCGACTGGCAGGCCCGCCATGCCGCTCGCTGAGTCGCGCCTGCGCCGCCTCGGCGGCTGGGCCCTGCTGATCGCCCTGGGGCTTAATCTGCGGCCGATCATCAGCTCCATCAGCCCGCTGCTGATGGAGATTCGTGGCGCCACCGGCATGAGCTTCCAGAGCAGTGCCTGGCTCACCAGCCTGCCGGTGGTCTGCATGGGCCTGGTGGCCTTGCTCGGGGTGCGCCTAGAAGCCCGCCTGGGAGAACGGCGCGGCGTCGCCCTCGGTCTGTTGATGATCCTCTGCGCCTGCCTGGCGCGGTTGCTCTGCGACCAGGCCGGCGCCCTGCTCGCCACGGCTCTGCTCGGCGGTGCCGGCGTGGCCTTGATCCAGGCACTGGTGCCGGCGCTGATCAAGCGCCAGTTCCAGCAACGGGTGGCCTTGGCCATGGGCATTTATTCGGCTTCGTTGATGGGCGGCGGCGGCCTCGCGGCGCTGCTCAGCCCTCAGGTCGCCACGCATTTCGCCCATTGGCAGGCCGGGCTCGGCGTCTGGCTGTTACCGGCGCTGGCGGCGCTGCTGCTGTGGTGGCTGCTGCCTTTCGCCGGGCCGGGGCAGCGCCTCGACGCCCCCTCCATCAGCCTGTGGCGCAACCGTCGGGCCTGGTTGCTGGCGCTGTACTTCGGCCTGGTCAATTGCGGCTACATGAGCATGGTCGCCTGGCTGCCGGCCTATTACCTGCAATTGGGTTGGAGCGCGACCCAGAGCGGTTCGCTGCTGGCGTTCATGACCCTCTTCCAGGTCACCGCCGCGCTGTTGATGCCCGCCCTGGCGCAGCGCCAGAACGACCGCCGGCCATTGCTCGCCATCAGCCTGAGCGCCCAGGCCCTGGGCTTCAGCGGCCTGGTGTTGTGGCCGCTGCAGGCCCCGCAGCTGTGGGTGGCGCTGATCGGCTTCGGCCTCAGCGCCTGTTTCGCCCTGAGCCTGATTCTCACCCTCGACCACCGTCGCGATCCCCGGGAAGCCGGACAGCTGGCAGCCTTCGTGCAAGGGGTGGGGTTCCTGATCAACGCCGTGTCGCCGTGGATGACCGGCTGGCTGCGGCAGCTCACCGGCAGCTTTATCAGCGCCTGGTGGGTACTGGTCCTGAGTGTGCTGGCCATGCTGGTGCTGACCCGGGTATTCAGCCCCTCCAGCTACCGGGAGCCACAGATGGCGACCACGGCAGCGCAACCGGCATCCGCGACGCCTTAAAGATCAAGGCCCATGGCCACTATGCGCAACTTCTTGCGCACCCCTCTGTGGATAACTCTGTGAACAGTTATCCAAGGGCTCGATAAACCGGGACCTGCAGCCAAGTGCGCAACTTCTTGCACAGCACTGCGCAAGAAGTTGCGCACTTTCAAGCGCTTTCGAGCTGGAAATACCGTCAGCGATGCCAGAAAACGCCGGAAGTCCTTGTTCCATAAGGCGCTTTCAACTCCTGGCATGCTCCTTGATATCAACTTGGCACCCAACCGGGCGATCCGTCCCACCGGGCACCTTTATTTTTTAGCAAGGAGAGCATCCATGGCTACACCAGCGTATATGTCCATCACCGGCACCAAACAAGGCCTGATCACCGCCGGTGCCTTCACCGCTGACTCCGTTGGCAACACCTACCAGGAAGGCCACGAAGACCAGGTCATGGTTCAGGGCTTCCAGCACGAAGTGATCATCCCGCGTGACCCGCAGTCCGGCCAGCCAACCGGCCAGCGCGTGCACAAACCCGTAGTCATCACCAAGGTTTTCGACAAGGCTTCGCCACTGCTGCTGGCTGCCCTGACCTCCGGTGAGCGTCTGACCAAGATCGAAATCCAGTGGTACCGCACCTCCGCCGCCGGCACCCAGGAGCACTACTACACCACCACCCTGGAAGACGCGATCATCGTCGACATCAAAGACTACATGCACAACTGCCAGGACCCGGCGAACTCGCACTTCACCCACCTGGAAGACGTGCACTTCACCTACCGCAAAATCACCTGGACCCACGAAGTCTCCGGTACTTCCGGTTCCGACGACTGGCGTTCCCCGGTCGCGGGCTAAGTCCGGCCGACCGTTACACCAACATCGGCCAGCTCTGCTGGTCGATGTTGTTTACGCCATAAGGGATTTCTTGCGTTCGTCGGCGCCCGGCCCCGGGGTCGACCCACGCGGCAGTACTGCACGAGGAACAAGGGATGTTCGCGCCGGCCAATCAGACCCACTTCAGCCTGACCGTCGAAGGTTTGGAGAACGACCTCCAGGTATTGTCCTTCACCGGACGGGAAGCCATCAGCCAGCCCTTCGCCTTCGAGGTCGAGCTGGTCAGCGCCCAGGCCGCCCTGGACCTGGAAAGCCTGCTGCACAAACCGGCCTTCCTGCAGTTGGCGCAGAACGGCACCGGCATCCACGGGCAGATCTACCGCGTCGCCCAGGGCGATTCCGGCAAGCGCCTGACCCGCTACTCGGTGACCATCCGCCCGCACCTGGCCTACCTCGCGCACCGCATCAACCAACGCATCTTCCAGAACCTCACGGTGCCGAAAATCATCGGCCAGGTCCTCGAAGAACACGGCATCCAAAGCAATGCCTACCAGTTCCAGCTGGGTTCGATCTATCCCGAGCGCAACTACTGCGTGCAGTACGACGAATCGGACCTGCATTTCATCCAGCGCCTGTGCGAGGAAGAAGGTATCCACTACCACTTCCAGCACAGCGCCGACAGCCACAAGATCGTCTTCGGCGATGACCAGACGGTGTTCCCGAAACTGGCGCCAGTGGCCTACCAGCAAGACTCCGGCATGGTCGCCAACGACCCGGTGATCAAGCGTTTCGACCTGCGCCTGGAAGCCCGCACCAGCCGCACCACGCGCCGCGACTACGACTTCGAGAAACCGCGCCTGACCCTGGAGAGCGACGCCAAGAGCGAGTTCAAGCCGGACCTCGAGGATTACGACTACCCCGGGCGCTTCGTCGACCGCGAACGCGGCAAGCACCTGGCCAAGCGTGCCCTGGAACGCCACCGCAGCGACTACCGCCTGGCCGAGGGCAAGAGCGATCAGCCGCTGCTGGTCAGCGGGCATTTCCTGGCCCTGAGCGAACACCCGAAAGCGCAATGGAACGACCTCTGGCTGCTCACCGAGATCGTCCACGAAGGCAAGCAGCCGCAGGTGCTGGAAGAGTCGGTGACCAGCGACACCACGGCGCTGAAGGACGACTTCCACCAGGGTTACCGCAACCGCTTCCAGGCCACGCCCTGGGACGTGCCCAACCGGCCGCCGCTGCTGCACCCCAAGCCGCGCATCCTCGGCAGCCAGAGCGCGGTGGTCACCGGGCCCAAGGGCGAAGAGATCCACTGCGACCAATACGGCCGGGTCAAGGTGCAGTTCCACTGGGACCGCGAAGGCCAGTCGGACGACAAGACCAGCTGCTGGCTGCGCGTGTCCTCGGCCTGGGCCGGCGCCCAGTACGGCGGCATCGCCATCCCGCGGATCGGCATGGAAGTGCTGGTGACCTTCCTCGAGGGCGACCCCGACCAGCCGCTGATCAGCGGCTGCCTGTACCACAAGGAAAACGTCGTCCCCTACGACCTGCCGGCGAACAAGACCCGCAGCACCTTCAAGACCCTCAGCTCCCCGGGTGGCGGCGGCTACAACGAGCTGCGCATCGAGGACAAGAAGGGCCAGGAACAGATCTTCCTGCACGCCCAGCGCGACTGGGACGAGAACGTCGAACACGACCAGAAAATCCGCGTCGGCAACGAGCGCCACGACACGGTCGAGGCCAACAGCTACAGCGAGTTCAAGGCCGAGGAACACCACACCGTGCACGCCGACCGCAAGGTCGAAGCGCGGGCCAGCGACCACCTCACCGTGGGCGTGAACCAGCACATCAAGATCGGCACCGGGCAGTTCATCGAAGCCGGCCAGGAGATCCACCTCAATGCCGGGGTGAAGGTCGTCATGGAAGCCGGCAGCGAGCTGACCCTCAAGGGCGGCGGCAGCTTTATCAAGCTCGACGCCGGCGGCGTGACCATCAGCGGCCCGCAGGTCAAGGTCAACTCCGGCGGCGGCCCAGGCAGCGGCAGCGGCGCCGCGCCACTGATGCCCGGCGTGCTGAAGCAAGCCGACGCCGACAAGGCCGGCGCCCTGCTGACCCCAGCGCAAATCAACACCCTCAAACGCAACGCGCCTTTCTGCGAAGAGTGCGAAAAGTGCAAGGACGGTGCCTGTGCCATCTGATCGCCTGACACCCCAGGCCTGGCTCGCTAGCCAGCCCCTGCAACCCGACGAGCGCCTGTACCTGGTGATCAGCAACGCCAGCGACGCCAACCCGCTCAAGGACTTCTACCAGACCCAGGGCGCCAGCGGCCTGACCGCCCTCTGGAGCGGCACGCCCTACGCCGACTGGCAGCCGGTCATGCCCTACCTCGCCGAACTCAAACCGACCTCCCCCTTCCTCGACTGGATCGCCACCACCGACGCCGACGACTGGGGCTGGCTCGCCGTCTCCCGCTGCGAACCGGCAGTGGTGTTCGAACACCTGCGCAGCCTGACCCAGGTGAAGATGCCGGGCGGTGCCGAGGTGTTTTTTAGGTTTTGGGATGGGCGGCATATTTATCCGATTTTGGAAGGGTTGGGCGAAGACGCCCCCCAAGTCCTGCCGATATTCGACCGCTACCTGATCAATGGCCGGGCGTTGAACGTCGGCCAAGGTGTAGTCAAGCCACCGAAGCCATTTCCCTGGTGGGAAGTGCCGGAGGCACTGGTCAAGAAGCTCGCCAAGGACGATCCCAGCACGGTGATCGACAACCTGATGCAGTGGCTGAGCGAAGACTGCCCCGAGCTGTACTTCGCCTTTCCTGAAAACAACCTGCGCCACAAAGTCGAACGCTTCGTCCGCCATCAACCGAATACAGAAGGTATGGCAGAACGCCTCGCCGCCCAGCTGACAAAGGAAGTCAACGCATGATTAGCAGCCCACTGGGAACCTTGGTCCTTCGGGTACTGGACGCCAAAAAGCCCGACGTGAACCTGATCCTCAAGGACTTCAATAATTGCCTGACTAACTACAAGGACTGGGCGGACGGTTTCTGGACAGGCAGGGTCATGGACGTCGACCAGAAGTTCAAGGTCGGCAACGAAGTCAGCGTCAAAAAGCGCAGGACCAGCACGGGTGACGTCGAGACCTTTGCAGTGTGTCCAAAGGACGGCAAGTTCACCCTCATCCATGCGTTCGAAACCGCACGCTACGTGCCCATCGGCAATACTCCGGTCCGCCTTGAACAGGTCGAAAAGGCAATGATCGGGTACTCCGTGGTGGGAGCCCCGATCAATAGAAAGATCGGTCCTAGCGGCATCGAAACCATCGACAACTGCACCCCGGGGAAGCTCTATCGCATTACCTTTTTTCCGGACGTGTCGGACAGTGATGTCAAAGCCCTCTATGGCTCTTACAAAGGCGTGATCACCCACCTCGATGGCTGGCTGAAAAGCGAGTGGACGAGCAAGTTCCAACCACAATGGAGCACTTACTCCGAGGCCGACCGCTCAGGTCGCGCAAGGATTCTGCTGCAAGAGGCGCTCGACAGCTTCGAGCAAGCGCTGCTCAATTTGTGGGACGACTTGAAAGACCTTATGGAGCTTTTGGCCGACCCGATAGGCAAGGCCAAACAGCTTGGCGATTACTTGTCGAACATAGAAATCGACAAGCTCTACGCCACCTCCAAGGACGCCATTGCCTCTGCCTTGTTGATACTCAACGACGAACCGCTGATGTTCATCTACGTCTCGGCGATTGTCGCCTGGGTCGGCATGTTACCGCCGCAAGTAATCGCCAGTGTGATTTCGAGTATCGGTGTCGAATTTCTGATCAACGTGGTCATCGGCATCTGCCTTACCGGCGGGGCCGGCCTTGCCGTGCGCCTGGGGACCAAGGCCCTGAGCAAAATGAAGTCTGGGGGAGCGCTCAAATACCTTGAAGGCCTGGCTGAGCAGCTGATGACGGCTAGCAGCAAACATAGCCTTCCGGCCCATACGGAGCTGTCCAAGCCTGTGATGCTCAAGGCCAAGGATGTTCCACTGGACGCGAGCAAGAAGGCCCCACTCTCCATCAGCCCCAGCGATGCTGGCGGTGGGCCTGTACCTCTGCCCAAGACCGCCGATACACCCACGCTGATGGAGCAGAACGCCTCGGTGTTTGCCCGGAAGAAAACGGAGCCGCAAAGCCTGCTGGTCAAACAAGAACCTGTTAATGACGTACCCAAGCAATCCAAGAACCCGGCGAATCAACCGGCGCAGTGCACAAAGAACACCCGCTGCGAGGGCGACCCCATCTCGATGGTCACCGGTGAGGAGCTACTAACCCTCACTGACGGTGAACTCGACGGCCTGCTGCCCCTGGAGTGGACACGGCTGTATCGCACCAGCGCAGTGGAAATCGATAACCGCCTGGGCTTCGGCTGGAGCCACTCGCTGTCCCATCGGTTGCAAATCAACGATGAGGGCGTGCTGTGGACTGACAACGAAAATCGCCAAACCCAGTTTCCACTGCCGACCGAACAGTGTCCGGCCATTACCAATAGCCTGGCCGAAGCCGCCATCTATCTGGGGGATGCCCCGGGCGAACTGATCCTGACTCAGGCCGGGCAGGGCGCACGCTTTTATCACTTCCGCGCCGGGCGCCTGACCACCATCAGCGATGCCTACGACAACCAGTTGCACATCAGCTACGACCTGGTCGATCGCATCCAGCGCATCGACAATGGCGCCGGGCGCTCCCTGTTTTTGCGTTACGACGATCGGCATATCGTTGCCGTGGATTACCAGCAACGACGTCCCGACTACAACGAACAAGGTGAGCGCCAGGAGCCGTGGCTGACGGTCCAAACCCTGGTCAGCTACCAGTACAACGCACGCAACCAGTTGATCAGCGCCACCAATGCGGTCGGTGAAGTCGAACGCTATCGCTATGACGAGCAGCACGTCATTCAGGAACGGCAACTGGCCGGTGGTGCGAGCTTTCAGTGGGAGTGGGAACGCGAAGGCAAGGTGGTCCGCTGTATCCGTCAGTGGTCCAACATCGCACAAATCGATGCGCGTTATGTGTGGGACGACGAAGGCACAGTGACTGTCGTCAACTCCGATGGCAGCGAGCAGGTTTACGTACACGACGAGAATGCCCGACTGGTCAGCCAGACCACCCCTGACGGTGCAGAAACGCAAAAAGCCTACGATGAAAAAGGCCGGCTGATCGCCGAGAAAGACCCGCTTGGCGCGGTCACCGAATATCAATACAACGAAGCCGGGCGCCTGGTCGCAATCATCCCACCCGAAGATGAACCGACCACCTACCAGCACCACAACGGTTTCGTACGAGTAGCCCGTCGAGGCAAGGCCACCTGGAAATACCAGCGCAACCTCCAGGGCGACATCACCCAACAGACCGACCCGCACGGCAACGAAACCCACTACCGCTACGACCGCCAGGGCCGCCTGCTGGAAATCACCCATCCCGACGGCAGCCGTCATCAACTGGGCTGGAATGGCCTCGGCCAACTACTGGAAGAGCGCCTGCCCGACGGCGGCCAACGCAAATACCGTTACGACGCCCTCGGCCGGCAGATCACCCGCCAGGACGAATGCGGTGCCATCACCCAGTACCAATGGGACGCCGCCAACCGCCTGGCGCAGATCACCCTGCCCGGCGGCGCGACCCGGGCCTTCAGCTACAACGCCTACGGCAAAGTCACCGCCGAACGCGACGAGCTGGGCCGCATCACCCGCTACGAATATGCCGACAACCTGCACCTGGTCAGCCGCCGCATCAACCCGGACGGCAGCCAGCTGCGCTATCGCTACGACAACGCGCGCCTGCTGCTCACCGATATCGAGAACGAGCGCGGCGAGCAGTACCACCTGGATTACTACCCCAACGGCCTGATCCAGCAGGAAACCGGCTTCGACGGGCGCAGCACCGCCTATGCCTACGATCTCAACGGCAACCTGCTGAAGAAAACCGAATTCGGCGACGACGGCAGCGAGCTGGTCACCGAGTACCAGCGCGACGCAGCGGGTCGACTACTGGTGAAAACCCTCGCCGACGGCGAAGAAATCCACTACAGCTACGACGCCCTCGGGCGCCTGGTGAATGTCGACGACGGCCACTGGCCGCTGGCCTACGAATACGACCTGCAAGACCGCCTGATCACCGAACACCAGGGCTGGGGCACCCTGCGCTACGAGTACGACAAGCTCGGCCAACTCAGCCATTGCCGCCTGCCCGACGGCAGCAAGCTCGACTATCGTCATGCCCCGGGTGGGCAACTGAGCAGCATTGACCTCAACGGCTCGCGCCTGACCAGCCACCAGTTCAACGCCGGCCGCGAACAGCAGCGCCAACAGGGCCTGCTGCTCAGTCAATACCAGTACGACGAACAAGGCCGCCTGCAGGCCCACAGCGTCAGCCAGCAACAGCAGGGCCAGAACCTCTACCGCCGCGCCTATGCCTACGACACCAACGGCAACCTCGCCGGCATCGACGACAGCCGCAAGGGCAACCTGCGTTATCACTATGACCCGCTGGATCGGCTGGTCAACGTCCGCGGCGCCACGCCGGAAAGCTTCGCTCACGACCCAGCCGGCAACCTGCTGGGCCAAGGCGACCAACCCGCGGCCAACCTGGCCAACGTCAAGGGCAACCGCCTGCTGATGCAGGGCGACCGCCACTACGACTACGACGCCTTCGGCAACCTCAGCCGCGAACGCCGCGGCGCGGGCCAGAAGCTAGTCACCGAATACCAGTACGACTGCCAGCACCGGTTGATCGGCGTCAGCCTGCCCGGTGGCAGCACCGCCACCTACAAGTACGACGCCTTTGGCCGCCGCATCGCTAAAACCGTCGATGGCCGCACCACCGAATTCCTCTGGCAAGGCGAACGGCTGATCGCCGAAAGCGCTGAAAATCGCTACCGCAGCTACATCTACGAACCCGGCACCTTCCGCCCCTTGGCCATGCTCGATGGCGAAGGCCCGGCCCAGGCCACACCGTTCTACTACCAGCTCGACCACCTCGGCACGCCGCAGGAACTGACAGCCTACAGCGGCGAAATCATGTGGTCGGCGAAATACCGGGCGTATGGCAATCTGGCCGCGCTGGACGTTTCCGAAATCGACAACCCGCTGCGCTTCCAGGGCCAGTACTTCGATACGGAAACCGGGCTGCACTACAACCGCCATCGCTACTACAATCCGAGCTCTGGACGGTTTTTAACCCCGGATCCGATCAAGCTGGCGGGGGGGTTGAACAACTACCAGTACGTGCCTAACCCTACGGGATGGGTGGATCCGTTGGGGTTGAACTGCCTAGGACAGGGCGGTGGTAAATCAGGAGGCCCGGAAAATCCTGCCGATAAGGCGGCAGCGAATGAAGGGGCTCCAAAAGCTCCTGCTCCTCAAATGACAGCGGAACAGCGGCGAGCAAGAATTGACGAACTGGCTGAGGCAAATGCCCATAAAGAACTGTTAAAGCTGGAGGCCTCTTCCGGGGGGCATTTTGTAGAAAAACATGGTGCACAAACCACTTTACAGTCTCAATATGAAAGGGCCAGTACTGGTAGAAACCCAACAACAGGTGTTGTAGAAACATACAAAAGTAAGAAAAAAGCCGGCCAACCTATGATCCCTAGCGCCGCAACTCGTTACACCAGCCATAGAGATCAGCTAAATGCAATTAATCGAGCCATGCAAATTTTCAAAAACACGGGAGATATAACAAAGTCCAACGCCCCTATAGACATGGGTAAAAAAATCGGCGAGGGATATAAAAAAGGTACACTTAAGTATGGAGAGCAAACCAAAGCAGTGACCATTCTAGACTCAAACGGAATCCCAAAAACCTCTTACCCGGATTACTAAAATGAATAAAAAACCTGACCTCAATATATTTCGCAGCCTACTTTTTGTTTTCGACATAGAAAACCCGGACAACGACTCCGAGATCAGGCAAGACCTAATAGCTTCAAAAAATGTCAATAGCATCCAAGAGCTTACAGAGCTTTTCGACACGATGCTAAAGTCAGAGTTTCTTGCATATATTCCAGAAGCGCGCGAACGCTGCATAAAAACATTAGAATACTTTTTAAGCACTAATGACAGCTTCGACTCTCTATTTGAAAAGATAACTACCCACTTCGATGACGACGTCGAAGACCAGCGCCAATTCATGCAAACACTTTATCACTGTTTAAAACGCTACAATACTGAAGCTTAGCGCAGAGTTTAGAGAGCAGTCTGGGATAAGACTATTGTGTTCAAGTCAGCAGGCTGGAGCATCAACTACATTCCGCTAAATATCGAAGTCTTGACTTCGGAGAAGACTCGAACTTTGAAACAACCCCACATGAGACAACAATAGACTTCGGCAAGTTACCTCAAACCTCTCTAGAAAGCTCGAAGTCTTTTATAGAGTAATGCAAAACTGATTAAATTCAGCAAGACCTTGCAAACATCGACGAACTAGAAAAGCTAAATCACCCCAACTTTAGAAACCTACATCATACATTTAAAAATATGTTAAAAGATGAAAGCTCCGGCACACCCTATCTTCCAATCCATCATATTTCCTAGGGGGATTGACATCTATGACAGAGAGGAAACACTAGGTGTCGAGCTTGAAAAATATAATCCGGAAGACCCAAATTAACGTATAACACTTATCGAGCACTACTCCTAGATAGATGTAAACACCTATCGCACAGGCATGATTTCTTCCTCGGCACGCCGCAGGAACTAACCGCCTACAGCGGCGAAATCATGTGGTCGGCGAAGTACCGGGCGTATGGCAATCTGGCGGCGCTGGACGCTTCCGAAATCGACAACCCGCTGCGCTTCCAGGGCCAGTACTTCGATACGGAAACCGGGCTGCACTACAACCGCCATCGCTACTACAATCCAAGCTCTGGACGTTTTTTGACGCCTGACCCGATCAAACTGGCAGGGGGGTTGAACAACTACCAGTACGTGCCTAACCCTACGGGGTGGGTGGATCCGTTGGGGCTAGCCAGTACTCTTGCAGACTGCCCAAAACGGGTCGACACCAGCGACTATGGAACTCGTAAAAACCTACGATCTGACATATATAACGCACAAAGACCTGAAGGTCGGCATGCAACGAAATATACAAATGCCCAGTCCGCTGAAGAGGCTAGGTCTATGAGTCTAGGCCGAGGAACTCGTGATAAAAAACCTGAGGCTTCATATCTTCCAGACATAGCGAATAATGTTAGCGGTTTCGAAAAGCAGGCAGCGTATTCAGCAATAAGGGATGGAAATGTGTTTGACCATGGGGGCTCACGCTATCTGTTCTACAGATCAGACACTCCAGTGGGCTATAACAATGGCTCACTAACACACTGGGTACGAATTGAACTAACAAAAGCAGGAAGACCAGTAATTCATAGTTTCCCCGCATCTCCAGAGCAAGTACAGAAATATATGGGAACAGTAAAATGAGAGAAAAATTAGAATACAATCTTCAAGCCATTCGAGTACCAAGCGGATGGACAATAACCATAAATAATTTTTTCGAAGTTGAACTAACAGACAGCACATCTGGCTGGTACAGCAGCTCAGTGCTTATTGGTGGCGTACGACAAAGTACTGGTCATTGTTTCGATGCAAGACTAGAACCAGAAGGAGACCCCTCTGGAGAGTTCGTAGTAGACTTCCTAACCATAAAGTATGATAAAAATGGAAAGCCGATAAAGAGATCTGAAGTTTATATAGGTGAGTTCAGAACAAAAAACAAAGCAGAGCTAATAGCCAAAATCGAAGGTTACATGCTAGAAACATGAACCATGTATCGTCAAAAATCTCTCAATTTTATTTCCGATAAATTTGGACCTTATCTCTGCTACTAGTTGGAAAGGCTGTTTTTTCTTGGGAAAGCTTTTAGAGAATTTTCCTACAGATCGTATCGACTTCCGCCAACTTGTCCAAACTCTCCCATCTAGCTAAGATTTTTACTGTCGCTGCAAAATCAGTGACCGGTTTTGACAGACCGAATATGATCAAGGCATGCAAAATGCCGCTATGTGAACAGCTGGCATTTTTTGTGCCTGTCGTTCCTTTATATGGCGGCTGTGCGTGGGGCACCTTTGCGTGCGCCGGGCTCCTTGATCCTCGGTCTGTCAACCCGCGTACAGCTGCCACCCAACTTGTTTGACAGCGAGTAGTGGCAGCTCCATTTGATCAAGGAGCTTCATCATGAATCGATACATGCCCATCACCGGCATCGACAACAATTTTCCCTCGCTACTCATTGACACTCAGGCACCTGTGGACGTGCTGCATGACACCGCCGCATATCGCATCCGCTGCGTAACCCAGCTACTTGAAACGATTTCTCTAACTGAAAACTTCAACAGCGACCCGCTACTGCTACAAGATTTGTCGCGAGTGATCGTCATCCCACTCCGCGACGGCTGCGACCTGATGGATGTCATCGGCCGTAGATTGCAGGATCAGGTTCTGAACACTTAAATCCGTTCTTTAAAAATCAGCGATGTTCTATCAGCGCAGCGCGATGACCTGCGCTGATTTTCCGACGGCGGCCAGCGCAAATACCGCTATGACGCCCTAGGCCGGCAGATCACCCGCCAGGACGAAAGTGGCGCTGGGCAAAAGCTGGTCACCGAATACCAGTACGACTGCCAGCACCGCCTGATCGGTGTTAGTCTGCCCGGAGGCAGCACCGCGACATACAAGTACGATGCCTTCGGTCGTCGCATCGCCAAAACCGCCGAGTCCTTTTACTCATTTCCAGATGACCCCAACGAACTAACTAAGGCCCTTGGAGTACAACCAAAAGTATCCCAAACACAGCACGGGACTCAGAGGATGGTATGGGAGCCGAATGCTGACACACGAATCAGATACGAAAGTCATCCTGGAGACCCTGGGGTCAAGCCAAAAGGTAGGGATTAATCTCAAAGGCGAAGCCAGATAACTATCAACCCGGGCATGGAACAGGTTTCCTACCGGGAGAAAAGCATCTAGGAACATAGAAGATGAACTCTTTTTCTGTAGCAGATGGAACCGTCAAAAAAATAACAAGTGCCCCAGGGATACTAGTAGTTAACTTTACTGACTGGAAAGAGCAAGACTGGACTATTACATTTGAAAACCTGATAGCCCTCCAAAGTCTAGGAGCTGAGGGAGAGGAAATATCAGAAATAATAGAAAGTGAAAAAATACTGCTTGAAAATATCAGCATCGAAGACATTGGCAACACTACAAAAAGCTACAGTTTTATTTCAGCATGGAGCTCAAGCCCGGTATTAATAATAATTGCCAGAGCTTATAAGGTAGAAAAAACAACCAAAATTTATGAGAGTTTAATTAGCTACGACCATGCCCTTCCTTGCCCCTACAACTCTCGACAGCCTCAAGGATAAAAATATGGAAAAGATATTTTATGTCATGGATTCTTACATAAAAACATATGCTCAAGGTGCCTATCTAATAATGATAAAGTCGTCCTCGGGAGCAATATATGGACTTTCCTGTGAATTTGAAGCCTATACACAAGACTTCGAAAAAGTGGCAGTTCGCAGAAACAAAAAATTTGAGAAGAATGATATGAATTTTGACGAAGCAAACTGGATAGACTTCCCTCAAGGGACTGAAATAATCCCAGCCAGCTGGGACGAAATAATGAGTTCAGGAATTTCTGACTACGTCATAGGCTATCAATTGGAGAGCGAGGTTGGTATACATCGATTCCAATAGCACACTTGCTACTACTAAAAAAACTAAAAAACAGGATCAACTAAAAACAACAATTCCTGGGATTTACCTCAGCACGATAAGGACGCTGAGAACACTCCCGAACACCTGCAAAAAATTATGGCTTTCGAATTTATGCACGAACATGTGGTGCTTTCACTTTCTGATGGGCTTGCAACCATCATTCACTGGTGCCAAAGCCATGACACTCCAGGCTGGGGAGCACTTTATTAAAGTGTAAAATGTTGAAATAAGGACTTTCTAAAGAAGCATGATCAGCACTGAAGAACTCGACATCAAAAGAGCATCGCTGCCAGCCACAATCAGCTCAATCCCCTTCAAAAGCCCATCACCCACAGCGACAAAAAACCACAACCACCTCCTCCCATAAACCCGTCATGCTTCTCCCCCCTGTCGTCGCGCACTACAGGGCACAGCTACCTGCCGAAATCCTATCGAAGCCGTTCCACGCACCCCGCTTCCATTTGTTTATTCCCGCGCTCATCCGTCTAATCCCTATCCCATCCACCGCAACACAACGAAGCCCTCATGACTCGATACATGCTTTACCCGCTATTCCTGTTTTCCCTTCTGCTCACCGGCTGCGCCACCAAGTTCGACGTCGCGCTCAATGGCACGCCGGATCCGGACTATCAATTTGATCGGCAGGCGCTGGTGCTGGTGACGGCCACGACGGGGAATGACGAGAATTCGCTGAATGCCCGTTATTACCTGCGCGATATGGTCAATGCACTGAAGGACCAGGGGTTCCGCGAGGTGTTTACCGAGGCCTCGCTACCCAAGAAGCATGCGCCGATCAAGATGACGGTCAGCCTCGATATCCATAGCAAGCAAGTCACCTACCGCTACACCGCCACCGACTACGGTCAGGTGCAGAACAGCACTTCCACGGTGTGCAAGGATGGCAAGAAAAAGAAGGAAAAGCTGGTCTGCACCAGCACGCCCAATACGTCTTATGGTCCGGTAGGCACCTCGGAACGCACCGGCTACACCACCCTGTCGACCTTTACCGCGACGGCTCGGGACGAAACCACTCGGCGTGCGGTGTATCTGCTGCGGGTGTCCTCTTATAACGAGGATTGCCAGAACGGCAAGGTCGAGGCCTTCCTGGTGGAGCAAGGCCTGCAGAACCTGGATTTCCGCGACCGCGTACAGCGTAATTACACGGTCACCATGCCTGAAAATTACAGCTGCAAATAAGCCTGTAGAGACCTCGCGATGCGCCGTCTGAACCGGCGCTATCGCGAGCGAGCCTTTATAGGTAACCCAGAGCCACGCAGCAGCCGGATCAACGGCTGGCATTAGTCGGGTGCAAAGCCGCCGTCGGCGCAATCACCGCCGTTTCCGAACGTGGCGTGCCTTGTGGCACCCAGTCATAGCTCACCGGCAATGCGCGGTACACCCAGTTGCTGATGGCGTCGCTGCCCGGAGCCTTGCCGAGGAACGGGCTGACGTATTCCCAGACGTTTTCACCGCTTGCCGTGACCTGGAAGAAGCGGCCGTTCATGCCTTCATCGATCAGGGTATTGCCGTTGGGCAGGCGTCGGGCGCTGCTGATGAACGAGCTGTAGAAGGCCCAGCCCGGCTGCCTGGAACTGGCCGCGCTGTACTGCCAGACGATCTGTTGGGTCACCGGGTCGATCTCCAGCACCCGCGACCCGGAAATCAGCCCCAATGGCACCGAGGGGTAGCCGGCCGTGCCCTGGTTGTCGAACACCAGCAGGTTGCCCGCGCCCGGCAGGCCGGCGGGGATGATGTGGGCGTCGTGCTGGCCGACGAACTGGTCCACCGGGCGCGGCAAGGTCGCCGGCGCTCGCGGGTTGAGGGTCGGCAGGTTGGGGCCGAGGCGCCAGACCACCTTGCCGCTCTGCTTGTCGATGATGGCGATGAAGTTGGCGTTGCGGGAGTCGAACAGCAGGTTGTCCGGGGCGAAGCGTTTGTCGCCGGCGTCGAACCACTTGTTCGGGCCGACCACGCTGAGGTTGTTGATGTGCAGGTAGTCCGGGTCCTTGGTGGCCCGCACCAGCTTCAACTGCTCCGGGGTGAAGCCGAATTCCTTGAGGTGTTCGGAGGCCAGCCACTGCCATTTCACCTCGCCCTGGGGGCTGACTTCGTAGATCACGTCATCGATCACTTGCGGCACCTTGAAGCCCGCCACCGCATGCACCTTGTTGGCCAGCACCAGGGTGTTGCCATTGCTCAGGCGGCGCTGGTCATGATGCTGCTGGGCCGCGCCGCCAGGCGCCTGGTCGCCCCATTGCCAGACCACCTTGCCGTCCCAGTCCAGCTCGCCGACGCTCTGGTTGCCCAGGCCATTGCCGGCCGAGCCGAGTTTGCCGGGGGCCTTTTCGCTCAGTTGCAACAGCACCCGGCCACGCGCGCCACCCACCAGCTGCGGGTCGATGATCGCCGAAGGAAAGCCGGCCTGGGGCCAGGTTTTCACCTCGTTGCCATTCATGTCGATCAGGTGGGTTTTCTTGTCCGCGCCACTGAAGATCACGTACTGATTGAAGGCCTTGGCCGGGTCGTAACGGGTCACGCCGGTGGGGTAGACACTGGGGGCGGCGAAGGCCCCGGCACTGAACAACAGCAGCAGGGGCAACACGGGCTTGAGGTTCAACATGGTGGAACTCCTGTTCAGGTCGAACCGCGCCGCGGAACCCGGCGCGGGTTGCAAATGAGGGTGTTCAGAAGTCGTAGCGACCGGTCACGCCAAGGGTCCGCGGCGTGCCGAGCAAACCTTCGTAGCCGCCATTCCCCCCCGACCACAACGTGGTGTAGTAGGTCTTGTCGAAGGCGTTTTTCAGCCACAGCGACACGTCCCACTGTCCCTGCTCATAGTTGCCACGTAGCCCGGTGGAAAGGTTGACCACCGCGTAGCTGGGGATCTGGCCGTAGTCGGAATCCTCGACGGTGCCGACGGCCTTGGAGCGGAAGGCGTAGCTGCCGGTGACGTAGGGTTCGAGGCCGTTGTCCAGGTTCCATTGGTATTCGCCGTTGGCGTTGCCGATCCATTTCGAGGCGCCGACCACCTGGTGGCCACTGAGGTCGCAGGAGGCCGGGGCGCCCGGGCGCAGGCTGACTTCAGGCGGGCACGGCGCATCCTTGTAGGACAGGTAGCGCACGTCGTTGTAGGAGCCGTTGAGGTTGAGGGTCAGGCCACGGATGGGGATCAGCGTGCTTTCGATTTCCACGCCCCGTGAGCGCACCGAGCCGGCGTTGGTCAGGTACTGCACACGGTTGTTGGCGTCGTAGGCGTTGGTCTGGTAGCCGTTGACCTGGGTCCAGAACAGGTTGGCGTTGAGTTGCAGGCGCTTGTCCCACAGGGTGCTCTTGAAGCCCAGTTCGGCGTTGTTGGCGCGCTCGGTGCCGATCAGCAGCGAGTCGGCGCCAGCGGTGGGCGCCGAGCCGACCGCGAGGTTGACCCCGCCGGACTTCTCGCCGTGGGACAGAGTGGCGTAGCCCAGCAGGTCGTCGGTGAAGCGGTAGCTGAGGTTGAGCAGGCCTGAGGGGCTGGTGCTGTACTGGTTGAGGTCGCCGGAGTCATAGGCCCCGGCCCGTCCGCGCCGCGCGGTGGCCGCGGCACCGGTCACCGCGGCGCCCCCCACTGGCGCGTTGCGGGTCACCCAGGCGCTTTTCTCTTCATAGGTGCCGCGCAGGCCGGCGGTGAAATCCAGGCGCTCGGTGAGGTGCCAGGTGCCCTGGGCGAACAGCGCGAAGCTGTCGGTGCGGATATGCCCGTTGCCGATGCTGGTGACGTTGTTCAGCGCGCCGGTGGGCGTGCCGTTCCAGATGTCCGCCTTGGGTCCGTAATAGCTGAAGGATTTGTTATCGAGGTCGGAGCCGAAGTAGTAGGCGCCGAGCACGTAGTCGAAGAACCCGCCGGTGGGCGAGGCCAGGCGGAACTCCTGGGACCACTGTTTATCCTCCACCGAGACCCCGGCGTTATAGCTGGCCGGCACGTTGAGCCCGTCGTCGTTGCGCGGGGTGAAGTCCCACCAGCGGTAGGAGCTGACCGAAGTCAGGGTGAAGTCGCTGGGCAGGGTCCAGTTGGCCTCCAGGGAGGTGCCGCCCTGGAACACCGTGACATGCTGATCGTTGTCCAGATTGACCTTGCGGTGCGTGCCGTCGACCAGAGTGGCGCCGGCCGCGGCGGCCCGCGACTGATACTGGTTGACGCCATTGATGGTCGGCCCGGTGCTGTACAGCACCCGGGTGCCGGCACTGGAGTCCTCTTCGTTGTAGTCGCCGATCCAGCGCAGGTTGAAGTTCTCGTTGGGCTTGAACAGCAGTTGGCCACGAAAGCCCTGGCGCGAGCCGCCGTTGAGGTCATGGCCGTCGTGTTCGTTCTTGATATCGCCGTCGCTGCGGGTGCGATAAGCCGAGAAACGCCCGGCCAGCTCGTCGTTCAGCGGCCCGGAAATAGTGCCCTTGGTCTGGAAGTAGCCGTCCTCGCCCACCGAGGTCTCGATGCTGCGCTCGGGGGTGAAGCTCGGCGCGCGGGTGCTGATGTTGATCACCCCGGCGGTGGTGTTCTTGCCGAACAGCGTGCCCTGGGGACCGCGCAGCACTTCCAGCTGCTCGATGTCCATCAGGTCGAACACCGCCATGCCCGGCCGTCCCAGGTAGACGTTGTCGATGTACAACCCGACGCTGCCTTCCAGGCCGTCGCTGGCCGGGTTGTTGCCCAGGCCGCGGATCGACACGCTGGACTGGCGCGCATGCATGTAGGCGACGTTGACGCTCGGCACCAACTGCTGCAGATCCTGGATGCGATAGACCCGCTGGCTCTCCAGGGCCTGGCCACCGATCACGCTCATCGGCGTCGGCACGTCCTGGGCGCTCTCCTCGCGGCGCCGCGCGGTCACGGTCACGGTTTCCAGCTGGCCGCTGGCGGCGGGCCGGGCGGCATCGGCCTTGGCCGGGGCTTCGGCGGGCGTTTCGGCTTGCGCGGCATAGCCGTGGGACCAGCCGGCGCTACCGGCCAGCAGCAGGGCCAGCGGCAAGCGCTTGAGCCGTCGGGGCGAAGTGGGGGACACAAGGTTCAACGGACTCATGGGCGGCTCCTGGGTAAAAACAGACTGATCCGTATATTCTTTTAAGTTATTTATTTATGTTTTTAATAAGATTTACGGAATAAGAGATTGCCTTTATAAAGAGTCGACCTAATGCATAGCCAATGCATTTCCCCGATATTTTCAATGTGAAAAATGCATATCGATCTGCGCCAGCTCCGTCACTTCATCGCCCTCGCCGAACAGCGCAGCTTTGTCGCGGCCGCCTTGGCGGTGAACCTGTCGCAATCGGCCTTCAGCCGCAGCATCCAGGCCCTGGAGCACAGCGTCGGCTGTCAGCTGGTGGATCGCGGGCGCAAGGACCTGGCACCGACCAAACAGGGGCTGGTGCTGCTCGAACATGCACGGCGGCTGGTCAGCGGCGCGCAGCAACTGGCCAACGAGATCAGCCAGTTCAACGGCCTGGAGGCCGGCGAGCTGCGCTTCGGTTGCGGGCCGGCGCCAGCAGCAGGCTTGATCCCGCGGGCCATCGGCAGCTTTATCGGGCGTTACCCCAAGGCCCGGGTGCAGTTCCAGGTGGATGACTGGCAAACCCTGAGCAAACGCCTGCTCAGCGAAGAGTTCGAATTTTTCGTCGCCGACACCCGGCAGTTCGAAGCCAACCCGGATTACCTGACCCAGCGCCTGCGCCCACGCAAATGGCATTTCTGCTGCCGCGCCGGGCACCCGCTGGCCGAGCAGGAAAGCGTCACCGCCGCCGAGCTGATGAGTTACCCGCTGGCCGCGACCATCCGCCCGCCGAACCTGCGCAAGGTGGTGGTCGATCTCAGCGGCCGGCCGGATTTCGTCCCGAATGTGGAATGCGAGAACAGCTACAGCCTGCTCGGCGTGGTGATGCGCTCGGACGCGATCGGCATCATCGGCGCCTACAGCGATGCGCTGCACAATGCCCGGGGCGAGCTGGTGTGCCTGAAGGTCGAAGGCCTGGCCGACGACCTGGAGGAGCTGTACACCCGCTACGGCATCGTCAGCCGCGCCGGGTACCGGCTGTCGCCGCTGGCCGAGGCGATGATCGAGGAGATCAAGCGCACCGACGCGCTGGATGAGGATCTGTGTTCGCTGGAGAATTTCGCGGTCTGAAACACCGCACCTGTAGCCGCTGCCGCAGGCTGCGATCGCCCCGAAGGGGCGCGGCGATTTCAATATCGCTGAAGGCCTGCGGCCTTATCGCAGCCTGCGGCAGCGGCTACAGGGGTCGCCTTCGCCCATGCACATCACGCATGAAAAGCATGCGCCAAATGCGCTTGTCGGAACGCCCCGCGACAGCGAAAACCCTCACCTGTCTTTCGATCGGTGAAGCCCATGTCCAACCCCATCCAACCCGTGCGCAACGTGCTGTACATCATGTGCGACCAGCTGCGTCGCGATTACCTGTCGTGCTACGGCCACCCCCACCTGCACACGCCGAACATCGACCGCCTGGCCGCCGCCGGCGTGCGCTTCAGCCGCGCCTACACCCAGGGCACCATCTGCGGGCCGTCGCGGATGTCGGCCTACACCGGGCGTTATGTCAGCAGCCACCAGGTGGCGTGGAACGCCGTGCCGCTGCCCCTGGAAGAGCTGACCATCGGCGACTACCTGAGCCCCCACGGCATCCGCACCGCGCTGGTGGGCAAGACCCACGCCACGCCCAACCTCGATGCCCTGCAGCGCCTGGCGATCGACCCCGAGAGCCAGCAGGCCGAGGCCCTCAACGAGGTCGGTTTCGAGCCCTATCTGCGCCACGACGGGATCTTCCCCGACAGCCCGCTGTTCGACGACAAACGCGAGTCGGCGCCCTACACCCAGTACCTGCGCGAACAGGGCTACCAGGGGCGCAACCCCTGGCACGACTGGGCCAACGCCGCCGCGGGTGAACAGGGTGAAATCCTCAGCGGCTGGAAAATGCGCAACGCCCACCTGCCGGCCCGCGTCCCCGAGCAACATTCGGAGACCGTCTACACCACCGACCGCGCCCTCGACTTCATCCAAGAGCAGGGCGAGCAGCCCTGGTGCCTGCACCTGTCCTATATCAAGCCGCACTGGCCCTATATCGCGCCGGCGCCCTACCACGCGCTGTACACGGCCGAGCAGGTGATCGCCCCGGTGCGCGCCGCCGCCGACGAGGCCAGCGACCACCCGGTGTATGCCGCCTTTCGCCAGCATCAGGAGAGCCAGAACTTCTCCCGCGACGAAGTGCGCCTGAACGTGGTGCCGACCTACATGGGCCTGATCAGGCAGGTGGACGATCAGCTCGGCCGCCTGTTCGATTTCCTGCAAAGCAGCGGGCGCTGGGACGACACCCTGATCGTGTTCACCAGCGACCACGGCGACTTTCTCGGCGATCACTGGCTGGGGGAAAAGGAGTTTTTACTGGAGCCGGCCGTGGGCGTGCCACTGATCGTGCGCGACCCACGGGCCTCGGCGGATATCAGCCGCGGCACGCTGGACGAGCGCCTGGTGGAAACCATCGATGCCCTGCCGACCTTTCTCGACGCCCTGGGGTTGCCCGGCGCCGAACACCGGCTGGAAGGCCGCTCGCTGATCCCGCTGTTGCACGGCACGGCGGGCGACTGGCGCCGCTATGCCATCAGCGAATACGACTACGCGTTCCAGGCCCCGGCCCGCGAACGCCTGGCCCAGCCCATCGACCGCTGCCGCATGACCATGGTGCGCAGCGAGCGCTGGAAATACCTGGCCTACGACGGCTTCCGCCCGCAGCTGTTCGACCTCTACAACGACCCCCAGGAACTGCGCGACCTCGGCGCCGACCCGGCCTATGCGGCGGTGCGCGAGGAACACCTGGGGTATCTGTTCGACTGGCTGCGCGGGCTGAAGCGGCGGACCACCATCAGCCACGAAGAGATCGACCTGCGCGGGCAACGCTTTCGTTATGGCGAACCGGAGGCGGAAAAGGTAGTGCAGATCGGGGTGTGGTAAGGCGGCGGTTTCAAGGGCCCCATCGCGGGCAAGCCTCGCTCCTACGGTAGGAGCGAGCGGGCGGCGATCCGACTTGCCCGCGAAAAAGTTCAAACCCACCGCGCCCCTGTAGCCGCTGCCGCAGGCTGCGATCGACCCGAAGGGGCGCGACGGCTCCAGGATCGCCGAAGGCCTGCGGCCTTATCGCAGCCTGCGGCAGCGGCTACAGAGAGCCTTGGGACGCCTCTGTCACAGCCCCTTGATGGTCTGGCTACGTTGCCCATGCACACCCACCGGCACGTCGCCCTTGAGGGTCACGCGGCGGACCACGCGGTCCTGGGTGCCGTAGTCATCGACCGCGTAATGCTGGGTCGAACGGTTGTCCCAGATCGCCACGTCACCGGCGGTCCAGCGCCAGCGCACGGTGTTTTCCAGACGCGTGACATGGCTTTGCAACAGGTTGAACAGGTGCGCCGAATCGGCCTGGGTATAGCCCTTGATGCGTTTGACGAAATGCCCGAGCACCAGGCTCTTCTCGCCGCTCACCGGGTGCACGCGCACCAGCGGGTGCTCGGTCTCGTAGACAGTGGAGGTGAACACCTTGCGGTAGTGCTCCAGCTTCTCCGCCGACACGTCGGGCTTGGCCCCGGCGTAGTCGTATTCGTTGCTGTGCACCGCCCAGAGCTTGTCCGCCAGCTCGCGCAGCTCCGCCGGCAGTTCGTTGTAGGCGGTGGCGGTGTTGGCCCAGACCGTGTCGCCACCGGAGGCCGGCGCCACCACCGAACGCAGGATCGAGGCCTTCGGGTAGGCATCGACGAAGGTCACGTCGGTGTGCCAGGAGTTGGCGCGCTGGCCCTCGGCGCCGTCCAGTTCGAGCAGGTAACGGGTGCCGTCGCGCACCGGTACGGTGGGGTGTGCCACCGGCTCGCCGAGCAGGTGGGAGAAGGCTTCCTGGCTCTGGTCGTCGAGGTGGGCCTGGCCACGGAAGAAGATCACCTTGTAGTCCACCAGCGCCTGCTGGATGGCTTCGACCGCGGCGGCATCCAGCTCGCCGGAGAGTTGCACGCCACGGATCTCGGCGCCGATACGGCCGGCCACCGGGTGGATCTCAAGCGCATGAACAGCGGGTTTAACGGCTAGTGCGGCATTGCTCATCGGGTAGACCCTCGTCTGACTGCTTACGGTTGAGCGGCAGCGAAACAACGCTCTATCTATATTCACTTTAGATCTAATAGATATTCACATGCTTCGTTGACGGAATAAGAGCTTGCATTTAAAACCTCATTCCTCACTCGTCGCAAATGCCTTCGGGCTATTTTTCGGATGCCGGGAAAGCATATGGATCTTCGCCAGTTGCGTTACTTCATCGCCCTCAACGAACACCGCAGTTTTGTCCGCGCGGCCGACGCCATGGGCATCACTCAGCCGGCCTTCAGCCGCAGTATCCAGGGCCTGGAGCAGGAGTTCGGCTGTGTGCTGGTGGACCGTGGCAACAAGGATTTGCGTCCCACCCCGGAAGGCCAGGTGGTGTTGCAGCACGCCCTGAGCCTGGTGCAGGGCGCGGCCTTGCTGAGCAGCGAAGTGACGCAGATGACCAAGCTCGACGCTGGCGAGCTGCGCTTCGGTTGCGGCCCGGCGCCGGCGGTGAAACTGGTGCCCGACGCGGTGGCGCAATTCACCGGCATCCACCCCAAGGTGCGCATCTGCCTGGAGGTGGATAACTGGGAAAAACTCAGCCGCAGCCTGAGCCGCGAAGAGATCGAATTCTTTATCGCCGACATCCGCCATTTCGAAGCCGACCCGAACTTCCAGACCCAGCCCCTGACGCCCAAGCGCGGGGTGTTTTTCTGCCGTCCGGGGCACCCGCTGCTGGCCAAGGAAAGCCTGTCGACCAACGACATGTTCGACTACCCGCTGGCCACCACCCTGATCCCGCCGGGGATCCGCAAGCTGCTGGCCAACCTCAGCGGGCGCATCGACTTTTCCCCGACCATCCAGACCGAGCACTTCCCGGCCCTGGTGAAGATCGTGCGCCAGTCCAATGCGATTGGCGTGGGCACCGAAGAAGCCTTCGTCGAGGACATCGAACAGGGTTCCCTGGCGCTGCTGCACTGGCGCAACCTGCCGCAGAACATCGAGAGCATGAACGCCCGCTGCGGCATCGTCAGCCGCACGGGATTTCGCCTGTCGCCGGCGGCCCGCAAGATGATCGAAGTGCTGGTGGCGGTGGATCGGCAGCAGGTCAGCATGGCGTCCTAGGACGCCATCGCGGGCAAGCTCGCGCCTACAGAAGACGCAATCTGTAGCCGCTGCCGAGCCCGCGAGGCTGCGATCGGCCCCGCAGGGGCCGCAAAACCATGCACCGCCTTCCTCCTGGTAAACCGCATGGACAGATTTGGCGAGGACTGCGTCCTCGTACGCAGCCTCGCAGGCTCGGCAGCGGCTACGGGACGTATTCCAAGCGGATTGCCAGGTGGCCTTATAGACCGGCGGCCGCCAACTGCGGCGCCACCCATTCGCTGACCTTGAACGGCTTGCGGATCAACCGCTGCTGCGCGGCCAGGTCCACCGCGTCCTGCAGTTTGCCGAGGAACACCGGGTCCAGGGTCGAGGGGAAGATTTCGCTGAAGCGCTGATCCTTGAGGTCCTGCTGCAGCACCGCCGGCGGGTAGCTGGCCAGCCCCGACACCAGCTCGATATAGGCGTCCTTGTTGCTGTCCTGGGTCAGCCACTGCACCGCCTGCTGTTGGGCCTTGAGCAGCTTCTCCACCACCTCGGGATGGGCATCGACGAAGGTGCCGCTGCCCACCAGCACCGCCTGCACGCTACCCGCGCCGCCCAGGTCCTTGGTGTTCAGCGGCACCTCGGCCAGGCCCTTGGCCTGCAAGGCGTTCAAGTTGGAACCGCCCCAGGTAGCATCGATCTGCTTCGCCGCCAGCGCCGCGACCGCCGCGTTGAAATCCAGGTTGATGATCTTCAGGTCCTTCTCGCTCAGACCCTGGCTGGCCAGCGCGGCATCCAGCGACAACTGCGTGGCCGTGCCGCGGAACACCGCGACCCGCTTGCCCTTGAGGTCCTGCAAGGTCTTGATCCCCGAGCCCGGCACCACTCCCAGGTACTGCTTGACCCCACGGGCGGTGGCGCTCAGCAGGCGGGTGTCCAGGCCGTTGGACTTGCCGATGATCGCCGCCAGGTCCCCCAGGTAGGCCAGGTCCACCTGGCCGTTGGCGAAGGCCTCGTTGATCACTGGGCCGGCGCCCTTGAAGTAGTTCCACTGGATGCTGATGCCCTGGTCGGCGAAGGCCTTTTCGAAGATCTGCTGCTGGCGCAGCACGTCCGTCACCCCGCCGCCGCTGTGCTGGGTGCCGGCGCTGAGGTCCGGCACGGCGATGCGAATCTGCTTGAGCTCATCCGCCTGGGCCAGCAGCGGCAGGTATCCCAGGAGCCCCGCCAGGGCCGGCGCGGCGAACAGACTGAGGACGCGTTTGAAGGGAAGGTTCATAAGGTGTGGCTCCTGGCTGCGACGGGCATTGAGGAGCAGAAGGTAGGCTCAAGGCGATCAAAGCTTTAAATACTATAAATTCACATTTTAATAACCCGTTCGAATAAACCAGCCAGGGCGCGGCTCTGCGCGGCATATGCATGGTCAGCATCGAAAATATTCTCCAAATGCATTGGATGCGGCGTGCCTGGAGGCCTTAAATGGCCTCTCTTATCTCCCAATAGCATCGATATAACTTTTTATATAACCAAACACGAACTGTAGGAGCGAGCTTGCTCGCGATAGGCCGCAGGCCGGTTTTGGCCCCGATGCCGCTATCGCGAGCAAGCTCGCTCCTACAGAAAGAAGACGGTTGAAATCAGCAAGAAACCCGACAACGGAGGTCGTCCATGGCCCGTGTTTCCCTTCTCAGCTTGCCGTTGGCCGCGCCCGCCGATAAGCCGCTGTCCTGGCCGCGCATCCACCGGCGGCTGTTGCCCTGGCTGCTGCCCCTGGGCCTGTTCGCCCTGTGGTGGCTGGCCAGCCGTAATGCCTGGATGAGCGAGCAGATCCTGCCGGCACCGGCCTTGGTCTGGAGCAGCGCGCTCGAGCTGGCCGGCGGCGAGCTGTGGAGCCATCTGGCGATCAGCCTGCAACGGCTGGCCTGGGGCCTGCTGGCGGGCATCGGCGCCGGCGCCGTGCTGGGCGCGGCGCTGGGTTCCAGCCGGCGCCTGGAACGCCTGGTGTTCCCCACCTTCGCCGCCCTGTCCCAGGTTCCGACCCTGGCCTGGATTCCGCTGTTCATGGTGTTTTTCGGCATCGGCGAACTGCTCAAGCTGGTGGTGCTGGTCAAGGCCATCGTGGTGCCGGTGACCCTGCATACCCTGGTCGGCGTGCGCGATGCCCAGCCCAGATTGCGCGAAGCCGCCGCCGTGCTGCGCCTGCCGCCGCTGCTGTTGATCCGCCGGCTGGTGCTGCCCGCCGCCCTGCCCGCCTTCATGGCCGGCGTGCGCCTGGCCCTGGCCGCCGGCTGGACCTCGCTGCTGGCGGTGGAGCTGCTGGCCTCCAGCGAAGGCATCGGCTACCTGATGGTCTGGGCGCGCCAGCTGTTCATGCTGGATATCGTCTTCGTCTGCATCGTGGTGATCGGGGTGATGGGCGTGGCCATGGACCGCGGCATCGGCCTGCTGGACAAGGCCCTGGTGCACTGGCCGCACCCGGCCATCGCGCAGATCCGCCGCGGCCCGCGCTACCAGAGCTGGCAACGCCTGCAGCCGTGGCTGCTACCGCTGTTCCTGCTGGCGCTGTGGCAAGTGGCGAACCGGCTGGAATGGGTCGACGCCAATATCCTGGTGAGCCCGCTGGCGGTGCTGCAAACCACCTGGAACGGCCTGCTCGACGGCAGCCTGTCGGGCGGCCTGGGCCTGAGCCTGCGGCGCACCCTCGGCGGCCTGCTGCTGGGGGGCGGCCTGGGGTTTGCCCTGGGCCTGCTGCTGGGCCTGTCGCCTCTGAGCGAACGTCTTCTGGGGCCGACCCTGGCGGCGCTGCGGCAGATCGCCATTTTCGCCTGGGTGCCGCTGCTCACCGCCTGGTTCGGCCTCGGGGAGCTGGCGAAATGGGTATTTGTCGCGCTGGCCGCGTTCTTCCCGCTGTTTATCGCCACCCAGCGCAGCGTCGCCAACCTGTCGCCGCAACTGACCGAGGCGGCGCAAGTGCTGCGCCTGAACCTCTGGCAACGCCTGCGCCGCCTGGTGCTGCCGGGCGCCGCGCCGGGGATCTTCGCCGGCCTGCGCCTGAGCCTGATCTACGCCTGGCTGGGGACCATCGGCGCGGAATATTTCATGCCGTCCAACGGCGGCATCGGCAGCCAGATGATCGGCGCCCAGCAGCTGCTGCGCATGGACCTGATCATGGCCGGCATGCTCCTGGTGGGGCTCACCGGCGCCCTGCTCAACCTTATTGGCCAACAGCTCGAAACCCGCGCCACACGCTGGAGACACGCATGAACGCACTCGTACCTTCCCCCATCGTCAGCTTCAGCCATGTGGGCAAGACCTTCGAGGTCGCCGGCGGCGAGCTGGAGGCGATCCGCGAATTCAACCTGGAGATTGCCGAGGGCGAATTCGTCGCCATCGTCGGCGCAAGCGGCTGCGGCAAATCCACCCTGCTGCGCCTGCTGATCGGCCTGGATACGCAGTTTCGCGGCGAGATCCGCGTCGACGGCAAGGCCGTCAACGGCATCGGCGGCGAACGCGGCATCGTGTTCCAGGAACATCGCCTGTTCCCCTGGCTGACGGTCGAGGAAAACATCGGCCTGGGCCTGGTCAACGAAGCTTTGAGCACCACAGAACGGCAAACCCGCATCACCGATTTCATCGAACTGGTGGGCCTCACCGACTTCACCCGCGCCTACCCGCACCAGCTGTCCGGCGGCATGGCGCAACGAGTAGCCATCGCTCGTGGCCTGGTGGCCAGCCCGCGCATCCTGCTGCTGGACGAACCCTTCGGCGCCCTCGACGCGCTGACCCGCCAGCAGATGCAGGACGAGCTGCTGGCGATCCGCGAGCGGGCCAGGATCACCACGGTGCTGGTCACCCATGACGTCGAGGAAGCGATCTTCCTCGCCGACCGCGTGGTGGTGATGGAGCCGCGCCCGGGCCGGATCAAGCGGGTGGTGGACATCGCCCTGCCCCATCCGCGCCAGCGCAGCAGTTTCGACTTCCACCAGGTGCGCGAAGAACTGCTCCACGAACTGACCCGTGACTATCACTACCAGGTGCCTTTGCCCGCCCAGATCCGTGACCTGCCACTGGCCTTTATTGCTTGCTGATGAGGAGTGAACAGATGCCGCAACGTCCCAACTTCCTGGTGATCCTGGCCGACGACCTGGGCTTTTCCGATCTCGGTGCCTTCGGCGGCGAAATCGCCACGCCGAACCTCGATGCCCTGGCCGAAGGCGGCCTGCGCCTGACCGACTTCCACACCGCGCCGACCTGCTCGCCGACCCGCTCCATGCTGCTTACCGGCACCGATCACCATATCGCTGGCATCGGCACCATGGCCGAGGCCCTGACCCCGGAACTGATCGGCAAGCCGGGCTACGAGGGCCACCTCAACGACCGCGTGGTGGCCCTGCCCGAGCTGCTGCGCGACGCCGGCTACCAGACCCTGATGAGCGGCAAATGGCACCTGGGCCTGACCGCCGAACTGGCGCCCCATGCCCGGGGTTTCGAGCGTTCGTTCTCGCTGCTGCCCGGCGCCGCCAACCACTACGGTTTCGAGCCGACCTACGACGAACACACCCCAGGGCTGCTCAAATCCACCCCGGCGCTGTACATCGAGGACGACCGCTTCATCGAGCAATTGCCCAAGGATTTCTATTCCTCCGACGCCTTCGGCGACAAGCTGCTGCAGTACCTCAAGGAGCGCGACCAGACCCGGCCGTTCTTCGCCTACCTGCCGTTTTCCGCGCCGCACTGGCCGTTGCAGGCGCCCGAGGAGGTGGTCGCCAAGTACCGTGGCCGCTATGACGCCGGCCCCGAGGTGCTGCGCCTGGAGCGCCTGGAAAAGCTCAAGCAACTGGGGCTGATCGAGGCCGATGTGGAGCCGCACCCGCTGCTGGGCCTGAGCGCCGAATGGGCGGCCTTGAGCAAGCAGCAGCGGCAGGTTTCCGCGCGGGCCATGGAGGTCTACGCGGCGATGGTCGAGCGCATGGACTGGAACATCGGCCGGGTGGTGGACTACCTGCGCCAGCAGGGCCAGCTGGACAACACCTTTATCCTGTTCATGTCCGACAACGGTGCCGAAGGCGCGCTGCTGGAAGCCTTCCCCAAGTTCGGCCCGCAGCTTTTGACCTACCTCAACCAGCACTACGACAACAGCCTGGACAACATCGGCCGCGCCAACTCCTACGTCTGGTACGGCCCGGCCTGGGCCCAGGTCGCCACCGCGCCGTCACGCCTGTTCAAGGCCTTCACCACCGAAGGCGGGATCCGCGTACCGGCGCTGGTGCATTACCCGCAGTTGGCACTCAAGGGACGGATCAGCCATGGCTTCGGCACGGTGATGGACATCACCCCGACCATTCTCGACCTGGCCGGCGTGCGTCATCCCGGCAAGCGCTGGCGCGGCAAGGAGGTGGCGCCATTGCGCGGCAAGTCGTGGCTGGGTTTCCTGTCCGGCGAGACCGCGCAGGTGCATGACGAACACACGGTCACCGGCTGGGAACTGTTCGGCCGCCGGGCGATTCGCCAGGGCCAGTGGAAAGCGGTGTACATCCCCGGCCCCGTGGGCCCGGCGACCTGGCAGCTGTACGACCTGAGCCAGGACCCGGGGGAGATCCACGACCTGGCCCAAAGCGAGCCGGGCAAGCTCGACGCGCTGATCGGCCACTGGCAGCAGTACGTGGACGAAACCGGAGTGATCCTCAGCGCCTCGCCGTTCCAGCCAGATTGAGGCCCTTCTGTAGCCGCTGCCGCAGGCTGCGATGGTCCGGGCCACGCTGGTCGCAGGACCGCCTAGGGCCTTGAGATCGCTGCGGCCGTACCGGCCGATCGCAGCCTGCGGCAGCGGCTACAGGGGGAAGATGCCGAAGGTTGTAGCGTCAGGAAAATCGTTATCGCGGGCAAGCCTCGCTCCTACAGAAGCAGAGGCTTGCCCGCGATTGGCCCTCAACGCCGATACATCACGCCCCGACACCCCGCACCGCCTGCGCCGCCACCTGTTCCTTGCGGATAAAGCGGTTGGCCCGGCCGAAGGTGCCGAAATCGTTGAAGCGCACGCCCATCTCGGCCATCACCTTGTGCGCCACCGGCGCGGTCAGCTGGCGGATGTAGAAGGGTTCCTTGACCACGAAATGATGGATGCCGTGGGTGCTGCCGAAGTTGCAGCAGAACGCCTGCAACGGCCACAGCCACCAGGGGTTGAGCACCTGGGTCTGCTGGATCACGTTGCCCGCTTCGATGTCGCCGTAGTAGTGCATGTTCGAGCTGACAAAATGCAGGCAGAAGGTGCGCAGCACGTTGGGGCCGACGATCACCACCACGGCGATATCGAGCACCTGCATCACTGCCAGGGTGCTGGCCGACCAGTCGATGGGCGAACCCAGCAGCGCGGCGACGCCATTGGCGGCGTGGAAGCCGAGGAACACATACCAAGCCCCCCAGTGCAACAGCGCCAGCGGCGCGTACACCTTCAGGGTGCGCTTGAGGATGCTGCGCTTGTGCGCCCAGGTCCTGGCGCGCAGGGTGCGGATCAATGACGACATGACATTGTCGCCAACCATCAGCAGGCGGGCGATGCCCCAGGGCTCGCCGTTGGTGATGGCGCGCTCCTCCATATCGGCCTCGGTGCCGGACACCTTGTGGTGATTGAGGTGCAGATGGCGGCGGATCCACGGGTTGATGGTGCTCGGCCGCGCCAGCCAGACCAGCGCCAGCATCAGGTTGTGGGGGACGCGCTGCTTGCGGAAATACATGCTGTGGATCAGGTCGTGTTCCAGCTCGTGGGTCAAGGAGGCAAAAAACGCGTTGAGCAGCAGGCAGGCCCACCAGGCCAGGTACCCGCCGATATAGAGCGCCGCCGTGCCGATCATCCCGGCCAGGGCCAAGGCCAGAATGCCTGCGCCCAGCGCGTCCTGATGCTTGAGCAGCGGGTAGCGCTCGCGCAACTCGACGCCCCTGGCCAGCACCACCTCGCGAATACGCGCCGATCGTTGCTGTGCATTCAGCCGGTCGGGACTTGCAGAAGTACCGTACATGCTTCCATCCTCTGGTTATTGATGTTCGCATCCTGCCCTGCGCCCACGCGCCGGGCGCTAGCCGCGGACGCCAACCTGTTGACCGGACGCGCCAACCGCCATGACCGAACCCACTTCCCTCGCCAGCTGGACCCGCGCCCTGCGCAAGCAGCTCGATGCCCTGGGCCTCGACAGCACCGCCTTGTGCCACCAGGCCGGCCTCGACCCACAACTGATGGACGATCCCAACGCGCGTTACCCGCTGTCGGCCACCACCCGCCTGTGGCAGCTGGCGGTGCAGGCCAGCGGCGACCCGGCCATAGGTTTGCGGGTCTCGCGCTTCGTCAGCCCGACCACCTTCCATGCCCTGGGTTATGCGCTGGTGGCCAGCGGCAGCCTGCGGGAAGTGTTCGAGCGCATCGTGCGTTATCACCAGGTGGTCAGCGATGCCCTGGAGCTGGAGCTGACCCGCACCGAGGACCGCTATCGCTTTCGCCTGAAGGTCCCCGAGGGCAATCCGGAGCCGGCGGTCGAGGCCATCGACGCCTTTGTCGCGATCTACGTGCGCACCTGCCGCAACCGCCTGGGCCGCGACTACGCGCCGCTGGCGGTGTACCTGCGGCGCCCCGAGCCGGCGGACCCTAGGCAATGGCACACGGTGTTTCGCGCGCCGGTGTTTTTCGGCGCCGACGAGGATCGCCTGGAGTTCGGCCTGCACGATTTCGACAGCCACCTGGACGACGCCAACCCGGAACTGGCCGAACACAACGAGGCGGTGCTCAAGCGCACCCTGATGCAACTGCAACCCTTGACCTGGGAGCGCAAGGTGCGCGGGGTGATCGAGGCCCAGCTGCCGGAGGGCGAACCTTCGGCCGAACGGGTGGCCCAGGCCCTGCACCTGAGCCTGCGCAGCCTGCAACGCCACCTGGCGGACGAGGGCTGTCGCTTCGACACCCTACTCAACGAATGCCGGGAGAACCTCGCCCTGCTGCACCTGCGCGACCCGCAGTGCTCCCTGAGCGAGATCAGCTACCTGCTGGGGTTCGCCGACGCCAGCAGCTTCAGCCGCGCGTTCAAGCGCTGGACCGGGATGACCCCGGGGCAGTTTCGCGATGGGTTGCGTTAGCCGTGGATTGGCGGTGTCGGTACGGGCCTCATCGCGGGCACGCCTCGCTCCTACAGATCGGCGTCGTTCGTAAATGGCACGAATGACACAACCCTGTAGGAGCGAGCGGGCGGCGATCCGACTTGCCCGCGATAGCGATCTAAGGGTCAAACTCCGGCCAATACCCGCAACCGCGCTTCGTCGAGGATCTCGATCTCGCCGTAACCCAGCTTGAGAATGCCCTGCCCCTGCAAGTCCTTGAGGATCTGGTTGGTGGTCTGGCGCGACAGCGACAGCAGCAGCGCCAGTTGCTCCTGGGGCAGGTGCAGGACCCGCCGCGTGGTGTCGGTTTCGCCGTAGCCGCGGGCGATCATCAACAGGCGGTTGGCCACCCGCGCCGGGGCCGGCATCAGGCTCAGCTGTTCGAGGTTGATAAAGGTCAGGCGCAGCTTGTGGCTCATCAACAGCGCCAGCTGCCGCCAGTATTGCGGGTGATCGTCCAGCAGTTCGAGCAATGCCGCCTGGGGCACATTGAGCAGGCTGCACGGGCCCACGGCATAGGCGTCATGGGTGCGCGGCTGGCCGTCGAACAGGCTGATCTCGCCGAACCAGTGCGGCGCCTCCACCAGGCTCAGCAGCGCCTCCTTGCCCTCCTCGCTGACCGCGCCGATGCGCACCGTGCCTTCCAGTACCGCGTACAGGCCGCAGGGCGGATCGCCGCGCTGGAACAGCCGTTGGCCCGGCGCCAGCGAGCGCAAACGGGCATTGGCCAGCAGACTATTCTGTAATTGAACGGGCAAGCGGCTGAACCACTGGCCACTCATCAGGCGCTCACGCCAGACCTGCATCTTCATCGATAGCGTTATCCAAACGGGCAGCGAGCCGATTGTCGCCTAGCCGACAGAACCGGTGACCGGCGCAGGGCATGATTCGATCACCCTACAGGAGGAACAACAATGAAAAGCCTCGTCGACCATCTCAGTCAATACGCCGCCTACCACCGTGATCCACGCAACATCGCCAGCCACTTTATCGGCATTCCGCTGATTGTGCTGGCCGTCGCCGTACTGCTGTCGCGCCCCGCCTGGCCGGTCGCCGGGCTGTGGCTGTCGCCGGCGCTGCTGCTGGCGCTGGCGTCCTGCGCGTTCTACCTGCGCCTGGAACTGCGCCTGGGCCTGCTGATGACGCTGTTGATGGGGCTGTCGGTGTGGGCCGGCCATGGGCTGGCGCAGCAAAGCACCCTGGTCTGGCTGGCCAGCGGGGTGGGCATGTTCGTGATCGGCTGGGTGATCCAGTTCGTCGGCCATTACTACGAAGGACGCAAGCCGGCCTTTGTCGATGACGTCTCGGGGCTGATCGTCGGGCCGTTGTTCGTGGTGGCGGAGCTGGCGTTTCTGCTGGGGCTGCGCCAGGCGCTCAAGCATGAGATCGAGGCGCGGGCGGGAGGGGTGCGGGTCAATCCGAAGCGCGCCGCTGTTTGAAATGGCTATCGCGAGCAAGCTCGCTCCTACAAGGGATGTGGTTGACCATAAGCTCATGGGTCATCCCCGGATCATTGTAGGAGCGAGCTTGCTCGCGATGCTTTCGGCTTTTAGATATTGGCGACCTTCTGCCAGACCTTGGGCTTGAAGAACAGCGTCTCGCCCTTGGCCAGCCCGACCAGGCTGTCATGGTCTTTCACCACTTCGGCCTCGATCAGTTCGCTCTGCCCTTCGACCTTCAAGGTCACCCGGGTGGTGGCGCCCAGCGGACGGATATCGCGCACTTCGGCGGCATGGTGGTCGGCCAGTTCGGAGCGTGACAGCGACACTTCGTGCGGACGGAACAGCACATGGTGATCCTCGCCCAGGTGCAGGCGGTTGGAGTCGCCGAGGAAGTGATAGACGAAGTCGCTGGCCGGGTTCTCGTACACCTCGCCCGGCGAGCCGATCTGCTCGATCACGCCCTTGTTCATCACCACGATACGGTCCGCCACTTCCATGGCTTCTTCCTGGTCGTGGGTGACGAATACCGAGGTCAGGTTGATGTCTTCGTGCAGCCGCGCCAGCCAGCGCCGCAGCTCCTTGCGCACCTTGGCATCCAGGGCGCCGAAGGGTTCGTCCAGCAGCAGCACTTTCGGCTCCACCGCCAGGGCGCGGGCCAGGGCGATCCGCTGGCGCTGGCCACCGGACAGCTGTTCCGGGTAGCGGTCGGCGAGCCAGTCCAGCTGCACCATGTTCAACAGCTCATGGACCTTCTCGGCGATCTTGCTTTCGCTCGGGCGCTGGTTCTTCGGCTTCATGCGCAGGCCGAAGGCGACGTTGTCGAACACGCTCATATGGCGGAACAGCGCGTAGTGCTGGAACACGAAACCGACGTTGCGATCGCGCACGTCGTGGCCGGAGACGTCCTCGCCGTGGAACACGATGCTGCCGGCGTCCGGGGTTTCCAGGCCGGCGATGATCCGCAGCAGGGTGGTCTTGCCGCAGCCGGACGGGCCCAGCAGCGCCACCAGCTCGCCGCTCTGGATGTCCAGGTTGATGCTGTTCAGGGCCTTGAAGGCGTTGAAGTTCTTGCTGACGTTACGGACTTCGATCGACATGATTCATTCCTCCGCGGCGCTGGCGCGCAGGCGGTTGATACGGTTTTCGCTCCACTGCTTGAGCAGCAGGATGAAGAGCGCCAGGATCAGCAACAGGCTCGCGACGGCGAACGCGGCGACGTGGTTGTATTCGTTGTAGAGGATCTCGACGTGCAGCGGCAGGGTGTTGGTCACCCCGCGAATGTGCCCGGAAACCACCGACACCGCGCCGAACTCACCCATGGCCCGCGCGGTGCAGAGCACCACGCCGTAGATCAGGCCCCACTTGATGTTCGGCACGGTCACATGCCAGAACATCTGCCAGCCGTTGGCCCCCAGCAGCCGCGCGGCTTCCTCTTCCTGGGTGCCCTGCTCCTGCATCAGCGGGATCAGCTCACGGGCGACGAAGGGCACGGTGACGAAGATGGTCGCCAGGACGATGCCCGGCAGGGCGAACACGATCTGGATATCGTGATCCTGCAGCCACGGCCCGAACAGGCCCTGGGCGCCGAACATCAGCACATAGACCAGGCCGGCGATCACCGGCGAGACTGAGAACGGCAAATCGATCAGGGTCACCAGGATGCTCTTGCCGCGGAAGGTGTACTTGCTCACACACCAGGCGGCGCTGACGCCGAACACCAGGTTCAGCGGCACCGAGATCAGCACGGCGATCACCGTCAGCTTCAGGGCCGACAACGCGTCCGGCTCGAAGATCGCGGCGAAGAACGCGCCGAGGCCGAGCTTGAGCCCCTGGGACACCACGATAAACAGCGGCAGCAGCAGGAACAGGGCGAAGATCAGCCAGCCGAGGCCGATCAGGATGCGCCGCGAGGTGGCGCTGCCACGACGGTCGGCGTTGGCCGAAGAGGCTGCGGAAATGGACGATTGGGACATGGTTCGCGCCTCCTTAAGGTCGTTCGATGCGCCGCTGCAGCAGGTTGATCAGCAGCAACAGGACAAAGGAAACCACCAGCATCAACACGCCGATGGAGGTCGCGCCGGTGTAATCGTACTGGTCGAGCTTGACCATGATCAGCAGCGGCAGGATTTCGGTTTTCATCGGCATGTTGCCGGCGATGAAGATCACCGAGCCGTACTCGCCGACACCCCGGGCAAAGGCCAGGGCGAAGCCAGTCAGCCAGGCCGGCAGCAGCGCCGGTACCAGGATGTGGCGGAACACCTGCCAGGGCTTGGCGCCGAGGCAGGCGGCGGCTTCTTCGACCTCACGGGGAATATCGGCCAGCACCGGCTGTACGGTGCGCACCACGAACGGCAGGGTGACGAAGGTCAGCGCCAGGGTGATGCCCAGGGGGGTATAGGCAATCTTGAAACCCAGGTCGGTGGCGAACTGGCCGACCAGGCCGGTCGGCGCGTACAGCGCGGTCAGCGCGATACCGGCCACCGCGGTGGGCAAGGCGAACGGCAGGTCGATCATCGCATCGATGATCTTGCGTCCGGGAAAGCTGTAGCGCACCAACACCCAGGCCAGCAGCGTGCCGATCACGCCATTGATGATCGCCGCGTACAGCGCCGTGCCGAAGCTCAGCTTGAGCGCGGCGAGCACCCGCGGCGCCGAGACAATGGCCCAGAACTGATCCCAGGTGAGTTGGGCGGCATGCACGAACATCGCCGCCAGGGGTATGAGCACAATCAGGCTGAGGTACACCAAGGTGTAGCCCAGCGTCAGCCCGAAGCCGGGTATGACGGGGGAGATACGACGCGACATAAAAGTCCTTGGTTAGCGGGTAGATACCATTGTAGGAGCGAGCTTGCTCGCGAAGAACTCAAGGGCACCGCGCTCAATCAGAATGTACGCGTTATCGTTGACGATCTTCGCGAGCAAGCTCGCTCCTACAGGTAGTGTTGCTTACTGCGCCTGGTAGATCTGGTCGAACACCCCGCCATCGTTGAAGAATTTCGGTTGGGCAGTTTTCCAGCCGCCGAAGTCCTTGTCGATGGTCACCAGGTCCAGTTTGGGGAACTGCTGGGCGTATTTGGCCGCCACATCCTTGTCCCGCGGACGATAGAAGTTCTTCGCCGCGATTTCCTGGCCAGCCGGGCTGTACAGGTGCTTGAGGTAGGCCTCGGCGATCTCGGTGTTGCCCTTTTTCTCGGCGTTCTTGTCCACCACCGCCACGGGCGGCTCGGCGAGGATCGACAGCGAAGGCACCACGATGTCGAACTTGTCGGCGCCGCCGTCTTCCTTCAATGCCAGGAAGGCTTCGTTTTCCCAGGCCAGCAACACGTCGCCCTGACCGTTGTTGACGAAGGTGATGGTCGAGCCGCGGGCGCCGGTATCCAGCACCGGTACGTGCTTGAACAGCTCCTTCACGTATTCCTGGGCACGGGCTTCGCTGCCACCGGCTTTCAGGCCATAGGCCCAGGCGGCGAGGAAGTTCCAGCGGGCGCCGCCGGAGGTTTTCGGGTTCGGCGTGATCACCGACACGTCTTTCTTGATCAGGTCGCCCCAGTCCTTGATGCCCTTGGGGTTGCCCTTGCGCACCAGGAACACGATGGTCGAGGTGTAGGGCGTGCTCGCATCCGGCAGGCGTGTTTGCCAGTCGGCCGGCAGGGTCTTGCCGAGCTTGGCGATTTCATCGATGTCGCCGGCCAGGGCCAGGGTCACCACATCGGCGCGCAGGCCGTCGATCACCGCACGGCCCTGCTTGCCCGAGCCACCGTGGGATTGCTGGATCTTGACGTTGTCGCCCGGGTGTTCCTTTTTCCAGAAGCTTGTGAATTCGCTGTTGTAGTCCTGGTACAGCTCGCGGGTCGGGTCGTACGACACGTTGAGCAACTCGTAATCCTTGGCAACGGCGGAACCGGCAAAAACGGCGCTGGCGAGGGCGGCCAGGGCATAACGGCGAATCGACGACATGATGGAGCTCCCGAAATTTTTTAATGTGCTGGCATTTTTCTTATGGCGAATCAGGCCCGCATTCGTGGGCGAACGCTGGGGTTCAAATTGGGGGTCATGAATGACGCCCTCCGGTTGTCCAGTCGGGCCTCTCGTGGCGAGAGGTGGTGCGGCGTTCAGCTTGGTTTGTTGCCAGGGTGTTGCAGGCGGAACTTTTCCTTGCGTTCGATCTGCACGACCTGGGCGTTGTGCACGGTGATTTCCACCGCGCCGAAACGCAGGTCGCGCAATGCGCTTTGAATCTCGCGCAAGATGGTTTGTTCGTCCTGGCCGTCAACGCTACGAAGAGATGCGCTCATGGTGTTGCTCCTGAATGAGATGTGCCTGGCAGTGGCGGCACTGCTTGCGGCGTGAGGGCAATAGTAGATAGGCGCAGATATTCTTAAAAATACTATTTAAGAATGTTTATATAACCAGAAGAAATTATTTGAATTGACGCGGGGTTGCGTCTCTTCAGGCGGCAGAAAACCCTGTAGCCGCTGCCGCAGGCTGCGATAGGACCGCAGGTCCTCCTGCGTCCTCACGAGCGCCACGGCCGTTCCGGCCGATCGCAGCCTGCGGCAGCGGCTACAGGGTGGAATCGATGCAAGCCTGGCAATCAGTGGATCTGCGGCGCCCGGTTCCATTGCAGTTGCGCCGCCGGCACCGGGCGGCCGAACCAGTAACCCTGGCCCAGGTCGCAGCCCTGGTCGAGGAGAAAGCGCGCCTGTTCCACCTGTTCGATGCCTTCGGCGTGCACCTGCATGCCCATGCTCTGGGCCAGGGCGATGATCACCCGGGAGATCGCCGCGTCGTCTTCGTCCCCCGGCAGGCCAGCGACAAAACCCTGGTCGATCTTCAGCTTCTGCACCGGCAGGCGCTTGAGCCGCAACAGCGAGGAATAACCGGTGCCGAAGTCGTCGATGGCCAGGCGCAGCCCCAGTTCGCGCAGGCGATGCATCTGCTCCAGGGCGACTTCCGGGTCTTCCATCACCGCGCTTTCGGTGACTTCCAGCTCCAGGTAGGCCGGGTCCAGGCCGGTGTCGTGCAGCACCTGGGCCACCTGCTGGTACAGCTCGCGGCGGGCGAACAGGCGGCTGGAGACATTCACCGCGACGAACGACAACGCCATGCCCTCCGCCTGCCATTGGCACATCTGCCGACAGGCCTGCTGCATGACCCAGGCATCGATCTCGGCGATCAGCCCGGCGCGCTCGGCAATCGGAATGAACTCCCCAGGCGGCACCAGGCCACGCTGCGGATGCTCCCAGCGCACCAGCGCCTCGACCCCGACCAGGCGGCTGCTGGCAAGGTCGTGCACCGGCTGGTAGAACACCCGAAGCTCCTGCTGCTCCAGGGCGCGGCGCAATTCGAAGGCAATTTCCACCCGTTGCTGGGCGTGGGCCGTCAGTTCCTCGGTGTACAGCGCGTAACTGTCGCGCCCGGCGCTCTTGGCCTTGAACAACGCCGTGTCGGCATTGCGCAACAGTTGCTCGGCGCTCAGGGCATCGCTGGGAAACAGGCTGATGCCGATGCTGGCATTGATGAACAGCTGGTTCTCGTCCATCAGGAAAGGCTGCTTCACCCCGTCGATGATGCGCTGCGCCAGCACCGCGGCCTGCCCCGGCTGCGCGCAGCTCTCGACCAGCACCGCGAACTCGTCGCCGCCCAGCCGCGCCAGGGTGATGCCCGGGCCGAACATGCCTTGCAGGCGCTGGGCCACGGCCTTGAGCAGGCGGTCGCCGACATTGTGTCCGAGGCTGTCGTTGATCATCTTGAAGTGATCCAGGTCGACCATCAGCAGCGCACAGCCGCGCTTGTGGATCTGCGCCGACGCCAGGGCCTGCTCGGCACGGTCGGTGAACAGCAGGCGATTGGGCAGGTCGGTCAGCGGGTCGTGGTGCGCCAGGTGGGCCAGTTCGTGCTCGGAATCCTTGATCGCGCTGATGTCGGAAAACACCGCGACATAGTGGCTGAGCTGGCCGTCGTCATCGCGGATGGCGCGGATGGTCTGCCACTGCGGGTAGATCTCGCCGCATTTGCGTCGGTTCCAGATCTCGCCGCTCCACTCGCCCGTGGCGTTCAGCGAATCGAACATGGCCTGGTAGAAATCCGCCGTGTGGTGCCCGGACTTGAACAGGCTCGGCTGGCGGCCCAGCACCTCGTCGCGCTGATAGCCGGTGATCTCGATGAACGCGCGGTTCACGTGGACGATCTGGCCCCGGCGGTCGCTGACCAGCACACCTTCGCGGGTGCAATCGAACACAGCGGCCGCCTGGCGCAGACGCTCGCGGTCCTCGCGCTGGTGATGCCGCCAGGAGTCGGCACCCAGCAAACGCAGCAGACGGCCCCGCGCGATGAAGATCAGGACCGCGCTGACCAGGGCCCAGAGATACCCGTTGATCAGTTGCCAGCGCGCCAGATCGTTCGACTCATCGAAGAAACTGCTCAATAAATGACCACTGAGCTGCAACCACACCACAGACAACAAGAGATAGAGCAAGGCTGCGCGCAAAGCGTCGCGGGAAGAAACCGACATAAGGTCGTCAATGTCCTTACGGAAAGCTTGGGATTATAGAGGAAGAAACATCTCGCCACTCTTATCTGAAAGGGCGACTGGTTTTCTCTGTGGGCTCGGTGATAATGCGACTGCTGTTTTTTCTTTATCGAGGGCCCTACAGCCTATGTGGTACGAAGGTTTTCTTGGCTTGTCGGCCTGGCAACTGGTGGCAGTCACCCTGTTAATGACTCACGTGACCATCGTTGGCGTCACGGTTTACCTGCATCGCTATTCAGCCCACCGCTCCCTGGAGCTCAATGCCGGCCTGAAACATTTCTTCCGCTTCTGGCTGTGGCTGACCACAGCGCAGAACACCCGCGAGTGGACCGCCATCCACCGCAAGCACCACGCCAAATGCGAAACCGAGGATGACCCCCACAGCCCGGTGATCAAGGGCCTGTCCACGGTGCTGCGCAAAGGCGCCGAGCTGTACCGCGAAGAGGCGAAAAACCCGGAAACCCTGCGCATCTACGGCAAGAACTGCCCGGACGACTGGATCGAACGCAACCTCTACTCGCGCTACAAGCTGGGCGGCGTGGCGCTGATGGCGGTGATCGACCTGCTGCTGTTCGGCACCATCGGCATCACCATCTGGGCGATCCAGATGATGTGGATCCCGGTCTGGGCCGCCGGCGTGATCAACGGCCTGGGCCATGCGGTCGGCTATCGCAACTTCGAATGCCGCGACGCGGCCACCAACCTGGTGCCCTGGGGCATCCTGGTCGGCGGCGAAGAGCTGCACAACAACCATCACACCTACCCCAACTCGGCCAAGCTGTCGGTGAAGAAGTGGGAGTTCGACCTGGGCTGGGCCTGGATCAAGGTGTTCAGCTTCCTGCGCCTGGCCAAGGTGCAGCGGGTCGCGCCGATCGCCCACCGGGTCGAAGGCAAGGGCCACCTGGACATGGACACGGCGATGGCGATCCTCAACAACCGTTTCCAGATCATGGCGCAGTACCGCAAGCTGGTGATCGCACCACTGGTCAAGCAGGAACTGGACAAGGTCGATCACTCGGTGCGCCACCAGTTCCATCGCGCCAAGCGCCTGCTGTCGCGGGAGACCAGCCTGCTGGAAGAGCGCCACCATGCGCGCATCCAGAACATGCTGGAGCACAGCCAGGCCCTGAAAGTGATCTACGAAAAGCGCCTGGCGCTGCAGCAGATCTGGGCCAAGACCAGCTCCAATGGCCACGACATGCTGGCGGCGATCAAGGACTGGGTCCACGAAGCCGAGGCCAGCGGGATCCAATCGCTGCGCGACTTCGCCAGCCAGTTGAAAACCTACTCGCTGCGCCCCGCCAGCCTCTGACGCTGGCCCGTTCACCCGCCATGGCAAGCCCGGCTGCCGTGGCGGGTGGGCTTCGCTGCCCTCCCCGCCCCATGAGTTCCAGCCTGTCATCCGCGCCACCGTGACCGCCCAGCGGCTGCCGGCTCCCAGACCGCGGCAAACGGGAACTTCGTCGCCAATCCCCTATCTCAAGCAACACTTCGCCATCCAGGCGGGCTTTCCGTGGCCGCTTCGTTTCCCGAGCGGCGAGCGCTTTGAGATCGGTGCCGATGGCCAACAAGAACCCACAACTCCCATCCGCTTTTCCCCAGTGGCCCGAGGCCGCGCAAACCCTGATGGCGCTGATGCATGCCCAGGGCGAGGTCGCCCGGCTGACAGAACGCGAACAGCTGTTCAGCTCGTTGCTGGTCAGCGTCAATGCCGTGCTCTGGGCCTTCGACTGGGAAGCCCGCCAGGTGCTGTATGTCAGTCCGGCGTATGAACGCATTTTCGGCCGCTCCGCCGGCCTGCTGCTGGCCGACGCCAACGAATGGCGCGACAGCGTCTACCCCGACGACCTCGAATACGCCGAGCGGACCCTGGCCCAGGTGCTGGAAAAAGGCGCGGTGGAAGACCGCGAATACCGCATCATCGATGCCCAGGGCCAGGTCCGCTGGCTCAGCGACAAGTGCTTCATCAATCGCAATGCCGCCCCCGGGGACCGGGTGATCATCGTCGGCCTGGCCGAGGACATCACCGAGAAAAAGCACCTGGAAACCGAGCTGCAACGCCTGGCCACCACCGACGTGCTGACCCAGAGCAGCAACCGCCGGCACTTCTTCGAATGCGCCAACCGCGAATTCGAGCAGGCGCGCCAGCAAGGCACGCCGCTGGCCTTCCTGCTGCTGGATATCGATGACTTCAAGGTGGTCAACGATACCTACGGCCACCCCGAGGGCGATAACGTCCTGCAACGCATCGCCGAGACCGGCCGCGCGACCCTGCGCCGTGGCGACCTGTTCGGGCGTATCGGTGGCGAGGAGTTCGCCGCCCTATTCCCCGGCTGCGCCCCGGACATGGCACGCCAGGTTGCCGAACGCCTGCAGCGGGAAATCCAGCGCCTGACCTTCAGCCATGGCGAGGAGCAGTTCAGCATCACCGTCAGCCAGGGCCTGACCAGCCTCACCGCCGACGACGAAAAACTCGACAGCCTCTTCGCCCGCGCCGACGCGGCGATGTACGAAGCCAAGCGCCAGGGCAAGAACCGGATCGTTTCGGGGTAGGTCGCAACTGCAACCCACCGTAGCCGCTGCCGAGCCCGCGAGGCTGCGATCGGCTGCGCAGCAGTCGTAACACCCGGCAACTTGATCTTCCTGGCGAACCGCGTGCCCAGGTTTGGCGAGGACTTTGTCCTCGAACGCAGCCTCGCGGGCTCGGCAGCGGCTACAGGATTGCGCGGCGTCCTCACGCTTCTCGCGTATCGGTTTTACGCAGGCGAACCAGCTCCGGCAGGCCGATCTTGAGCAGGCGCGCGGTCTTGCTGTCGGCCAGCTCTTCGAGGCCCTCGGAGGGCCGCAGGCGGGCGAGCTGGGCAGAGAGGTTCATCACCAAAGCCTCGCGGGAATAAACCCCGCCACCGAGCTGGTAGGCCGAAGCAATCAGCTCGCGCAGCTCCAGCGGCAGGCGCCAGCGGGTGCGCAAGGCCGAACCATAGGCCGCGCCGAACTGCGCCAGGGCATCGCCGATCTCTTCCATGTCGTCCAGCGCGCCACCGGCTTGCTTCCACTCTTGCAGGCAGCGCAGCAGCGCCAGGTCCCCCAGGCGATGCAGCATGCCGGCGCAATAGCAGCGCTCCTGGTCCAGGTCCAGCAAGCGGGCCAGGGTCCGGCCGTATTCCGCGGTGTGCAGCGACAGTTCCCAGTAACGCTCGGCGTAATCGCCCAGGGCCGGGTCGCTCAGGCGCGCGCTGCGCTTGAGCGCCAGGCCGAGAATCAGGTTCATGCTCTGCCCGGTACCCAGCCGGTGGAGGGCCTGGGCCAGGGTCTGCACCGCGCTGCCATGGTGCTGGGCGGCGCTGTTGGCCGCGGCGATCAGCACCGCGTTGATCTGCGGGTCGGTACGCACCTCTTCTTCCAGCAGCTTGAGGTCGAGACCATCGGGGTTGAGGCTGCGCTTCACCGCCAGTTGCACATCGGCGAGCAACGGCGCGCCGTCGGCCAGCTCGCGGCGGCGCTCGAGAAAGGTCCACAGGGTCATGCCCGGCGCCAGGATCGGCACCTCGCACGACACTTCCTGGCCGGGATCCAGCAGCAGGTCCTGCAGGCGCTGGGTCAGGCCTTCCATGTTCAGCGGCTTGGTCAGGTAGGCCGTCGGCGCCAGCGGCAAGGCTTCGCGCACGCTGGCGCTGTCGTTGCGGGTGCTCATGAGGATAAAAGGCAGCACTGGGTTGCGCTTGCGCTGACGCACGCTGCGCAGCAGGCCCAGGCCGTCGACGCCGGGCAACTCCCAGTCGGCGATCACCAGGTCATAGGGATTTTCGGCCAGCAGTTGCAGGGCTTCCTGACCGTCGGCGCACACGTCCAGCCGCGCGTCGCAACGTACATTCAACAACACCTGCTTGAGCAAATCGCGCGACCAAGGGTCCGCCTCGGCAATCAACACTCGCGGTACAGCGGGTAAATCCACAGCAGTCATGCAGCACGCTCCCTGGGCAATCCTTTGCACCTTAGTCAATGCCGAGCCTTCCATACAGCGCAAATGCACTGCGCAGCCTCTATCGGCACAAAAAAACCCGCCGAGGCGGGTCTTTTTGTCAATCAGGTCACAGGCGGGATCAGAGTTCGGAGAAGCACTCTTCGATGATCGCCAGGCCCTTGTCCAGCTGCTCGTCCGGCGAGGTCAGCGGAACCAGCACGCGCAGGACGTTGCCGTAGGTGCCGCAGGACAGCAGGATCAGGCCCTTGTCGCGCGCCTTGGCAACAACCTGTGCCACGGCGGCCGCGTTCGGCTTGTGGCTGTCGCCGTTCTCGAACAGCTCGACCGCGATCATCGCGCCCAGGGCACGCACGTCGCCGATCACCGGGTACTTGGCCTGGATGGCCTTGAGGCCGGTCACCAGACGCTCGCCGACCGCCTTGCAACGGTCCAGCAGGTGCTCTTCCTCGAACACTTCCATCACGGCCAGGGCCGCGGCGCAGGCAATCGGGCTACCGGCGTAGGTACCGCCCAGGCCGCCTGGCGCGATGGCGTCCATGTATTCGGCCTTGCCGCAGACACCGGCCAGCGGGAAGCCGCCAGCGATGGACTTGGCGAAGGTGGTCAGGTCGGCGGCAACGCCCATCTGTTCCATGGCGAAGAAGGTGCCGGTACGGCCAGCGCCGGTCTGCACTTCGTCGGCGATCAGCAGGATGCCGTGCTGGTCGCACAGGGCGCGCAGACGCTTCATGAACTCTTTAGGCGCGACGTAGAAGCCGCCTTCGCCCTGCACCGGCTCGATGATGATCGCGGCGATGTCACGTGGCTCGGCATCGTTCTTGAAGATGCGCTCGATGCTGGCGATCGAATCGTCGATGCTCACACCGTGCAGCTCGTTCGGGTACAGCGCGCGGAAGATGCCGCCTGGCATCAGGCCCATGCCGGCCGAGTAAGGCACGACCTTGCCGGTCAGGCCCAGGGTCATCATGGTGCGACCGTGGTAGGCGCCGGTGAAGGCGATCACGCCGGCGCGGCCAGTGGCGGCACGGGCGATCTTCACCGAGTTTTCCACGGCTTCGGAACCGGTGGTCACCAGCAGGGTTTTCTTGGCGAAATCGCCCGGCACCTTGGCGTTCACTTTTTCGCACAGTTCCACGTAAGGCTCGTAGGCCAGGACCTGGAAGCAGGTGTGGGTCAGCTTGTTCAGCTGCTCGGTCACCGCGGCGACGATTTTCGGGTGCAGGTGGCCGGTGTTGAGTACGGCGATACCGCCGGCGAAGTCGATGAACTCGCGACCTTCAACGTCGGTTACCGTGGCGTTCTTCGCGGAGTCGGCGAAGATCGGGTGAATCTGGCCAACACCGCGCGGTACGGCGGCTTCACGGCGTTTCATCAGGGATGCGTTGGTCTTGCTCATAGTGTCCTCATTCGCCGCTCATCGGTCGGCGTGGTTCAAGGATGACGTGGCGGGAAGGCAACCGCGGCAGCATGCGATGATCGACTGCCCCGGCTATCCCGGCCACTAACTGAAAGATCGTTTACAGCACGCCAGGGGACAGCGCTCTCGTGCCCCTGGCGCTTAAAACCATGCCTTGGCGCGGGTATCAGATGCCCAGGCAGAGGTATTTGATTTCCAGGTAATCCTCGATGCCGTACTTGGAACCTTCACGGCCCAGGCCCGAGGCCTTGATACCGCCGAACGGCGCGACTTCGTTGGAGATCAACCCGGTGTTGACGCCGACCATGCCATATTCCAGGGCTTCGGCCACACGGAACACACGGCCCAGGTCGCGAGCGTAGAAGTACGAGGCCAGGCCGAACTCGGTGTCGTTGGACATCGCGATCACTTCGGCTTCGTCCTTGAAACGGAACAGTGGCGCCAGCGGACCGAAGGTTTCTTCCTTGGCCACGGCCGCGTCTTTCGACACGTTGACCAGGATGGTCGGCTCGAAGAAGTTGCCTTCCATCGGCTTGCCGCCGGCCAGCAGGGTCGCGCCTTTGCCCAGGGCGTCGGCGATGTGTTCCTGGACTTTGGCCACGGCTTTTTCGTCGATCAGAGGACCGGTGGTGGTGCCGTCTTCCAGGCCGTTGCCGATCTTCAGCTTGGCCACCGCGGCCTTGAGTTTCTCGGCGAAGGCGTCGTGGACCGAGTCCTGGATGTACAGGCGGTTGGCGCAGACGCAGGTCTGGCCGTTGTTGCGGTACTTGGAGATGATCGCGCCTTCGACGGCCTTATCCAGGTCCGCGTCGTCGAACACGATGAACGGAGCGTTACCGCCCAGCTCCAGGGAAACCTTCTTGATGTCCTTGGCGCATTCGGCCATCAGCTGGCGACCGATTTCGGTCGAGCCGGTGAAGGACAGCTTGCGCACGATCGGGTTGCTGGTCAGCTCGCCGCCGATGTCGCCGGCGCTGCCGGTGACCACGCTCAGCACACCTTTCGGAATGCCTGCGCGGTGCGCCAGTTCGACCAGGGCCAGGGCCGAGAACGGGGTCTGCGAGGCCGGCTTGATCACCATGGTGCAACCAGCGGCCAGGGCAGGGCCGGCTTTACGGGTGATCATCGCCGCCGGGAAGTTCCACGGGGTGATGGCCGCGGTCACGCCGATCGGCTGCTTGATCACGATCAGGCGCTTGTCCGGCTGGTGGCCGGGAATCACATCGCCGTAGATGCGCTTGGCTTCTTCGGCGAACCATTCGATGAAGGAGGCGGCGTAGGCGATTTCGCCCTTGGCTTCGGCCAGTGGCTTGCCCTGCTCCAGGGTCATCAGGCGACCGAGGTCGTCCTGGTTTTCGATCAGCAGCTCATACCAGCGACGCAGCTTGGTCGCCCGCTCCTTGGCGGTCAGCGCGCGCCAGGCCGGCAGGGCCTTGTCGGCGGCTTCGATGGCGCGACGGGTTTCAGCCGCGCCCATCTTCGGCACGGTGCCGAGGATTTCGCCCGTGGCCGGGTTGTTCACTTTGATGGTCTGGCCGTTATCCGCGTCGACCCAAGCCCCATCGATGAAGGCTTGCTGGCGGAACAACTGGGCGTCTTTAAGCTGCATGTCGGTTTCCTTAACAGCACCGCGCGAGGCGGAGCGAATTGTGATTGTTGAAAGGCGCCTTGACAGGCTGCCGTCAGGAAAAACTGTTACCGGGCTCAAGCACAGAAATAGCGCCTGTCAGAATAGACGGGCGGATCGGCTCTTGGACAAGAGCGTTTGAAATCTCAAACGAATCCTAGGGTCAACCGGGGGGCAGGGCAATAGGCTGTTCGAAAAAAAGAACGAAAACGCCGCTTTCCCTCAGGGATTCAGATCAATGACCATAAAAAAGCCCCCGCAACCAAAAGGCTGCGGGGGCCAGGGCGTTGGCCCGTTACGTGAACGACTTCAGTACGCTCAACAGGTTAGTTACTGGCCGATTTTCTCAGTGGCAACGGCGGTGTCTACACTGTAGATCTGCATCACGCCCTGGTTGGTAGCGGCTTGCGCCAGGGTGTTTTGCTGTTGTTGGGCCGAAACAGCGTTCTGAAACAGAATCGCCGTAGCCTGGCCCATGGATTGGTAGATGGTGCTCATCGCCATGGCTGGCGACTCGGCCACTACTTTGACGTTGGCCTGGGTGACTGCGTCGGTAACTTGCTCGGATACGGTTGTTGCCATGATTCAACTTCCTTTGTTAATACACGGGAGATTCCGTGCTAATCAATGAACGTTGCAAAACAACGAGTGTGAAGACGATCTGAATCAACCTTGCCCACGCTCGGCATATTGCTCGCTCAGCCGTTCAAGGGCTGACTCGACTTGCTCTGCCAGCCCTTTCATTTGCACTGCCAATGCTTCTTTTACTTCGTGTCTTATCTGCTCGCTCAACACCTCCCGGATGAGCTGATCGGCTTCTGATACAGCGTTCGACGAAGACAATGATTGCTTCGCCGCCAACCATTTGCGGATCACCGCTTCATGCTGTGGCGGCTGGGGCTTCGAGGCACTTTCGTTAATAACCGAGTGTTCCATCAACTCGCGAGTGCGCTGTTTTTCACCCTCGATCAAGCGCTGGGTCCGATCGAGCAACTGATCGATGACCGTGGTTGAAGGCCCCGAAAAGGTGTCAGGGCTGCTACGAACCAACGCCTCGAGAATATGCTTTTCTCCTGACGACAACTTCAGATCGAGCACCTCGGCCAACCGATAGATGCCGGCCATTGGAGACGGGTCTTCCTTGTCCATCTGGAGTTCCTTGGCAAGAGGCTGAAGGAGGGGCTGTTAAAACGTCACCTCTTCGCCCTGTTCCCAGAACCCGGTGCAACTGAAGCGCTGGTTGCTCTCGCAGAAGTCTGCCAACTGCCATGGATTGAGCGTCTTGGGATGGGCGAAAAACACCACCGGGGGCGGCGGTATGATGATGGCGCTGGTATACAGGTTGCCCACTTCGTACGCATTGGCGACAAACTCCGAACAGAACGAAGCCGCACCGATATCGACCGAAGCGTTGATCCTTGCCTCAAGTCCCGGGTCGTAGGAAGAGCTCTCGGATGTCGAACGCATCGCTTTCAAAAGGCTGTACTCGCCGTTGATCTCTCCGGTGCTCGCATCGACAAAAAACTGCTTGGCCACATACGCAGCCGCGTCAGCGAGGGATCGGTCCTTGCACGTGAACACCATGGCGTTGCGTTTATCTTCGACCAGGTTAGTGAGCGCCACCCCACCCCCGACACTTTCCACAACATGATTATTGTTGATGGCGAGCGCCACATGGACTATCGGCGCTCCCGGTTTGTCTTCAGACAGAAAGGCGGCTTTCAAGCGCTGCCCGAGCCCAATGAGCTTACGCGGAACACTTGTGGCCAGAGGGTCATCGTCTCTGGCTACGGTAAAAACAAGATCTCCAGGCTGCATGATGTCGCTCCTCAATAAAGAAAAGTTACTTGCACGTTGCTATTGCACAGTTCCAGAGGGGTTCTGGAACTCGATGCTCGGTAGAGTCAGGCCGTAGGCGCGGCGCGGTTGGCCAGGGTGCTGCTGTACTTGGCAATGCTCTGGTCGATCTTGTCGATGGCCATGCCCGCCGCTTCCGCTTCCATGGCGCCGGCGGCAGCGGCGACGGCGGCGGCGGCCCCCACCAGCAGATCGGTGGCCAGGGCGCCCAAGGCATCCTCGGCAGCTTTTTCGGGCTGGTTTTCGACGATATTTTTCGTCATCTGCTCGAGCAATACCGCCTGGGCCGCCAGCGCCAGCTTGCTGACCCCGTCGAAATAGCCCGCCGCCGACTGCGCCACCAGGCCGGCGGCCTGGCCGATCATCATGTCCGGGGCGATGGCGATCTGCGCCGGGGCATAGGCGAAGGTCTGGGCATTGGTGAACTGCACCGCCTCGACGATCTGGCTGTTCAGCGCATCGGTACTGCCGGTCGGCGGTGCCGCGACCTGGGCCAGCATATAGTCGTTCATGCGGTCCATCACCGTGCGCGAGGGCTTGGCCGGGGTGGGCGGTGGCGGGGGATGGTGTTCTACCTTGAGATCGGCAGCCGTTACATCAGCGGCCTTGGGATCGGCCGTATCGGGGTCGACCGCCGCAGGGTCAGTCGCCGTTATGGCGTCAGTCTCCGGTTCGGCGGCGGCAGGTTTTTTCTTGAACCAGAACATGAGGTATCTCCCCAGGCGTCAAGGCTTCTCGCCGATCTGCATGATCAGCGAGACAGCCTTGGAGATCACCGCGTTGGAGATCTGATTCAACGCCTGCTGGCTGTTGACCGCGTTCTGCAGGGACAGCCCCGCCGAATGGCTGGCCACCTGGTACAGCGAGGCAATGGCCTGGGCCGGCGCCTCGGCCACCACCTTAACGTTGGTTTGGGTTACCGCGTCGGTAATCTGGCTGTTGACCTCTGGCATACATCTCTCCTTGATGGAAGGCGCCAGCGCAGGCGCGCTGGCGGTGAACTCGTCGACGGTTTCAGGTGCTCATGACACAAGAACGCCATGCATCCGCGGCTGTGAACGCAAAAGCGCTGTCAACGCAGCGCCGCCCGCAGCAACTGCACGCGCTTGCGCGCCAGGGGCTGGGCGATCCCCAACTCAGCGGCGATCTGCGGATACGGCAGTTCTTCGACAAAACGCATTTCGAACAGCCGCCGTTGGGGCAACGGCAACTGCTCCACGCGGCGGCCCAACTGCATCAGCCGCTCGAACTGTTCGGTGTGCTCGAACACCGATACGCAGGGCGCGGCGAGCAGGGCCTGGTGATCGTGGGCAAGGTCGATCGAGCGGTCGAACAACTGCTCTTCGCGCTTGCTAGTGCGCAGGCTGTCAAGAAACACGTGGTCCAGCACCAGGAACAGAAAGCCCTGCGGCTCTCGTATGCGTTCGGGGGAACGCCTGAAGAACAGCAAGGCTTTGATCGCCGTATTGGATATCCACTCCTGGGCCAGGGCCAGGTTGCCCCTGGCTCGCCGATTGGCCCGGCGCATCAGCTCGGGGTACACCGCCTGCCAGCTCGCTTCGAACAACTGGTCGGCCACTGCCACTTCACGAAAAGATCCCATCGTCAGCACTCCCTGTGCATTCCTTGATGAGCCGACAGTCTGTGATCGCGCAGCAGGCGTTCGCTGTTACCTGGGGAACAGTTGGCAAATTAATTGAGCGGACAGGCCTTGCGCCGTAGATGCTCGACATCGTTGATCACCAGCTGGCCGCTCTGGCAACTGATCACCCCCGAGCGCCGCCACAGCTGCAACTGGACATTCAGCTTCGGCCGGCTGGTATTGAGCATGGAAGCCAGGATGCCCTGGTTGCGGGGAACCGACGCGCAGGTCGCGGGGGCCAGCTCGAAGTCATCGATATTGGCTAGCAGAAACCGCGCCAGACGCGACTCCAGGCGATGCAGGCAGACCAGCTCGAGCAACTCGAGGATCTTCATCAGGCGCGTCATCAGCAGCATCAGGACCCGCTGCCAGAACAGCGGCTCCTCGTACAACACCCTGAAATGCCGCGGCCCCAACAGCAGCACCCGGGTCGGGCCGCAGGCGAAGGCCGAGTTTTCCCGGGCGTGGCCCTCGATCAGCGCCGACTCGCCCACCACCTGGCCGACACCGGCGCTGCCGACAATCTGCTCGCGCCCGTCGGGGCCATGAATCACCGAATACACCTGGCCCTCGACAACCAGCGCGATGAAGTCCAGCGCCTCGCTCTTGAGGTAGAGCACCTCCCGGTCACTCAAGGTGCGCTCCACCGCATGGGTGGCGACATAACGAATCAGATTGTCCGGCAGCCCCCTGAACAGATCGGAGCGTGCCAGCAGGGTTTGACGCAACGAGAGATCGAGCATTACCACGCCTTTTGAATGCATGTGTTCGCCTTGACTGGCAGGAAATCGCTGTGCAGACACAGCGGGTTAGAGCGCTTGAAGCCATAGAGCAAAGCAAACAAAGGGACGTCCGAGGGGAGGACTTGTGAATGGAGCGAGGGGGCTTGCGGGTATCGCGAAGGACAAGATAAACAACGAGGCGACGACCAATCATCACGCGAAAAAAAACCGCATGGACGCCCCAAGCCGACATGGGTATGATGTCGCCCGCACTGCACTCGTAGCTCAGCTGGATAGAGTACTGCCCTCCGAAGGCAGGGGTCGTGGGTTCGAATCCCGCCGAGTGCGCCAGCTAGAAACGCAAAAGCCCCAGGTCGCATGGCCTGGGGCTTTTTCGTTTCTGGCATTTGAGTGGGTCAAAGAACCTTGGGCAGTTTGTCGATATCGGCGCGCCTAAACTAATCAACCCCTCGCCGCGCAACCTCCAATAAATCCACCCCCTCCCTGAGCAGCAGATAAGCCGCGTTGGTCAGCCGATAAAGATCAGCATCCTCGATGCCCTTGATCGTCACCGAAGTGAGGCTTTCCAGAAGATCTGTCCCGGCCTTGATCCGCTGATGAGCACAATCCAGCACATGCGCTACCGGCTCATCACTATCGATCAGCAGAACAGGACAATCAGGAAAATTGGTTTGCAGCGGTATGTACTTCGACATGACATGTCATCCCTAACTTGGTTAAGAAGACTGCCGATCTCGTCGCCAAACGAGTGGGTGGCAGCCGTACGCGGGTTGGCGAACCGGTAAGTTAGTAAACCCGGCAGACCCGAAGGTCTCCCGCGCACAGCCGCCATTGATCGCCATCACCCGTACAGAAATGCACGCGCAAAGAGTCGATGACACGACTGCGCCTAACTTTAAACGGATCGCCAAATCCGGTCGCTGATTTTTCAGCGACAGGGGGAACTATAGGGATGGAGGTTTGGGAGGAACAAGGCGGATTGGCTGCATTCGTTGTGAGGTATTTCGCTTCTTGCTGAAGCCTTTTCACTCCGAAAGCCCTTTAGGTGTCTCCAATCTTTTTTGCGATGATGCCTCCCCTGATGCCATTCACGCGCCCGGCCCACTGCCGAGCGCATACACAGCGTTTCTCGCCAGACTCATGGAAGACCCCACACGATGAATATCTCGAACCTTTCCGGCAACACCGCGCCCTCTCACCAGGCACGTTACTACTACGGGCCCAACTACAAGAAAATGACCCTGGCGGGCCTGGTCTTCGGTGGGTTTTCGCTGTTCGCGGTGTTCGGCACACCCAGCGAGAACAACAGCGTGATCCGGCTGATAGAGGCCCTGGGGCTCAATGGGCATCTGGTCATGCAACTGCTCGGCGTCCTGGGCGTGGCCATGACCGTCGCCGCCGCGGGGGCGCTGATCTTCCTACGCGGTGCCGGCAATCGTTATGTGGTGCTGACGGACAAGAAGCTGGTCGCCCCGGTCAGCAATTTCAGTTCGAAGATCCGCGAGATTCGCCTGATCAATATCTCGGACGTCGAACTGGTGGAAGTCTTCAACCAGCGCTTCATCCGCGTCCAGCACAGCGACGGCAAGATGGAACTGGTGGAGAACATGTTCAAGAACCAGGAACTGTTCTACGACTGCTACAAGGCGATTGCCCTGGCCATCGAGGCCAAGGGCCAGAACGTGAAACGCGCGCCCGCCCGCAAGTAACCGCGCCGGGTTTCAGTCTGGCGTCTGCCGCTGCGGCGCCGCTTCATCCTGATCCGCGGCAGGTTGGGCCTGTTGCGGGTCTTCATCTTCTTCACCGGCCTCGAGCAGAAAGTCCTTGCGACTCTCCTTGATGGCCTGGCGGATATCCGCGCCCTTGGTCGGGCAATTCAGCAGTGCAGCGATACGGTCGATGCGTGGCGCCATGGCCAGCCTCTCACTTTCAGGAAACTGGCTCGATAGTGCGCGTTTTCGTGGTGCCAGGCCATTACTTGCGCGCGTTTTGCCCTCAGGGTTGCTGCAAGGCCTCCAGGCGTTCGGCAATTTCCTCGTCGGGGAAGCGCTGCTTCAGGGCGATGATGTACTGGTCGGCGACCTTGTCCTGGCCGGTCTTGCGCAGCCGCAATACCTCGCGCAGGGCGTCGTCGAGGATCGACGCCGGCGCCTCGCGCTCAACCGGCTCCTTGCCCTGCTCCTTACCCGGGAATGACGCCAGGTGCCCCAGAGACTCATAAGGCTTGGCGGTGAAGGCTTGCGTGTCATGGATCAGCGGCAGGCCCACCCCGGGTGCCGCGGGAGCGGGTGCCGATAAGGCGCCAGCGGCCGCGTCCGGCGTCGCGGCCAGTTCGAAGCGGTTCGACTCCTCCATGGTTGATTCCGCAGGGGCAGCGTCGGCGGGCGCGGACTCGGCCTGGCGCCGTGCAAGCTGCGGGGCAGCGGCCTTTGCCACGGGTGCCGGCGCGGGAGCGAATGCCTGGCTCGGTGCCGGCTCTGGAGAGCGCTGCAACACGCCCAGCAGCAGGGTCACGCCGAACAGACCGGCGAACGCCACTTGCCAGCGCGGCTGGCGGCACAGATCGAACCAGCGTTGCCACAGGGACGGCCGGGGCGCCGGGGCTTCGCGGCGGGCCGTGGCCATGATCAGGGCGTCGAGGCTGGCCGGCGGCTCGCCATGGCTGTGCTGGCGAATGTGCTCGAGCATGCGCTCTTCTTCGGTAGGGGGAAGCTGTCGGGCGTCAGTCATGTCAGTACCTCCTCGGCCAGGAGCCGACGCAATTTTTTCAGCGCATAACGGAAACGGCTTTTCACCGTTTCCAGCGGCGTATCGGTAAGGCTGGCGATCTGCGGCAATTCCAGTTCGCCGTGGGCGCGCAGCAGGAACACCTCGCGCTGGTCGGCGGGCAGATCCTGCAAGGCGGCATCGATGCGTTGCCGTTCACGGCTCAGGCTCAGATGTTGTTCCGGGCCGCTGGCGTCATCGGCCAGATCGTGCAGCTGCTCGTCGTAGCTGTCGTGCAGCAGGTTGCGCATGCCGTGCTTGCGCCAGTGGTCGATCAAGCGGTTGCGGGCGATCTGGTACAGCCAGGTGCGAAAACTGGCCCGGCCCTGTGGCGCACTGGTGGTGCGGATCAGGCTGAGCCAGGTGTCCTGATAGACCTCGTCGGCCAGCTCGGCCTTGTCGCACAGACTCAGCAGGAACCGGTACAACCCCTGGCGATGCCGCTGGTAGAGGACCTCGAAGGCAGCGCTGTCGCCCGCGCGATAACGCGCCAGCAGCGTTTCGTCGCTGCTGGCGGGCTCTGGTCGATTCGCCGCAGGCATAGTCGTACTGAACTCCTTCTGGTGGCTCGTCATGACGTTACTCACGGCGGCTCAACGCCTCCCCGGAACGGCCCGGCTGATTCGCCGGAGCGGCAGTCTGCAGGCTCTGCGCCAGTTCCACCAGTTGCACGAACTCGCCGCGCAGGCCGAAACGGTCTTCGCCCTTGGCCCCGCGGGCCAGGGCAACGGTGTCCTTGAGGCCGAAGTCGCCGGTGTAACGAGCGTCCTTGAGCTGCTGGGCGAACGCCGCCACGGCTGCGGCAAATCTTAGATCATCGCTGGCCTGGACGAGTTTGCCGTGCTGTTGCGACGCCAGGATCGGCCGCTCGATCAGCCGGCTGCTGCCGCCTTGCGGCGCCTGGTAGCGCACCCGCAGCATGGCCAGCTCGTCGTCCTTGATGTTCGATTCCGACGACGCCTGGGCCTGGCCATAACGCAGCGGCTCCAGCCAGCCCTGCTCGCCCTTGGGCACGATTTCATACAGCGCGGTGACCGTATGCCCAGCGCCGATCTCGCCGGCATCGACCTTGTCGTTGTTGAAGTCCTCGCGTTTCAGCGCGCGGTTCTCATAACCCAGCAGGCGGTATTCGCTGACCTGGGCCGGGTTGAATTCCACCTGCAGCTTCACGTCCTTGGCTACCACCGCCAGGGTCGAGCCGAGCTGGTCCACCAGGACCTTGCGCGCCTCGCGCAGGTTGTCGATGTAGGCATAGTTGCCATCGCCGGCGTCAGCCAGTTGCTCCATCAGGTGCTCGTTGTAGTTGTCCACGCCAAAGCCGAGGGTGGTCAGCGACACGCCGCTTTTACGCTGCTCGACGGCCATCTGCTTGAGGCGGTCGAAGTCGCTGATGCCGACGTTGAAGTCGCCATCGGTGGCCAGCAGGATGCGGTTGATGCCGTTCTTGATGAAGCCTTGCCGGGCCATCTGGTACGCCTGCTGGATGCCCGAGGCGCCGGCGGTGGAGCCGCCCGCCGTCAGTTGCTCGATGGCGTTGCGGATCTTCGCCTTGTCGCGCCCGGAAGTGGGCTCCAGCACCACCCGCGATTCACCGGCATACACCACCAGCGACACCCGGTCCTGTTCGCGCAACTGGTCCACCAGCAGCTTGAGGGTGCTTTGCACCAGCGGCAGGCCCTCGCGGCGGTCCATGGAGCCGGACACATCCACCAGGAACACCAGGTTGGCCGGCGCCAGCTCGGCGACGGCGCGATCCGAAGCCTTGATGCCGATGCGCAGCAGGCGGGTGTGGGGGTTCCAGGGCGACGGCGCGATCTCGGTGGTCACGCCAAACGGCGAGCCGTCGCCGGGCAGGGCGTAATCGTAGGGGAAGTAATTGACCAGTTCTTCCAGGCGCACCGCACCTTGCGGCGGCAGGCTGCCCTGGTTGAGCAGGCGCCGGACATTGGCGTAGGCACCGGTATCGACATCGACGCTGAAGGTCGAGACCGGAGCTTGCGCCACGCTGTGGATCGGGTTGTCCGGCAGGTTCTGGTACTGCTCCCGCGGTTCGGCGCGATAGCCGGCGGGCAGCGATTCGCGCGTCATCATCGAGGCTTGCATGGGTGCCGGGGCGAGCGCCTTGGCGTTGTTGTATCCGGCCAGGATCACATCGGCGCGCGGGGCCTCGCTCGACGAGGGCGCGGCGACCTGCGGTGCCAGCGTTTCCTGGACGGGCAAGGCAGCGCCCCGGGTCTCAGGCGAGGACGGGCCGCAACCGGCCATGGTCAACAGCAACCCGGCGGCGCACCCCTGAACGGCGGGGCGAAGGAAATACGGAGGAAGGAACATGGGGGCTGACCTCGGGGAAATTGATCCATTCCCCCCTTCAGACGAAGCCCCTTGGCGATTCGGGTTAAGCCCCCGGAAAAAAATCTGCTTAGCGCAGATAGCGCCGCACCACGCTACTGTTGCGCAGCACGTGGCCGTTGATCTTTTCCAGCAGCTGGGCGCGGGTCAGGCCGGCCGGCAAGGCGTCGGGCGCCAGCTCCAGGGCGTAGATCTGGATGATGTAGTGATGCGCGCTGTCGCCCACCGGCGGGCAAGGACCGACGTAGCCGGTGGTGCCTTTGCTGTTGGTGCCGCCCAGCCCTTCCAGGGTGCCCTTGGCCCCCGCGCCCGCGGCGATCTGCCGGGTCGTGGGCTTGATCCCGTAATGCACCCAGTGGTCGATACCCTGGCCTTTGGCGCCGTCCGGGTCGTGCATCACGATGGCGTAGCTGCGGGTGCCTTCCGGGCCGGCGGTCCAGGCCAGGGCCGGCGACAGGTTATGCCCGCCGCAGCCCTTGGCATCGCTGGCGCTGGCCGGGGTAAACAGGCGGTTGTCCGAGACACCGGGCACATTCAGGGTGAAACGCTCCTGGGCCTGGGCCGGCAACTGCAGGCACAGCAGGACGGCGCCGGCGGCCAGCCAGGTATTGAGAGAGGCAAAACGGGACATACGCGAGCACCTTCTGCGAATGGGTTTATCGGAGCCTGGAAACAGGAGCCTGGAGACTATAGCTGCGCGGCGTAGCGTTGCGCTTGAGCAATATTGGCGCTGATTGAGCTTGAGCCGCAGCCGCTTGTAAACGAAAAAACCCCGGTTTTTTTTCAGCTCCGGGGCTTTTTTCGACGAGCACCGGGATTTTTACCCGGCCGCCCTGATCCCGCGACCTTCAACCAGCAGCCGAATCAGCGCTCCACGGAATCCGCCAGCAACGGCGGATGCGGCTGGCGCTCGGGGTTCAGGCGCAAGAAACCGGTGGTGACAAGGCTGATGCCGCCCTCCTCGTCGTTATGCACCGTCATGGTCCCGGGCTGGCGCATGCGCGCAAAATTGGCGGCGCTGAGCTTGAAGCTTTCGCTCAGGCGCTGGTCGTCCAGCGCCGGCGACGGCAGGCGGCGCCGGGCAAAACTTTTGCTCTTGCGCTGCTGATAACGCGCCCAGAGGATCAGCACGGCGGCGTTGAGCAGGGCCACCCACAGGTAGGTCTGCAAGGTGCCCAGCGCTTCCAGCACGCCGACCTCGATACGCGGGCCGTCGTGGGTGTCGATCAGCGGCCACAGGCCGCGTACCAGCAGGTACAGCAGGCCGATCCAAGCCAGCACGGTGAACGCCGCATCGACGATCACCAGCAATGGCCGTTGACGGGTTCTGATGATTTTCATCAGCGAGCCTCCTCTTCATCATCTGTCGGCTTGATGCCACGGTCGGGGCTGACCCAGCGCGCACGCTTGCGGTGTTGGCTGAACAGCACCTTGGGGAAACTGACAAGCGTGGTGAACAGGCTGACGAGCCAGAACACCAGGGGGTACCAGACCACCCAGAACATGGTCTTGCCCAAACCCTTTTCATACCGGCGATCGATCAGGATGCTGACCGCGAACTGCAGCAGGCAGACCATCGCCAGCACCAGCCCGGTGAAGGCCGGCGGCATCAGGCGGTCGACGGCGATGGCCTCGGGCATGACGATGAAATGGCCGACGCCCCAGAAGATCACCGACAGCAGGAAGGTGAAGGCCCAGCCGGTGGACAGGCAGTATTCGAACAGCAGCGGCCACAGGTAGCGGTGGCGCCATTGCCAGATCCCGCGGATGTTCTTGAACAGCACCTCGGCGCCACCCTGGGCCCAGCGCAGGCGCTGCTTCCACAGGCCGCGCAGGGTTTCCGGCATGAGGATCCAGCACAGCGCCCGCGGCTCGTAGAAAATGCTCCAGTGATCGAGCTGCAGCTTCCAGCTGATGTCGATGTCTTCGGTGATCATGTCCGGGCTCCAGTAGCCGACCCGGTGCAGGGCCGAGCGGCGGAAGGCGACAATCACCCCGGAGACCGTGAAGATCCGCCCGAACACCCGCTGGGTACGCTTGATCAGACCGATGATCGAGGAGAACTCGCCCACCTGGACCCGGCCCACCAAAGTCGAGCGGGTGCGAATCCGCGGATTGCCGGTCACCGCGCCCAGGCGCGAATTCTCCAGCAGCGGCGCCACCAGATAGGCCGCGGTGTTCGGCGCCAGCAGCGCATCGCCGTCGATGCACACCAGGTACTCGCTGCGCGCCGCCACGGCGCCCATGCGCAAGGCCACGGCCTTGCCCTGGTTTTGTGCCAGGTGCACCACTCGCAGCCGCGGATCTTCCAGCGCCAGGGCGTCCAGCACTTGGGCGGTGTTGTCCTTGGAGCCGTCGTTGATCGCGATGACCTCGATATTCGGATAGTGCTGGGCCAGCGCCGCGTGGATGGTGTCGGCCGCGTTGTCGCCCTCGTTGTAGCAAGGGATCAGGATGCTGATCAGCGGCTCGCCCTTCAGCGGCGGCGGCAGGGTGTCGTCCTTCCAGGGCCAGTGGCGTTCCCAGTGCAGCCAGAAGTACAGGCCGCCGGCGATCCACAGGCCGGACATGAACAGCGGGTAGAAGAACACGAAGTCCATCAGGAACTGGCCGGTCACCAGGAAGATCAGGCCCAGCGGCACACCGAGGACAATCGCCAGAACGAGCAGGGCTAGCAGTCGATCCAACATGATTTAAGGGTTCCACTTGGTGGAGAGCGCGGGACGGATGGTCTTCAGGTCCGGCGAGTTCTCGAGAAAGTTATCCGGGTAGTAGCCGAAGCTGGTCGCGCCCTGGCGCTTGAGCCGGCCCATCCAGTCGGCCATCTGCGCGGCGTCGATATCGCTCGCCGGTTTTTGCGCCCAGTCCCGGGCCTGCAGTTCGAAGACGGTACGGTTGAGCGCGCCGGGGCGTGCCTTGACCGTGGCCACCAGTTGCTCCAGCCAGGCGCCGGAAGCCTTGCGCGGCTGGCCCTCCATCAACGGCATGGCCATCGGCGCGGTCCAGTCGTAATGGGCGAGGAAGTCGTCGAGGTTCTGGGCGAACCAGGCTTCGCTCTGCGGGTTGAGCATCGGCTCGGCGAACAGGTTGCGCGCGGTCAGTACCTGCGGCCCGCGGATCGCCTTGACCTTGGCGGTCAGCTCATGGGTGAAGTCGATCAGGTAGCGGCTCTTGAAGCGGGTCCAGCGCTGCAGGGTCGCCGGATCGCCGCGCAAGGCGGCGATCGAACCGGGCAGGCCGTTGGCAGCGTAGGTGCGCAGGGCTGCGGGGCTGGCGTCTTCGAAATCGGAGAGCACCGCGTCGTCGTGGTAGAGGATGCCGTCCACCGAGGTCAGGCGCGCCACGTCTTCGTAGATCTCACCGATGATGCGCCGCACCTTCGGATCGAACGGCGACAGGCGCCGGTACTGGTCGGGGTCGACCGCGACCTGGCCGGTTTCCGGGTCCCAGCGGGTCACGCGCGGCAGGCTCGGGTCGAGGGCGAAACTCAGCACTGGCATCCAGGCGAACACCTTGACGTTGGCCCGGGTGCGCAGTTGCCAGGCGACCCGGTCGAAGATATCGGCGCGCACCGGCAGGTGGCGGTTGGCGAAGTACAGCGAGTGCACCAGGCCATCGCCCTTGGGGTCGGCGAAGGCTTGCAGGAACACGGTGTTGACGCCCAGGTCGGCCATGCGCTGGACCAGCTTGCCGAGGTTGATTTCCTGCTGCTGCGGGTCCGGGTCGTAGACGTTGTCCAGGTCGACATGGGCCACGCGCATCGGGTTGCTGGCCTCGACGCCGACGATGCTGTTGGAGAAGTGGATGCCGTCCGGGTCCGAGGACACCAGGAAGCGCGGGCTGCTCATCAGGTTGTCGAGGGCATCGAGGCCGTCGTCGAGGGTCAGGGCCATGTCGTAGCCCTCCTCGCCCACCACCCGCAGCGCGGTGCCGTCGGCGGCGCCATAAGGCCAGACCCAGACCCGTGGGCTGTAGCCGGTGGCGGCGCGGATTTTTTTCGAGATGGCGGCCACGTCGCTGCGCAGGCGCGCCTCGAATTCGGCTTCGCTTTCATAGCGCCCGGTGCTGGCGTCATAGCGCCGGGTGGCGGCGGCCGGTTGCAGGTTGCCCTGGGGGTTGGCCAGCACGCCCTTGTGGTTGGCATCGGTGTGGGCGGCGATTTCCACCAGGCCGGAACGGGATATCTCGCGGACCTGCTCCCAGGTCAGGAAGTCCGAGCGCTTGCGCGGGGTGCCGGCAAAATCCACCGGCTGGTTCAGCGGGGTATCGACCCACGCCCCCACCGGCGCCAGCAGGGCATGCCAGTTGTAGCTGCGCAGCACCGGCAGCACGCGGGTGTAGAAGCTCGCGTAACCGTCGTCGAAGCTCAGCAGCACGGCCTTGGCCGGCAGCTCGGGGCCGCCTTTGCGCGCCGCCATGATCTGGTCCACGGTGACCGGCTGGTAGCCGTTCTCGCGCAGCCAGGCCAGCTGTTCGATCAGGCGTTCGGTGCGCACGGCCACCACCGCCTGGTCGGGGTCGCGGTCTTCGACGTCGTGGTAGGCAATGCCCAGCACGTGGTTTTTCGGCCACGGGGTTTCGCTGGCGGGCACCGGGCGCTGCGCCGGCGCCAGGAAATCCGCGGCGGGCTGGGCGCAGGCGCTGAGAATCAGGGCTCCCAGCAGGAGGATGCAACGGGTCATCGGAGGCATCTTCGGACTCTTCTAGAAGCGATAGGTAAGGTCGAGAAGCAGGCGCAGGTCGGTTTCCCGGTCGCCGTCGTAAGGCCGGTTGAGCACGCTCAGGGCGGCCCCGGCTTCGAACACGTCGTTCCAGGTCACGCGCTGGCCATAGCTGAGCAGGCCGATCGCCCCGGTGGAGTAATCGCGCTGGCTGTAGGTACCGGCGCCCACCTGGAACTGCTGGCTCCAGGAGGTTTCGTAGCGGTGATAGAGCACATGGTTGACGTTCACCGTCGGCAGGACCGTGAAGTCCGACTTGGGGTTGAAGTAGGGCGTGTCTTCCTTGCTGTTGCGGCTGGCGCCGACTTCCAGGCCCAGGTCGACCTGCACGTGGGGCGTGGCATAGACGCCCTCGCGACCGGTGAGCACAGCTTCGAAACGGTTGTTGCCATCGCTGAAATGCGAGGGGCTCAGGGCCAGCCGCCATTCCCGGCTCTCGTTGGCCCGCCAGCGCAGGAACGCGCTGCCGCCATTGGCGTAGATGTTGCTGTTGAGCGCCCGCAGCGGCGTGTTGGCCGACAGGTATTCCAGGCTGGCGCCGTACTGCCAGTGATCGTCGATGTCGCGGGCCAGGGACAGCCGCGCGCCCTGCTTGTCGTCGAAGCCGTAGGAGTGGTTGGAGACTTCCGCTTCCAGGGTCATGTCGCGGGTCCGGCGCTCCACGCCGATACGCTGCCAGCGATGGTGCCCGGTGCCTTCCTGGAAGTCGCCGGTGGCATAGCCGAGGCCGCCGAACAGGCGCCAGTCTTCATTGATCGGCGGGCTGTAGAGCACCGTCTCGATGCCAAAGTCCTTGCTCCCGGAAACCGCGCCGGCGCCGCTGTTGCCGCCGCCGTAGCTCTTGCCGCCATAGGTTTCGACCCGCAGCTCGGCCATGTCGTGCACTTGGCGCTGGCGGGCCAGGCGCTGCACCTGACGGTTGTCGGGATAACGCTGCACCACATCGTCGGTCAGGGCATCGAGCTGACGCCATTCCTGCAGGTCCTGGGCCGTGTGGCCCTGGGCAACCTCGAGGCCGACATCGCGCGGCGCCATGCTCTCGGTTTCCTTGAGCAGGCCCTCGGCGCGGCGCGGCCAGTCCCGGGACTGGTACAGGTTGGCCTGGGCCACGCGCAGGCCGATATTGCCCGGCGCCTGGTCCACCAGGCTGGCCAGGCGCTGCTCGCTGCCCGGCAGGTCGGCGCTGTAGGTGCCGGACTGCGCGGCGAGCTGCTGGGCGTCCATCCATTCATCGTTGGGGTTGCCCACCGGCAAGCCCTTGAGCTCGACCCGCGGTTTCTGGTTCCTGGCCAGGTCGTCGGCGACCTGTTGCGCCTCCTGCGGGCGGTCGCTTTCCAGCAAGGCGTAGTACAGCGCGGTGCTGTCTTCGACGCGGTCGCTGACATCGGCATCCGGCGCCGCCAGCACCTGGCGATAGAGGTCGCTGGCGATCTCCGGCTGGCGCTGGTCCAGGTAGGCGGCCGCCACCCAACGCCGGGCGTAGGTGGGGATGGCCACGTCTTCGGCGGTCAGCGTGCGGTACTGGTCAATTACCTGGGCGGTGCGTGCCCGGGCCTTGAGCGCGCCCATGCGGTCGATGCGCCAGCGGGTCACGTCGTCCTTGGCCGCCGGGTCCGGGGTCCAGGTGGCGAGCAACTGGTCGTAATCGGCCAGGGCACGGTCGGCGATGACATAACGCTCTTTCTCGCTGCGGGTGGCCAGCTCGGCCAGGCGCACACGCTCGGCGGCCAGGTCGCCTTGCAGACGGCGCTCGATCAGCGGATCGATCAGCCCCGGGCGCTGGCGGGCCAGGCGCAGGGCCGGTTCCGGCAGGCGGGCCCGTTGCAGGGCGAACACGTATTCGCGGGCGACTTCCGGCCGGGTGCCGGCGCGGATAAACGCCTGGTCGAACTCGAACAGCGCGTCATACGGCGAACCGGCGCGGGTCAGGGCGTAGCCCAGGGCCAGGCGGCGGGTGGCATCGTCAGGCTTGGCCGCCACCAGTTCGCGGGCACGGCGCACGGCTTCCTCAGGCTTGCCGGCGTCGGCCTGGGTCAGGGCCAGGCCCAGTTGCAGGTCGGGGTTGCGTGGGTCGCGTTCGAGGGCCAGGCGGTACACCTGGATCGCCGCGTCCCAGCGCTGCAGATTGCGGTAGGCACGGGCGGTGGCGGTCAGCGCCTGGATCGGCAGCACCCGGCCACGGGCCTGGGTTTCATAGACATTCACCACCTCGCTGTCGAGGCCGGCCCAGCTGGCGATCTGCAGGTGGTCGCTGACCAGCCCGGCGTTCAGGCGGTCGGCCGGCACCTGGCGCAAATGGCTCAGGGCTGGCGCATAACTGCCGGCGCGGGCGTCGAGAATCAGGCGGTCGTACGCCGGGTCGGCGAGGGCCAGGGTCGGCCACAGCAATTGGCTGCATAACGCCAGGCGCAGCAGCGGCCGCAAACCATAAAGGCGAACAGGATGAACAATGGGCGGCATTTTCTTCAGCATCCTTACATGGCTAGCCGGGGTCTTGTGTCCCCCCGCCTGATACGTGCCAGGAAGCCGAATCAGATGACTCGGCCAGATTGGGGCGGAGTCTTCCATGCAAGGCTGATGCGGATGCGCAAATGCAATATTTCTTCAGATTCGTTTCTGCGCGAATCCGCGAACGACGTGGCCTGTAGCCATGTTCAAGGAGGCTCTGGGGGGGAATTTTCCCGCCAGCTACAGGCAAAAAAACGCCCGGCGACTCCGTGGTACGGAGGCCGGGCGTTTCTGGCTGAAAACCCCGTGGAGGGGTTTTGCGCGGCTTACTGGATGGTGACCGGACCCAGTTTGCTCATGACAAAACCGACGAACTGCTCAGGCGTCATTTTCTGGCCGTTGAAGTCCACTTCGTTGTTGGCATAACGCAGCTTGGAGACGATGTCGTTGCCTTCCAGCTTGGCCAGCTGGGTGCCCAGCGCCATGCCGCTGACCATGTCGGCGGCCATGCTGCCCTGGTCGGCGATCGCCTTGGCGTCGGTCACGCCGTCCAGCTGCGCCTGCACCGATGCCATGTCGGCGATCATCGGCTTGGACAGCAGCAGGTTCAGGTCCAGCTGGGTGAGCAGTTGCTTGCTCAGTTCGGCCGGCGGCAGTTCCATGGATTGCGGCTTGTTCAGGTCCACCACCAGGCTCAGGCGGCTTTCGCCATTGGTGGTCTTGAACGAGAGGTTTTCCAGGGCGATATGCGGCTGGGCGGCCAGCAACTTGTCCAGGTCAGCCTTGACCTGGGCCTGCTCGGCCTCGCTCAGGTTCAGCTCGGGCGCTGGCTCCCCGGCGGCTTCGGCCGCGGCGACGGCGTCTTCGTAGGGTTGCAGCTTGTTCTGGTAGACCTGCATCAGCGACATGCCGGAGGCGATGTCGAGGTTCTTCATGCTCCAGGTCATTTGCGCCGAACCGACGGCTTTGCCGTTGAGGGCGACTTCGCCGATCTTGTAGTCGGCACGGCCGGCCAGGTGGGCGCCCTTCTCGTCGGTGGCGCTCTTGATCTGCGAATTCTTGAAGCTGAGCACCGACTGTTTCTCGCCGAACGTGGCCTTGGTGCTGGTCAGCTCCAGGGTGTTGTCGCCGACGTAGAAGCCATAGTTGCTCTTGGTCAGGTTGCTGGCCAGGGTCAGGCCGTTGAGCTCGACCTGCACCGGCGTCTGGTCTTCGGCGACGCTGTTGAGCTTGAGGCTGTCCATGTAGCCTTCGGCCTTGACCTTCTGCGCTTGGGCGCTGGTCGAGAGGTCCAGCTTCAGGCCGGAGAACTTGAGGGTCGACTTGTCGTCCAGGGCCGTCTCCAGCGGCAGCAACTCCAGGTTGCCGGTGGCGGAACGGTCGTAACCCAGGTTGACCACGCCCTTGAGCGGGGAAACATCCTTGGTGGCGGCGAACCATTTCTCGGTCAGGGTGTTCTTTTCCAGCTCGTAGTGACTGGTGGCCATGACCGGCAGCCATTTCAGGGTCATCAGGCGCGAGAACGGCAGCGGGCCGTGTTCGATGCGGTCGACGAACACCAGCTCGACGCCCTCGGCGCTGTCGCCGAACATCTCGCCCTGGCCCTTGAGGCGGTAGCGCGCGGTGCTGCTGAACAGGTTGCGCTCCAGCGATACCAGCTCCAGGCTGGCGGTACCGTTGGAACCGACCATGGCGGCCTGGAGTTCCTTGTTGGCGTCGGCGATAGAGGTTTGCAGCACCCCTTCCAGCTTGGTCCCGGTATACCAGGCGCCGCCGGCACTGATAGCGCCCACCGCGACGACGATTCCTAACAGTACGCCTGCTGATTTATTCATTATTTGACCCGATCGATCCGATGTTGAATGTGTGGTCGTCTTCCCTGAACCCGGCACGGGTTGTGGCTCGACTGTGCGTAAAACTGCCGAAGATTAGCACCGGCCAGGCCAGGCGGCCCAACCTTTCCATGTGAAAAGTAGTGAACAGGGGAAGCTGAAGACACAGCCTGTAGCCGCTGGCGCAGCCTGCGATCGGCGGCGCAGCCGTCGCTGGGCCAGACGGTGCGTTTCTTCAGGCAGATCGCGGACTCAGGGTTTGCGGTTGCTCTGCAACCGATCGCAGCCTCGCGGGCTCGGCAGCGGCTACATGGCTACATGGCTATATGGCTACGTGGCGTGTTCGGAGTATTCGACCTCCAGTGCGTCGAGCTGGTGATCGAAGCTTTTCAGGCGCGCGGTCCAGGTGTAGACCAGCACTTCGAAATCGCGGTTGATCACCGCGCCGCCCGGGGTTTCCGAACGCGGGTCGCAGAAATCCAGTTGATAGCGTTCGCGGGCCATGGCGGCGGCGACATCGGACAGTTCGCGGGCATTGTTCAGCCAGTGGCGACCGTCGGCGGCCTGCTTATCCAGTAATACGCACTGTTTTTTCAGGGCTTCGAGGCTTTTTTCCAGGGGGGTGCCGGTCAACTCGCCCATGACTTCCTGGAAGGTCCGCCCCGGCTGCCAGTAACTGCCCCAGAAGTAACGGTCGAACACCGTCTCGACCCGGCGCAGGGCGACTTTGGTGTCCCAGATCGCGACCAGGGTCTTGCCCTGCTCGAGCTGCCTTTTCTTGATTTTCTGGGTCTGGAACGACGTCCAGGCCACGAAGACAATGGCGCTCACCGCAATCAGCGCGCTGGCGCTGTCGAGAAAAATCATGGCCTTGTCGATCTGGTGCGCCAGCATGACACCGTAGAAATAAGTCGCAGAAAGCAGCACCAGTGCGACGATGGCGCACCAGAAGCCGAGAGCATAAGGGTTTTTCATTATTGGAATCCCCATGACCATCACGTGCCTGACCGCTGGCCGAGCACTGGACGCAAGGTGCTCAGCCAACTGTTCAAAGCATAGCAACGGCCTCAGGGTTTGGCGGGGTTCGAGGCTTGCGTTCGTCCGCTTTCCCAGCCACCGCCCAGGGCCAGGAACAGGTCGATCTGACTCATCGCCACCTGGGTGTTGGCCGCGGCCAGCTGGGCCCGTACGTCGGTATAGGTGCGGGTCGCCTGCAGGTCGGCGAGGAACGACTCGCGGCCGGCCTGGAAGAAGCGATGGGTCTGGTCGGCGGCCTGGCGCGCCGACTGCTCGGCCTCGGCCAGGGCGTCGCGACGTTGCAACTGGGCACTGTATTGGGCCAGGCCGGTCTGGGTTTCGCGGATGGCGTTGAGCACCACCCCGTCGAAATGCGCCAGGGCGCCCTGGCTGGCGGCTTCGGCCTGGTGAATGCGTTCGCGGGCGCCGTTGGCCGGTACCGTCCAGCTGATCAGCGGGCCGAAGCCCCAGCGGTTGGTGGAGGGTTTGCCGAGGTTGTCGACGATGCCCACGGTGCCGACGGTCGCGCCAATGCTGATGTCCGGGTACAGCGCGCCGGTGGCGACGCCGATATCGGCGGTGGCCGCGGCCAGGCGACGTTCGGCCTGGCGCACGTCGGGGCGACGCTTGAGCAGGGTCGCGCCGTCACCCACCGGCAACAATTGCGCAATGTGCGGCAGCTCGGCGCAGCTGTCGGTGCCGGCCGGCAACTGGTTCAGCGGCTTGGCCAGGAGCATCGACAAGCGGAACAGGCCGGCCTGGCGCGCCGCTTCATAGCGCGGCAGTTCGGCGCGCAGGGACTTGAACTGGGTCTGGGAACGGGTGACCTGGGTTTCGTCGCCACGCCCGGCGTCGCGCAGGCGCTGGATCAGCGCGGTGCTCTGGGCCTGCAGGTCCAGGGAGTGCTCGGCGATCTCGCGCTCTTCGTTGGCCGCGCAAACCTGGGTGTAAGCCCGCACCACGTCGGCCACCAGGGTGATGCGCGCGGTATCGGCCGCCGCCTGGGTGGCATCGGCGTTGGCCTGGGCCGCCTCGATGCCGCGCTGCAGGGTGCCGAACAGGTCGAACTGATAAGAGGTGCTGACGGACAGGTTGCCGACGTTGGCCACCGGCACTTTCTCCGGCAGCAGGAAGGCTTCGCCGGACTCCTGCAGACGCTCGACCCCGGCCTTGACCCCGCCGCTCCAGCCGCCGGCCGCCTGGGCCTCGTCGACCTGGGCGCGGGCCCGTGCCAGATTGGCTGCCGCGACCCGCAGGTCGGTGTTGGAGGCCATGGCCTGTTGTACCAGCTGGTCCAGGCGCGGGTCCTGGTACAAGCGCCACCAGTCCGCCGGGACCGGAGCCGAGACCACCTTGTCGCTCGATCCGGCCAGTTCGCCCTGCAAATCGCCGCGATGCAGCGCCGCGTCGTCCGGCAGGTGATAGTCCGGGCCGACCATTTGGCAGGCTGACAGCAGCAAAAAGCCGAGCCCGACCGTTGCCACACGCAGGGCGCTGTTCATTGCCCCGGCTCCGACCGGATTGGCGCCTGATCGTCGATGATCGACACGGTGGCGGTGCGCCCGGCGATCATGCGGAAGTCTTCCGGCACCTCGTCGAAGGCAATGCGCACCGGAATCCGCTGGGCCAGGCGCACCCAGCTGAAGGCCGGGTTGACGTTGGGCAGCAGGTTGGAGCCGCTGCTGCGGTCGCGGTCCTCGATGCCGGCGACGATGCTTTCGACATGCCCGCGCAGCCGCGCGCGATCGCCGACCACGCGGATATCGACGCCCTGGCCGATATGAATGCCGTCAAGCTTGGTTTCCTCGAAATAACCGTCGATGTGGAAGGAGTTGCTGTCCACCACCGACAACACCGGGCGCCCGGCAGTGACGAATTCCTGGGTGCGCGGCGCGCGGTCGTTGACGTAGCCGTCCACCGGGCTGCGGATCACCGAACGGTCGAGGTTCAGCTGGGCGCTGTCCACCGCCACCTGGGCCTCGGCCAGGGCCGACTGGGCACGGGCCACGCGGGACTGGCTTTCTTCGAGCTGCTCGCGCGGCACCAGGTTGCCCAGGCCGAGGTTACGCCTGGCCTCGCGCTGGGCCTGGGCCAGGGTTTCCTGGCGGTCGGCCAGGGACGCCTTGGCCTGGCGCAGGGCCAGGCTGAAACGGTCCTGGTCGATGCTGAACAACACCTGGCCGCGCTTGACCAGCTGGTTGTCACGCACCTGCACCTGCTGGATCAGCCCGGAGACGTCCGGGGCGATCTGCACGATGTCGGCGCGGATATGCCCGTCCCGGGTCCAGGGCGCGAACATGTAGTACACCACCATGCGCCAGACCACCACGACCGCGAAGCTCACCACCAGCAACGTCAGGACCACACGGCCAATGGTCAATAAAGGTTTTTTCATGTCATCAGGTATCGACTGAGTGAGTCCACGGCGCCGAGCAGCAAAGCGTACAGACCAACGTTGAACAAAGCCCGGTGCCAGACCAGGCGATAAAAATGCAGGCGCGTCAGCAGCCCGTGGACCACCAGGTACAAGCCATAGGTAAGGCCCATCAGCACCAGCAGCGTGGGCAGGAATACCCCGCTGATATCCAGGTCACCGATCATAAAGGCGCTCCATCGATGCCATGGGGCAGCGGTTCTTCAAGCTCGCCACCGCCGACGAATTCCACACCGGGCAGCAGGGCCAGGCGCAGGCCGCTGAGGGCGTGCAGCAGGTGCAAACGGGTTTCGCGGTCGTCCTGGCTGTGGGCATCCAGGGTGCGGCGGGCGCGGTCCAGGGTCATCAGCAGGCCGCTCGGTGCCGGCAGGCGTTCGCCGGCCTTGAGGCAAGCCTTGAAGTAGGCGCCGACCTCGGCCACCACCTGACGCAACAGCACCTGCGCGTTGCCCTGGGCCCGCGGCGCATAGGCCAGCAGGTCCAGCAGGTTCAGGCCGACGCGCACTTCGCGCAGGGCCCCGCCGGTGTCCTGGCCGGTCATGGCCAGCCGCGGCAGGTGCTGCATCAGGCGGTCGAGCATCTGCACCCCCAGATGGCGGTGTTCGGCCAGGTTGGCGGGCTCGGTCATGCCGACGATGTCCTGCCAGCTGAAGCGGGTCATGCGCTTGGCCGCCAGTTCCGAGCCGAACGGCCGGGCGACCAGGGTCCAGACAAAGGCGAACAGCAAGCCCATGGGCCCGGCCAGGTTGGAGTTGGCGAAGCTCAGGAAATCGGCGTCGTAGGCGCCCTGGATGCTGATGAAGGACGAGGTGTTGACGATGGTCAGCAGCATGCCCAGGTAAAAACGCGGTTGCACCGTGAGGGTACCGACGCAGATGAACGGCACGGCGAAGGCCAGCACCAGCATCGGGAAATCGTGCAGGTTGGGCAGGATCAGGAACAGGTAGAGGCTGGCGAACAGCACCGACATCGCGGTCCAGAAGAAGAACCGGTAGATCTGCGGCGCCGGGTCGTCCATCGAGGCGAAGAAGCTGCAGGCCACCGCCGCGAGGATCACCGCGCTGCCGCCGTCGGTCCAGCCCAGGAGGATCCACAGCACCGAGGCGACGATGATCGCCAGGACAGTGGAGGCCACCGAATACAGCATCAGCCCGCGGTCGAGGAACGGCGTCAGGCGGCCCAGGCGCCAGTGGCGATAGACCGCGCGCCAGATGTCCTGGCTTTCGCATTGAATGGCGTGTTGCAGGCTGCGGCAGTCCTGCCACAAATCGATCCATTCGCCGAGGCGGTACAGGGCGTTTGAAAACAGCAGCTGGCGTCGGTCGTCGAGGGCTTCGGCGTCGGGTTGCAGCGCTTCAAGCTGGCCGCGCAGGGCCTGCCAGCGCTCGACCGAGGTGCCCTGGGCGGTGCTTTCCAGCCATTGCCCGGCCTGGTCCAGCAGCGGCGCGAACTGCTCCACCAGCTCCGGGGTACGTCGCTCCAGGGCGTACAGCGCATCGTCCAGGGCGTCCACCACAGGCAGCAGGTGGATCATGCGCCCGCGCAGCTCCTTGGTATTGCGCACGGTCTGCGGGCGCGCGCCCTCATGGGGCAACTGGCCGATCATCAGCTCCAGGCTGTTGAAGGTGGCGACCATGGACGCACGCAAGGCGCTGACTTCTTCGGGCTGCACGTTGCGGCTGAGAAAGCGCTGGCTATAGGTGGCGGCATCGGCGAACCATTTGCCCGCCGAATCGACGAACACCGGCGCCAGCCGCCGTGGCCAGAACATACTGCCGATCACGGCCGCGCAGACGATGCCGAGGAAGATCTCCTCGGTGCGGGCCTGCGCCACGTCCCACACCCCCAGCGGGTTATCCACCACCGGCAGGGCGATCAGCGGCAGGCTGTAGCCGGCCAGCATCAGCGCGTAGCTGTTGGCGGTGCGCAGGTGCAGGGAGAGGAACAGCAGGATCCCGGTCCACAGGGCGATGATCACCACCAACAGGTAGGGGCTCTGCACGAACATCGGCACGAACAGCACCGCCGCCGAGGCGCCGAGCAAGGTGCCGATCGCACGGTACAGCGCCTTGGAACTGGTGGGCCCGACGAACGGGCTGGAGACGATGTACACCGTGGCCATCGCCCAGTACGGACGCGGCATCTGCATGAGCATGGCGATGTACAGCGCGATCATCGACGCGGCAAAGGTGCGCACGCCGTAGAACCAGTCGCGCGCCGGCGGCACGCCGGTAAAGAATCCGCTCAAGAAGGCACCGCCGGTGGCTGGGCAGCCGACTCGAAGGCGCGGATCACCTTCAGCGCCGCCTCAAGGTCCGCGGGTGTAATGCCTTCCAGCACCTCGCGACGCAGGCGCACCAGCTCGGCTTCCACCGACTGCACCAGCTCGCGGCCGGTGTCGGTCAGGCTCAGGCATTTGGCCCGGCGATCGTGGGGGTCCTCGGTACGGCAGGCGTAGCCGGCGCTGCACAGCTGGTCCAGCAGGCGCACCAGGGACGGGCTTTCCATCCCCGCCGCCTGCGCCACCGTCACCTGGCGCACGCCCTCGCCCAGGCGCCCGATCATCAGCAGGGGCACGGCGCAGGCTTCGGAGATTCCATAGTTGACCAGCGTGCTCTGGCAGATCCGCCGCCAATGTCGGGCGGCGACCACCATGCCACTGCTGATATTCATCTGGAGTGATTCGAGAGAGTCGGGCAAAAGAAGGTTCGCACACTGTTAGTTTGCTAACTATCAATGGTGCATGAGGGGGTTAAATCCAGTCAAGTTTTGAAACAATTTAGCGACCGATCGTCGCCGCGAGAAAACCTGGACCGGCTTAGGTACTGAAGATATATATACTTGGTATATACGTTTTTGCAGGAACTGTCCCATGTCCAAACACGCCGTTTTCACGATGAAACTCGAAGCCGACTTGCGCGATCAGTTTATGGCCGAGGCCGAAGCCAGCCATCGCCCCGCATCGCAGATCGTCCGAGAAATGATGCGTCAGTACGTGCAGGAACAACGGGAAGCCCGGGAGTACGAGGCCTTTCTGCAACAGAAGGTCGATACCGCACGCGCATCCATGACCGCTGGGAAAGGCATTGCCAACGATGATCTGGAAGCCACCTTCGCGGCCCGCAGGGCACAGGTAGCGCCCCAGCAATGAAAGTGATCTGGACGCCGCAAGCCGCACAGGACCGTGCAGACATATGGGATTACCTGCATGACCTGAATCCGCAGGCGGCGCTGGACATGGACATACGCTTCAGCCAATCGGCTACGCAACTGGTGCAACATCCTCAAGCCGGGCGCCCCGGATTGATCGCCGGCACCCGCGAACTGATCCCTCATCAAAGCTACCGTCTGGTCTATCAACTCCATCAGAATGCGGTGTGGATCCTGGCGCTGGTGCATACCGCGCGCCAGTGGCCTCTAACCGAAGCCTGATGCCTCAAGCCCCCCGCCCTTTCCTCAACAACACATCCAGCTGATCCACCACTTCCGCCCAGTCGGCGTCGTCGAGGATCTCGTTGCGCAGGAAATCCGCCTGGCTGCTGGTCCAGAAGAAGGCATCCGCCAGGTGCAGTTCTGGCTTGAGCGGCGAATGGGTGGCGATGAAACGGTCGATGCCCTCGGGGTCGTCGGGCAGGCCGAGTTGTTTGAACAGGGCGGGCAGGCTGTGGGATGGGGATTCCATGGGGACTCCTGAACGGGTTGGGTGTTGGTTGAACCACTGCTGCGCAGTCGATCGCGAGCCAACTCGCTCCTACAGAAAACAAGCATTTTTGTAGGAGCGAGCTTGCTCGCGAAAGGTGGGTACATCCGCCGACGGCGCTAGTAACTGACCTCGCACACCTCGGCATGAGGCACCATTTTCAGGTACTGGTCCATGCTCAGATGCACCAGATTGTTGTGGTTGCCGGCTTCCAGGTAGATGTCTTTCTGCCGGGTCAGCATCGGATCGATCACCACGTCCAGCCCATAGGATTCGCCCAGGGCCGGTACCGCGCCGCGTTCGCAATCGTTGAACAGATGCGCCAGGGTGCTTTCCCGGGTGATCTGCCATTCGTTGCTGCCGCGCACCTTGCTCAGGTCCAGGTGGCGGCTGGCCGGCAGCACGGCCATCAGGTAGTGGCCGTGACTGTCGTCGAGGATCACCGACTTGGCCACGCGCTCGGCGGGAACTCCCGCCACCCGAGCGGTCTCCAGGCTGCTCGACGAATGTGGATGAGCCACCACGTCAAAATCGCAATGCGCCTGTTCCAGGCTGCGTTGCACGGTTCTTGCCATACGCATGATGCACCTCGGTGTCCTGAACGGCTTTGCAGGACTATGGGTTAACGACTGTCACTCCCTTCACAAAGTCTAGGCCGCGCCGCCCTCGCCCACCGACGAACTTCCGAACGGCACGCGAGCAAGAGGCTGCTCAAAATTTGCTCAATCCCACGCTCTACTAGACTCAAGGACAAGGCCAGCGAACGGCTGGCAACCGAGGCACATGACTCTCCAGGAGGGTCGGATGAACGAGCGTGGGTGGCGGGCGACACTGAAAGGGCTGCTGCTGGGTGTGCTGATCGGCCTGCCGACCGGGCACGCCCAGGCCGTGAAGCCAGTGGTGGTGCTCACCGTCAACGATGTGATCAGCCCCGCCAGCGCCGACTACGTGGTGCGCGGCCTGGACAAGGCCGCCGACGAGCACGCCCAACTGGTGGTGCTGGGCATCGACACCCCGGGCGGCCTCGACACCTCGATGCGCTCGATCATCAAGGCGATCCTCGCCAGCCCGGTGCCGGTGGCCAGTTTCGTCGCCCCCAGTGGCGCCCGCGCCGCCAGCGCCGGCACCTACATCCTGTATGCCAGCCACATCGCCGCCATGGCCCCGGGCACCAACCTCGGGGCCGCCACCCCGGTGCGGGTCGGCATGCCGGGGCAGCCCGACCCGGGCGGCAACCCGCCCGCCGCGCCACGCTCGGACAAGAACCCGGAACCGGACACCGACACCCTCAGCCACAAACAGATCAACGACGCCGCGGCCTATATCCGTGGCCTGGCGCAATTACGCGGACGCAATGCCGAATGGGCGGAACAGGCCGTGCGCGAGGCCGTCAGCCTGCCGGCCCAGGAAGCCTTGAAGCTGAAGGTGGTCGACTATGTCGCCGATGACCTGAACGGCCTGCTCAGGCAACTCGACGGCAAGTTCCTCATCGCCGCCGGCCAGGCGGTGCAGCTGCATACCCTGGGGGCGGCGGTGATCCATCACGACCCGGACTGGCGCACGCAGCTGCTGTCGGTCATCACCCACCCCAGCGTGGCGCTGATCCTGATGATGATCGGCATCTACGGGCTGTTCTTCGAGTTCGTCAACCCGGGCACCGCGGTGCCCGGCGTACTCGGCGGCATCTGCCTGCTGCTCGGTTTGTACGCCTTGCAACTGCTGCCGGTGAACTACGCCGGCGTGGCCCTGATCCTGCTGGGCATCGCCTTCATGGTCGCCGAAGCCTTTCTACCGACCTTCGGCGTCATCGGTTTCGGCGGCATCGTCTCCTTTGTCGTCGGCGCGGTGATCCTGATGGACACCGATGTCCCGGGCTATGGCATTCCCCTGCCGCTCATCGTCGGCCTGGCGGTGGTCAGCGCGCTGCTCCTGGCGACGCTGGCGAGCATGGCGCTGCGCGCGCGACAGCGCCAGCAGGTGGCCGGCGACGCGGGGCTGGTGGGCAGTGTCACGGCGATCACCGCGGTGCAAGCGGGCAACCCTTACAACGGCTGGGTGCTGTTGCAGGGCGAACACTGGCAGGTCCTGAGCGCAACGCCGCTGCAAACCGGACAACAGGTACGGGTGGTGGCGCGCAAGGGGCTGCTTCTGGAAGTGACGACGGCCGAGGCCGCGCCGCGAGGAGGATGAAATGGGTCTGGAATTGGGTTTTGGCGCGCTGCTGGCGCTGCTGTTGGCGCTGGCGGTCTCGACGTTTCGCATCCTGCGCGAATACGAGCGCGGGGTGGTGTTCCAGCTCGGGCGCTTCTGGAGGGTCAAGGGGCCGGGGCTGGTCCTGCTGATTCCGGTCGTCCAGCAGATGGTCCGCGTCGACCTGCGCACCGTGGTACTCGACGTGCCGCCGCAGGATGTGATCACCCGCGACAACGTCTCGGTCAAGGTCAACGCCGTGCTGTATTTCCGCGTGCTGGACTCGCAGAAGGCGATCATCCAGGTCGAGGATTTCCTCATGGCCACCAGCCAACTGGCCCAGACCACCCTGCGCGCGGTGCTGGGCAAGCATGAGCTGGACGAACTGCTGGCCGAGCGCGAACGCCTGAACGCCGATATCCAGCAGGTGCTGGACGCCCAGACCGATGCCTGGGGCATCAAGGTGGCGAACGTCGAGATCAAGCATGTCGACCTCAACGAATCGATGATCCGCGCCATCGCCAAGCAGGCCGAAGCCGAGCGGGAACGCCGGGCCAAGGTGATCCACGCCGAAGGCGAATTGCAGGCCTCGGAGAAACTCATGCAGGCCGCCGAAATGCTCGGCCGCCAGCCCGGCGCCATGCAACTGCGCTACATGCAGACCCTGGGCGCGATCGCCGGCGACAAGAGCTCGACCATCGTTTTCCCGCTACCCATCGAATTCCTCAAGGGCATGGCGGACTTGTCGCCGAAGAGCTGAGACGCGTTTGCGGGACTGCGCTGGCCGCCCTGCTGCGCCACTGTTCCAGCGCCGCGTAAGGCGCCTGCGCCCATTGCTCCAGCTGCTCCCGCAACCGCGCTGAAGCCTGTCGCTGCTTACCCTGGCGATCATCGACAAAGGCCTGCGTCGGCTGCTTGGCATGCTGGCCGATACGGGCGAAGGCCGCCCTGCGTTGCTCGGCGCCCAGGCCGAGAAAATCGCCCAGGTGGCCGTCCATGGCGGCGGGCAGTTCGCTGTAGTTCAGTGCCAGGCCATGGTGTTCGCGGCAGTGTTCCAGCCCCAGCTGCAACAAGCGCCCCAGACGCCGGGCGACCCAGCTTTCCCGGTCCTGGAAAGGCTCGCCGTCGTCCAGCGCGCTGGGCCCGATCAGGCCCGGCGTCATGTGCATGCCGGCCCGGCGCAGATGCGACACGGCGATTTCCAGCGGGTCGCGATACACAAACAGCCACGGCGTATCGGCGAAGCACTGGCGCAACAACGGCAGCTCGCCGATGTTCCAGGCATCGAGCTTGATCACCAGCCGCTGCTCAGTACCACGACGTACCTGCCCATAGGCCGACAGCAGGCCCACAAGCGCGGCAGCCCGCTCCTGTGGCGCCAGCGAGCCGCGCAGCAGGGCATCCAGCGGCGGCGGTTCGGACACCACGATATGGTCGTCCAGGCAGGCCAGCATCTGGCTGAGCAGGGTCGAGCCGCAGCGCGAGGCATGAAAGATAAAGGCGCTGGGAGCCAGGCCCGGGCTGCGTTGGCGCCATTCGGTCAGGGCAGACAAAGGCGTCTGGCGGCGGAACGCCTGATTGAACGGCAGGCGCAGGGCCTCTTCGACCGCCTCGCGGAAAAACGGCTGCGACAGCGGCCTGTCGCCGAACCAGCACCAGTCGACCCGCCACTCGTCACCCGGCTGCCAGAGGCGGATCGGCAACCAGCCGCGCAGGTTCAGGCCATCCATTGTTCATTCCACAGACGCCGCCCCTGGCGCATGGCCGAACGCAGGTCTTCACGGGTGAACACCAGGCCACGCTCGGCCGCCAGGGCCAGGGTGCGCTCGATAAAGGCTTCGCTGTCGGTCGGCGCCTGCAAGGCCTGGCACAGCGTGGTGTCCTCTTCAAGCAGCCGGCAAAACCGCGCGAAGTCCAGGGCCGCGCGGCCCAGGCCAGGCGCCGGGGTGGTCGGCAGGCCCTCGGCAATCGCCTGCTCCAGCCAAGGGTCGGGGCGACAGTCGAGTACCAGATGAATACGTGCCTGAGTGTCGTAGTTATCCACCCGATGCGGGCGCGACAGGTCGAGAAACCAGCACTCTCCCGCCAGCATCGGCATGCGCTGCCCGTCGAGCAGGAAATCCACCCGCGGCGGGCTGAGCAGGGGGATATGCAGGCGCAGGTCGGCGTCCGGGCCGCCCAGGTCGTAGTCGCGGTGTTCATGAATGCGCGCCCCCGGCCCCAACCGCAGCAGGCGCGCCGAGACGATCCGCAAGGGCAGGTGCCGCAATGCCTGTTGCCAGTCCGGGTCCTGCCGCCAGGGCTCGCGCTGCACCGGCAGGCCCTTGCCCGGCGCCAGCTCGGAGGGCGCGTCAAGCGCCGAGATCAAGGCCACGCCGCTCCAGTCGCCTTCGTAATAACCGCCGTTGAAGTGGCCCTGCCAGGCGCTCGCGTCGATTCGCGCCAGGGCGCGCAACAGCCGCGGCAGGTCCACGCTGACGGGCAGGCGGGCGAACGCCGGACGGCTCATGAGGCCGGCAGCACCTGGCGCTCGCCCAGCCAGCCGAGCAATTGCCCCAGGCAGTCTTCGACCGATTGAGCGCCGGTATCCAGTTCCAGCGCCGCCCGTGGCGGCTCGTAGGGCGCCGAGATACCGGTGAACCCCGGCAACTCGCCGCTACGGGCGCGGGCGTAATGGCCCTTGGGATCGCGCTGCTCGCAGACCGCCAGCGAGGCGCTGCACCAGACTTCCAGGTAGTCCTCGCCCAGGCGCCGGGCGAACAGCTCACGCTGCTCGATCAGCGGGGCGATCATCGCCAGGATTACGATCTGCCCGTTGTCCACCAGCAGGGCCGCCAGCTCGCTGGCGCGGCGAATGTTTTCCCGGCGGTCGGCCTCGGCGAACCCCAGGTCGCGGTTCAGGCCGCCGCGCAAGGCATCGCCGTCCAGCACCAGGCTCTGCCGACCGTGCTGGAACAGCCCGGCCTGCAGCGCCTGGGCCAGGGTCGACTTGCCCGCCGCCGGCAGGCCGGTCAACAGGATCGCCACACCGCGATGGCCATTGCGCGCCTCGCGCTGGGCCCGGCTGACGCTGGCCTGGGGGGCCTGCAGGTTATTGTCTTTGGGCATGGGCCACCGGCGTGCTGATGTTGCCCGCCGCCCAGTCGGCCTCACGGCTGGCCAGCGCCGTGGCGATGGACTGCACCTGGGTCGATTGCACCTCGTCGGGCAGCGGGTCGAGGCCGGCGCTGGCGAAGATCTGCCCGTAGGCGTTGCGCAGGTCGGCATAGGCCAGGTCGCGCCGCAGGTCCGCCTGCAAGGTGTTCAGCTCGCCCTGGATCAGGTCCAGTTCGCCGATGCCGTTGGCCTGGTAGCGGTTGCGCAGCTGGCCGACGATCTGCCCGTCAATATCCGCCAGCTCCTGGCTGGTCTTGAACTGGCGCAAGGCGTCGCGGTAGTTGGCGTTGGCCACGTAGACCTGGGCCAGCACGGCAATCGACATGGCCTGGCGACGGGCCGCGGCGACGTCTTCACCGGCCTTGGCGGTGTCGATGGCCGCCGGCGCGGAGAGCACATTGAACAGGTTCCAGGTGACCTTCACCCCATAGTCGGCCCACTTGTCGTTGACCAGGAACGAGTTGCTGTCGTAATGCCCGCCGGCGGAGAACTCCAGGCCCGGCAGCAGGCGCAGCATGGCCTTGCGGGTTTCCGCGGCGCTGATGCGGCTCTGGTAATCCTGCTCGCGCAGTTCCGGGCGGCTGGTCAGGGCCTCGTGCTCGAGGCGGGCCATATCGACCTTGAGTTCCGGCACCGGGTAATCGTCGCTGGTCGCCAGGGTCAGGTGGGTGGTCATCGGCAGGTTGATCAGGGTCGCCAGCTCGGTCTTGGCCAGGGACAACGCCCGGCGCTGCTCCTCCAGCTGGCGCGTGGCCTCGATCAGCGAGCGCTGGTAGGCCAGGGCCTGCACCGGGTCGCCGATACGTTGCTGGCTCATGCTCTGGCTGTTGCTGCGGGCCTGCTCGACCCGACCCATGAGGCTGTCGATCTGCTTGAGCAGGCGTTCGGCCGCCACCGCCCGCCAATAGGCCGAGCGCACATCCTGGACGATGGTGTTGATCACCTTGCGCCGACGCTCCTGGACGATCAGTCGCTGGTCGCCCTGCTGCTTGGCGTTGATGTAGCTGACGCCGAAGTCCAGGACGTTCCAGACCATGGTCAGGTCGGCCACCCTGCGGTCCCGGTCCTGGGAGGTCGAAGGTTCCAGGGACTGGGTGCCGGTCTCGACGCTCTGGCTGCTGGAGGCGCTGACGTTGTTGCGCCCCACATAGCCGGCGGAGAGGGCCATGCGCGGCAGCATGTCGAAACTGGCGAGGTCCAGCTGGCGCTTGGCCAGGGCCTCTTCCATGATTTTCAAGCGGCCTTCGAGGTTGTACTTCACCGCCCGGGCCATGGCCTGGTGCAGGGTCAGCGGGCCGCTCAGCGGTTCCTGGTCCTTGTACATGCTCTGCAGGTCGCTCCTGGCGCGCTGCTCACTGGCACTGCGTTCGATCGGTTTACTGCTGACGGCACAACCGCTGACCATCAGCGCCAACAAGCTGACCCCGAACAACTTCTGACTTTTATTCATCCTTGTCTCGCCCCTGGGTGCCGCATCGTATTTATGTAGTGTTTCAGGCCTGCATTGCGCTGATGCCGGCCTGTTCGAACGCCTTGGCCAGATCGCGGATCGGCCGTTGTTCTGTGTCTTGCATCACTTGCAATTGCTGGGTCAGCGACGGTGCCCCGAACACCCCGCGCCCGCCCTGGGAAAGATCGCCGGCCTTGGGCTTGTCGCCGAAAGACTTCAGCGAACCGCCATCCTCGGCGGAGTCCTGGTCGAACAGCAGCGACAGCGTGCTTTGGCTGAACACCCCGCCATCGCCGCCACCGAAGCCGAGGAAGCCATGGCCATTGCCATCGCCCCCGGCATCGCTGCTGCCGAACACCTGGGCAATGAAGCTCGGCGCCAGGGCCCCGCGATTGATGAAAATATCCCCCAGCGGCCGGATGCCATCGCCCAGCACCCGCTGCTCGAACAACGGCGCGAAGGCCAGTGGCGAGCCCAGGTCGCCAACGGGTGGCGTGGTGACCGTGGGTTGCAGCTGCACATAAGGCGGCAGCGGCGGAACCACCGGGTCGCTCGAACGGAATTCCGGATCGCCCACCGGCAACTGCGTGGGTGGGTTGGCCGCCGGCACGGTGTTGATCGCGTAGTTGTTGGAGTCGGTGCTGCCAGTGCCGGTATTGCCGAAGGAGTCGCTCACCCCGCTGTTGTTCAGGGTGATCAGGTTGCTGGTGTCGCTGATATTGGCGGTTGGCGTCAGGGTCGCGGTCCAGGTCCGGCCGCCGTCGCTGCTGCCCAGGGCGCTCAGGGTGCCGTTGGCCACCGTCAGGTCCGAGTTGGTGAAGCCGCTCACCGCTTCGCTGAAGGTGATGGTCACGCTGCTGGTCTGGCCCACGCCGAGGCTGCTGTTGGCGACCACGATGGTCGCGGTCGGCCGCTGGGTATCGATCAGGTAATTGTTCGAATCCGTGCTGCCCAGCCCGGTATTGCCCGAGGCGTCGCTGACCCCGCTGTTGTTCAGGGTGATCAGGTTGCTCGTATCGCTGAGGTTGGTGTTCGGGGTGAAGGTCGCGGTCCAGGTGATGCCGCCATCGCTGCTGCTCAGCATGCTCAAGGTACCGTTGGCCACCGTCAGGTTGCTGTTGTCGAAGCCGCTCACCGCCTTGCTGAAGGTGATGGTCACCAGGGACGTGTCGCCCACGGCCAGCATCGGGTTGGCGACCACCACGGTAGCGGTGGGGCGCACGGTGTCGATGACGTAGTTGGCCGAGTCGGTGGTGCCGCTGCCGGTGTTGCCGACGGCGTCTATCACTCCGGCATTGTTCAGGGTGATCTGATTGCTGCTGTCACTGATGTTGATGGCCGGGGTAAAGGTGGCGGTCCAGGTCACCCCGCCATCGCTGCTGCTCAGGGCCCCCAGGGTACCGTTGGCCACTGTCAGGTCCGAGTTGGTGAAGCCGCTGATCGCCTCGCTGAAGGTGATGGTGACCGTGGTGGTTTCACCCGCTTTCAGGGCCGTGTCGGCCAGCACGATGGTGGCGGTCGGCCGCCCGGTGTCGATGATGAAATTGTTCGAGTCGGTGCTGCCGCTGCCGGCGTTGCCCGCCGCGTCACTGACCCCGCTGTTGTTGAGGCTGATCAGGTTGGTCGCATCGCTGACGTTGACGTTCGGGGTGAAGGTCGCGGTCCAGGTGATGCCGCCGTCGCTGCTGCTGACCGCGCTCAGGGTGCCGTTGCTCACCGTCAGGTCACTGTTGTCGAAACCGCTGACCGCCTCGCTGAAGGTGATGGTCACCAGGCTGGTTTCGCCAATCGGCAGGATCGGGTTGGCCACCACTATGGTCGCCGTTGGGCGAGCCGTGTCGATGACATAGTTGTTCGAATCGGTGGTGCCGCTGCCCGTATTACCCGAGACATTGATCACGCCACTGTTGTTCAGGGTGATGACGTTGCTGGTATCGCCGACACCCACAGTCGGCGTGAAGGTAGCGGTCCAGGTGATGCCGCCATCGCTGCTGCTCACCGCGCTCAGGGTACCGTTGGCCACCGTCAGGTCGCTGTTGTCAAAACCACTGACCGCCTCACTGAAGGTGATGGTCACCAGCGAGGTTTCGCCAGCCTTCAGGGCCGTGTCGGCGATCACGAGGGTGGCCGTCGGCACTACGGTTTCGATGCTGTAGTTGGCTGAGCTGGTGGTCCCGGTACCGCTGTTGCCGGCCACGTCGGTGAAACCGGTGTTGTTCAGGGTGATCAGGTTGCTCAGGTCGGTGATGCCCGCCGTCGGGGTGAAGGTGGCGGTCCAGGTGATACCGCCGTTGCTGCTGCTCACTGCGCTCAGGGTACCGTTGGCCACTGTCAGGTCGCTGTTGTCGAAACCGCTCACTGCTTCACTGAAGGTGATGGTCACCACCGAGGTTTCGCCGGCCTTGAGGGTCGAGTCGGAGAGGACGATGGTGGCGGTCGGACGCAGGCTGTCGATGGCGTAGTTGTTGGAGTCGGTGGTGCCGCTGCCGGCGTTGCCCGCCCCATCCGCAATACCGGTGTTATCCAGGGTAATCAGGTTGCTGCTGTCGCTGATACTGGCAGTCGGGGTGAGGGTCGCCGTGTAGGTGATGTTGTCGCTGGTGCTCAAGCCGCTCAGCGTACCGTTGGCCACGGTCAGGTCAGCCAGGGTGAAGCCGGTCACCGCCTCGCTGAAGGTGATGGTCACGGTACTGGTCTGGCCCACGCCCAGGGCGCTGTCGGCGACCACTATGGTCGCCGTCGGACGCACGGTGTCGATCGCATAGTTGTTGGAATCGGTGGTGCCGCTGCCGGCGTTGCCCGAGGCGTTGGTCACTCCGCTGTTATCCAGGGTGATGACGTTGCTGGTGTCAGTGATGCTCGACGTCGGGGTGAAGGTGGCGGTCCAGGTGATGCCGCCATCGCTGCTGCTGACCGCGCTCAAAGTGCCGTTGGCGACGGTCAGGTCGGCGTTGCTGAAGCCGCTCACTGCCTCGCTGAAGGTGATGGTCACCAGCGAGGTTTCACCGATCTTCAGGGCGTTGTCCGCCACCACGATGGTCGCGGTCGGCAGGACGGTGTCGATGCTGTAGTTGTTGGAGTTGGTGGTGCCGCTACCGCTGTTGCCGGCCAGGTCGCTGACCCCGGTGTTGTTCAGGGTGATCAGGTTGCTGGCATCGGCGATGCCGACGGTCGGGGTGAAGGTCGCGGTCCAGGTGATACCGCCATCGCTGCTGCTCACGGCCGTCAGGGTGCCGTTGGCGATGCTCAAGTCGGCGTTGGTGAAGCCGCTCACCGCTTCGCTGAAGGTAATGGTCACCAACGAGGTTTCACCGGCGCTGAGAGTACTGTCGGCGACCACGATGGTCGCGGTCGGGCGCACTGTATCGATGGCGTAGTTATTGGAATCGGTGGTGCCGCTGCCGGCGTTGCCGGCCAGGTCGGCGATGCCGGTGTTATCCAGGGTGATCAGGTTGCTGGTGTCGCTGATGCTGGCGCTCGGAGTGAAGGTCGCGGTCCAGGTGATGCCGCCATCGCTACTGCTCACCGCGCTCAAAGTGCCGTTGGCAATGCTCAGGTCGGCGTTGGTGAAGCCGCTGACCGCTTCGCTGAAGGTGATGGTCACCAACGAAGTTTCACCAATTCTCAGCGCGGTATCGGCGACCACGATGGTCGCGGTCGGGCGCACCGTGTCGATCGCGTAGTTGTTGGAGTCGGTGGTGCCGCTGCCAGCGTTGCCGGAGGCGTTGGTGACGCCGGTGTTGTCCAGGGTGATCAGGTTGGTGGCATCGGTGATGCTGGTGCTCGGAGTGAAGGTGGCGGTCCAGGTGATGCCGCCATCGCTGCTGCTCACCGCGCTCAGGGTGCCGTTGGCGACGGTCAGGTCGGCGTTGGTGAAGCCGGTCACCGCCTCGCTGAAGGTGATGGTCACCAGCGAGGTTTCACCGATCTTCAGGGCGTTGTCCGCCACCACTATGGTCGCGGTCGGCAGGACGGTGTCGATGCTGTAGTTGTTGGAGTTGGTGGTGCCGCTGCCGCTGTTGCCGGCCAGGTCGGCAATGCCGGTGTTGTTCAGGGTGATCAGGTTGCTGGCATCGTTGATACCAACGGTCGGGGTGAAGGTGGCGGTCCAGGTGATGCCGCCATCGCTGCTGCTCACCGCGCTCAAGGTGCCGTTGGCGATGCTCAGGTCGGCGTTGGTGAAGCCGCTCACCGCTTCGCTGAAGGTGATGGTCACCAGCGAGGTTTCACCGGCGCTAAGGGCGCTGTCGGCGACCACGATGGTCGCGGTCGGGCGCACCGTATCGATCGCATAGTTGTTGGAATCGGTGGTGCCGCTGCCGGCGTTGCCGGACAGGTCGGCGATGCCGGTGTTATCCAGGGTGATCAGATTGGTCGTATCGGTGATGCTGGCGCTCGGAGTGAAGGTCGCGGTCCAGGTGATGCCGCCATCGCTGCTGCTCACCGCGCTCAAAGTGCCGTTGGCAATACTCAGGTCGGCGTTGGTGAAGCCGCTCACCGCTTCGCTGAAGGTGATGGTCACCAGCGAGGTTTCGCCGATTCTCAGTGCGGTATCGGCAACGACGATGGTCGCGGTCGGCCGCACCGTGTCGATCGCGTAGTTGTTGGAGTTGGTGCTGCCCTGGCCCAGGTTGCCCACGCTGTTCTGGACGCCGGTGTTGTCCAGGGTGATCAGGTTGGTGGCATCGGTGATGCTGGCGCTCGGGGTGAAGGTGGCGGTCCAGGTAATGCCGCCATCGCTGCTGCTCACCGCGCTCAGGGTGCCGTTGGCGACGGTCAGGTCGGCGTTGGTGAAACCCGTCACCGCCTCGGAGAAGGTGATGGTCACCAGCGAGGTCTCACCGATCCTCAGGGCATTGTCGGCCACCACTATGGTCGCCGTCGGGTGCGCGGTGTTGATCACGTAGTTGCCCGAGTCCGTGGTGCCGCTACCGGTGTTGCCGGCCAGGTCGGCGATGCCGGTGTTGTTCAGGGTGATCAGGTTGCTGCTATCGCTGATGCCATCGGTCGGGGTAAAGGTGGCGGTCCAGGTGATGCCGCCATCACTGCTGCTCACCGCGCTCAAGGTGCCGTTAGCGATGCTCAGGTCGGCATTGGTGAAGCCGCTCACCGCTTCGCTGAAGGTGATGGTCACCAGGGAAGTTTCGCCCGCCGTGAGGGTGCTGTCGGCGACCACGATGGTCGCGGTCGGGCGCACCGTATCGATCGCATAGTTGTTGGAATCGGTGGTGCCGCTGCCGGCGTTGCCGGCCAGGTCGGCGATGCCGGTGTTGTCCAGGGTGATCAGGTTGGTCGTATCGGTGATGCTGGCGCTTGGGGTGAAAGTGCCGGTCCAGGTGATGCCGCCGTCGCTGCTGCTCACCGCGCTCAGGGTGCCGTTGGCGATGCTCAGGTCGGCGTTGGTGAAGCCGCTGACCGCCTCGCTGAAGGTGATGGTCACCAGCGAGGTTTCGCCGACCCTCAAGGCGTTGTCCGCGACCACTATGGTCGCGGTCGGCCGTACGGTATCGATCGCATAGTTATTGGAGTCGGTGGTGCCGACCCCGGCGGTGCCCAGGCCATTGATGACCCCGGTGTTATCCAGGGTGATGACGTTGCTGGTATCGGTGATGCTCGAAGTCGGGGTGAAGGTGGCGGTCCAGGTAATGCCGCCGTCGCTGCTGCTCACCGCGGTCAGGGTGCCGTTGGCGATGGTCAGGTCGGCGTTGGTGAAGCCGGTCACCGCCTCGCTGAAGGTGATGGTCACCAGTGAGGTCTCGCCAATTTTCAGCGCGGTGTCCGCGACCACTATGGTCGCGGTGGGCGGTGGTGCATAGGCGGTATTGAGGATGCCGCCGTCGTTGTAGATGGTCGCCACCGATGTCGGCGAAGTACCGGTGCTGCCACCGCCCAGCGCTACGCCACCGGCGCCGCTGGCCGCCGCGTTGCCGCTCAGGGCGGCGAAGTTGGCGGCGGTGATCAGGAAGGTGCCCTTGTTCCAGACCGCGCCGACGCCGCGGCCGCCAATCCCGCCATTGCTGGCGTTGCTGCCTTGGCCGCCACCACCGCCACCGCCGCCGCCCGCGCCGATGTTGTTGCTGATGGTCGAGGTGCCGATCACCGTGAGGGTGCCGCTGGAGGCGTTGTAGATCCCGCCGGCGGCATTGCCGCCCGCGCCGCCGACCTTGTCCCAACCCGCGCCGCCGCCACCGCCGCCGATGGAAATCGTACCGTTGGTGGCCGAGGCGCCGTTGCCGCCGTTGCTGTAATAAGACACGCCCACGCCGCCGGCGCCGCCGGTGCTGGTACCGCCGCGACCGCCCATGTGGGTGGCGTCGTAGCCGCCGCCATAACCGCCCACGCCACCGCTGCCAGCCTGGCCGCCCAGTGTGCCGGTGCCGGGGCCGGCGGAACCGCCGTGGCCGCCGCCCTGGCCGCCCAGCCCGCCGCCGCCGCCACCGCCACCGCCGTAGAACGCGCCGGTGACACCGCCCCCGCCACCGCCACCCGAGGCCGCGTTGGAGGTCACGGTGACGTTGTTGAGGGTGAGGTTGCCGGCGTTGAAAATCCCCCCGGCCATGGCGCCGGTCGCGCCATACCCGCCATTGCCGCCGTTGCCCGAGACCAGGCCCCGGGTGATCACCAGGCCATCGAGGGTCACGGTACTGCCCGCGGTCACTTCGATGACGCGAGTGCGGTACTGGCCGTCGAGGATCACGTCCGCCGCGCCGTCGTTGTTCAGGTCGCCGTCGATGGTCACGTTCTTGTTGACCAGCAGTTCGGAGGTCAGCTGCACCGTCATGCCGCTGCTGAAGGTGACGATGTCGCCGTTCTGCGCCGACGCCAGCGCCGCCCGCAACGAACCCACGCCGGTGTTGGCGTTGTTGGTGGCGGTCCAGGTCGCCAGCCCCCACTGATAATCCTGCATGGCCTGGGTGGACAGCACGTTGGCGCTTTCGATGGTGCCGGTGGCGATCTCCAGTTCCCAGTCGCCCCCCAGGCCGGTGCGGTCGCTGGAGGCGGCCACGTCGCGACCGGTGAGTTGCGCCAGCGAGTCGACGAAACTCAGGCCGCGTTCACCCTCGGCGGTGTAGCAGCCGTAGATCAGGATATCGCCGCCGGCGTTCATGTCCTGGCCGATGTCCGCCAGCACCGCGCTGCGCGCCTGGACGTTGTCAGCCGAGAGGTAGCTGTTGCCCAGCCACAGGTCGCCGGCATTGCCGTGGGCGATGATCTGCACCGAACTGACGCCCTGGTGCTGGTCCAGGTAATCGGCGATCTGCTGCAGGCCATCCTGGTTCGCCCCCAGTTGCACCACCTGGGTGCCGGGTGCCAGGCCCTGGAGCAGACTGTCGGCGTCCTTGACCCGCGAATCGACGAACACCACCGTCAGCCCCGGTACCGCGGTCGGGGTCGCGGCAGGCGCGGCATCGGCCTGGCCATGGGTGTCCTGGCTGACGCTCGGCTGATCGGCGGCGGTCGGCGTCTTGGCCACGTCCGTGGTGGTGTGGCTGTCCGGCTGGGCGACATCGGCCACCGTCGCCGCCACCGCACCGTCGAACAGCATGCGCGGCTCCAGCGGCATGATCATCGGAGAGGCCAGGGCATTCGCCCGCCCGGTGGCCCGCTGATTGACCCGCGACTTGCCTTTGCTCCACCACATGATGCTCACCCGGACTCGAACGTGCTGAAAGGTGCAAATGAAAACCGCGGTCAACGGACCGCGGCGTCGGATTTCATGCGAATGACATTGGCGGCGCTGGATGCCCCGTCTTTCCAGAAGGACAGCTCCGCATACTTCTCGAACAGGTCCGGCGGCAGGATGGTGCGCCGCGACTGCAGCGCCACCCGCGCCTTGACCTTGTGCAGGCCCGCGACCCCCAGCGCCTGGTCGAACTCGGGCGCGTCGTAGGCCAGGCGGTCGAAATCGTGTTCGAACCAGGGTTCGTCGATAAAGTCGTAGATCAGCCGCATCACCCGCCCCGGGGCCTGGCTCAACAGGTCGTAGTCGACGATCAGCAGCGAATCGGCGTTTTCGCCGTAATAGGCTTCTTTCAAGGCGGTCCAGGCATACCCCACCAGCCGGTTGTGCTGGGCCAGGGTTTCGCAGCGGCTGTAGACCGAGTTGCGCTCGACCGCATCGCCGAACAGCTTGGTGTTTTCGAAAGGGTTGGCCCGGTACAGCCGTTCCAGGCTGTCCATGACCCAGGCGACATTGCGCACACAGGCGATGGTCTTGGCCTTGGGAAACAGGTCCTTCAAGGCCGGCAGGCGCGCGCACCATTGGCGATTGGTGTCGAAGACAACAGGTTTATCGGCCTTGTCGGCGTAGTAGGAGTCGAACAGCCCGCGCAGCAGGCGGCGGCGCATGTCGATGTCGATGACCGCGCCGAATTCGCTGCCGGCGCTGCATTGTTCGAGGATGCCGCTGAACAGCGCACCCACCGGGCTGGTCATGCCGGCGTGAAAGCGCGGGTTCTGCAGCAGGATGGCCGACAGCAGGGTCGACCCTGAGCGCGGTAAACCGGAAATAAAATGGAACTGCGGCAATCCCTTCACCCTAGCTATAAGTCCATTTGTAGGGAAAAGCGTAGTGCAAGGTCAGAAAACCAACTAGTGGTGCTTTGATATCAATTCGAAGCAAAAACCATAAAAAACGTGTGTTTTAAAAACACTCGCCGCTCTGGGACTGGACGTGAACCGATTAAGCCACTGCTGGCCCTGAATTCTGCCTTTCGTCATCGACCGGTTCACAGGCCGATTTTTTGCGCAAAACCGCCCAAGACCGCTATCCAGCAGGCTTCCCAGCCTGGGTGCACAGTGCTTGTACCGACGCCTGCCCCTGCGCCACGCCGCATATCACCAGCAACCGCGCCGTGACTCCGCCGGCGGTGAACTCGCCGGTTTTTCGCCATTGCGCCGGCAGCGGGGCGAATTCGTCGGGTTGGTCGGCCGTGCCGATCAGCCAGACGCGACCACTGCCCACCGGCAACGCCGACAGCCGGTCGAGGTAAAGCCTGTCAGCCTGCTGCTCGACCAGGGTGCCGAAACCATAGGCGTTGGGCCGAGTGGAGACGCCGGCGGGCGTGGGCGGGGTGTAGAGCAGCGGCTGGGCGTCGGTACGGTTGTAGTAGACGTAGCTCAGGTACCACAGCAGGTCGCTGGTGACGATCCGGTCGCCGGCCACGTAGCGCTGGTTCACGTAGTCCACCAGCACGCTGATCTGATCGTTGCTATCCACCGTGGCGTTGTTGTTCAGGCCGACCCCCTCGGCCCCGGCGAACAGCAGCAGGACCGCCAGCGCCAGCGCGCGGGCATGCACCTGGGCATGCTCCAGCAGCCGGTCGATCGCCATCGCGAAAAGCAGCGGCAGGCCCAGGGCATAGGCCGTCAGGTAGCGCTCGATGAACACCGGCGTAACGAATGACACCGCAAACACCAGCAACAGCGGCAGCACGCTGTAGATCGCCAGCAGCCAGCTCCAGCGCCAGGGCGTGCGGTCGCGCCAGGCGAGCATTGCGACAACGCTCAGCACCAGCAGCGGCAGGCCCGCGAACAGCAGCGGGGAACGGCTTTCGCCATCGTCCTGGGTCAGCAATTGCCAGACCATCGAGGGCAATGAAAAAAACTCCACCGACGGTTCCCAGCCCACATCGCCGCTGGCTTTCAGCTGGTCGATATGCTGCAGCAGGTCCACCAGCCCCGGCAGCCAGGGGGCGAACAGTATGACAATGGCGAGGTTGGCCAGCCACCAGCCCGGCTGGTTGATCGCCCGGCTCGCAGGCGTCGCTTGCAGGCGCAGCAGCAACAGGTACGCCCAGTGGGCAAGCACGCAGAGCGCGGTGAAATAGTGGGTGTAGAACGCCGCGCTCATCAGCAGCGTGTAATACACCAGGTAGCGCTGGCGCCGGGGCTGCCTGAGCCAGTACACCAGGGCCAGGGTGGCGCCGAGTAGCCACACCCCCAGCAAGGCATACATGCGCACTTCCTGGCTGTAGCGCACGGCGGTGGGCAGCAGGGCCAGCAGGAACCCGGCGAGGATCGCCGCACGGCGGCTGGCGATCTGCGCCACCAGCCACACCCCCAGGCCGACACAGACGATCCCCGGCCAGGCGCTGAAACTGCGAATGGCAAAGATGCCGTCGCCAAACAGCGCGATCCAGCCGCGCAGCAGCATGAAGTACAGCGGTGGATGCACATCGTGGGCGGCATGCACCCAGAGTTCGCTCAGGCCGTAGCGGCTGAGCAACAGGCTGGAGCCTTCATCGCCCCAGATGGCCGCAGCGGTCAGGTCGTAGAAACGGGTGGCCGCCGCCAGCAGCAAAATCGGCAGCAGCCAGTACGCCCGCAGCACCGCGACCAGGTGCTGTGCGTCGCTCGCCAGCCGATTGGCGATGCCCGGCCCGGCCGTATCCAGCAATTGCGGCTCTCTGCGAAACGCCATGAATGTCCCCTGCACCAACGTTTTACCACCACAGCATCGCTGTTTATCCGGCCAGACATAAGGCACCCCATCACCCCAGGCGACTGGCGGAACAGCGTCTACGCTAACCATTGCTGTCAACGAGCCCGCTTGGCGTTCTGACCGTATCGGTCAAGCTGTCAGGCCAGACACCAGGGATCGGCTCAAGGAGTTCCACTGATTAACCTGAAGGATAAAAAACTATGGAAGTGTTCATGGGCACCATTCAAGCTTTTTCCTTTAACTTCCCTCCCAACGGCTGGGCCTCGTGTTACGGCCAGACCCTGGGAATCTCGCAGTACCAGGCGCTGTTTTCGCTGCTGGGCACCTACTACGGCGGCAACGGCACCACCAACTTCCAGTTGCCGAACCTGCAAGGGCGGCTGCCCATCGGCCAGGGTAACGGGCTGGGCCTGACGCCACGGGTGATCGGCGAGGTTTCCGGTACCGAAAACGTCACCCCGACCCTCAACAACCTGCCGTCCCACACCCACACCCTCGCCAGCGTAAACGCCGCCACCACGCTGCAATTGGCCAACCCCGCCAGCAGCCCGGTCAGCGTGCCGACGGCCACCAACTCGTTCATCGGCACCTCCGGCGGCGGGCCGGGCACCGCGACCATCTATTCCGACGGGCTGGGTGCCACGCCGGTGCCCCTCCAAGGGGTCAGCACCACGATCTCCGGCACCATCTCGCCCGCCGGCAACGGCCTGCCGCTGGAAGTCATGAACCCGTTCCTGGTGATCAACTTCAGCGTGGCCTTGAACGGTCTGTTCCCATCGCGCAATTGAAGTTCGCGCCGGGGGACATTCCCCCGGCCCTTTTTCCGGCCAGGAGTGGCGCCATGCTGCATCTGCTGCAAAGTGAGCATTTCCAGCCTTTGCTGGGGCAAACCTGCAATCTGTTGCTACCGGACGGCAGCGTGTTGCCGGTCCATATCGAGTCCATCAAGGACACTCCCCAGTCCCGCATGCCGAACAGCCCGCGCATGCCCTTCTGCGTCGAGCTCAACAGCCTGGCGCCGACAGCGTTCGTCGACGGCCTGTGCGACCTGGAACTGCCCGGCGTCGGCCACCTGCAGGGCATGTTCGTGTCACGGGTGCCGGCCCTGGGCCGCGATCCGACGCTGGGCTATTTCTATATCGCCTTCAACTGAACCGAGCGTGCCTGGCGGCAGCGCCCCGGGCACCGGCTCGAACCCGCGGGGTTGCGCCGCTCAGCCGCGCGGACCGGGGTACCACACCAGCCGCTCGGCCGCCGGATTGGCTTCCTCGACCTGAAACCCCAGCGCCAGGTAATGCCGGCGCGCATGGGGGTTGCTGGCCCAGACCACCGTAGCCACCGGGCAGCGCACCTGCTCGGCGGCTTTCTGCACGCCTTGCAGCACCGTGCGCCCATAACCGCGACCGCGGGCGGCGGGAATGAACGCCAGGTACAGCACACGGATTTCATTGGCGCCGAAATCGGTGGTCAGGGCACCGATGGCGCTGCCGAGCTTTTCGATCACGTAGTGCATGGCGCCAGGGAAGTTCTCCCCCGCTCCCTGCTCCTGGACCTGGAACTGCTGGGCGATCACCTGCTCGATCTGCTCCTGTTCGCCATCGATCCATTGCAGATCGCTGCGCGCCGAACGGTAAAGGCTTTGCAGGAACGGTCCGTCGGTGGGCCGCGACGGACGTACCACCAAGCCATCGGACATGGCCGAATCCTTATGCAACATATGCGTTCTCCCTGAAAATTCCTTGTTTCAGAACCCGCTTTCCCTCACGCCCAGCGCCGCCAGGCGCCGCCAGGCCGTACCGAGCAGCGACTCGCCACGCCCCTGCAACACCACCACGCCGCGCAGCGGCTGGCTCGGGGTGACGCTGGCATCGAGCACCTTGAGCCGCGCGCCGTACTGCGCCTGGACCGGTTCGGCGCGGCGGTTTTCATCGCGGCGCACGGCAATCGGCCCATGGTGATCGGAGGTCAGCGCCTCCTGATCGATATACGCCACGCCGTTGGTATCGACTTCGGTTAATTGCACCTCGAGCGCCGGGTGCATCGGGTCGTCGGCGATAAAGCGCCCCGTGGCGCCCGACGCGACCCGCCACAGGTCGGCCTCGGCGAGAAACCCACGCAAGCGCGCGCCCGGCTCGACCACCCGGGCCAGCGGCTCCTTGGGCGAAACCCAGCGGCCCACCTGCAGTTGCGGCAGCAAGTCGCGCAGCTGGCCAGCCTCGGGCGCGCGCAGCAGCAGGCGCTCGCGTTGCGCCGACAGGCCGCGGTATTCGGCCACGGCCTCGGCCAGCTGCTGCTCGACGATCCCGGCATCGGCGGCGGTCTCGCTGCGCCCGGCGCGGCGGCGCATCTGCAATTGCTGGATCTCGATTTCCCGCCGCGCGATGGCCTGGCGCGAGGCCAGGTCCGGGGATTCGAGCTCAACCAAAACCTGGTCCTTGCTCACCGCCTGGCCGTCGCTGACATTGACCTGCCGGACCCGCGCCGCCACCGGCGCATGCAAGGCGCTGGCGCGTCCGGCTTCGAGCATCGCCGGCACCTCCACCGAGCCGCGCCAGGGCACCGCCACCAGCAACAGCGCCGCCAACAACCCCAGGCCGCTGAGCAATACCCGTGGCGCGTGGGCCTGTTCGCGGTGCGTCCACCATTCACGCCATTCCCGTACGATGGGCAAAAAGATGAACCAGACCAGTTCCACCAGCATCAGGAAGATGCCCAGCAGCTTGAAAAACAGGTGGTACACCGCCAGCGCAATCCCGAAAAACAGCACCGCGCGCCACAGCCACGAGCCATAACCCCACCACAGCAGACGCCGCTGCATGGCCGGCGACCAGGGCTCCGGCGCCGGCTCCCGGTAGCCGAACAAGGCCTCGCGCAGACGCCAGCGACAGAGGGCGAAGGCCCGCCCTTGCAGGTTGTCCACCTCCCAGAAATCGCTGAGCAGAAAATAGCCGTCGAAGCGCATGAAGGGGTTCAGGTTGATCACCAGGGTGGTGATCCAGGTGGCGCTGGCGAGCATGAAGGCCGCGGTGCGCGCCGGACCGTCCGGCAGCAGCGACCAGGCCAGCAGGGCGATGCTGGCCAGCAGCAGCTCGGCCAGCACGCCGCCGGCACCGATCAGCAAGCGCGCGCGACGGTCATTGACCCGCCAGGCATCGCTGACGTCGGTGTAGAACATCGGCAGCAGCACCATGAACGCCACCCCCATGCTCTGCACCCGGCAACCGGCGCGCTTGGCCATGAAGGCGTGGCCGAACTCATGGCACAGCTTGGCGAAGAACAGCGCCACGCCGAACGCCAGGGCGCCACCGAGGCTGAACAGGTGGGGAAAGGTCGCCAGGAAGCGCTGCCAGTCCCGCGACACCAAAAACACTCCCAGCCCCAGGGTCAGCGGCAAGCCGTAGCGCAGCAGCCCCGGGCCGAACCGCGCCAGCCACGGCCAGGCGCGATTGAGAAAGGCGTCCGGGCGCCACAGCGGAATACGAAAGAACAGGTATTGGTGCAGCAGCACCTGCCACAGGCTCTGGTGCTGCGCGGCGGCCTTGAGCTCATAGCTGGCGCGCTGCTGCGGATCGAGGGCGGTGATCAGGTCATGGCTGCGCAAGAAGCCCAGCAACTCTTCCAGTTCCGCGCCGCCCAGGGGCAGCCCCGGCTCGCGGTTGGCGGCGCGCAACACCTGCCCGGCGTCCCCCAGGGACCAGTGCCTGAGCAAGCGCATCGCCGCTGCGCCGAGCTTGAAATAGCGGCCGCGCACCGGGTCGGCCAGGGTCCAGCGCGGTGAACCGTCCAGCGCCGGCGCCGCCGGCGACAGCTGCAAGTCCGCGCGCAGGCCCGGCAGGTTCATTACAGGCCCACGCTCTGCCGCAGACCGGCCAGCGGGCGGCGCAGCAGGTACAGCGCCAGCGGCGCGCGCTCACCGAAGAGCTTGGCCGTGCCGCGCAGGCCGATCCGCGGCGGCGGGTCGCGAAAACGTGCATCGAGGCGGTAGGCCAATTGCCCGCCCGGCGTCGGCTGCGCCTCGTAGGCCGCCCGTTCGAGGCTGGCCAGATGGCGCTGCAACGGGTCGCTGTCGAGAAACAGCGCCACCTGCGCGCCGGGCTCCAGGGCAATGGCATCGCCCACGGCCAGTTCGATGCGCAACTCGGCCTGGTTGGGGTCGGCGATTTCCATCAGGCGCTCGCCGGTCTGCACCGGTTTGCCGGTCCAGCGCTCGGCGTCGGCGAACACCGCGATGCCATCGCGTTCGGCCCGTACTTCGCTGCGCTTGAGCAATTCGCGGGCGTAATCGCGTTCGGCGCGTTTCTGTTCGACCCGGGCCGCCAGCAGGTCGATCTTCGAGCTGGATTCGGCATCGGCGAAGGCCCGCTGGGAATTGGCCTTCAGTTCCGCCTCGGCCACGCCCAAGGCGCGGGCGGCGACATCGGCCTGGGCATTGAGGGTGGTGTTTTCGAAACGCAGCAGCAGGTCGCCGGTCTTCACCGTCTGGTTAGGCTTGACCAGAAACTCGGCGATCACCCCGTCCAGCGGCGCCGCCACCACACGCCCGCCCAGCGGCACCACTTCGGCCGGCGCCAGCACCGACTGCCGCACCGGAATCAGCAAGCCCAGCAACACCACCGCCAACAGCGCCAGCCGGCGTTTGCGGTTCCAGCGCAGGCGCCACGGCTTGCGCGGTTGCAGCGCCAGCCAGGCGTGGCTGTAGGTGTCGCCCAGTTGCGCCAGCAATACTTGTTCGGAAGGGTTCCACGGGTTGTCGCGGGCCAGCCACAGGCCACCAAAGAGTGCGCCCTGACGATCGATCAGCGGTAACCAGAACACTTGCGCCGCCGACAGGCTCTGCCAGTCGGCCCGTACCGGGGCGCTCAGTTGCTCGGCCGCGACCACCCGCGCCTGCTGCGCGAGTTCGAGCTTGAACAGTTGGGCCACCGCCTGTTCGACGAAAGCCACGAAGGGCGCATTCGGATCGAGCGCGCTGACACCAGTCACCGCGCGGACCTTGCCGGCGATCACCAGCGCCGCGTGGCGATAGCCGAACAGTGCCTGGCTGTCGTTGACCAGGCTGTAGGCCAATTGCTCGACCGTGCGCGCGGCGCGGGTCTGGCGCTCCAGGTCGAGGAACCGGGCGAAAACCTGCTCGGCGGCGCCCGCTACCGGCGCGTTCATTTGAGCTCCGCGAACCGCGCCGTGCCGCTCATGCCCGCCAACAGGCCCTCGGCGTTGGGTACGGCCGCCACCAGCAGCAGCGTCTGGCTGCCTTCGTCGATCCGCGCGCCGAGGCGCTTGACCGTGGCGGCCAGCGGCTTGCCGGTTTCATCGGGGACGAAGCTGAAGGTCTGCCCGGCCTTGAGCTTGCCCATCCAGCTCGACGGCACCAGCAGGTGGATTTCCAGGGAACGGTTGTCGACGATTTCCAGCAAGGGCGAGCCGGCCGTCACGCTTTCGTAGCGCTGTACCTTGCGCGCCACCACCTGCCCGTCGAACGGCGCGATCACGCTGCAACGCTTGACCTGCACCTGGTAGACCTGGGATTGCGCCTGGGTCTCGGAGACCTTGGCCGCGGCTCGCGCCACTTCGAAGCGGCCGACCGAGTTGAGCGAAGCCAGCTGGCGGTTGTGCGCCAGCTCTTCGTTGGCGCCACGGCTGGCGGCCTGGGCGGCATTGAGCTGGGCCTGGTAGGCCGAGCAATCGAAGCGCGCCAGCACCTCGCCTTTCTTGAAGGACTCGCCTTCGCTGTAGGGCAACTCGACGATGCGCCCGGACAGTTCGCCGGCCAGTACCGCCTGATCCTTGGCCCGCAGCACGCCGCGCGCTTCGCTGCCGCTGGCCACGGCGGCGCCGGCAGCGCTGTCACTGAGCAGCGGGTCGTCTGGCGCAGGTGTCTGCGCCTGTGCAAGGCACGCCAGACAGGTCAATCCGAATCCCAATCCCAATCCATGAAATCGCCGCATAACCGTAACTCCCTGACGGATGGGCGGAGTCTAAGACAGCAAGCGCAAGCGTCAAGCAAGTGGCCACTATCTTTATCGATCCCGACAACGGCATCGAGCACCCGCCTGACAGCATAGATGCCTTGTCCGGCGCGGCGTGTATCGGGTCGTGTGGGTATTTTAGATGCCAGCGAATGCCTTCTGTATGATTTGCACCACACTTGGACCTTCGGCTCCCATAGTTTCGGATTAAGGACAATTCATGCGTATCGGTCTTTTGTCGTCTTTGACACTGGCGCTCGGCGCCCTCCTCTGCAATCAGGCCCAGGCCAGCTCCGACGATTCCTGTTACCCGCACTGGACCCTGCTCAAAAAAAACCTCGAAAGCTGTAGCAGCCTGCCGTTTCTCAACCCGGGCAACGACAGCCGGGTGAACCTGCGCCTGTTACTGGCCGACACTGGTGCCTTGCCCCTGGCGCCGAAAGCGCTGGACGCCGACGACCTGGCCGAAGGGTATGGGCCGGTGCCGTTTTCGGTGTCTCGCCTGAACCCGGCGCCCGACCCCGAAGCGGCGGATGCACCGGCAGCCAGCGCCGACACTGACCTCAACGGCCGCCTGGAAGCCTTGCAGGTGGTGCGCGAAGCTCCTCAGGCGGCCGGCGATGCGTTTCTGTCCGGCGAAGGCAGCCGCTGCCGCAGCAACTCGGACGCCAGCGCCCAGGTGTTTGTCGACCAACTGATCGCCGCCGACCTGCCGGCCAGCGAACGCCAGGCACTGGCGCAGAGCCGGGTCAAGCTGCTCGCCGCCTGCAACTGGGACAGCCCGCAACTGGCCAGCCTGCTGCCGACCGATCTGCAGACACCGCTGGGCAAGGGTTTCGCCACTTATCTACAGGCCGCCGGCAACTTCTACAGCGGCCGCTTCAGCGAGGCCGACGCGGCGTTCGCCACGCTCAAGGACAGCCCGAATGCCTGGCTGAAAGAGACCGCGCTGTACATGAACGCCCGCACGGCCCTCAACAGCGCCCAGCAAAACGCCTTCGACGAATACGGCATGCCGGCGCTCGAGCATGTGGATAAGTCCACCCTGCAACAGGCCGAAGCCGGCTTCGACGCCTACCTGCAAACTTATCCACAGGGTGCCTACGTCGCGTCGGCCAAGGGCCTGCTGCGCCGGGTGCACTGGCTGGACGGCAACCCCGACAAACTCGCCGCCGACTACGCTTGGCAAATGACCCAGGCCAAGGACGAGCAACGCAACCTGTCGCTGGACGATCTGGTGGAAGAAGTCGACACCAAGCTGCTGATGGTCAACCGCAACCCGGTCAGCACGCCCCTGCTGCTGGCGGTCAACGACCTGATGTGGATGCGCGAGCAAGCCGAAGGCCGGCTGACCCGCGCCGCCTTGCAGCAACAGAAGGCGGTCTTCGCCGGGCAACCGGCGCTGTATGACTACCTGCAAGCGGCCTTCGCCCTGTACGTCGACAACGACCCCGACGCCGCGCTGAAACTTCTGCCCGCCGAGCCTGCGGCCAACCTCGACTACCTCGCCTTCAGCCAGCAGACCCTGCGCGGCCTGGCCCTGGAAGCGAAGAACGACGCCTCTGGCGCACAAGCCCTGTGGCTGCAACTGCTGCCCCTGGCCAAGCAACCGCTGCAACGGGAACAGCTGGAGCTGGCCCTGGCCATGAACTACGAGCGCAACCAGCAACTGGCCAAGGTGTTCGCCGCCGACTCGCCGATCCAAAGCCCGCAGGTGCGCTTCACCCTGCTGCGCAACGTGGCCGATGCCACGCTGCTGCGCCAGCAGATCAGCCAGGCCGCCGACCCGGTGGAACGGAATACCGCGCAGTTCGTGCTGCTCTACAAGGACCTGCTGCGCGGCCAGTACGCGGCCTTTGCCAGCGACCTTGCGCAGCTTCCCGCCAGCGCCCCTGAAGACAAGCTTGGCTACAGCCTGGGTTACGTCTACAGCAACGGCCAGTCGCTCAAGCTGTTCCAGTGGAACGGCAAAGAGGCCGAGTCCGGCTACGTCTGCCCGAGCATCGCAGAAACCGCGACGGCATTGGAGAAGGATGGGAAAAGCCCGCAAGGCCTGAACTGCCTCGGTGAGTTCATCCTGCGCAACGGCCTGGACGGCATGCCGCTGGACAGCCAACCCGACAAGCAGTCCCTGGGCGGCACGCCGTCGGCTTTCAAGGGCGAACCGTTCTCCCGCCTCGAGGGCTACAAACAGGTGATCGCCAACAGCAAGGCGCCACGCGACGACCGCGCCTACGCCCTGTACCGCGCGATCAATTGCTTTGCGTCCTCGGGCAACAACCGCTGTGGCGGCAAAGACGTGGAGCCCGCGGTACGCAAGGCCTGGTTCCGCCAGCTCAAAGGCACCTTCGCCGACACCCAGTGGGGCAAGTCGCAGCAGTACTACTGGTAAGCATGAGCCGCTTCTGGCGATGCCTGCTGCCGGTCTGGCTGTTGCTGGCCGGCGGTGCCCAGGCGGCGGTCGACGCCCGCGATCACGATGCCTTCTGGCTGTGGAGCGGCGTCGCTCCGCAGCCGGTGCTGAACCAGGCCAAGACCCTGTACATCCTGCAAGGGCAGATCAGCCGTTCGCGTCGCGACCCGAGCGGCAACGTGCACTTCATCGCCCAGGGCATGGCCATTCCGCGCCTGCGCCAGGGCGAGGTCTGGGTGGTCTATCGCGCCCATACCCTGCACTGGCCGGAACCGGTCTACCGCCAGTTGCTGGGCCAGGTGCAGCGCTGGCAGCAGGCCGGCAACCCGGTGGTCGGCATCCAGATCGATTTCGACGCCCGCACCCGCTACCTCGACGAGTACGCCAGCTTCCTGCGCGACCTGCGCCAGCGCCTGCCTGCGCAGTACCGCCTGAGCATCACCGGCCTGATGGACTGGAGCAGCAACGCCAACCCCGAGGCCATCGCCGGGCTCAAGGGCGTCGTCGACGAAGTGGTGGTGCAGACCTACCAGGGCCGCCACAGCATCCCCAACTACGCCGCCTACCTGCCCCGCCTCGACCGCATGGGCCTGCCGTTCAAGGTGGGGTTGATCCAGGGCGGCGAATGGCAGGAGCCGGGCTATCTGCGAGACAGCCCGTGGTTCAGGGGGTATGTGGTGTTTTTGCAGAACCCGCGCTAGCCAACGGATACACCGACTCCCAGCCGCCGCCCAGGGCCTTGTACAGGCCGACCATGGCCAGTGAAACGCCGGTCGAGCTTTCCACCAGTTGTTCCTGGGTGGCGAGCAAGGCGCCCTGGACGGTGAGGACGTTGACGAAGTCCACCACGCCTTCGACGTATTGCTGTTGCGCGGTGCGCAGGGCGATCTGGTTCTGCCGCACGGCTTCGGCGAGGCTGTCGCGGCGCAGCTGGCTGCTGTTGTAGCGGGTCAGCTGGTCGTCGATTTCATGCCAGGCGCGCAGCACGGTCTGCTGGTAGGCGACGGCCGCTTCCTGCTGCTGGGCTTCGCGCAGATGCAGCATGCCGCGCAGGCGGCCGCCGTCGAACAGCGGCAGGCTGAACTGCGGGCCGATGCCGAACTGGCGCGAGCCCCAGGAGCCGAAGTCCGACAGCTGCATGGCCTGGGAGCCGAAGTTGCCCGACAGGGTGATGCGCGGATAAAAGTCGCCCTGGGCCACGCCGATGCTGGCGGTGGCGGCATGCAGGCGGGCTTCGGCCTGGCGGATGTCCGGACGGCGTTCGGCCAGTTGCGACGGCAGGCCGATGGCGACCTGGCGCGGGGTTTGCGGCACCGGCGCATCCGCCGCCAGCTGCGCATGCAGGGCCTGGGGCGGCTCGCCCATCAGCAGGCTCAGGGCGTTGATCAGTTGCGCCTGGCGCTGCTGCAAGGCCGGCAGTTGCGACTCGATGGTCGCCACCTGCGCGGCGGCTTCGGCCACGTCCAGGTCGGTGGCCACGCCGTCGGCCAGGCGCAGCTGCGAGAGCTTGAGGCTGTGGCGGGCGACGTCGAGGTTCTGCTCGGTCACCGCGCGGGTGCTCTGCACACCGCGCAGCTGGATGTAGTCCTGGGCGGTCTCGGCCAGCACCACCAGCAGCACCCCGCGCCGATCATTTTCCGCGACTTCCAGGGTCGCGTCGGCGGCCTCGGTTTCGCGCCGCACGCGGCCCCAGAAATCCAGCTCCCAGGACGCCGAGAAGCCGGCGTCCCACAGGTTGAAGGCAGACTTGCCCTCGTGACCCGACGGATCGTTCAGGCCTTCGCCGCTGTTGCGTTTACGCGCATAGCCGCCGCTGGCGCTGCTGGTCGGATAACGCTCGGCGGTGATCACCTGGCGCGCCGCGCGGCTCTGTTGCAGGCGGCTGGTGGCCAGTTGCAGGTCGAGGTTGTCGGTCAGCACGCGCCGGCTCAGGGCCGACAGCTGCGGATCGTTGAAGACCTCCCACCAGCGCTCGTCCAGGGGGCTGCTCACCACCTGGCTCGGCGCAACCTTTTGCGGGGTGGCCCAGGCCTCGACCCGCGGCCCTTCGGGACGCTGGAAATCCGGGCCGACACTGCAGGCGGCCAAGGACAACAGGCTCAGGGCGAATACCGGCTGGAGCAGACGACTCATCGCTTCACCACCTCACGCGCGGAGCTGGCCTTACCCAGGGTATCGACGCTCGCTTCCACCGACATCCCGACCCGCAGACGCTCGGCCATCGGCTGGCCGGGCTCCAGCAGGATCTTCACCGGAATGCGCTGCACCACCTTGGTGAAGTTGCCGGTGGCGTTGTCCGGCTTGACCGCGGCGAAGGTCACCCCGGTGGCCGGCGCCAGGCTCTCGACCCGGCCGTGCAGGGTTTCGCCGTCCAGGCTGTCGACCCGCACCTGCACCGGTTGCCCGGGGTGCATGTGGGCCAGCTGGGTTTCCTGGAAGTTGGCCACCACATAGGCCTGCTCCAGCGGCACCACGGCGAGGATCTTGCTGCCCGGCGTGACGTAGGCGCCGACCCGCACCGCGCGTTCGCCGACCATGCCGTCCACCGGCGCGACGATACGCGTGTAGGACAGCTCGTAGCTGGCCATTTCCAGGGACGCCTGGGCGCGCTTCAGCCCGCCCTCGGCGGCGTCGCGCTGGGCGGTGAGGATCTCCACCTGCTTGCGTTCCGCCGCCAGCGCCGCGGTGGCCGTGGCCAGCCGCGCGCTGGCCTGGTCGATGCGGGTCCTGGCCTGCTGGGCATTCTGCACCGTGCCGGCGCCGACCCCGGCCAGGTGGTTGTAGCGGTTCAGTTCATGTTCGGCGAAGGCCATTTCCGCCCGCGCGGCCACCACCGAGGCCTGGGCCTGGGCGATCACCGAGCTTTGCCGGTCGAGGGTGGCGCGGGCGTTCTGCAACTGCGCCTTGGCCACCAGGGTTTCGGCGTCCGCCGCCTGGGCCGCGGCGCGCAGGTCGCGATCGTCGATCAGCGCCAGCAACTGGCCGGCCTTGACCCGCTGGTTGTCTTCCACCAGCACTTCCTTGATGAAACCCGCCACGCGCGGGGCCACCAGGGTGTAGTCGGCGTTGACAAAGGCATCGTTGGTGGTCTGCTCGGTGGCCTTGCCGGTGACCAGGTACACCAGCACACCCAGGACCGCGACCGCCGCCACGCTGACGGCGATTTTGTGTTTGATGTGGATCGTCATAAAAACCTTCTGTCTCAGTGAACGTTCAAGTCGGCGCGCGTGGCGGATAGATCCGCGTCGGCAGCCAGAAAATCAGCAGGATCAAGGCCGCCGCCACGCCAGCCATGACGTAGTAAAGGTCGGCGGAGGTCAGCACCACGGCCTGTCGGTGCAGGCGCTGGGCGAGGTTGCTGGCGTCGACGGCGCTCAGCGGCGAGTTGCCGAGGCTGTCCACCAGCATGGTCGAGTGAAAGTGCAGGCGGTGAGTGGTCAGGGCATCCAGCACGCCGGTGGCGATCACCGCCGCCAGGCCTTTCACGGTGTTGAACCAGGAGGACGCGAACGGCCCCTCGATCGGCTGGATACTGCCGGTGGAAAGCATCAGCAACGGCAGCACCGCCATCGGCTGGCCGAAGATCTGCAACAGTTGCAGCACGTAGAAATCGTCGCGAATCCACGCCGAGGTCAGCTGCGCGTCGCCCAGGCACGACAGCACCAGCATCGTCAGGCCGATGCCCAGCACCCAGCGGCAATCGACCCAGCGCAGGTTGCACAGGGCCGCCACCAGGGGCAATGCGAGTAGCTGCGGCAGGGCCATCACCAGCATCACCGGGGCGGTCTGCAACGGCCGGTAGCCCTGGACCTGGGCCAGGAAACTGGACGGAATGATGATCACCGCGGTCAGCACCACCAGTACTCCGGCCAGGGTCAGCAAAGCGAACGACAGGTTGCGGATGCCGAGCATCTGCAACTTGAAGAACGGAATCGGCTGCGACCATTCGTTGATCAGAAACAGCACCAGCAACAACGCCCCCCCGCCCAGCAGCAGGCAGATCAGCGGCGAGCCGAACCAGTCCAGGCGATTGCCCTGGAGGATGCCGATCACCAGCATGCAGATCGCCGGGAACCCCAGCAGCAGGCCGCGCCAGTTGAAGGCCTTGAGGCGCTCCAGGCGCAGCGGGTCCTGGGGCAGGCCGTAGGCCACCGCGAGCATCGCCAGCAAGCACGGCGCCACCACCTGCCAGAACGCCCATTGCCAGCCGACGTATTCGGTCCACAGGGCGGCCAGCGGCGTGCCCAGGCTCGGGCCGAAGGTAGCGGTCAGGGCGTAGCCGGCCAGGCCGTAGAGCTTGACGTTGGCCGGCAGGAACCGCAGCGCCACGGTCATCAGCATCGGCGGCAACGCGCCGCCGGCCAGGCCCTGCACGGTGCGCAGCAGCAATAGGCTGTGGTAGTTCGGGGCGAATGGACAGAGCACGCCCAGCAGGGTGAACAGGGCGATGGCGCAAAGGGTGAAACGGCGCAGCGAGAAGGTCACCGAGCACCAGGGGGCGAAGGCCATGGCCGCCACCGAGGTGGCGGTGTAACTGGCCACCAGCCAGGTGCCTTCGTCATAGCCGATGGCCAGGGCGCCACGGATGTCGGCCAGGGCGATCTTGGTCACCATTTCGTTGAGGCCCGACACCAGCACCGCCAGCAATACGCCGAGCAGGCCGATGATGATTCGCGGGCCGAAGACCGCGGGGCTGGCAGCTGCCGGTTTGCTGGCCACTTCAACGGGTGCCGGCACAGCCACGGCGAGGGAACTCATGAAGGGAACGACTCCGATAGAAATACCGAAGCAGTGTAAAAAGCCCGACAGCTGACGAAAACTGACTTATCGACAGCTTATAAGTGCACCGCACGCAATGATTGCGCCCCCCCGAAACCTGTAGGAGCGAAGCTTGCTCGCGATAGGGCCAGACCTGGCACCGCGATAAATGGCCGCTTCGCGGATCGCGGGCAAGCCTCGCTCCTACAGAGACATGGTTTTTCAGGGCTGGGCGGAGTGCCAGGTTTCGTTGCAGGAGGCGCGCAGGGTTTCGCGGAACCATTTGTGCGCCGGGTCCTTGTCGTAGCGCGGGTGCCAGGCCTGGGTCAGCACCAGGGTCGGCAGCGGAATCGGCAAGGCGAAGGAACGCAGGTGCAGGCCCAGGCGCGACACGCTGAGCAGGGTTTCCTTGGGCACCGGCAGGATCAGGTCCGAGTCCGGCAGCATGAACATCGCGGCATGGAAGCTCGGGGCAATCAGCGGCACCCGGCGCTGCAGGCCCAGGTCGCCGAGCGCCACATCGATCGGCCCGCGGGCGATGCCACGCCGGGACATGCTGATGTGCGGGAAGGCGGCAAAACGCTCGGCGGTGATCTCCTCGTCGAGCAACGGATGATGCTCGCGCACCAAGCCGACAAAGGTGGTGGAGAACAGGTTCTGCACCTTCACTTCCGGGGTCAGCGGCCGGGTGTTGCTGATGCGCAGGTCGATCCGCCCTTCGCGCAGGGCCTCGTCGTCGCCATCGCCCTCCGGGACGAAACGCAGTTCGCAATGGGGCGCCTGGCGCTCCAGGGTGTCGATCAGGCGGCCGCCATAGACGCCGACGAAAAAGTCGTTGGCGCGCACGTTGAAGCGCCGGCGCAGAGTGCCGAGGTCGACCTGGTCGCCGGAACGGAACACCAGCGCCGCCTGCTCCACCAGGTCACGTACCTGGCCGCGCAGCTCCTGGGCCTTGGGCGTGGGCACCAGGCCGCGGCCGGCGCGCACCAGGATCGGATCGCCCAGCGCCTCGCGAATCCGCGTGAGGGTCCGGCTCATGGCCGCCGGGCTGAGGTTCATGCGCCGCGCCGCGCCGACCACGCTGCCCTCGTCGAGCAGGGCGTCGAGGGCGACCAGAAGGTTCATGTCCGGGAGTTGCATGCTGAGCACTCGTGGCTGATCGGGAATGAGTCAGGCGCAATGCTAGCAGGGTCATTTCAATCATGGACACCACTCTTCTGTAGCCGCTGCCGCAGGCTGCGATCGAGGACAAAGTCCTCGCCAGACCTGCGCATGCGGTATGCCAGACAAAATGTGCTGTCAGGTTTTGCGCCGGCTGCGCCGTCGATCGCAGCCTCGCAGGCTCGGCAGCGGCTACAGGATCGTGGAGGGCAGTTCAACCATGGACACCACGCTGTGTAGCCGCTGCCGCAGGCTGCGATCGAGGACGAAGTCCTCGCCAGACCTGCGCATGCGGTGTGCCAGACAAAATGTGCTGTCAGGTTTTGCGCCGGCTGCGCCGTCGAGCGCAGCCTCGCGGGCTCGGCAGCGGCTACAGGATCGTGGAGGGCAGTTCAACCGTGGACACCGCTCTCTGTAGCCGCTGCCGCAGGCTGCGATCGAGGACGAAGTCCTCGCCAGACCTGCGCATGCGGTGTGCCAGACAAAATGT
>NZ_JBWKOM010000004.1:0-45612 GCF_059416085.1 Pseudomonas sp. GW821-FHT09E12 | reverse complement strand
GCTGTCAGGTTTTGCGCCGGCTGCGCCGTCGAGCGCAGCCTCGCGGGCTCGGCAGCGGCTACAGGCGCTACGGGCTCAGCGTTGCATGCCCCAGCGTTTCACGGTGACCCGCTCCAAGGTGTCGAACACCAGGTTCTCCACCAGCAGGCCGATCAGGATCACCACCGCCAGGCCGGCAAAGACTTTGTCGGTGTACAGCTCGTTGCGGTTCTGGAAGATGTACCAGCCCAGGCCGCCCTTGCCGCTGGTGGCGCCGAACACCAGTTCGGCGGCGATCAGGGTGCGCCAGGCGAAGGCCCAGCCGATTTTCAGGCCGGCGAGGATCGACGGCAGCGCCGCCGGGATCAGGATGAACAGCACGAAGCGCATGCCCTTGAGCCCGTAGTTGCGCCCGGCCATACGCAGGGTTTCGGAAACCCCGAGAAAGCCGGCGTAGGTATTCAAGGCCAGGGCCCAGAGCACCGAATGCACCAGCACGAAGATCAGGCTGTTCTCCCCCAGGCCGAACCACAGCAGGGCCAGCGGCAACAGGGCGATGGCCGGCAACGGGTTGAACATCGAGGTCAGGGTGCTCAGCAGGTCGCGGCCCACCTGGGTCGACACCGCCAGGGTGGTCAGGGCAAAGGCCAGGGCGATGCCGATCAGGTACCCCTTGAGCAGCACGACCAGGGAGATGCCGACCTTGCCCAGCAGCTCGCCGCTGAGCAGGCCGTCGTACAGCGCGCTGGCGGTCTGCAAAAAGCTCGGTAGCAGCAGGTCGTTGTTCTGGTAGCGGGCCACGGCCTCCCAGAGCAGCGCCAGCACGATCAGGATCAGGCTCTTGCGCAGCCAGCCTTGTTGCCACAGGCGCTGGCCCAGCGGCAACTCACGCTCCAGCGGCACCGCCAGCAAGGGTTCGAGGGCAACTTCGTATTCCTGGCGAACAGGTGATGAATGGCTCATCGGGCGTTCCTCTTAAAGGCTCAATAAGCGATACGGATATCGGTGAAATCCAGCTCGCGCTCGGTTTCCGGCGACTGGCCTTCGTCGAACAGCAGCCGGTGGATACGCCGCGCCGTCTGCTGGAACGCCACGCCGCCGAGGCTTTGCAGGTCGTACTGATGGCTGTGGATTTCCGCTCGCACCCGCCCCGGATGGGGCGACAGCAGCAGGATGCGGTTGCCCACCACCAGCGCTTCCTCAATGGAGTGGGTGACGAACAGCAGGGTGAAGCGCACCTCTTCCCAGAGCAGCAGCAACTCCTCCTGCATCTTGCGCCGGGTCAGGGCATCGAGGGCGGCGAAGGGTTCGTCCATCAGCAGGATCTTCGGCTGCATCGCCAGGGCGCGTGCTATCGCCACCCGCGCCTTCATGCCGCCGGACAGGGTGTGCGGGTAGGCGTCGGCAAACGCCGCCAGGCCGACCTTGTCCAGGTAGTGCAGCGCGCGCTCCTCGGCCTCGCGACGGTTGAGGGTGTTCGACGCCAGCAGCGGGAACATCACGTTCTGTTTCACGGTTTTCCACGGCGGCAGCTGGTCGAACTCCTGGAACACCACGATCCGGTCCGGCCCCGGCTGGCTGACCCGCTGTCCTTGCAGGCGAATCTCGCCCTCGCAGGGCTGGATGAAGCCGGCGACCGCCTTGAGCAGGGTCGACTTGCCGCAGCCCGAGGGCCCGAGCAGGACGAAACGGTCGGCGGGATCGATTTCGAAACTGACCTGGTGGGTGGCCCGCACCACGCGCTGCGGGGTGCGGTATTCCAGGTTGACCTGGTCGACCGCCAGCAGCGCCTGGGCCGCCGTGGTCGGGTTGCTGGCCGTGTGGCCTTGCAAGGGGGCGTTCATGGCGATCAGCTCCCTTGCAGCGGCGTGGTGTCCTGGAAGAAGTAGTCCTTCCACGATTGCGGCTTGTTCTTGATCGCGCCCACGCGGTAGAGGAATTCAGCCAGCGGGTAGGTGTTTTTCGGGGTGACGGTGAATTCGAACTGCGGGTTGTCGATGATTTTCAGCAAGGCTTCGCGGTCGATCTTGGCCTTGGTCACGCGGATGTAGGTATCCGCCGCCGCGCCCTTGTCCTTCTGGGCGAAGTTGGCGGCCTCGGCCAGCGCCTCGACGAAAGCCTTGTAGGTTTTCGGGTTCTCGCTGCGGAATTTCTCGGTGGCGAACAGCACGGTCGGCGAGTTCGGACCCAGCAGGTCGTAGGTATTGAGCACCACATGCACATTCGGGTTGGCCAGCGCCTGGTCCTGGAACGGCGGGTTGGAGAAGTGCCCGGTCAGCTCGGTGCCGCCGGCGATCAGCGCCGCCGTGGCGTCCGGGTGTGGAACGGCGATGGTGTACTTGTCCAGGCGATTGAATTCCTTGTCGCCCCATTGCTTGGCCGCCGCGTACTGCAGGAATCGCGACTGCACGGAGACCCCCACCGCCGGCACCGCGATGCGGTCCTTCTCGGTGAAGTCGGCGATGGTCTTGACCTTGGGATTGTTGCTCACCAGGTAGTAAGGGAAGTTGCCCAGCGACGCCACCGCCTTGACGTTCTGCTTGCCGTGGGTGCGGTCCCAGATGGTCAGCAGCGGGCCGACGCCGGCCCCGGCGATGTCGATGGAGCCGGAAAGCAGGGCGTCGTTGACCGCCGCGCCGCCGGACAGCTGGGTCCAGTCGACCTTGATGTCGATGCCTTCTTCCTTGCCGTGTTTTTCGATCAGGTTCTGGTCGCGCACCACGTTGAGCAGCAGATAGACGATGCCGAACTGTTCGGCGATGCGGATCTCGCCTTCGGCATGGGCCACCGTCGGCGCGACCAGGCCAGCGGCCAGCAGGCTGAAGCCCAGACCGATGGCGGCCGCCAGTTTGCCCAGGCGCGGGAGGCGTTGAGTAGGTTGGGACATGGTGTTTCTCCTGCCGTGGGTGGCCGATCAGTAAGGGGCGTCGCCCTGGATGGTGGTGCGATAAAGCTTGCGGCGCAGGTGGCTGGGGCAACCGGCGGCCAGGTGGATCAGCGAGCGGTTGTCCCAGAACACCAGGTCATGGGGCTGCCATGGGTGGCGGTAGATGTTTTCCGGCAGCACGCTGTGGGCGTAGAGCTCGGCGAGCAGCTGGCGGCTCTCGTCTTCCGGCAGGCCGACAATGCGGGTGGTGAAGCCTTCGCTGACGAACAGCGCCTTGCGGCCGTTTTCCGGGTGGGTGCGCACGACCGGGTGCACCACTTCCCGGACCTGGGCCAGTTGCTCCGGGGTCAGGGTCGGGCGCCAGTTGCCCTCGAACTTGGTCTCGCTGTAGCGCGCGGTGTAGGAGTGCGCGGCAGAGCGGCCATCGACCGCCTTGCGCAACGCTTCGGGCAGGCTGTCCCAGGCTTTGTGCATGTCGGCGAACAAGGTGTCGCCGCCCTCGGACGGCAGCTCCTGGGCGTGCAGCATCGAGCCCAGGCTCGGCAGCTCCTTGTAGGAGAGATCGGAATGCCAGAACTTGCCAGCGTCCCCCAGGCCGATGGACTGGCCGTTTTCGATGATGTTGGAAACGATGAGGATTTCCGGGTGCCCGGCCAGCAGGAACTGCTTGAGCACATGGATCTGCAGCACGCCGAAACGGCGGCTGAAGGCGATCTGTTGTTCGGGGGTGATGCGCTGGTCGCGGAACACCACGACGTGATGATCCAGGTGCGCGCGGTGAATGCGCGCGAAGTCCTGGTCGTTGACCGGCCGGGCCAGGTCCAGGCCGACGATCTCGGCACCGACGGCGCCGCGGAACGGGCGGATATCAAAAGCTTGTGCGGCGATGGGCGCGGCACTTGGAGAGGGTACGGACATAAATCACTCCCACGCAGAGCACGCCCGGTGGCGCGCGCGTCGATCAGAAACTCACGGAGGTCCCGTGTGGGTTCATTTCGTGCGGCGCGCCGATTGGTCGGCAGGTACGCAGGGAGTCGACTTTATAGATATAAGAACTTAATTTTAAATACCGTTAACGAATAACGATATGGCGATTCAGGCGGGGGAATTCAATGGTGAATCCACAGGCGCCATCGCGAGCAAGCTTCGCTCCTACAGAAGCCGCGCGGTGCCTTCTGTAGGAGCGAAGCTTGCTCGCGAATGGATCGAAGATCGACGCCGCTCATATCCTGCCCATCCGCAGAATGATCAGACGCAGGCGGCAGCGGCTACCGCATCAACGCTCGTGCAGCGCCTCGGCACGGGCGCGGATGATCGGCTTGAGCAGGTAGCTGAGCACGCTCTTCTTGCCGGTGATGATGTCCACCGAGGCGACCATGCCGGGGATGATCAGCAACGGCTTTTCATCGGTGCCCAGGTGGCTGCGGTCGGTGCGCAACTTGATCACGTAGTAGGTGGTCTTCTTGTCTTCGTCGGTGATGGTGTCGGCGCCGATCTGTTCCAGCTTGGCCTTCAGGCCGCCGTAGATGGTGTAGTCATAGGCGGTGAACTTGACTACTGCTTCCTGCCCCGGGTGCAGGAAGGCGATGTCCTGCGGACGGATCTTCGCTTCCACCAGCAGGGTGTCGTCCAGCGGCACGATCTCCACCATGTCGCTGCCCGGCTGGATCACACCGCCGATGGTGTTGACCATCAGTTGCTTGACGATGCCGCGCACCGGCGAGGTGACCAGGGTCCGGCTGACCCGGTCCTCCAGGGCCTTGCCGGTGGCGCTGGCCTTGTTCAGTTCGGTGCGCGCCTCGTTGAGCTGGGTCAGGGCTTCGCTGCGGAATTTGCCGCGGGTTTCGTCGACCTTGCGCTGGACTTCCTTGATCGCCGACTCGGCACGGGGAATCGCCAGGGTGGTGGCGTCCAGTTGCCCACGGGTCTCGACTTCAGCGCGCTTGAGCCGCAGCACTTCCACCGGCGACACCGCGCCCTGGGCCACCAGCGGCTCGGACATGGCGATTTCCTGGCGCTGCAGGCTCAGTTGCTGGCGGTACTGCGCCTGCTTGGAGGTGAACTCGCGCAGTTCCTGCTGCTTCTGGATCAGTTGTTCCTGCAGGCCGCCGACTTCGTCGTGCAACTGCTGGCGACGGCTTTCATACAGCGACTTTTCGCTGGCCGCCTGGCCAGGCACGGCGGCCATGGCATCGGCCGGGAAATTCAGTTCGCGGTTGTCGATCTCCGCGCTCAGGCGCTCGACCCGCAGCAGCATCGACAGGCGATCGGCCTCGGTCTCGCCGACATTGGACTTGAAGCGCGTGTCGTCCAGGCGGATCAGCGGGGCGCCGGCTTCGACGATCTGCCCTTCCTTGACGAACAGTTCGGAGACGATACCGCCTTCCAGGTTCTGGATTTTCTGCACCTTGGACGACGGGATCGCCTTGCCCTCGCCCTTGGTCACTTCGTCGATCACCGCGAAGTTGGCCCACAGCAGCAGGAACAGGAAGAAGCCGATGATGCCCCAGATGGTCAGGCGGATAACCCGCGGCGCATCCTCGATCAGCGCCTTGTTGACCTCGGGCAGGGGTTGGTCGTGCAGCGATTCGGTGCCTTTGAAGTAGCGCAGGATCGAGTCTTTGAAACCGGATTTAAGCAACACTGATCTGCCCCTTCTTCAACGCTTCCATCACGACTGCTTTCGGCCCGTCGGCGAGGATCTGCCCGCGGTCGATCACCAGCAGGCGATCCACCAGCGACAGCAGCGAGGCACGGTGGGTGACCAGCACCACGGTCTTGGCTTCCACCACGGCTTGCAGGCGTTGTTTCAAGCGTTCTTCACCCGTGTTGTCCATGGCGCTGGTCGGTTCGTCGAGCAGCAGGATCGGCGGGTTGAGCAGCAGGGCCCGGGCCAGGGCGACGTTCTGCCGCTGGCCGCCGGAGAGGTTCTGCCCGCGCTCGCCGACCTGCAGTTCGTAACCCTGCGGGTGCAAGCGGGCGAACTCGTGGACGCCGGCCAGTTCGGCGGCCTGCAGCACCAGTTCGTCTTCGACGTAACGGGCGCCGGAGGTCAGGTTGTCACGCAGGGTGCCGGCCAGCAGCTGGATGTCCTGGGCCACATAACCGATGTTGTGGCGCAATTCGCTGACGTCGATCTGCCGGATGTCCACGCCGTCTACCAGCAAGGCGCCGGAGTCCGGGGCATACAGGCCCACCAGCAGCTTGGCCAGGGAGCTCTTGCCCGAGCCGCTGCGGCCGATGATGCCGATCTTCTCGCCCGGCTTGACCACCAGGTTGATGTTCTTCAACGCCGGATTCTGCTGCCCCGGGTAGGTGAAATTCAGCTGCCGGCATTCGATGGCGCCCTGCAACACGTTGCGGCTCAGGGGGCGCTCGTCGAAGTTGCGCTCCTGGGGCAGCTCCATCATCTGGTCGACCGAGGTCATGGTTACCCGCGCCTGCTGGTAGCGGGTCAGCAGGCCGGACAACGAGGCCAGCGGGCTGAGGGCGCGGCCGCTGAGCATGTAGCAGGCGATCAGCCCGCCCATGCTCAGGTTGCCGTCGATGATCTGGTACACGCCGAAGACGATCATGATCACCCCGGCCAGTTGCTGGATCAGCAGGGTGATATTCATCGCCAGGCTGGAGAGCATCTTCACCCGCAGCTCGAGGCGGCCCAGGGTGCCGATGGTCTGTTCCCACTGGTACTGGCGTTCGCTTTCGGCGTTGTTGACCTTCACCGCGTCCAGCCCGGCCAGGGTCTCGATCAGGCTCGACTGGCGCTCGGCGCCCAGGGCCATGGTTTTTTCCATGGTGGCAATCAGCGGTTTCTGCAGGGCATAGCCGATGCCCAGGGCAATCGGGAAGGCCAGCACCGGAATCCACACCAGGTGCCCGCCGAGGATGGCGATCACCAGGAAGATCAGCAGGGTGAACGGCAGGTCGATCAGGCTGGTGAGGGTCAGCGAGGCGAGGAAGTCGCGCAGGCTCTGAAACTCGTGGATGTTCTGGGCAAAGCTGCCGACCCGCGCCGGCCGGTACTTCATGGCCATGCCGACGATGCGCTCGAACAGCGTGGCCGAGATGATCAGGTCGGTCTTCTTGCCGGCCAGGTCCAGGCACAGGCTGCGCAGGCTCTTGAGAATCAGGTCGAATAGATAGGCGCCAGTGATGCCGATGGCCAGCACCCACAGGGTGGCGGCGGCCTGGTTGGGGACCACGCGGTCGTAGACGTTCATCACGAACAGCGGCGCGGCCATGGCAATGACGTTGATCAGCAGGCTGGCGGCGATGGCGTCGGCGTACAGCCAGCGCGAACGCTTCAAGGTGTCGCGGAACCAGGAGCGGGCGCGAGGAATCAGCGAGCCGTGGTTGACGTCGAATTTGTGTTGGGGCTGGGCGAAGAACACTTGCCCGCTGTAGTCGTCGGCCAGCATCTGGCGACTGACGCTGACCTCGCCGCCGTCGCTCTCGCTGAGCAGCAGGCGGGCCTTGTCTTCGCCCTGCCAGCCGAGCAGGACGGCGCTGCGGCCGTCCTTGAGCAACAGCATGGCCGGCATGGCGATGGCAGGAATCTGCTCCAGCTTGCGCCGCAGCAAGCGCCCCTGCAGGCCGGCGCGAGCGGCGGCGCGCGGCAGCAACTCGGCGCTCAGGCGCTGGGAGGGTAAAGGCAGGCCGGTGGTCAGCATGGCCGCGCTGGCCGGCTTCTGATGCAAGGAGCACAGGGTTAGCAGGGCATCCAGCAGCGGGTCGTCATGCATGCCGCGTGGATCATGGCTAAGTTGCACTCGACTGACTTCTGATTCCACGCTCGGCACTCTTTAACTGTCTATTGGATGAAAAGTACTCAATTCATCCCAGGCAGTTGGACCTTGGGCTTCACATCGTTCTGCACGACGGAAGCCATGGGTGCGACCACTCCCTGGCTCTTGAGCAATTCGCCCATGGTCGCCTTGATTCGATATTGAGTAAATAACTGAATGTTCTTGATTTCCGCCAAACGACGCGAGGCGGTGAACAGTTCATTCTCGCTATCGAGCAAGTCGAGCAAAGTGCGCTCGCCCAAACTGAATTGCTTCTGATACGCCTCACGCACGCTGGCGCTGCGATCGACATATTGCTGGGCGATCGGCACTTGCGCATTGGCGTTGTTCAAGGCGTTCCACGCCAAGCCTAGCTCTTCATTCAGAACACGCAGGGCGTTGTTACGAATATCCAGCGCCTGGGTGGACTGATAGGCCTTGGATTCCAGGTCGGCCTTGTTGCTGCCGCCGGCGAACAGGTTGAAGCGCATGCGCAACATGGCCTGCCATTCGTTGTTGTGGCCGTCGATGCCGTCCAGGTTGTTGTCGGCAGTACGCCCAAGCTCGGCATCGAAGCGCGGGTAGAAGGTCGACTTGGCGGCTTCGTACTGCTTCTCGGCGGCGACGATGTCGGATTCGGCCGAGCGCAGGATCGGGCTGTTTTCCAGCATCTGGCGCTGGGCTTCGTCGAGGCTGGCCGGCAGCAGGGCCATGAAGCCGACCGGGCGCTCCAGCTGATCCGGCATCTGGCCGACGGCGCTGAGGTAGTTGGTCTGGGCATCGGCCAGGTTGGTCTGTTCGGTGATCAGGTTGTTGCGCGCCTGGGCCATGCGCGCTTCCGCCTGGTCGAGGTCAGCGCGGCTGCCGACGCCGCGCTGGGTGCGCAGCTGGATCTGATCGTAGATGCGCTCGTGATTGCGCATGTTGTCTTCGGCCAGGCGCACGAACTCGCGCCGGGTCAGCACATCCAGGTACACCTGGGCCACGGTCAGCGCGGTGCGCTCGGAAGTGCCCAGCAACGAGTACGCCCGGGAATTGACGGTGGCTTGTTGACGCCCCACCTCGCTGGAGGTGGCAAAACCGTCAAAAACCATTTGCTGGAGACGTAAACTTGACTCGCTGCGGTTCAGCGTCTCCCAGTGATTGCTCGATCCTGCACGGGTGGTCGGGCTGTCGGTGCCTTCACGACCATAACCGCCCAGCAAATCGACCCGCGGCAAATAGCCGCCCTTGGCCGCTTTGAGCTGGTAATCGGCTGCCAGGCGGCTATTCACCGCGGCCTGGATTTCCGGATGGACATCCAGCGCTTTCTGCATGGCTTCGGGCAGGGTTTGTGCTTGGGCGAAACTGGCGGCGAGTACGAAGGGTAAGGCTTTGAACAACTGCGGACGCATAGAGGGGTTCCCAGGACTTCTTGTCCCAAATCACAGCAAAACGAGGCGCTGCATCGGATGATGGCAACCGGAATGACCGTATATCGGAAAGTTCAAACCATGAACTGGGTCACACACTTTTAGACAGGTCGCCGCATGAATATCAATGTGACATTACCTTGACGATTGTTTAGGATGACACTCAGAAGGTCAATAGTTTGGCATATGGTTAATAGCAAAAAAATATAGCCAATTTATTGACAAATGTTCGCGTCAAAATCACGCGTTTCTACACTCTGAAGAACGTCCAGACTGCGTCGGCGTATGCCCGTCAGGAACATGGAAGTCTACTGAACGGTACCCCCCGGAGAATCCTCAATGAGCAGTGTTGTTGCTACCGTCAAAAGCATTGTTGGCCAAGTTTTCGTCGTATCCCCCGAAGGGGTTCGCCGCGTACTCGTTGAGGGTGATCGCCTGTATGTAGGCGACCAGGTCGATACCGGCCTGGCAGGCGCCGTCAGCCTGGAACTGGCCGATGGCCGGACCCTGGACCTGGGTCGCGAAACGCAATGGAGCGGCAGTGCTCCGGACTCCAGCACCGACCTGGCCGAGGCCGCCGAGCAAGCTGCGCCGTCAGTCGCTGAGCTGCAGCAGGCAATCGTCGCCGGCGCGGACCCGACTACCGAGCTGGAAGCCACCGCGGCCGGCCCGACCGCCGCTGGTACCGGCGGCGCTGCGGGCGGCGGCCACAGCTTCGTGATGCTCGACGCCACGGCAGGCCGAGTCGACCCGACCATCGGCTTCCCGACCGTAGGCCTCGGCGCGGCGGGCACCGCGGCGCAAGACACCACCGGTGCGCTGACCACCAATGACAGCAGCACTACCACCGAGATCCTGCGCGACTCGACCCTGAGCCTGAGCGCAACCCCGACCATTACCGAAGCCGGCGGCGTGCTGGTGTACACCGCCACGCTGACCCAGGCACCGCTGACCGGCCTGACCATCACCCTGTCCAACGGTTCGGTGATCGTGATTCCGGCTGGGCAACTGACCGGCACCGTCAACGTGCCGCTGGCACCGAACGACACCGTCTACAACGACCCGAAAGAGATCAGCGTGGGCGTCACCGGTACTACCGGCGGCGGTGGCCTGGTCGTGACCGTCGACCCGACGCCAGCCGTCACCCAGGTCACGGACACCGTGGACACCACCACCGTGACCCTGACCGCGGGCTCCAGCGTGACCGAGGGTGGCCAGATCACCTACACCGCGACCCTGACCAACCCGGCGCAGACCCCGGTCACCGTGACCTTGTCCAATGGCTCAACCATCACCATCGACGCCGGCCAAACCGTCGGCACCGTGGTGGTCGATACCCCGCCGAACGACGTCTACAACAATGGCAGCACCGTCAGCACCAGCATTACCGGGACTACCGGCGGCAACTTCGAGAACCTGGTTCCGAACCCGACGCCGGCGGTGACCACCATCACCGACTCGCCGGACACCACCGGCCTGACCCTGACCGCCAACGGCACCGTCGTCGAAGGCGGCCAGATCACCTACACCGCGACCCTGACCAACCCGGCGCAGACGCCGGTCACCGTGACCCTGTCCAACGGCTCGATCATCACCATCGACGCCGGCCGGACCGTCGGCACCGTGGTGGTCGATACCCCGGCCAACGACGTCTACAACAACGGCAGCACGGTCAGCACCAGCATTACCGGCACCACGGGCGGCAACTTCGAGAACCTGGTGCCAAGCACCACGCCGGCGGTGACCACCATCACCGACTCGCCGGATGCCACCGGCCTGACCCTGTCGGCCACCGGCAACGTGGTGGAGGGTGGCCAGATCACCTACACCGCAACCCTGACCAACCCCGCGCAGACACCGGTCACCGTGACCCTGTCCAATGGTTCGACCATCACCATCGACGCCGGTAAGACCACCGGCACCGTGGTGGTCGATACCCCGGCCAACGACGTCTACAACAACGGCAGCACGGTCAGCACCAGCATTACCGGCGCCACCGGCGGCAACTTCGAGAACCTGGTGCCGAGCACCACGCCGGCACAGACCACCATCACCGACTCGGTGGACAACACCGGCCTGAGCCTGACCGCTACCGGCAGCGTTGTGGAGGGTGGCCAGATCACCTACACCGCGACCCTGACCAACCCGGCGCAGACCCCGGTTACCGTGACCCTGTCCAATGGCTCGACCATCGTGATCGAGGCCGGCAAGACCGTCGGCACCGTCGTGGTCGATACCCCCGCCAATGACGTCTACAACAACGGCAGCACAGTCAGCACCAGCATTACCGGCGCCACCGGTGGCAACTTCGAACAACTGACGCCCGACACCACGCCGGCGCAAACCACCATCACCGACTCCGTGGACGACACCGGACTGAGCCTGTCGGCCAGTGGTTCGGTCGCCGAAGGCGGCTCGATCGTCTACACCGCCACCCTGACCAACCCGGCCGGCACGCCGGTCACCGTGACCCTGAGCAACGGCGCAGTGATCACCATTGCCGCTGGCGCGACCATGGGCTCTGTGACCGTCGCGGCTCCCGCCGATGACGTCTACAAGGACGCCGGCAAGGTCGAAGCGACTATCCAGGACGCCACCGGCGGCAACTTTGAAAACCTGGTGCCGAGCACCACGCCGGCGGTGACGGACATCACCGACACCATCGACACCTCTACTGTTTCGCTGACCGCGACGCCGTCCGTGGCTGAAGGCGGCACTGTGGTTTACACCGCGTCGGTGACTGCGCCAGTGACTGGCTCGCCGGTTGTGGTGACCCTGTCCAACGGCCAGACCATCACCATTCCAGTGGGTGAATCCTCCGGTACCGTCAATATCACGGCACCGAATGATGCCCTGGCCGGCGGCAGCTCCCTGAGCGCGACCATCACTGGCGCCACCGGTGGCAACTACGAGAAGTTGGATGTCGACAGCAAACCGGCCGAGACCTCGGTTACTGATACCCCGGATACCACCAACCTGAGCCTGACAGCGACTGACACCGTCGCTGAAGGCGGTTCGATCGTTTACACCGCTACCCTGACTAACGCTGCCGGTACTCCGGTGACCGTAACCCTGTCGAACGGCGCGGTGATTACTATCGCTGCCGGCGCTACTACTGGTTCCGTCACCGTCGCAGCGCCTGCTGACGATGTGTACAAGGATGCGGGCAAGGTTGAAGTCAGTATCAAAGAAACTACTGGCGGCAACTTCGAGAACCTGGTTCCGAGCACTACCCCGGCCGTGACTGATGTCACTGACACCATCGATACCTCGACCGTCAGCCTGACCGCGACGCCTAGCGTTGCTGAAGGTGGAGCTGTCGTTTACACCGCTTCCGTAACGGCTCCAGTGACCGGCTCGCCAGTAGTCGTAACCCTGTCCAACGGACAAACCATCACCATTCCGGTGGGTGAGTCGTCCGGCACCGTGAACTTCACGGCACCAAACGATGCCCTGGCCGGCGGTAGCTCCCTGAGCACTACCATCACCGGTGCGACTGGCGGCAACTACGAAAAACTCGACGTTGACGGCAAGCCTGCCGAGACCTCGGTTACCGATACTCCGGATACCACTACCCTCAGCCTGACTGCGACCGATACCGTCGCCGAGGGTGGGTCCATTGTTTACACCGCGACCCTGACCAATGCCGCTGGCACTCCGGTAACCGTGACCCTGTCGAACGGCGCAGTGATCACCATTGCTGCCGGTGCAACCACCGGCTCCGTCACCGTCGCGGCTCCAGCTGATGATGTGTACAAGGATGCCGGCAAAGTTGAAGTCAGCATCAAAGACGCCGTAGGCGGGAACTTCGAGAATCTGGTGCCGAACACCACACCGGCCGTCACCGACGTGACCGACACCATCGACACCAGCACTGTTTCCTTGACCGCTACTCCTAGCGTCGCGGAAGGTGGCGTGGTGATTTACACCGCGTCGGTCACCGCTCCAGTAACCGGCTCGCCGGTTGTGGTAACTCTGTCCAACGGCCAGACCATCACCATTCCGGTCGGCGAGTCGTCGGGCACCGTGAACTTCACCGCACCAAACGATGCCCTGGCTGGCGGTAGCTCCCTGAGCACTACCATCACTGGCGCGACTGGCGGTAACTACGAAAAACTGGATGTCGACAGCAAGCCGGCCGATACCTCGGTGACCGACACCCCGGACACCACTAGCCTGACCTTGAGCGCCACAGACACCGTGGCCGAAGGTGGTTCGATCGTTTACACCGCGACCCTCACCAATGCCGCCGGCACACCTGTGACGGTCACGTTGAGCAATGGCGCGGTAATCACCATCGCCGCCGGCGCCACCACGGGCACCGTAACCGTGGCTGCTCCAGCCGATGACGTCTACAAAGACGCTGGTAAGGTTGAAGTCAGCATCAAGGATGCTACGGGCGGCAACTTCGAGAACCTCGTTCCGAGCACCACCCCAGCGGTCACCGATGTCACTGACACCATCGACACCAGCACTGTTTCGCTGACAGCCACTCCATCCGTGGCCGAAGGCGGCATCGTGGTTTATACCGCCTCCGTGACCGCGCCGGTGACCGGTTCACCAGTCGTGGTGACCCTGTCCAACGGACAAACCATCACCATTCCAGTGGGTGAGTCGTCCGGCACCGTGAACTTCACCGCGCCAAACGATGCCCTGGCAGGCGGTAGTTCCCTGAGCACCACGATCACCGCTGCAACGGGTGGCAACTACGAGAAGCTCGATGTCGACAGCAAACCTGCCGAGACCTCGGTTACCGATACTTCGGATACCACTACCCTCAGCCTGACTGCGACCGACACTGTCGCTGAAGGTGGATCGATCGTTTACACCGCGACCTTGACCAATGCTGCGGGCACGCCAGTCACCGTGACTCTGTCGAACGGTGCGGTGATCACCATTGCAGCGGGTGCCACCACAGGCTCCGTGACTGTCGCAGCCCCGGCGGACGATGTGTACAAGGATGCGGGCAAGGTTGAAGTCAGTATCAAAGAGACCGCTGGCGGTAATTTCGAGAACCTGGTTCCGAGCACTACCCCAGCTGTGACTGACGTCACCGACACTATCGATACCTCGACCGTCAGCCTGACCGCCACTCCTAGCGTCGCCGAGGGTGGCACCGTGGTTTACACCGCGTCCGTAACGGCTCCAGTGACCGGCTCGCCAGTAGTCGTAACCCTGTCCAACGGACAAACCATCACTATTCCAGTGGGTGAGTCTTCCGGCACCGTGAACTTCACGGCACCAAACGATGCCCTGGCTGGCGGTAGTTCCCTGAGCACCACAATTACCGGTGCAACCGGCGGCAACTACGAGAAGCTGGATGTTGATAGCAAGCCTGCCGACACCTCGGTTACCGATACCCCGGACACTACCAACCTGACCCTCAGCGCCACCGACACCGTGGCCGAGGGTGGTTCGATCGTTTACACCGCGACTCTGACCAATGCCGCTGGCACGCCTGTAACCGTGACTTTGTCGAACGGTGCAGTGATTACTATTGCCGCCGGTGCAACTGCGGGTTCCGTGACCGTGGCTGCTCCAGCCGATGACGTCTACAAAGACGCTGGTAAGGTTGAAGTCAGCATCAAAGAGACTGCTGGCGGCAACTTCGAGAACCTGGTGCCAAGCACCACTCCGGCGGTGACCGATGTCACCGACACTATCGACACTTCGACCGTCAGCCTGACCGCGACGCCGTCTGTAGCCGAAGGCGGCACCGTGGTTTACACCGCGTCCGTGACAGCCCCAGTGACTGGTTCGCCTGTAGTCGTCACTTTGTCCAACGGCCAGACCATCACCATTCCGGTCGGCGAATCGTCCGCTACCGTGAACTTCACGGCACCAAACGATGCCCTGGCTGGCGGCAGCTCCCTGAGCACCACCATTACCGGTGCAACCGGCGGTAACTACGAGAAGCTGGATGTTGATAGCAAGCCTGCCGACACCTCGGTTACCGATACCCCGGACACCACCACTCTGAGCCTGTCAGCGACTGATACCGTCGCCGAGGGTGGTTCGATTGTTTACACCGCCACCCTGACCAATGCCGCTGGCACGCCGGTAACCGTGACATTGTCGAACGGCGCGGTGATTACCATTGCTGCGGGTGCAACCACAGGCTCCGTGACCGTGGCCGCCCCAGCCGATGACGTCTATAAAGACGCTGGCAAGGTTGAAGTCACCATCAAGGACGCCGCTGGCGGTAATTTCGAGAACCTGGTGCCAAGCACTACTCCGGCTGTGACTGACGTCACCGACACCATCGATACGTCGACCGTCAGCCTGACCGCGACGCCTAGCGTTGCTGAAGGTGGAGTTGTCGTTTACACCGCTTCCGTAACGGCTCCGGTCACTGGTTCGCCTGTCGTTGTCACTCTGTCCAACGGCCAGACCATCACCATCCCAGTCGGCGCCAGCAGCGGTACCGTGAATTTCGTCGCGCCTAACGACGCACTGGCGGGCGGTAGCTCCCTGAGCACTACCATCACCGGTGCGACTGGCGGCAACTATGAGAAGCTCGACGTCGACAGCAAACCTGCCGATACCTCGGTGACCGACACCCCGGACACTACTACTCTGAGCCTGACGGCGACTGACACTGTCGCCGAGGGTGGCTCGATCGTTTACACCGCCACCCTGACCAATGCGGCCGGCACGCCTGTAACCGTAACGTTGTCGAACGGTGCAGTGATTACCATCGCAGCAGGCGCTACCACTGGCTCCGTCACCGTCGCAGCGCCTGCTGACGATGTGTACAAGGATGCCGGCAAGGTCGAGGCGACCATCAAGGACGCCACCGGCGGCAACTTTGAAAACCTGGTACCGAGCACCACCCCAGCCGTTACTGACGTCACCGACACTATCGATACCTCGATCGTCAGCCTGACCGCCACTCCTAGCGTCGCCGAGGGTGGCACCGTGGTTTACACCGCCTCCGTGACCGCGCCAGTGACCGGTTCGCCAGTCGTGGTGACGCTGTCGAATGGTCAGACCATCACCATCCCTGTAGGTGAATCCTCCGGCACCGTAAACTTCACAGCCCCGAATGATGCCTTGGTGGGTGGTAGCTCCCTGAGCACCACCATTACCGGTGCGACTGGCGGCAACTACGAGAAGCTCGACGTCGACAGCAAACCTGCCGACACCTCGGTCACCGATACCCCGGACACCACCAGCCTGACCCTCAGCGCGACCGATACTGTGGCTGAGGGTGGTTCGATTGTTTACACCGCCACTCTGACCAACGCCGCGGGCACTCCGGTGACCGTAACACTCTCCAACGGCGCAGTGATTACCATCGCCGCCGGCGCTACGACTGGCTCCGTGACCGTGGCCGCTCCTGCGGACGACGTCTACAAAGATGCCGGTACCGTAGAAGCCACAATCAAAACTGCTACTGGCGGCAACTTCGAGAATCTGGTGCCGAGCACGACTCCAGCCGTCACCAACGTGACCGACACCATCGACACCTCGACTGTGTCGCTGACCGCTACTCCGTCTGTGGCTGAAGGCGGTACCGTGGTTTACACCGCGTCCGTCACTGCTCCAGTGACCGGTTCGCCGGTAGTCGTCACTCTGTCGAACGGCCAGACCATCACCATCCCAGTGGGCGAGTCCTCCGGTACTGTGAATTTCACAGCCCCGAATGATGCCTTGGTGGGTGGTAGCTCCCTGAGCACCACCATTACCGGTGCAACCGGTGGCAACTACGAAAAACTCGATGTCGACAGCAAACCTGCTGACACCTCGGTGACCGATACCCCGGACACCACCAACCTGACCTTGAGCGCCACCGAAACCGTGGCCGAGGGCGGTTCGATCGTTTACACCGCTACCCTGACCAATGCCGCGGGCACTCCAGTGACCGTGACCTTGAGCAACGGCGCCGTGATTACTATCGCAGCAGGTGCCACTACTGGTTCCGTGACCGTCGCAGCCCCCGCAGATGACGTTTACAAAGATGCCGGCAAAGTCGAAGTCAGCATCAAAGAGACCGCTGGCGGTAATTTCGAGAATCTCGTTCCAAGCACCACTCCGGCTGTGACTGATGTCACTGACACCATCGACACCTCGACCGTCAGCCTGACTGCAACGCCGTCTGTAGCTGAAGGTGGCGTTGTCGTTTACACCGCCTCCGTGACTGCGCCGGTTACTGGTTCGCCAGTCGTTGTCACCCTGTCCAACGGCCAGACCATCACCATTCCGGTAGGTGAATCCTCCGGCACCGTGAACTTCACTGCGCCCAATGATGCATTGGTCGGCGGTAGCTCCCTGAGCACCACGATCACCGCTGCAACGGGTGGCAACTACGAGAAGCTCGATGTCGACAGCAAGCCTGCCGAGACCTCGGTTACCGATACCCCGGACACCACCACTCTGAGCCTGACTGCGACCGACACTGTTGCTGAAGGTGGATCCATTGTTTACACCGCCACCCTGACCAGTGCGGCCGGGACTCCGGTAACCGTAACTCTTAGCAACGGCGCGGTGATCACCATCGCTGCAGGCGCTACTACTGGTTCTATCACCGTCGCCGCCCCAGCGGACGATGTGTACAAGGATGCGGGCAAGGTTGAAGTCAGTATCAAAGAGACCGCTGGCGGCAACTTCGAGAACCTGGTGCCGAACACCACACCGGCTGTCACCGACGTGACCGACACCATCGACACCAGCACTGTTTCGTTGACCGCCACTCCATCTGTGGCCGAAGGCGGCACCGTGGTTTACACCGCATCGGTCACCGCTCCAGTCACCGGCTCGCCGGTCGTGGTCACCCTATCGAATGGGCAGACCATCACCATTCCGGTGGGTGAGTCGTCCGGCACCGTGAACTTCACCGCACCAAACGATGCCTTGGCGGGTGGCAGTTCTCTGAGCACCACCATTACCGGTGCAACTGGCGGCAACTACGAAAAACTCGATGTCGACAGCAAGCCTGCCGACACATCGGTTACCGATACGCCGGATACCACTACCCTCAGCCTGACTGCGACCGATACCGTGGCAGAAGGTGGCTCGATCGTTTACACCGCCACCCTGACCAACGCCGCGGGCACGCCTGTGACCGTGACTCTGAGCAATGGCGCGGTAATCACCATCGCCGCCGGCGCCACCACCGGCACCGTGACCGTGGCCGCTCCAGCTGATGATGTGTACAAGGATGCCGGCAAAGTCGAAGTCAGCATCAACGATGCTGCAGGCGGCAACTTCGAGAACCTGGTTCCGAGCACCATCCCAGCGGTCACCGATGTCACTGACACCATCGACACCAGCACTGTTTCGCTGACTGCTACTCCATCTGTGGCCGAAGGCGGCACCGTGGTTTACACCGCCTCCGTGACCGCGCCAGTGACCGGTTCGCCAGTCGTGGTGACGCTGTCGAATGGCCAGACCATCACCATCCCGGTCGGCGAGTCGTCGGGCACTGTGAACTTCACCGCACCAAACGATGCCTTGGCGGGTGGCAGCTCCCTGAGCACCACCATTACCGGTGCTACCGGCGGCAACTACGAGAAGTTGGACGTCGACGGTAAGCCTGCCGAGACCTCGGTTACCGATACCCCGGACACCACCAATCTGAGCCTGACGGCGACTGACACCGTCGCCGAAGGTGGATCGATCGTTTACACCGCTACCCTGACCAACGCCGCGGGCACTCCGGTGACCGTAACGCTCTCCAACGGCGCAGTGATTACCATCGCCGCCGGCGCTACGACTGGCTCCGTGACCGTGGCCGCTCCTGCGGACGACGTCTACAAAGATGCCGGTACCGTAGAAGCCACAATCAAAACTGCTACTGGCGGCAACTTCGAGAGTCTGGTGCCGAGCACGACTCCAGCCGTCACCGACGTGACCGACACCATCGACACTTCGACTGTGTCGCTAACCGCTACTCCATCTGTGGCTGAAGGCGGTACCGTGGTTTACACCGCGTCCGTGACTGCTCCAGTGACCGGTTCGCCTGTAGTGGTAACCCTGTCCAACGGCCAGACCATCACCATTCCAGTGGGCGAGTCCTCCGGTACTGTGAATTACACGGCGCCAAACGATGCCCTGGCGGGTGGCAGCTCCCTGAGCACCACCATTACCGGTGCTACCGGTGGCAACTACGAAAAACTCGATGTCGACAGTAAACCTGCCGACACCTCGGTGACCGACACCCCGGACACCACCAATCTGAGCCTGACAGCGACCGACACTGTTGCTGAAGGTGGTTCGATCGTTTACACCGCGACCCTGACTAACGCTGCCGGTACTCCGGTGACCGTGACTCTGTCGAACGGCGCGGTGATTACCATTGCGGCCGGCGCCACTACCGGCTCCGTCACCGTCGCGGCGCCAGCCGATGACGTGTACAAGGACGCCGGCAAGGTCGAAGCGACCATCCAGGACGCCACTGGCGGCAACTTCGAAAACCTGGTGCCGAGCACCACGCCGGCGGTGACCGACGTCACCGATACCATCGATACCTCAACTGTCAGCCTGACCGCGACGCCTAACGTCGCCGAAGGCGGCACCGTGGTTTACACCGCGTCCGTGACTGCACCAGTCACTGGTTCGCCGGTCGTGGTGACCCTGTCGAACGGCCAGACCATCACCATCCCGGTCGGCGCCAGCAGCGGTACTGTGAACTTCGTCGCGCCTAACGATGCCTTGGCCGGCGGCAGCTCTCTGAGCACCACCATCAAGGACGCTACGGGTGGCAACTACGAGAAGCTGGCTATCGACAGCAAGCCGGCTGATACCTCGGTTACCGACACCCCGGACACCACCAATCTGAGCCTGACAGCGACCGACACCGTCGCTGAAGGTGGTTCGATCGTTTACACCGCTACCCTGACCAATGCCGCGGGCACTCCGGTAACCGTGACCCTGAGCAATGGCGCGGTGATTACCATCGCGGCCGGCGCCACCACTGGCTCCGTCACCGTCGCGGCTCCAGCCGATGACGTCTATAAAGACGCCGGCACCGTGCAAGCCACGATCCAGACCGCCACCGGCGGTAACTTCGAGAACCTGGTGCCGAGCACCACGCCTGCGGTCACCAATGTGACCGACACCATCGACACCAGCACTGTTTCGCTGACGGCCACGCCGTCCGTGGCCGAAGGCGGCGTTGTTGTTTACACCGCCTCCGTGACCGCGCCGGTTACTGGTTCGCCAGTAGTCGTCACCCTATCCAACGGACAAACCATCACCATCCCGGTGGGTGAGTCGTCCGGCACCGTGAACTTCACCGCGCCAAACGATGCCCTGGCGGGCGGCAGCTCCCTGAGCGCCACAATCACTGGCGCCACCGGTGGTAACTACGAAAAACTCGATGTCGACAGCAAGCCTGCCGACACCTCGGTTACCGATACTCCGGATACCACTACCCTCAGCCTGACAGCGACCGACACCGTCGCTGAAGGTGGTTCGATCGTTTACACCGCTACCCTGACCAATGCCGCGGGCACTCCGGTAACCGTGACCCTGAGCAATGGCGCGGTGATTACCATCGCGGCCGGCGCCACCACTGGCTCCGTCACCGTCGCGGCTCCAGCCGATGACGTCTATAAAGACGCCGGCACCGTGCAAGCCACGATCCAGACCGCCACCGGCGGTAACTTCGAGAACCTGGTGCCGAGCACCACGCCGGCGGTGACCGACGTCACCGATACCATCGATACCAGCACCGTTTCGCTGACGGCCACGCCGTCCGTGGCCGAAGGCGGCGTTGTTGTTTACACCGCCTCCGTGACCGCGCCGGTTACTGGTTCGCCAGTAGTCGTCACCCTATCCAACGGACAAACCATCACCATCCCGGTGGGTGAGTCGTCCGGCACCGTGAACTTCACCGCGCCAAACGACGCACTGGTCGGCGGCAGTTCCCTGAGCACCGCCATCACTGGCGCAACGGGCGGCAACTACGAAAAACTCGATGTCGACAGCAAGCCTGCCGACACCTCGGTTACCGACACCCCGGACACCACCAACCTGACCCTCAGCGCCACCAACACCGTGGCCGAGGGCGGCTCGATTGTTTACACCGCCACTCTGACCAACGCCGCGGGCACGCCAGTGACCGTGACCCTGAGCAACGGCGCAGTGATTACCATCGCAGCGGGCGCCACCACGGGCACCGTGACCGTTGCGGCTCCAGCCGATGACGTCTACAAGGACGCCGGCACCGTGCAAGCCACGATCCAGACCGCCACCGGTGGCAACTTCGAGAATCTGGTACCTAGCACTGCACCGGCGGTGACCAACGTCACCGACACCATCGACACCTCGACCATCAGCCTCACCGCAACTTCGAGTGTGGCCGAAGGCGGCACCGTGGTTTACACCGCGTCGGTCACCGCTCCAGTAACCGGTTCGCCGGTCGTGGTCACTCTGTCCAATGGCCAGACCATCACCATTCCGGTCGGCGCCAGCAGCGGTACCGTGAATTTCGTGGCGCCTAACGATGCCTTGGCGGGTGGCAGCTCCCTGAGCACCACCATCACCAACGCCACCGGCGGCAACTACGAAAAACTGGCGGTCGACAGCAATCCGGCCAACACCACGGTCACCGATACGCCGGACACCACGTCCCTGACCCTCAGCGCCACCAACACCGTGGCCGAGGGCGGATCGATCGTCTACACCGCCACCCTGACCAACGCCGCGGGCACTCCGGTGACCGTGACCCTGAGCAACGGCGCGGTGATCAACATCGCCGCCGGTGCCACCACCGGCACCGTGACCGTGGCCGCGCCGAGCGACGACGTCTACAAAGACGCCGGCACCGTGCAAGCCACCATCCAGACTGCCACCGGCGGCAACTTCGAGAACCTGGTACCGAGCACTACGCCTGCGGTCACCAACGTCACCGACACCATCGACACCTCGACCGTCAGCCTGAAGGCGACGCCGTCGGCGGTCGAAGGCGGTGCCGTGACCTACACCGCCACCGTGACCTCGCCGGTCACCGGCAGCCCGGTCGTGGTGACCCTGGCCAATGGCGAGAAGATCACCATCGCCGTCGGCCAGACCACCGGGTCGGTGAGCATCACCGCGCCTAACGATGTGCTGGTTGGCCACACGCCACTGAGCAACTCGATCAGCACCGTCAGCGGCGGCAACTTCGAGAACCTGGTGGCCGACAAGACGCCGGTCAGCACCACCGTGACCGACACCCCGGACACCACCAACCTGTCGCTCAGCGCCACCAGCACCGTGGCCGAAGGCGGTTCGATCGTCTACACCGCGACCCTGACCAACGCCACCGGCACGGCCATGACCGTGACCCTGAGCAACGGCGCGGTGATCAACATCGCCGCCGGCGCCACCAGCGGCAGCGTGACCGTGGCCGCGCCGAGCGACGATGTGTACATCGACGCCGGCAACGTCAGCGCCAGTATCGCCAGCACCACCGGCGGCAACTTCGAGAACCTGGTGCCAAGCACCACGCCGGCCGTGACCAGCGTCACCGACACCATCAATACCACCACTGTGAGCATCAACGGCAGCACCTCGGTCACCGAAGGCCAGGCCGCGACCTACACCGTCAGCCTGACCAGCCCGGCGCAAACCGAGGTCACCCTGAAGATCAGCTACAGCGGCACTGCCGCCGACGGCTCGGACTTCACCGGCGTGTACACCGTGAAGATCCCGGCGGGCTCCAGCAGCGCCAGCTTCAACGTCGCCACCCTCGACGACAAGATCACCGAGAGTACGGAAAACTTCGTGGTCAAGATCGACTCGGCCACTGGCGGCAACTTCGAGAACCTGGTGGTCAGCGGCACCAATGGCAGCGTCACCACCTCGATCATCGACAACGATGCGCCACCGGTCCTCGACCTGGATGCCAACAACTCCAGCGGCGCCACCGGGGCCGACTACAAGGTGACCTTCACCGAAGGCACCAGCGGCCCAGGCGTGTCCATTGGCGATACCGACCTGTCGATCACCGACCCGGACAGCACGATGCTGACCGGCGCCACCATCGTGCTGACCAACCGTCAGCCGGGCGACTCGCTGAACCTGGGCAACAGCGTCAACGGCATCACCATCAATGCCAACAGCCAGGCGGGCACCATCACCCTGACCCTGTCCGGCAATGCGACGCTGGCCGACTACATGCAGCAGATCAAGAACATCACCTTCACCAACAACAGTGAGGACCCGAGCACCACGCCGCGGACCATCACCGTGACGGTGACCGATGGCAGCAACTACTCCAACGTCGCCACCACCACGGTCAACGTGGTGGCGGTGAACGACGCGCCAGTGGCCACCGGCGGCGCCGTGACCGGTACCGAAGACACCGCCCTGACCCTGACCTGGGCCACCTTCGGCGTCAGCGATGTGGACAGCCCTGCGGCCAGCCTCGGGGTGAAAATCACCCAACTGCCGGGCGACGGCAAGCTGCAATACCTCGACGGCTCGACCTGGAAGGACGTGGCCAGCAACCAGACCTTCAGCAAGGCCGATATCGACGCCGGCAAGCTGCGCTTCACCCCGGATGCCAACGAGTCGGGTGTCGACGGCTACAACGGCAGCGGCGTGGGCAACCAGCAGGCCGACTACGCGCAGATCAAGTTCCAGCCAACCGACGGCCAGGCCCTGGGTACCACCGGCACCGTGAAGATCGACATCACTCCGGTGGCCGATGCGCCGACCCTGGGCGTGGCGAGCAACAGCGTGAACTCCATCGGCCTGCTCAAGGAGTCCTGGAGCAGCCTCAGCGGCCTGGGCACCAACGGCAACGGCATCACCGGCGATGCGCTGAAAAACGTCTTCAACAACTCCGGCAACCCGACCAGCAGCACGACGGTGACCAATGCCCAGTCCGACACCAGCGTGGCCGGCGGCAGCGGCTCGAAGACCTCCGGCCTGATCTACCTCGAAGCCGGCAAGACCTACAGCTTCAGCGGTGTCGGCGACGACAGCCTGCTGATCACCATCGGCGGCAAGAACGTGGCCACCGCGACCTGGGGGGCCGGTGGCAGCATCAGCGGTTCGTTCACCCCGACCACCAGCGGCTACTACACCCTGGACATCTACCACGCCAACCAGAGCGGCCCGGGCACCTATGACGTCAACCTGTCGGTCAATGGCAGCACACCGGTCGACCTGAGCAACGCCAACATCCCGATGTACCCGAGCGAAACCGCGCTGAACAATGCCGGCGTAACCCTTTCCGAGCTGCACGGCAGCAACGGCGAGGGCTACTACGACGGCTACAAGCTCAACGAGGGTGCCGAAGGTGGCAGCGTCAAGCTGTCGAAGATCACCACCGCCCTGACCGATACCGACGGCTCGGAAAGCCTGAGCGTGAAGATCGGCGGCATTCCGGCCGGCTCGGTGCTCAGCGATGGCGCCGGTCATACCTTCACCGCGGGCAGCAGCGTCAGCGAAGTCAATGTCACCGGCTGGAACCTGGGTACCCTGACCCTGACCCCGCCGTCGCACTACAACGGCTCGTTCAACCTGACCGTGACCTCGACCTCCACCGAGTCCCTGGGCGGCTCGGCCAGCAGCACCGCGCAGATCCCGGTCACGGTGTACCCGGCAACCTACAGCGCCAGCGTCGCCACGGCGGGCGACGACAACTTCGTCGGCACCGAGGGCAACGACATCATGGTCGCCGACGTCGCCGGCCTGAACGTGGTGCAAGGCAAGAACTACAACATCGCGTTCATGGTCGACAGCTCCGGCAGCATGAGCGATGCCTCGCTCACCGCCGCCAAGAACTCGCTGACCACGGTGTTCAACACCCTGAAAAACAGCCTGGGCAGCAGCACCTCGGGCACCGTGAATATCTTCCTGGCGGACTTCGATACCCAGGTCAACAAACAGGTCTCGGTAAACCTCAACGATCCGAACGCCCTGACCCAGCTCAAGGCGATTCTGGACAGCATGGCGTCCGGCGGCGGCACCAACTACGAGGACGTGTTCAAGACCACGGCCAACTTCTTCCAGAGCAGCGCGGCTACCAGCAATACCAACGCCACCAACCTGACGTACTTCATCACCGACGGCAAACCGACGTTCTACCAGACCGGCGAGCAGACCAACCCGATCCTGTACGGCAGCGTCAGGCTCGATAACGTGATCACGACCAGCAACTATCAGCTGGGCGATACCGTCCGGCTGCAACCGGACAGCACGCACCTGATCGATATCAACAGCAGCGGCAGCGTCACGGTATGGACGCAGGCCTGGGGCAGCTGGTCCAGTTACAACGCTGGCACCCTGCATGCCCAGGGCGATGGCACCTATGAACTGTCCAGCCTGGGCGGTGCGGGCAGCTACACCAACAACGCCACCACCAGCAACTCCACCAGCGGCTTCACCCTGCTGAGCAACCTGTCGCAGGTGGAAGCGATCGGCCTGAACAACGACGTCAGCCTCAACGACCTGCGGCCGTACGACACCGACAGCACCCCACAGACCAATATCGACCCGTCGAACCTGGCCGACGCTATCCTCGGCCATACCGAAGCGACCATGCCGGGAGCCGACACGGTCAACGGCGGCAACGGCAACGACATCATCTTCGGCGACCTGGTGAGCTTCAACGGCATCGCCGGCGAGGGCTACCAGGCCATGCAGGCCTTCGTGGCGCAGAAGACCAGCGTGGCCGCGAGCAGCGTCACCACCAGCAACGTGCACCAGTACATCACCGAGCACTACACCGACTTCGATGTGTCCGGGGCCCATGACGGCAATGACACGCTGCTGGGCGGCACCGGCAACGACATCATCTTCGGCCAGGGCGGCAACGACCTGCTCGACGGTGGCAAGGGCAACGACATCCTGTTGGGCGGTACCGGCAACGACACGCTGATCGGTGGCGCGGGCAATGACATCCTGATCGGCGGCTCGGGTGCCGATACCTTCGTCTGGAAGGCCGGCGACACCGGTAATGACGTGATCAAGGACTTCAAGGCCAGCGAAGGCGACCGTATCGACCTGCGGGACCTGTTGCAGGGCGAGAGCGCCAGTACCATCGACAACTTCCTGAAGATCACCACAGTAGACGGTACCTCGACCCTGCAGGTCAGTTCCGAAGGCAAGCTCAACGCGGCCGGCGGCATCGCCAACGCGGACGTGACGATCAAGCTGGAGGGCAACAACTGGTCCAACACCAACATCAACTCGCTGATCGCCGGTAGCGACCCGACCATCAAGATCGATCACAACAACAGCTGATCCACGGTCGACCGGCCACCCGTCCTGGGTGGCCGGTTCTTCCCACCGTGACGATTGTGCCGCCACGTCGCATACTCGCGACCAAAGCGCGCCGGTGGCCTATGCTGCTGACAGCATGATGCCGGACCATATCTAGAGGGATTCCCCATGTTCTACGTGCAACGCGATGCACAGGGCCAACTGGTTCGCGTGGAGGCCACACCTTACGCCGAGGCCACGGAAACACTGGCGGCCGACCACAATGAGATCCAGCAGTGGTTCGCCAACGAGGTGGTGGAAGTCAGCCTGAAACAACTCAAGCAGAGCGACCTGGAAATGATCCGGGTACTCGACGACTTGATTCAGGTGCTGACCAGCAAGGGCGTGATCCGCGTCACCGACCTGCCACCGGCGGCCCAGGCCAAGCTGATGGACCGGACCCAGGCGCGTGAGGCGCTGGGTGGCCTGAGCCACCTGATCAACGACGACGAAACCGGCCTGATCTGATAATCGCCGGCCAGCGGTTCCCGCACCTGCGCGGGTGCCGCTGACCGGCGATCTTCGTTCAGCGCCTCAGCGCCAGGGCGCGGGCTCGCCGACCAGGCGGCCCTGGATGCCGTACAGGCCCATCTCGCGAATCACCTGCAACTCCCCTTCGGTTTCCACGCGCTCGGCGATCAGCGGCAGGTCGATGCTGTGGGCGGCGCGCTGGATGGCTTCGATAAACAGGCGCTTGTCGCTTTCCTGGTCGATGTCGCGGATGTAGCTGCCGTCGATCTTCAGGTAGGCCAGGCCCAGGCGCGCCAGGTTGCCGATCATGCTGAAGCGCCCGCCAAAACGCTGCAGGCTCAGGGAGAAACCCAGCTCGCGCAGGCGGCGGGTCAGTTGTTCCAGCAGCGCTTGTTCAGGCAACTGCTCTTCGCCGATCTCCAGGGTCAGGCGCGGCCCCAGGCTGGAGTGCTGGCGCAGGATCTCGAACACCTTGTTCAAGGCCTGCGGGTCGGCCAGGGTCGCGGCCGACAGGTTCAATGCCAGCGAGTCCTGGTGCCCGGCCATCTGCTTGAGCACCTGTTCGAGCATCAGCAGGTCCAGGTGCGAGGTCCAGCCAAAGCGCTCCAGCCACGGCAGGAAGCGTCCGGCGGCAATGGTCTGGCCCTGCTCGTCGAGCAAGCGCGACAGCACCTTGTAATGCAGCACCAGCACGGTATCGCGGGTCGCGACCACCGGCTGGAAGTACAGTTCGAACCGCTGCTGGCTCAAGGCTCCGTCCAGCAGGGTGTGCCAGGCGTGATGGTCGTCGCCGACGCTGGCCGCCGCGTCGTGGTCCAGGCAGGCCCAGCTCGTGTCGCCCTGGGCCTCGGCCTGGGCCAGGGCCTGGTCGCCCAGGCCGAGCACCGCCTGCGGTGAGTCGCCATGGACGAAAGGCGCCAGGCCGATGGAGGCCACGGACGCCACATCGGTGGCGCCGGTGGCGTGCAGGCTGGCCAAGGCGTTTTCCAGGTTCTGCGCCAGCTGCAGCGCCTCTTCGCGCACCAGCCCCGGCGCCAGCACGGCAAATTCGCCACCGCGGATGCGGGTCACCAGGTTATGGGTTTCCGGGTAGCGCGCGCATTCACGCTGCAATTGTTCGCCCACCGCCTGCAGCAACTGGTCGGTGCGCTGCCCGCCCAGGCGCTGGTTCAGGCCGGCCAGGTCCTTGACCCGCAGCAACAGCAGGTAGCCGGAGCTGGCCTGTTCCGGGTTGCTCACCCGGGCATTGAGCTGCATCTCGAAGTAACGACGGTTGGCCAGGCCGGTCAGGTTGTCCTGGTAGGACTCGACCCGCAGCCTTTCGCTGCGCTCGGCCTGTTCCTGGAACAGCGCCTTGAGTTTCTCGACCATCTGGTTCATCGCCTGCACCACGCGGCGCAGTTCCGGCGTGCGCGGCAACTCGGGCAGGCTGAGGAATTCGCGGCGGGCAATGGCGTGGGATTGCTGCACCATGTAGTCCAGCGGCTTGAGCTGGCGGCGCAGCAGCAAGGCCCCCAGCACCGCGCTCACGGCACCGCACAGCAGCAGCCAGCCGAGGCTGCCCAGGGCGCTTTGCCAGAGCTTGGCGACGGCGAACATCGGATGGCTGACCACTTCGACCCGCGCCGCCTGTTGCCAGCCACGGCTGACCAGGGCGTCGCCGCCGGCCGGCTCCAGGCCGATCAGCTTGACGAACCAGTCCGGTACGTCGCTGACCTCGGGCGTGCCGCTGCGCTCGACCATGACCTCTTCGGTGACCTGGTTGATCACGCGGATGCTCGAGTAGTAGCCGCTGTCGAAAATCGAGCTGACCAGCAGCTCGACCATCGCCGGGTCGTCGATGTTCGGGGTCAGGGACAAGGCCAGCGCCGTGGCCGCGTCCTGGGCATGGGAACGCAGCTGGTTGACGTACTGGGTGCGCGAACTTTCCAGGCTGACCATGAAGCTGCCGCTGAAGGCGACCACCAGGAACAGACAGATTGCGATCAACAGTTGTTTGAACAAAGACATCTGAGCTCGTGCTCCTAGTGAGTCGTCTCGACCGGAAAACCTTCGGCCTGCATTTTCTTCAACACGTCCTGCCACCGGGACAGGCGCTTGGTATCACCGACTTTCTTGCTGCCCTTGCCGGGCAGCCACAGGCCCTCGGCATTGAAGGCGTACACCGGCAGCAGGTCGGTACGCTGGCTGGCCGGCTGGATGGCGTCGATCAGGCTGTCGAGGACCAACGGCATGGCCTCCGGGCTTGAATAGTAGGTCAACACCATGTGCGCGCGGTTCTGGCGCAGGGCCTTGACGTAGGTGATGCGCAGCTTGTCACTGGAAACACCGAGGTGGCGCAGGCTGAAATACTTGGCGATCGCATAGTCCTCGCAATCGCCGGCGCCCTTCCACAGGGCCTCGACCGGGGTTTCCCAATAATCCACCTGATGCCACAGGTCGATGTCTTCCACGTAGCGCATGTTCTTGTTGAAGAACAGGTTGACCACCTTGAGCTGTTCCATCTCGCTGGCCTGGTTCTGGGTCGCCAGCAGCTGCTGCCAGGCGTCGATGCGCTTCTGCCCTTCGCCCAGCGGCCCGTACAGTGCGGTGGCGCGGCGGCTGATCTGCGAAAAGTCCCAATCGGCCTGCAGGCCACCCAGCAGCAAGCCGGCCAGCAGCAGCGCCGAAAACAGCCAGCGCAGGGTCCGAGAAAGAGCTAAACGTGCCGCCAATGCGAAGAGTCCATGGGAGCTGTCGTGGGTCGAAGGATGGTGCAGGTTGGTCCGCCAAAAGACAATGGCACCTTACAATCACAGCCCCTCTGGAGACGCTAAGCTGAAAGCAGGGACCTGTTCGTTTATCGGCCAGTGCTTGAGCCTCAGGAGGGCTGCCCCGAGAATCAGCGCCGGCAAAATCCATGACAGGGCCCAGACGGCTGGTTTGACAAGCTGCTGGGGGCTATCTAGCGTCCATTGGATCCAAACCTCAGAAAACAGGATAGCGTTAACGTGACAGAAAAACCGAGGCCCTTGAGCAAGATCGCAGTCAGCGGGCCGATCCCCGCCCACCTCGCGCGCTCGGTGATCGAGGAAACCCTGCGCGCGGCGATTCTCGACGGCCGCCTGCCCAGCGGCACGGCGCTGCGCCAGCAGGATCTGGCCGACCTCTTCGGCGTCAGCCGCATGCCGGTGCGCGAGGCCTTGCGCCAGCTCGAAGCGCAATCGCTGTTGCATGTGGTACCGCACAAAGGCGCGGTGGTCGCCGAGCTGATCGGCTATGACGCGGTGGAAACCTACGGCCTGCGCCTGCTGCTGGAACTGGAGGCGCTGCGCCTGTCGATCCCGCTGCTCGACGCCGAGGACATCGCCCAGGCCCGTGGCTACATCGCGCAGCTGGAAAACGAAACCGACCACGCCGAAATCGGCCGTCTCAACCGCTTGTTCCACATGTCGCTGTACCACCGGGCGCCGAACCAGAAGCTACTGCGCCTGATCGAGCTCGAGTTGAACGAGGAAGAACGCTTCTTGCGCTTCCATCTGTCCTCCATGGGCCTGGGCAAGTTGACCCAGGACGACCACAACGCCATGACCGACGCCGCCGAGGCCAAGGACGTCGAGCGAGCGGTGGAGGTGCTGCGCGGCCATCTGGAAAAGGCCGCGAAGACCATTCGCGACTACCTCGAACGGACCGCCGAGGGCTGACAGCGACAACGGCGGCATGACGCGGCCACCATGCAACACTCAATGACCGGCACACCGGCTTAAGGAAAAGCAGTGCACGCGCGCAATGACAAATGGCTGATGGTGCTCAACTCCGGCGAGCCGGCGAAAACCCGACTCATCTGCTTTGCGCAGACCGGCGCGGACCCGGAACAACTGCGCAACTGGTCCACCGGGCTGGGCGGACACATCGAGCTGGTGCTGGTGCGACTGCCCGGCCACGGCAGCCGCCAGGCCGAAACCCCGCTCGACGACTGGCCGCGGCTGCTGGCCGACACCTTCTCTGCACTGCGCCCTCTGCTGGCCAAGCCCCACGCCCTGTTCGGCCATGGCCTGGGCGGGATGCTGGCCTACGAAACCGCCAAGCACGCCCAGGCGCACTACCCCGGCCAGACCCGCCACCTGTTCATTTCCGCCTGCCGCAGCCCCGACTACCCATCGCCCCGGCCGTTGCTGCACATGCTGCCCGCGGCGCCCTTCCAGGAAGCCATGCTGTCGCTGGGCGCCACGCCGATCGAAATCCCCCGCGACCAGGCCAGCCGGAACCAGTACGAAACGCTGCTGCGCGCCGACCTGAAGCTGTTCGAATCCTGGCGCGATCTGTCGAGCGGCAACCTCGACATTCCCCTCACCGCCTTCTATGGCAGCGAGGACCCGCTGGCCCCCGCCAGCAACATGGCCAACTGGCGCGAGTTCACCCACCGTGAGTTCGAGCTGATCGAGGTGGCCGGCAATCACTTCTTCATCAAGTCCCAGCGCCAGCGCCTGCTGCAGATCATCAATATCCACCTGGGCCTGCTCGGCGAATAATCCGCCATCTTCCTCCCCCGCTCCTGCCCTCCCAGGCCCGCCGACGATGGCTCAGCCGGCGATTTGGGCCCACTCTTGCTGTCGCCGACTGAAAAAGGGACGTGAGTGGCGCGCAGGCTTGTCCGCACACGTCGATCTGCAGACCCACGCAAGGAGCCCAGCGACTGGAGGGCATGACCGGGATCGGCTCCCGCATGCCTTCTCCCAGATATTCAACGACTTCAACTCAGCGCTTCGAAGTTTGCTTCGAGTGAGGCATTCACTCAGCGTTAAAAATTCTGACTTATATAAGTCGGAAGGGGCAACTTCATCCCAACAAAACTTCAACCAGAAGTCTTGCAGCAACTTGTCGCACAACAAAAATACAAGTTTGAAAAGTATTATAAAAACAACTTGCCCGACACTTTCTCCTGTATTAGTTTTTTCTCGCCGACATTAAACAACGTCGAGCAGCCGTTCATGAGCACCTGGCAAGCCTCGGCTTTATTGGCTCTCTCAAGCCCATAACGCCAAGACGACAGTTCTTTAACGGATAGACAGGCCAGCACTATAAAACTTTCCAGATTATCAACTCAGGTTTGAGGCCCCTGCTCGCCCGCAACAAATAAGCACTGGTTAAAACACCTATACGAGCCGCAACTAATCGGCCAATCAAACACACTTGAACATCTCAGACAGGCAGCCCAAATGAACGCCAACAAAGAACTTCTCGACGCCAAGAAAGCCACACTCAGCACTCATCCCATTTTTGCCGAAATCAACACACTCGCGGTTCTTCAACGCTTCATGCAGGCCCATGTTTTCGCCGTGTGGGACTTCATGTCGCTGACCAAGCGCCTGCAACAGGAACTGACCTGCGTGCGCCTGCCCTGGCTACCGCCGCGGGACCCTCGCGCCGCGCGGCTGATCAACGAGATCGTGCTCGGCGAAGAGTCCGACGATCGCCCCGGGCAAGGCCATTACAGCCATTTCGAGCTGTACCTGGACGCCATGCGCGAAGTCGGCGCCACCACCGGGGTCGTGGAACGCTTCGTCGCGCTGCAACAGGAGGGCGTGAGTTTCGACACCGCCCTGCACAGCGTCGACGCCGACCCGGCCGCCAGCGCCTTTGTCCGCCAGACCCTGCACACCGCCGTGCAGGCGCCGGCCCATTGCGTGGCGGCGGCCTTTCTCCATGGCCGGGAAAGCGTCATCCCGCGGATGTTCCAGCGCATCCTCGACGACTGGGGCATCGGCATCGAGCAGGCGCCGACCTTTCGCTACTACCTGCAACGCCATATCGAAGTCGACTCCGACGACCACGGCCCGGCCGCGGAACAGCTGCTGCAGCGGCTGGTGGCTGGCGACCCGCAACGCCAGCAAGAGGTGTACGCGGCCGCCATCGCCGCGGTGGACAGCCGCATCGCCCTGTGGGACGGGCTGCGCCTGAGCATGGCCGAATCGGCGATCGGGGTGAGCGCATGAACGCCCTCGACTACCAATCCTTCGCCGACACCTGGGAAGAACGCGCGACCATCCGCACCCGGCCGCGGCGCATGCTCGAGGACGACGACAAGCTGATCTATCCCCTGAGCCGCCAGCCCCTGGTGCACAGCCAGAGCTTCCTCAACCACTGTGCCCACCTGCGGGATTTCGTGCTGGTGCAAAGCCTCTACAAGTTCATCAACGACGTGGTGATCTTCGAGACCGAGCTGGTGGACAAGACCGCCCGCAACATCGCCAAGAATCGCTTCGCCATTGTCTTCCCCTTCGCCTGTCGCTACGACGCCATGACCGTGGTGGTGGACGAGGACTACCACGCGCTGGTGGCGATGGACTTCATGCAGCAGACCATCGCCATGAGCGGCATCGAGCCCATCGAGCTGCCCCGGGAAATCGAACTCAGCCGGGCCATCCCCGCCGCCCTGCGGCTGGCCCCCGCACACCTGCGCGACGCAATGGAGCTGGTCTGCGTGGCCATCGCCGAAAACACCGTGACCAACGATGTCGCCGCTTTCGCCAAGGACGACACGGTCAAGCAGTCGATCAAGGGCCTGATGGCCGACCACCTGCAGGACGAAGGCCGGCATTCGGGTTTCTGGTCGCGGCTGGTGCGCATCTATTGGCACGGCGCCAGCGATGCCGACCGCGCAGAGATCGCCCGGGTGCTGCCGGTGTTCATCGCCCAGTACCTGACCAACGACATCCAGAAGGACTTCGACTTGCGGCTGATCGAGCAACTGCCCGTCGCCGCCCCGATCAAGCAGGCGCTGCGCGAGGAGGCAGCCGCCCTGGCCTACCCGATCAACCACCATCACCCGCTGATCGCCAACATCCTGCGCTTCTTGCGCAGCAGTTCGATGCTGGATTCGGCCTGCGTCCAGGACGCACTGGCCGATTACCTGCCCTAACGGAGGGACCCGAGCATGAGACGCCTCGACATCGTGTTGACGGGCCGCAGCCAGGCCCTGAACGAACTGGCCATGGAGCTGGAGCACCACGGCCATCTGGTGCGGCGGCTGGACTCGCCGCAAGCCATCGCCAACGCCGAGGGGCTGCGGCCCCATCTGTTGATCGACGACGGCAGCCTGAGGGATTCACCGCGCCTTGCGGCGGACACCGCGCGCCTGGAATTGCGCATCGCCCTGATCGCCCAAGCGGCGCCCGGGCTGCCGCAGGTGCGTCTGTTCCACCGCCACGACACTCGGCTGATCGAGCAGGCGAGCCTGCCGCCGGAGGCCAGCGGCAATGGCCAGGCCCTGCGCGGCAGCGCGGTGGCTAGGCTGGTCGCCAGCACCGCGCGGCTGGTCAGTGGTTTTTCTCGCGGCGCGGCGTTTTTCCAGCAGCTCGCGGCCCTGGACGAACCCAGCGAACCGCTGCTGGGCCTGGAACGCCTGGACTCGCTGGCCTTCGAGCACCGGCACAACCCACAGCCGGCACCGGCCTTGCTGCGCGAGATACAGGTACCGATCGCCCAGCGCCTCGACCAGAGCCTGCTGGCCTTCGCCCAGCGTCCGGCCTTGAATATCCAGGGCGTCGACTACAGCTACCAGACCCTGCATCGGCTGAGCCGCAACCTGCAGCGGCAGATGCTGCGGCACCTGCCTCCCGCCTCTGGCCAACCACCGGTGATCGGCCTGTGCCTGCCCAAGTCGGCGGCGCTGTATGCCGCGATTCTTGCGACCTTCGGCTGTGGCGCGGTGTACTTGCCCCTGGACCCGGAGCATCCGGTACAACGGCGGCGCTACATTCTCGACAACGCCGGCGCCACCCTGCTGCTGCACGACGGCTGCGAAGACCTGGCCGACCTCGAGATGGCGCAACTCGATGTACGCCCCCTGTTGCATGACGCCGCCGAGGACTGCCTCCCGCTGCTGCGCCAGGCACCGCCGCCAGAGGCGCCCTGCGTGGCGATCTACACCTCGGGCACCACCGGCCAACCCAAGGGCGTGTTGCTCAGCCAGGGCAATCTCAGCCACTTCTGCGCCTGGTACAGCGGCCATGTCGAGCTAGACCCAGACAGCCGGGTGCTGCAGTTCTCCACCATCAACTTCGACGCCTCGCTGCTGGATATCCTGCCCACCTTCCTGTGTGGCGCGCTGCTGGTGGTCCCCGACCAGGACCAGCGGCGCGACCCGCGGCAACTGCTGGCCCTGCTCCAGCGCCAGCGGGTCAGCCACGCCTTCCTGCCGCCGGCGCTGCTGAGCATCCTGCCCCTGGAGCAGCCGCTAGGCCTGCGGCATCTGGTGACCGGCGGCGACGTCTGCGAACCCTTCGTCATCCAGCGCCTGGCCGACCAGTGCGCGCTGCACAACATCTACGGCCCGACCGAAACCACGGTGCTGGCCACCACCCGCCGCCTGCGCGTCGACGACAACCCGCGCAACCTCGGCCTGCCGATCGCCAACAGCCAGGTGCTGATCCTCGACGAACAGCTGCAACCGCTGCCCGACCGCACTCCCGGCGAGCTGTACCTGGCCGGGCCCGGTGTCGGCCTCGGCTACCTGAACAACCCGGCGCTGAGCGCCGAACGCTACCTGACCCTGGACCTGCCGGACGGGCGCCGACTGCGGGTCTATCGCACCGGGGACATCGGCCAGTGGACCGAGAGTGGCATCGAGATCTGCGGGCGACGGGACAACCAGGTGAAGATTCGCGGGTTCCGGGTCGAACCCGAGGAGATCGAGCATTGCCTGCGCGACGGCCAGCTGTTCCGCCAGGTGGCAGTGGTGATCGACGAGCAGCGGCGGATCCTCGCCTACCTGGCCCAGCCGAACGCCGCCAGCGCTGCACTGCAAACCCTGCGCGAAAAGGTGCGCCAGCGCTTGCCGGACTACATGCAGCCCAGCGCCTACATCGAGCTGCCGAGCATGCCCTGCACCGCCAACGGCAAGGTCGACCGCCGCGCCCTGCTGGCCCTGCCGCGTACCCCAGGCAGCAACCACCGGCGACGCCTGCCACAGAACGCCACTGAACAGCACCTGCTGCAACTGTGGGCCGAACTGCTGGAACTGCCGGCCGAAGACATCGGCATCGACGACAGCTTCTTCAACCTCGGCGGCCACTCGATTTTGCTGTCGCGCCTGCTGCTGGCGATGCGCGAACAGTTCGGCCGCGGCCTGTCGATCAACCGCTTTATCGAGGCACCGACCCTGAGCAACCTGGCGACCCTGATCGACGGCGCCGCCCATGACGGCCCGGACGCGTCCCTCGACCCGGTGTTCGCCGATGCCAACGCCGAACTCGACCTGCAGGTGCTGCCCATCAGCCAACTGGGCAATGTGCACAAGGTGCTGGTCACCGGCGCCAACAGTTTCCTCGGCGTGCACATCGTCCAGGCGCTGCTGGAATGGGGCGCCAGCGAGGTGGCCTGCCTGGTGCGGGAAACGCCCACGCAATCGGCCGCCGCACGTTTTGCCCAGGCCCTGCGCGACAACCGCCTGGAGCATCTGGACCTGAGCCGGGTGCGGGTGCATGCCGCCGACATCAGCCAGCCACGGCTGGGGCTGGCGGCGGATGTGTACGAACGCATCGACCGCGAATACGGCGCGCTGGTGCACAACGCCGCCAACGTCAATCACGTGCTCGATTACCCGGCGCTGGCGCGCGACAACGTCGAGCCGCTGTTCGAGTGCCTGCGCCTGTGCGAAGGGCGCAGCAAGAAGGTCTTCAACTTCGTCTCGACCCTGTCCGCCTCCAGCAGCATCGACGCCCAGGGCCAGGTGCTCGAACAGCCGCCCGCGGCCACCCCGCCGATCTACATCCGCAACGGCTACAACCTGTCCAAGTGGGTCGGCGAGCGGATCCTGCAACGGGCCCGCGAACAGGGGGTGTGGGTCAATCTCTATCGCCCGGGCAACATCAGTTTCAACAGCCAGACCGGGGTCTGCCAGCCCCACCGCAACCGCCTGATGCTGATGCTCAAGGGCTCGCTGCAACTGGGCCAGGTGCCGCAGCTGGCGATGAACTTCGACCTGATGCCGGTGGACTTCCTTGCCCGCTTCATCGCCTTCCACGCCAGCCGTTATCAGCCGGCCCACGCGGTGTTCAACCTGCACAACCCGCAGCCCTTGAGCTGGGAGGCCTATGTCGCCTCGTTCCGCGAGGCCGGGCGCGAGTTCCGCATGGTCAGCGTCACCGACTGGCAGCGCCAGCTGGGCCGGGTCGACCGCGACAACGCGCTGTTCGGCGTCCTCGGCTTCTACCTCAACGGTTTCGAGGAAGACATCGGCGACATCTCGCTGATCGGCCACGCCAACGCCGAGGCCGGGGTGCGGCGCATGGGCGCCGACTACCCGCCCAAGGACCCGGCGCTGCTGCGCAAGGGTTGCCAGTACCTGAAAGACATCCGTTTTATCTGAACCCACCCACGCTGGAGAACACCATGAAAAACCTGCAACCCGACACCCTGATCAAGAACCCGAACGCCTGCCAGGTCCTGTCCACCGTGGACATCGGCGCCGATGCCCGAAGCGTCTGGAATATCGTCGGCAACTTCGCCGGCTTCCCGGCCTTCATTCCCGCGTTGTCGCACATCGAAATGACCGGCGAAGGCGTGCGCTCGGTGCGCAAGAAGTTCTTCCACGACGGCAACATCGTGATCGAGCAACTCAACTCACGGGACGACCAGGCGCGGTACATGACCTGGAGCCTGATCTACGACACCCTGGGCATCGGCAACCTGTGGGCAGCCATGAGCGTCGAAGCCCTGCCCGGCGAACGGGCGCGCGCCACCTGGCGCATCGTCGCCGACCCGGCCGAAGGCGGTGCCGAGGTGGCGGCCTTCCAGGGGTTCCTGCAAGGGTTTGCCGATGAGGCAATGGGCAATGTGCAAAGGATGTTCGAGTAACACTGGAAATGCCCCTGTAGCCGCTGCCACAGGCTGCGATCGACGCCGAAGGCGGCGCAAGATTTGGGGATCGCTGGAAGGCCTTCGGCCTTTTCGCAGCCTGCGGCAGCGGCTACAGGGGTTCGGAGGCCGGTGGAGACGGAGGCAGTCCGAAGAACGGCAAGGGGTGCCGCTGGGCCGGTGGGGCAGGAAAAAAAACGCGATGAGCCATACCGGCCTCATCGCGTTTTTCAGGGCAGTGCGGGTCAGATCTTGAAGCTGTCCACCAGTTGCTTCAGGCGGTTGGCCTGCAGCGACAGGGCATCGCAATCCTTCAGGGTTTCGTTGAGGTTGGCCACGCCCTGCTGGTTCAGCAGGTTGATCTGGCTGATGTCGACGTTGAGGGTTTCCACCACGGCGGTCTGCTCTTCGGTGGCGGCGGCCACCGACTGGTTCATGCCGTCGATCTCGGTGATGCGCTGGGTCACGCTGACCAGCCGCGCACCGGCCTGGTTGGCCACTTCGACGCTCTCTTCGCTGGACGCCTGGCTGGCGTTCATGGTCGATACCGCTTCGCGGGAGCCGATCTGCAGCGAGGTGATCATCTTGTGGATCTCCTCGGCCGATTCCTGGGTGCGATGGGCCAGGTTGCGGACCTCGTCGGCCACCACCGCGAAACCGCGACCGGCTTCGCCGGCGCGCGCCGCTTCGATGGCCGCGTTGAGCGCCAGCAGGTTGGTCTGCTGGGAGATGCCTTTGATCACATCGAGGATGTGGCCGATGTTGTCGGTGCTGGCGTTCAGGGTTTCGATCTGGGTGCAGGACAGGCTGATCTTCTGCGACAGCTCGGTCATGGCCAGGATGGTTTGTTCCACCACCTGGCGACCATCGTCGGCCTGCTCGCTGGCGCCGCTGGCGTGCTGCGAGGCATCGGCGGCGTTGCGGGCGATTTCCTGGGTGGCGGCGCCCAGCTGGTTGATCGCCGCGGCCACGCTGTTGGTGCGCGCGCTTTGTTCGTCGGAACCGATGATCGACGCGTTGGACGAGGCCATCACGCGCTGGGACAGATCATGCACCTGGCGGGTGGCCGAGGACACTTCGGAAATCGACGCATGGATACGTTCCACGAACTGGTTGAACGAGCCGCCCAGTACGCCGAATTCGTCCTTGCTCTCCACCACCAGGCGGCGGGTCAGGTCGCCCTCGCCCTGGGCGATGTCCTGCATCGCGCGGCCCATGGTGGTCAGCGGACGCATCAGCACCTGGATCAGCAGGCTCAGCAGCACGGCAATCGCGGCCACGGCGATGAACATCGCCAGCAGCGCCGAGGTGCGGAACTTGCTCAGCGGGGCGAACGCCTTGTCACGGTCGATGGACAGGCCGATGTACCACTCGGCATTCGGCAGGCCGGTCACCGGGGTGAACGACAGGATGCGTTCCTGGCCGTTGAGCAGCACTTCCTGGGTGCCTTTCTGGATATGCACGTTGGCGCCCGGGTAGACATCCTTGAGGTTCTTCATCACCTGGTCCTTGTCCGGGCTGACGATCACCTGCCCGTCCGCGCTGACCAGGAAGGCATGGCCCAGACCGCCGAAGTCCACCGAGTTGATGATCTTCACCAGGGTTTCCAGGCTCAGATCGCCCCCCACCACGCCCAGCAGCTGGCCGTCCTTTTTCACCGGCATGGCGATGGTCACCACCAGCCCGCCGACAGCCGCCATGTAGGGCGGGGTCAGCATGGTCTTGTCGGCCGCCACGGCCTGCTTGTACCAGGGACGCTGACGCGGGTCGTAGCCGTCCGGCATCTTCGCGTCAGGCCGCTGGGTAAACACACCGTTGACCTGGCCCACGTAGGTGAACTGGAAGTTCGTGGTGAACGCCGGCTGGTCCACCAGCCCCGGGAAGTCAGCGTTGGCGCCCTGGTGGGCGACATTCTGCGAGAGGTTCTCGAGCACCAGGATGCGTCCGCTCATCCAGTTCTGGACGCTGCTGGAAGTGAGGTCACCCGCCTGTTCGATGGACGATTCGAGGTTCTGGCGAATGGTGTTTCGCTGCAGATAGTCGTTGTACAAAGTGAACAACGCGAATGCCAGAACCACTACACCGGAGGCGGCCAAAAGGATTTTATGGCTGAACTTGAGATTCATGTCATGGGACTTCTTATGCCGAAAGTGGGGATGCGTACGGGATGCAACTTTCCATGTAACAACGCAGGCGGCGTTCTACGACCGCTCTACTTTGGTGCACGCATGGGTCTCACTGTCTGTCGGCACGAGACGGATAAATCTTAGCGATTTGTCAGAAATGTACCTGTTATCTGCAAAAAACCGCTGAACGGCAGGCTAGAGCGGTCGCATCGAACTTTTCCGTAGCCGGCCGCCCTGCAGCTGTTGCAAAATCCCAAACCCTTGATGACAATGCGACTAATTATCATTTGTGACACCCAGGCAGTCGCATCCATGTCATCACCTGAGTTCGCGGTACAGGCGCTTTACAGCCATCACCATGGCTGGCTCAACACATGGTTGCGCAGCCGGCTGGGCAACGCCGCCGATGCCGCCGACCTGGCGCAGGATACCTTCGTGCGCCTGTTGCAGCGCACCGAACGCCTGGAACTCAAGGCCCCGCGCGCCTTCCTGCGGACCATCGCCCGCGGCCTGGTGATCGACCACTGGCGCCGCGAGGAAATCGAACGCGCCTACCTGGAAACCATCGCCCATCTGCCGCAAGCCCAAGCCCCCAGCGAGGAAGCCCGCGCCCTGGTGCTGGAGCTGCTGGAAAGCATCGCGCGCATGCTCGAAGGCCTGAAGCCGAAAGTGCGCAAAGCGTTCCTGCTGGCCCAGTGCGAAGGCCTGACCCACAAGCAGATCGCCGAACAGATGGGGCTGTCCCTGCGTTCGGTGGAGCGTTACGTGGCCGACGCGCTGTTCCACTGCTACCTGCTGCGCTATGAGGCGTGAGCGCTGTGGATAACCCCTCGATCAATCTGCGCCGGCCCGTGGACCCCAGGCACCTGGTGGTCAAGCAGGCCATCAACTGGATGCTGCGCCTGCGCAACAATGCCGGTAACCCCCGGCTGCTGCAGCAATGCGATACCTGGCGCGCGGCCCATCACGAGCACGAGCTGGCCTGGCAACGGGTGCAATCGCTGCAGCAGGAACTGCACAGCAACCTGCGGGCCGTGCCCGGTGCCCAGGTGGCCTTCGATACCCTGGAAAACAGCGCCCAGCGCCTCGGCCGACGCCAGGCCCTGAAGCTGCTCGGCGGCGTCATGCTGGTGGGCTCCGCCGCGTGGCTGGGCAAGGAGCAACTGGCCTGGCAGCAATGGAACGCCGACTTTGCCACCGCCACCGGCGAACGCCGCGGCTTCCAGTTGCCGGACGGCTCGCGCCTGGAGCTCAACACCGACAGCGCCGCCGACATGGACTTCAATGCCCGGCAACGGCTGATCCGGCTCAGCCGTGGGGAAATCATGCTGACCTGCGGCCCGGACTCGCAGGCGAGCCCTTCCAGGCCGCTGCTGGTACGGACCCGCCATGGTCTGTTCGAAGGGGTCGACGCCAGTTTCGTGGTGCGCATGGAGGGCGACTGCACGCGCCTGAGCGTGACCGCCGGCAGCGTTGCGATTCATTCGCCGCACACCGCCGATGGCACCTCGGCCCGGGTACAGGCCGGGCAAAGCTATCGGGTCAGTGCGTCCCAGGCAGTGCCGGTGCCGCCGCTGGACATGGACCTGGGCGCCTGGGCCGATGGCCTGATTGTCACCCGCAACATGCGGCTGGCGGACTTCATCCACGAGGTCGGGCGTTATCGCCACGGTTACCTGGGCTGTGCCGACGAGATCGGCGACCTGCGCCTGTCCGGCGTGTTCCGCCTGGAGGACACCGACAAACTGCTGGCGATCCTCCCGCAAACCCTGCCCGTGCGCCTGCGTTATCGCACCCGCTGGTGGGTCACCCTGGAACGTCTGGCCTGAGACGCTTCAACCCGTTGAATTTTTTTTGGCGGCTTTTTCCCGTGAGTCCGGCTTAGACAGTAAGCACTTCCATCTGCCTTCAGCGACTCAACGGAACCCTTCCATGATTGTGCACTTCCACCACTCCTCTTCTGCACGGCCCACCCTCGGCCTGCGCCATGCCGTGCGCGTGGCCCTGCTTTCCTCGGCGCTGGGCGTCGTCGCCTTGCCTTGCCTGGCACAGGCGGCCGAGTCTGGCGCGGCCAGCCTCAGCCACAGCTACAACATCCCCGGTGGTGCCCTGAGCGAGGTACTCAACCGCTTCGCCCGCGAGGCCGGCATCACCCTGTCGATGACCCCGGCGCAGCTCCAGGGGCGCCAGTCCGCCGGCCTGAAGGGCGAGTACTCCACCGACCAGGCCCTGGGCCAGATGCTCAATGGCTCCGGCCTGGAAGCGCTGAGCCAGGACGGCAGCAGCTATGTGCTGCGGGCCTTGCCCGAGACCGGCGCCCTGGCGTTGCCGACCACCGACATCAAGGGTTTCGCCCTGGGCAATGCCTTGGGCAGCATGGAAGGCTACAACGCCACCCACAGCCAGATCGCCACCAAGACCAGTACCGCGCTGCTGGAAACCTCGCAAAGCGTCTCCGTGGTGACCCGCGAACAAATGGACGACCAGGGTTCGCAAACCGTGTCCCAGGCCATGCGCTACACCCCCGGCGTGCTGACCAACCCCTACGGCGCGACCCACAGGTACGACTACGTGGCCATGCGCGGCTTCAACGACGGCTCGGTGGACAACATCTACCTCGACGGCCTCAAGTCCATGGGCGACAGCGGCACCTACAGCACCATGCAGGTCGACCCGTACTTCCTGGAGCGGGTGGACATCCTCAAGGGGCCTTCGTCGGTGCTTTACGGCCGCAGCTCCCCGGGCGGCCTGGTGGCACTGACCAGCAAGAAGCCGCTGTTCGAGCCCTACCATCAGATCCAGGCCACGGTCGGCACCCAGGGCCAGCGCGGTATGGGCTTCGACTTCAGCGGCCCGGTGGACGACGACAAGCGCATCGCCTATCGCCTGACCGGGCTGGCGGACCGCTCCGATACCCAGTTCGACCACAACAAGGAAAAACGCTACGCCCTGGCACCGACCCTGAGCATCGACTTCACCGATGACACCTCGCTGACCCTGCAGGCGTACCTGCAACACGATCCGGACGGCGGCTACCACAGCGGCATGCCGGCCGATGGCGCGTTGCACCCGCGCAACGGCCGGCGGATTTCCGAGAACTTCTTCGAAGGCGAACCGGGCATCGATCGCTACAAGCGCGATCAGCAGTCGTTCGGTTATCAGTTCGAACATCGCTTCAACGATGTCTTCACCGCGCGGCAGAACTTCCGCTACCTGGACTCCAAGGTGAAGCTGGACCAGGTCTACGGCTACGGCTGGACCACCCCGACCAGCAACGAGCTGAACCGCTACTACACCGGCGGCGACGAGAAGCTGCATGCGTTCATCGTCGACAACATGCTGCAGGCCGAATTTCTCACCGGCGCGACCAAGCACACGGTGCTGATGGGCGCGGATTACCAGCGGCGCAAGACGGTGGTGGACTGGACCAGCGGCTCGGTGGCGCCGATCAATGCGTTCGATCCGGTCTATGGCAACTCGGCCATCAGTTACTACGACCCCGTCAGCTATCTGCGTCGCCTCGAGCAGACCGGCGTCTACCTGCAAGACCTGATCGAGATGGACCAGTGGCGCTTCTCCCTGGGCCTGCGCCAGGACTGGGTGGAAACCTCGGACGAGAACCGCCTGGCCGAAGCCTCGCGCCCGGTGGGTACCGAGATCAATGACAAGCGCACCAAGCTGACGGGCCGCGCCGGGGCGCTGTACCTGTTCGATAACGGGTTGGCGCCTTACATCAGCTATTCCGAATCCTTCAATCCCAACTCTTACGCGGACAGCGCCGGTAACCCGCTGGCCCCCACCGATGGCACCCAATGGGAACTGGGCCTGAAGTACCAGCCACCGGGCACGGATGACCTGTACACCGCGTCGCTGTTCCGCATCGACCAGGAAAACCTGGCCACCAAGCTGCCCCAGGAAAACTTCTATCGCGCGGTCGGCGCCGTGCGCTCCCAGGGCCTGGAACTGGAAGCGCACCTGCAGTTGAACGACAACCTCAAGCTGCTCGGCAGCTACACCTTCACCGATATCGAGTACTCGAAGTCGATGATCAGCACCTTGAGCACCGCCACCGACATCATCGAGAACAAGGGCAACTCACCGACCCAGGCGCCGCGACACATGGCTTCGCTCTGGGCTGACTACAAGTTCGACAGCGGCTCGCTCGACGGCCTGCGCCTGGGTGGTGGCGTGCGGTATGTGGGCTACAGCTGGGCGGATGCGGAGAACACCATGAAGGTGCCGTCCTACACCCTGTTCGATGCCTCCGTCGGCTATGACCTGGGCAAGGTCGGCCTGAAGGGCGTGGATGTCCGGCTCAATGCCAACAACCTGACCAACGAATCCTATATCGCTTCCTGTGCCAGCCTGAGCTTCTGCTACATGGGCGAGGAGCGGAACGTCGCAGCCACGGTCAGCTACCAGTTCTAATCATTTGTCATTCCCCCGAAGCCAGCGCATGCGCTGGCTTCGTCGTCTCTACGGGAAAATTCCATGCGCGCAATTCTGGTTCTACTGCATCGTTATATCGGCCTGGCCACCGCGGTATTTCTGCTGCTGGCAGGGCTGACCGGCAGCCTGCTGGCCTTCAATCACGAGCTGGACGAGTGGCTCAACCCGGGGTTCTACGAGGCCCCCGCCGAGGGTCAGGCACTGCCGCCTGGAATCCTGGTCGACCGTGTGCAGACGCAGCATCCGCGCCTGCAGGTCTGGTACATGGAGTACCCCAACGAGCCCGGACATACCGCGCTGCTCGCGGCGGTTCCCCGTAACGATCCGGCCACGGGCAAACCCTTCGACGACCCCAACCAGGTGTTCTATCTGGACCCGGTCAGTGGCGAGCAGACCGGCAAGCGGTTCTGGGGTGCCTGCTGTTTTCAGCGGGAGAATCTCATCCCCTTCATTCTCGAGTTCCACTACAACCTGACGCTGCCGGGTAACTGGGGACTGGTGTTGATGGGGCTGGTGGCGATCTTCTGGGTCGTCGATTGCTTCATCGCTTTGTTCCTCACCCTGCCCCGTGGCCGGCCGTTCTGGAAGAAGTGGTCGACCGCCTGGAAGATCAAGGGCGGGCACGCTTATCGTCTCAACATGGATCTGCATCGGGCGGGCGGGTTATGGCTGTGGTTACTGCTGCTGCCGATAGCGATCAGCAGTGTGGCGATGAACCTGCCGAGCCAGGTGTTCAAGCCGGTGGTTTCCTTACTCTCACCGATCGAGCCGAGCGTCTATGAAGCTCGTGGGCGCATGCCCAGCGATCAGTTGGGGATTACCCGGCTCACCTATCAGCAGGCTTATGAACGCGCCCAGGAAGAAGGCAAACGGCTGGGCCTGACAGCAGCGATCGGCGAGCTGTATTACAGCTTCGAATACAACTTCTATGGCGCCGGTTTCGGTCAGCACGATACCGAGGCCCATGGTAAGTCGTGGTTGTTCTTTCATGGCACCGATGGGCGCCTGCTGGGGCAGGAGATCGCCGGGCAAGGCACCTTGGGCGAACGTTTCTATCGGCTGCAACTGCCGATCCATGGTGGCCGGATCATCGGCTTTACCGGGCAGGTACTTATTGCGGTGTTGGGATTGGTGATTGCGATGTTGTCCGTCACCGGGATCTACATCTGGTGGCGTAAATGGCTGGCCCGCAGAAGCAGCAAGATGCGTCAGCGGTGAGGTGAGGGACAGAGCGGAGGTGCTTCGCTCTGTTCTGATGCTGTGGAGCATAGGTTGGGGGCTGGAGGGGGATTCAGCTCACCTGCTAGGTGACCTGGAGACCTCGCTCGGATGTAAGCCTCAAGGCTTTCAGACGTACAAAAACAAAACCCCTGTCTGCGTCAGCAGACAGGGGTTTCGGAATTTAATCTTGACGATGACCTACTCTCACATGGGGAAACCCCACACTACCATCGGCGATGCATCGT
>NZ_JBWKOM010000003.1:0-747289 GCF_059416085.1 Pseudomonas sp. GW821-FHT09E12 | reverse complement strand
GTCACGGTGCATATCCTCGGCACCAACGATGCCGCCGTGCTGTCCGCCGACATCGCCAATCTCACCGAGACCAATGCAGCCACTGACATTTCCACCGCCGGCACCCTGACCATCAGCGACGTCGACAGCGCCGCGACCTTCGTCGCCCAGACCAACACCGTCGGCAGCTACGGCCAATTCTCCATCGGCACCGGCGGTGCCTGGACCTACGCCGCCGACTCCGCTCACAACGAGTTCGCCGCAGGTACCACCTACACCGACACCTTCGCGGTGAGCAGTGCCGATGGCACCCTCACCTCGGTCACTGTGCATATTCTCGGCACCAACGATGCGGCCGTGCTGTCCGCCGGCATCGCCAATCTCACCGAGACCAATGCCGTCGCTGACATTTCCACCGCCGGCACCCTGACCATCAGCGACGTCGACAGCGCCGCGACCTTCGTCGCCCAGACCAACACCGTCGGCAGCTACGGCAAGTTCTCCATCGGCACCGGCGGTGCCTGGACCTACACCGCCGACTCCGCTCACAACGAGTTCGCCGCTGGCACCACCTACACCGACACCTTCGCGGTGAGCAGTGCCGATGGCACCCTCACTTCAGTCACGGTGCATATCGCCGGCAGCAATGATTTGCCGACTATCACCTCCAACGGCGGTGGTACGACGGCTTCGATCAACGTCGCGGAGAACACCGCAGCGGTCACGACAGTGGCGGCAACCGATGTTGATCTACCCGCACAAACACTGAGCTACAGCATCGTCGGCGGAGCGGATGCCGCGAAGTTCTCGATCGTTTCAGGCACAGGTGCGCTGAGCTTTATTTCCGCACCCAACTTTGAAGCGCCGGCGGATTCGGGAACGAACAATGTCTATGACGTGATTGTGCGGGCGTCGGACGGCACGCTGTTTGACGACCAGGCGATCGCCGTAACCGTGACGGGAGTCAACGACAACAGCCCGGTGATCACCTCCAACGGCGGTGGTGCGACGGCTTCGGTCAGCGTGGCGGAAAACACCACAGCGGTCACGACGGTGGTGGCGACCGATGCCGATCTACCAGCGCAGACGCTGAGCTACTCGATCCTGAATACGGCCGGGACGGACTTCGGCAAATTCTCGATCAGTTCGAGCGGAGTGCTGACGTTCAATTCGGCGCCCGATTACGAGAATCCCCAGGATATCGGTGGTACCGACGGCGACAATGCCTACGTCGTGGACGTTCAGGTGGCCGACGGCAATGGCGGAACCGATACGCAGACCATTACGGTGAATGTGCAGAACGTCGTCGAGACGCCTGTCGATAGCGTGGCGCCAACGGTGACAGTGACAGGGACGGCCTTAGGCAGTTCGATCGGCTCGACGTCGACGGTCACATTCCAGTTCAGTGAGACAGTGAGCGGTTTCAACCTCTCGGATGTCTCGGTGACTACGACGAGCGGAGCGCCCCGCGGAACCTTCAGTAACTTTACCCAGGTCGATGGCGATACCTACACCGCGACGCTGACCAGAACGCTGGGCGGTAGCATAAAAGTCGACGTTGCCGCGAACAGCTACACCGACCTGGCGGGTAATCCCGGGGCTGCCGGGAGCAGTGCAAACCTTCCGGCAGGCGTTGCCGGCGAACCCATCAATCTGGCCCTCGACATTCCACTGGCCGAGATTAACGGCCCCGTAACGGTGGCCATCAGTGGCATTCCTTCGGGGTGGGTGTTCAATGCTGGAACCGACAACGGCGACGGCACCTGGACCGTGCAGACCAACGATCCCGGCGCCTTGACCGTGACAACCCCAAGCGACTTCGCAGGTGCGTTGGTACTTGATGTCAACATGTACTGGAGCAACAGTGACGGCAGCACCGCAAGCGCCTACGTGTTCAACAACGTCGAAGTCTATGCCCCAGGCTCGCCGATCTTTGCCTTGTCCGCTGATGACAACCTGACCGGTTCGTCCGGTGCCGACACGTTCGTCTTCGCCCAGCCAATCGGTAACAACCAGATCTACAATTTCGACGTCATGGCGGACAAAATCGACTTGATCGGCTTCACAGGCGTCACCACCTTCGCTGACTTGAGCATCAGCAACGACGTAAACGGCAATGCCCTGGTCAGCATCGGCTCCGGCCAGACGGTCACCTTGAGAGGTGTCGATGCAGCGGACCTGAGCGAAGCGAACTTCCAGTTCGATAGGGACCCGCTTACCAGCAATACCGGCACCCTCACCATTGCCGACGGCGCGATCATGCCGTTCGGTGGCAGCCTCGATAATAGCGGCACCATCGAACTCGGCTCCGCTGGCAACGAGACCCGTCTTGAGATTCTGTTCCGTGGCGCGACCTTGACCGGTGGCGGCCAGGTGCTGCTATCCGACAACGCGCAAAACGTGATTTTCGGCGGTAGCGCCGACACCGTGCTGACCAACGTCGACAACCGCATTTCCGGCGCCGGCCAGTTGGGCGCCGGGCAAATGATACTGGCCAATGCGGGGCTGATCCTCGCCAGCGGCTTGAACAGCCTGGTGCTCGACACCGGCACCCACACCATCACCAACAGTGGTGTGCTGGAGTCCACAGGCACAGGCGGCATGACGGTGGCGAGCACGGTCGAAAACACCGGCCATCTGTGGGCCAACGGTGGTGACCTGCACCTGCTGGCCGACGTGACCGGCAATGGCAGCGCAACCATCGACGGCAATGCCAGCCTGACCTTCGCTGGCGCCGCACACACCTCCGTCGCCTTTCACGGCGAAGGTGCGGGCTCGCTGGTGATCGCCCAGGCTGAAGCAGCGGGCTCGCTGGTCGGTATCCTCGGCCTCGAGAGCGATGACTTGCTGACGTTCGGCGATCTCGCTTTTGGCGCCAACACCCAGCTCGGCTACACCGCCAACGCCTCTGGCGCCGGTGGCCTGCTGACGGTGGACGATGGTACGCATCGAGCCGAGGTGAACCTGCTGGGGCACTACTCGGTAGAAGACTTCCAGGTCACCGACGGTGGCGAAGCCGGCACCCAAGTCAGCTTCCACGGCGAATCCAGCGGCACACTGGTGGGCAGCATGCTCGCGGATACGCTCAGTGGCGGCGACGGCAACGACATCATCGTGGGTCGTGGCGGCGAGGACACCCTCAGCGGCGGCGCGGGAGCCGACGTGTTCGCCTACCTCAACGCGAATGAAGGCGGCGACCATATCCTCGACTACAACTTTGCCGAAGGTGACACCGTCGACCTCTCCACGCTGCTCAACGCCAACTTCGTCAGCGGCACCAGCCAGGTAGCTGACTTTGTCCAACTGGCGCAGTCCGGCAGCGACATCACGGTGCAGGTGGATCCCGATGGCGCCAACAATGGCAAGCACTTCGTCGATGTGGCGGTGCTTGACCACGCTGGCACCCCCAGCCCCGATCTGGTACGCACCTGGTTCGGGGAGGCCGACCATACGCTGACCGCGTGATGCATTGGGCTGGAGCTGGCTGGGAGGGTCAGTATGCTCGATGTGAATCGAGTGGCCCCGCAGTCAGCTTTTCGAAATCCAGATGGGGGAACAAGCGGGGGGAATAAAAACAGCCAGAAACGACGAAGCCCCTGAAAACTTTAACGTTTTCAGGGGCTTCGGCTACTTCAATAATGGCGGAGAGATAGGGATTCGAACCCTAGGTACCCGCGAAGGTACAACGGATTTCGAATCCGTCCCATTCGGCCACTCTGGCATCTCTCCAACGGCGCGCATCATAACAGCACCTTTGCCCGAAGCGAAGCCCCTCGGGCAAATTTTTTCCGTGCTATCAGTCGGTTGCGTCGATTACAGCGGTACGCCCAGACGGTTTGCGACTTCTTCGTAGGCTTCGATCACATCACCGAGCCCCTGACGGAAGCGGTCCTTGTCCATCTTCTTGCGGGTTTCCTTGTCCCACAAGCGGCAGCCATCCGGGCTGAACTCGTCGCCCAGGACGATCTGGCCGTGGAATACGCCGAACTCCAGCTTGAAGTCCACCAGCAGCAGGCCGGCATCGTCGAACAGCTTGCTCAGGACTTCGTTGACCTTGAGCGACAGTTCTTTCATGCGTGCCAGTTGCTCGGCGGTGCCCCAACCGAAGGCCACGACGTGAGATTCGTTGATGAACGGGTCGCCCTTGGCGTCGTCCTTCAGGAACAGTTCGAAGGTATAAGGGTTGAGCTTCAGGCCCTCTTCCACACCCAGGCGCTTGACCAGGCTACCGGCGGCGTAGTTACGCACAACGCACTCGACCGGAATCATGTCCAGCTTCTTCACCAGGCACTCGTTGTCGCCCAGCAGCTTGTCGAATTGGGTCGGCACGCCGGCCTCTTCGAGCTTTTGCATGATGAAGGCGTTGAACTTGTTGTTCACCATGCCTTTGCGATCGAGCTGCTCGATACGCTTGCCGTCGAACGCCGAGGTGTCGTTGCGAAACAGCAGGACCAGGCGGTCGGCGTCGTCGGTCTTGTAAACCGATTTGGCTTTGCCACGGTAGAGTTCTTCACGTTTTTCCATGATGGGCTCCGCTTGCTAAGTAGGTGGGCTAGGCGATGTGTCGCCAGTCGAGCCCTGAATCTTGATCGGCCAGTTGTAGCCAGTCCGGGTCGCACCCGAGGGTGTCGACAAAACATTGCCGGGCCAGCTGCGGCAGGTTGTTCTTGCTGCTGAGATGGGCCAGTACCAGATGCTGCAGGTCCTGCCAGCCCAACTCGGCCACCAGGCTTGCAGCCTGATGGTTGTTCAAATGTCCCATTTCCCCACCGACCCGCTGCTTGAGGAAATACGGGTAGTAACCTCGGGCCAGCATATCGCGGCAGTGATTGGCCTCGATCATCAAGGCATCCAGCCCGCGATAGCGGTCGATCACCGTGTCGCAATAGGAACCCAGGTCGGTCAGCAGGCCAAAACGCCGCCGGCCGTCACTGAACACGTACTGCACAGGTTCCAGCGCATCGTGGGCGACGCGGGTCACGTCGATGCTCAAGGCACCGACCTGAAGCGTCTCGCCCCCGGCGAGAAAACCCGCGGCGTCCACCGGTTTGCGCATCCCGCGCAACGTGCCGCGACTGAGGTAGACCGGTAAATTGTAGCGCCGAGACAGCAAACCCACGCCATGCACGTGGTCGGCATGTTCGTGGGTTACCAGAATCGCGCTCAGCTGCGCGGGGGCTACCCCCAGGCGCAGCAGGCGCCGCTCGGTTTCGCGCAAGGAGAAACCACAATCCACCAGGACGTAGGTGTCGTCACTGGCTATCAGCGTGCCATTCCCTTGACTACCACTGCCGAGAACGGCGAAACGCATCGGATCAGCCTAGGTTGTCCTGAATCACAGTCAAGACCTTGCGCGCCACTTCAGGCGGAGCAACGGTGTTGATGTCTTTCTCGACGGTGACCTGGACGTTGTCGCCCACCTTGCTCAGGCGAACCTGATAACGCTCGGCGCGGGCCTCGATTTCTTCCTTGGCCGGTGCGCTGCCGAACAACTTGCCGAAGAAGCCCGGCTCGTCGTTTTTCTTCTCGGCTTTTTCCGCCAGGTTGATGTAGTACAGGCCCAGGCTGCGGTTGATGTCTTCAACGCGCCACTCGCCCTGTTCCAGGGCACGGCCGACGCTCGACCAGGCGCGGTCGAGGTCTTCGCCGAGGTTGAGCACCACGTTGCCGCTGCCGTCTTCGGTGAGGCTGACACGGCTAGGGGTATCGAAATCACGCGCGGCCAGCAGGGAGACCGAACCGCCCTTCTCGGCGCTGCGGCTCATGCTGGCGAGCATTTCGTCGACCAGCGCGGCATCCAGGCTGGTGTTGACCGAGCGGTTGGTGAAATCGACGTTGGAGGTGCTGCCGACAGGACGTTCGGCGCTGACCACGTAGACTTCACTGGTATTGCGCTGCACGCCTGGCTCGATACGCACCCGCACGCGGGTTTCGTTATCGGCCGAACCTACGCTGCCCAGGCGCTTGGCCATGGATGCGGAGAGTTCGTCGGAACGCTGCCAGGCGGTGGTGAACTCGCCGGTTTGCGGACGTTGCTCGTCAATACGGAAACCGTTGTCCTGGAAGAACTGCATGGCCACCGGCCAGACTTCGGCCGGGGCGTGCTGGGCCATGACCCAACGCGCATCGCCGCTCTTCTGCAGGGTGTAGTCGCTGGCATCGGCCACCGAGCCCAACGGCTGCGGACGCGGCACGATGTATTCGCCCTTGACGGTGTCGTCGGCCACATTGCGCGGAATCGGCAGCAGCGGATCGAGGCGCTTGGAGGTGCTGACATCCGACGGCAGTTGCATCGGTGCGGTCTGTTGCGCTTGCAGGTAATCGCTGCCGCGGTCACGGAAGTAGCCTTCCGGCCCCCAAATCCAACCGCAGCCACTGGTGCTGGAGATAATCAAGGCAAGTGCGGAAAGTCCGGCCAATCGCTTCATGCGTAGTACTTCCTCAATTAAACCAATACGCCGGACTGGCGCATGGCCTGCCGCAGCGGTTCGTGACAGGCAGCACTGAGCCAGGTGAGCGGCAGACGGATACCGTTCGCCATCAAGCCCATCTCGCACAGGGCCCATTTCACGGGAATAGGGTTGGATTCGATAAACAGAGTCTTGTTGAGCGGCATCAGCTTCTCGTGGATCGCCCGGGCGGTGGCGGCATCGCCACGCATCGCGGCGGCGCACATCTCGCTCATGGCTTTTGGCGCCACGTTGGCGGTCACCGAAATATTGCCCTTGCCACCCAGCAGGATCAGTTCGACGGCGGTTGCGTCGTCGCCGGAGTACACCAGGAAGTCGCTGCTCACGCCAGCCAGGATGTCCTTGGCGCGCTGCAGGTCACCGGTGGCTTCCTTGATGCCGATGATGTTCGGCACGGTCGACAGGCGAATCACGGTCTCGGCCTGCATGTCGCAAGCGGTGCGGCCCGGCACGTTATAGAGGATCTGCGGGATATCGACGGCTTCGGCGATGGCACGGAAATGCTGATACAGGCCTTCTTGCGTCGGCTTGTTGTAATAAGGGGTCACCAGCAGGCAAGCGTCGGCACCGGCGATCTTCGCGTTGGTGGTCAGCTCGATCGCTTCGCGCGTCGAGTTCGCGCCGGTACCGGCGATCACCGGGATACGCCCTGCAACCTGAGCGACCACGCGACGAATCACTTCGATGTGTTCGTTCACATCGAGGGTAGCCGACTCACCTGTAGTGCCGACCGCCACAATGGCGTTGGTGCCCTCTTGCAGGTGGAAGTCCACCAGTTTGCTCAGGCTGTCCCAGTCGAGACGACCCTGTGCATCCATGGGTGTGACCAGTGCCACCATACTGCCCGCAATCATGCAACCGCTCCTGCCGGAAAAAGAGAGCGGTAATGGTACTGGCGCCAAGATGCTTGCACAAGCGAAGTACCGCGCTGCGAGCATTCCCCTGAGCGATGTATTTCGCTACCCTTCAGGCTTTGATCGGTACTGCTAAGCTTGTACGCCGGGTTCCAGCCTCCCTTTTCGGCATCCGAAGCCCCAATCCTGCGTTGCCGCCCTTCGCTCTCGCCTTTTATGGAGCTCGTCGCAACCTGGCGGTTCAGGGCTTCTGAAACCGCATCCGGATGTTTACCCAGTACTCGAGCCTGCAAAAGTATCGACCGCTCATCGCTTTAGGAATGCTGCATGTCCACCCCCACAGTCCGCGAACAATTCCTTGTCATCAGTGCCCTCGGCGCCAACCCCATGGAGCTGACCAACGTCCTGTGCCGCGCCAGCCATGAAAACCGCTGCGCCGTGGTGACCTCCCGCCTGACCCGCCATGGCGAGTGCAGCGCGCTGGTCCTGGAGGTTTCCGGCAGCTGGGATGCCCTGGCGCGCCTGGAGGCCGGCCTGCCGTCGCTGGCGAAGAAATACGCCTTCACTGTCAACGTGGTGCGCAGCGCGGCCCTGGAAAACCGCCCGCAGGCCCTGCCTTATGTGGCTTACGTCAGCGCCGCCTACCGCCCGGACATCGTCAATGAACTGTGCCAGTTCTTCATCGACCACCATGTCGAGCTGGAAAACCTGACCTGCGATACCTATCAGGCCCCGCAGACCGGCGGCACCATGCTCAACGCCACCTTTACCGTGACCTTGCCGGCCGGCACCCAGATCAGTTGGCTGCGCGATCAGTTCCTGGACTTCGCCGACGCAATGAATCTCGATGCGCTGATCGAACCCTGGCGCCCACAGAACCCAATGTAAGGAAGCCCCAATGGCCGTTGCCATCGACCAACCTGTTGCCCATTTCGAAGCCCCGGCCACCAGCGGTCAGACCGTCAGCCTGGCCGCGCTCAAGGGCAAGCAGGTGGTGATCTACTTCTACCCCAAGGACAGCACCCCGGGTTGCACCACCGAGGGCCAGGGCTTTCGCGATCAATACGCCGCGTTCAAGGCCGCCAACACCGAGGTGTTCGGCGTCTCCCGCGATGACCTGAAGTCCCATGAGAACTTCAAGTGCAAGCAGGAATTCCCCTTCGAGCTGATCAGCGACAAGGACGAAGCCGTCTGCCAGCTGTTCGACGTGATCAAGCTGAAGAAGCTCTACGGCAAGGAATACATGGGCGTCGATCGCAGCACCTTCCTGATCGACAAAAATGGAGTGCTGCGCCAGGAATGGCGTGGCGTGAAAGTGCCAGGCCACGTGGATGCGGTACTGGCTGCTGCGCAGGCGCTGAACAAGGCCTGAGCGTGGTAGCCGACTAAAAGGTAACCGATTAAAAAAAGGGGGGCGGCTGATTCAGCCGCCCCCTTTTCATTTCCAGAGCAGGGCCGCTCTAGAGCAAGGGCGCCACGACCGGCTCCTTGCGCGGCCAGGCATCCAGTACCGCCTTGAACAGGGTGGCCAGGGGAATCGCGAAAAACACCCCCCAGAAGCCCCACAGCCCGCCAAACAACAGTACTGCACAGATGATCGCCACCGGATGCAGGTTCACCGCCTCGGAGAACAGCAGCGGCACCAGCACGTTGCCATCCAGGGTCTGAATGATCCCGTAGACCGCCATCAGATAGATGAACTGGTCGCTCCAGCCCCACTGGAACAAGGCAATCAGCGCCACCGGCACGGTCACCACCACCGCCCCGACGTAGGGCACCACCACCGAAATCCCCACCAGCAGCGCCAGCAGGGCCGCGTAGTTCAGCCCCAGGGCCACGAAGGCGATGTAGGTCACCCCGCCGCAAATGACGATCTCGATCACCTTGCCACGAATGTAATTGGCGATCTGCCGGTTCATCTCCTGGGCCACCCGGGTGATCAGGGCCCGCTCGCGCGGCAGGTAACCGCGCACCCACTGGCTGATCATCGCCCGGTCCTTGAGGAAGAAAAACACCAGGATCGGCACCAGCACCAGATAGATCATGATGTTGACCAGCAGCGGCAGGCTGGACAGCGAGAAGGTCAGCGCCCACTGGCCGAACTTGCCGATCTCGCCGCGTGCCACCTCGATCGCCTGCAGCACCTGTTCGTCGGACACCAGGTGCGGATAACGCTCCGGCAACAACAGAAGCAACGATTGCCACTTGGCGAGCATTCCCGGCAGCTCGTTGAACAAGGTAATCAACTGGTGCCACAACAGCGGCACGACGACCACGATGAACACCAGTAGCAGCCCCATGAACAGAGCGAAGACCAGACCCACCGCCGCCCCGCCAGGCAAACGCCAGCGTTCCAGCGTGAGCACCAGCCCCTGCATCAGATAGGCCAGCACCATCCCCGCCAACACCGGCGCGAGCATGCCGCCCAGGGTCAGCACCGCGGTGAAGGCCAGGAACAACAGAACGGCCAGTACCACGGCCTCTTCATCGGAGAAGTAGCGCTGAATCCAGTCGCGTAACACTTTGAACATCAATGATCCTTAGACAGAGGCGCGATGATTTCCGGGGCGGTTCAGGCCTTCTTCAGCCAGTAACGATAGACCCCGGCCTCGTCTTCCTCGCGAAGCAGGGTATGACCGGCCAAACGGGCAAAGGTGCGAAAGTCGCGCTGGGAGCCGGCATCCGTGGCGATCACCTTGAGCACCGCGCCGCTGGCCAGGCGATTGAGTTCCATCTTGGCCTTGAGCAGCGGCAGCGGGCAGTTCAGTCCGCTGGCATCGAGCTCGGCGTCGTGGGCTACAGCATCAGTCATTGCGTCACTCCGGGAGGGTCGTCGAGATGCCTAGAATATCTGGTCCAAGGCCTGGTGTCCGGCTACAGTAGACTCTTTGTCGACTAAGGCTTTGTGCATGACTTTTTTGCGCCCTACCCTGCTGACGCTCGCTTGCCTGCTCGCCTCACCAGGCTTCGCCGACGACCTGCCATCACTCGGTGACGCCAGCTCTGCCATTGTCTCGCCCCAACAGGAACACCAACTGGGCCGCGCCTGGCTGGCGTTGCTGCGCAGCCAGGTTTCGCAACTCAACGACCCGCAACTCAAGGACTACGTCGAAACCAGCGTCTACAAACTGGTCGAGACCAGCCAGGTCAACGACCGACGTCTCGAGTTCATCCTGATCAACAGCCCGCAGCTCAACGCGTTTGCCGCTCCTGGCGGGATTGTCGGGGTCAACGGTGGACTGTTCCTCAACGCCCAGACCGAAGGCGAATATGCCTCGGTGCTGGCTCACGAACTGGCGCACTTGTCGCAACGCCACTTCGCCCGTGGCGTCGAGGCTTCGCAACGCATGCAGGTGCCGATGATGGCCGCCCTGCTGGCCGGGATCGTGATCGCCGCGGCGGGCGGTGGCGACGCCGGGATCGCCGCCATTGCCGGCACCCAGGCCGCGGCCATCCAGGAACAACGGCGCTTCTCCCGGCAGAACGAGCAGGAAGCCGACCGCATCGGCATCCTCAACCTGGAAAAGGCCGGTTATGACCCGCGCTCCATGCCGACCATGTTCGAGCGCCTGATGCGCCAGTACCGTTTCGACGCCAAGCCGCCGGAGTTCCTGCTGACTCACCCGGTCACCGAATCGCGGATCGCCGACACCCGCAACCGCGCCGAACAGGCCAAGGCCGGCGGCAAGGAAGACAGCCTGCGTTACCAACTGATTCGCGCACGAGTACAGCTGATCTACGAAGAGTCCCCTGGCATGGGTGCCAAGCGTTTCCGCGCCCAGCTCGACGAAAACCCGAAAAACGACATCGCCCGCTACGGCCTCGCCATCGCCCAGATCAAGGGCAGCCAGTTCAACGATGCCCGGGAAAACCTCAAGCAGCTGCTAGCCAAGCAACCTAACGACATCACTTACAACCTGGCCCAGATCGATCTGGATACCGCCACCAGCCGCTTTTCCGACGCCCAGGCCCGGGTGGATAAAATGCTTGCGCAGTATCCGGGCAACTACCCACTGAACCAGGTCAGGGTCGACCTGCTGCTCAAGCAGAATCGCCCGGCAGACGCCGAAAAGGCCCTGGAAAGCCTGCTCAAGACCCGCTCCGACGATCCGGACGTCTGGTACTCGGTGGCGGAAACCCGTGGCCTGTCGGGCAATATCATCGGCCTGCATCAGGCGCGGGCCGAATACTTTGCCCTGGTCGGCGACTATCGCCAGGCGATCCAGCAGCTGGATTTCGCCAAACGTCGCGCCGGCAGCAACTTCCCCCTGTCTTCACGGATCGATGCACGTCAGCGTGAGCTGATGGACCAGGAGCAGATGGTCAAGGACATGATGCGCTGAGCCCAACCGGCGCCCACAAAAAAAGCCCGCCTCTTTCGAGGCGGGCTTTTTATTGCACGATCAATCCGCTACACGGATTACTCGGCCAGCTTGAAGGTAATGAAGCTGGCACGTCCCTGACGCAGAACCCGCATCGATACCGAACGGTTCTTCGGCAGCGCCTGGGCGATTTCAGTGAAGTTCTTGGTCGAAGTGATCGCCTGATTGTTCAGGTGAGTGATCACGTCGCCCGGCTGCAGGCCGATCAGCGCGGCTGGACCATCCTGAACTTCCTTGATCACCACACCGCCCTTGAGGTCGTAGGTTTTCTTCTGCTCATCGGTCAGCTCGACCACCGCCACGCCCAGACGGTTGCTGCTGCGCTCGGCACCGGACTTGCCAATGGCGTCCAGGGCCTTGTCTTCGTCCGGAATCGCACCAACGGTCAATTCGACGTTCTTGCGCTTGCCGTCACGAATCACTTCCAAATTGGCTTTCGCACCCGCCTTGAGGGCACCGACCAGATGCGGCAGGTCCGCCGACATGATGATCGGTTGACCGTTCATGCTCAGGATCACATCACCCACCTGCAGGCCGCCCTTGGCCGCCGGGCCGTCGTCCTGGATCTGGGCCACCAGCGCACCGGCCGGCTTCTCCAGGCCGAAGGACTCCGCCAGGTCTTTGTTCACTTCCTGGATAACCACGCCCAGCCAGCCGCGGCTGACTTTGCCACCGGCTTTCAGCTGGTTGGAAACGTCCATGGCGACATCGATCGGGATAGCGAAGGACACACCCATGAAACCGCCGGAACGGGTGTAGATCTGCGAGTTGATACCCACCACTTCACCGGCCAGGTTGAACAGCGGACCACCGGAGTTACCCGGGTTGATCGGCACGTCGGTCTGGATGAACGGCACATAGTTTTCGTTCGGCAGGCTACGACCGATGGCACTGACGATGCCCTGGGTGACGGTGTGATCGAAACCAAACGGCGAACCGATAGCCACTACCCACTGGCCGGCCTTCAGGTCCTGGGATTTGCCCAGCTTCAGCACCGGCAGGTCCTTGCCGTCGATCTTCAGCAACGCCACGTCGGAGCGTGGATCGGTGCCAATCAGCTTGGCTTTCAATTCGCTGCGGTCGGCCAGGCGGACAAGGATTTCATCCGCATCGGCAATCACATGATTGTTGGTCAGGATGTAACCGTCCGACGAAATGATGAAACCAGAACCCAGGGACTGGGCTTCACGCTGGCGATCACCCCGTGGCGAACGCGGCTGCGGCGGCATGCCACGCTCGAAAAACTCGCGCAGCATCGGCGGCAGACCTTCGAGGTCAGGCATCTGGGCGGAAACCTTGCGGTCCGGGAGCTTCTGCGTGGTACTGATGTTGACCACTGCAGGCGACGCCTGCTCGACCAGTTGTGTGAAGTCAGGCAAGTCCGCCGCCTGCGCGGTAACGGCCTGACCGAGCACCAGCACAGTAGCGAAAATGGAGAGATAGGATTTCAAACGTGGTATCGACATACGGCTCCCATTACAACGAGCGTGGTTAAGCGATAGGGACAAGAAATACCAGGCGACTCGCGCAGTACTTTTGTCCCGGAAACGACAAACAAGGCCAGAACCTAGTGGCTCTGACCTATAAGAAAAAACAGGGGGTTTTGCAAATGAAAATGTTCACCGAACATTTAGATATCTCGATTGCAGAGCTGGCATTGCAGACCTCTTACACAACCAACATTAACGCTCGATGAACACCTGGGGCTGTACTCTCACTGCGCCTTGGGCGCAGCGGCGTCGGTACGCATCGACAAGGCGATCCGTTCGGCGGTACCGATAGGTATCTCACCCACCACCGTTACCATCATTTCGCCTTCAGGCGTGGTCAGGCGTCGGGATACCGCCACGGTCGGACCCAGTTGAGTGCGGGTGTCGGTCACCGTCGCGCCATTGAGCGGTTCGAGGAACACCGAGAAGCGGGCCAGGCCATCGTCATACATCAGGCTGTTGACCATGGTCTTGGTGTCGGGATCTTTACGCGCACTGCTGCTGGTCAACTCGAAGCCTGGCGGCAGCCAGTCGGAATGCCAGGCCTGCGCAGCCTTCACCGCGGAGGCCTTGTCGCTGTCCAGGGCCACGGCCTTGCATTCGGCGCTGGCCTGCAGCTCGCTGTCCTTCGGCACATCCGCCGTATCCAGGCGAGTGAACTGGAAGCGCTCGAGCAACTGCCCCTTATCGTTCAACAGCAGCGATTTCAGCGGCAGGCCCGTCTCGCGGTCCAGATGCAATTCAAAACCATAACGGTGCTGGTCCCGCGGGGTCAGGGAAACAATGACCGCGGAGCGCCCAGCCACACGCGACTTGCCGATGACGGCAAGGTCGTACCAATTCTTGAGTTTTTCTGGATCGAGTGAGTGGGCCGAAGAGTTGGGGGCGTCCCCGAGTCCAGCCACCAGCGTACCGCTGACACATTGGGTACGCCCATCAACACGCACAACCTCTTGAGCGGAACCGTCGAGCTGAATCAGTCGCTCGCGGACCTGGCCATCCTGGACGCGATGCCAGATGTTATGGGTAGAAAAACTACCATTACGCTCGTAGACGAAAGTACCCTGAAAGCTTTGCTGCTGTTCGGCTTGCCCAAGACGTTTCAACCAATCCTGAGCTTCGTCGGCGTGGGCTGGAACAATGAACCAGCCACTGAGCAGAAGCGAGAGTAGAGGGATGGCGCGCATGATCCTCCTTAACGGTTTTCCAGGCTCGCCGCACGAGCATAAGGCAGAGCGCTTTCAGTGCCCTTCAGTGCAGCTTGTTGAGCATGCTGACGCAGGTAGCTTGGCAGACGCTGATCGTGCCAGCCTGGCTGACCTTGCAATACGCCGTTGGCCATAGGGCCAGGGGCTTCCGAACTCTCATTGTAGCCGGCCAATACAGCTGGGCCTTTTACTTGAGGAGCGGCCAGGGTTGGCTGGTTCGATTGCTGTGCCAGTTCGACACCAGCGATCTCATCCTGGTTGTACAGGCGAACACCCGCCAATACGGCAACGGTCACCGATGCGGCAACAGCCAGGCGACCCAGGCTACGCCATGGACCACGAGTGGCCTTGGCCGGTACGGCTTCGTCAGCCAGCGCAGCAGAAACAGCCGCGGCGATGTCCAGACGCGGAAGCAGCAATTCCTTGTGCATGGCCGCCCGGGCGATCTGGTAACGAGCCCAGGTCTCACGGGTTTCCACTTCGTCGACGGCATTCAATACCCGACGTAATTCCAGTTCGTCCGCTTCGTTATCCATCACCGCGGACAGCGATTCCTGCAGGGCTTCACGACTCATGGCGGTTCCTCTCTTGGCTGTCGCCGCTGTCTCAGGTTTCCTGCAACAACGGCTGCAGGGCTTTGTCGATGGCTTCCCGAGCGCGGAAAATCCGGGAGCGCACGGTACCCACCGGACACTGCATGACGCTGGCAATGTCCTCGTAACTCAGACCATCGAATTCACGTAAAGTTAAAGCCGTACGCAAATCTTCTGGCAGTTGCTGAATGGTTCGATGGACGGTGCCTTCGATCTCATCCCGCAGCAATGCGCGCTCCGGCGATTCGAGATCCTTGAGGCCATGATCGCCATCGTAGAACTCCGCATCCTCGGAACTGACATCGCTATCCGGCGGCCGGCGGCCGCGCGAAACCAGATAGTTTTTCGCCGTGTTGATGGCGATACGATACAGCCACGTATAAAACGCACTGTCACCGCGGAAATTACCAAGCGCACGGTAAGCCTTGATAAAGGCTTCTTGTGCAACATCCTGGGCTTCATGGGTGTCGTGCACAAAACGCACGATCAACCCGAGAATTTTGTGCTGGTATTTCAGCACTAGCAGATCGAAAGCTCGCTTGTCGCCGCGCTGAACGCGCTCGACCAGCTGCTGATCCTCTTCCTGGGTTAGCATGAACACTCCTCGATAAGCTCGGAGGAGGCTTGCATAACTAAACGATCAGGCTTGCAAACATAGACTCGGGCTTTTCGCAAAAGTTCTCCCCCTCCAAGCAAGTTTCCTGCGGGCTCTGATTTGGCACGCACGAAAAACGCAGCGCGGGCAAGGCCGGCTGCGCGAATAATCCTGTCGTCGAATTGAGCTGCATGACCACGACACAAGTCCTGCATAAAACCGACGCTGTCCCTTCTATCAGGCAACCTTCTATTGAGTTTGGGGCCGTGTCAAAAGTTCCCAATCTTTATAGCCGTACGGAGCGAACATTGTGTAACCATGAAGAGAAAAAGGTTGCTACATCTTCGATACAGTCGCCAGCTCCCCGATTTGACTGAAAAATCGAGCCACCCATCACTGCCTCGCAAGACCGCTTTTCTCGCCCTCATAATTTCATAATGCCACGAAGGCACCGCTATTGTGCCGATCCCCCCCTCTATATACTAGTGGGCTGCATGGCTGCTTTGACTCGCCGATCCAGGCGTCTTGCGCCAACCCCGACCCGGGTCGCTTTTGAGCGGAATCTTCCAATGAGCCAACAGTTTCAACACGATGTTCTCGTGATAGGCAGCGGCGCTGCCGGTTTGAGCCTTGCACTGACCTTGCCTGGTCATCTGCGTATTGCCGTATTGAGCAAGGGCAATCTCGCCAATGGCTCGACCTATTGGGCTCAGGGTGGCGTCGCGGCAGTGCTGGACGACACCGATACCGTCGAATCCCACGTCGACGACACCCTCAATGCCGGCGGCGGCCTGTGCCATGAAGACGCCGTGCGGTTTACCGTCGAACACAGCCGCGAGGCGATCCAGTGGCTGATCGATCAGGGCGTGCCCTTCACCCGTGACGAGCAATCGGGCAATGAAGACGGCGGTTTCGAATTTCACCTGACCCGCGAAGGCGGCCACAGCCATCGCCGCATCATCCATGCCGCCGATGCCACCGGCGCGGCCATCTTCACTACATTGCTGGAGCAGGCCCGGCAACGCCCGAATATCGAACTGCTGGAACAGCGGGTCGCCGTCGATCTGATTACCGAAAAGCGCCTGGGACTGGAAGGCGATCGCTGCCTCGGCGCTTACGTACTCAACCGCGCCACTGGCGAGGTCGATACCTACGGTGCGCGTTTTGTCATCCTCGCTTCCGGCGGTGCCGCCAAGGTCTACCTCTATACCAGCAACCCCGATGGGGCCTGTGGCGATGGCATCGCCATGGCCTGGCGTTCGGGCTGCCGGGTGGCCAACCTGGAGTTCAACCAGTTCCACCCGACCTGCCTCTACCATCCGCAGGCCAAGAGTTTCCTGATCACCGAAGCCCTGCGCGGCGAGGGCGCGCACCTGAAGCTGCCCAACGGCGAACGCTTCATGCCGCGTTTCGACCCGCGTGCCGAACTGGCACCACGGGATATCGTCGCCCGGGCCATCGACCATGAAATGAAGCGCCTGGGTATCGATTGCGTGTACCTGGACATCAGCCACAAACCGGAAGCCTTTATCAAAAGCCACTTCCCGACCGTGTACGAGCGCTGCCTGGAATTCTCCATCGATATCACCAAACAGCCGATCCCGGTGGTACCGGCCGCGCATTACACCTGCGGCGGGGTGATGGTCGACCAGCAGGGCCGCACCGACGTTCCGGGCCTGTATGCCATTGGCGAAACCAGCTTTACCGGCCTGCACGGTGCCAACCGCATGGCCAGCAACTCGCTGCTGGAATGCTTCGTCTATGCCCGTTCCGCGGCAGCTGACATTCTCGAACAACTGCCGCAGATCGCCATTCCGATCGCCCTGCCCGTCTGGGACGCCAGCCAGGTCACCGATTCCGACGAAGACGTGATCATTGCGCACAACTGGGACGAATTGCGGCGATTCATGTGGGACTATGTCGGCATCGTACGCACCAACAAGCGCCTGCAACGGGCTCAGCACCGGGTCCGCCTGCTGCTGGACGAAATCGATGAGTTCTACAGCAACTACAAGGTCAGCCGCGACCTGATCGAGTTGCGCAACCTGGCCCAGGTCGCCGAGCTGATGATTCGTTCAGCCATGGAGCGCAAGGAAAGCCGGGGCCTGCACTACACCCTCGACTACCCGAACCTGCTGCCCGAAGCACTGGACACTATTCTGGTGCCGCCCACCTACGGCGACTGAACTTGAGCCGCACGCGCAGGCGCCGATGCACATCGGCCGCCTGCGCGTCCCGTGGCACACAGACCGACCTCACCCAGCGCTCGCCCGGCAGGCGAAAACGCAACACCACCAGCAGCGGCAGCGCCAGGCTGTCAGGCCGCAGTTGCACCGGCCGCCAGCCCTGCCCGGCGCACCACAACTGCCAGCCATCAGCATTACGACGCAGACCGCTGAAAGCCGAGGGATGATTCAGCAAAATCCGCCGCGGCAACGCCCAGACTCCGTGGCCCAGGCACAGCAGAACCCCGAGCAGACGGGCCCAGAGTGGAATATCGAGCATCAGCAAGGCGCCCAGCGCGAACAGCTGGGCCAAGAGATAGGCCGCCAGCAATTGCCTGGAAGGCTGCCAGCGGCATTCGAAGGCGTTACTTGGGTTGGACACGATCCAGGATCATGCGGACCATGCGTTGCAGCTCGGGATCTTCGGATTCGGAGCGCTCCATGAACCAGCCGAACATGTCCTGATCTTCGCATTCGAGCAGCCTGACGTAGCAGGCACGATCAACATCGTTCAGATGCGGATAGACTTCTTTCACGAACGGCACCAGCAACACGTCCAGTTCCAGCATGCCGCGGCGGCTGTGCCAGTAGAGGCGGTTCAATTCAACATCTTCGACCATGGAGCGCTCCTCAAATAGAGCGCAAGTATACAGCCCGACGGACACCAGAACAGTCGGCTTTGGTCGGTCACCACCCATCCTTTGTGAACTACCCATTTCAAGGGCGCCCCCTTATGATGTTCGCCAGACTTTTTACCCTGCGATGACCCATGGCTGATTCCGCTTTTTTCTGCTCCCTGTCCCACGAGGGCGTTCTCGCCGTCCGCGGCCCCGATGCCAGCAAGTTCCTTCAGGGCCAGCTGACCTGCAATCTCAATTACCTCAGTGATAGCCAATCCAGCCTGGGCGCCCGTTGCACCCAGAAAGGCCGCATGCAATCGAGCTTTCGCATCCTGCTCGAAGGCGATGGCTGCCTGCTGGCCATGGCCACCGAGTTGCTGGAGCCGCAACTGGCGGACCTGAAAAAATACGCCGTGTTTTCCAAGGCCAAGCTCAGCGATGAAAGTGCCCTGTGGGCGCGCTTCGGCCTGGGCAACGCCGATACCCTGCTGGCCGGTCTCGGGCTGGAACTGCCGCCGGAGGACGGCGCGGTCGCCCGCAACGACGGCCTGATCGCCATTCGTGTTTCAGCGGACCGGACCGAGCTCTGGGCCCCCGCAGATAAAGCTGAGGTCCTGCGCGAACAGCTGGCCGCGCAACTGCCCGAAGGCGACCTCAATCAATGGTTGCTGGGCCAGATCCGCGCCGGCATTGGCCAGGTCATGCCGGCCACTCGTGAGCTGTTTATCCCGCAGATGCTCAATCTGCAGGCCATCGGCGGCGTCAGTTTCAAGAAAGGCTGCTATACCGGCCAGGAAATCGTCGCGCGCATGCAGTACCTGGGCAAACTCAAGCGCCGCCTCTACCGCCTGGCCTTGAACGCCGAAGAATTGCCGGAACCCGGCACCCCGCTGTTCTCCCCGACCCACGGCAGCGCCATCGGTGAGGTAGTGATCGCCGCGCGTGCCGAACAAAACATTGAACTCCTGGCCGTACTGCAAGCCGAAGCTGCAGAGGATGGCAATCTCCATCTTGGCGCGCTCGAAGGTCCCGGGCTGCACCTGCTGGACCTGCCTTACCAGCTGGATCGCGATCGAGAAATCCAGCGCTGATCGCCGCAACTTCCTGCAATACCCCTAGAGAACAGAAATGAGTGAGCTGGCGGAAAAGGTCCAACAGGATTTGGTTGAGGCCATCGACAACGATGACCTGGTTCTGCCAACGCTACCGGAAGTGGCCCTGCAGATTCGCCGGGCTGCTGAAGATCCGGAAATCAGCGTCAGCACCCTGAGCAAAGTGATTGGCCGTGATACGGCGCTGTCGGCGCGCCTGATCAAAGTGGTCAACAGCCCCCTGCTGCGCGCCACCCAGGAAGTCACCGACCTGCACACCGCGATTACCCGGCTGGGGGTCAACTACAGCAGCAACCTGGCCATCGGCCTGGTCATGGAACAGATTTTCCATGCCCGCTCGGAGGTGATCGCGCAAAAGATGCATGACGTCTGGCGCAAAAGCCTGGAAGTGGCCGGAGTCAGTTATGCCCTGTGCCGCAGCCATACCCAGTTGAAGCCCGACCAGGCCGCCCTCGGCGGGCTGGTGCACCAGATCGGCGTGCTGCCGATCCTGACCTATGCGGAAGATCACTATGAGCTGCTGTCCGACCCGGTCAGCCTCAACCACGTGATCGAGCACATCCACCCATTGCTGGGCGACAAGCTGCTGCAAGTCTGGGAGTTTCCGGAACAGCTGGCCAAATTGCCGGGGCAGTACCTGGACTTCCAGCGCCAGTCCGCGCGCCTGGACTATGTCGACCTGGTGCAGATCGCCAGCCTGTATTGCCACAAGGACACCGACCACCCACTGGCGAAGATCGATATCCTCAGCGTGCCAGCCTTCAAAAAACTCGGGATCGACCCCGAGAACAAGGCAATGTGCAGCGATCTGGCCGAGTCGCAGTCAATGTTCTATTGAATCAATGCTCTACTGAACCTGTGCCACAAGCCTCTAGCCCGCGTTAAAACTCACCCGCACCTTCAGACCCGCCTGCGCGCCATCGTGCAGGCTGATCTGCGCCAGATGGGCACGACAGATTTCACCGACGATCGCCAGGCCCAGGCCGGAACCGGCGACATGGGGGTTGCGTCGGTAGAAGCGCTCGAATACCCGGTCGCGGTCTTCCAGGGGAATCCCCGGGCCGTCGTCCTCCACCTCCAGCACCGCCGGCGCGCTGACCCGCAGGATCACGTTTCCGCCCGGCTTGGTGTGGGCCAGGGCATTGTCCACCAGGTTGCTCAGCAGTTCGTTCAAGAGGGTTGGTTCGCCGCGCAGCCACACCGGCTCATCGGCTTCCAGGGCCAGGGCGATACCCCGGGCGTGGGCCAAGGGCGCCATGGCCATGCCCAACTCGCGGGCCAACTGGCTGAGATCAAGCAATTGCGCGCCGCCCTCGGCAATCGCCCGGGCGCCGTTTTCAATCCGCGCCAGGGACAACAGTTGATTGGCCAGATGGGTCAGACGATCGGTGCCCTGGGCGGCGCTTTCCAGGGTATTGCGCCAGGTCTCGGGCTCCGAGGCCCGCAGCCCCAATTCCAGGCGCGCCTTCAGCGCCGCCAGGGGGGTGCGCAATTCATGGGCGGCGTCAGCGATGAACTGCGCCTGACGCTCGAACTGGCCACGCAGTCGCTCGGTGAAGTGATTGAGCGCCCGCACCAAGGGCCACAACTCGCGTTGCACCTCGACCAGCGGCAAAGGCCGCAAGTCGTCGGGCTGGCGCTCCTCCACCGCGCTGCGCAAACGCTCCAGCGGACGCAACGCGGCGCTGACCGCGAACCACACCAGCAACAACGCACCGATGGCCAGCATGCCCAGGCGCAACAGGGTATCGGCCATCAGACTGCGCGCCATGCGGACCCGCGCCTCGTCGGTCTCCGCCACGCGAATCTCCGCCATGCCGTTCATGTTCGGCTCGCTGACCGCCTTGAGCAGGCTCACCACTCGGACGTTCTGCCCTTGATAAGTAGCATCGTAGAACCGCGCCAGCGCCGGATAATCGTCGGTGCGCGGCGTGCCCGGCGGCGGACCGGGCAGGTTTTCGTAACCGGAAATCAGCTTCTGATGGATATCGTTGACCTGGTAATAGATCCGCCCGGCACTGTCATAGGCGAAGGTATCGAGGGCGACATAGGGCACATTGGCGCTCAGGCCGCCGTCGCGCTGGGACAAACCGGCAGCGATGGTCCGGGCCGAGGCCAGCAAAGTCCGATCGTAAGCCGTGTCCGCCGCCTCGCGGCCGTTCCAGTAGGCACTCAGGCCGCTGGCCAGCATCAGCACCACCAGCAGCAGCGCCAGGTTCCACAGCAGGCGCCAGCGCAGGCTGCTGGGCCTATGCATCGCGGCTTTCCAGCAGGTAGCCAAGCCCGCGGAAGGTGACGATGGCCACCGGCTGGCCGTCGAGTTTCTTGCGCAAGCGATGGACATAGATTTCGATGGCGTCCGGGCTGGCCTCTTCATCCAGGCCGAACACCTGGGACGCCAGTTGCTCCTTGCTCATGACCCGCCCCGGCCGGGCGATCAGCGCCTCGAGTACCGCCTGCTCGCGGGAGGTCAGGGTCAGCAGCTCTTCACCCAGGGTAAAGCGCCGGGTATCGAGGTCGTAGGCCAGCACCCCGCAGCGCTGCACCCGCTCACCGCCGAGCACGCTGCGCCGCAGCAGGGCCTTGACCCGTGCTTCCAGCTCGGTCAGTTCGAAGGGCTTGGCCAGGTAGTCGTCCGCCCCCAGGTTGAGGCCGTGGACCCGGTCCTTGACATCGCTGCGCGCGGTCAGCATCAGCACTGGCAGGTTCTTGCCCCGGGCCCGCAGGCGCGCCAGCACTTCGAAACCATCCATGCGCGGCAGGCCCACATCAAGGATCGCCATGGCGTAATCCTCGCTGCCCAGGGCCAGGTCCGCGGCGACTCCGTCGTGCAGCACATCCACGGTCAAACCCGTGCTCTTGAGCGCCTGGGCGACACTTTCAGCCAGCTGCAGGTGGTCTTCGACGAGAAGCACGCGCATGGATTTCCTACCTCGTTCAGGGGATCGACGGCATTTTTTATTGCCGCGGAGTTTACAGCCGGGACCGCTGCTGTGAAGCCCGAAAACCGTGAAAGCCTGCTGAAAGGTTAGCGAAAGGTTGGCCCTTTAGAGTCCTGTCACGGATTGTTTCGACTTCCGTGGCTACCCCCGGTGGCATCCCGAAAAACGCCTCGAAGCGTTTTCGCCAATAAGAACAATAACGGAGTACAACACGATGCTGTCCATACAGCCTCAGGCTTGCCAGCCTGTTCGTTTTTCCCGTCTCAGCCACACCGCCCTCGCCAGCGCCGCCGCCCTTGCCGGTTTCTCACCGATCAGCCAGGCCGCCTTCTTCGAAGACAGCAGCGCCACCCTCGAAACCCGCAACATGTACTTCAACCGCGATTTCCGCAGCGGTACCAGTGCCCAGCAATCCAAGCGCGACGAATGGGCCCAGGGCTTCATGCTCAACCTGCAATCGGGCTACACCGACGGCACCGTGGGCTTTGGCGTCGACGCGCTGGGCATGCTCGGCATCAAGCTCGACTCCAGCCCCGACCGCACCGGCACCGGCCTGCTGCCGACCCACGACGACGGGCGCGCCGCCGACGAGTACTCCAAAGTCGGCCTGACCGGCAAAGTGAAAATCTCCGCCACCGAACTGAAGATCGGCAGCCTGATCCCGGAACTGCCGACCATCAAGCCCAACGACGGGCGCATCCTGCCGCAGACCTTCGAGGGCGGCCTGCTGACCTCCAGGGAAATCAAGAACCTGACCTTCACCGGCGGCCGCCTGGAGAAAGCCAAGGATCGCGACAGCACCGACTTCGAAGACATCGCCCTCAACAACAAGAACAGCCGCTTCGCCGGCACCGTCGCCGGCAAGCACTTCGACTTCGGCGGCCTGGACTACAAGTTCACCGACAAGATCACCGGCAGCTACCACTTTGCCCAGCTCGCCGAGGTCTACAACCAGCACTTCTTCGGCCTGCTCGCCTCGCAGCCGATGGGCCCGGGCACCTTCGCCACGGACCTGCGCTTCGCCGTCAGTGACGACCAGGGCCAGGCCCGCGGCGGCAAGATCGACAACAAATCCCTCAACGGCCTGGTGAGCTACGCCCTGAAGGGGCATAAACTCAGCGCCGGCTACCAGCACATGTCCGGCGACAGCGCCTTCCCCTACCTCGACGGGGCCGACCCGTACCTGGTCAACTTCGTGCAGATCAATGACTTCGCCGGCGCCGAAGAACGCTCCTGGCAAGCCCGCTACGACTACGACTTCGGCAAGCTCGGCATCCCCGGCCTGACCTTCATGACCCGCTACCTGAGCGGTGACAACATCGCCCTGAAAAACGGCGATACCGGCAAGGAATGGGAACGCAACACCGAGATCAAGTACGTGGTGCAAAGCGGCACCTTCAAGGACGTCGCGGTGCGCCTGCGCAACGCCACCTACCGCTCCAACTATTCAGCCCGCGATGCGGATGAAGTGCGCCTGCTGGTGAGCTACAGCCTGGCGCTCTGGTAATCGACCGACCTTGAGCAGGCGCCACGCCTGCCAAGGCCCCTGGCATGCAACACACAACAACAACTCCTGTGGAGACAAGCATGAACCCATCACTGCGTAAATTGGCCCTCGCCGCCGGCTGTATGCTGTTCGCCGGTCAACTGCTCGCCGCCGCCAGCGCCGAACCCAAGCGCCCGGAATGCATCGCCCCGGCCTCCCCCGGCGGCGGTTTCGACCTGACCTGCAAACTGGCGCAGAGCGCGCTGGTCAACGAAAAGCTGCTGACCAAGCCGATGCGCGTGACCTACATGCCCGGCGGTGTCGGCGCGGTGGCCTACAACGCGGTGGTGGCCCAGCGCCCTGCTGACGCTGGCACGCTGGTGGCCTGGTCCAGCGGTTCGCTGCTGAACCTGGCCCAGGGCAAGTTCGGCCGCTTCGATGAAAGCGCGGTGCGCTGGCTGGCCGCGGTCGGCACCAGCTATGGCGCCATCGCGGTGAAGAGCGACTCGCCGTACAAGACCCTCGACGACCTGGTCAAGGCGCTGAAGAAAGACCCGAGTTCGGTGGTGATCGGCTCCGGCGGCACCGTCGGCAGCCAGGACTGGATGCAGACCGCGCTGATCGCCAAGGCCGCCGGGATCAACCCGCGCGACCTGCGCTACGTGGCCCTGGAAGGCGGCGGCGAAATCGCCACTGCGCTGCTGGGCGGGCACATCCAGGTCGGCAGTACTGACATTTCCGACTCCATGCCGCACATCCAGAGCGGCGACATGCGCCTGCTCGCGGTGTTCTCCGACAAGCGCCTGGACGAGCCGGAAATGAAGGACATCCCGACCGCCAAGGAGCAGGGCTACGACATCGTCTGGCCAGTGGTGCGCGGTTTCTACCTCGGGCCGAAGGTCAGCGACGAAGACTACGCCTGGTGGAAAGACGCCTTCGACAAGCTGCTGGCTTCCGAAGAGTTCGCCAAGCTGCGCGACCAGCGCGAGCTCTTCCCGTTCGCCATGACCGGGCCGGAACTGGACGCCTACGTGAAGAAACAGGTGGCCGACTACAAGACCCTGGCCAAAGAGTTCGGCCTGATCCAGTAATCGCCCCTGTCTAGCGGTCCTGCCCCTTTCGCGGGGGCGGGGCCCAGGAGTTTCCCATGCTCTTACAACGCCTTTTCGCCTCGCTGCTGCTCCTGGTCTGCCTGGGCCTGGCACTGATGGCCTGGCCTTACCAGGCCGCCTTTTCCTACGAACCGGTCGGCCCGCGCGCCTTTCCCCTGCTGATGCTCGGCCTGATGGGCCTGGCGCTGCTGTACATGGTGTTTCGCCCGGCGCCGATCAAGCACAGCGAAGACGAGCCGCCACTGGACCGTGAAACCCTGACCAAAATCAGCATCTGTGTGCTCCTGCTGCTGATCTTCGCCGGCCTGTTCGAACCCCTGGGTTTCATTCTCAGCAGCATCCTGATCGGCATTCCGATGGCGCGCCTGTACGGCGGTCGCTGGGTGCCCAGCGCCGTGGTCACCACGCTGATGGCCATTGGTCTGTACGTGCTCTTCGACCGGGTGATGGACGTGCCACTGCCCCTGGGCCTGCTCGACGTTCTGGAGAACTGATATGGATACGCTTGGCTATTTGGGCCAGGGTTTCGGCGTCGCGCTGAGCCCCTACAACCTGGTCACCGCCCTGACCGGCACCCTGATCGGCACCGTGGTCGGCCTGCTCCCGGGCCTGGGCCCGATCAACGGCGTGGCACTGCTGATCCCGATCGCCTTCGCCCTCGGCCTGCCACCGGAGTCGGCGCTGATCCTGCTGGCGGCGGTTTACCTGGGTTGCGAATACGGTGGCCGGATCAGTTCGATCCTGCTGAACATCCCGGGCGAAGCCTCCACCGTGATGACCACCCTCGACGGCTACCCGATGGCGCGCCAGGGCCTGGCCGGGGTGGCTCTGTCGCTGTCGGCCTGGAGCTCGTTCATCGGCGCCTTCATCGCCACCTGCGGCATGGTGATGTTCGCCCCGCTGCTGGCGAAATGGGCGATCGCCTTCGGCCCGGCGGAGTACTTCGTGCTGATGGTGTTCGCCATAGTCTGCCTCGGCGGCATGGCCGGCGATCGTCCGATCAAGACCTTTATCGCCGCGCTGATCGGGCTGTTCCTGTCGTCGGTCGGCATCGACGCCAACAGCGGCGTGTACCGTTTCACCGGCGATAACATCCACCTCACCGACGGTATCCAGTTCGTGGTGCTGGTACTGGGCCTGTTCTCCATCAGCGAAATCCTGTTGCTGCTGGAAAAAACCCATCGCGGCCAGGAAGCGGTGAAAGCCACCGGGCGCATGATGTTCAACTTCAAGGAAGCGGCGTCGGTGTTCGTGGTGAACATCCGTTGCGGCCTGCTGGGCTTCATCATGGGCGTCTTGCCGGGTGCCGGCGCGACCCTGGCCAGCGCCGTGGCCTACATGACCGAAAAACGCATCGCCGGCGCCAGCGGCAAGTTCGGCCAGGGCGACAAGCGCGGCCTGGCGGCACCGGAAACCGCGATCGGCGCCTCGGCCTGCGGCGCCCTGGTACCGATGCTGACCCTCGGCGTCCCGGGTTCGGGCACCACCGCGGTGATGATCGGCGCCCTGTCGCTGTACAACATCACCCCGGGTCCGCTGCTGTTCCAGCAGCAGCCGGACATCGTCTGGGGCCTGATCGCCTCGTTGTTCATCGCCAACATCATGCTGGTGATCCTCAACATTCCGATGATCCGCGTCTTCACCCGCATCCTTGCCGTGCCGAACTGGGCCTTGGTGCCGGTGATCGCAATCATCACCGGGATCGGCGTCTACGCGGTGCACGCCACCACCTTCGACCTGTTCCTGATGGTCGGCATCGGCATCTTCGGCTACATCCTGCGCAAGCTGGATTTCCCGCTGTCGCCAGTGTTGCTGGGCTTTATCCTCGGCGGGTTGATGGAACAGAACCTGCGTCGCGCACTGTCGATCTCCAACGGCGCGATGGAAATCCTCTGGTCCAGCCCGATCACCGTCGGCGTCTGGGTGCTGACCGTGATCATGCTGCTGATGCCGATGATCCGCATCTGGCGCAAGCGCTCGGCCCTGCAACGCGCCGTGGCCGATGTCTGAGGTCAGCTTCAAACAGTGGTGGGGTACGCCCCTGGTCGGTCTGGTCGGCGGTTACCTCGCCAGCCAGATCGGCTGGCCGCTGCCGTGGATGGTCGGCTCGTTGCTGGCGATCATCCTGGTGCGCTGCCTGACGCCCTGGCAACTGGGGGAAATCCCCGGCGGCCGCAAATGCGGGCAATGGGTGGTGGGGATCGGCATCGGCCTGCACTTCACCCCGGTGGTGATGGAGCAGGTCATGAGCCACTTCGGCCTGATCTTCTTCGGTGCCCTGGTCACCAGCCTGTCCAGCGTGGTCGGGGTCTGGCTGCTGCGGCGCACTGGTGAGGACCGGGCCACCGCGTTCTTCTCCAGCATGCCGGGCGGCTCCGGCGAGATGGTCAACCTCGGCGCGCGCAACGGCGCGGTGCTCAGCCGCGTGGCGGCCGGGCAGAGCCTGCGGGTGCTGGTGGTGGTCTTGTGTGTACCAGCGGCCTTCAAGTACCTGCTCGGTGAAGGTGTGCCCCAACTGCATCCGGCCAGCGTCGATTGGCGCTGGCTGGCCGTATTGTTTCCGGCGGGCGCCCTGCTCGCCTGGCTCTGGCAACGCCTGCGCCAGCCCAACCCCTGGCTGTTCGGGCCGCTGCTGGTCAGCGCCGCGGTCAGTATCGGCTGGGACCTGCATATCGGCCTGCCGGACGGCGGCAGCCAGATCGGCCAGTGGCTGATCGGCAGCGGCCTGGGTTGTCACTTCAATCGCCAGTTCTTCCGTCGCGCGCCCTCATTCATGGGCCGCACCCTGATCGGCACGGCGCTGACCATGCTGATCGCCAGCCTCGCGGCCGTGGCCCTGAGCGCCTTGACTCATCTGGACTTGCGTTCGCTGACGTTGGGCATGATGCCCGGCGGCATCGCGGAAATGAGCCTGACGGCCGAGACCCTGCAACTGTCGGTGCCGCTGGTGACGGCGATGCAGGTGATGCGCTTGCTGTTCGTGCTGTTTCTGGCCGAGCCGCTGTTCCGGCATTGGGACAAGAAACCGGACTGAAGCCGGTCCCCTGTAGCCGCTGCCGCAGGCTGCGATCGACCCCGAAGGGGGCGCGATGTTCAGCGTCGCCGAGGTCCTTCGGACCTATCGCAGCCTGCGGCAGCGGCTACAGGGTTTTGCGTTGATTCTGTAGGAGCGAGGCTTGCCCGCGATGACGGCCTTCACCCCCCCATCAAACCGCCGGCAACCGCCATTCGATCGGCGTCTCGCCATTCTGCTCGAGGTACTTGTTGGTCCGGCTGAAATGCCCGCAACCGATAAAGCCGCGGTAGGCCGACAGGGGCGACGGGTGCACCGAGGTCAGCACCAGGTGCTTGGTGGCATCGATCAGCTTCTGCTTGCTCTGGGCATGGGCCCCCCACAGCAGGAACACCAGGTGCGGCTGGTGCTCGCTCACCACTTCGATGATCCGGTCGGTGAAGTGCTGCCAGCCCCTGCCCGCGTGAGAAGCGGCGTTGGCCCGTTGCACGGTCATGGTGGTGTTGAGCATCAGCACGCCCTGGTCGGCCCAGCTCTGCAGGTAGCCGTGGTTGGGCATGTCGATGTTCAGGTCGCGCTTGAGCTCTTTATAGATATTCACCAGGGACGGCGGCGCCGGTACGCCCGGCTGCACCGAGAAGCACAGGCCGTGGGCCTGGCCCGGGCCGTGGTAAGGATCCTGGCCGAGGATCACCACCTTGACCTTGTCCAGCGGGGTCGAATTCAGCGCATTGAAAATCAGCGGGCCCGGCGGGTAGATCTCCTTGCCAGCGGCATGTTCCTGACGCAGGAACTCGCGCAACTCCGCCATATAAGGCTGGTCGAATTCGGCACGCAGCGCCTGCTTCCAGCTGGGTTCGAGTTTGATACGGTCGTCATCGGTCATGGTTGCACCCGGTAAAATCAATGGGCGCACCCTAGGAAAGCCCACCACGCTTGTCAATTGATCTGACGCAGAACCGCCACTTTCGCCTATAGCGATCATACTGAACGCTCAAATTCCCGATCGAGGTCACGATGAATCTGCACTTCGAAGAACTCACCGGCACCGACGGCGCGCGCATCGCAATTGCCAGCCTGGATGCCGAACACTCCCTCAACGCCTTGTCCCTGCCAATGATCCATCTGTTGAGCGACCGCCTGGAAACCTGGGCCAAGGACCCGCAAGTGGTCTGTGTGCTGTTGCGCGGCAACGGCGCCAAGGCCTTTTGCGCCGGCGGCGAAGTGCGCAGCCTGGTCCAGGCCTGCCTGGCCCACCCCGGCGAAGTACCGCCGCTGGCCGCGCAGTTCTTCGCCGCGGAATACCGTCTCGACTACCGTCTGCACACCTACCCGAAACCGCTGATCTGCTGGGGCCACGGCTATGTGCTCGGTGGCGGCATGGGCCTGCTGCAAGGCGCCAGCATTCGTATCGTCACACCGAGCAGCCGCCTGGCGATGCCGGAAATCAGCATCGGCCTATACCCGGATGTCGGCGCCAGTTGGTTCCTCTCGCGCCTGCCAGGCAAGCTCGGGCTGTTCCTCGGCCTGACCGGCGCGCACATCAACGGCCGCGACGCCATCGACCTGGACCTGGCCGACCGCTTCCTGCGAGACGACCAGCAAGAAGCGCTGATCGACGGGCTGCTGCAGCTCAACTGGCAGGAACAGACGCCGATGCAGCTCAACAGTCTGCTCAAGGCCCTGCAACAGGAGGCCGTCGAACAAATGCCCGCTGCCCAGTGGCTACCACAGCGCCAGCAGATCGACGAGTGGCTGGACGTCAGCGACGTACGCTGTGCCTGGCGAGCCATCAGCCAGTTGCACAATCACTCCGATGCCCTGCTGGCGCGGGCGGCGAAAACCCTCAGCGAAGGCTGCCCGCTGACCGCCTGCCTGGTCTGGGAGCAGATCCAGCAGGCCCGGCACCTGTCCCTGGCCCAGGTGTTCCAGATGGAATACACCCTGAGCCTGAACTGCTGCCGGCATCCCGAATTCAGCGAAGGGGTGCGGGCGCGCCTGATCGACAAGGACCACAAGCCCCGCTGGCACTGGCCGGACATCAACAGCATTCCCGACGCCGTGGTCGAGGCGCATTTCCACAAGGCCTGGGAAGGCCGTCACCCCTTGGCGGATCTGTCGGACTTCTGAAAACCAGCCATGAAAAAGCGGCGCTCCAGGCGCCGCTTGTTTGTTATAGGCAGATCAGCGGTTGTGATGGCGGTCACGACGGTGATCGTCGCGACCACGATCGCTCCAGTCTCGACCACCCCGCCGGCCGTCAAAGTCACGGCGGCCGTCATGGCGCCGATAGTCGTTGTTCCAGCCCTGGCGGTGGCCATCCCAGCCACGGTTCGGGTAGGCGCGATAAACGGCCCGCGGCGCCGACTGGTAGTAACGCGGTGCCGGTTGGTAATACCGGGGCTGGTAGTACCGTGGCGCTGGTTGGTAATAACGCGGCGCGTAATAGCCGCGGCCGGAAGAATAATAGGAACCGCCGTAGTAGACCGGCGCCGGCGTCGTATAGACCTCAGAGCGGTAGTAAGTGGAACCTCCGTCGTAGTCGTAATAGGGAACGCAGGCAGAAAGAGCCAAACCCAGGAACGCAGTGAGAAGAATTCGACGATACATGGCGGCCTCCTGGACCGCTGATGGGCCATGCCAGCGACGCTGGCCGGCGGCAGCCAAGGATGTTCTGGCTGACGGAATATCTGACCGCGAAAACCGGGTCTGGTGCAATTTCGGTTACACCTTGATACAAGTCGCCAGACAAGGATTTTGGATCCGAAAACGCCCGGTTTTCGCGGGCTGCGTGCCATTGCTGGCGAGCGATCAAATGGCGCAGCTACCCGTCGGCGCGGCCACTAGAATGCTTGCATCGGGTCACTGCCACGGAGTCGCCCATGCCGCTTAGCTCCCCGCTGTATTCGCAACGCTGGCTGATCATCACGCTCATCGCGCTGCTGGGCGGCGGTTTTATGGCCACGTCCTTGCTCAGCTATTACGCCTCGCGAACCTCGATCCGCGACAACATCGTCAACACCGAGCTGCCGCTGACCTCCGACACCGTGTATTCGGAGATCCAGAAAGACCTGGTACGACCGATCCTGATTTCTTCGATGATGTCCCGCGACACCTTCATGCGCGACTGGGTGATGGCTGGCGAACGCGATCCCGAGCAGATGACCCGCTACCTCAATGAGGTGATGACCCACTACGGCACCTACACCGCCTTCTTCGTCTCCAACAGCAGCCTGACCTACTACCACGCCAAGGGCGTGCTGAAGAAAATCGCTCCTGATACCCCCCGCGACGCCTGGTATTTCCGGGTCCGCGACATGGCCACCCCGTATGAAATCAACGTCGATCCGGACCAGGCCAACCAGAACAACCTGACGTTTTTCATCAACTACAAGGTCTACGACTACCAGGACAACTTCATCGGCGCCGCCGGTGTCGGCCTCAAGGTCGATGCAGTGATCAAGCTGATCGACCGCTACCAGCAGCGTTATCAGCGCAGCGTGTATTTCGTCGATACCCAGGGCCGGATCGTCCTCACCGGGGCCGAAGGCGGCCCGCAGGGCGCTCGGGCCGGACAGTTGCTGTTCGAACTGGAAAACCTGCGCGACCTGCAGGCCAGGCTGCCCAAGCCCCACAGCGGCAACTACGAGTACAGCGCCCCAGACCAGCGGCACTTCCTCAATGTGCGTTTCATTCCCGAGCTGAACTGGTACCTGTTCGTCGACAAGCGCGAGGACAGCGCCCTGGGCGATATCCGCCGCTCGCTGTACCTCAACCTGCTGATCTGCCTGGCGATCACCCTGATCGTGCTGACCCTGCTCAACCGCGTGGTCAGACGTTTCCAGCGCAAGATCGAAACCCAGGCCACCCTCGACAGCCTCACCGGCCTGCCCAACCGCCGCGGCTTCGACTTGCTGGCCGCCCAGGCCATGCTCGAAGCCCAGCGTGAGCCCAAGCCGCTGGCCGCCCTGCTGCTCGACCTGGACCACTTCAAACGCCTCAACGACACTTACGGCCACCTCGCCGGCGACCAGGTGTTGAGCGGCTTCGCCCGGCACCTGGCAAGCTGCCTGCGCCAGTCCGATATCGTTTGCCGTTGGGGCGGCGAAGAGTTCATCGTGCTGCTCAAGGACACCGACAGCGCCACGGCGCTGAAGATCGCCGAGAAAATCCGCCTGCTGATCGAGCAACAGCGCTACGCCTACGAGGGCAAGAATATGCGGCTGACCGTCAGCATCGGCGTGACCTCGCTGCAGGCGGACGATACCCTGCACAGCCTGCTATCGCGCGCCGACCATGCGATGTACCGTGCCAAGCAGACCGGCCGTAACCGAACCTGCGTGGAAATGCCTCACTCCCGTTATGAATGAACCGACCCTGAACAACCCCAGCCTCTGCCCGGCCTGCGGCGCCCGCAACGACTGCAGCCTGGCCGACCCGCGTACCGCCGACCAGGCCTGCTGGTGCTACAGCGTGAGCATCGACCCGGCGGTGCTCGAAGCCCTGCCGCCGGAGCTGCGCGATCGCGCCTGCCTATGCCCGCGCTGTGCCCGGGTCGATGCGCAACTGCAAGCGGCCGCCCGGCCGATCCCGTAAGATGCGCAGCCTTTTGCCAGCCTGCCGATAGCCATGCGCGTTGACCGTTTCCTCAGTAACCTGCCCCGCTTCAACCGCCAGCAGGTGCGCCTGCTGCTGGTGGCAAAGCGCATCCGTATCGACGGCCAGGTGGTCAGCGATCCCCATGCCGAGGTGCGCGAGTTCAGCCGGGTCGAGCTCGACGACGAAGTGCTGCAGGCCGGCAAGCCGCCGCGCTATTTCATGCTGCACAAACCCATGGGCTGCGTCAGCGCCACCCGCGATCCCGAACACCGCACCGTGCTCGACCTGCTGGACGAACCGGACAAGCACGAGCTGCACATCGCCGGTCGCCTGGACTACAACACCACCGGTTTGCTGATCCTCACCAACGATGGCAGCTGGTCGCGGCGCCTGACCCAGCCGCAGACCAAACTGCCGAAGCGCTACTACGTCGAGACCGAACAGGACATAGGCCCGGAGTACGCCGAGACCTTCGCCCGGGGCCTGTACTTCGCTTTCGAGGACCTCACCACCCTGCCCGCCGAGCTGCAGATCCTCGGCCCCCGATGTGCGCGGCTGAGCATCGTCGAAGGCCGCTACCACCAGGTCAAACGCATGTTCGGCCATTTCGACAACAAGGTCTTGCGCCTGCACCGCGAGCGCATGGGGCCGCTGGCCCTCGACGAAAACCTGGCGCCCGGCGAGTACCGGCTGCTGACCGATGAAGAAATCCGCCTGGTCTGAGCGCCTACAATTTCCGTAGCCGCTGTAAGCCATCGACGATGCCATGACCATTCAGCCGAAGTTGTCGAACAATTTACCAACGGCACTTGCGAGACGGCGTTCTCCCTGCTTGAATCAGTCCGTCGGCCGAAATGTGACCGATGAGTCACGAACATACTTCTAAGAAATCCTTTGCCGTCCGAGCCGCCTGTGCTCATTCCTGTTGTCCGGCAAATTGCCCGCCTATAACAACACCCGTCGACCATCTGTGCGGATCGACATGGGCTAAAGAATTCCAGGCGTATGCCTACCTGTCACAAATCTCGTGCACCCTCGGTTGCGCGCATACCCGCTTGCCAGGAGTCTTATGACATGAGGCCAGAAATCGCTGTGCTGGATATACAAGGTCAGTATCGGGTTTACACGGAGTTCTATCGCGCAGATGCCGCAGAAAAGACCATCATTCTGGTCAACGGCTCAATGGCCACCACCGCGTCTTTTGCGCAGACCGTGAAGAACCTGCATCCGCAATTCAATGTGGTGCTCTACGACCAGCCCTATGCCGGTCGTTCGAAAGCCCACAACAGGCACGAGAAAATGCTCACCAAGGAAGTCGAGGGGCTGATCCTGCTGGAGCTGATCGACCACTTCGCCGCCGAGCACGTGATGTCGTTCTCCTGGGGTGGCGCGCCGACGCTGCTCGCCCTGGCACAACGCCCGCGGCGCATTGAAAAGGCGGTGATCAGCTCGTTCTCGCCAGTGATCAACGAGCCGATGCGCGACTACCTCGAACGCGGTGTCGATTACCTCGGTAGCCTGGACCGAGACCGTGTCGGACACCTGGTCAACGAGACCATCGGCAAGCACCTGCCGTCGCTGTTCAAGCGTTTCAACTATCGTCACGTCAGCACCCTGGCCGAGCATGAATACGGGCAGATGCACTTTCACATCAGCCATGTCCTCAACAGCGACCGCCAGTGCTACTTGAAAGCGGCGAAGAACATCGAGGTACCGGTGCTGTTCATGAACGGTGAATGGGACGAATACACCGCCGCCAATGACGCCCGGCTGTTCGGCAACCATGTCCGACACTCGACGTTCAGCACCATCCAGGCCGCCGGGCACTTCCTCGACATGGAACACAAGGCCGCCTGCCGGGACAGCCGTAACGCGCTGATGGGGTTCCTCAAACCGACCCAGCACACCAGTCGTCCGCGCTATCACTACCTGCAGGACCACCATGCCCTGGCTATCTGAAGTGGCGTCATCGCGAGCAACTCGTCCCCTGCCCCTGGAGCGAGCTTGCCCGCGATAGACCGCAAGCCGGTCTTCGTCCCGTCGCCGCAATGACGGCGTAGAAGCGTGCCTGCGTGCATTTCCCGCCGCTTCGCAAACACAGGCCCGGCAAAGAAAAACTTCAAATCCGCGCGCACTTCTGGTACAAAGTCAGCCGCTCCGAGCGGGTGTCGTATAATGGCATTACTCCAGCTTCCCAAGCTGATAACGAGGGTTCGATTCCCTTCACCCGCTCCACTTCATTCGAGTCCAGCGTCAGGCCCTGCCGACGCGGGATGCAGAAACAAAAAAACCGGTCCTCGAGTGACCGGTTTTTTTATGGGCGCTTTATTAAGCTGCGGCCACGATAAACGAGCGCGGAAATGGCAATAGCCCTGAATAGCCCCGTGCTGTCCTCCAACGCCTCGGCCGGGTTCGCTCATCTTCAAAGATGACCATCGAGTACTCCTGTCGGTCCTCAACGCAATCAGCTTGGCCAGTACTTCGGCAGATATCGCGGTTCGAGAAGGATCCTGCAACACAGCCAGCGCTTTTATCCGCCGCGTTCCAAACTCGCTCTTTCTACACTTCAGCCTGCGGAGTTCCCCTGCCAACGACCGTCGGGCGGGCCAGGTATTGAACACATTTTTTTGGTAGGTATAGTAACCACCAGCATCACAAGGAGGTGATGTGAACAGTCGGTATTTGATCGGCCAAATCGTCGCAGACGGTTGGTATCTGGTCAGGGTCAGAGGCAGTCACCATCATTTCAGGCATCCCAGTAAACCGGGGCTGGTGACAGTGCCACATCCCAAAAAGGACCTGCTGAGAAAAACCGCCATCAGCATTCTGAAACAGGCGCTGCTTATGTGAAGGTGATTCACCGCGCCCTGGAGGTTCCGCACATGCTTTACCCGATTGCAATTTCAATGGGCGATGACGAACACGCCTGGGGGGTGGAAGTCCCCGATATTCCTGGCTGTTTCTCGGCCGGTGACGACCTCGACGACGCCATGGCCATGGCCCGCGAAGCCATCGAAGGGCACTTTGAGATTCTCGCCGAAGACGGTGCCCCCATCCCGCACGCCAACAAGGTCACCCTGCACGCAGCCAACCCTCAGTACGCAGGCTGCACCTGGGCGCTGATCGACATCGATGTCACCAAGTACCTGGGCAAGGCGCAGAAGCTCAACATCACCCTGCCCGGCTACTTGCTGAACCGCATCGACGAATACGTGCTGCATCACCCGGAAGCCAAGAGCCGCTCGGGGTTTCTCGCCTCAGCTGCACTGAAGGTATTGCAGCAAGACTGAACACGCCGCCCTGACCGAAGAACGTGAGCGGCCAATAAGGCTGTTGGTGGCCGCTCAACGCTGGACCGGCTAGCGCTCGCGCAAAAGAAGAATCGGCCCGGCGTGGCCGATTCTTTTGTCCCCCTGCGCTACCTCGGCAACGAACTGCAAACGAATATAAGCAAGGACCCATTCGGTATTTAAAGTCGCCCCACCCGCCCCGTTATAGTCGGCCCTCCCCAGGTTAAACAGACAGGAGGCCCAGGTGGCCAAGTCTTCTCCGTTGTTCGACTCGCTGCAGGCCGATATCGACGCCCTGGCCAGGCAACTGGGCGTCAGCTCGATCCTGATCATGCGTTCGCTGCCCCAGCACATGCAGGTCGAAGCCTCGGGCGGGCGGCATGAGGATACTTATCCGATTGGTGCCCAGGGCCAGAAAAGCAGCCTCGCGCACAACGGCCAGGCGCTGTATTGCGAGCGCGTGGTGGACAGCGGCCAGCCGCTGTACGTCAAGGATTCGCGCCTGGAAGCCGAGTGGGCAGGCAACGAGGACGAGGTCGAATTCGGCCTGAGCAACTACCTGGGTTACCCGGTGCGCGATGCCGATGGCGAGGTGTTCGGCACCGTCTGCGCGCTGGATGAAAGCGCCAGGCAATACAGCGCCGAGGAACAGGCCGCGCTGGAGGCGTTCCGGCAAAAGGTCGAGGCCCTGCTCGCCCGTTCGCCGCGATGAAACTTTAGTCGTACAGGTCGCCCACAGGCACGCGCGGACGAGTACGGCTAAGCCCAGGTCGCATTCGACGCATCGGCAACGCTCGAAACTTCTACGATGAACCCTCGCCTTTCACCGTAGAGACCGCCCATGCGCCTGATCCTGCTCGCTCCCTTGCTCGCACTTTCGTTGGCCGCCGGCAGTTGCCTGGCGGGCCCGTCGTTCGATCGTCTCTACGCCTTCGGCGACAGTTACTCCGACAACGGCGCCAGCGACCGCTTGACCCGGGACATGCTCGCCCAGCAGTTCAAGGACGCCCAGCAGCTGCCCGGCGAGCTGTATTGGCAAGGCCGCTGGAGCAACGGCCCGACCGCCGTGGAAGTGCTTGCCAAAAGCCTGCGGTTGCCCCTCACCGACCACGCCGTTGGCGGCGCGAAAAGCGGGCAGAACAATTACTACGCCTGGATGACTGCGTACCGCGACACAGGAGTGAGCGGGCAGATCGACGACTACCTGGCCAACACCAAAGGCCAGGCCGACCCTCGCGCGCTGTACTTCATCTTCATCAGCGCCAACGATTTTTTCGAGCATGCCGACTTCGGCCACAAGGAGCCGATCGACGAACTGGCCACCAGCAGCATCGACCATATCCAGAATGCCGTCAGTCGTCTGGCCAAGGCCGGCGCCAGGCATTTCCTGGTGGTCGGCAGCACCGACCTGCGCCATGCCCCGGCGGTGGTGGCCAGCGGGCAGAGCGAACAGGCGCTGCGCTATCAACGGATACTTGAACGGCAACTGCCGTCGCTGCTGGTGGCCGAGAGCAAAAAGCTCAATGTAAAAATCACCTACTTCGACCACATCGCCTTCAGCGATCAACTGCGCCGCCGGCCTGCCGAGCATGGCCTGGCCCAGCTCGACCGACCGTGCCAGCCGACCTATCCCGAGGTGAAGCCGGCGTGCGCCCATCCAGACGAATATTTCTATTGGGATGAATGGCACCCGACCCGCAAAGTCCATGCCCTGGCGGGCGAAGCCATGGCCAAGACCCTCGGCCAGGCCCGCTAAGGCACAGCCTCGCCGGCGAGCAGCAGGCCTGCCCTAGACGCAAAGCTGCAACGGGAACCGGTTCGCCCCGCTCCAGGCCAGGAAGCGTTCCTGCAGCATCGGCCTGGCGAGGAAATAACCCTGGGCTTCATCGCAACCGAACGTGTAGAGCATCTGCAAACATTTGAAACTCTCGATGCCCTCGGCCACGGTGCGATAACCCAGCTCGCGGGCCAGGCTGATGATCGAGCGGGTGATCTTCTGGTGCTGGGTGTTGCGCTCAAGGTCGGTGATCATCGATTTGTCGAGTTTCACCACGTTGGCCGGGATCTGGTGCAGGTAGGCAAAGTTGCTGTAGCCAGTGCCGAAATCATCGATGGCCACGTCCATGCCCAGCTCGCGAATGCGCGTCAATTGCGCCAGGACATTCGGGTTGGAACGCAGCCACTCGCCCTCGGTGATCTCCACTTCGAGCCGCCGTGGGTCGATGCCATGCAGCTCACAGGCGCGGCGGATCAGCTCGGCGATATCCTGGTCCTCGAAATCCTTGGGCGACAGATTGATCGACAGCTTGCAGCTCTCGGGCAGACCCCAGGTGCGCAACTTGCTCAACACCGTATCGATGACCCAGCGGGTCACCTGATGAATCAGGCCGTTGCGCTCCATCACCGGAATGAACTCGGCGGGCGAGATCGGCCCCAGCCACGGATGTTCCCAGCGCAGCAAGGCTTCGGCACTGACCTGGGCTCCGTCGGGCAGGGCGAAGCGTGGCTGGAACATCAGGTAGATCTGGCCACTGCGCAAGGCGTCGTTGAGGTCCGACGCCAGGTTGAACGCGCGGCGCTGGGCGTGATCGCGCCCGGCATCGTAATGCGCCCAGAAACTGCGCCCGGCCATGGCCAGCTCCAGGGCGAACATGGCCTTGCGCAAGGCATCGTCCACCGACTGGGTATCGATCTCGAACTCCACGGTTCCGGCGCAGACCGTGGGAATCATGGGAAACCCCAGCCCGGGCGGCTGGCGACGCAGGCGACTGACCAGAGCATCGAGCAGTCTATCGAGCCCCTCGGCCGGCGCCGGCAGCAGGAAGCCGAAGCGCTTGACCGACACGTGATAGACCCGCACATGCCGCCCCAGGTACTCCTGCAAACGCAGCGCGAGAAAACGGATGATGGTCTCGAAAGGCGCCAGCCCCAGGGCCAGGGTCAGTTCGTGGGCCACCTTCATGTCCAGGGCATCGATCAGCACCAGCACGCGCTGTTCGCCGATGTGGTGCTCGACCAGCTCACGCAGGTCGCTCTGGAACTGCTCGCGATTGGCCAGGCCGCTGACCGGGTCGCGACGACGCTGGCGCTGGCGCTGCTCGACCTGCTCCATGACCATCGCCGCCATGTCCCGCAACTGCTGGCGTTCGACGATGCTCAACTGCTGCTCGACCTTGTCGATGATGCACAGGCTGCCGATGGCATAACCGGACGCGGTCAACAGCGGCGCCCCGGCGTAAAAGCGGATGCCCTGGCCTCGGGTCACCAGCGGGTTGTCCTGGAAGCGCGGATCGAGCGCCGCGTTGCGCACCTCCAGCACTTCGCGGCCTTGCACCGTGAAGGCGCAGAACGACTGGCTAATGGGGGTCTGCGGCTCATCGAAACCCACCCGCGACTTGAACCACTGACGATCACGGTCCACCAGGCTGATCAAGGCGGTAGGCACCTTGAAGTACTCGGCCGCCATGCGGCAGATCCGGTCGAAATTCTCGCAACTGGCGGTGTCCAGCAACTCCAGGGCATGCAGGGCGGCCAGGCGCCGCTCCTCGGCAATCGCCTTATCGGGCATACACGACCTCGGGCCGGGACAACGCGATCATCACAATAAACAACCTATTCGCAGGGAGGCTGGAGGGGGAGCGACGGGGATGAAAGCGATAGTGGCATTAGGACATCCCGGCCACCAGAATGACTGACGGGCAGGCGCTTGCCAAACCCATCCGTCGGACGAACGGTATTGGTTACAAAAAAGCTTGGTTCTCAAGAGCTTCGGTCTAGAGCGCTTCGAGGGTTGACGACGTTGCTCTCAGGCGCCGAAACGAGCGATCGCCGCATCGACGAAGTGCCGCAGCTTGGCGGTCATCTGCCGGTCCGGCCGGTACAGCAGATGCATCGCGCGACTCGGCGCCTCATAGCCGGGTAGCAACTGCACCAACTCCCCCGCGGCCCGCGCCGGTTCGAGAAAATCCGCCGGCCCCAGGATGATGCCGAAGCCATCCACGGCCGCCGACAGCAGGGCCTTGCTCTCGTTGACCTGCAAGCGGCTGCGCACCTGAACCTCATGTACCTGGCCGTCGCGGCGGAACTGCCATTGGTTGTCCGCCGGCCGCGACCAGTAGGCGTACCCCAGGCACTCATGCTGTTCGAGATCGGCCGGCACCCGTGGCGTGCCCCGGGCGGCGAGGTAGGCAGGTGCCGCGCAGGCGATCAGGCGATAGGGCGCCAGCGGCCTGGCGGTCAGGCTGGAGTCGGCCAGCGGGCCGATACGAAAGGCCGCCTCGTAGCCCTCCTCCACCAGGTCGATGTAGCGATCGGTGAGGTGCAGGTCGATTTCCACCTGCGGATGCTCGCGCAGAAACGCCGTCACGAACGGCATGAGGCTGTAAGAACCGAAGGTCACCGGCGCACTGATGCGCAACTTGCCCCGGGGCGTGGTGTTCATGATCTGCGCCAGGGAATCGGCAGCCTGGGCTTCGCCGAGGATGTGCTTGCAGCGCTCGAGGTAGGCACTGCCCAGCTCGGTCAGGCTCTGCCGGCGCGTGGTGCGGTTGAGCAGGCGCGCGCCCAGCCGCTGCTCCAGCGCCGCCACATGCTTGGCGACCATCTGCGGCGACAGTCCCAGGCGGGTCGCCGCACGAGCGTAGGAACCGCTTTCGGCGGCCGCGACAAAGGCCTCCATGCTGGTCAGACGATCCATCATTCAACACTCCCAGTAACGAGACCAAGTACCAGGCGCTTATTTATCGCCATCTGGTGGCGAATCATCATAGCCGCTCGACCCTTTCAACGGAGCATGGACATGCGTATCGGCATTATCGGAGCAGGTTTTATCGGGCGCGCCGTGGCGCAACTGGCCCTGGCGGCGGGGCATGAGGCGATGCTCAGCAACTCCCGCGGCCCGCAGACCATGAGCAGCGTGGCCAGCGGCATTCGCGGCAGCCGCATCGGCAGCGTCGAAGACGCCGTACAGTTCGGCGAGCTGGTGCTGGTGGCCATCCCGCTGGCCCATTACCGTAGCCTCCCCGCGGCCCTGCTGGCCGGCAAGACGGTGCTGGACGCCAATAACTATTACCCAAACCGCGACGGCCATATCGAAGCCCTGGACCGCTTCGAAACCACCACCAGCCAATTGCTCGCCGAACACCTCGAAGGCGCCAGGGTGGTGAAGGTGTTCAATGCCATCCTCGCCCAGGACCTGCTGACCGACGCCCGCTCCAGTGGCGCCCCTGATCGCCGCGCCCTGCCGATTGCCGGCGACGATCCGCAGGCCAAGGCGCAGGTCGTGCAATTGCTCGACGAGCTGGGTTTCGACACGGTCGATGGCGGCGGCCTGGCGGACAGCTGGCGTTTCGAACGGGCCAAACCGGCCTACTGCATCCCGCTGGATAAACCGGGGCTGCGCGCGGCCCTGGCACAGGCGCAACGAGAAGTCGAACTGCCCGAAGGTTCGTGGCGCTCCTGACGCCAAGGCATGCAGCGTTCTGCGAGCGCAAAAAAAACGACCCGTTCGGGTCGTTTTCATAGGTTTGCCTGTGTGCCGGTTCGCCTTCGCTCAACTGGCCCAGCCACCCGCATGCAGGTGCCAGCCATCGCCGCGACGCTCCCAGAACGGGTGCACATAATGGTACCCGGGACGCAACGGCTCCCAGTGACCATGGACCGCCACATACTGCCGGCCATCCCAGTGCCAGTAAGCCCTGGACCAGACATAACCCGGGCGATGCATGGGCTCGACTTCGATGACCCGCACCGGCGGTGGCTGCGGCGCAACCACCTCGGCGTATTCCACCGGCGCCGCGCGTTCGACCACCCGCCGCTCATGCACCACCCGTTCCTGCACACACCCGGAGGCCACTACGACCACCGCCACCAGAGCCGTGTAACGTAACAACATGCTGCCTCCCCGGCGCTTGACGCCGACGCTTGAACTGCTGACAACGCCCCCTGCAACCACCCGGCTCCTGCCAGGCGTAAGACGTGTTTTAACAGCTCGAAACTGTCTGCTAGCTGAACTTGATAGCAGCAGGCAGATAGCGGCAGCAAGGTGGCGACAAACGGCCAGTCAGCGGCGGCAGATCAACGTCCTCGGGCGTCGAAATCCGCCCGGGTCATCTCGAAAAACTTGCTCGGCAGTCCCTCGAACTCGCCATCGCGCACAAAACGAAAACCCAGCTTGCGCGCCACCCCCAACGAGGCCTCGTTCAAGGCATGGGCATCGGCGACGATGCGCTCGACCCCCGTCCCGAGAAAAGCGTGCTCGACGATGCGCCCCGCCGCCTCGGACGCAACACCCCTGCCCCACGCCCGGCGCACCAGGCGCCAGCCCATTTCCAGTTCCGGGCCGACAGCCTCGTAGGGAATGAACGACACCCAGCCGAGAAACTCCTCCGGCGCGGACTTGGCAAAGATCGCCCAATAGCCGCAGTGCTCACCAAAATCGCGCTCCATACGCGAACGCACGAAATCGCGGTGCTCCTCGCCACCGTCCCAGGGGCCAGGAAGGTAACGGGTGACGTGCGGATCGAGGTCCATGGCGATGCACGCCTCGAAGTGTTCGAGGGTACGCGGGCGCAGCAACAGGTTGGGGGTTTCGAAGTGAAGGTTCATCAACTGGATATCCGTATTCAGGAAGATTGAAACGAGCGATGAACGATAACAAAGTCCCCCCTGCTATCAGCTATAATTTCCCATCACTCGCACAGAGGGGCCGGATATGGAAAAGCTGAGTTTTCAAGCTAAAAAAGCCTACTTCGCCAAGCATCGTAAATCCAACTTCAGCGCCAGTCTGCGCCTTGAAGGTTTCGCCACATCGCTCAACGATGAGGAATGCAAACTGCCCTCCCGCAAAGCAGCACTCAAAGCCGTTCAACAACTCAAAGTGTGAATACCGACAAGTACGGCGTTGGCCATGACCCGGATTGCTACCCGGGAACCGATGTCCTGAAAAACCTCCTGGATTTGCGTGATGAGCGAGACCTCAACGAGGCAGAACGCTATCTCACCGAGAAGTGCGCAACGCAGTTCGAATTCCAGGAACCGCCCTACAGTCTGGCAACCTTGAAAGACATCCATCACACGCTGTTTTCGCGGATCTACAGTTGGGCAGGCGAACTGAGAACAGTGAAGATCAGCAAGGGTGGCAATCAGTTCTGTATCCCCGAGCGCATCGAACCGGAAGCGACCAAAGAATTCAGCCGGCTCAAGGCTGCAGGCTGGTTTGACGGTTATTCACGTGAACAGCTGGTAGTTGCCTGCGCCGAGTCTTACGGAACGATCAACGTCCTGCATCCCTTCAGGGAAGGCAACGGGCGAACCCAACGCATCCTTTTCGAATGGATCATCGTCAACGCCGGCTATGAAATCGATTGGTGGGCGGTTGACCAACAGGAATGGGTTGCAGCCAACATCAGTTCATTCCACGGCAATGATCACCATCTGAATCAGATATTCGAGCGCTGCATCGGTATGCCGATTCAAGAAGACGTTCATTCATAGCCCGGAACTGAAACGATCACTTGTTGAACGATTACGGCCCCTCTGTAGATGAGCTTGCTCGCTACAAGAATCGCGGTTACTGCGCCAACAGCGCCTGGATATCGTTGAACAGCGCGCGGGGGATCTTTACGCCGTGTTGCGCGCTGCGGGCCCTGGCTTCGAAACGCCGCTGCGACGGCAGCCGCGCGCCCTGCCCCGTGATGGCTGCGAACAGTCCTTCGGCGCGTTCCAAACCCTTCTCGTAGTCCTGCCCCAGAAACACCTGCGGATCGAACGCCAGGATCAGCTCGCCATGGCAAGGCGCGGCGCCGACGCCGGCGTCGAAGGCCATGGACTCGGCGCTGGTGAGGTCGCCGATCAGGGCGCCGGCCAGCAGTTCGATCATCGCCGCCAGGGCTGACCCCTTGTGCCCGCCGAAGGTTTGCATGGCGCCTTGCAGGGCCGCCCTGGCATCTGTGGTCGGTTGGCCCTGGGCGTCGATGGCCCAGTGTTCGGGGATGGCCTTGCCTTGGCGCGCGTGCAGTTCGATATCGCCGCGGGCGATGGCGCTGGTGGCGAAGTCGAACACGAACGGCTGGCCCGCCGGCCGTGGCCAGGCGAACGCCAGGGGGTTGGTGCCAAACACCGGCTTGCTGCCGCCGGCCGGCGCCACCCAGCTGTGGCTGGGGTTCATGGCGATGCCCACCAGCCCCTCGGCGGCGATGGCCTCGACCTCCGGCCACAGAGCGGAGAAGTGGAAGCACCGCTTGATCGCCATGGCCGCCAGCCCCTGGCTACGGGCCTTTTCCGCCAGCAATGGCAAGCCGGTCTGGAACGCCAGCAGGGAATAACCGTAGTGCGCATCCACCTCCAGCACGCCCGCGGAAATAGGCCGCAGGCTCGGCTCAGCCAGCGGGTCGACCTTGCCCTCGCGCACGGAGCGCACACACCCCAGCAGGCGGTACACGCCGTGGGAATGGCACTCGTCGCGCTGGCCCTGGGTGATGACCTCGGCAATGGCCCGGGCATGGGCATTGGACAGGCCGTGGCGGGTCAGCACCTTGAGGGACAGGTCATGGACTTCGGCGAGGGAAAGAGTGACGAGATCGGACATGGGGCTTGTGCTCCGATAAAAACCGTGGGGGCCGGGAAACCCGGCCCTATGGGGTTGAAGGTGAGAACGCCGCAGGCCTGCGGCCTGATCGCAGCCTGCGGCAGCGGCTACAAGCAACGACTCAAGTCAGCCGCTCGCCGTTGAGGCGCTGCGGAACCTGCCAGGGGTTGTCGTTGCGCAAAGCCTGCGGCAGCAGTGCTGGCGGCAAGTCCTGGTACGACACCGGGCGCAGGAAACGCTGGATCGCCAGGCTGCCCACCGAGGTGGTGCGCGTATCCGAGGTGGCGGGGAACGGCCCGCCATGGACCATGGCATGGCCAACTTCGACACCGGTGCCAAAACCGTTGACCAGCAGGCGGCCGGCCTTGCGCTCCAGCAACGGCAACAGTTCCCGGGCTTGCGGATGGTCGTCGTCACTCAGGTGCAGGGCGATGGTCAGCTGACCTTCCAGGCTCGCCAACAGCGCTCTCATCTGGGCCGCATCGGTACAGCGCACGATCAACGAGGCCGGGCCGAAGACCTCCTCGCGCAGTGCAGCGCGGGCCATAAAGGCCTCGGCCGATGTGGCGAACAGCGCGGCACGGGCCTGATATCGCTGGCCATCGGCGCCCTGCCCCAAGGGCTCCACCTCGGCATGCCGCAGCAGCCGCTCGACGCCCTGGCAGTAGCTGCCATGAATACCTGGCGTCAACATGGTCTGCGCCGGCGCCAGCTTGAGCGCGGCTGCCGCCGCGGCTTCGAATGCGCGCAACGCCGGGCTGTCGACCGCGAGGAGCAAACCCGGGTTGGTGCAGAACTGCCCGGCGCCCAGGGTCAGGGAGCCGACAAAGGCCTGGGCGATGGCTTCACCGCGCTCCGCCAGTACATTGGCCAACAGCAGCACCGGGTTGATCGAACTCATCTCGGCATAGACCGGGATCGGTTCCTCGCGGGCCGCGGCGATCTTCATCAACGCCACGCCGCCGTTGCGCGAACCGGTAAAGCCCACGGCCTTGATCCGACTGTCCGCCACCAGCCCCTGGCCAATGCTGCGGCCGGCATCGAACAGCAGCGAGAACACCCCTTCCGGCAGCCCGTGGCTGTGCACCGCCTGCTGGATCGCCTGCCCTACCAGTTCCGAAGTACCGGGGTGCGCCGAATGCGCCTTGACCACCACCGGGCAACCGGCGGCCAGCGCCGAGGCGGTGTCGCCGCCGGCCACGGAAAACGCCAGGGGAAAGTTCGAGGCACCGAACACCGCCACCGGCCCGATGGCGATCTGGCGCAGGCGCAGGTCCACCTTGGGCAAGGGCTGGCGCTCCGGCTGGGCCGGGTCGATGCGCGCCTCCAGAAAGCTGCCATCGCGCACCACCGCCGCGAACAAACGCAGCTGGCCTACGGTGCGCCCGCGCTCGCCTTCCAGGCGGGCACGGGGCAGGCCGGTCTCGCTCATGCAGCGCTCGATCAGCTCATCACCGAGGGCGAGGATGTTGCCGGCGATGCTCTCCAAAAAAGCCGCCCGTTGTTCCAGGCTGGTTTCCCGGTAGCGGTCGAATGCCGCCTCGGCCAGGGCACAGGCGCGTTCCAGGTCGTTCGGGCCGGCACCGCCAAAACCCGGCGCCAGGATCTCGCCGGTGGCGGCAGCCAGTGCATGCACTTCGCCGTGGCCACCCCGCACGCGGGTTTGGCCGATCAGCAGTTGTCCTGTTACAGGCATGGGTTACCTCTCTGAATAAATGGCGTGAGCTGAATGGATGCCTGGTCCGTGCTCATTCGTCTGCCCCTTCCAACAGCAGCTTGCTGCCTGGCACCCCGGTGTTGGCGCCCCAGTAGTAGATGCACAGGGCCATGAGGGTGACGACCAGGGTGTCGTAGGGGTGAGTGAGCACGCCGATCCCGCCGAAGCTGCCCAGGTAGGAAATGACCATGGTCAGGGCGTAAAAGGCGATCAGCCACAGGGACGAGCGCACCTGTTCGGTCAGGCTCAGGTGGTCGGTGGGCACCAGGCGCCTGCAGCCCAGGTAGATGACGAACATCAGGATCTGCAGGCCCAGCAGCCAGGACACCGTGCTCCAGCCGGACCAGTAGACGATCAGCGCGGCGATGACGAAGGACACCGGCCCCAACAGGCCGAAGCCACTGACCCGGAACGGCCGCGGCAGGTCCGGCGCACTCTTGCGCAGCGCCGCCACGCTGATCGGGGCAATCGCGTAACTCAGCACCAGGGCCGCCGACACCACATTGATCAGCGCTTCCCAGGACGGGAACGGCAAGGTCCAGAACACCGACAGGCCGAAGGTCAGCCACAGCGCCGGGCGCGGGATGCCGGACTGCTCGTCGATGCGAGTGAAGATCTTGAAGAAGGTCCCGGTCTTCGCCCAGCCGTACACCACCCGTGGCGTGGCGTTCATGTAGATGTTGCCGCAGCCGCTGGGGGAAATCACCGCGTCGGCCACCACCAGGTAGGCCAGCCAGCCGACGCCCAGGGTCAGGGCGATGTCGCGGTACGGCAGGGAGAATTGCTTGCTGATGCTGCTCCAGCCGTTGGCCAGCATGTCGGTGGGAATGCTGCCGAGGAACGCCAGTTGCAGCAGGCCGTAGATCAGGGTCGAGAGCAGGACCGAAAGGATCAGCGCGATGGGAATGGTGCGCTGTGGATTGCGCACTTCGCTGGCCACCGAAATGATCGGCGTCAGACCCAGGTAGGCGAAGATGATGCCGCCGGCGGAGACCGCCATTTCGATGCCGGACAGCCCGAAGGGAGCAAAGCCCTGGACGTGGAAATTCTCCGCTTTGAAGAAGGTGAACAGCACGCCGATGACCAGCAGCGGCACGACGAACTTGAACAGGCTGATGAGGTTGTTGGACTTGGCGAAGGTCTTGACGCTGGAGTAGTTGAGCCAGAAGAACAGGCACAACAGGGCGAACTGCACCAGCCAGCCGAGCAGGGTCGGGTTGCTGTTGCCGGCATGGGTCAGCCCCGGAAACCAGGCCGCTGCGTATTGCCGCGCCGCCACCACTTCAATGGCCACCAGGCTGGAAAACGCGATCAACGTGATGAAGCCCATCAGGTAGCCCAGCAGCGGCCCATGGGAGAACACCGGATAACGCACCACCCCGCCCGCTCGCGGCAGGGCCGCGCCCAGTTCGCAATAGACGATGCCCAGCAGCAGGACGGCGAAACCGCCGAGCAGCCAGGAGAAGATCCCCGCCGGCCCGGCGATGGCCGAGACATGGCTGGCGGCGAACAACCAGCCGGAACCGAAGATCGCCCCCAGGCCGATGAAGGTGAGGTCAACCAGAGAGAGCTGTTTCTTGAATTTGCCTTGGCCTGACATAGGCGCGCCTTCTTATTGAGTTATTGGAGTAGGCAGATCGAATGTCGCGCCGGCCTCCTGCGAGCAGGCTGCCGACGGGGTGAAACACGGCACTGCGCGAGTGCCTGATGGTTCTTCTCGTGGACCAGGCCGCCCCGCGAGCCACTGCGCGGGGCGGCCTGTCGGCTGGCTTACAAACCGACGTCCGGCAACTGCGGACGCTCGGCCAGGGCCTTGTCGACTATCGCCTTGACCTCGGCCAGGGTCTCGCCCTGCAGGGCCAGGCGCGGCGGGCGGGTGATCGAGGAACCGCGACCGACCAGTTCCTCGCAGAGCTTGATGCACTGCACCAGGTCCGGACGCGCATCCAGGTGCAGCAGCGGCATGAACCAGCGGTACAGCGCCAGGGCTTCCTCGAAGCGTTTTTCCCTGGCCAGGCGGAACAGGGTTTCGCCCTCTTTCGGGAAGGCGTTGGACATCCCGGAGACCCAGCCTTCGGCGCCGACAGCGATGCTTTCCACCACCACATCGTCCAGGCCGGCAAACAGCACGAAGCGGTCGCCCACGGCATTGCGCAAGTCGATGAAGCGCCGGGTGTCGCCGGAGGAGTCCTTGAAGCAGACGATGTTTTCGCAGTCCTGCAGGGCGATCAGCACGTCCGGGGTGACGTCGTTTTTGTAGATCGGCGGGTTGTTGTAGACCATCACCGGCAGGTCGGTGCCGGTGGCAATGGCGCGAAAGTGCGCGGCGGTTTCATGGGACTTGGCCGAATACACCAGGGCCGGCATGACCATCACCCCGTCGACCCCGACCTTGGCCGCTTCGCGCACGGTGTTGCGGGCGAACTCGGTGGTGAACTCGGCGATCCCGGCGATCACCGGTACGCGGCCGCCGGCGGCGTCCTTGGCGACCTCGATCACCGAGAGTTTTTCCGCGGTGCTCAGCGAGGTGTTTTCGCCCACGGTGCCGCACACCACCAGGCCCGACACACCGTCGGCCACCAGGTTGCGCATGACGCTGTGGGTGGCGTCCAGGTCCAGGGAAAAGTCGGGTTTGAACTGGGTGCTGACGGCAGGGAACACACCGCTCCAGTGGATGGCTTTACGGCTCATGGTCTTGTCCTTATGGGTTGAGTCGGTCGGGGCCGACAGGCGTTGGAAACGAAAAACAGATTCCGCCTTTCACCGCCCTGGAGCTTGAGGTTTTTCCCGCTCAAGCAAGACGAAATCGGCACATTTGCCCAATCGCCCACAGACCTTTTCCGTCCATTGCGCCTCCTTCGACCTGCCTGAAATCTCCTGCACCAGCAGCCGCACCGCACACCTGTGCCGATTTCGTCATCCGCCGCAGAGAAAACCCACAAGCGATGCGGCCCTTTCCCGAGCCACTCTGTAGGCCTTTTCCGTCAGGTGCTGCCATGAAAAAAATAACCGTCATCGATTCACATACGGGGGGCGAGCCGACTCGCCTGGTTGTCGACGGCTTTCCCGACCTGGGCAACGGCTCGATGGCCGAACGGCTGGCGATCCTGCAAGAACGCCACGATCGCTGGCGCACGGCTTGCGTGCTGGAACCGCGGGGCAGCGACGTGCTGGTGGGGGCCCTGCTGTGCGCCCCCCAGGCGGCGGATGCCTGTGCCGGGGTGATCTTCTTCAACAACAGCGGCTACCTGGGCATGTGCGGCCACGGCACCATCGGCCTGGTGCGTTCGCTGTATCACCTGGGGCGCATCGAACCGGGCGTGCACCGCATCGAAACCCCGGTGGGCACCGTCAGCGCCACCCTGCACGACGACCTCTCGGTCAGCGTGCGCAACGTGCCGGCCTACCGATACCGCAGCGGTGTCGAACTGCAACTGCCCGGCCACGGCAAAGTCCGTGGTGATATCGCCTGGGGCGGCAACTGGTTCTTCCTGATCAGCGAGCATGGCCAGCGCATCGCCCTGGATAACGTCGAAGCCCTGACCCACTACACCTGGGCCGTGCGCGAAGCCTTGGAGGCCGCCGGCATCAGCGGCGCCGACGATGGTGTGATCGACCATATCGAGCTGTTCGCCGACGACCCGCAGGCCGACAGCCGCAACTTCGTGCTGTGCCCCGGCAAGGCCTACGACCGCTCCCCCTGCGGCACCGGCACCAGCGCCAAGCTGGCCTGCCTGGCCGCCGACGGCAAACTCGCGCCCGGGGCGATTTGGCGTCAGGCCAGCGTGATCGGCAGCCAGTTCAGCGCCAGCTACGAGCCGGCAGGCGAGCAGGTCATCCCGACCATCCGCGGCACCGCCCACATCAGCGCCGAAGCCACCTTGCTGATCGAAGACAGCGATCCTTTCGGCTGGGGCATCGTCTCGTGAGCCAGCCGGCCGAAGCCGACGTCCTGGTGATTGGCGGCGGCATAGTCGGGGCCGCCTGCGCCCATGAAATGGCCCGCCGCGGCCTGCGGGTACGGGTGCTCGACAACGCCAGCGGTGGCGCCACCGGCGCGGGCATGGGCCACCTGGTGGCGATGGACGACAACCGTGCCGAACTGGCGCTGAGTCACTACTCCATCGGGCTGTGGAACCAGCTGCGCGCGCAGCTGCCGGCCACCTGCGCCTACCGCAATTGCGGCACCCTGTGGCTGGCCGCGGACGCTGCGGAAATGGACCTGGCCCGGGCCAAGCAAATCAACCTGGCCCAGCACGGAGTGGCGGGCGAATTGCTCGACAGCGCGACCCTGGCTGCACTCGAACCTCTGTTGCGCAAAGGGCTTGGCGGCGCCCTGAAGATCCCCGGCGACGGCATTCTCTACGCCCCGGCCACCGCCCACTGGCTGTTGCACAACACGCCAGGGATCAGCTGCGAGCGGGCCACGGTCAGCGCCATCGCCGACCACCGCGTGGCGCTGGATGACGGCCGCGTGCTGCGTGCCGAGTACGTGGTGCTGGCCAACGGTCTGGCGGCGAAGAACCTGCTGCCGGAGTTGCCGCTGCGGTCGAAGAAAGGCCATCTGCTGATCACCGATCGTTACCCCCGGCAGGTGTCCCACCAACTGGTGGAACTGGGCTACGCCGCCAGCGCCCACGCCAGCAACGGCACCTCGGTGGCGTTCAATGTGCAGCCACGGCCGACCGGGCAATTGCTGATCGGCTCGTCCCGGCAGTTCGACAGCCTCGACCCGGCCATCGAGCCCGAAGTACTGACCCCAATGCTGCAACGGGCCGTGGCCTATCTGCCGGGGCTGGCGCAACTGAACGGCATCCGCGCCTGGACCGGCTTTCGCGCCGCCACCCCGGACGGCCTGCCGATCCTTGGCCAACATCCACGCCACACAGGCCTGTGGCTGGCGGTCGGGCATGAAGGCCTGGGCGTCACCACCGCCCCCGGCAGCGGCCGGCTGCTGACCCAATTGCTGCTCGGCGAACGGCCGGATATCGACGCCCAGGCCTATCGCCCCGAACGCTTCGCCGAGCTGACCGCCTCCCTGACTGGAACTGCCCCATGATCATTTATCTGGACCGTCAGGCGCTGACCGTGGGCGATGGCCTGAGCGTCGCCGCCGCCGTCGCCGCCAGCGGCGACCCACGTACCCGAACCTCCTGCACCGGCCAGCCCCGGGCGCCCTTCTGCGGCATGGGCATCTGCCAGGAATGCCGCATGACCATCGACGGCCGGCGCCAACTGGCCTGCCAGACCCTGTGCCGCGAAGGCATGTACGTGGAGCGCACGCCATGAGTCAACAGCGCCTGAGCTGCGACATCCTTATCGTCGGCAGTGGCCCGGCTGGCCTCGCTGCGGCCCGGGCAGCGAGCCGCGGCGATCTCTCGATCATCCTGCTCGATGACAACCCGCGCCCCGGCGGCCAGATCTGGCGCAACGGGCCCGGCGTCACGCTCGCCGGCATCGCCCGCGACGCCTTGCAGGTGCTGGAGCATCCTCGGTTGCGTTACCTGCCGGGCACCCGGGTAGTGGCCGGCGCCGGCGCCAATGCCCTGCTGCTGGAAAATGCCGAGCAGGCTTTGCTGGTCCGCTATCAGAGCCTGATCCTGTGCTGCGGCGCCCGCGAACTGCTGCTGCCCTTCCCCGGCTGGACCTTGCCCGGAGTGACGGGCGCGGGAGCCTTGCAAGCGCTGCTGAAAAACGGCCTGACGCTGGCCGGCGAGCGCGTGGTCATCGCCGGCAGCGGGCCGTTGCTGCTGGCCAGCGCCGCCACCGCCCGCCAGGCCGGCGCCCGGGTGCAGGCGGTCCTGGAGCAGGCCCCGCTGGCCGCACTGGCGACATTCGCCGCCGGGCTCTGGCGCTGGCCAGCCAAACTCGGCCAGGCCGCCGGGCTGGCCACCACGGCCTATCGCTACAACGCCCATGTGCTCGAAGCCCTGGGCGAAGATCGCCTGCAAGCGGTGCGTATCCAGCAGGGCGAGCAGGTTCGGGAAATACCCTGCGAACGTCTCGCCTGCGGTTTCGGGCTGGTGCCCAACACCACCCTGGCCAGCCACCTCGGCTGCCAGCTGCAGGCCAATGCCATTGCCGTGGATCGCTACCAGGCCACCAGCCTGGCCCAGGTCTACGCGGCCGGCGAATGCACCGGGGTCGGCGGCAGCGAACTGGCTAGGGTCGAAGGCGAGATCGCCGGGCTGGCCGCCAGCGGGCAGACCCGGGAGGCCATCGCACTGATCCAGCGTCGGGCCCATTGGCAGGTTTTCGCCGAGCGAGTGCGGGAAACCTTCGCCCTGCGACCCGGGCTTCTGCGCCTGTCGCGACCTGATACGCTGCTGTGCCGCTGCGAGGATGTGCCCTACGCCGAGGTAGCTGGCGAAGTGAGCTGGGCCGAGGCCAAACTGCACAGTCGCTGCGGCATGGGCGCCTGCCAGGGGCGAGTCTGCGCCACGGCGGCACAGGCCCTGTTCGGCTGGGCCGCGCCGACGCCACGAGCGCCCCTGGTGCCGGCGCGGATCGAAACGCTGCTGATGGAATCGTCGACGCCCGGCGTGAAGTGAGGCGCAGACCGTTGCCGTGGGCCGCCCGCCAACGGCGCCGCGCAATTCAAGGATGAGCCAGTAGACCCAAAGTCGCGGGGCGCGCCCCACCCCATAACAAGAGCAGCCCTTGATGATCGATACCGCTCAGCTGCACCGCCTGCCCGAAGCCATCGCCAGCCAGGCGCCCGAGGATATTCACAGCCTTCTGGCCAGCATGGCCCTGGTGATCCCGCTGCTCGACACCCTGCCCAACGCGGTGTTTTTCATCAAGGACCTGCAGGCCCGCTACCTCACCGCCAACCTGACCCTGGCCCAGCGCTGCGGCTTCAAGAACGTCGCGCCACTGCTGGGCAAGACCTCGGCCGAGGTGTTTCCCGCCGTGCTCGGCCCGGTCTATACCGAGCAGGACCAGCGCGTGCTGCGCCAGGGCGTCACCATCAAGGGCCAGCTGGAACTGCACTTGTACGGCAGCCGCGAACCCGGCTGGTGCCTGACCCACAAGCTGCCGCTGCACGGGCGCGACGGGCGGATCATCGGCATGGCCGGCATCTCCCTCGACCTGCAGGCCGCCCGCGACGCGCACCCGGCCTACCAACGCCTGGCCGCGGTGGACCGGCATATCCGCGAGCACTACAACGAAGCCATCCGCCTCGACGACCTGACCCATATCGCCGACCTGTCCATCGCCCAGCTGGAGCGCTACTGCAAACGCATCTTCCACCTCACCCCACGGCAGATGATCCACAAGGTGCGCCTGGAACACGCCTCGCGCCTGCTGCTCGGCGAACTGCCGATCACCGACGTCGCCCTGCAATGCGGCTACACCGACCACAGCGCCTTCAGCCGCCAGTTCAAGGCGCTGACCGGCGTCAGCCCACGGCAGTTCCGGCAGAACGCTGCGCATTGAGCGGAGTGTTTGCCCACCACCTGCTCATTCGCGGTAAAAGGTCGTGTACCCGAACAAAGTGTCGAACCCCGCCTTCCGGTAGATCGACAGCCCCTCCTGGGAGGCCTCCAGCACACACAGGCTCACCCCCTGTTTTTTCGCATACGCCAGCGCTTGTCGAATCAGTGCGCTGGCATAGCCCCGGCCCTGGTATTCGGGCCGGGTGCCGATATCATCCAGACGCGCCACCGCCTGCCCCAACGACAGGGTCAGCGAACTGACGGGCAGCGACTGCTCATATAGGGTGAAATGCCTCAACGGCTGGCCGTTTTGCAGCGCCACCCGATGCCGGGCCAGGTATTGCCCCGCTCCCGCATCACCCGACTCGAAGGCACTTTCCACAGGATCGGCCCAATCCTCGAGCTGCTCGTCGGTACGGCGAATGTCGAAGCTCACCGCCACATCCGGTGGCAATTCATGGACGCTCAGATCGACCCACATCGACGTGGTTCTATCGCCTTCCAACAAGTGCTGCTCCAGCAGCAGGTCACGGACCTGCGCCACCAGGTTATCGTGCACAACCACACAAAAAGGCAGCCCCGCGCGTTCAAGAAATCCGATGCCTGCAAGCACCCCCACGGCCAGGTCCGGCCCTGTTCGCTTGACGAACAGCAGGTTCAGACTGCTGGCGACGACACCCGTGCAGTACGCCGCAAGACTATCGTTAAAATGCCAGTTTTTTTGTGAAATGGCCGAGAAAAAAAGGTCCTCTGCCTGATGATAGAGAGCGACCGTACGGGACTGCGTAACGCTGGACATCGTGTTCACTCCTAATCTGCTCGCGCCCCCTGTGTCGCGCTCTTCAATCCACGGTAACCCCGAGCACCTGGGCCCTCCAGAAAAATTCTGTTTTAGAGTGTGAAGGTGTGTGTTCGTCGATAGAGCAACCTGATCCGCTGGCGCGAAACCAGCCTGTCGCAGAACTTCGAAACCGCGGTGGTGTTCTACAGGTTCATCAGTGGCCAGGGCAACGGCCCCCCACTCCACGCAAGGCCACCGCCTGAATGGCGGTTCCCAACCCCAGCAACCCTTGGGTGCCCAGCTGTCAGAAAGTGGACAACTAACACGGGTCGTCCGAAATCCTGGCCTGCGGCAGGCAGAGTGCCGCGCATTGACCCCGTCTACCGGCCTACTCGGTCCAACCCCGGCCAAAACAGGCTGTGGCCGGCCAGAGGTCCTTTTCCCTCGCAAGGGCACAGAAGGCACCCGGATGAATTTCGTGAACGCCAGGACTTGTGATGAATTATGATGCGCGCCCTTTCGGCTCGCGTTTCAGCGCAGGCTCACAGCGCCCCCTCGTTCGTAATCCCAGGTCAGGAACCCTACATGCTTCACCTCAGGAGCTTCACCCGAACGCTGCATCGACAGCAGATCGATGGCGTGACCTTCCATTTCGAGCCATCCCATCGGCACGAACTGGACCCGCTGATACGGCGTTTTCTGGCCAAGCCCGAGCAATATCCCACGCTGGATATTCCGGAAGACACCCGGGGCGTGTTCCTGCTCGAAGGCGAACGCCAATGGGTGCTCAAGCGCAACCGCCTGACTCACTGGAAAAAGCAGCTGCAGAACTTCCTCGGCCTCAAGCGCAGCTTCGGCCTGCACGACCTGACCAATGAATTCATCAACCTGTCGGTGGTATCGGGCAAATCCGCCCTCTCGCCCCAGGTCTCGGCGTTTGGCTACAAGGGGCGTTTTCCGTTCCTGCGCGAAGAGTACTTGCTGGTGGGTTTCTGGGCGGATCATTGCAGCGTCGACGACCGCCTGCTGGCCCATCCCGAGCAGGCTGAAACCCTGTTGTCGGCGATCTTCCGGCTGTTCGGCCAGATGCTCGACGACGACTTCGTGCACATGGACCCCCACCCGAAAAACATTCTGCTCGCCGCCGATGGCCACCTGCGCCTGATCGACTTCGAGTGCTGCGCCCACTCGGTACTCCACCGCGACTTCAGCCTGGGTTTCCTGCTGGGTTACTTCTACCGCTTCTGGTTCCGGCGCTTCATCGCGCAGCAGGATTACGACCGACTTTGCGAGGCGTACCTGAACGCGGAGCACCCCAACCTGGATCGCACCGTCTTCCAGCCGGTGTACCGGCGCTTTCGAGACCAAACCGTCTCACGCAGCACGCGCTACCGCATCCTCACCTGCGCCCGGGCACAAGCGGCGTTCCAGCGCGAAATCAGCGGTCCTCTCGAGCAAGAGCAGAAGCCAAGTTGAATCGATCTTGAAAAACGCCTGGGGAAGACGGTGCGCCTGCAGCATCGGCGGCAGGACGGTACTCAGCCGTCCAACTGATCCAGAGGCCGGCCAGCCTTGAGGACCTTGGCCATTTGCAGGTGATTGCGCAGTTTCGGCAGGGTCTCTTCGGCGAAGGCCTTGAGTTCGGGGACCTCGGTGATTTCGGCCTGTTGCTGGATCTGTTCGATGGCTTCTTCGGTGGTCTTGACCTGGCTCTCGGCATAGGCGGCATCGAAGGCTTCGCCTTTCGGAAACTCGGGGATCAAGGACTTACCGCGCAGGACCGGCGCGTGCTGCGCCAGGGCATCTCCCTCGACCTGCAGGCCGCCAGTTCAAGGCGCTGACCGGCGTCAGCCCACGGCAGTTCCGGCAGAACGCCGCGCACTGACCTGGACAGCCCGCGGGCTGAAGTCTTATCGGATGAAGGAATATGCTGGGATGGAAACCGGATATTGTCTGAGGAAAAGAAGTTTGTTTCCTTCATCTGTCCATTCTCTTGAGCGACCCACTTTGGTTCGATCTAAGCACTTAACAAAAGAACATATACTAGATCTTAAACATTCAGATCTATAACTTAATGTTCCATATGATTTTTATGATTCGCACTATTTTTGTGCCGCTGCGCACCATAAGATGGCGATCAGAAAACTCATAAACCTCACAAAGAAATTTATTGACAAGCCTTCATCAGACAAGCACTTTCTCAGCACCACAGCCGTTCACATAAACAACACCGAAGACGTCAGGACAGACGCTGGTGCAGATACGTTTTTTCTGTCGAAAGAGGGATCTATGTTCGAGGAAATTGGCAACGATACTCATCAGGCCGACTTTTTAATTCCAGGCCTCAGGTTCGAAAAGAACTCCGTCAGTAATACCTATGCTGGAAATGGCTGGTTCAGTCGAAAACTAATGTCCAGCAAGGGGCCGCTCATATCGGACTTCGTCACTCATGAACCAGACTTCAGTTATTCCACCTATGGCATACATGTCGGCCAGGACGATCGCCTGACATTCATGGGGGACAACGGCAAGAAAATAGAAGGTTATTTTGTCGATTGCCGAGAAGGCAGCCCTAGCTTCCATCAAATTGTCCAACTCAGATTCTCGCCAAGCCTGTATCGACACTTGGTCATTCCACGAGGCGTGGCTCATACCTTCGATAACCTGGAATACATTGTCACCCGGGACGAACCAATCTGGCACTCGGATCAAGACAATACAGCATGGAACCTGGACAACGATCTTGTTTCAGTTCCGCGCACTACGGAACTTGCAAAGTTTCCAATGATCAAGGCCAACCGATATCGCTTGCCCGATGAAGCCCATCGTTTTCTTTCGAAGATTTCCCAGTCTTTGCTGGAGAACCCCAAGTCCTATCTGGCTCGATATCCGGTAACCATCCGCGGTACCGAACAGTATGTGATGTTCGAGCCCAAGACCTGGTCGGACGATGCCCACAGCGTCGCTGAACGGCTTACGGACGAGGAGTTCTGCGGCGTACGGATAAAACGCAACCGCTATGCCCTGACTGGCGCCAGGTCCTATACGCTGGTGCCCAATACCGCCTCCTGCGTGGCCGACGTCCTGGTGCTTCCAGCGTCCGTTCCGGGCACTCCTCACCAGTATTACTGGCACGCCAGAACGAAAAAGACCTATACCTTCCTCAATAATCAGGAACTGCAAATTGACTTGAGCCTAATTGATCTCAGGCATGACTCCGCCACTTACGGCCAGCACAAGTCTCTCCAGATCATTTGTGACCCACGCACCAGCATTCATATTGAGCAAGGTATTGCCTACACGTTCCATTGCAGTAAACCGACATTGGTTCGTTGTGAACATGAAGTCTTCGTCAGTCAGAACGAGCCGCGCTCGGACATTCCCATGTTCGGCCAGGATTTGATTCCATTCGCTGTCGACCAGCCTTATCCAAATATCAAACTACCTGATATGCGTTGCCCGGACATCCTGCTGTACAAGATGGCCAAGTTCGAGCAGCAGACACTGAAAGTAACTTAGTTTTTGGGGTGTGCACCCAAGTTGCAAACTTACTGACATCATGGAGATTCACATGAAAGCAACTCAAGAAGCAGTATCCTGGAAAGAAGAGCTGGCTGACCTGGTTGGCTCGGCTCAAAACGCAGAAGAGTCTCTGGCTCTCGCCGCGTTCGAGAAAGCCCTGTCTCCTTACCTGCAAGAACCTGGAGCACTGCGTACACTCCTGGGCAAGATACAAGCCATGGAAATTGTTGCGCTGGATAGCCTTACGGCCAAAAAGGAGTTCAACAGCATAGAAGAGCTCCAATCGTTCTTGCCTGCCAATATCAAAGCCCTGGCTGCGTGATACCGGGCATATAAAAATTTAACGGATTAAATTTCTGTGCACACCTCTTTCAATTCAACGGCGCGATCAGTCTGGTCCTTTGTGGCCTTGGGGGTATTACTCATACTTTCCGAAGCCATCTACGACCTGGTATTCGCCAACCTTGCCTACTCCATCAGCGGAACAACGCTGGCCGTTACCACCACCTACGCCATCGGCTATAGCGCTGAAATACTCGTGACCTTGCTAGGCGCGGGTTTTATCGATCGTTTCAACAAATGGAAACTGTTCATTGCCACGCAACTGGTAAACATCGCGGTGTTTGCCCTGGCCATTCCTGTCCTCAGGATCTACGACAGCTCCGTGGAGTGGGTGTGGTTTTTTGCCTTCTTCGTCGACCTGATCCATCAGTACTCACGGCTGATCCTGTTTGCCTTGATCCCGTTCCTTTTCACTGCTGGCGACATCCCCAGAATCAACGGCCTGCTCGCCACCTTCAATGGCGTCGCCAGGACCCTGGGGCCGGTCATCGGGGCCCTGGTCATTTTCAACGTCGGCTTGTCGATCTCACTACTGGCCTCCATTGCCTTCATGCTGGCCGCGCTCGCCTTGACGATCAGCCTGAGTGCCTTGAATGGGCAAACCTCGCCCCTCGATATTGCCAGCACCTCGTTTGCCCAACGCTTCCAGGAAAGTGTCACCGGCGCTTCGAGAGCCACCATCGATCTATTGCGCGCTCCACGTTGGCGCTATTTCCTCGCCTCTTATGCCACCTGCCTGCTGGTGGTCAGCGTGCTGGCGCTCCTGTGGGTCCCCCTGCTGCGGGGCTTTCATGGGTTTTCCGAAGTGCAGACCGGCTACCTGTTCTCCGTTGGAGCGGCAGGTGCCATAGCCGGCGGACTCGCCTTGCGCGCCAGTGGCCAGGCCTCCCGGGTGCCGGGCACGATATTGCTGTCGCACCTGATCATGATCTCGGGGGTCTGCATCACGTTATGCCTGCGCGGCAATATCTGGCTCGCGGGCACCGGCATGTTCGTATTCCAGTTCGGTACCACACTGTATTTCCGTACCACTGCCAGTGCCATCCAGCTCACCGTGCCCAGGGAAATCATTGGTAGCTGGTATGGCTCGATAGACTTCATCAGCCGCTTTGCCGGGCTCGTGGGCATTCTGTTGGCAGGCTGGGCCTACGACAGGCTCGGAACCTACGCCATCTACTCGATACTCTTACTCTTGCTGGCACTGAGCAGCTTCAACTGGCGCGGCAGTCGCCAGGCTCGCTGGCTGGTCAATACCTGAGGCGGCACACCGCCGCTCAACCATCCAACTGATCCAGGGCCCGGCCAGCCTTGAGGGCCTTGGCCATTTGCAGGTGATTGCGCAGTTTCGGCAGGGTCTCTTCGGCGAAGGCCTTGAGTTCGGGGACCTCGGTGATTTCGGCCTGTTGCTGGATCTGTTCGATGGCTTCTTCGGTGGCCTTGACCTGGCTCTCGGCATAGGCGGCATCGAAGGCTTCGCCTTCCGGAACCTCGGGGATCAGCGCCTTGGCCTTGTTGATCACTTCTTCCCGGGGCGCCACGGGCAGGTCGAGTTTCCTGGCGATTTTAACCAGGTGCTGGTTGGCGGTGGTGCGGTCGTTGATGACCACGATGGTGTAGTCCTTGACCGCCTTGGAAGAGGTCTTCTGGTGGGCCAGGCGACTGGCCTCGATGTCGGCCATGCCCTTGGCCGAGGCGTCATCGATAAACTCCGCGGGGGACTGGGCGAATGCCGCGCTGGCGCTCAGGCCGAGCAGCAGCGCGAGGCAGGTGCGGGACAGATGGGTGGCCATGAAGCTCATGGTATCGGCCTCCTTTGATCAGTTGACGGCGCACGGCGCCTGCACAGAGTGAGAGTTTTCAGGCCATCGAAGGTTTGAAAAAGTTGCATCGGCCACGACGAACGGTTGGCAAAAAAACGCCCTGATCGGCCGTTTCTTTCAGGCCCGGGACGGGCTCCGCTGGGCGCGTTTGGCCGCGTACATCGCCTCGTCGGCGTGCTTGAACAGCTGCTTTTCGTCATGGCCGTGTTCGGGGAACAGGCCGATGCCGATGCTCGGCAGAATGCTCAACTGATGGCCATCCAGGCGCAGCGGCTCGTCGAGCGCCCGGCGAATCTTTCCGGCGACGATGCCGGCATCTTCCGCATGCTGGATACAGCCGAGCAGCACCACGAACTCATCGCCACCGATCCGCGCCACGGTGTCGCTCTCGCGCACGCAGGCCTTGAGCCGGTTGGCCACCGCCTGCAACAACATGTCGCCGACGGCGTGGCCAAGTGTGTCGTTGACCTGCTTGAACCGGTCCAGGTCGACGTAGAGCAAGGCCATGCGCCCGGACTCGCGACGAGCACGGGCCAGGGCACTGCGCAGGCGCTCGCGGAGCAATTCGCGGTTGGGCAACTGGGTCAGCTGGTCGTACTGGGCCATGTACTGCAGGCGCGCATGCAGCTGCTTGCGCTCGATGGCGGTGGCGAGCTGGGCGCAGACGTATTGCAGCAGCTCCTTGTCCTGCTCGGTGTATCGTTCGTCGCCCGGCGCGCTCTTGACGATCAGCGCGCCGATGGTGCCTTTCTGCGAATTGAGTGGCACACCGAGCCAGCAGGGCGAGTACGTGGCGGCGGCATCCGACAGCGGGGACAGCGGCCCATAATTGCCGGGAGTCAGCAGCAACGGCTGGCCACTGCGGATCACCTCGGTGCACAGGCTGCCGGTCAGCGTGCCCGGCTGCTCCGGACAACGCTCGCGGTCGTCGACGTGATAGGGAAAGCTCAGCGCCTGGCATTGCTCGTCGTACAGCGCGACGGAGAAATTCAGCGCCGGCAGCCATTCACCGATGATCCGGTGCACGCGCCGGAACAACGCCAGCAGGTCCTCGGTGGCATGGGCCGCTTCGGAAATCGCATACAGCGCCGCCTGCCGCGACTCGGCCTGCTTGCGCTCGGTGATGTCGCGGGCCACGGCGATGCGCAGCTGGTCGACCTCGGACCAGCGCGCCGACCAGAGGATATGCGCGACCTGCCCGTCCTTGCGCAGGTAACGGTTCTCGAAGTTGGGCATGGGTTCGCCAGCCATGATCCGCTCGGCGGCCTGCAGCGTGCGCAGGCGGTCCGCGGGGTGCACCAGCTCGATCATGCGCCGGCCGACCAGTTCGTCCGGCGTATAACCGAAAATCCGCTCGCAGGCGGCGCTGACAAAGACGAAACGGCCTTCCACATCCACCGCACAGACGGCGTCCAGCAGAAGGTCGATGAAACTGGCCAGGGGCGCGGAGTTGTTGGTTGCCATCAGGGAACGACACTGCCTGTGAAGATAAAGCGCCGAGTATCAATCCCTGGTTCTGGCAGCGGCGCAGGGCCGCTGCTGGTCCGTGGCTGTCGCAACCTTGCGGACAGCCTTTATGCCTTGTTCGCCAGCAATCCCGGAACGGCATGCAGCAAGGCGTTGATGGCAAACCCGATGAACATCACGCCGCAAAGCCGGGTGATCGCCAGTTCGTGGCGCTGATACAGGGTCCGCACCCGCCGCGCACCGACGATGCCAATCAGAATAGCGTATGCGCCGATGCCGCCGAGGAAACTGAGGAAGATCAGCCAGGGCAGCATCGACCAGTTGAGCAGCTCGGCACGACTGGACAGCAGCGCGGTGAAAGTCGCCACGGCCACCGGGTACGCCTTGGGGTTGGTCAGGCCGAACAGGATGCCGTGCCAGAACGGCTGGCGCGCCGGGCCCTGGGGTTCCTGCCCGTTGCTGCGCTGGCTGCGGATCGCCCGCAGGCCGAGCCAGAACAGATAAAGGCCGCTGAGCACGCCGAGCACATCGAAGGCGCTGCTGCCGATCTCCTTCGCGCCGACGATGGCGATCAGCGCGGTGCTGCACCAGATCACGTCACCCAGCAGATGCCCGCAGAGAAAGCCGGCCCCGGCGCGCCGCCCGCGCGCCGCGCCGATACCGAAGACCGCCAGCACGCCCGGCCCGGGAGTAATGCCGTAGATAAAGCCCGAGGCGAGAACGGCCAGTAACAGCGAAGAAGTCATGCCACACTCCGAAGCGCCGAAGGTGGCGCGGTTTTGATCGCAGGATTCTGCCGGCTTGCGCGCCCCCACACCACCCCATAATGGTCGCCATAACGACAGCCAGCCGTCTTGAAGCGGCGGCGAGCGGTCATTCGTCGGTAAAGATCGTCATCCCGGCATAGGGCTGCTGCCGGCAGGCGCGCAAACGCGAGGCCAGATCGCCGACATGGGCTTCCAGCTGGTGGCCGTCGGGGTCGAGGAAATAGAACGAGGCGCCTTCGCTGCGGTTGTCGCGCCACTCCCGTACGCCAGCAGCCCGCAGGCGCTGGACGAACGCCAGGAAATGCCCCGCCTCGATGCCGAAGGCATAGTGGGTGTAGTCCGGCACTTCGGCCAAGCGGCGCGACGGGTCCAGCGACAGGCACAACCACAGGCCCGGCAGCGACAGATAGGCGCCGCTGTCCCAACTGGCGTCCAGGTGCAGGCCCAGCAGGTCGTGGTAGAACCCCAGGCTGCGGTTCAGGTCGGTCACGGCGAGGGTCAGATGGTTGAGGCCGGTCAGCATGCAAAGTCCTTGTAAGAGGAAGGTCCTGAATCGTCTTGAATCAAAGCAGCGCTCGCACTGGACGAATGGCTCTGACGGCGAGCCACGGGTGGCGATGTAGTGTGCTGCATCACAAACCACTACATCGAGATCACCCTGTCCGTCATGTCCTTGCGCCTGCCCGATGATGTTGCCAGTTCCCTGGCTCACTTGGCCAAGGCGACAGGCCGCAGCAAGTCATTCCTCGCTGTGGATGCTCTGAGAGAATATCTGGCCCGCGAAGCCTGGCAAATCGACGAGATCCAGAAAGCCCTGACTGAAGCAGAGGCAGGCGACTTCGCCTGGTCCCCAATCGTCCTTACCTGATCCCCTACCGTGTACGTCAGGGACGCCTGCAGATACTGCGGATTTTCCATACCCGGCGCTTGCCGCCTGCCGGTTGGCAAGACGACCGCCAATAGCTCGTGCATTGGGGCCAGCGGCGGCGCGCCCAGGACAGCAAGGGCCCGAGCGCGCGATAGAACATCTGTAGGTATCAGAACGCGCTACGGAAGATTTCCTCGATCTGACGCTGGTCGGCGGTGCGTGGGTTGGTCAGGCCGCAGGCGTCTTTCAGGGCGTTGGCGGCCAGGACCGGAATGTCCGTCAGCTTGGCGCCCAGGTCACGCAAGCCGCTGGGGATCTCGACATCCCGGGCCAAGCTGCGAATGGCGCTGATGGCTGCCTGCGCGCCCTCCTCCGGGCTGAAGCCACGAATGTCCGCGCCCATGGCGTGGGCCACGTCGGTCAGGCGTCCGGCGCAGACCATGGCATTGAAACTCTGCACATGGGGCAGCAGCACGGCGTTGCACACACCGTGGGGCAAATCGTAGAAACCGCCCAGCTGGTGCGCCATGGCATGCACGAAACCCAGCGACGCATTGTTGAAGGCCATGCCGGCGAGGAACTGGGCGTAGGCCATGTTTTCCCGGGCGACCAGGTCGCTGCCGTCGTGCACCGCCTGGCGCAGGTTCTGGCTGATCATGGTCATGGCTTTCAGCGCGCAGGCATCGGTAATCGGGTTGGCCGCGGTGGACACATAGGCTTCGATTGCGTGGGTCAGCGCGTCCATGCCAGTGGCGGCGGTCAGGCCCTTGGGCATGGCGACCATCAGCGCCGGGTCGTTGACCGACAGCAGCGGCGTGACGTTACGGTCGACGATGGCCATTTTCACGTGGCGCTGCTCGTCGGTGATGATGCAGAAACGGGTCATTTCACTGGCGGTGCCGGCGGTGGTGTTGATCGCGATCAGCGGCAGTTGCGGCTTGGCCGAGCGGTCGACGCCCTCGTAGTCGCGGATATGCCCGCCATTGGTGGCGCACAGGGCGATGCCCTTGGCGCAGTCATGGGGCGAACCGCCGCCGAGGGAGACCACGAAGTCGCAGCTGCTCTGCTGCAATTGCGCCAGGCCCTTCTCGACGTTGCCGATGCTCGGGTTGGGCTTGGCGCCGTCGAAGATCACCGAATCGATGTCCTGCATCGCCAGTTTCTCGGCAATCATCCCGGCCACCCCGGCCTTGGCCAGGCCGGCGTCGGTGACGATCAGCGCCTTGCGAAAACCGTAGTTGCGAATCGCGACCATGGCCTCGTCGAGACAGTCGATACCCATGATGTTCACGGCGGGAATGAAAAAAGTGCTGCTCATGGCGCGTCCTCCAGGCTGGGATTGGATCAGCCGTGCCGATCCGGCAAATGCGCACAGGATCGACCCATCGGTCACGCGCGTTGTTGATCTGGCTCAAGGGTCGGTCGTGATAAAGTCGGCGCCCTGTACACCTTCTGCCTTGAGACGACGAACCGCGATGATGGATTTCCAGGAATTTGATGCCGACCTTGAAGACTGGAACGCCTTGCGCGCCAGCACGCCGATCACCGGCCTGCTGATCGGCAACGGCGCCAGCCGCGCGGTGTGGGAAGACTTCGCCTACGATTCGCTGTTCGAGAACGCCCGCACCGTCGAAGAAAAGCCCCTGAGCCCCTCCGAGCTGAGCGTGTTCGAAGCCCAGCAGACCCGCAGTTTCGAACAGGTGCTGGGCGCGCTGAAGACCACCAGCCGGGTCAACAAGGCCCTGGCCGTCAGCTCCGCGGCGCCGCGCAATCGCTACTACGCAATCAAGGAAGCGCTGATCAATACCGTGCACGCGGTGCACATTCCGTGGCGCCTGGTACAGCCGGCGACGCTGTCGCAGATCAACCAGGAACTGCGCCGCTACCGCACGGTGTTCACCAGCAACTACGACCTGCTCAACTACTGGGCGATCCAGCACGATGCCCAGGGCATCGACGACCTGTTCCAGGGCGCCGACCCGAGCTTCGACATCAGCCAGACCGCCAGCGAACGGACCCGCGTGCTGTACCTGCACGGCGGCCTGCATCTGGTGCGCAACCAGGACGGCACCGCGCGCAAGCTGGGTTCCACCGAAGGCACGCTGCTGGGCAACTTCGCCATCAACAACACCCTCAAGACCCTCGACGATGTGCCGCTGTTTGTCAGCGAGGGCCCGGTGGCGGACAAGCTCAAGACCATTCGCGGCAGCGACTACCTGTCGTTCTGCTACCAGCAGTTGCTGAATCACAGCGACGCGCTGTGCATCTTCGGCCACGACCTCGGCTCCCAGGACAGCCACCTGGTGAGTGCCATCCGCCAGTCCAAAGTGCGGACCCTGGCGATCTCGATCCAGCCGCGCAGCAAGGCCTTCATCCAGAACCAGAAGCGGCGCTACGCCAAGCTGTTCGCGGGGATGGAAGTGACGCTGCGCTTCTTCGATTCGAAGAGCCATGCGCTGGGCGATCCTGCGCTGTCGGTGCCGGTCGAGCGCTGAAAGATCGCGGGCAGGCGTCTGCGGAGCGCCACCTCTGTAGCCGCTGCCGAGCCCGCGAGGCTGCGATCGACCCCGAAGGGGGCGCACGGTGTTGAGATCGCTGAAGGCCTTCGGCCTTATCGCAGCCTTCGGCAGCGGCTACATCGTGTCCCTTATTCCTCGCTGCTGTGCACCACCACCAGCAACTGCGCCTGCACCTCGCCCACCGAGCGCAGGCGGTGGGGTTTCTGCGCGTTGAAGTGCAGCGCGTCGCCCCGGTTGAGGATCACCCGCTCGTTCATGAAATCCACTTCCACCTGCCCTTCGTGGACAAACAGAAACTCCTCCCCCAGGTGTTCCTTGAAGCTCTTGTCGGTGAACTCCCTGGGCGGGTAGATGATGAATGGCAACAGGCTGCGCTCGCTGACCTGATGCGCCAGCACCGCATAACCCGGCGCCTGGTCGTTGGCCGCCAGCGACTGGCGTTCGTTGCTGCGCACCAGGCTGTAGCTGTCGAGGCTGACCTTGTCTTCGGCGAACAGCTCCTCGACGTTCACGTTCAACGCCTTGGCCAGTTTCAACGCCGCGGCGATCGAGGGCGTGTTCAGGCCGCGCTCGACTTTCGACAGGTAGCTCTTGGTCATGCCGGATTTCTCGGCCAGGGCCTCCAGCGTCACGCCAAGTTTTTTTCTCAATAATTTCAAACGGATAGACATGTAGAACGGTTAACCCATCAAGGAGGCGACGATTTGTCCTTGCCAATGACACAAAGTGTCATATAGCCTCTTTAGTGTCATTTGCTTTCACCCAACGACCTTGCGAGCAGCGGGGGCTGGCAAATCCGACGTCCATTGCAACGACCAAAGGACACCGATATGGCCAAGACATTAGCACTACCCAAAGAGCAACTGGTCAGGCAAGCCCTGACCCAGATGCAAAACACCCTGGCGGATAATACGTGGACCGACCGGCAAAAGCTGGCCCTGACCTGCCGCATCCTGTTCGAGAACGGCCACGACTCCGGTCTTGCCGGGCAGATCACCGCCCGTGGCCCGCAACCGGGCACTTACTACACCCAGCAACTGGGCCTGGGTTTCGACGAGATCACCGCGGGCAACCTGCTGCTGGTCAACGAAGACCTGGAGGTGCTCGAAGGCCACGGCATGCCCAACCCGGCCAACCGTTTCCACAGCTGGGTGTACCGCGCCCGCCCCGACGTGAACTGCATCATCCACACCCACCCGACCCACATCGCCGCGTTGTCGATGATCGAAGTGCCGCTGGAAATTTCCCACATGGACCTGTGCCCGCTGTATGACGACTGCGCCTTTCTCAAGGCCTGGCCAGGGGTGCCGGTGGGTAACGAAGAAGGCGAGATCATCTCCGCGGCCCTGGGCGACAAGCGCGCCATCCTGCTCTCGCACCACGGCCAGCTGTCCACCGGCGCCAGCATCGAGGAAGCCTGCGTGATCGCCCAACTGATCGAGCGCGCCGCCAAGCTGCAATTGCTGGCCATGGCCGCCGGCACCATCAAGCCAATCCAGCCGGAGCTCGGCCGCGAGGCCCATGACTGGATCTCCAAGCCCAAGCGTCACGCAGCCGCCTTCAACTACTACGCTCGGCAGAACCTCAAGCAACACGCCGATTGCCTGAACTGAACCCACCTCATTCGCTAAAGGAGCGTCGCCATGTCGAACGCCAACATTCACGGCATCATCGGCTACACCATCACCCCGTTCACCGCCAACGGTGAGCAACTGGACCTGGACACCCTCGGCCGTTCCATCGATCGCCTGATCGACAGCGGCGTGCAGGCCATCGCGCCCCTGGGCAGCACCGGCGAAGGCGCTTACCTGAGCGACGCCGAGTGGGACCAGGTCGCCGAGTTCAGCATCCGCCACATCGCCAGGCGCGTGCCGACCATCGTCAGCGTTTCCGACCTGACCACCGCCAAGGCCGTGCGCCGCGCACGGTTTGCCGAGGCCAAGGGCGCCGATGCGGTGATGGTCCTGCCGACGTCCTACTGGAAGCTCAGCGAAGCCGAGATCCTCGCCCACTACCGCGCCATCGGCGACAGCGTCGGCGTGCCGATCATGCTCTACAACAACCCGGCCACCAGCGGCACCGACATGTCGGTGGAGCTGATCCTGCGGATCTTCCACGCGGTGGAAAACGTGACCATGGTCAAGGAGAGCACCGGCGACATCCAGCGCATGCACAAGCTGCAACTGCTGGGCGAAGGCCAGGTGCCGTTCTACAACGGTTGCAACCCGCTGGCCCTGGAAGCCTTCGCCGCTGGCGCCAAGGGCTGGTGCACCGCCGCGGCGAACCTGATCCCGCAGCTCAACCTGGACCTGTACCAGGCGGTGCTGGACAACGACCTGGAGCGCGCGCGCGAACTGTTCTACCGCCAGTTGCCGGTGCTCGACTTCATCCTCAAGGGCGGCCTGCCGACCACCATCAAGGCCGGGTTGAACATGACCGGTCTGCAGGTCGGCGACCCGCGCCTGCCGGTGTTCCCGCTGAATGAAGCCGGGCGCAATCAGTTGCAGGCCATGTTGAACGCAGTGCGCTGATCGGGCCCTGGCTGTAGGGGCAAGCTTGCGGGCCTCATCGCCGGCAAGCCTGGCTCCTACAGGTCCGCGCGCCCTGGCTTCTGTAGGAGCGAAGCTTGCTCGCGATAGCGGCGCATCAGACACCACGCGTTGTCTGACGCCTACAAAAGCAGCGCCCAACAAAAAGCCCGGCAGGTTGTCCTGTCGGGCTTTTTTGTTTCAGTGCAAAACGTCAGGCGGTCTTGTCTTTGATGGTCGTGCTCGGACCGTTGGTCTGCACGCTGGCAATGCCCGCGTCGCGCGCCGCCTCGGACGAATAGCGCTGGCTATTGCCGATGATCTGGTGGTTCGCGGCCTTGAGGTTGAAATAAGGTTTGCCGTCCTTGGAGACTTCCTTGGCGTAGCGGGCCTCGTTGGGACTGTTGGTCTGCACCGAAGCGATGCCGTTTTCGGCGGCGCTGCGGGAGGAATACAACTCACTCGTCAAAATGGTTTCAGCATTGCCAGCCTTGAGAACGAAGCGGAACTGCCCGTCACTGCTTTTGCTCAATTCATACCATCCAGCCATGGTCCTGCTCCTGAGTGTCCAAAGATGCGAATGCACTTCGGATTAAAGCTTGTCTTTGCCGGTTTACCAGCGTTTGGGGTGTGTTGCTGAGGCACGCAGCATCAGACAGGAAAAATCGCATCCGGTTCATGGCGCGAAACTCATGCAGACAAATAGTAATAATTCTCGATATCATTCGCGACCTTTCTGCCCGGCAGTACTTGCGAAGGATTTTCATGTCTCGCTTCAAGCCCGACCCCACCTCGGCGGACCCCGTCCGCGGGTTCTATGCGGACATCCTGCATTACCTGCGTAAACGCACGGACAACGCCTGCGATGCGGCGGACATGACCCAGGACGTCTTCACCCAATGGCTCGATTACCGCGACCGGGCCAAGGTCGAACAACCCCGCGCCTTTCTGTTCCAGATGGCGCGCAACCTGCTGCGCGATCACTGGCGCCGGCAGAAGGTCAGGCACAAGGTGCACCACGAACCGCATGCAGCAGAACCCGAGCCACTGGCCGATGAACACCACGAGCCTCTGCCCGCGGCCCAGCGCCTGCAACGCCTGGAGCGCTTGAAGAGCGTGCTCGCCGAACTCTCGCCGCGCCGCCGCGAAGCCCTTATGCTGCACCGCTTCGAAGGCCTGAGCCAGGCACAGATCGCCGAACGCATGGGCATCTCCCTGAGCATGGTGGAAAAACACGTCGCCTTTGCCCTGCTGCACTGCAAGCAGCGCCTGGAGCAGGAACACGGCAAGGAGCAAGCCCAATGACCCGCCACAGCGACACCGACGAGATCGACAGCATCGACGCCCAGGCGGCCGTCTGGTTCACCCACAATCGCGACGATCGCAGCCAGGCCACGCGCGAAGCCTTTGCGGCCTGGTCCCGCGAGCCGGCCCATGCCCGGGCCTATGCCGAGTTCGAGCGCTTGTGGGCCGAGCTGGCCGAACTCGAACCACTGAACCAACCAACGCCGCTGCCGGTGCGCAAAAAGCCGCGCTGGCGCCCGGCCCTGGCGGTGGCCGCCGCGTTGGTCTGCGCGCTGCTGGCCATCGAGCTGGGCGCCCCGCCGGCGATCCATTCGCAACAGATCGCCGCGCAGAGCACGGGCATGCGCAGTTTCAACCTGCCCGATGGCAGCACCCTGTACGTCAACGCCAACACCCGCCTGCGCATCGACTTCAGCGCGCAGCAGCGCAACCTCTACCTGGACCAGGGCCAGCTGTACCTGGAAGTGGCCGCCGACAAGGAACGGCCGCTGTGGGTGCATGCAGGCAACGCCCAGGTGCGGGTGGTCGGCACCGGCTTCGATGTGCGCCGCGGCGAGAAACAACTGGTGGTCAGCGTCGCCCACGGCCAGGTGGCGTTCGTTCCCGACGCGCAGAAGCCCGATTCGCTGCTGCTCGGCGCCCGCCAGCGCGGCATCTATGACTACGCCAGCGGCACCCTGCGGGAACAGGCGGTGAACCTCGATGAGGTCGCCGACTGGCGCGGCGGCCACCTGGCCTTTCGCAATCGCGACCTGGCCAGCCTGGTGGACGAGCTGAACCTCTATCGCCGCCAGCCGGTGTTGCTGGCCGATGGCGCGCTGGGCAACTTCAAGGTCTCGGGCAACCTCGATGTGCAGGACCCGGACGCCCTGATCAAGGCCCTGCCGGCGCTGATCCCGGTGAAAACCGTGGCCCTGGCCGACGGCCGCGTGCGTATCGAAGCCCGACGCTGAAACCCATATGCGAATATTTTGCATTCGCATATGAGGTTTTATTTTGCTGACGCGTCTTCCTCCGGTCTGCGTTGTTTACGCACACCTTTTCTGGCCTTTGTCGCCGCTCCGGGGGATTTCATGTTTCGCGCGCCTTATCACTTGCAGCTCATCTGTTCGCGTCCGACCCTGCTCGCCACCTGCCTGGCGTTCAGCCTGCAGGCCCAGGCCCAGGTTCAAGTCGAATCGTTCAACTTTGCCCTGCCCGCCCAACCGCTGGCGGCCTCGCTGAGCCAGGTGGCGCAGCAGGCGAAGATCCAGTTGCTGTTCGACGAAGAGTTGCTGCGCAACGTGAAGGCCCCGGCGCTGAAGGGCGATTTCAGCCCCGAGGCGGCGATCCAGCAATTGCTGGGCGGCAGCGAGTTCAGCCTGGTCAAGGTCGACAAGACCTACGTGGTGCGCCCCGCGGAAAACAGCAGCACCCGCAGTTCGGCGCTGCAACTGGGGGCCATGAGCGTCATCGGCAGCGGCCTGGAAGTGGACTCCGCCACGGTCGGCCGCTCGACCCTGAACCAGGCCGAGATCGATCGCCACCAGGCCACCAACATTCCCAGCCTGATCGCCACCCTGCCCGGCGTCAGCCTCGGCGGCTCGCTCAAGCCCGGCGGCCAGACCATCAACATCTGGGGCCTGGGCGACGCCGAAGACGTGCCGATGAGCGTCGACGGCGCGACCAAGAGCGGCTTCGAACGCTACCAGCAGGGTTCGATCTTCATCGAGCCGGAACTGATCAAGCGCATCGAAGTGGAAAAGGGCCCGCACTCGCCCGAGACCGGCAACGGCGGTTTCGGCGGCACCGTGCACATGGAGACCAAGGACGCCCCCGACCTGCTGCAGGAAGGCCGCGACAGCGGCGCCATGCTCAAGTACGGCTACAGCAGCAACAGCCATGAGCAGGCCTACACCGGCGCGGTGTACGGACGTACCGAGGACCGGCGTTTCGATGCCCTGGCCTACTGGACCAAACGCGACGGCGACGACATGAAGCTGGCCAGCGCCCAGCCGGACCCGCGCAACGCCTACCCGATCAACCCCAAGCGCCTGCCCAACACCGCCCAGGACCTGGACGGCGAGCTGTTCAAGCTGAACATGCAACTGACCGACGAACATCGTCTGGGCTTGAGCTACATGCGTTCCAACAGCGACATCTGGGCGCCCTTCTCGGCCAAGAGCTACCCGACGCCACCGACCCAGAGCGATATCGACAAATACGGCTACGACGGCGCCACCCGGCGCTTCCTGGCCCAGCGCAATACCGTCGACACCACCTGGCAGGCCAAGTACCAGTACACGCCGCTGGACAACCCGTGGATCGACTTCGAGGCCAAGTACTCCGATTCCAAGACCGACCAGACCGACGAGCGCGGCCCGAACGCCTACACCCAGCCCGCCTCCGGTGGACGCAAGATCACCGTGGGTTACGAGGACAGGATCCTCTCGCTGAAAAACACCAGCCGCTTCAACACCGGCCCGCTGGAACATGCCCTGACCCATGGCATCCAGATCCGCAAGCACACCCGCGAGGTGGACATGTGGATGCCGGGCAAGACCTATGAGGTGCCCAAGTACAACAACGGGCATTACCAGCCGGGCTTCATGCCCCATGGCAAGGTCGACAACAACGCCTTCTATATCCAGGACGCGATCACCCTGGGCGACTTCACCCTGACCCCGTCCCTGCGCTACGACCATGTGCGCAACCGTGGGCAGAAAAACGACGCGCCGATCTATAACAGCCCCAACCCGGTGGTCGGCCACGATTATGGCGACAAGACCTACACTGGCTGGTCGCCACGGCTGTCGGCGTTCTGGACGGTCACCCCGCAATTCGCCCTGTTCGCCGACTACAGCAAGACCTGGCGCGCGCCAGTGATCGACGAGCAGTACGAAGTCCAGGCGCCGGGCACCACCCGCTCGGCCACCAGCCGCGACCTCGACCCGGAGCGCATCACCGCGTTGCGCGCCGGTAACATCACCAGCTTCGCCAATGTGTTCAGCGATGCCGATAGCGTGCAGATCCGCACCACCGTGTTCCGCAATGAGATCAAGGACGAAATCATGAAGAACCTGGGGATCGGCTGCCCCGAGCAACTGAGCAGCGGCAAGAACATCGGCCAGGTGTGCAACCAGCCGACGATCGGGGTCTACCGCAATATCGGCGACCTGACCATCAAGGGCTTCGAGGTCGAGAGCTTCTACGATTCGACCTACCTGTTCGGCTCGCTGTCCTACTCCTGGATCACCGGCAAGCATGAAGGCGCCTACACCAATCCCTGGGGGCCGAATGTCTGGGCGCGGGACATTCCGCCGCGCAAGTGGGTCGCCACCCTGGGGGTGAAAATCCCGCAGTGGGATGCACAGGTGGGTTGGCAGGGCCAGTGGGTACGCCAGACCGACCGCGTGCCGAGCGACGTCTACCCGAGCGGCCCGGCCAGCGCCTTGGGCGACTCCTACTGGGACCAGTACGAGAACGACCGCTACAACGTGCAGGGCCTGTTCGCCAACTGGAAACCGCAGCAGCCGTACCTCAAGGGCACGGAAGTCAACTTCACCCTGGACAACATGTTCAACCGCGATTACCGCCCGCCCCTGAGCGGCGAAAACGCCTCCAGCCTTGGGCGTAACGCCAAGATCAGCGTGACCCGGTTCTTCTGAACCGGGTGCGCTGCCCCTATAACCGCTGTAACCGCTGTAATCCCTGCAATCGCTGTAACCCCTGTAGCCGCTGCCGAGCCTGCGAGGCTGCGATCGACCCGAAGGGGCGCGGCGATCTCGCGACCGTCTGAGGTCCTGCGGACCTATCGCAGCCTCGCAGGCTCGGCAGCGGCTACAGGTATTGGTCAGGGAGAGGTGCTGGACGGAGAAGAAGTTTCGCTTTGTTTTGTAAGGTATTTCCTAGAAAATCCCCAACGCCTTTGAGCGCCTTGTACCCCTCAAACCGATCAGGCAGTCTGCCTGGGCCGCTGCAAAAACAGCGGCCCGGATGTGGAAGTCCGGATCTGAAGAACGTGCAATTCGCTCAATACGAACACCAGTGATTTTCGGTCCTGGTGAGCTCGTTTTATGGCGGCTGTACGTGGGGCACCCTCGGGTGCGCCGGTTCTTCAGTCCGGTCTTCCACACCCACGTACGGCTGCCACCTCTCATGTGGAAGTGAGATCCGGCGGTTCCTTGAACGACTGGAGAAATCACCTCATGAAAAAGCTCGTCCCCGATCCACCCCTGCAATCCCCTCGTAAACTGCGCGACCCGGAACTGGATCGCGCCAACGCCAGCCTGATCGCCACCTTGCAAGGCACGCGCCGCCGCCCCTTTGGCCTGCGCGATGGCCAGGGCCATCCCCTGTTCGCCGTGCAGCCCGGCGTCAATGCCGAAGACGCGCTGATGCACGTGTCCCTGCTGCTCAAATGCGCCGAGGAGGTGTCCGATGAAATCACCGAACGCGCCAGCGGCATCGAACGCGGGCTGATCTGGTCCATGGTGCATTCGGTGGAAATGGCTCGGGCAGTGGTGGATGCCCTGCTCGATGGCACCCGCCCGACCTCTTGATATGAAACGAATCCTGTAGCCGCTGCCGAGCCCCAGCGAGGCTGCGATCGGGGCACAGCCCCGTAAAACCTGACAACGCGGTATGTCTGATACGTGGCGTTGCCTGGCTTGGCGCCCGCTACGCGGGCGATCGCAGCCTCGCAGGCTCGGCAGCGGCTACAGGGTGCAGGGTGCAGGGTGCGGGGTTATTTGGTGGCGCTGCGCACCACGCTGAGTTCCGGCGTGGCGCTGCGGCGCTGGCTCAGGTAGCGGGTGCAGCTGACCCGCAGGAACGAGGCGAAATTCACCACTTCGCCGCGGTAGTCCATCACCTCTTCGTAGAGCTTGGCGATCAGCTGGTTGGTGGTCATGCCATCGACCTCGGCGATTTCGCTGAGGATGTCCCAGAACTGGTTTTCCAGGCGCAGGGTGGTGACCACCCCGCAGATGCGCAGCGAGCGCGAACGGGACTCGTAGAGGATCGGGTCGGCTTTGACGTAGAGCTCGCACATGCTGGGCGCTCCTCGGTTGAAGGTAGGATGATGGCGCTGCTTCCTGACAGAAAAGCAGCGCCGGCAAGCCATCCGTTTACAGGGTGATTTGGGTGCCCAGCAGGCCGAGGAAACCGGCCAGCCAACTGGGGTGCGCCGGCCAGGCCGGGGCCGTCGCCAGATTGCCTTGGACGTGGCTGTCCGTCACGGGGATATCGATGTAGGTACCGCCGGCCAGGCGCACTTCCGGGGCACAGGCCGGGTAGGCACTGCACTCGCGGCCTTCGAGAATGCCCGCCGCGGCCAGCAGCTGGGCGCCGTGGCAGACGGCGGCGATCGGCTTGCCGGCCTGGTCGAAGGCTTGCACCAGTTGCAGGACTTTTTCGTTCAACCGCAGGTATTCCGGGGCACGACCGCCGGGGATCAGCAGCGCGTCGTAATCGGCGGCCTCGACCTTGGCGAAGTCAAAATTCAGGGCGAACTGATGGCCCGGTTTTTCGCTATAGGTCTGGTCGCCTTCGAAGTCGTGGATCGCGGTGCGCACGGTCTGCCCGGCCTTTTTGTCCGGGCACACCGCATGCACGGTGTGGCCGACCATCAGCAGCGCCTGGAACGGCACCATCACTTCGTAGTCCTCGACGTAATCGCCGACCAGCATGAGGATTTTTTTCGCGGCCATGGAGATGACTCCTCTTCAAGGGAAAACAGGAGTATTCAAGGTAGTCCCTATCCGCGGGGCCGGGTAATAACCCGGTACTACGCCAGTAATGCTGCCGGGCATTGCGTCATCGTTTTTCGTGGGCAAGCCTCGCTCCTACGGCAGCAGGCAACCCTCAGCCCAGGTAGCCGTCGGCCCGCAGCAGGGTTTCCAGGCAGTGCTCGCTGATGTGGTAGAACGCCTTGAGCTCGCCGATCTTCGCCAGCAGCTGGGTCGGGTCCTGGGGCTCGGCGCGTTTGACCGCGAGGATCATCTTGTTTTTGTTGGTGTGTTCCAGGGAGATGAACTCGAAGACCTTGGTCTCGTAGCCGCAGGCTTCGAGGAACAGCGCGCGCAGGCTGTCGGTGACCATCTCCGCCTGCTGGCCCAGGTGCAGGCCGTATTGCAGCATCGGCTTGAGCAGCGCCGGGCTCTGCATCTGCGGGCGGATCTGCTTGTGGCAGCACGGCGAGCACATGATGATCGCCGCGCCGGAACGAATGCCGGTGTGGATCGCGTAGTCGGTGGCGATATCGCAGGCATGCAGGGCGATCATCACATCCAGCTCGCTCGGCGCCACGCTGCGCACGTCGCCACACTTGAACTCCAGGCCCTGATGGTCGAGGCGCGCCGCCGCGGCGTTGCACAGGGTCACCATGTCTTCGCGCAGCTCCACGCCGGTCACCTGCCCTTGCGCCTGCAAGGTGTTGCACAGGTAGTCGTGGATGGCGAAGGTCAGGTAGCCCTTGCCGGAGCCGAAGTCCGCCACCCGCACCGGCTGTTGCAGATCGATCGGCGACGAACTCAGCGCATGGCTGAAAACCTCGATGAACTTGTTGATCTGCTTCCACTTGCGCGACATCGCCGGGATCAGTTCGTGCTGCTTGTTGGTCACCCCCAGGTCGGTGAGGAAGGGCCGGCTCAGCTCCAGGTAGCGGTTCTTCTCGCGGTTGTGCTCGGCGGACGGCACTTCGCGCTGCTGCTGGGCCTTGCCCTTGAACAGCGAGCTTTTGCCCTTCTTGCTGTATTCGAGCTGCACCTCATCGGTGAGCGACAGCAGGTGCGCGTTCTTGAACGACGCCGGCAGCAGCCCGGCGATCAGCGCCACGCCTTCATCGAGGGGGAAGTTCTTGGTGATGTCGCGGGTCTTGTAGCGGTAGACGAGGGACAGGCACGGCTGCTCCTTGACCGTCAGTTGCTTGATGATCAGCCGCTGCAAATCCGCCTCGGCCCCCACATGCTTGGCCAGCACCAGTTTGATAAAGGCGTTCTGCGCCAGGCTGGTTTCCAGCAATTCGAGAAACTGGGCGTGATGATCCGGCGCGAGGCTGGCGGGGGTTGCGGTTGCAGACATGTAAAAGGTGCCTCGGGCGATGCGGGGTGTGAATCGGGGAATGGCGGGTATTTTAGGGGGGATGGCCCGCCGGGGCACGGAGTTATTTACCCGACGGCGCAGAATTCCAGGCGATGGGGCCTCCTGTAGCCGCTGCCGAAGGCTGCGCAAGGTCCGCAGGACCTCCAGCGATCTTCAGAACGCCACGGCCTTGCGGCCGATCGCAGCCTGCGGCAGCGGCTACAGGGACGGGGGAAATCAGGCCAGGACCACCAGGCGGTTGGGCAGTTCGTTGCGCACATGGGTCACCGGCACATGCACCTTGAGCAGTTCGCCGCAGGCCTCGATGCAGTTGATGAAGCCTTGCAGGGTCTGCCCCTGCTTCACCTGCTGGGTGAAAGCCTGGACGATGGCGTCCCAGGTCTTGTCGTCGAGGCGCCTGGAAATGCCCTCGTCCACCAGGATTTCCACATAGCGCTCGGCTTCGCAGACGAAGATCAGCATCCCGGTGCTGCCGACGGTGTGGTGCAGGTTCTGTTCGAGAAACTGGCGGCGGGCCAGGTTCGAGGCGCGCCAGTGGCGTACCGAGCGCGGAATCAGGCGGGTGGTGATCCGCGGGATGCGAAACACTAGGCAGAGCACGATAAAGGTCACCCATTGCACCAGCAGCAACAGGTGCATGCTCATCCAGCCGGTGGCGTAATGCACCACGCCCGGCACGATCAGCGCCAGCAGGCTGGCCCAGAGCAACGGGATATAGGCGTAGTCGTCGGCGCGGGCGGCCAGCACGGTGACCAGTTCGGCATCGGTCTGCTGTTCGACCCGGGCGATCGCCTCGGCGACCTGCCGTTGTTCGTACTCACTCAGTAGTGCCATGTCTTCCCATACTCATCGATTATTGTTAGTCACCAGCCGCCTGACGATCCGCCGCCGCCAAAACTACCACCGCCGCCGCTGAAGCCCCCACCGCCTCCGCCGCCAAAGCCTCCGCCACCCAAACCGCCCCCGCCGAAGCCTCCGGAACCGCCACGCCCGCCGCCACCGCTGGGCAGGATGCCGAGCAGTTGGCAGACGAAGATCGTCACGATAAACAACAGCACCAGGAACACCAGGACGCCGGGATGCCGCTCGAAAAACTCACTGCCGCGCTCGCCGCCACCGTCATAGGCAGCGCTCGGCTCGTCCAGCGGATTGCCGCCCAGCACCAGCAACATGGCCGATACGCCATCGCTGATGCCCTTGCTGAAATGGCCGGCCTTGAAGGCCGGGGTGATGACCTGGTTGATGATCACCGAACTTTGCGCGTCGGTCAGGCGATCTTCCAGGCCGTAACCGACTTCGATGCGCAGCTTGCGATCATCGCGGGCGACGATCAACAAGGCGCCGTTGTTCTTGTCCTTCTGGCCGATGCCCCAGTAGCGCCCCAGCTGATAGCCGAAGTCCTCGATGCTGGTGCCTTGCAGGTCCGGCAGGGTCACGACCACCACCTGCTCGCCGGTGGACTGTTCGTGGGAGGCCAGCTCCTGGGTCAGTTGCTGGCGCACCGCCGGCTCGATCATCTGGGCGTTGTCCACCACCCGCCCACTCAGCGCCGGGAACTTCAGCTCGGCCTGGGCCGTTATCGCAAACACCCAGAGCAACAGCACCACACCCACTCTCAACACGCGCATTGGAACCTCATCCGTGGTAACGCCGGGGCGGATCCCGCGGCCGCTCACGCGATCCGCGGGTAGCCGCGGCTGATCAGAACTTCACTTCTGGGGCTTTGTCGGCGTCGGGGCTGGTGGCCTCGAAGGTCTCGCGCACCGGCAGGTTGCTGTACATCACGCTGTGCCACAGGCGGCCGGGGAAGGTACGGATCTCGGTGTTGTACTTCTGCACCGCGAGGATGAAATCGCGACGCGCCACGGCGATGCGGTTCTCGGTGCCTTCGAGCTGCGACTGCAGGGCCAGGAAGTTCTGGTTGGCCTTGAGGTCCGGATACCGCTCGGACACCACCATCAAACGGCTCAAGGCGCCGGTCAGCTGGTCCTGGGCCTGCTGGAACTGCTTGAGTTTTTCCGGGTTGTCCAGGGTGCTGGCATCGACTTGGATCGACGTCGCCTTGGCCCGCGCCTCGATCACCGCGGTCAGGGTCTCCTGTTCGTGCTTGGCGTAGCCCTTGACCGTTTCCACCAGGTTGGGGATCAGGTCGGCGCGACGCTGGTACTGGTTCTGGACCTGACCCCAGGCCGCCTTGGCCTGTTCGTCGAGGGTCGGGATGTTGTTGATCCCGCAGCCGCTGAGCAGGCTGCTGAGCAGCAGCAATGCCATCACGGGCCAGCTTGAGCGAAGGCTCTGTCGTACGTTCATGGTGGTGACGCTCCTTGCAACCTAGGGGATGGAACCTGTAACCCTTTGAATCGAGTGCATCGGGCATAATCTGCCGCCACCACTGGATTGCATCGGGCCAATCGGCTAAAAGATGCCCAGCGCGAAAAAGAGTTCAGAAGTGTGCTGCATTTATCCGAACAACAATAGTCGTTCCTTTATTAGCCGCTCTCCCAATTTTCGGCCGCTCGACGCGTACTGATCGCGTCTGTTTTAGGCCCTAGAGAACAATATTCATGAAGAAGCTGTGTTTGCTGGGTTTGCTGATCAGCCTGGCCAGTCACCCTGCCCTCGCCGCCACCACGCCGGTATCGGCCCAGGAAAAACCCTTTTCGGACGCGGTCCTGCAGAACAAGGACGCTTTCATCGACAACCTGCTCAAGCAGATGACCCTGGATGAAAAGATCGGCCAGTTGCGCCTGATCAGCATCGGTCCGGAAATGCCCCGCGAGCTGATCCGCAAGGAAATCGCCGCCGGGCGCATCGGCGGCACCTTCAACTCCATCTCCCGCCCGGAAAACCGGCCGATGCAGGACGCGGCCATGCGCAGCCGGCTGAAGATCCCGATGTTCTTCGCCTATGACGTGATCCACGGCCACCGCACGATCTTCCCGATCCCCCTGGCCCTGGCGTCGAGCTGGGACATGGATGCCATCGGCCGCTCCGGGCGCATCGCCGCCCAGGAAGCCAGCGCCGACAGCCTGGACATCACCTTCGCGCCAATGGTCGACATCTCCCGCGACCCACGCTGGGGCCGCACCTCCGAAGGCTTCGGCGAAGACACCTACCTGGTCTCGCGCATCGCCAAGGTCATGGTCAAGGCCTACCAGGGCGACAGCCCGAAGAACGCCGACAGCATCATGGCCAGCGTCAAGCACTTCGCCCTGTACGGCGCGGTGGAAGGCGGTCGCGACTACAACGTCGTCGACATGAGCCCGGTGAAGATGTACCAGGACTACCTGCCGCCCTACCGCGCCGCGATCGACGCCGGTGCCGGCGGGGTGATGGTGGCGCTGAACTCGATCAATGGCGTGCCGGCCACCTCCAACACCTGGCTGATGAACGACCTGCTGCGCAAGGAGTGGGGCTTCAAGGGCCTGGCGGTGAGCGACCACGGCGCCATCGTCGAACTGATGCGCCACGGCGTCGCCAAGGACGGCCGCGAAGCCGCCAAGCTGGCGATCAAGGCCGGCATCGACATGAGCATGAACGACTCGCTGTACGCCAAGGAACTGCCGGGGCTGATCAAGTCCGGCGACGTCAGCCAGCGCGACCTGGACAACGCCGTGCGCGAAGTGCTGGCCGCCAAGTACGACATGGGCCTGTTCGCCAACCCGTACCTGCGTATCGGCAAGGCCGAGCAGGACCCGGCCGACACCAACGCCGAAAGCCGCCTGCACCGCAGCGATGCCCGCGATGTGGCGCGCCGCAGCCTGGTGCTGCTGAAGAACGCCAATGAAACCCTGCCGCTGAAAAAGGCCGGCAAGATCGCCCTGGTCGGTCCGCTGGCCAAGGCGCCGATCGACATGATGGGCAGTTGGGCCGCCGCCGGCGTGCCGGCGCAATCGGTCACCCTGTTCGACGGCATGAGCCGCGCCCTGGGCGACCAGGCACAACTGATCTACGCCCGTGGCTCGAACATCACCGCCGACAAGGCGGTGGTCGACTACCTGAACTTCCTCAACTTCGATGCCCCGGAAGTGGTGGACGACCCGCGCCCGGCCCAACAGTTGATCGACGAAGCGGTGAAGGCCGCGCAGCAGGCTGACGTGGTGGTGGCGGCGGTGGGCGAATCGCGGGGCATGTCCCACGAATCCTCCAGCCGTACCGACCTGTACATCCCGGCCAGCCAACGCGAGCTGATCAAGGCTCTCAAGGCCACCGGCAAACCGCTGGTGCTGGTATTGATGAACGGCCGGCCGCTGGCGCTGCTCGATGAGAACGAACAGGCCGACGCGATCCTGGAAACCTGGTTCAGCGGCACCGAAGGCGGCAACGCCATCGCCGACGTGCTGTTCGGCGACTACAACCCGTCCGGCAAGCTGCCGATCACCTTCCCGCGTTCGGTGGGGCAGATCCCGACCTACTACAACCACCTGACCATTGGCCGGCCGTTCACCCCGGGCAAACCAGGCAACTACACCTCGCAGTATTTCGACGACACCACCGGTCCCCTGTTTCCGTTCGGTTATGGCCTGAGCTACACCACCTTCAGCCTGTCGGACATGGCCCTGTCGTCGACCACGTTGAACAAGAGCGGCAAGCTCGACGCCAGCGTGACCCTGAAAAACACCGGCAAGCGCGACGGTGAAACCGTGGTGCAGCTGTATATCCAGGATGTCGCCGGCTCCATGATCCGCCCGATCAAGGAACTGAAAAACTTCCAGAAAGTGCAGCTCAAGGCCGGCGAACAGAAGGTGATCCACTTCAGCATCAGCGAAGACGACCTGAAGTTCTACAACGCCCAGCTCAAGTACGCCGCGGAACCGGGCGAGTTCAAGGTCGAGATCGGCCTGGACTCCCGGGACGTCAAGCAACAGAGCTTCGAACTGCTGTAACCCTCCCCCTCGGCCTCGCTCCTGCCCCCCCATGTAGGAGCGAGGCTTGCCCGCGATAGCGATTCTCCTGATACACCGCGTTGCCTGGATCGCCAGCAAGCTTGGCTCCTACAGAAGCCAAAGCTGGGCCGGGCCGGGTTCAGTCGCGGCGATTGAGCAGGTTGACCACCAGCCGGTCCACCCAGCCCCAGATCCGCTGCTTGACCCGCCGCCACAGCGGGCGGTTCTTCCAGGCTTCGAGGCTGACCTCCTGGCTCTGGTCGAAGTCGGCGAGAAAGCTTGCAACCACCGCATCGGTGAGCGGCAGGTCGAGGGCTTCGAGGTTGGCCTCGAGGTTGAAGCGCAGGTTCCAGTGATCGAAGTTGCACGAGCCGATGCTCACCCAATCGTCGATCAGCACCATCTTCAGGTGCAGGAAACGCGGCTGGTATTCGAAAATCTTCACCCCGGCCCGCAGCAGGCGCGGGTAATAACGATGCCCGGCATAACGCACCGACGGGTGATCGGTGCGCGGCCCGGTCAGCAGCAGGCGCACGTCCACCCCGCGCCCGGCGGCGCGGCGCAGGGAGCGGCGGACCTTCCAGGTCGGCAGGAAATACGGGGTCGCCAGCCAGATTCGCCGTTGCCCGCTGTTCAGCGCGCGCACCAGCGATTGCAGAATATCCCGATGTTGCCGGGCGTCGGCATAGGCCACCCGGCCCATGCCCTCGCCCTGGGCCGGCACGCGCGGCAGGCGTGGCAGACCGAAGTTCGACGCCGGCTTCCAGGCGGTGCGATAGCGGTTGGCGATCCACTGCCGGTCGAACAGCATCTGCCAGTCGAGCACCAGCGGGCCGCTGATCTCCACCATGACTTCATGCCAGTCGCAGCTGTCTTGCAGCGGGTTCCAGAATTCATCGGTCACCCCAGTGCCGCCGACCACCGCCAGTTCCTGATCCACCAGCAACAGTTTGCGGTGGTCGCGATACAGGTTGCGCACCCCGCGACGCCAGCTCAGGCGATTGTAGAAGCGCAGTTCGACCCCGGCGCCCGTCAGGCGCTGGCGCAGACCCAGGGTGAAGGCCAGGCTGCCGTAGTCGTCGAACAGGCAACGCACCCGCACCCCGCGCTCGGCGGCCTGGGTCAGGGCCTGGACCATGGCCTCGGCGCAGGCGCCCGCCTCCACCAGGTACAGCTCCAGTTCCACCTGCTCACGTGCCCGGGCGATCGCCACCAGCATCCGCGGGAAAAAACTCGGACCGTCGATCAGCAACTCGAAGCGATTGCCTTCACGCCAGGGAAAGACCGCGCCCGCCATATCAGCGCGCCGTGAAGATCAGCACCGCACCCACCGGCACAGATAGACTGATCGCCGACAGGCCGGCCGCCTTGCGCAGGGTTTCGAGCCCCGGCACCAGGTCGAAATCGGCGGCGTTGAGCACCAGCGGCTCCAGGGTCACCACCTGGAAGCGCCGATCGTCCAGGCGCGTGGCCAAAAGCTCGGCGCTGTATTCGTGCTGTTTGCCGTGCAGGGTGACGTTGACCGGCAGACGCAGCTCGATCTGCGCGCCGGGCGCCAGGTCGTTGATCGGGCGCAGGTTGATCTGTGCGTTGATCAGGGCATCCGGATGCCGCTCGATTTCGAACAGCTCCTTGCGCATGCGCTCGTCGCGCAGCGGAATCCCGCTGTTGATCGAGTCCAGCTCGACTTCCAGCTGCGCCATGCCCTTGGCGTCGACCTTGCCGTGCAGGACCAGGAAACGATGGACTTCGGAAACATTGGCGTTTTTGGTGGTGACGAACGACAGGCGCGAGGACTCGTTGTCCAGGTACCAGTTGGCCTGGGCCGGCCAGGCCGCGCAGGCCAGCAGCAAAGCGCCCAGGGCCTTGGGGAAAGAAGCGTTGAACATGGAAGACTCATGGGGTCGAGAAATCTGAGCCGAACCTTAACCGGCCCGCGCGCGCTTGCAAACAGCGACCAGCCCCGAACGGTGAATTCCGTAGCCGCTGGCGCAGGCTGCGAAAGGTCCGCAGGACCTCCCGCGCCCGCGAGAATGTCACGGCCGTGCCGGCCGATCGCAGCCTGCGGCAGCGGCTACAGGCTGCGCTCGACATCGTGGACAGTCGCCGCGAGGCTGTCCAGGTGCAAACTCAGCACCCGCTCCACCGGCGCCTGGTCCATCGGCCAGTGCAGGGCCATGCTGCCCACCAGCCGGCCCTGGTCACGAATCGGCAAGGCCACGGCGCGGATCAGGAACGGCAGCCGCACCGGGTACTCCCAATAACCTTCGGTGCGCTGGCCAAAACCCTGATGCTGGGATTGCTCGCAGGCGCGGTACTGGTCCTCCTGGGGCACCCGCTCGCGGACGGCCAGGCGCTGGACCTGCTCGTGATCCAGCTCGGCCAGGCACGCCTTGCCCATCGCCGAATGGAACAGGCTCGAATAGTGGCCGACGATCTGGCAGTTATGCGGATAACGCTTGCGCAGCACCGCCGGGATCGAACTTTCCATGACCTCCAGGCGCTCGCCGTCGAAACACGACAGGTCGACCACCAGCCCGGTGCGCTCGCTCAAGGCCTGCAACCAGGGCGCGGCACGCTCCACCAACTGCCGCTTGAAGCGTTGCTGCTGGTCGCCGAACAGCCGCCTGGCGCACAGCCGGTAGCGCCGGTCGCTCAGGCCGCGATAGATCCAGCCCTGCTCCTGCAACGTCAGGAGCATGCGCGACACCGTGGCCTTGGGCAGCGCCGTCAGGTAATGCAGCTCCTCCAGGCCCAGGGCCTGGTGCTGGCCCAGCAGTTCGACGATCGCCAACGCCCGTTCGACCGAACGCACACTGCCGGTTTCTACCTTGCTGGCCATATGCCGACCTCCCTGATAAGCGGATGGATGAGCGTTTTACGCAGCAAGATGCGGGCCCGATAAACCCGTACACCCCGGTTCGAGGGTTACAACGGATGACCCGGCGGCCGGCGCCTGACCCACTGCGTCAGTTGTTCGTGGGCATGACCGAGCTGCAACACCGCCCGGTCGGCCTGGGCCGGGCCGATGATCTGCATGCCCATGGGCAAGCCCGCCGGGTTGAAGCCGACCGGCACGCTGAGGCTCGGCAGGCCGGCCAGGGTCGGGCCGATCACCACTTCCATCCAGCGATGGTAAGTATCCATTTCCCGCCCTCCGACAAGGCGCGGCCAAGGCACCCCTGCATCGAAAGGGAACACCTGGGCGCTGGGCAACAGCAGGAAATCGTAACGTTCGAACAATCGCTCCAGGGCCCGGTACCAGTCGCTGCGAATCTGCGAGGCCTGGTAGACATCCGCCGCGCTCAGGCGCAGCCCGCCCTCGACTTCCCACTGCGCCTCGGGTTTGAGCAACTGACGCTTCTGCGGGTCGGCATACAGCGGCCCCAGGTTGCCCTGGACCAGCCAATGCCGGTGCACCAGCCAGCACTGCCACAGCGCCGCCATGGAAAACGCCGGCTGGCAGGCCTCGACCTCGCAGCCCAGTTGGCGAAAATCCCCCAGCGCCGACTCGCACAGCGCCAACACGCCATCGTCCATGGCCAGATAGCCGTCGTAGTCCCCCAGCCAGCCCAGGCGCGTGCCACGAAAGTCCCGCTGCAAGGGCTCGTTGAAGATCGCCGGGTCGTCCTTGAGCGACAAGGGCACCCGCGAGTCGTACCCGGCCTGGGTGGCGAGCAAGCATGCGATATCGGCCACGCTGCGGCCCATCGGGCCCTCGGTGGCCAGTTGCTGGACGAACAGCTCCGGCGCCGGGCCGTGGGGCACCCGGCCCTGGGACGGGCGCAGGCCGAAGACATTGTTGAAGGCCGCCGGGTTGCGCAACGAGCCCATCATGTCGCTGCCATCGGCCACCGGCAGCATGCGCAGCGCCAGGGCCACCGCCGCCCCGCCACTGCTGCCGCCGGCATTCAACGTCGGGTCGTAGGCATTGCCGGTGGTGCCGAACACCTTGTTGTAGGTCTGCGAGCCCAGGCCGAACTCCGGCACGTTGCTCTTGCCGACGATGATCGCCCCGCTGGCCCGGACCCGCTCCACGCAGATGGCATCATGGGCCGGGATCTGTTCGGCGAACAGCGGCGAGCCCAGGGTCGTGCGCAGCCCGGCGGTGGCCGCCAGGTCCTTGATCGCCTGGGGCATGCCGTGCATCCAGCCCAGGGACTGGCCCCGGTCCAGCTGGCGGTCGCGCGCCTCGGCCTCGGCCAGCAGTACCTGGCGCTCACGCAACGACACCAGGGCATTGACCCGGGGGTTGCAGCGCTCGATCCGGTCCAGGTAGGCCGACATCACTTCGCGGCAGGAAAACCTGCGGGCGTGGATCGCCCGGGACAGCTCGACGGCGCCCAGCTCGACAATGGGTCCAAGGTCTTGTATTGCGATATCCATCAAGGCTTCACCCCGAAATTCAGTGTGCTCGGTTTCTTCTCTTTGGGTGCCTCATGCAGGCAATAAGTGCCCAGCAGCGTCAACACGCAGGCAAACAAGACATAAAACGCCGGGGCCACCGGGGTGCCCAGTACCTTGCTGAGCCAGGTCACGATCAGCGGAGCGAAACCGCCAAAGACCATGACTGCCACGTTGTAGGCCACCGACACCCCGGTGGAGCGCACCTGCACCGGGAACTGTTCGGCCAGTGCCGTCGGCGCCGGGCCGAAGAAGCCGCCGATGGCGCTGCACAGCAGCACCTGCATCACCAGCAGCCGCTCGATCGAGGGCGCCGCGGCGACCCAGACATACAGCGGGTACACCATGACGAAAAACGCCAGGGTGAAGGCCAGCAACACCGGGCGCCGCCCCAGCCGGTCCGACAGCGCGCCGGACAATGGAATCACCACTGTCATCAGCGCCACCGCGAACATCTGCACCAGCAACACCTGGTCCAGCGGTAAGCCGAGGTTCTTGTGGGCGAAGGTCGGCATGTTCACCAGCACCACGTAGAACGACACCGTCGCCCCGCAGGCCAGGCCCATGGACACCAGGATGCTGCGCCGGTGCTCGCGCAGCACCTGCATCAGGCCCGGGCCGTTGCCGCGCACCTGCCTGCGGGCCTCGACGAAGGCTTCCGGCTCTTCCATGTACTTGCGGATCCACAGGCCCACCGGGCCGATCAGCAAGCCGATGACGAACGGCAGGCGCCAGCCCCACAGATCGAGGTCCTCGGGCGAGAACAGATGGGTGACCAACGCCACCATCGCCGCCCCGGAGAACACCGCCAGGCATTGCCCGACCAATTGCCAGGAGCCATACAGGCCCTTGCGGTGCGCCGGCGCGCTTTCCACCAGGAAGGCCGTGGCGCTGGCGTATTCGCCGCCGGTGGCGAAGCCCTGCAGCATCCGCGCGACCACGATCATCAGCGGCGCGCCCATGCCGATGGCCGCGTAGTTGGGGGCAAAGGCGATCAGGGCGATGGAGACTGTCATCAAGCGGATGATCAGTTGCATGGCGGCCTTGCGGCCTTTGCGGTCGGAATACATACCCAGCAGGACGCCGCCCACCGGGCGCATGAAAAAGCCCACGCCGAAGGTGGCCAGGGCCATCAGCAGCGAGGCGTATTCGTCGTCGGAGGGAAAAAACTGCCGGGCGATGATGCTGGCCAGAAAGCCGTAGACGATGAAGTCGTACCACTCCAGGGCGTTGCCGATCACCGCGGCGACCACTTGCCGGGTACGCGAAACACTGGAATTCGAGGTGTGCATGAGCGCTGTCCTTCTATTCTTGTCGGGCCTCTCGGGTAACGAGTCGGGCCCTTATGGGAAGTGCCGGGCGCCACGGCGCCCGATTCAGCGGCAGAAGAAAGGGAAAACTCAGGCCAGCTCGAGCCAGCTCTCGGCCAGCGCGGCCCAATAGGCGGCGCCGGTCAGCAGGATGTCGTCGTTGAAGTCGTAGCCGGGGTTGTGAACCATCGGCCGGGACAGGCCGTTGCCGATGAACAGGTAGCTGCCGGGACAGCGTTGCAGCATCCAGGCGAAGTCTTCACTGCCCATCAGCTTGCGCGTGTTGCCGTCGACCGCCTGCTCGCCCAGCAGCGCCACCCCGACCTGACGGGCGAATTCGGTCTGCTCCGGGCTGTTGACCAGCACCGGATAGGCCGGGCGGTGTTCGATGCTGGCCGAGCAGCCAAAGCTCTGGGCCTGGGTGTGGATGATCGCCTTGACCCGTTCGAGCATCTGCTCGCGCACCGGCGCGTTCAGCGCCCGCAGGCTCAGGCGCAGCAGCGCCTGTTGCGGGATGACGTTGGCCGCCTCGCCGGCCTGCAGCGCACCGACCGTCACCACCGCCGCCTCCTGGGCATCGATGTTGCGCGCCACCACGGTTTGCAAGGCCATCACCACACTGGCCGCCGCCACCAGCGGGTCGACCGTCAGGTGCGGCATCGAACCATGCCCGCCCACGCCTTCAAGGGTCACGGTGAGCAGGTCCTGGGAGGCCATCATCGGCCCTTGGCGAAACCCCAGGTGGCCGGCCGGCAGCCCCGGCATGTTGTGCATGCCGAACAGCGCGTCGCAGGGGAAACGCTCCAGCAGGCCGTCGGCGAGCATCGCTTCGGCGCCGCCCTGGCCTTCTTCGGCCGGCTGGAAAATCAGGGTCAGGGTGCCGTCGAACTGGCGCGTGGCCGCCAGGTAACGCGCCGCGCCGAGGAGCATGGCGGTGTGGCCGTCGTGCCCGCAGGCATGCATGCAACCGCTGTGGCGGCTGCTGTAGGCCACGCCGCTGTTCTCGATGATCGGCAAGGCGTCCATGTCGGCGCGCAGGCCAAGCCTGCGCGGGCTGTTGCCATTGCGCAGCACAGCGACCACGCCGGTCTTGCCGATACCGCTATGCACTTCGTAACCCCACTCCTCCAGGGAGCGGGCGACCAGCGCCGAGGTGCGGTTCTCCTCGAAACCGAGTTCGGGATGGGCGTGGATGTCCTGGCGCACGGCGCGCAGGTCGCTGGCGACGTCGTCGAGCCAGGCAAAGATATGCGGGAAACGGGTCATGACGTATCTCCTCGGGCCGGGTGTAATCCCGTTCTTTTTTTCGGAGCGTCTCACGGTGCGGCAAGGCGTGATCGCGGCGTACCCTCAGATAACCGCGAGCCGTCGCCCGCGACAATCAAATGTGGTTCCACAGGGTGGAACCTTGTGCGGGGAGCCAATAAGCATGGGGCTGGAAGCCCCGGGAAAGGATTACCGATCGTTGCGCGGCGCCGTTCAGGGTTCCAGTCGACAGCCCTGGCGTTCGCCCAGCCAGACCGCGCTGTGGCTGCGCCCCAGGCCGCTGGCGCTGACCCGCTTGTGCTCGGCATCGTCCTGCAGGCTTTTCAGTGGCAAGTACTGCTGCACATAACCTTCGCAGTACTCGGCGGCGTTATGCATCACGTACCGGCAGGAGCAGTACTCCTTGGCGCTGTAGGCGCTGAGGATGTCCGGGAAGGCCCGCAGGGCGACCCGCTCACTCCAGCCCCAGCCGAGCAAGGCCAACAGCGCCAGCAACAGCAAGCTGCCAAAAGGATGGCGCAGGACCCACGGGCGCCGGCTCATGGCTGCACCTGCCGGGCGAAGGCCGCCAGCGCCAGCTTGAGCAATGTGTTGTGGCTATAGCTGCCGTCGCGGTCGTCGGCATAACGCACGATCACCAGCCCGGCGCTGGGGATCACGTACAACGCCTGCCCCCAATGCCCCAGTGCCGTGAAGGTATCGGCCGGCGCATCCGGCCAGGGCGGCGGAGCTCCGCCAACGGCGCGGTTGAGCCACCAATGGCCGCCTGGCACCAGCTCGTCCTGATTGGCCTGATAACCGGCGAACGGCGTGCGATTGAACTCGACCCAGTCCCTGGGCAGCAACTGGCGCTCGCCCCAACGCCCATCGCGCAGCATCAACAAACCGACCCGCGCCAGGTCGCGGGCAGTGAGGTAGGCATAGGAGGAACCGACGAAGGTGCCGGTGGCGTCGCTTTCCCACACGGCGTGGGTAATGCCCAGGGGCTCGAACAGCGCCTGCCACGGGTAATCGGCATAACGCTGGGCGCCCAGCATGCCTTTCAGGGCCGCCGACAGCAGGTTGCTGTCGCCGCTGGAATAGCGAAACACCTGCCCTGGCGGGCTGAAGGCCGGGTGCTCGGCGGTAAAGCTCGCCATATCGCCGTGGCCGCGGGTGTAGAGCATGGCCACCACCGAGGACTTGAGGGGCGCGTACTCGTAATCCTCCTGCCAGTCCAGGCCCGAGGCCCAGTGCAGCAGGTCGGCCATGCGGATATCCGGGTGCTGGCGCAACGCCGGAAGAAAGCGGACGGCCTTGTCCTGCAACTGGAAACGCCCTTCGCCATAGGCCACGCCCAGCACCGCGGCCAACAGGCTCTTGCTGATGGACCAGGTCAGGTGCGGGGTGTCGGCGTTGGTCGGGCCGGCGTAACGCTCATAGATCAACTGGCCGTCGCGGATCACCAGCAAGGCGTCGCTGCGGATGCCCAGGCGGGTCGCCTCGTTCCGGGGCGCGAAGGCATAAGCCTCCAATGCCTCAAGGGCCGGGCCGCTGGCTGCGGGCCCCTTGCTCCATTGCGCGCCGGGCCAGTTCTCGGCCCAGGCGGGTGGGAGCATCAACAGCAACGCAAGCAGCAGGGTCGAGCCTTTGAGCATGGCGGGAACTCGGACTGGGCAACCTGCTGAGGGTAGACCAGGGAGATGACAGTTTTTGTCCGGCCGATGGTCCTGCAAACCTATCGCGAGCAAGCTCGCTCCTACAGAAAAGCGACGCTGCTTATGTAGGAGCTTGCTCGCGATGGGCCGCGCAGCGGCCCCTCCTTATAGAGCCAGAGCCTTGGCCAGGCGTTTGCTCCGCGCCCCCGCCGCCAGGTCCAGCACCGCCCGATCGCGCTTCCACAATTCGGCCCACTGCGGCGGGCCATCGGCAAAGGCCTGCTCAAGGGCCGGCTTGAGCCCGTCGAACTGGGCGAACAGGCCTCCCAGCAACACATGCCCGCTGCCCAGCGACGGGTTCTGCCGGCTGACTTCCGCGCAACCGGCAAGCAAGGCCAGCAATTGCAGGAGCAGGGTCTGCGGCCAGTCGTTGTCCTGGCCGACGCCATACAGCCAGGCGGTCATGGCGCTGAGTACATAGATGTCTTCCAGGGTGCGGAAGGGTTTGACGTAGGCATCCCAACCGTCGCCCGCCAGCAGCTCGCACAGGGCGTTATCCAGTTGCAGGCGGCCGTGGCTGATGTCCGGCATCAGCGGGATCGCCGGCAGCTTGTCGACCTTGACCCCGGGCTCGCCGGCATGGACCACCGCCAGGTTCAGGCGCGGCGACTCGCCTGGCGCTTCGCAGCGGGCGGCGATCAGCAGCCAGTCGGCGGCATCGCCGGCGGTGACAAAATCCTTGCGCCCGTTCAGGTGCAGGTCCCGCAGGCGGGTCTGCATGTCGGCCGGGCGCAGGCTGCGCTGCTCGGTGGCGCACAGCGCACCCAGGCTCAGCGGCGCGCTGGGCCAGAGCATGCGCAAGGCCGCCTGGTAGCCCACCAGGAAGGCCAACCCCGGGGTGGCCATCAGCCGACCGCCGCGCACCGCCAGTTCGAAGGGCGTCACCGGTCCCAGTTCCTGTAACAACGCGGCATAACCTTCGGCCAGGTCCGGGTGGGCGGGCAGTCGGCGACGGCTGTGCAGCAGGGCTTGCCAGGGCATAAGCGGGTCCTCAGGGGCTGTCATATAAGCATCACCAAAGCTTCATGGCGATGACACCGGGGCTACATAGCCTGACTTTGCACAACAAAGTCGATCGGCTGCAACCCAAGGCGGGTCAGTGGCCCGCACGGAGATTCACAATGACTCAGATCGCCCGCATCAGCGACACCGGCAATGAACGCCGCCTGCAAGCCGAGCGCCTGGTTGGCGCCGCGGCCCTGCAAGAAGCCCAGGCCCTGCGCTTCAACGTCTTCAGCGGCGAGTTCAACGCCAAACTGAAAGGCGCGGAACTGGGTCTGGACATGGATGACTATGATGTCCACTGCAGCCACATCGGCGTACGTGACTTGAACAGCGGCCGCCTGGTCGCCACCACCCGCCTGCTCGACCACCAGGCCGCCAGCAGCCTGGGGCGTTTCTACAGCGAAGAAGAATTCAGCCTGCACGGCCTGGTCCAGCTCAAGGGCCCGATCCTCGAGATCGGCCGGACCTGCGTCGACCCGGCCTACCGCAACGGCGGCACCATCGCCGTGCTCTGGGGCGAGCTGGCCGAAGTGCTCAACCAGGGCGGCTACAGCTACCTGATGGGCTGCGCCAGCATCCCGATGCAGGACGGCGGCGTGCAGGCCCATGCGATCATGCAGCGCCTGCGCGAGCGCTACCTGTGCACCGAGCACCTGCGCGCCGAACCGAAGAACCCGCTGCCGAACCTCGATATCCCGTCCAACGTCATCGCCGAGATGCCGCCGCTGCTCAAGGCCTACATGCGCCTGGGCGCGAAGATCTGCGGCGAGCCGTGCTGGGACCAGGATTTCCAGGTGGCCGACGTGTTCATCCTGCTCAAGCGCGATGAGCTGTGCCCGCGCTACGCCCGTCACTTCAAGGCGGCCGTGTGATGCGCCGGCTACGGGTCTACGGGCGCATCGCCCGGGTGCTGCTGGTGGTGGCGCTGGGCCTGAGCATGGCCAGTGTGTTCGGCGTGTTCGAGCGCCTGGGCGTCGCCCATTCCATGGTCCGGCGCCAGCGCTGGTCGCGCTTTTTCATGGCGCGCCTGAGCAATGCCCTGCCCTTCGGCGTGACGGTGCACGGCGAGGTGCCGAAGCAGCCGATGCTGTGGGTCAGCAATCACGTGTCCTGGACCGATATCCCGTTGCTCGGCGCACTGACACCGCTGTCGTTCCTGTCCAAGGCCGAAGTGCGCACCTGGCCGGTCGCCGGCTGGCTGGCCGCCAAGGCGGGCAGCCTGTTTATCCGCCGCGGTTCGGGCGACAGCCAGTTGATCCGCAAGCAGATGACCCGCCATCTGCAGCAAACCCACCCGCTGCTGATGTTCCCAGAAGGCACCACCACCGACGGCCGCAGCTTGCGTACGTTCCACGGTCGCCTGCTGGCCAGCGCCATCGACGCCGACGTGGCGTTGCAGCCGGTGGCCATTCGTTACCTGCGCGATGGCGATATCGATCCGCTGGCGCCGTTCATCGGCGACGACGACTTGCTGTCGCACTTGATGCGTTTGTTCGCCAACGATCAGGGCCGGGTGGAAATCCATCTGCTCAAGCCGATTGCCTGTCAGGGCCAGGAGCGCGCCGCGCTGGCGTTCCAGGCGCAACAGGCGGTGCAGAAGGTTCTGTTTGGCGACATCGCCCAGCCAGCCGAGCCACGGCGTGCCGGCGACCTGATCGCCGCCTGAGCCTGGAGGAGCCGGCCTTGCCGGCTCCTACCGCGGCTGCATATGTTGCGCGGCGAATGCCTGCAACTGCGGGTAGAACGCCCGGAAGTCTTCGCTCAACGGCTGATACAGCCGCTCCAGCTCGCCCATCGCCGCCGCCAGTTCTTCCGGGCGTGACAGGCGCCGGGCAATCCCCCGCAACACCTGCTCCAGCACCTCGAACTCGCGGTAGGAACCCAGCCAGTCATGGGCGGCCATATGCGGTGCGATCTGCGCCAGACGCCCAGGCAACCGGGGTTCGGCCGCCAGCACCCGGTACACATCCGAAGTGAACAACTCCAACGGCCGGTCGGCATAAAGCGCCCAGTCCCGGGCCAGGCAGTGGTCGAAAAACACGTCCAGCACGATGCCGGCATAACGCCGGCGGGTCAGGGAAAAACGCGACAGCGACTCGCCCACCAACGGATGGCGGTCGGTAAAGATATCGATGCTGCGATGCAGCTGGATCGCCGCCTCGATTTCCGGGTCGAACTGGCCCTGCAGGCGCCCTTTGACAAAGTCGCCATACAAACTGCCGAGTAATTGACCGGGGCGCTGGCCGCCGAGATGCAGATGTGCGAGATAATTCATTCGCGCAGCTTAGCACCGCGCCTCACATATCGTTATAACCCGATATACCGATTAACGCTGATCTCAGATCAAAATCATATTGGTATATCGCGAAATAGCGATTTAAAGTTCGCCTCATCGCGATATAACGTTTTACGGAAAACGAGCACCGCCATGTCCATCGACCTCGACGAAATAATAAAAGCCCTGGCGCACCCAGTACGACGAGACATCCTTATCTGGCTCAAGGACCCGAAGGTCCAGTTCCCCGATCAGACCCACAACCACGAGTACGGCATCTGCGCCGGACAGATCGACCAACGCTGCGGCCTGTCGCAGTCGACCGTCTCCGCGCACCTGGCGACCTTGCAGCGGGCCGGCCTGATCAGCAGCCAGAAAGCCGGCCAGTGGCACTTTTTCAAACGCAACGAAGATGTGATCCAGGCCTTCCTCGAGAAGCTGACCGCAGAACTTCGCATCAAAGACTGACAAGGACCCGACAATGCCCCTCTCGCTCCTCATCCTGGCCTTGAGCGCCTTCGCCATCGGCACCACTGAGTTCGTCATCATGGGCCTGCTGCCCGATGTGGCGAACGACCTGGGTGTATCGATCCCCGGCGCCGGCTGGCTGGTGACCGGCTACGCCCTGGGCGTGGCGATCGGCGCGCCGTTCATGGCCCTGGCCACCGCCAGGCTGCCACGCAAGGCCGCCCTGGTGGCGTTGATGGGGATTTTCATCGTCGGCAACCTGCTGTGTGCGCTGGCCAGTGACTACGACGTGCTGATGTTCGCCCGTGTGGTCACCGCCCTGTGCCATGGCGCCTTCTTTGGTATCGGTTCGGTGGTCGCGGCAGGCCTGGTGCCCGCCAACAAGCGTGCCTCCGCCGTGGCCCTGATGTTCACCGGCCTGACCCTGGCCAACGTGCTCGGCGTACCGCTGGGCACCGCCCTGGGCCAGCAGGCCGGCTGGCGTTCGACCTTCTGGGCGGTGACCGTGATCGGCGTGATTGCCCTGATCGGCCTGATCCGCTTCCTGCCCGCCAAGCGCGACGAAGAGAAGCTCGACATGCGTTCGGAACTGATCGCCCTCAAGGGCGCCGGGATCTGGCTGTCGCTGAGCATGACCGCGCTGTTCTCCGCCTCGGTGTTCACCCTGTTCACCTATGTCGCCCCGTTGCTGGGCGAGGTGACCGGCGTCTCGCCCCAGGGCGTGACCTGGACCCTGGTGCTGATCGGCCTGGGCCTGACCCTGGGCAACATCATCGGCGGCAAGATGGCCGACAAGAGCCTGTCGGGAACCCTGGTCGGCGTGCTGATCGCCATGGCCGTGACCAGTTCCGTGCTGACCTGGACCAGCGTCGCGCTGATTCCCACCGAAGTCACCCTGTTCCTCTGGGCCACCGCCTGCTTCGCCGCGGTGCCCGCCCTGCAGGTCAACGTGGTGACCTTCGGCAAGGCCGCGCCGAACCTGGTGTCCACGCTGAACATCGGCGCCTTCAACATCGGCAACGCCCTGGGCGCCTGGGTCGGCGGCAGCGTCATCGCCCACGGCTACGGCCTGGTCAACGTGCCGCTGGCGGCCGCCGCGCTGGCGGTCCTGGCCCTGCTGGTGACGCTGATTACCTTTCGCCAGGGCGGCAATGCCGAACTGGCTCCTGCCACCAACTGATACGTTCATCTAAAGAAGGGTGTATTTCATGACGACTATTTTCGATCCGATCAAACTCGGCGACCTCGAGCTGGCCAACCGCATCATCATGGCGCCGCTGACCCGCTGCCGCGCCGACGAAGGCCGCGTACCGAACGCGCTGATGGCCGAGTACTACGTACAACGCGCCTCCGCCGGCCTGATCCTCAGCGAGGCCACCTCGGTGACCCCGATAGGCGTGGGTTACCCGGACACTCCGGGCATCTGGTCCAACGACCAGGTGCGCGGCTGGAGCAACGTGACCAAGGCCGTTCACGGCGCGGGCGGCAAGATCTTCCTGCAACTGTGGCACGTGGGCCGGATCTCCCACCCGAGCTATCTGAACGGCGAAGCGCCGGTCGCGCCCAGCGCCATCCAGCCCAAGGGCCACGTCAGCCTGGTGCGCCCGCTGGCCGACTTCCCGACCCCGCGCGCCCTGGAAACCGCTGAAATCGCCGACATCGTCGATGCCTACCGCGTCGGTGCCGAGAACGCCAAGGCCGCCGGCTTCGACGGCGTGGAAATCCACGGCGCCAACGGCTACCTGCTCGACCAGTTCCTGCAAAGCTCCACCAACCAGCGCACCGACCAGTACGGCGGCTCCCTGGAAAACCGTGCACGGCTGATGCTGGAAGTGACTGACGCGGCGATCGAAGTCTGGGGCGCCGGCCGTGTGGGCGTGCACTTGTCGCCCCGTGCCGACCTGCACGACATGGGTGATGAGAACCTCTCGGAAACCTTCACCTACCTCGCCCGCGAGCTGGGCAAACGCGGTATCGCCTTTATCTGCTCGCGCGAGAAAGAAGGCGCCGACAGCCTCGGCCCACAACTGAAAGAAGCCTTCGGCGGCCCCTACATCGCCAACGAACGCTTCACCAAGGACAGCGCCAACGCCTGGCTGGCCAGCGGCAAGGCCGATGCCGTGGCCTTCGGTGTGCCCTTCATCGCCAACCCGGACCTGCCGGCCCGCCTGAAGGCCGATGCACCGCTGAACGACGCGCGTCCCGAGCTGTTCTACGCCAAGGGCCCGGTCGGCTATATCGACTACCCGACACTGTAAGACGCTTCAATAAAAAGCCCCGGACTCGCAAGAGCCGGGGCTTTTTCATTCGCGTTCACCTGAAGGTGGGGCGCGATCAGCCGCGTTTGCGCTGGTCCCAGGCCACGGCCAGGCCGCTGAGGCAGATCACCGCGATCCCGACTATGGCGAAGCTGTCCGGGGTGTGATCGAAAATCAGGTAGCCGTACATGCCGGCGAACAGGATCTGCCCGTAGCTGAATGGCGCCAGCATCGCCGGCGCTGCATGGCGGAAAGCCTGGGTCAGCAACAGGTGGCCGAGCATGCCGCAGGTCCCTAGGCCGATCATGAACAGGGCATGCCCCAGGGTCGGCGTGCTCCAGAAGAACGGCAGCGCCGCGCTCATGATCAGGCTGTTGAGAATCCCGGTGAGGAAGTTGCTGGTGGTGGGGCTGTCGACACCGCTGAGCTTACGGGTGAGTAACTGATAGAAGCCGAAACACAAGGCCGAGCACAGCGGCAGCAGGATCGCCGGGGTGAACAAGGCGCCGCCCGGACGAATCACGATCAATACCCCGACGAAACCGGCCAGCACCGCCAGCCACTGGCTGCGGGTCACCCGCTCGCCCAGCAGCGGCACGGACAAGGCGGTAACCAGCAAAGGCGCGAGGAAGTTGACCGCGGTGGCCTCGGCCAGGGGGATATAACGCAGGCCGGTGGTGAAAAACAGGCTGGTGCCGATCAGGCACAAGGCGCGCAACAGTTGCAGGCCCGGACGCTTGGTACGCACCACGGCGGAGAAACCGCTGCGCGGCACGAACACCACCAGCATCAACAGCGTGTGCACCACATACCGGGCCCAGACCACCATGACGATGGGATAGAACCCGGACAGGTATTTGGACAGGGTGTCATGACTGGCGAACAGTAAAACCGCCAGGCAAATCAGTGCTATACCTTTGACCGGTTGCTCGGTGCCCTTGTAAGCCGCGGTACTCACACTCATTCACATACTCGCAACAATTTCCCTACAAAATACGTAGCTCGCTATCTATCAAGATAAGGTCGGCACGTATATAAAGGCATCCCGGTGAACCGTGACGAATGAAACATCGCGTTTTATAACGCGCAAACGTTGACATCTGCCGACGTAATTCCGCATTTTGTCTTAATTACGCAGGCTGGGACTCAGGCGCAGCATGTCCAATCCGGTATCGATCCAGCGCTCCGCTTCCTTATGGAGTTCGAAACTGTCCGGCGCCAACAGCCACTGATAAAGAATGCCATCAATATAGGCGTGGATGCTGATGGCCGCCCGGGCAGTATCGAGATTCGCGGGCAGTTGTCCCCGCTTCACGGCATTGCGCAACCCCAGCTCGATATGCACGTTGCAATCCAGGCTGGCCGCGCGACGCTGGCGCCGCATGTCGCACATTTCATCGGTGATTTCGCACTTGTGAAACAAAATCTCATTAATGCGTCGGGTTTTCGGGTCCAGGGCAATTTGATGAAACAAATGAATCAGCAGCTTGCGCATGCACCCCAGCGGGTCGACTTCCTCTTCGTCTTCACTGGCCCTGGCCATTTCATTCAACGGCTCGCGCAAGGTATCGAGCATGGCCTGCACCAGATCCGCCTTGTTGCTGAAATGCCAGTAAATAGCTCCACGCGTGACACCGGCCAAAGCCGCGATATCGGCCAGGGTGGTACGCGCCACACCGCGCTCGTAGAAGGCTTTTTCAGCCGCCTCGAGTATCTGTTTGCGGGTTTCTTGAGCTTCCTCTTTGGTACGACGGACCATGGCAGTAAACCTCGATCAGGATGTTTCAGCGATGCATGAAGCTCATCTGAATAAATATGGAACGGCATCTCGGGTGCCGTTTGCCCAGCCTACAATTCGACACTTGCAACGGCTTTTGTAACCGAATGGGTACGCCGCCAAGGTATTTACAAACAACCATGAACGTAAGTATATTCATTAGCAAGCTACTTATCCACTCAGCACTCGTTTTTTACCCTTCCACTTTTCGAGTGCGCATTTTGCGCGCCTGACCCGAGGATCTTCATGCAACTCAAGCCAGCTGTTACCGCTCTGGTCACTGCCGTCGCCCTGGCATCGCTGCTCAGCGGATGTAAAAAGGAAGAGGCGGCTCCCGCCCCACAAGCCCCTCAGGTCGGCGTAGTCACCCTGCAACCTCAAGCCTTTACCCTGACGTCCGAGCTTCCAGGGCGCACCACTGCGTTCCGGATCGCCGAAGTCCGTCCTCAGGTCAACGGCATCATTCTCAAGCGTCTGTTCAAGGAAGGCGGCGACGTCAAGGAAGGTCAGCAGCTCTATCAGATCGATCCGTCGGTCTATGAGTCGACCCTCAAGAGCGCCCAGGCCAACCTGCAATCGACCAAGTCGATCTCCGATCGCTACAAGCAGCTGGTCGACGAGCAAGCCGTAAGCCGCCAGGAATACGACACCGCCGTCGCCAACCGCCTGCAATCGGAAGCCGCGCTGCAGAGCGCCCAGATCGACCTGCGCTACACCAAGGTGCTGTCGCCGATCTCCGGGCGTATCGGCCGTTCTTCGGTCACTGAAGGCGCATTGGTCAGCAACGGTCAGTCCACCGCCATGGCAACCATCCAGCAACTCGACCCGATCTACGTCGACGTCACCCAGTCGTCGGTGGAACTGCTCGAACTGCGCCGCGAGCTGGAAAGCGGTCGCCTGCAGAAGGCTGGCGACAACGCCGCCAAAGTCAAGCTGACTCTGGAAGACGGCAGCCAGTACAAGCTCGACGGCAAGCTGGAGTTCTCCGAAGTGTCGGTCGACGAAACCACCGGTTCCGTGACCCTGCGCGCGGTGTTTCCGAACCCGGAACACACCCTGCTGCCCGGCATGTTCGTGCATGCGCAACTGCAGGCCGGCGTGAATGCCGCGGCGATCCTCGCCCCGCAACAAGGCGTGACCCGCGACCTCAAGGGCACACCGACCGCCCTGGTGGTTGGTCCGGACAACAAGGTTGAACTGCGTCAGCTCAAGGCCAGCCGCACCGTCGGCAACCAATGGCTGATCGAGGACGGCCTGAAGGCCGGTGATCGCCTGATTACCGAAGGGCTGCAATTCGTCCGACCTGGCGTCGAAGTCAAAGCCAGCGAAGCGACCAACGTTCCAGCAAAAAACCCGGCCACTGCACAGGCAACTGACAAAGCTGCAGGCGGCAAAGGGGAGTAAACCATGTCGAAATTTTTTATCGACCGTCCGATTTTCGCCTGGGTAATCGCCCTGGTGATCATGCTGGTCGGGGCTCTATCGATCCTCAAATTGCCGATCAACCAATACCCGAGCATCGCGCCTCCAGCGATCGCCATCTCCGTGACCTACCCAGGCGCTTCCGCACAGACCGTGCAGGACACCGTGGTCCAGGTCATCGAGCAGCAGCTCAACGGTATCGACAACCTGCGTTATGTGTCCTCGGAAAGTAACTCCGACGGCAGCATGACCATTACCGCGACCTTCGAGCAGGGCACCAACTCGGACACCGCGCAGGTCCAGGTACAGAACAAGCTGAACCTGGCCACCCCGCTGCTGCCGCAAGAAGTGCAGCAACAGGGTATCCGTGTGACCAAGGCGGTGAAGAACTTCCTGTTGGTGATCGGTGTGGTTTCCGAGGACGGCAGCATGTCCAAGGACGACCTGTCGAACTACATCGTGTCCAACATGCAGGACCCCATCTCGCGGACCGCGGGCGTGGGTGACTTCCAGGTGTTCGGTGCCCAGTACGCCATGCGTATCTGGCTCGACCCGGCCAAGCTGAACAACTTCAACCTGACTCCGGTCGACGTGAAAACCGCCGTGGCGGCGCAGAACGTCCAGGTGTCGTCCGGCCAGATAGGTGGTTTGCCAGCCCTGCCAGGCCAGCAACTGAACGCCACCATCATCGGCAAGACCCGCCTGCAGACTGCCGAGCAGTTCAAGGCAATCCTGCTGAAGGTCAACGCGGACGGCTCGCAAGTGCGTCTGGGCGATGTCGCGGATGTGGCCCTGGGCGGTGAAAACTACTCCGTCAGTGCCCAGTTCAACGGTGCCCCGGCTTCCGGCCTGGCCGTGAAACTGGCCAACGGCGCCAACGCCCTGGACACCGCCAAGGCCCTGCGCAAGACCATCAGCGACCTGGAGCCGTTCTTCCCGGAAGGGATGAAAGTGGTATTCCCGTACGACACCACCCCGGTGGTGACCGAGTCGATCAAGGGTGTGGTTGAAACCCTGGTCGAAGCGATCGTGCTGGTGTTCCTGGTGATGTTCCTGTTCCTGCAGAACTTCCGCGCCACCGTCATCACCACCATGACCGTTCCGGTGGTGTTGCTGGGTACCTTCGGTATCCTTGCGGCCGCCGGCTTCAGCATCAACACCCTGACCATGTTCGGTATGGTGCTGGCCATCGGCTTGCTGGTGGACGACGCCATCGTCGTGGTGGAAAACGTCGAGCGGGTAATGGCCGAGGAAGGCCTGTCACCCAAGGAAGCGACCAAGAAGTCCATGGGCCAGATCCAGGGCGCCCTGGTCGGTATTGCCCTGGTACTGTCGGCGGTACTGCTGCCGATGGCATTCTTCAGCGGTTCCACCGGTGTGATCTACAAGCAGTTCTCGATCACCGTGGTCTCGGCCATGGCCCTGTCGGTACTGGTTGCCCTGATCTTCACCCCGGCCCTGTGCGCCACCATGCTCAAGGCCATTCCCCACGGCGAACACGCCGCGCCGAAACGCGGCTTCTTCGGCTGGTTCAACCGTACCTTCGACCGCAGCGTCAAAAGCTACGAGCGTGGCGTGGGCAACATCCTGCGGCACAAGGCGCCTTATCTGCTGGCCTACGCGCTGATCGTGGTCGGCATGATCTGGCTGTTCGCCCGCATCCCGACTGCGTTCCTTCCGGAAGAAGACCAGGGCGTACTGTTCGCCCAGGTACAGACCCCGGCCGGTTCCAGTTCCGAGCGGACCCAGGTGGTAGTCGATGAAATGCGCGCCTACCTGCTGGACAAGGAAAAGGACACCGTGGCCTCGGTCTTTACCGTGAACGGCTTCAACTTCGCCGGTCGTGGCCAGAGCTCGGGCATGGCGTTCATCATGCTCAAGCCGTGGGACGAACGCTCCGTGGAAAACAGCGTGTTCAACCTGGCCGCCCGTGCCCAGCAGCACTTCTTCAGCTTCCGTGACGCGATGGTGTTCGCCTTCGCCCCGCCGGCGGTACTGGAGTTGGGTAACGCCACCGGTTTCGACGTGTTCCTGCAGGACCGCGCCGGTATCGGCCACGAGAAACTGATGGAAGCGCGCAACCAGTTCCTCGGCATGGCGGCGCAGAGCAAGATCCTGTCCCAGGTGCGTCCGAACGGCCTGAACGACGAGCCGCAGTACCAGCTGGAAATCGATGATGAGAAGGCCAGCGCCCTGGGCGTGACCATCTCCGACATCAACAACACCTTGTCGATTGCCCTGGGCAGTAGCTACGTCAACGACTTCATCGACCGCGGTCGGGTGAAGAAGGTGTACATCCAGGGTCAGCCTAACGCTCGCATGAGCCCCGAGGACCTGAAGAAGTGGTACGTGCGCAACAGCGCCGGGACCATGGTGCCGTTCGCCTCCTTCGCCAAGGGCACGTGGATCTACGGTTCGCCGAAACTGGCCCGTTACAACGGCGTGGAAGCGGTGGAAGTCCTGGGTGCCCCGGCACCGGGCTACAGTACCGGTGAAGCCATGGCCGAAGTCGAAGCCATCGCCAAGAAGCTGCCGGCCGGTGTCGGTATCTCCTGGACCGGTCTGTCCTACGAGGAACGTCTGTCGGGCTCGCAGGCACCTGCGCTGTACGCCTTGTCGCTGCTGATGGTGTTCCTGTGTCTGGCGGCGCTGTATGAAAGCTGGTCGATTCCGATCGCGGTCATGCTGGTGGTGCCGCTGGGGATCATCGGTGCGCTGATGGCAACCAGTCTGCGCGGCCTGTCCAACGACGTGTACTTCCAGGTGGGGCTGTTGGTGACCATCGGCCTGGCGGCGAAAAACGCCATCCTGATCGTCGAGTTCGCCAAGGAACTGCACGAAGAGGGCCGCAGCCTGGTGGACGCGGCGATCGAAGCCTGCCGCATGCGTCTGCGTCCGATCGTCATGACCTCCCTGGCCTTCGTGCTCGGTGTGGTACCGCTGGCCATCTCCACCGGCGCCGGCTCGGGTAGCCAGCATGCGATCGGTACAGGGGTGATTGGCGGTATGCTCACCGCGACTGTCCTGGCGATATTCTGGGTACCTTTGTTCTTCGTCACCGTGTCGTCGATGAGCCGCCGCAAGGCAATCGAAGCGCAACCTACCGAAACTCCTGAAGAGGCTGGCCAATGAGCAAGTCGCTACTCTCCCTCGCAATCACCGCCGCCGTGCTGAGTGGTTGCTCGCTGATACCGGATTATCAGCAGCCGCAAGCGCCGGTCGCGGCGCAATACCCGCAAGGGTCGGCCTATTCGCCTGCGGAGGCTGCCAACCAGGCAGCCGCCGAACAGGGCTGGCGGCAGTTCTTCCATGACCCTGCCCTGCAGCAGCTGATCCAGACCGCGCTGGTGAACAACCGCGACCTGCGGGTCGCGGCGCTGAACATCGACGCTTACGCCGCGCAGTACCAGATCCAGCGCGCGGACCTGTTCCCGGCGATCTCGGCCAACGGCAGCGGCAGCCGTCAACGCACCCCGGCACGGCTGTCGCAGACCGGTGAAGCGGCCATCTCCAGCCAGTACTCGGCAACCCTGGGTGTCAGCGCTTATGAGCTGGACCTGTTCGGTCGCGTTCGCAGCTTGAGCGAGCAGGCCTTGCAGACCTACTTCTCCAGCGAAGAAGCCCGGCGCAGCACGCAGATCAGCCTGGTGGCCAGCGTGGCCAACGCCTACCTGACCTGGCAGGCCGACAAGGAACTGCTCAAGCTGACCCAGGACACCCTGGCGGCCTACGAGGAGAGCTACCGCCTGACCTCGCGCAGCAACGAAGTCGGCGTGGCCTCGGCCCTGGACCTGAGCCAGGCGCGGACCTCGGTGGAAAACGCCCGGGTGCAACTGGCGCGTTATACCCGCCAGGTGGCCCAGGACGAAAACAGCCTGACCCTGCTGCTGGGTACCTCGATCCCGGCCAACCTGCCGAGCCCGCAGCCGTTGTCGGCCGACCTGCTCAGCGAGTTGCCCGCCGGCCTGCCGTCGGAACTGCTGCAACGCCGTCCGGACATCCTCGCCGCCGAGCACAACCTGAAAGCCGCCAACGCCAGTATTGGCGCGGCACGCGCGGCGTTCTTCCCGAGCATCAGCCTGACCGCCAATGCCGGGACCTTGAGCCCGGATATGGGCGGCCTGTTCAAGGGCGGCTCGGGCACCTGGTCGTTCGCGCCGCAGATCAATATCCCGATCTTCAACGCCGGCAGCCTGCGCGCCAGCCTGGATTACTCGAAAATCCAGAAAGACATCAACGTCGCGCAGTACGAGAAGTCCATCCAGACCGCCTTCCAGGAAGTCTCCGATGGCCTGGCCGCACGCCAGACCTACAACCAGCAGTTGCAGGCCCAGCGTGACTTCGTCAATGCCAACCAGGATTACTACCGCCTGGCCGAGCGTCGCTACCGCATCGGTGTCGACAGCAACCTGACCTTCCTCGACGCTCAGCGCTCGCTGTTCAGCGCGCAGCAAGCGTTGATCACCGACCGGCTTGCGCAGCTGACCAGCGAGGTCAACCTGTACAAGGCCCTGGGCGGCGGTTGGAACGAGCAAGGTTCGCAGCAAGCGGAAGTGAGCAAAGAGGCACCGCCACTGAAGCTGTTCTGAGTGCATGACGCTTGAAAAAAACCCACCTTGCGGTGGGTTTTTTTATGGGCCGCAGACCGCCGTCACTTGTGTTCGTTAATCGCCCAAAACCCGCCAAGGCCAATTGAACAGGGCCGTTGATCCAACGCACCATTCCCCGCACCTACAAAAACCAATAACAACAGGTTCGTCATCATGACCCCGCGCCCTGCCCGCTCCGGCTGATTCCGTTCCATCCACCCTCCCGGTTTCAACCTTGTCTGCAACCTGACGTTGCGGCAGCGCCCAGCCTCACCCCTAACAATTAGAGAGCCCGATCCATGAAGCCATCCACTCGCACTCCCTATTCACTGCTGCCCAGCCTGCTGGCTGTCAGCATCGCCAGCACGGCCCTGCCGGTCATGGCCGCGGAGTCCGGCTTTCTCGAAGACGCCAAGGTCAACCTGAACCTGCGCAACTTCTACATCAACCGCAACTTCACCAACCCGGGCAAGGCCCAGGGCAAGGCTGAAGAATGGACGCAGAGCTTCATCCTCGACGCCAAATCCGGCTTCACCCAGGGCACCGTCGGCTTCGGCATGGACGTGCTGGGGCTGTATTCGGTGAAGCTCGATGGCGGCAAGGGTACCGGCGGTACCCAGTTATTGCCGCTGGATCACGACGGGCGCCCGGCCGACCACTTCGGCCGCACGGGCGTGGCATTCAAGGCCCGCCTGTCGCAGACCGAGGTCAAGGTCGGCGAATGGATGCCGGTGCTGCCGATCCTGCGCTCGGACGACGGTCGCTCCCTGCCCCAGACCTTCCGCGGCGGCCAGATCACCTCGAAGGAAATTGACGGCCTGACCCTCTACGGCGGCCAGTTCCGCGCCAACAGCCCGCGTGACGACAGCAGCATGAGCGACATGTCGATGACCGGCAAAGCGGCCTTCACCTCCGACCGCTTCAACTTCCAGGGCGGCGAATACAGCTTCAACGACAAGCGCACCCAGGTCGGGGTGTGGAACGCCCAGCTCAAGGACATCTACAGCCAGCAATACCTCAACCTGATCCACAGCCAGCCGCTGGGCGACTGGACCCTGGGCGCCAACATCGGCTTCTTCTACGGCAAGGAGGATGGCAGCGCCCGCGCCGGCGACCTGGACAACAAGACCTGGTCGGGCCTGTTCTCGGCCAAGTACGGCGGCCACACCTTCTACGTCGGCCTGCAGAAGCTCACCGGCGACAACGCCTGGATGCGCGTCAACGGCACCAGCGGCGGCACCCTGGCCAACGACAGCTACAACGCCAGCTACGACAACGCCCAGGAAAGATCCTGGCAGTTGCGCCATGACTACAACTTCGTCGCGGTCGGCATCCCCGGCCTGACCCTGATGAACCGCTACATCAAGGGCGACAACGTGCACACCGGCACCATCACCGACGGCAAGGAATGGGGACGCGAGAGCGAACTGGCCTACACCGTGCAAAGCGGCACGCTCAAGAACCTCAACGTCAAATGGCGCAACTCGACCATGCGCCGCGACTTCAGCACCAACGAGTTCGACGAGAACCGCCTGATCATCAGCTACCCGATCAGCCTGCTGTAAGCACACTCGCTCGCCCACACAAAAAACAAGGCCAGCCCCATTCCCCGGGGCTGGCCTTGTTTTTGTAGGAGCGAAGCTTGCTCGCGATGATCGTCAACGATGACGCGTACTGACTGGCTGAACGTGGTGCTCTCAGGTTCATCGCGAGCAAGCTCGCTCCGGCAGCGGCGCCGAGTTGCTCGGCGCCGCGCTCCTTTATAGGCGTGGGTTATCAGCCGCGGGATTCGACACCCAGCTCGTCCCACACCGACTCGGCGAGGTGGAAGGTCGCGTTGGCCGCCGGAATGCCGCAGTAGATCGCGCTCTGCATGATCACTTCCTTGATCTCGGCGCGGCTCACGCCGTTGTTGGCGGCGGCACGCAGGTGCAGCTTGAGCTCTTCGTTGCGGTTCATGCCGATCAGCATGGCGATGGTGATCAGGCTGCGGGTATGGCGCGGCAGGCCCGGACGCGTCCAGATATCGCCCCAGGCATGCCGGGTGATCATTTCCTGGAACTCCGAGTTGAACTCGGTCAGGGTGCTCAGGCTGCGATCGACATGGGCATCGCCCAACACCGCGCGACGCACTTGCATGCCTTCGGCGTAACGTTGTTTCTCGTCCACGGGGGGCTCCTTAAATACGCTGGTCGGCCAGCAAAAATGCCACGACCCGCTCGCTGAACGCAGCGCCAGCCTGGACGTTGGACAGGTGCGCCGCATGGAACTCGGCGTATTCGGCGCCGCGCACGCGCTCCTGGATAAAGTGCCCGCCCGAGGGCGGCGTGACCGCGTCTTCAGTGCCGGACACCACCAGGGTCGGCGCCTCGATCGCCGACAATTGATCACGGAAATCCGCATCGCGCACCGCCGCGCAGTTGGCGGCATAACCCTCGGGCGAGGTGGCCGCCAGCATGTCGGTGATCAGCTTGGCCTGGTCCGGGTGCGCCGCGGCGAAGTCCGGGGTGAACCAGCGGGCGATCGAGGCATCGCGCAATGCGACCATGGCCGCCTGGCCGTCGCGCAGCACGGTTTCGATGCGTGGATTCCATACCGATGGGTCGCCGATCTTCGCCGCGGTGTTGCATACCACCAGCTTGTTCAGGCGCTCGCCGGCATTGATACCCAGCCACTGGCCGATCAGCCCGCCCATGGACAGGCCGCAGAAATGCGCGCGCTGGATATGCAGCGCGTCCAGTAGCGCCAGCACATCGTGCCCCAACTGCTCGATGCTGTAGGGGCCTTCGGTGACCAGGGATTTGCCGTGGCCACGGGTGTCGAAACGCAGCACCCGGAAGTGCTTGGTAAAGGCCGGAATCTGCATGTCCCACATGTGCAGGTCGGTACCCAGGGAGTTGGACAGGACCAGCACCGGCGCATCGGCCGGGCCGTCCAGTTGGTAATGCAGTTCGCCATCGGCGAGTTGTACGAATCCCACGGCAGTCTCCTTCAGGCGTTCAAAGCTAAATGTTCGGCCACGGCGCGCTCGACCCAGGCGTGTGCCTGGCCGAGGTAATGCGCCGGGTCCAGCAGGCGATCCAGTTCCGCCGCCGACAGCTCGGCGGTCACTTGCGGCTCATCCCCCAGCACCGCGCGCAGATGCCGCTGTTCGGCCACCGCGCGCTTGCAGCATTGCTCCAGCAGATGGTGCGCGGTCTCGCGGCCCAGGCGCTGGGCCAGAGCGATGCTCACGGCTTCCGCCAGCACCAGCCCCTGGGTCAGGTCGAGGTTCCTGGCCATGCGCGCGGCGTCGACTTCCAGCCCGTCGGCCACCAGCAGCGCCTGTTGCAAGGCGCCGGACACCAGGCAGCAGATCTCCGGCAGGGTTTCCCATTCGGCGTGCCACAGGCCCAGGCTGCGTTCGTGCTCCTGGGGCATGGCGCTGAACATCGTCGCCAGCAGCCCGGGAACCCGGGTCGCCGCGCCGATCAACACCGCCGCGCCCACCGGGTTGCGCTTGTGCGGCATGGTCGAGGAGCCGCCCTTGCCCGGCGCCGACGGCTCGAAGACTTCCGCCGCCTCGGTCTGCATCAGCAGGCTGATGTCACGGCCGAGCTTGCCGAGGCTGCCGGCGATCAGGCCGAGTACCGAGGCGAACTCCACCAGCCGGTCGCGCTGGGTATGCCAGGGCTGTTCCGGCAGGCTCAGTTGCAACTCCTCGGCCAGGGCCTGGGCAATCGGCAGGGCCTGCTCGCCCAGGGCCGCGAGGGTGCCGGAGGCCCCACCAAACTGCAGCACCAGCAGGCGTGGCTTGAGCTGCGCCAGACGCTCGCGGCTGCGGGTCAGCGCCCCCAGCCAGCCGGCGATCTTCATGCCGAGGGTGACCGGCGTGGCATGTTGCAGCCAGGTGCGGCCGGCCATGGGGGTGCTGGCATAGCGCTGGGCCTGCGCGGCCAGGATGCCGCCCAGGCGCGCCAGGTCGTTGTCGATCAGGCTCAGCGCCTGCCGCACTTGCAGGACCAGCCCACTGTCCATCACATCCTGGCTGGTGGCGCCCAGGTGCACATAACGCTCGGCGCTGGCATCGCTCTTGGCGATCTGTTTGCCCAGGGCCTTGACCAGTGGAATCGCCGAGTTGCCCGCCGTGGCGATAGCCTGGCCCAAGGCGGAAAAATCATAGAGCCCGGCCCGGCAGGCCGCCTCGATCGGCGCCACCGCAGCGGCCGGGATCACCCCGACCCGGGCCTCGGCCCGGGCCAGCGCGGCCTCGAAGTCGAGCATGGCCTGGACCCGCCCCTGGTCGCAGAACACCGCGCGCATATCGCGGGTGGTGAAGTAGGCATCGAACAGTTGGTTGCTCGCCGGTGTGCTCATAAACAATCCTTTGGGGCGTGCGTCCGCGACGGACGCACGCGGACAGGTCACAGATCGTGGTGCAGGTACGCCGCCTGTTTCGGCAGGCGCAGGCTGAACAGGAAGGCAATCGCCATCATCGCCGTCACGTACCAGTAGAAGGTGTTTTCCATGCCCAGGGATTTCAGGCCCAGGGCCACGTATTCCGCCGAACCGCCAAACAGCGCATTGGCCACCGCATAGGCCAGGCCGACCCCCAGCGCCCGCACTTGCGGCGGGAACATCTCGGCCTTTACCAGGCCGCTGATGGAGGTGTAGAAACTGACGATCGCCAGGGCCAGGGTGATCAGCACGAAGGCCAGGAACGGGCTGGTGATGGTTTTCAGGGTCAGCAGGATAGGCACGGTGCACAGCGTGCCCAGCGCGCCGAACCAGAGCATCGAGTTACGCCGGCCGATCTTGTCCGCCAGCATGCCGAACAGCGGCTGCATGCACATATAGAGAAACAGAGCGCCGGTCATGATGTAACTGGCGGTCTTGGCGTGCATGCCGGCGGTGTTCACCAGGTATTTCTGCATATAGGTGGTGAAGGTGTAGAAAATCAGCGAGCCGCCGGCGGTGTAACCGAGCACGGTGACAAAGGCCTTCGAGTGATGCTTGAACAGCGCGGCCACGCTGCCGGCGTCCTTGTCTTCACGCATTTCCTTGCTGGTGGTTTCTTTCAGCGAGCGCCGCAGCAGCAGGGAGATCAGGGCTGCAATGGCGCCGATCACGAACGGAATCCGCCAGCCCCAGGCCTTGAGCTGCGCCTCGTCGAGAAACTGTTGCAGGATCACCACCACCAGCACCGCCAGCAATTGCCCGCCGATCAGGGTCACGTACTGGAAGGACGCGAAGAACCCGCGCTGGCCCTTGAGTGCGACTTCACTCATGTAGGTCGCGGTGGTGCCGTACTCACCGCCCACCGACAGGCCCTGGAACAACCGCGCCATCAACAGCAACGCCGGCGCCCAGGCGCCGATGCTGGCGTAGGTCGGCAGGAAAGCGATGACCAAGGAGCCGGCGCACATCATCAGCACCGAAATCATCATGGAATTCTTGCGCCCGTGCTTGTCGGCCACTCGGCCGAACAGCCAGCCGCCGATAGGACGCATCAGGAACCCGGCGGCGAACACGCCGGCGGTATTGAGCAGTTGCACCGTGGGGTCGTCGGAGGGGAAAAACGCCGGGGCGAAATAGATCGCGCAGAAGGCGTAGACGTAGAAGTCGAACCATTCGACCAGGTTGCCGGAGGAAGCACCGACGATCGCGAAGATCCTCTTGCTGCGCTCCTCGGTCGTGTAGTGACTGGTTAACGTTGTCATGGCTTTTCACTCTTTGGGGACGTGGTGAGTCTAGACATACTTTGTAACAGTCCCGTTCCGCAAGACGACCTTGGGGGGAGCGACCGGTTCAGCCTTATCGCGAACCAGCCCGCACTCCCCCCAGGCACACTCAATAATCGAAGAACACCGTTTCCGCGTCGGTACCCTGCAGGATCACGTTCCACTGGTAGTGGCCCGGTGCATCCGCCTTGGCCAGCAAGGTGGCGCGACGCTCTTCAGGCACGCAGGCCAGCAGCGGGTCGGCGGCGTTGGCCGGCTCGCCGTCGAAGTAGATACGGGTCAGCAGGTGCTTGACCAGACCCCGGGCAAATACCAGTACCACCAGGTGCGGCGCCTGGGTCGAGCCTTTCAGGCCAGGTACGGTACCCGGCTTGATGGTGGTGAAGCGGAAACGCCCTTCCCCATCCACCGGCACCCGGCCGAAGCCCTGGAAGTTCGGGTCCAGGGCCTTGGCCTGATCGTCTTCCGGGTGGTCGTACTTGCCGAGGGCGTTGGCCTGCCAGATTTCCAGCATGGCGTCGTTGACGAAATCGCCGTTGCCGTCCACCACCTGGCCGCTGATCGCCACCCGCTCGCCGAGGGTCTCGGCCCGGGTCAGGTCTTCGCGGTTCAGCCAGGTCAGGCCGATGTGGTAGTACGGGCCGACGGTGTGGGATGTGGTCGCAGTCAGCGTCATCTTATTTCTCCATCGGCGTGGCATCGCGGCCGCGCAAGACGATGTCCCAACGGTAGCCGAGGGCGTAGGACGGAATGGTTTTCTCCAGGTCGAAGCTGGCGATCAGGCGTTCCTTGGCGCGGGTGTCCGGCACGCAGTTGTAGATCGGGTCGTAGGCCAGCAGCGGGTCGCCGGGGAAGTACATCTGGGTCACCAGGCGCGTGAGAATGCTCGGGCCGAACAGCGAGAAGTGGATATGCGCCGGACGCCAGGCGTTGTGGTGGTTACCCCAGGGGTAGGCACCGGGCTTGATGGTCTGGAACTGGTACCAGCCATCGGCATCGGTGACGGTGCGCCCGGTGCCGGTGAAATTCGGGTCCAGCGGTGCGTCATGCAGGTCGCGGTCGTGGTTGTAGCGACCGGCGGCGTTGGCCTGCCAGATCTCCACCAGGATCCCCGGCACCGGCAGGCCGTTCTCGTCCAGCACCCGGCCGTGAATGATGATGCGCTCGCCCTGGGGCTCGCCGGCATGCTGGGCGGTCAGGTCGTTGTCCTTGTCCTGCAGGTAATCGGCGCCGATGGTCGGGCCGGTGATTTCCGACAGCGAATGGGGCAGGAACACCAGCGGCTTGGACGGCGAGCGGGTGTTGGTGGATTTGTAGGCCGGGTGCAGGTAATCAGGCTGAGTACCTGGTTGCGGGCGCCGGTAACCGGGCTTGTCGGTCATGCTCGTTCCTCGTTCTTATAAGAAGCGCGTCAGACGCGCTCGATGGCCAGTGCCAGGCCCTGGCCGACACCTACGCACATGGTCGCCAGGCCTTTTTTGCCTCCGGTCTTTTCCAGGTGGTGCAGCGCGGTCAATACCAGACGCGCGCCGCTCATGCCCAGCGGATGGCCGAGGGCGATGGCGCCGCCGTTGGGGTTGACCTGTGGCGCGTCGTCCGCCAGGCCCAGTTCGCGCAATACTGCCAGGCCCTGGCTGGCGAAGGCTTCGTTGAGTTCGATCACATCGAAATCGCTGACCGCCACGCCCAGGCGCTCGGTCAACTTGCGCACCGCCGGCACCGGGCCTATGCCCATCACCCGTGGCGCCACGCCGGCGCTGGCCATGCCCAGCACCCGGGCACGGGCGGTCAGGCCGTGCTTTTTCACCGCCTCGGCCGACGCCAGGATCAGCGCCGCCGCCCCGTCGTTGACGCCCGAGGCGTTGCCGGCGGTGACGGTCTTGTCCGCGCCGTTGACCGGCTTGAGCTTGCTCAGGGTCTCCAGCGAGGTATCGGCCCGCGGGTGCTCGTCCTGCTCGATAACGGTCTCGCCCTTCTTGTGGACGATACGCACCGGGACGATTTCCTCGGCGAAGAACCCGGCGGCCTGCGCCGCGGCGGTGCGCTGCTGGCTGCGCAGGGCGAACGCATCCTGGTCGGCACGCGACACCTGATAATCGTCGGCGACGTTGTCGGCGGTCTGCGGCATCGCATCCACGCCGTACTGAGCCTTCATCAGCGGGTTGATGAAGCGCCAGCCGATGGTGGTGTCTTCCAGCTTCATGTTGCGCGAAAAGGCGGTGTCGGCCTTGCCCATGACAAAGGGCGCGCGGGACATCGACTCGACGCCGCCGGCGATGGCCAGCTCCATCTCACCACTGGCGATGGCGCGGAAGGCGGTGCCGATGGCATCCATGCCCGAAGCGCACAGGCGGTTGAGGGTCACGCCCGGAATGGTTTCCGGCAGCCCGGCCAGCAGCAGCGCCATGCGCGCCACGTTTCGATTGTCTTCGCCGGCCTGGTTGGCGCAGCCGAGGAACACCTCGTCCACCGCGCTCCAGTCCACCGACGGGTTGCGCTCGATCAGCGCCTTGATCGGCGCGGCGGCCAGATCGTCCGCCCGCACCGTCGACAAACCGCCACCAAAGCGGCCGATGGGGGTACGAATGGCGTCACAGATAAACACTTCGCGCATCAGGCTTCTCCCGGGGTTTGGCCATGGGCCGCGGCGGTGCGGGCTTCCAGGTCACGCAGGGCGGTCAGTTCGATCTCGGTCGGGGCGGCGGTTTCCGCCACCTGGTCGGCGAAACGGATCGCCCAGCCAGTGGCGGCGACCACCTGCTCGCGGGTCACGCCCGGGTGCAGCGAGGTCACCACGAATTCATGGGTGCCGGCTTCCGGCTCCATGATGCACAGGTCGGTGATGATCCCCACCGGCCCGGCCCCTGGCAGGCCCAGGCGCTTGCGCGAGTCGCCGCCTTCGCCGTGACCGACCGAGGTGATGAAGTCGAGTTTGTCGACAAAGGAACGCGACGACTGCTTGAGGATGATCAGCACGCTCTTGGCCGAGCCGGCGATCTCCGGCGCACCACCGGCGCCCGGCAGGCGGACTTTCGGCTGGTGGTAGTCGCCGACCACCGTGGTGTTGATGTTGCCGAAACGGTCGACCTGGGCGGCGCCGAGGAAACCGATGTCGATCCGCCCGCCTTGCAGCCAGTAGCGGAAGATCTCGCCGGTCGGCACCACGGTGTCCGCGGTCTCGGCCAGCTCGCCGTCACCGATGGACAGCGGCAGTACGCTGGGCTTGGCGCCGATCGGGCCGGATTCGTAGATCAGCACCACGTCCGGCGACGAGGTCAGGCGCGCCAGGTTGGCGGCCTTGGACGGCAGGCCGATCCCGACAAAACACACCGAGCCGTTCTGCAGGCGGCGGGCGGCGGCAACGGTCATCATTTCATTGGTGGAGTAAGTCATTATTTGGCCCCCGTTGCTGCGGCCAGCTTGGCCTGGAATTCGCTGAAGTCAGCACTGCCGCGGATGTATTCGTTGATCCAGGCGGTGAAGGTTTCACGGTCGCGGGCGATCGGGTCCCAGGCCTGGTAGAAGATGTTGTCGCGCTCGGTATAGCCGTGGGCGTAGGACGGATGGGCGCCGCCCGGCACATGGCAGACCGCGCTCAGGGCCCAGGTCGGCAGCACGCAGGCATTCATCGGGGCGTTCAGGTCGTCGACGATTTCTTCCACGGTGACGATGCAGCGCTTGGCGGCCAGGGCGGCTTCCTTCTGTACGCCAAGAATGCCCCACAACAGCACGTTGCCCTTGCGGTCGGCTTTCTGCGCATGGATCACGGTGACGTCAGGACGTACCGATGGCACCGCCGCCAGCACTTCACCGGTGAATGGGCAGGTCACGCTCTTGATCAGCGGGTTGACCTTCGGCAGGTCGGAACCGGCATAAGCGCGCAAGACCGCGAATGGCAGGCCCGAGGCGCCCGCCACGTAGGCATTGGCCAGGTCGGCGTGGCTGTGTTCTTCGATTTCCAGGGGGTGCGGCCATTGCTTCTCGACCGCATCCCGCAGGCGATGCAGGGAGCCGACGCCCGGGTTACCGCCCCAGGAGAAAATCAGCTTGCGGGCACAACCGGCACCGATCAACTGGTCGTAGATCAGGTCAGGGGTCATCCGCACCAGGGTCAGGTCTTTTTTGCCCTGGCGAATGATTTCATGACCCGCGGCCGTGGGGATCAGGTGGGTGAAGCCTTCGAGCGCGACGGTATCGCCGTCGTTGACGAACTGCTTCACCGCGTCGTGCAGCGAAAGGATTTCAGCCATGGGGGATCTCCCGATTGTTATTGAGCGACTGGAAGAAAAAGGCGCCGAAGGATGCGCCGGAGTGACTGAAGATTAAGCCGAGGGAAAAACCCAAACAATCCGATAATCGACTGAGCGTTCGTTTATCGAACAGATTGTTGTCTGACTATCGATTGTGCTGTGGCCGCTGCCGCAGGCTGCGATCGAGCGGAACGGTCGCGAAGATCTCAGGATCGCTGAAGGCCTTCGGCCTTATCGCAGCCTGCGGCAGCGGCTACAGGTATTCAGCGCTCCCTTGAGGAGCGCCTTGCTGATTCGATCAGGTCGCATCCGCATGGCTGACCATGCCCTTGATCACCACCGCCGTGGTCGCCAGCGCGGCCGGGATCACCAGCGCGGTCAGCACTTGCTCGAAATTCCAGCCCAGCCCCAGCAGCGTGGCGCCCATCCAGGCCCCGAGGATCGCCCCGAAGCGACCGATGCCGAGCATCCACGACACGCCGGTGGCGCGGCCCTGGGTCGGATAGAAGCGCGCGGCCAGGGATGGCATCGCCGATTGCGCGCCGTTGACGCACATGCCGGCGATCAGCACCAGGGTTGCCAGCAAGGTGATGTTGCCCAGGCTTTGCCCGACCGCGTAGGCGAAGACCCCGGCCAGCAGGTAGAAGGTGCCGATGACCTTGTGCGGGTTGAAGCGGTCCATGGCCCAGCCCACCGCCACGGCGCTGAGTACCCCGCCGAACTGGAACAGCGCGCCGATAAAGGCCGCCTGCTCCATGCTCGCGCCGCTGTCGCGCATCAGGGTCGGCAGCCAGCTGGTCAGCAGGTACACGATCACCAGCCCCATGAAATAGGTCAGCCACAACAGCAATGTACCGACGCTGTAGGTCCCGGAGAAAATCACCGCAAACACATTGCGCGCCTTCACCGTCTTCTGTTCCGGCACGCTGAAGCTCGCGGCCTGGCCGACCGTGCCCGGCTCGATGGGCGCCAGGGCCTTGCGCACCTTGTCGGTGCCACGATTGCGCACCACCAGGTAACGCGCCGACTCCGGCAGCCAGACCAGCAGCACCACTGCCAGGATCAGCGGCAAAATCCCGCCGATCAGCAACAGGCTGTGCCAGCCAAATGCCGGGATCAGCTTGGCGGAAATGAAACCGCCGCCGGCCATGCCCAGGTTGAAACCACAGAACATGCTGGTCACCAGCAACGACTTGTGGCGCTCGGGGGTGTATTCGGAAAGCAGCGTGGTGGCATTCGGCATGCCGGCGCCCAGGCCCAGGCCGGTAAGGAAACGCAGCACCAGCAACTGGTCGACATTGCTGCTGTAGGCCGACGCCAGGCTGAAGGCACCGAACAGCAGCACCGCCCCCACCAGGACTACTTTGCGCCCGAAGCGGTCAGCCAGCGGGCCGGAGCCCAGCGCCCCGAAGACCATGCCGATCAGCGCGGCACTCATCACCGGGCCGAGGCTGGCGCGGTCGATACCCCAATCCTGGGACAGCGCCGGCGCAATGAAGCCCATGGCCGCGGTATCGAGGCCATCGAGGAAGACAATCAGGAAACACAGGATCACCACCCGCCACTGATAGCGCGACAGCGGCTGGGCATTGATAAAGGACTGCACATCGAGGCAGTTCCCTACAGCGGATTGAGGCTGGTTCATTATTTTTATTCCACGCGAAAAACGCAGGCGCACAGGTGCCAGCCAGAGCTGGTCGGTTCAGATCGAAAAGGGTCTTGCGGGATCAGGCCGTCGGCAGGCGAAGGCAGGATAGAGGAGCGCGGCTGGGCGCGCGGGCGATGCTCATGGGGGGTTGGCCTCTTCATTATTATGGGGGCGTCACGCGGCCATTGCAGAGGCGGTGCTCCAGTGGCCGGATGACGCTGCCGCGACATTAATGAGGCAAGGGAAAGAGCGTCAATTCAGCAAGCGCGTATCTGTGCGTTTATCGAACAGCTTAAGCAGGCAGCCCTCAAGCGAACAATTGGGCGCTGAGGTCGCGACTGGCGCTGAGCAGGCCCGGCAAGAAGCGCTGCTCCAGCTCGGCGCGGCTGACGCGGCCGGCATGGGTACTGACGTTGAGCGCAGCCAGTACCTGGCCCGAAGCGTCGTACACCGGTACGGCGATCGAGCGCAGGCCTTGTTCCAGTTCCTGGTCGACGATGCACCAGCCCTGCTGCCGGACCTGTTGCAGGCATTCGAGCAGCGCCTGCGGCGTGTGCAGGGTACGGCTGGTCTTGGCTTGCAGGTCGGCATGGTCGAGGTATTCGCGCAACGAGGCGTCATCCAGCGCCGCCAGCAGGATCCGCCCCATGGATGTGCAGTAGGCCGGCAGGCGCCCACCCACCGAGAGATCGACCGAGATCAGGCGCTGGGTGGTGGCCGAACGGGCGATGTACAGAATGTCGTCGCCTTCCAGGGTGGCCATGTTGCAGGCTTCGTGCAGTTGCTCGCTCATGCGGTCCAGGTAAGGCTGGGCCGATACCGCCAGCGGTGTGGAAGACAGATAGGCATGCCCCAGCGTCAGCACCTTGGGCAGCAACGAATAGGTGCGGCCATCGGTGGTGGCGTAACCGAGCTTGATCAAGGTATGCAGGCAGCGGCGCACAGCGGCACGGGGAATCTCCGTACGGTGGCTGATCTGGGCGATGGTCAGATGGCGCTTGCGCTCCTGAAAGGCCTGGACCACCGCCAGGCCGCGAGCCAGAGAGGTCATGAAATCCGGATCACCCGTCAGCGCCTGAATCCGCTTGGCCGGCGAAGCGACAATCGGCGGCGCGGCGGAAGCGAAGGAATTACGCAATTGATCGTTCATTTCAGGTTCTCTGCGACGGAAGTCCGGCTTATTACAAGCCGTACTGGAGAGGATGCACAAGCCTGCACGGCCAACATTGGGCGATTATCGAACCATCGACCGATAATCGCAATCCATCGCGATAAATGCCTGCCATGCGATGTGCCGCTTTTTCGTCGCCAATAAAACTCTCATTTCTTCCGCATTAGTCCAGGCAACTTGTCAGGCCTTGTTACAGAACTGCTCTCGTCATCCGGATTAAAACTTTCGTGTAACAAAACCCTGATATCAAGTTGATGATTTTTAACTTATTGCCGATAGAGTTATTCATGGCCGCCGCTATAATGAGCAAAGTGATCACCGGCGCTTTTCTGCGTCCGGCAGCATCATCAGGCTGCGTAGAGTAAATGACGCCTCCTGCAGCAAGCGCTTGACGCTCATCTCAATATGCCCGGCCAATGCGTTTGCAAAAAAGTAACTGTTGCTACGACAGCTGTTCTTGTCCGGTGGCGTGGCCGCATGCAACAAGAAGCGGTTTGGCGAGCCCCATCGCAATCCTGGCTCCTTTAATCGAGCCGAGTACGAGGCGGTTTGATAAACCCGATCTAGGTAATGCGTATCATCGGGATAATCTCAACTCAGTTAGGTAACACTGTGACGAAAGACGAACTGCGCGCGGAACTTGAGCGCCAGGAACAACGTTACAAGGAAGTTTACGGAGGCGAAGTCACCACCTACGCCGCCCAGCCTGAACCGGAACGCAAACCCTGGCGCAAGCGCGCCAGCGTTCTCGACCAGGCCTTCACCCAAGAACTGCAAAAGATGGAAAAAGAGCTCAAGGCAGACCAGCCGTGACGCTGTTCGCCTGAAACTTTCGCACGGCTCGATGCCCTTGCAGATAAAGGTCGATCGCAAGGTCGGCCTGGCATCCGCCGCGTTGCAGCGAATGGCCCCAAAGGGCTCAAAAAGTGTCATGGCACTGAAATTTCATACAAGCGTTTGAGACGTTTGGCTCAGCGTTGCGCCCCTGGCCTTGAGGATGAGCCCCAGTAAAATCAATGGCTTGCCCATGCCCCGAAAAAAGGCATGGCCATTGGCCTGCCTCCGGCTTTTTCGTTGAAGAATGTTACCAACCAGCACCTAGTGCATCGATTACCAGGGTTTTCTGGCATAATCGCGCCCCCTTATGACCGGGTCAGAAAACCTTCATGATCGATTTATTCAGCGGACTGGATGCTTGGGTGCTTGTGAGCCTCTTGCTCGCCCTGGCTTTTGTCCTCGCCTACGAGTTCATCAACGGCTTTCATGACACCGCAAATGCGGTTGCCACTGTTATCTACACCAAAGCCATGCCGCCGCACCTGGCCGTATTCTTTTCCGGTGTATTCAATTTCCTCGGCGTGCTGCTGGGCGGTGTCGGCGTGGCCTATGCCATCGTCCATCTGCTGCCGGTCGAGTTGCTGATCAATGTCAACACCGGCCACGGCCTGGCCATGGTCTTCTCGTTGCTGGCCGCGGCCATTACCTGGAACCTGGGCACCTGGTACTTCGGTATTCCCGCCTCCAGCTCCCACACCCTGATCGGTTCGATCCTCGGTGTCGGCCTGGCCAATGCCCTGCTCAACGACATCCCGCTGGGCGATGGCGTGAACTGGCAGAAAGCGATCGACATCGGTGCTTCCCTGGTGTTCTCGCCCATGGCCGGTTTCCTGATTGCCGCCCTGGTGCTGATCGGTCTGAAGTGGTGGCGCCCGATCTCGAAGATGCACAAGACCCCGGAACAACGCCGCAAGGTCGACGACAAGAAACACCCGCCCTTCTGGAATCGCCTGGTGCTGGTGATCTCGGCCATGGCCGTGAGCTTCGTGCACGGTTCCAACGACGGCCAGAAAGGCATCGGCCTGATCATGCTGGTACTGATCGGTATCGTGCCCGCGCAGTTCGTGCTCGACCTGAACAGCACCACCTATCAGATCGAGCGTACCCGCGACGCCACCCTGCACCTGAGCCAGTTCTATCAGCGTAACGAGGACTCCCTGGGCGAGTTCCTGGCCCTGGGCAAAAGCGTGAAAGACGACCTGCCAGGCAAGTTCCGCTGCAACCCGCAGCAGACCGAACCGACCATCGCCGCGCTGCTGGGCACCCTCAAGGGTGTAGCCGACTATCACTCGCTGCCGGCCGAAAGCCGTATCGAAGTGCGTCGCTACCTGCTCTGCCTGGATGACACCGCGAAGAAAGTCGGCAAGCTGCCGCACCTCGCGGCCCGTGAAAAGGCTGACCTGGACAAGTTGCGCAAAGACCTGACCGCCACCACCGAGTACGCGCCGTTCTGGGTGATCCTGGCCGTGGCCCTGGCCCTCGGCCTGGGGACCATGATCGGCTGGAAACGTGTGGTACAGACCATCGGCGAGAAGATCGGCAAGCAAGGCATGACCTATGCCCAGGGCATGTCGGCGCAGATCACCGCCGCCGGCTTGATCGGCATGGCCAATATCTTCAGCCTGCCGGTATCGACCACCCACGTGCTGTCGTCGGGCGTGGCGGGAACCATGGTCGCCAACAAAAGCGGCCTGCAAAGCGGCACCATACGCACCATCCTGCTGGCCTGGGTGCTGACCCTGCCGGCAACCGTGGCGCTGTCGGCCGGTCTGTTCTGGCTGGCCTCAAAAGCCCTCGGGACCTGATTCGCTCAGTCCGCGACAAAAAAGGTGCGCCCCTCGGGTCGCACCTTTTTTTGTGCCTGAAATAAATGATCGACTTCTGTAGGAGCGAAGCTTGCTCGCGATGGGCTGCAAGGCAGCCTTGAAACCTGATTCCGCGTTCTACCTGGAGACCTGTATCGCGCAAACGGACGCCATCGCGGGCAAGCCTCGCTCCTACAAAATACACAGGCAAAAAAAAGGGCAACCGAAGTTGCCCAAAATGCCTTGCGTGCTCGTTACCGGAAAGACTTAAGGTTTTTTGCGTTTATGCGCATCTTTCCAGATGAAAAATCCAAACCCGGCGAAAAACAGAACCATGAGGCCGACAGTCAGCACTCCGGCGATCACCACATTGTCGAAAAACATGACTGGCCTCCTGCTCTTGCCCTGTTGCGATGGGGCTAAGTTAACCAAAGAGGCGGCGGGGAAAATTGACCGGGGTCAATGGTCGACCAAGACAGGACGACAGGAAGGGGAAATAACTGACTTACATCAACAGATCGCGCCCGGTTCAGCGCTTTTTCGGCTTTTTCGGTTTCTTCTTCGGCTTGCCCAAAGGCATTGCCTGCTCGAATGCCTGACGCACTTCGTTCAGGCGCTTTTCCTTCAAGTCATGCACACGCTTGGCACGTTCGGCGTTCAGGTCGATCAGGTTGTCGTCTTGGCTCATGGCGTTGGCTTGCATCGTTCAGGTCTATGTCGACCGGAGCCTCTATATAGAGTGTGGCTACGGCCCTTGCGGGTTTGCCAATAATGCGGCGTGACGCGGCGGCTGACCAGTGATCGGCAGATATTCAGCGCAATTAAAGGTGGAGGCCCGTCGTTTGACCAGCACCGCGCGGATTGCGGTGTGTGATCCCCTGCTCCGCTGTCGCAGGTATTTAAAGAGCGGTATCTAAACCTCGACGTCGACCCACAGCCCCTGGCGTGGCGCGTCCTCGATCAGCGGCGCCACCGGCACGGTGTTGTCGGCATTCAACTCGTCCCCGGGCACAGCCAGGTGCAGTTCGGGATCGTCCGCAGCCTCGGCTTCGCGCTGGCGTTTGTGCCTTTGCTGCTGGCGCTGCTGTTCTTCGCGCAGCAGCAGCGCCGACTGTTCGGCATCGCGCTTGTGCAGGTCGATGGTGCTTTCGTTGGAACTCTGTTGCACCGGTACCACCGGCGGGATATCCGGGCGCGGCCGGATCGGATCCTGCTGGGAGGTCACGGGCACGGCACTCAAGGGCAGCATCGGGGGCAGCATATTATTGGTCTCCTGTCGGCAGGCTGTCGGCTGCTGCGGGGGCGACTTGAGCCATCGGTCGCAAACTTGTGACCCAGTCGTCAGCCGATAGTGCCCCGAGCCCCGACAAATGCGCCCGATACGCTACCTTCCAGCGTAGTTGTTTTTGTTAGAGTCCTTTGGCCTGAGGCCGCCGATCCGTTAACATAGTCGGCTTTTTCAAGGCGGGAGTCAGGCAGCATGGCGCAGCAGTATCAACCGGGGCAACGCTGGATTAGTGACAGCGAAGCCGAGCTAGGTCTAGGCACCGTTCTGGCACAGGACGGCCGCTTGCTGACCGTGCTCTATCCGGCCACTGGCGACACTCGCCAGTATGCGCTACGGAATGCGCCCCTCACTCGCGTGAGGTTTTCCCCGGGTGACACCATCACCCACTTCGAAGGCTGGAAAATGACCGTGCGCGAAGTCGACGACGTCGACGGCCTGCTGGTCTACCACGGCCTCAACGGGCAGAACGAAGTCGTCACCCTGCCAGAAACCCAACTCTCGAACTTCATCCAGTTCCGCCTGGCCAGCGACCGTCTGTTCGCCGGGCAGATCGACCCGCTGGCCTGGTTCTCCCTGCGCTACCACACCCTGGAACACACCAGCCGCCAGCTGCAATCGTCGCTGTGGGGCCTGGGTGGCGTACGCGCCCAACCTATCGCCCACCAGTTGCACATTGCCCGTGAAGTCGCCGACCGTATCGCGCCGCGGGTTCTGCTGGCGGACGAAGTGGGCCTGGGCAAGACCATCGAAGCCGGCCTGGTGATCCACCGCCAGCTGCTGTCGGGCCGCGCCAGCCGTGTGCTGATCCTGGTCCCGGAGAACCTGCAGCACCAGTGGCTGGTGGAAATGCGCCGGCGCTTCAACCTGCAGGTTGCGCTGTTCGACGAAGAACGCTTTATCGAAAGCGATGCCGCCAACCCCTTCGAAGACACCCAGCTCGCCCTGGTGGCCCTGGAATGGCTGGTGGACAACGAGAAGGCCCAGGACGCGCTGTTCGCCGCCGGCTGGGACCTGATGGTGGTCGACGAAGCGCACCACCTGGTGTGGCACGAAGACCAGGTCAGCCCGGAATACGCGCTGGTGGAACAGCTGGCCGAGGTGATCCCTGGCGTCCTGCTGCTCACCGCCACCCCGGAACAACTGGGCCAGGACAGCCACTTCGCCCGTCTGCGCCTGCTCGACCCGAACCGCTTCCACGACCTGGCCGCCTTCCGCGCCGAGAGCGAAAACTATCGCCCGGTGGCCGAAGCCGTGCAGGAATTGCTGGATAAAGGACGCCTGTCGCCCGAAGCGCACAAGACCATCCACAGTTTCCTCGGCAACGAAGGCGAAGCCCTGCTCGCCGCCGTCAACGACGGCGACACTGAAGCCAGTGCGCGCCTGGTGCGCGAGTTGCTGGACCGCCACGGCACCGGCCGCGTGCTGTTCCGCAACACCCGCGCCGCGGTGCAAGGCTTCCCCGAACGCAAGCTGCACCCGTACCCGCTGCCATGCCCGGACGAGTACCTGGAACTGCCGCTGGGCGAGCACGCCGAGCTGTACCCGGAAGTCAGCTTCCAGGCCCAGCCGGACGCCAGCGAAGAAGAACGCTGGTGGAAGTTCGACCCGCGCGTGGAGTGGCTGATCGACCAGCTGAAAATGCTCAAGCGCACCAAGGTCCTGGTGATCTGCGCCCACGCGGAAACCGCCATGGACCTGGAAGACGCCCTGCGCGTACGTTCCGGCATCCCGGCCACGGTATTCCACGAAGGCATGAACATCCTCGAGCGCGACCGCGCTGCCGCCTACTTCGCCGACGAAGAGTTCGGCGCCCAGGTGCTGATCTGCTCGGAAATCGGCAGTGAGGGTCGCAACTTCCAGTTCGCCCACCATCTGGTGCTGTTCGATCTGCCGTCGCACCCGGACCTGCTGGAGCAGCGGATCGGCCGTCTCGACCGGATCGGCCAGAAACACGTGATCGAGCTGCATGTGCCGTACCTGGAAACCAGCCCGCAAGAGCGCCTGTTCCAGTGGTACCACGAAGCGCTGAACGCCTTCCTCAATACCTGCCCGACCGGCAACGCCCTGCAGCATCAGTTCGGCCCGCGCCTGCTGCCGCTGCTGGAAGAAGCCGACGACGGCGAGTGGCAAGCGCTGATCGACGAGGCGCGCACCGAGCGCGAGCGCCTGGAAGCCGAGCTGCACACCGGCCGCGACCGTCTGCTGGAGCTCAACTCCGGCGGCGCCGGCGAAGGCGATGCACTGGTGGAAGCGATCCTCGAGCAGGACGACCAGTTCGCCCTGCCGATCTACATGGAAACCCTGTTCGACGCCTTCGGCATCGACAGCGAAGACCATTCGGACAACGCGCTGATCCTCAAGCCGAGCGAAAAAATGCTCGACGCCAGCTTCCCGCTGGGCGACGACGAAGGCGTGACCATCACCTACGACCGCAACCAGGCGCTGTCTCGCGAAGACATGCAGTTCATCACCTGGGAGCACCCGATGGTGCAAGGCGGCATGGACCTGGTGCTGTCCGGTTCCATGGGCAACACCGCCGTGGCACTGATCAAGAACAAGGCGCTGAAACCCGGCACCGTGTTGCTGGAACTGCTGTATGTCAGTGAAGTGGTGGCACCGCGCTCGCTGCAACTGGGCCGCTACCTGCCACCGGCTGCCCTGCGCTGCCTGCTGGACGCCAACGGCAACGACCTGTCGGCGCGCGTCGCCTTCGAGACCCTCAACGACCAGCTGGAAAGCGTGCCACGGGCCAGCGCCAACAAATTCATCCAGGCCCAGCGCGACCAGCTGACGCCGAAGATCAACGCCGGCGAAGCGAAGATCGCCCCGCGTCACGCCGAGCGCGTGGCCGAGGCGCAACGGCGCCTGGCCGCCGACACCGACGAAGAACTGGCGCGCCTGACCGCGTTGCAGGCGGTCAACCCGACTGTGCGCGACAGCGAACTGGTGGCCCTGCGTCAACAACGCGAACAAGGCCTGGCGATGCTTGAGAAAGCCGCGCTGCGCCTGGAAGCGATCCGGGTCCTGGTGGCGGGCTGATCCCCCCTGCTCTGCCGGTAAATGAAAAGGCCCGCACAATGCGGGCCTTTTTTTATCTGCTTCTGTAGAAGCACTGTTCAAGCCGCCACCGCCGCCCCCGCCGGCTCGCCCGGTACCAACCCGTCCTTCATCCGCTGCGCATCGCGTACGAAGCAGCGCGAGGCCAGGAACAGGAACAGCATGGTCAACAGCAACGCCACCGGGATCAGGTACATGGCGTCATGCAGGCCGACTGCCTTGAACGCCTCGGTCATCTGCCCGGCTCCTGCGGCGTACATCGCCGCATGGGCGAAGTGATCGGACAACGCCCCCACTACCACCGGCCCCAGGCCTCCGCCCAGCAGATACAGGCCGGCGAAGAACAGCGCCATGGCCGTGGCCCGCAGGCGTGGTTCGACCACATCCTGGATCGCCGTGTAAACGCAGGTATAGAAGTTGTAGGCGAACAGCCAGCCGACACTGAACACCGCGACGAACACCCCGATCTCGATGCGCCCGGCATGCAGGGCCCAGGCGGTGCACAGGGTCGAGATCAACATGCTGAAGGCGGCGAACAGCAACCGGCCATTGGCGACACGCTGGTGAATCTTGTCGGCGACCCAGCCGCCCAGGGTCAGGCCGAACAGGCCGGTCACCCCGACTATCACCCCAGTCGCCACCGCGGCTTCCTGCAAGGGCATCAGGAAGTAACGCTGCAGCATCGGCACCAGGAACGAGTTGCAGGCGTAGGTGGCGAAGTTGAAAGTCAGCCCGGCCAGCACCAGCCAGAGAAAGGTCGGGATCGCCAGCACCCGGCGGATCGGCCGGTCGACGCGCTCCTGGGAGACCTTGACGGCTTCCGCCGCCCCACGCTTGGGCTCCTTGATAAAGAACATGAACACTGCCAGCAACAGGCCCGGCACCGCGGCGATAAAGAACGGCGCGCGCCAGCTGTCGAAGGCCTTGACCATGGCGCCGATGGTGAAGAACGCCAACAACAGGCCCAGCGGCAGGCCAAGCATGAAGATGCCCATGGCCCGGGCCCGGCGATGGGCCGGGAACAGGTCGCCGATCAGCGAGTTGGCCGCCGGCGCATAGCTGGCTTCGCCGATGCCGACGCCCATGCGCACGACGAGGAAACTCCAGAAGCTGCCCACCAGGCCGTTGACCGCGGTCAGCCCGCTCCACACCGCCAGGCCCCAGCCCATGAGCTTGCTGCGCGACCCGGTATCGGCCATGCGCCCCAGGGGCAGGCCGGCAATGGCGTAGACGATGGTGAAGGCAGTGCCGATGATGCCGATCTGGAAGTCGCTCAGGTGCCACTCCATGCGGATCGGCTCGATGATGATGGCCGGAATGGTGCGATCGAAGAAGTTGAACAGGTTAGCCAGGAACAACAGGAACAGAATGCGCCAGGCATTCGCCGCTTGGGTCGAGTTCTGCATGGGTCGGTCTCTTTATTGTTATTCGGCCAGACGCAACCGAGCCTGGAAGTTGCAATCTAGTCAGCCCCGCCGCGCTTGTCTGTAATGATTCGTAAGGCTGATACCAGGCAATCCGAAGCACAGGTCGTCGACCGCGCTCGACGGCCGCCCGAACAACGCCATCGCCCCCGCAAAATCCGCCGCAAGCCCCCGGATACCGGGGCTAAAGCCCGATTTTTCAAGGGCTTGCGCAGGGCCTGAAAAATACCTCGCGCGCCCCCTTCCCAAGGCCGTTGCGAAGCCTAGAATAGCGGCCTTGCTGACCCCCTCATCAACCTCCTCCCCTTTGAATACGCCCATGTCCGAAGCCAGTCCGTGTCTGAATTGCGGTGCCTGCTGTTCACACTTTCGTGTGTCTTTTTTCTGGGGTGAATGCGCCTCTTCCGGCGGTACGGTCCCCGACGATCTGGTGGCGTCCATCAGCCCCAGCCGGGTCGCCATGCTCGGTACCGATTGCAAGCCGACCCGCTGCACCGCGCTGACCGGCGAGGTCGGCAAGGAAGTCAGCTGTTCGATCTATCACCAGCGTTCCAGTACCTGCCGCGAGTTCGAGGCGTCCTGGGAAAATGGCCAACAGAACGTCGATTGCGACGCCGCGCGCGCGGCATTCGGGCTCGCGCCCCTGGAGCCGACGCTGTACTTCGAACAGAGTGCTTAGCTCAATTGGCTATGGGATGAATTCCAAAATCATTTAAGTCAATCTGCCACCATCGCTCCCGGCCTTGCCTCGGCTCCCTATACTCACTCCCATTGGTCAGCCATCAGGGCTGGCCCTGGATGACTCAAGAAACGGGGCCTGCGATGGAATGGCTTGGTCTGCATTTTTTTACCGAGCTCCCCGAAGGCGGGCAGGTATTACTCACCTGCAGCCACAACCCCGTGCTGGTGATCCTCGCCTATCTGGTGGCCTGCGCTGGCAGCTTCGCCACCCTGGACATGGCCGAACGGGTGCGCCACGTCGACCTGGCAGCCGCCCAGCAACGCTGGCGCTGGATCGGCGCCTTCTGCCTGGCCGGCGGCATCTGGGCCATGCATTTCATTGGCATGCTGGCACTGCAAATCCCCATCGAAACCCATTACGACCTGCCGATGACCCTGCTGTCGCTGCTGATCGCGGTGATTGCATCCTGGCTGGCGATGAAGACCCTCAGCCATACCCAGCTGCAACTGTGGCGCTACCTGCTGGCGTCGATCTGGATCGGCCTGGGCATCTGCGTCATGCATTATGTCGGCATGGCGGCGATGCGCTCACAAGCCACGGCCTACTACCAACCCGACCTCTTCGGCCTGTCGATTGCCATCGCCATCAGCGCGAGCCTGGTCGCCTTGCTGCTGTCCCGCTACCTGAGCAATGGCAGCGGCATGCTCCACCAGATGCTCAAATACGCGGCCAGCCTGCTGCTGGGGGGCGGCATAGTCGCCATGCATTTCACCGGCATGTGGGCGCTGAAACTGGTGATGCCAGTGGCGGGCACGCCTTCGATAGCGGTGGATGACAACCCCTTGCAACTGGGCCTGACCATCGCCGTCATCGCCCTGTTGATCATCGGCAGCAGCATCAGCGCGGCCCTGGCGGACAAGAAACTCCAGCACAAGGAACAGGACCTGCGCCGGGTCAACACCCTGTTGAGTCAACTGGACCAGGCCCGGGTGGCGCTGCAACAGGTGGCGCATTACGACGCCCTGACCAACCTGATCAATCGTCGTGGCTTCAATCATCTGTTCGCCGAAAAGCTCATCGAAAAGACCGTGCAGGGCGGCATGCTGGCGGTGATGTTCCTCGACATCGATCACTTCAAGCGGATCAACGACAGCCTCGGCCACGATGCCGGCGACCAACTGTTGAAGGTGATTGCCGGCCACATCAAAAGCTCCACCCGCAGCCATGAAGACGTGGTGGCGCGTTTCGGTGGAGACGAGTTCTGCATCCTCATGAGCTTGAGCCACCGCGACGAAGCCCAGTACATGGCGCAACGCATCATGAACAAGATGAAAGAGCCCATCGAGCTGGCAGGAAGGCGCATGGTGATGACCACCAGTATCGGCATCAGCGTCTTTCCCGACGATGGCACAACCTGCGAAGAACTGCTCAAGCATGCCGACCTGGCGCTCTATCAATCCAAGGGCAGCGGTCGCAACAGCCTGCATTTCTTCAGCACCAACCTGAAGACCCGAGCGAGCCTGGAACTGCAACTGGAGGAAGAATTGCGCAACGCCCTGCGCCACGAAGCCGGATTGACCCTGTATTACCAACCCATCTACGACCTGGGCAGCCGCAAGGTCAGCAAGCTCGAAGCGCTGGTGCGCTGGCGGCATCCGTTGCACGGGCTGCTGGCCCCGGATCGCTTCATCGGGATCGCCGAAGCCAACGGGCTGATTGCCGAACTGGACAACTGGGTCCTGCGCAAGGCCTGCGAGGACCTGGCCGCCCTGTCCCGCCACGGCTTTGCCGAGCTGAAAATCGCGGTGAACTGCTCGGCCCTGAACCTGGCGCGGGAGGAGTTGGCCGAGGAGATCGCCAACACCCTGAGCAGCGCCGGTGTCGCGCCCCAGCGCCTGGAACTGGAAGTCACGGAAAACGCCCTGATGGGCAACATCGACAGCACCGTGGCCCTGTTGCGGCAGATCCGCAATCTTGGGGTGTCGCTGTCGATCGACGACTTCGGCACCGGTTATTCGTCCCTCGCCTACCTCAAGCGGCTACCGCTCAACACCCTGAAGATCGACCGCTCGTTCATCCAGGACGTGCCCCAGTCGACCCAGGACAAGGAAATCGTCCAGGCGATTATCGTCATGGCCCATACCCTGCGCCTGCAGGTGGTGACCGAAGGCGTCGAGAGCCTGCAGCAGTACGAGTTCCTCGCCCAATACGGCTGCGACTTCATCCAGGGTTACCTGCTCAGCCGGGCGCTGCCCCTGGAAGAGTTGCCCGGGGTGATCGACGAGATCGAGCAGCGCATGCTGCCCGCCGTCGCCGCGGTCAGCCCTCTGACGTCGGTTCGCGATACAGGCGAATCAGGGTCGCGGGATCCTGCTCCAGATAGCCCTGGCCGCCATGCAGGCGCATCAGTTGCGCAGCCAATCCGCTGATCGGCGTGGCCGAGCCCTGCTCGCGGGAGAACTTCACCGCCCCGTCCAGATCCTTGAGCAGGGTGCGCACATGCCATTTGATCGGTTCGAAACGGCTTTCGGCCATCTGCGGGGCGAGAATCTGCAACGGCCTGGAATCGGCGAAACCACCGGCCAGCGCCTCGGCCAGCAGTGACGCATCGACCCCGGAACGCTCGGCCAGCGCCACCACTTCGGCGATCACCAGGGCATTGCAGGCAACGATCATCTGGTTGCAGGCCTTGGTCACCTGGCCGGCGCCGACGCCGCCCATATGAGTCACCCGTTGCCCCAGGTTGAGCAGGACCGGGCGTACCCGTTCGATATCCGCCGCCTCGCCGCCGACCATGATTGCCAGGCTGCCGGCCTCGGCACCGGGCGTGCCGCCGGACACCGGGGCATCGACCCAGCCCATGCCGGTGCTGCTCGCCAGTTGCGCGGCCATTTCCCGGGTGGCGGTCGGCTCCAGGCTGGAAAGGTCCACCAGCAGTTGGCCGGCCCGGGCTCCCTGGGCGATACCCTCGGCACCGAACACCACCTCGCGCACCACCTCGGTATTGGCCAGGCACAGCAGCACCAGGTCCGCTGCCTCGCATAGCCGGGCCGGGGTCTGCGCCAGTCGCGCGCCCGCCTCCAGCAGCGGCGCGCATTTTTCCCGGTTGCGATTCCACACCACCAGGGGATAACCCGCCGCCAGCAGACGGCGACACATGGGCAAGCCCATCAGGCCAATACCGGCGAACCCGAGGGTGGGTAACGTTGCCATCATCTTGCCTCCTTTTGATTAAAGATCACCAAAAACTGGCCGATTTATCTGAGCTTAGGAAAGGATTCCCCCTAGCGGCCATCAGACTTATCCCTATCGCTGGGGCCAATATCGCGCTGTAAAGTCGCGAGATCCCACTTGATGGCTCTTTGATATCTTGTCACCGAGCCGACCAGTCCAGACACACGGCGCACAATGACTTCTAAAAACAATTCTGCCAACGCAGTATCCGAACTGACGCTGACCCCGGGCAGCCAGAGCTTTTCAGATTCGAAGCCATTGTCCAGCTCGCGCCCACAGGCGCCCCAGCAATACCTCTACTTCACCGAAACCAACACCGACCGCATCCTCGACAACCTCGACGGCCTGCGCGACTCGGTATTTCCCCGCGCGCCGCACCTGGAAGACGAACTCGAGGCGCGCCGCGAGCAGGAGTTTCCCTCGGTCTGCCTGATCGGCCTGGGCCGCTGCGGGTCGAACATCGCCCTGGATGTCGCGGAGCTGGTGTACAACGCCCGCAAGTTCTACCTCAACGAGTTCAACACCGACGACAAGGCCTATGCCGACAAGGGCTACAGCCCCGCCCAGTGGATCCGCCACAACCTGCGCCTGGGCCAGAGCAAGGCCAGCAAACCGGTGTTCCTGGTCGAGCCGCTGGTGATGCTGGGCGATCTGGACAAGGACATCGCCGGGCGCATCCGCTTCTCGCGCAAGGGCGAAAAAAGCGGCTTCATCCGCGACTACAGCAAAATGAAGATCATGGACCTCTCGGAAGTCCATGCCGGCGGCGCCGGCAACGCGCCGATCCTCGGCCAGTACCTGGCCAAGATCATCCTCAACAAGGACACGCAGCGCTTCTCCAGCCCCGACTGGAAAATGATCCACTCGTACCTGATCGACTCCTGCGGCATCAAGGCCAACCAGTCGCGCCTGTACTTCTCGATCTTCAGCGCCGGCGGCGGTACCGGTTCGGGCATGGCCTCGGAGTTCGGCCTGGCCCAGCAGTACTCGTACATGAACAAGACGTTCGACACCAAGCCGATCGACGAGCACGACAGCAAGAGCGGCCACTCCTTCGTCTTCGAGCCGATCTTCACCAGTGGCATCTGCGTACTGCCGAACATCTCCGATCACCGCAGCGAAATGTCCGAAGCGTTGCACATCAACGCCGGACGCTTGCTGTGCAAATACCTGTCGGAAGAATGGGACTTCTCCTACAACTTCGATAACGAAGACAGCAGCGAAGCCAGCGTCATGGGGCGTATCCGCCCATGGAACGCGATGATGCTGATTTCCAACGACATCATGCGCTATGCCGAAGAGAGCGATGACGGCAACATCCAGAACATCGACGTCAACGCCATGGAGAAGCACGCCAACCAGTACATCTCCCAGCAGATCTTCAACATCCTCACTGCCCAGGCGGTGACCACCGACTACGACCAGAACTACTTCCGCCGCGCCGGCATCGACATCGGCGAGACCATCCGCCTGGATGCCAACGATCTGTTCATGAGCCTGGCCGGCCCGGTGGCGATCGCCTATGCCGAGTCCGTGGTTCCGGAAACCCCGGTGCCGAGCGGCGACAAGTTCAAGGTGTTCGAGAAAGAGCCGCAGCGCCTGAACATCGACGACCTGTTCTTCCGCTCCATCGACCTGCCGCACTTCAACAAGGTGACCCAGGCCATCGAAGGCATCAGCCTGCTGCCGATCGAGTCCAAGCGTTATCGCGCGGCGCTGGAGCAATACAAGGCTTCCGGTTACGACGCCGCCGCGCTGCACGACCTGCACTTCTTCAAGAACTGCTCGTCGGTGGTGTCGATCGTCTCCCTGCCCAAGGACTACAAGCTGTCGTACATGGACCTGAACCGGCTCAAGACCCACCTCAACAGCCTGTTCCCCAATACCACCCTCAAGCGTTACGCCCTGGTGATCGGCGCTTCGGCCAACCTGTCGCTGACCACCCTGATCGCCAAGAGCCCGTGCCTGTCGGACGACTTCCTGACCCTGATCGTGGCCTTTATCAAGCGTTGCTTCGCCCGCAACCCGTACCGCTTCGACGAGACCCTGGACAACTCGATCCTCGACTTCATCGTCAGCGAGGCATTCGATGAAAGCCGCATCGACGAGTTGCTCAACGAGTTCGAGAACCCGGCGAAGATCCTCGATACCAACTGGTACGCGATCAAGCCGATGTACGAGAAGAAGTACCGCGAGCTGATCAACGACAAGGACAAGTTCGTCTCGATCAACGACATCCGCCTGTCCCGCGATTGCGTGAAGAAAGCCATCAAGTACCTGCGCGAGATCTACCGCCACCGCATCGGCAAGACCAAGGTGATCTCGCTGAACAACCATACGGGCAGGACGGCTTACTAACAGCTGCCCCCCTCACCTGTAGGAACAGCGGGTCGACGCTCGATTGCTCGCGATCAGCGGCATCGAGCTCAAGCGATGTCGACTAGGCTGGACGCCATCGCGAGCAAGCTTCGCTCCAGGGGAAATGGCGTTTACAGGGAAGTGATGTTAATCCCCTGAAACAATCAGGCAGCCCTCGGGCTGCCTTGCAAACTGTTCCCATTCCGCTTACGTCACCGTCAGCCTGAAATGGGTGGGGCCTTTCTCCACGGGCAACTTGCCAGCACCCTGATCGCGGTTACTCGGCTACACACTTTCAGCCGGAAAAACCAGGCACTATTTTGGTGCTCGGTCTTCGCCCTGCGCCCTTTCCTGGACCAGAATCCACGGCGAAACCACCACCGCCCACAGCAGCGGATCGCGCTCCACCAGATCCAGCGCCCGCGTCGCAGACACCTTGCCCACCTTCTCGGCGGCCAGCCAGGCAGAGACTTTCTCGGCCTGGTTCTCGGCCATGGCCTCGGCTGCCTCGATCAAATCCAGGCTGGCGTCGACCCACAATAGGGCACCCTTGGCGAAGAACGGTTCCAGCTCCTTCCAGGTAATGGATGCGGTTTCACCAAGCAGCTTGGCATAGAGGGTGCTAGGTTCTTGAGTCATGGGCCTGTCCCGAAAAGAAATCGGCGCAATGATAACGTCGGTGCTCTGGCAGACAAACCCGGTTGCAATTGCGTCAACGATAGAGAAGTGCAGGAGAGCCAGGGATTGCTCGCTGAATACGGTCAAAACCCCGCCGCGATTCTGTCTTTTTCTTTCAATAAAGCGACACCCCCTGATTTTGCCCCCTGGCGCCAGCTTCCCAGGCTAACAATCGGCGCTCTACACTGTACCGGTACAGTTGCCGGGGGCATTTTCCGGGGATATCCAAGAGATATCTGACCCGGTTCTGCTGCTACGGCGCCAGGACTATAAAAATTACAACAGTAAGAGTGGAGCACTATGAATAAGGCTACTAAGCAGATTTCCAAACTGTTTGCCGCTATGGTTCTGGCCGGAGTCGCCAGCCATTCGTTCGCAGCTGACACCATCAAGATCGGCATCGCCGGCCCCAAGACCGGCCCTGTAGCCCAGTACGGCGACATGCAGTTCAGTGGCGCCAAAATGGCCATCGAACAAATCAACGCCAAGGGCGGCGTCGATGGCAAGCAGCTCCAGGCCGTCGAATACGATGATGCCTGCGATCCGAAACAAGCCGTCGCCGTAGCCAACAAAGTCGTCAACGACGGCGTCAAGTTCGTGATCGGTCACCTGTGCTCCAGCTCCACTCAACCGGCTTCGGACATCTACGAAGACGAAGGCGTGGTCATGATCACCCCCGCCGCCACCAGCCCGGACATCACCACCCGTGGTTACAAGATGGTGTTCCGCACCATCGGCCTGGACAGCGCCCAGGGCCCTGCCGCCGGCAACTACATCGCCGACCACGTGAAGCCGAAAATCGTTGCCGTGCTGCACGACAAGCAGCAGTACGGTGAAGGCATCGCCACCGCCGTGAAGCAGACCCTCGAGAAGAAAGGCACCAAGGTTGCCGTGTTCGAAGGCATCAACGCCGGCGACAAAGACTTCTCCTCGATGATCGCCAAGCTCAAGCAAGCCAACGTCGACTTCGTCTACTACGGCGGCTACCACCCGGAGCTGGGCCTGATCCTGCGCCAAGCCCAGGAAAAAGGCCTGAAAGCCAAGTTCATGGGTCCGGAAGGCGTGGGTAACGACTCCATTTCGCAGATCGCCAAGGACGCTTCCGAAGGCCTGCTGGTGACCCTGCCGAAATCCTTCGACCAGGATCCGGCCAACGTAGCCCTGGCGGATGCCTTCAAGGCCAAGAAAGAAGACCCGAGCGGTCCGTTCGTGTTCCCTTCCTACTCGGCTGTCCAAGTGATTGCCGAAGGCATCAAGGCCGCCAAGTCCGAAGACGCCACCAAAGTGGCCGAAGCCATCCACGCCGGTACGTTCAAGACCCCGACCGGCGACCTGAGCTTCGACACCAAGGGCGACCTGAAAGACTTCAAGTTCGTGGTCTACGAGTGGCACTTCGGCAAACCTAAAACCGAAGTCTCGCCTCAATAAGGCCCTGTCTGACTGACTGCCAATAAAGCCCACGGCGTGCCGTGGGCTTTGTTTTGCGAACGTATTGGGCCTGTTTTCCGTGATCCGGAAGCCCGCCCACCTGAAAATCTCAAAACCGTCATCAGCGGTTCGCTGGCAAAACCTGACCCGAAGTGGATGCAGATCCACGGGGCACAGGCGGGAAAATGACTCCACCAGTGAAATGCGTATCAGGTTTTTAGGAGCGCTGTAATGCCTGACCTCTATCACTTTTTCCAACAGCTGGTTAACGGTCTCACCGTTGGCAGCACGTATGCCCTGATCGCCATCGGCTATACGATGGTTTACGGCATCATTGGAATGATCAACTTCGCCCACGGCGAGGTGTACATGATCGGTTCCTATGTGGCGTTCATTGCCATCGCGGGCCTGACCATGATGGGACTCGACAGTGTCCCGCTCTTGATGACCGCGGCCTTCATCGCGACCATCGTCGTTACCAGTGCCTACGGCTACAGCATCGAACGGATCGCCTACCGCCCCCTGCGCGGCAGCAACCGTCTGATCCCGCTGATCTCGGCCATCGGCATGTCGATCTTCCTGCAGAACACGGTTCTGCTGGCGCAAGACTCCAAGGACAAATCCATCCCCAACCTGATCCCGGGCAACTTCTCCATCGGGCCAGGTGGCGCACATGAAGTGCTGATCTCCTACATGCAAATCGTGGTGTTCGTGGTGACCCTGATCGCCATGCTCGGCCTGACCCTGTTCATCTCCCGTTCCCGCCTGGGCCGCGCCTGCCGTGCCTGCGCCGAGGACATCAAGATGGCCAACCTGCTGGGTATCAACACCAACAACATCATCGCCCTGACCTTCGTGATCGGTGCCGCGCTGGCGGCGATCGCGGCCGTGCTGCTGAGCATGCAATACGGTGTGATCAACCCCAACGCCGGCTTCCTGGTCGGTCTCAAGGCCTTCACCGCCGCGGTACTGGGCGGCATCGGCAGCATTCCGGGCGCCATGCTGGGCGGCCTGGTACTTGGGGTGGCGGAAGCCTTCGGTGCCGATATCTTCGGCGACCAGTACAAGGACGTCGTGGCGTTCGGCCTGCTGGTTCTGGTGTTGTTGTTCCGGCCAACCGGCCTGCTGGGCCGTCCGGAGGTTGAGAAAGTATGACTAGGAATCTTCGACAGGCGTTCTTCAGCGCCTTGCTGGTGTGGGCCGTCGCCTACCCGATACTCGGTTTGAAACTGACCATCGTCGGCATCAACCTGGAAGTCCATGGCACCAGCCCCACCACCCTGATGATCATCGCCGCGTGTTCGGTGCTGATGTTCCTACGGGTGCTGTTCGACCAGCAGATCAGCGCGGCCTGGAAGTCCTCGCCCAACATGCCGGTGATCCCGGCCAAGGCCAGCAACTTCCTGACCCTGCCGACCACCCAGCGCTGGATCATCATTGCGTTGATCATCGGTGCGCTGGTCTGGCCGTTCTTCGGCTCCCGCGGCGCGGTGGACATCGCCACCCTGGTGCTGATCTACGTGATGCTCGGCCTGGGCCTGAACATCGTGGTCGGCCTGGCCGGCCTGCTGGACCTGGGGTACGTCGGCTTCTACGCCGTGGGCGCCTACAGCTACGCGCTGCTGTCGCACTACTACGGCTTGAGCTTCTGGATCTGCCTGCCTATCGCCGGCCTGATGGCGGCCACTTTCGGCTTCCTGCTGGGCTTCCCGGTATTGCGCCTGCGCGGTGACTACCTGGCGATCGTGACCCTGGGCTTCGGCGAGATCATCCGCTTGTTCCTGCGTAACCTGACCGACCTCACCGGTGGTCCGAACGGTATCAGCAACATCGATAAACCGACGTTCTTCGGCCTGACCTTCGAACGCCGGGCCGCCGAGGGCATGCAGACCTTCCACGAGTACTTCGGCATCGAATACAACTCGATCAACAAGGTGATCTTCCTCTACCTGGTCGCGCTGTTGCTGGCGCTGTTCGCCCTGTTCGTCATCAACCGCTTGCTGCGCATGCCCCTGGGACGTGCCTGGGAAGCGCTGCGTGAAGACGAAATCGCCTGCCGCGCACTGGGCCTGAACCCGACCGTGATCAAGCTGTCGGCCTTCACCCTGGGTGCCTGCTTCGCCGGTTTCGCCGGTAGCTTCTTCGCCGCGCGCCAGGGTCTGGTGACACCGGAGTCCTTCACCTTCATCGAGTCCGCGACCATCCTCGCCATCGTCGTGCTGGGCGGCATGGGCTCGCAGTTGGGCGTGGTCCTGGCGGCCACCGTGATGATCCTGCTGCCTGAACTGATGCGCGAATTCAGCGAATACCGCATGTTGATGTTCGGCGCCATGATGGTGCTGATGATGATCTGGCGTCCTCAAGGCCTGCTGCCCATGCAACGTCCCCACATGGAGCTGCGCAAATGAGCCGTGAGATCCTCAAAGTAACGGGCCTGAGCATGCGCTTTGGCGGCCTGCTGGCAGTCAACGGCGTGGCCCTGACCGTCAAAGAGAAACAAGTGGTATCGATGATCGGCCCGAACGGCGCCGGCAAGACCACGGTGTTCAACTGCCTGACCGGTTTCTACCAGCCCACCGCCGGCAGCATCCTGCTCGACGGCGAGCCGATCCAGGGCCTGCCCGGCCACAAGATCGCCCTCAAGGGTGTGGTGCGCACCTTCCAGAACGTGCGGCTGTTCAAGGACATGACCGCGGTCGAGAACCTGTTGATCGCGCAGCACCGTCACCTGAACACCAACTTCCTGGCCGGCCTGTTCAAGACCCCGGCGTTCCGCAAGAGCGAGCGCGAGGCCATGGAATATGCCGAGTACTGGCTGGAAAAGGTCAACCTCAAGGAGTTCGCCAACCGTCCCGCCGGCACCCTGGCCTACGGTCAGCAGCGGCGCCTGGAAATCGCCCGCTGCATGATGACCCGTCCGCGGATCCTCATGCTCGACGAACCGGCCGCCGGCCTCAACCCGCGGGAAACCGAAGACCTCAAGGCGCTGATCGGCGTGTTGCGCGAAGAGCACAACGCCACGGTGCTGCTGATCGAACACGACATGAAGCTGGTCATGAGCATTTCCGACCACATCGTCGTGATCAACCAGGGCACACCCCTGGCCGACGGCACGCCGGAACAGATCCGCGACAATCCTGAAGTGATCAAAGCCTACCTGGGGGAAGCGTAAATGCTGCAGTTCGAAAACGTTTCCACCTTCTACGGCAAGATCCAGGCGCTGCACAGCGTCAACGTCGAGATCCGCCAGGGCGAGATCGTCACCTTGATCGGTGCCAACGGCGCCGGCAAATCCACCCTGCTGATGACCCTCTGCGGTTCGCCGCAGGCCCACAGCGGCAGCATCCGTTACCTGGGTGAGGAACTGGTGGGGCAAACCTCGGCGCAGATCATGCGCAAGAGCATTGCCGTGGTGCCGGAAGGTCGTCGGGTGTTCGCCCGCCTGACCGTGGAGGAGAACCTGGCCATGGGCGGGTTCTTCACCGACAAGGGCGATTACCAGGAGCAGATGGACAAGGTCCTGGGCCTGTTCCCGCGTCTCAAGGAGCGCTTCAACCAGCGCGGCGGCACCATGTCCGGCGGCGAACAGCAGATGCTCGCCATCGGCCGCGCGCTGATGAGCAAGCCCAAGCTGTTGCTGCTCGACGAACCGTCCCTGGGCCTGGCGCCGATCATCATCCAGCAGATCTTCGACATCATCGAACAGCTGCGCCGTGACGGCGTGACGGTGTTCCTGGTGGAACAGAACGCCAACCAGGCGCTGAAGATCGCCGACCGTGCCTATGTACTGGAAAACGGCCGGGTGGTGATGCAAGGCACCGGCGAAGCCCTGCTGACCGACCCCAAGGTGCGCGAAGCCTATCTGGGCGGCTGAGCACTTGCTGCAAACAAGAACGGCCCTGCGGGGCCGTTTTTTTTCGCCTGGAAATCGCCCCTCCTGTAGCCGCTGCCGCAGGCTGCGATCGGGGCAACGCCCCGCACAGGCTGACCACTCGGAAGGCTCGGTACACCGTGCTGCCAGTGATTGCGCCGGCTTCGCCGTCGATCGCAGCCTGCGGCAGCGGCTACAACTGGATTTTTTTCACCTGGGCTGTAACAAACCCCAGCGACCTTTCTCTAGAGGGGTAAGCAGGCACGAATGCCTGCCTACACCACTACCTTTTCTGGAGAAACACCATGACCGCTACCACTCGCACCCTGTCCGCCGCCGCCCTGGCCCTGGCCCTCGGTTCTGCCTTGAGCATCGCCGCGCTGCCGACCACCGCCCAGGCCGCCGACGACATGGAGAAATGCTTTGGCGTCGCCATGAAGGGCAAGAACGATTGCGCGGCAGGCGCGGGCACCACTTGTGCCGGTACCGCCAAGGTCGACCACCAGGCCAACGCCTGGAAGCTGGTTCCTAAAGGTACCTGCGAGAAAACCGCCAGCAGCACCTCGCCTACCGGTTTCGGCCAACTGCAAGCCTACAAAGCCAAGTCGTAAGCAACCTGCCTGAGTGTCGATGATGAACATGGCCGTACCACTCCCCCTCCACCCCGCCACTCAGGCGACCGTCTCCAGCCTGCCGCAACGCGCCGGGCTGGGGCTCAAGACCGAGCACTTTCGCCAGGTCCTGAAGGAACAGCCCGATATCGGCTTCTTTGAAGTCCATGCGGAAAACTACATGGTCGCTGGCGGGCCGTTCCATCACTACCTGGGGCTGATCCGCGAACAGTATCCGCTGTCGCTGCACGGTGTCGGCCTGTCGATCGGTGCCGAAGGTCCGCTGGACCAACAGCACCTCAAGCGCCTGGCCGCGCTGATCGAGCGGTATCAACCCCAGTCCTTTTCCGAACACCTGGCCTGGTCCAGCCATGGCCCGGTGTTTCTCAATGACCTGCTGCCCCTGGCCTATGACCGGCCGACCCTGAACCGCGTCTGCGAACACATCGACCAGGTGCAGAGCACACTGCGCCGCCCCATGCTGCTGGAGAACCCGGCGACCTACCTGGAGTTTCGCCAGTCGAGCATGGACGAGGCCGAATTCATCCGCGAGGTGATACGCCGCACCGGCTGCGGCCTGTTGCTGGACGTGAACAATGTCTACGTGTCGTGCATCAACCACCGGCGCGACCCGCTGGCCTATATCGATGCCCTGCCGCTGCACGCGGTGGGCGAGATCCACCTGGCCGGGTTTGCCGAAGACACCGACAGCCTGGGCGACCGGCTGTTGATCGACGATCACGGCGCGCCGATCGATAACGCCGTATGGGCGCTGTACCTGCGGCTGCTGGAACGGATCGGAGCGACCGCGACCCTGATCGAGCGCGACAACCAGGTGCCGGCGTTTTCCGTGCTGCACGCTGAAGTACGCCAGGCGGATGAGCTGCTGCAATGCGCCAGGAGGCTGCCGTGAACACACAAGCCAGCTTCGCCAGCGCCCTGTTCGACTCCGAGCAACCCTGCCCTGCGGACCTGTACTGCGGCAACGGCGCCGACCCGGCCAGCCGCTTCGCGGTGTACCGCAACAATGTGCAGAGCTCGTTGATCAACGCCCTGGCCGATGCCTATCCGGTGGTGGCGCAACTGGTGGGCGATGAGTTCTTCCGGGCCATGGCCGCGCTCTACGTCAGGCGCTTCCCGCCCACCAGCGCCGTGCTCAGCGACTATGGCCATGACTTCGCCGACTTCATCGGCGGTTTCCCTCCCGCCGCCGGCGTGCCTTACCTGGCCGATGTCGCGCGCCTGGAGCGCCTGCGGGTCACCGCCTACCATGCCGCCGACGCCTGCCCGGTGCCACTGGCGCAACTCGCAACGGCCATGGCCGAGCCGCAAACGCTGGGGCAATTGCGCCTGGAACTGCATCCCTCGCTCGGCCTGCTGAACTCGCCCTATCCGGTGGTCGATGTATGGGCCGCCCACCAGGGCGATGGCGACTGGCAAGGCGTCGACCTAAAGAGCATCGACCTGTGCCAAGGACAAAGCGCCCTGGTACTGCGTCATGAGCTGGAGGTCGAGGTGTTCGCCATCGACGCCGGGGTCGCCTGCTTCATCCACGCCCTGCGCCACTCGCAGCCACTGCAAGCCGCAGCGGCCAATGCCTTGGCTGTCGATCCGGCGTTCGAGCCGAGCCAAGCCCTGGCGCTGCTGATCGGTCGCGGCGCCATCACTCGCCTGTCCCCCCATTCCGAGGTCTGAACATGCACACCCACTGCACCAATCACCACCCGCTCACCCATGGGGTGAACCGGCTCATCCAGCTGCTGGAGCGTATTCCCCACAGCCTGATCGCCTTTATCGCGCGCTTCTCCATTGCCGCGGTGTTCTGGAAGTCCGGCCAGACCAAAATCGAGGGCCTGGCCATCGACCTGTTCTCCGGGACGTTCGAGTTCGGCATGCCGCGCCTGGCCGACTCGACCATTCCGCTGTTCCAGAGCGAGTATCAGGTACCGCTGCTCTCCCCCGAACTGGCCGCGCACCTGGCGGCATTCGCCGAGCATCTGTTCCCGCTGCTGCTCCTGGTCGGTTTCGCCACGCGCTTCTCGGCCCTGGCGCTGCTGGGCATGACCCTGACCATCCAGCTGTTCGTCTACCCCGACGCCTACCCGACCCACGGCACCTGGGCGGCGGTGCTGCTGTACCTGATGGCCCGCGGCCCCGGCAAGTTGTCCATCGACCACCTGATCGCCCGCCGCTATCGCTAGACGCTCCCCGATCCTGTAGGAGCGCAGCTTGCGCGCGATGAACGATAACGCGGTTTTTCAGACAGTCCGCGGCGGCGCCATCGCGAGCAAGCTTCGCTCCTACAGAAGCAGTGTGGCGGGGAGGTTGACGGTTACAGGCGATCCAGCGCTTCGCCGCTGCGTTTGAACCAGCCGATCAGGTAATCGGCCAAGACCTGGGTACGCCTGGGCAACCCGCCCTGATACGGATGCACCAGGTACATCGGCATGCTGCGGGTCTGGTAATCGCGCAGCAGCCCGCGCAAACGCCCGTCGGCCAGTTCCGCCTGCAGCAGGTAGGACGGTAGTCGGGCGATCCCCGCCCCCACCAGCGCGGCCTTTTTCAGCAGGTTGTAGTGATTGCTGGCGAAAGGTCCCGAAACCCGTACCCGAAACAGTTCGTGCTGCTGGTGATAGAGCCACTCCTCACGGCCGCTGTAATGGCTGTTGAGCAGGCAGCGATGCTCGGCCAGGTCCCTGGGCGCCTGTGGCTCGCCATACTGTTCCAGGTAAACCGGGCTGGCGCAGGTCATCTCGTGCCAGGCCAGCAGCGGCCTGGCCACCAGTCGTTGGTCATTGGCCACTTCCGAACGGATCGCCAGGTCGAAACCGTCCCGGGACAGATCGCGGTAGTTGTTGTTCAGCTCCAGCTCGATCTGCACCTCGGGGTACTGCCGGGAAAACTCCAGCAGCAGGCCTTCGAAGAAGGTCTCGCCCTGGGACACCGGCACCGTCAGCCGCACCGGCCCGGCCATGTCGTCCTTGAGCCGCGCCAGCGCCTGGCGCGCCCGCTCGACCTGAACCAGCAGCGCCTGGGCCTGGGGCAACAAGGCGGCGCCCGCCGCGGTCAGGCTCAAGCGCCGTGTGGTGCGCTGCAACAGCACCACCGCGAACTGCGTCTCCAGGGCGCTGATGCGCTTGGACAATTGCCCCTTGCTGCACCCCAGTTGCTGGGCGGCCAGGGTGAAACTGCCGGCCTCGATCAGCACAGCGAACGCCGCCAAGTCATCCATCTCGCTCATGGATTGTTTCCATTTGAAAATCAAAGGTTGCCCATTAGCGCGCTAATCAACAAGAAAAACCAGCACTAGACTGCAACCTCGTTCAACCCACGCGAGGAACAACCCCATGAAAATTCTTCTGATCGGCGCCAACGGCACCATTGGTTCGGCCGTCGACAAAGAGCTGTCGCAACGCCATGAAATCATCCGCATCGGCCGCAACAGCGGTGATTTCCAGGTGGATATCAGCGACAGCGCCTCGATCCGCGCACTCTTCGAGCAAACCGGCACATTCGACGCACTGATCTGCGCCGCGGGCAATGTCACCTTCGCGCCGCTGGGCGAGATGAGCGCCCAGCACTTCGCCCTGGGCCTGCAGGACAAGCTGATGGGCCAGGTCAACCTGCTGCTGATCGGCCGCGAGTTCGCCAACGACGGCGCCTCGTTCACCTTCACCTCCGGCATCCTCAACCGCGACCCGATCCGCAGTGGCGCCTCGGCGGCCCTGGTCAACGGCGCCATCGACGGCTTCGTCCGCGCCGCCGCCATCGAACTGCCACGCGGCCTGCGGGTGAACTCGGTGAGCCCGACCGTGCTGGAAGAAGCCATGGACAGCTACGCCCCGTACTTCCGTGGCTACAAACCGGTTCCCGGCGCCGATGTGGCGCTGGCCTACGCCAAGAGCGTGGAAGGCCTGCAGACTGGCCAGACCTATATCGTCGGCTGACCCACACCTCTGCAGGAGCGAAGCTTGCTCGCGATAACATTGCACCCGGCATGCCGCAGCGCCTGGATCGCCGGCAAGCCTGGCTCCTACAGAGACAGGAGTGGATCCAGGGTTGTGATGAACGGTCAGGCTGCGTAACGTGGCGGCACTTGATTGGAGACCCGACGATGCGTGCCGCCCGTTCCCTTGTTTGTATTGCCCTGCTCCCCCTGTTTGCCGGTTGCCAGATGCTGTCGGTGTTCGATGGCCAGTCCCGGACGCAGTCCCAGGCCGGCCAGACCCGCATGCAGGGCACACTGACCGCCGCCGACGGCCAGTTGCTGTTCAAGCCCTGCGTCGGCGAGCAGCGTTATGTGGTCAAGGACAACGGCGGTACCAGCATCCTCCAGGAAGCCGCCAGCCTGGCCGACCAGCAGGGCACGCTGTTCGCCGACCTGCGCGGGCATTTCTCCCCGAGCAAGTCCGGCGGCGCCGACAGTGAAGTGGCGCTGAGCCAGCTGTACCGCGTCGAACGCTCGAACGACGCCTGCAGCGATCCCGACTTCCCGCGCCTGATCCTGCGGGCCAGTGGCAAGGCCCCGGACTGGAACGTCGACGTCAGCGCCAAGGGCATGCGCATCGAACGCGCCGGCCAACCGGCGCTGGCGCTACCCTACCTGGAAGAGCAACTGGGCGACGGCCGTTTCAACCTCAGCAGCGAAGCCAACAACCGCCACGTCGAACTCTGGGTCGCGCCGCAGCGCTGCGTGGACAGCAAGACCGGCAGCGTGCAGCACCTGACGGCGGAACTGCGGGTCGATGGCCAGGTCCAGCGCGGTTGCGCCTATTTCGGCGGCTCGCGCAGCGACTGAGGCGACGGGCAACCGTTTTAACCTCACGGGGTCCGGGCTTTGCGGCTTATAATCGCCGGTTTGTAAAACCGCCCTGACGCATTGGTGCGTCCCGCGAACCGGACCCTGTCATGTTACGAATCACCGAACTCAAGCTGCCGATCGACCATCCCGATGAAGACCTGCGCCCTGCCATCCTGCAGCGCCTGGGCATCGCCAGCGAGGACCTGCTCGACTTCACCCTGTTCAAGCGCAGCTACGACGCGCGCAAGAAGTCGTCCGAGCTGTGCTTCATCTACACCCTCGATCTGAACGTGCGCGACGAGGCCAGGCTGCTGCACAAGTTCGCCGACGACCGTAACGTCAACCCGGCGCCGGATGTCAGCTATAAAGTCGTCGGCCAGGCGCCCGCCGACCTGGAACAGCGCCCGATCGTGGTGGGTTTCGGCCCCTGCGGGATTTTCGCCGGCCTGCTGCTGGCGCAGATGGGCTTCAAGCCGATCATCCTCGAGCGTGGCAAGGAAGTGCGCCAGCGCACCAAGGACACCTGGGGCCTGTGGCGCAAAAGTGTGCTCAACCCGGAATCCAACGTGCAATTCGGCGAAGGCGGCGCGGGGACCTTCTCCGACGGCAAGCTGTACAGCCAGATCAAGGACCCGAAACACCACGGCCGCAAGGTCCTGCACGAGTTCGTCAAGGCCGGCGCGCCGGAAGAGATCCTCTACGTCAGCAAGCCGCACATCGGCACCTTCCGCCTGACCGGCGTGGTCGAGAACATGCGCCAGCAGATCATCGCCCTGGGCGGTGAAGTGCGCTTCGAGCAACGGGTGACCGACGTGCTGATCGAAGACGGCCAGCTGGTCGGCGTCGAGCTCAACAGCGGCGAACAGATTCACTCGAAACACGTGATCCTGGCCCTCGGCCACAGCGCCCGCGACACCTTCCGCATGCTCCACGGCCGTGGCGTGTACATGGAGGCCAAGCCGTTCTCCGTGGGTTTCCGCATCGAACACCCGCAGTCGTTGATCGACAGCGCACGCCTGGGCAAGTACGCCGGTCACCCGAAGCTCGGCGCCGCCGACTACAAACTGGTGCACCACGCGAAGAACGGCCGTTCGGTCTACAGCTTCTGCATGTGCCCGGGCGGCACCGTGGTGGCGGCGACCTCCGAGCCAAACCGCGTGGTCACCAACGGCATGAGCCAGTACTCGCGCAACGAGCGCAACGCCAACTCCGGCATCGTGGTCGGCATCACCCCGGAAGTGGACTACCCGGGCGGCCCGCTGGCCGGTATCGAGCTGCAGGAACGCCTGGAATCCCACGCCTTCGTGCTCGGTGGCAGCAACTACGAAGCCCCGGCGCAACTGGTCGGCGACTTCATTGCCGGCAAGCCGTCCACCGCCCTGGGCAGCGTCGAGCCGTCCTACAAGCCGGGCGTCGCCCTGGGTGACCTGGCCCTGGCCCTGCCGGACTTCGCCATCGAGGCGATCCGCGAAGCGCTGCCGGCCTTCGAGCGGCAGATCAAGGGTTACTCCCTGCACGACGCGGTGCTGACCGGGATCGAGACCCGCACCTCGTCGCCGCTGCGCATTACCCGCGACGAATCGATGCAGAGCCTGAACGTGAAAGGCCTGTACCCGGCCGGTGAAGGCGCAGGTTATGCCGGCGGCATTCTGTCGGCCGGTGTCGACGGGATCCGCATCGCCGAAGCGGTGGCGCGCAATATCCTCGGGATCGAGGCGTAAAAAAAGGCCCCTTTACAGGGGCCTTTTCACAGGCAGGCTCGCTCCCCAAGGAGCGGGCTTGCAGCCTCAGATACCGGCGCGCAATACGCTGGCCGGCAACGCCTCGCCACGTTCCACACTCGCCGCCACGCTCTCGATCAACTCACTCAATTCGTAGCCCTGAGCGGCCAGCCAGTCCTGATCGTAATAGGTGGTCGCATAACGCTCGCCACCGTCACACAGGATGGCGACGATCGAGCCACTCTCCCCGGCCTGTTTCATCTGCTGCGCCGCCATCAGCGCGCCGATCAGGTTGGTACCGCTGGAACCGCCCACCCGCCGCCCCAGGCGCTGCGCCAGGTAATGCATGGCCGCCAGCGACAGGGCATCCGGCACCTTGACCATCGCATCGATCACCTTGGGCAGGAACGACGCCTCGACCCGTGGCCGGCCGATCCCTTCGATGCGCGAACCGCAATCCAGGCGCAGGCTGGCATCACCGCTCTGGTAGTAATCGAAGAACACCGAACGCTCGGCGTCGGCGCACAGCACCCGGGTGCAATGCTGGCGATACCGCACATAACGCCCCAGGGTGGCGGTGGTGCCGCCGGTGCCCGGGCTGGAGATCAGCCATTTGGGCTCCGGGTAACGCTCGAAGCGCAGCTGCTGGAAGATCGACTCGGCGATGTTGTTGTTCGCCCGCCAGTCGGTGGCGCGCTCGGCGTAGGTGAACTGGTCCATGAAATGCCCGCCGCCCTCCCGGGCCAGGCGCTCCGACTCGGCGTAGATCTGCGTCGGGTCCTGCACCAGGTGGCTCTTGCCGCCGTAGAAGGCGATCTGCGCGATCTTTTCCTGGGACGTGGTGGCCGGCATCACCGCAATGAACGGCAAGCCCAGCAGGCGCGCGAAATAGGCCTCGGAAATCGCCGTCGAACCACTGGACGCCTCGATCACCGGCGCCCCGGGCTTGAGCCAGCCGTTACACAGCGCATAGAGGAACAACGAACGCGCCAGGCGATGCTTGAGGCTGCCGGTGGGATGGCTGGACTCGTCCTTGAAATACAGCTCGATGCCCGGCAGGCCCGGCAGGCCCGGCAGGGGCAAGGGGATCAGGTGGGTGTCGGCGCTGCGCTGGAAGTCGGCTTCGATGATCCGGATGGCCTCGCGGGCCCACTGACGGTTGTCACTCATGATGTTTTCTCGTTGGCTCGAACGCCACACAGGACGCAGAAAGATGAAGTGCACCCAGCATAGGCGATCCAGGCACAAGGAAAATCGGGCGCTGCAACAGGCAAAAGTCCCCGGCCCGTCGGGCTGGGGCCGGACATGTTAGGAAACATCCCCGGTCTCTCACAGGTACAGTTTTGAATCAATTGGAAACACAACTGCTAGGCTGGTTTTCCAGCAGGCCGCTGCCGCGCTGCATATAACAAAAAAGAATATAACTTTTGTTTTAACAACTAACAGTACGGGTTAGGGTGTGCCACCTTTTTAGTTTTCTGATGGAGAGCGACCTTGCCTCTGCGTAGCACTTTCACACGTTTCTTTCAGTTGGAAGCTGCCAGCGGTCTGTTATTGATTGCCGCTGCCGTGCTTGCCCTGATCATCAACAACTCACCACTGTCCTGGCTGTACAACGGCCTGCTGGACACTCCCGTGGTCGCCCAGATCGGCGCCCTGAAAATCGCCAAGCCCTTGCTGCTGTGGATCAACGACGGCCTGATGGCCATGTTCTTCCTGCTGATCGGCCTGGAGGTCAAGCGCGAGCTCCTCGACGGCCACCTGTCCAAGCCTTCGCAGATCGTCCTGCCGGGCGCCGCCGCCATCGGCGGCATGGTGGTGCCGGCGCTGATCTACTGGTTCCTCAACAAGGACAACCCGCCGGCGCTCAGCGGCTGGGCGATCCCCATGGCCACCGACATCGCCTTCGCCCTCGGCGTGCTGGCCCTGCTGGGCAAGCGGGTTCCGGTGTCGCTGAAGCTGTTCCTGATGACGCTGGCGATCATCGATGACCTGGGGGCCATCATCGTCATCGCGATTTTCTACTCCGGCGCCCTGTCGACCCTGTCGCTGATACTCGCGGCTGCCTGCCTGGTGGCGCTGGTGGCGATGAACCGCCTGGGGGTGGTCAAGCTCGGGCCGTACATGATCATCGGCCTGATCCTCTGGGTCTGCGTGCTCAAGAGTGGCGTCCACGCGACCCTGGCCGGCGTGACTCTGGCGTTCTGCATCCCGCTGCGCACTCGCAATGCCGAGCCTTCGCCGCTGCTGAGCCTGGAACATGCGCTGCATCCGTGGGTCGCCTACGGCATCCTGCCGCTGTTCGCCTTCGCCAATGCCGGCCTGTCGCTGCAGGGCATCACCGTGGAAAACTTCACCCACTATGTGCCCATGGGCATCGCCATCGGCCTGCTGCTGGGCAAGACCGTCGGCGTGTTCGGCCTGACCTGGCTGGCGGTGAAGATGGGGCTGGCCGCCCTTCCCGGCGGCGCCAACTGGGGCCAGGTGCTGGGCGTGGCGATCCTCTGCGGAATCGGCTTCACCATGAGCCTGTTCGTGGGTTCCCTGGCCTTTGTGCCCGGCAGCAGCGAATACGCCGGCATGGACCGCATGGGCATCCTCACCGGCTCGCTCTTCGCCGCCCTGATCGGCTACGCGGTGACGGCCGCGGCCAGCCGCAAGAGCCCACAACTGCCGGCATAACCGCCGGCGTTGCCAGGGCTGAAAACACAAAACCCCGACCAGTTGCCTGGCCGGGGTTTTGTTTTGTCGCGGTTAACGCTTAGTGCGCAACACGGCTGGTGCCGTTGACGCTCATGATGCGTACGCGCTCGCCAACGCGGAACACTTCGTTTTGCTCAACTTGTTGTACATAGGCACGCATGCTGCCGTCGTCTTCACGCACGGTGATTTCCACGCCCTGGGTACGGGTCAGGCCTTCCTCGGTGGCGGAACCGATCAGGCCGCCCGCCACCGCACCGATGACCGCCGCCACGATGCTGCCTTTGCCACCGCCGATGGCGCTGCCGCCAACGCCGCCGACCGCTGCGCCAGCGAGGCCACCGATCGGGGTCTTGGTGCCTTCGATTTTCACCGGGCGCAGGGATTCGATGGTGCCCATGCGAACGGTCTGTACGCGACGCGCCTCGTCACGGGAGTAAGAGTCACCGGACAGATTGGATTGGCAACCGGTGAGCAACATGGCCATCGTGGAAAAGGAAGCAACCAGCAAAACAGACTTACGCATAGGATCAACTCCAAAGGACAGATAATCATTAAACTCCGCAGCTTGACGCCTGTCACGGCGTCGCCCGGATAAAATGTGTTCCATTCAGCAGCAGTACAGACTGCTTGTATATAAAAACTCTTCACACGGTAGCGCTTATTTCCCGAGTTGCGCCACCGGCCAAAGGATTTTCCATGGATTACTTCATCATCGTCGTGACCACCGTTGCCGGTCTGTACTTCCATTGGTGGCTGTATGTACGGATCAAGCGCTGGATGGACCGGGACCTGGCGCTGTCGCTGGCCGGCGGGGACGAGAAGAAGAAATCCTTCATGCTGCAACAGCTGGCGAATGCTCATCGCCAGAAAGTAAAACGCCGGGACCTGCCACAGTGGCTAGAAGCCGCCGCGGCCGGTTATCCCGGCGAATGACCTGATTCCTGGTTCAGGGGGCCAGGCGCTCACGCACCCAGTCGGCACCTTGCAGGCGGTAGTTCAAGCGATCGTGCAAACGGCTCGCGCGCCCTTGCCAGAACTCGATGCGCTCCGGTAACAGGCGATAACCACCCCAGTGCTCGGGGCAATGGGGCTGGGTATCGCTGAAGCGCTCCTCGGTGTTCTTGAGCAAGGCTTCCAGCTCCTGGCGATCGGCGATCACCTGGCTCTGCGGCGATGCCCAGGCGCCCAGGCGGCTGCCCAGCGGGCGGACCTGGAAGTAGGCATCGGACTCCTCGGCGGTGACCTTGACCACCCGCCCTTCGATACGCACCTGACGCTCCAGGGCCGGCCAGAAGAAGGTCATGGCGGCAAAAGGCCGTGCGGCCAGTTGCTGCCCCTTGGCGCTGTCGTAGTTGGTGAAAAAGGTGAACCCCTGCGCATCCAGCCCCTTGAGCAGCAGGATGCGGCAATGGGGGCGCCCCTCTTCGTCAACGGTCGCCAGGGTCATGGCATTGGCCTCGACCGGCGGCTGCTCGGTTTTCACCGCCTCCGCGAACCACCGGTGAAACAGCGTGAAGGGCTCGACCGGAGCCTGGGCTTCGGTCAGTCCGTCACGGGTGTAGTCGCGGCGCATGTCCGCCAGTCCCTGGGTCATTGCAGGTTCCTTTTGCCCGATGCCTGATGAATCAGTTCTTCGCCTGTTCGGTCGCTGCCTTGGCTGGAGCCTTGGCAGTGGTGGTTTTCTTGGCGGTTTCTTTCTTCGCCACAGGCTTCTTGGCTGGGGCTTTTTTCGCCGGAGCGGCTTTCTTCGCGGCGACGGCTTTCTTCGAGGAAGCAGCAGGAACGACTGGTTTAACATCCTGCACGGCAACCAGTTCAGCCTCGGATGGAATCGGCTGGTTGTACTTGCTCAGCAGGGCCAGCATGGTGCTGCGCTGGGTGACGATGATTTCCACCCGACGGTTCAGCGCACGCCCTTCGGCGCTGTCGTTGGCCGCACGAGGCATCACCGAACCCATGCCACGCAGCATCAGGCGATCGCGCTTCAGGCCAGTGAGGCTGAAAATCGCGGCGACGGACTGCGCACGGTCACGGCTCAGCTTCTGGTTGGCCGCCGCGGCACCGGTGGTGTCGGCATGGCCCAGTACCAGCACGGAAGTCTTGGCGTCGGTACCCACGGCCTTGGCCACGCGGGTGAACGGGCTCAGGGTGACCGGCAGCAACATGGCCGGGCGATCCGGGTTGAACGAGCCGTCGACCGGGGCGGTCACCACCAGGGTGTTCTCGCGACGCTCCAGTTGCAGGCGGCTGTCCTTGATGGCTTCACGCAGGCGCGGCTCGTAGTCGTCCAGCCAGGCCTGAGTGATTTTTGGATCCGGCATCGGGATGTCTTTAACATCTGCCTTGGTCGGAGACGTGGGCTGCTGATTGAAAGGCCACCACCAGTTGCCGGTCTCGGTCTTGGCGACCTTCGGAGTCGCGGTCGCGGCGTCCGCCTTGGCCTTGGCGTCGGCTACTGGCTCTTTGACTGCGTCTTTGCTCGTGTCCTTGGAAGGGAACGGCCACCACCAGTTGCTGGTCTCGGCCTTGGCGGCCGGAGCAGCGGCGGAAGCGGTTGCGTTTTCGACCTTGGCCGCTGCAGGAGCGGTCGCGGACTTGGCGGTGGATGTGGCGGCGGACTTGGCCGCGGAAACCTCGTTGGCAGCTGCTTTTGCTACCGGTTGCACCGCTTCCTTGCTGGCGGCCTTATCGGAACCGAAAGACCACCAGTGCCCTCCTTCTGCGTCATTTTGTGGAGTTTGTGCACAACCGGTGACAGTGAGGCAAAGAGCCAAGGCTAAAGACTTGTTCGACGACATGGGATATCCACAAAATGAGATCAAAAATTACGGTCTCTACGAACCGTACAAACAGACGCTTTGAAAGTATAAAAGCCACAGGGTTCCTTTCTGATGCCTTTACTCATGTTTAGGCAAAAAAAATCCTGACAGCAACTTTTTTACAGACAATCCGACAGAACCCTCACCAACTTCTGCGCTCTTGGATCCATCAGCACGTATGGCCCCAGGGTATTGGTGACAAAACCGAAGGCCACATCGTACTCAGGATCGGCAAAACCGATGGAGCCACCCGCTCCCGGATGGCCGAAGGCGCGTGGGCCGAGACCGAAGGTCGCGTTGGCCACCTGCGGCTGGTCAAGCATGCAACCCAGGCCGAAACGGGTCTGGGTCAACAGGGTCTTGTCCATGCCGACGCTGTGTTCGCGCGTCAGCTCTTCGAGCATGTCCGCTTCCAGCAGGCTGCCATCGAGCAGACCGCTGTAGAACCCGGCCAGGCTGCGGGCATTGCCATGGCCATTGGCCGCTGGCTGTTGCATGCGCCGCCATTCCGGCTTGTTGGTACTGGTCATGATCGACGGCGGGTTGGTGAACGCCCGGGTGGTCATGGCCGTGGGTTCGCGCATGGTCACTTGCAGCAGGCGCTGCGCGGCCGCATCGCCGACATTGCCCTTGCCCCGGGCGATGTGCGCCACGCGGTAAAACTCCTCGTCCGCCAGGCCGACATGGAAGTCCAGCCCCAGCGGCCTAGCGACCCGTGCCACGATGGACTCGCCGGGACCGCGCCCGTCAGCCCGACGCAGCAGCTCACCCACCAGCCAGCCGTAGGTAATGGCCGCATAACCATGACCTTCACCCGGTGTCCACCAAGGAGCCTCCGCCGCGAGGGCATCGACCATGGTTTGCCAGTCGTAGAGCGCCTCCGGCGCCAGCAGCTCACGCAAGGCCGGCAGCCCGGCCTGATGGCAGAGCAACTGCCGCAGGGTGATCGCTTCCTTGCCGGCCGCGGCGAACTCAGGCCAATACCGGGCAACTGGCGCGTCCAGCTGCAACTTGCCTTCGGCCACCAGTTGCAGGGCGGTGACCGCAGTAAAGGTCTTGGTGCAGGAAAACAGGTTGGCGATGGTATCGCTGTGCCAGGCCTCGCTGCCGTCCTTGTCGGCGGTGCCGGCCCAGAGGTCGAGCACGGTTTCCCCGCCGATCTGAATGCACAACGCCGCGCCGCGCTCCTGGGGATCCTCGAAGAGTGCCGCGAAGGCTTCGCGCACCGCCTCGAATTTAAGCTCGTAATGACCCTGAATCTGCACCCGTGACTCCCCCAGACCATGCTCTACAAAGTGGTGCGCATTGTTCCAGCCCTTGAGGGTTTTGGGAACAGAAGCGAGCCCGGTGGCGATCCACCGGAAGAATTGTTCAGAAAATCGACGGACATTGAACGCAGCGCGGGCCGGCCAGCCCCTACGAGTGACTGCAGAGGCGGACCGGCCCGCGCGAGGGAAGCCGTACCCTAAAGGCCTGGCTCAGCGATCAATGGCCATTCGCCGAATGACCACCCGCATGGCCGCCGCCCTGCCCTGCGCCCTTGCCATCATGGCCCGGCTTGCCACCATCGGCATGACCAGCGGTCTTGTCGGCCTCTGCCTTGGCCTTCCCGGCTTCCTTGCCCAACTGCTCAAGGGCCTGCAGGTTGCTCTTGCGCACGCTGTCGACAAAACCCTGGAATGGCACATCGGTGATGCCCACCAGGCCGAAATGGCCGTTCTCGCCGTCCAGCAGACGGCCGGTGACCGGTTGATCGAGGTACTGGAACCAGTGCACGCCGACAATCGACGGCTCGTTCAACGCCTGCTTGAGGAATTGGGTATAGGCCGGGCCGCGATCCTCCTCCCGCACCAGCTCGGTCACACCACCCCAGAATGGGCCGCGATCCCGGGAGCCGAAGTTGAACTCGGTGATCAGGACCGGCTTGTCCAGCGTGTTCAGCCGGGCAAAGTCGTAACCGTCCTGTGGTTTGAGGGTGTACATGTTGAAACTCAACACATCGCAATACTGGGCGCAGGACGCCACAGCCTCGGGGGTGCTGATGGCGAAGCGTCCACCCAGCAACAGGTGGTTCGGCGCGTGCCACTTCAGCGAATCGGAAATGGTCTTGAAGTAGGTGTCGGCAAAGACCTTCTGGAAGTATTTGAAGTCGGCTTCGATCTCCGGATGCTCCGGGCTAGGCAAAGGCGGCTCGAACCCCGGGTCTTCCATCAGCTCCCAGGCGGTCAAGTTGACGCCCCAGGCCTTCGACAGGCCCTCCTGGTTACGGTACTTGTCGCGCAGTTGCTTGAGGAACGCACGCTTGGCCGGCACGTCGGTGGTCATGCGCAACGTGCCGTATGCCAGGGCATAACGCGACTTGGGGTCGTCGCCGGGGCCGGCCCAGGCCAGTTCGTTGTCGGCGAAGTAGCCGATCAGCCAGGGATCGTCGCGGTGATCGCGGGCGGCAATGGCCACGGCGCGCTCGGTGGCCATGGCGAAACGCGGATCGAACGGATCGGGCATGCCGCCCCACCAGTCGGTGCCGGTGCTGATGCTTGCATAGTCGCCGACGATCGACAGCGGCAAGGTGTAGGGCACGCGATCGTTCAGGCCCAGCGCCGGCGCGCTCCAGTTGCCGATGGTGTTGAAACCCCAGGCTTGCAGGCGATCCAGGGTGTGGCTGGCCCAGCGTTTCTGGTCCAGGGCTGCGGCAGGGCAAGCTGGCGCGGCTGGCGGCTCGGTGCCCGGCCCGGCCTGTGCCTCCTGGGCGTCGGCCTTGGCGGCATCCGCCACACCGGCCTTGGTTTCGCTGCCCGGGGTGCAAGGCACACCGTAGGTGCGTTGCAGGTTGGCGCCATAGAAGTCGTACCAGCGACCGGCGTTGTAGGCACGGCCCTGGTCGGCGCCGTTGCCGCCGCGGTTGTCGCCTTCGCCGTAATAACCGGCCAGCGACTCGCCGATGTTGGGCAGTGTCGCGAACATCCACTCACGACCGGCAACGTAGGTCTGGCTATTGTCCGCCGCGACCGCATTGACCCCCAGGGAATAGAACGGATGCCCCTGGGGCGTCACCAGATACCAGCGGCCATCGCGCTTCTCGGTACGGAAGAAACCACTGGCCTTGAAGGCCGGTCCGTTGCTCCAGCCACCGAAGGTGTCCAGGGAGGTGCGCTCACGTTCGGCCAGCCAGGTTTTCAGTTGCTGTTGTTCCTTGCTCGCGGCGGCCTTGAGCTGCTCGTCGCTGGCGATCTTTTCCGGCCACTTGGCCCGGGTCGACTGGCCATAGGCATCCACCAGACCACCGTAGGCCGCCTTGGCCACCGCCTCGCCGTCCTGCACGCCGAAACGTTCGAGCAGGATGCTCTGGGCGACTTTCGGTTGATCCATGGACAAGGTCACCGAGACCACCTGGCTGCGGTCCAGCTCGCCTTTGCTGCTGGCCAGCAGTACGCGCTGGCCTTCGAAGGTCATCGGCATCGGCGGACCGGCCTTCATGCCCTGGCTCAGCGGCGAACTGGCAACCAGCGGCACCAGCAGGGTCTGCGCCGGGCCGGCCGGCAGGTCGATGCGACTGACCAGGGTCTTGCCGTCATTGCTCTGGATCTTCACGTACAGGGTCAGGGCCCAGTTCATCGCGCTCTGGATCCGCAGGCTCATGACCCCGGACTGCGACCAGTCCCAGGCACCGGTCTGCGGGGTCAGGCGCAGGCTGGGTTGAATCGCCGGATTGAAGGTCACCCGGCGCAGCACTTCGCCCTCGGCTGTCTGCTCCGCGTTGGCTTGCGGCAGGCTGGTATCCACTGTCGCCACCTGCACCACATCGGCAGGCCGGACAAAGTTGAACAGCGTCTGTTGCCCCGCGGGCGCGGCGAGCAGCGGCGTGGCGAACAGCAGAGCAAAGACAGCGGGTAACGAACGGCGAATCATAGGGACCTGGTGCTCCTTAACGGCCGATGAGCGGCCTGTGTGCAATCAGAGGGATATGCAATAGACAACGCGACCGGCCCACAGGCCGGCCGCGCTCAGGAAATTTCCCGGCGGAACGGCGGCAACGCATTGAGAATAGCCTTGCCATAACGCTGGGTGACCAGGCGCCGGTCCAGCAGGGTGATGGTGCCGCGGTCCTGTTCGGTACGCAGCAGGCGACCGCAGGCCTGGACCAGCTTGAGCGAGGCGTCCGGCACCGAGATCTCCATGAACGGATTGCCGCCCCTGGCTTCGATCCACTCGGCCAGCGCGGCCTCCACCGGATCGTCCGGCACCGAGAACGGGATCTTGGCGATCACCACGTGCTCGCAGTAAGCGCCGGGCAGGTCCACACCCTCGGCAAAGCTGGCCAGGCCGAACAGCACGCTGGAATCGCCGCCATCGACCCGCGCCTTGTGCTTGTTCAAAGTTTCCTGTTTCGACAGGTTGCCTTGAATGAACACCTGCTTGCGCCAGTCGCGGTCGAGGCCGTCGAACACGTCTTGCATCTGCTTGCGCGACGAGAACAGCACCAGGGTGCCCCGCGAGCCTTCCACCAGCTCCGGCAGGTCGCGAATGATCGCCGCGGTGTGGGCCGGCGCATCCCGTGGGTCGGCGCGCAGGTCGGGGACGCGCAGCACCCCGGCGTCGGCGTGATGGAACGGGCTGGGCACCACCGCCGTCACGGCCTTTTTCGGCAGCCCGGCACGCATGCGGAAACGATCGAAGGAGCCCAGGGCAGTCAGGGTGGCGGAGGTCACGAGCGCGCCATAGGCCACGTTCCACAGGTTGCGACGGAGCATTTCCGCGGCGAGGATCGGGCTGGCGTTGACCTCGATGTCGAACAGCGAGCCGCTTTCCGCCAGGGTCAGCCAGCGTGCCATCGGCGGATTGTCTTCCGGGTCTTCGGTGGTGAAGGCGGTCCACAGCTCCCAGTTGCCCGAAGCGCGGGACAGCAGGCTGCCGAACAGCGGGTACCACTCTTCGGCCTGGTTGCTGGCGATGCCGATATTGACCTCGCCATCCATGCCTTCCTTGAGCAGGTCGGTCAGGCGGGTGAACAGGTCGGTCAGGCGCGAGAAGCCTTTTTTCAGCTCGATGCCCATTTCGCGCATATGGTCGGGGATCAGCCCGCCGACAAAACGATGGCGCGGCCGCTCGCGGCCTTCCATGTCTTCGCCGGTCTTGAAGTCGGCCAGTTGTTCGCAGGCGGTGAACATGAACTGCTGCTGGGTCTTGATCTCCCGCGCCAGCTCAGGCACCTGTTCGATCAGCTTGCCCAGGTCGCCCGGCAACGGGTGCTGGGCCAGCAGTTTGGTGAGGTTCTTGGCGGTCTGCTCCAGCCAGTCGGCGGTGGAGCGCAGGCGAGTGTAATGGGCGAAGTGGCCAATGGCCTTGTCCGGCAGGTGGTGGCCTTCGTCGAACACATAGAGGGTGTCGCGCGGGTCCGGCAACACCGCGCCGCCGCCCAGGGCCAGGTCGGCCAGGACCATGTCGTGGTTGGTAACGATCACGTCGACCTTGCCCATGCCTTCGCGGGCCTTGTAGAAGGCGCACTGGCCGAAGTTCGGGCAATGGCGGTTGGTGCACTGGCTGTGATCGGTGGTCAGGCGCGCCCAGTCAGAGTCCTCCAGGGCGGTGGGCCAGCTGTCGCGGTCACCGTCCCATTTATTGCCGGCGAGCTTCTCGATCATGCTGGTGAACAGCTTCTGACTGGCCTCGTCGACCTCGATCTTGAAGCCCTCCTCTTCGAACAGCTGGGCGGTGGCGGTTTGCGCGTGGCCTTCCTGCAACAGCATGTCGAGCTTGGACAGGCACATGTAGCGGCCACGGCCCTTGGCCAGGGAGAAGGTGAAGTTCAGCCCGCTGTTGCGCATCAGGTCGGGCAGGTCCTTGTAGACGATCTGCTCCTGCAGGGCGACGGTGGCGGTGGCGATCACCAGGCGCTTGCCGGCGGCCTTGGCGGTCGGGATCGCGGCCAGGCTGTAGGCCACGGTCTTGCCGGTACCGGTGCCGGCTTCCACAGCCACCACGGCCGGGTCGCCGGAGCGCCGGCCTTCGTCATCGGTGTCGACATCGCCCAGGACCTTGGCCACTTCGGCGATCATCAGGCGCTGGCCGTAACGCGGTTTCAGGCTCTTGGCTTCGAGAAAACGCGAGTAGGCGCCCTGGATCGTGGTTTTGAGTTCGTTGCTGATCATGGTTCTTCGGGCGCGAGAAACGCTGGATAAATTTTCAGTGGTTCGGATCGGCCGCTATCATACCCCGCTAATTCATCCCGCGCAGAACGGAGTACCCGAATGACAGCCTTTGCCCTTGCCTACACCCTGCATGTCCTGGCCGCCCTGGTCTGGGTCGGCGGCATGTTTTTCGCCTGGATGGTGCTGCGCCCCGCGGCGGTGGTGGCACTTGAGGGGCCGGCGCGGTTGAAGCTGTGGGCAGAAGTGTTCCCACGGTTTTTCGTCTGGGTCTGGGTCGCGGTGGTGCTGTTGCCGATCAGCGGCGTCGGCCTGATCCACCTGCGTTTCAGCGGCTTCGAGACCGCACCGCGTTATGTGCAGGTGATGATGGGCCTGTATGTGGTGATGACCGCGCTGTTTATCCGGATCCAGTCGTTGCAGCTGCCAGCGCTGCGTCAGGCGGTGGCGGCCGAGGACTGGCCGACGGGGGCCACGACCTTGGGCAATATTCGGAAATTGGTGGGGATCAATCTGATCATCGGCCTGTTGCTGGTGGCGGTGGCGGCGGCCCGGCCGATGTTCTAAAAGCGGGTACCGGAAAAAGCATCGCGGGCAAGCCTCGCGCCTACAGACAGCACAATCGTGTAGGAGCGAGGCTTGCCCGCGATAGCGTCAGAGTCAGCAGCACCTGTTCGAAGGCCGCCTACAGGCGTTGCACGGTTACCGAACCCGCGGGGCCTGCCGGCCCTGCATGGCCTTCGGCACCAGGACGGCCGCTCTTGCCACCGTCGGCGCGATAGACGAAGCAGCCTTTGGACTTGCCACCGGCCCCGGGTTTGCCGCCCGCACCGGCCACACCGCCGGCCCCACCATCGACTAAGACCTTGATCTGCTCCGCCGGATAATCCCGCGGCAGTTCGACCCGCACCTGGGCGCCCGCCGCCCCCGGCTGGCCATCACCGCCGTTGTCACCATCGGCGCCACGCCCGGCCTGACCCCAGGTGCAGCCCGGCTCCTCGCCGTTGGCACCATCGAGGCCGACATAACCCGGCGCGCCGGTGCCACCGCGCGCATCCACCGAAAGCTCCCCGGCCTGCAGCGAGGTAATGCGCAGCGTCAGGTTACGTCCGGGCTTGGCCGCCTTCTCATAGCTCCCCGGAGCCCCGCGAGAGGTGATCTGGCTGCCGGCCTCCAGATCGGCATGGTCGACGTCCAGTTGCAGGCTTTGTTCAGCTGGAACGATAGCGATCCGCGCTTCGCGCCCCAGGCGCAACTCGCCGACCTTGACCTCGGTGACCGTGGACGGAATCAGCAAGGTGCCGTAGTCGGCCACTTCCAGGCGTTCCAGTCGCAGGCTGCTGGTGGTGTTGGGCAGGCGCATCAGGGAGTGGGTCTCGACTGTCACCACCTGGGCCAAAACCTGCGGGCTGCACAGTACCGCGAGCAGGCAGAGCTTACGCATGGCCGGCCTCCGCGGGCTTCGCCGCCTTGAAGGTTTGCAGGTGGAAAATGCCGGTCAGGAGAATCTGCAGGCGATCTCGCCAAGGGTGGGCACGGCCTTTGAGGCTGCCGTTGAACAGCAGCAACTCCATCAGATGAGTCAGCAGCAACAGGCTGCCTGCCAGATTGAGCAACAGATGAATCGGATTGATCAGCGGGCTGACCAGATTAAATAGCACCAGCAACCAGAACAGCAGCGTCAACAGCTTGCCCAGCCCCCAAAACACCTTCATATGCCCCCCCTTTGCGAGTTTTTCTTTGCGCGCACAGTAACGACTTCGGCAAGGCATAAGCCAGAGGGCGGCGAAAATTCTCCCGCCGCCGCCTGCCAAGCCGCCCTGGCGCCTGGTGATCAACGCTGAATATGCAGCTCCACCCGACGGTTCTGCGCCCGCCCTTCTTCGGTGGCGTTGTCGGCGACCGGCTCGCTCTCGCCCTTGCCCTGGCTGGTCAGTTTGTCCGGTGCCAGGCCCTGGCTCAGGAGGAATGCGGCGACGCTGCTGGCGCGGCGTTCGGAGAGTTTCTGGTTGTATTCATCCGTCCCCTGGCTGTCGGTGTGACCGATGACCTTGATGCTCTGCACGTCAGCGCCCTGCAGCTTGGCCAGCAGCCCCAGCAGCTGGTTTTGGGCTTCGGGGGTCAGCTGCGCCGAGTCGAAGGCAAACAGCACATCGCCCTGATCGCTGAGGGTGATCACCTCGGATTGCGCCGCCGGCTCGGCTGCCGGTGCGGCCGGGTATTGCGGCAGCGGGCAGCCGCGGTTGTCGACCGGGGTATTGGCCGGGGTATCCGGGCAACGGTCACGGCGGTCGAACACGCCGTCATCGTCCTTGTCACCATCCTGGGCGTAGCAGATCAAGCCGCCGGTCACCAGGCCGAGTGCCGCGCCACCCGCGGCCCAGCCACCGCTTTCAATGGCGCCCAGGCCGCCGCCCACCAGGCCGCCGAGCAGGCTGCAGACCGGCCACGTACGCTGGTTGAGGGGGGCAGTGCCGTCGCTGTGGGTAGCACAGCCTGTGAGCAGGCTGCCGAGCAGTAGAACCGGCAAGGCGGCTCGCGAGAGAAGACTCATCATGAATGCTCCTGTGTCACCGGCCCATACCGGTCACACAGGAGTAAAGACCCGCATGGGCGGCTGCACAAGCCGCCCATGCCAGGCAATCACGCCGGGCAATCAGCGGTTGATTTTGATTTCCGTGCGACGGTTCATCGCCCGGCCATCGGCGGTCTTGTTATCCGCGACCGGTTGGCTTTCGCCGGCACCGACGACCGAAACGAAACTGCTGCGGGGTACGCCCGCGCTGATCAGGTACTCGGTTACCGAGCGCGCGCGCTTTTCCGAGAGGCGCTGGTTGTAGGCATCGCTGCCCACGCTGTCGGTGTGCCCAGTCACCCGCAGTTGCGCACTTGGCGCTTCCTGCTTCAGGCGCGTGGCGATGGTGTCGAGCTTGGCCTTGTCGGCAGCGGTCAGCCTGGCCGAATCGAATTCGAAGTGCACATCACGGATAACAATGGTCTCTTCCTTGACCACCACCGCTTCCTCGACCACCGCCACAGGCTCTGGCGGGCAACCGTTGGCGTCCACCTGCACGCCTTTAGGCGTGCCTGGGCACTTGTCGCGACTGTCCGGCACGCCATCGCCGTCTTCGTCGCCATCACCGTGCACCCAGCAATAACCGGCCGCGACACCAGCCCCCAGCAAGGCGCCGTAGCCTGCCCAGGACGAGCTTTCAATCGCGCCCAACGCGGCCCCACCGACGCCCCCGACAGCGGCGCAGGTCGGCCAATCGGTTTTCTGCAAACCTGCGCAACCAGTCAACACACTGGTTAGCAGAACCAAGGGTAATGCTGTCCGAACTATGCTCATCTAGTTATCTCCTGAGGGAATCGGCTTGGAACCGATTGGGGGAGTAAAGACCTGGCTTTAAATCTCCGCCAGCATCAGGCCGGCGGGCTTTGCCCCTGGATTTGCCCAGGATCGGCTGTCATTTCAGACAAAACGGCTCTAGGCCCGCGGATCCAGGCAGGCTAGTCTTTGCCACTCAAAGAGTGAGGAACTTCGATGACCGCAGGTATTTCTTCGCGCACGCCCCAGCAGGCCCTGGCCGCCCTGCTCGATCGCTACGCCCCGCAACAGCTGCTGCTGATCGGTGCCAGCGGATTTCCGGCCCTGGAGGCGTTTCGCCAGGCACACCCCGAAACCGTCATTGCCCAGACAGCACCCGGCCCCTTGCCGGCGGAACTGGCGGCGCTCCGTTTCGACCTGGCGCTGGCGGTCGATTGCCTGGAGCATCTGCCCAAGCGCGACGGCCTGAACCTGCTCGGCGGGATCCGCAACCTCAACGCCAGCCGCATCGCGGTCTTGGCCGACCTGAACGCCTGCGGCTGGCAGGAGACCGACTTTTTCTCCCTGGCCCTGCAGGCCAGCGAACGTTTCCAGCGCGACGAACAGGTCCTGACCCTGTTCACCTACGATCTGCTTGAATACAAACAAGTGCCCGACTGGCTCAATTCCAGGTTCTGGGCGAATCCGGAAAACTTCGGAAAGTACTGGTGGTAATGCAATGAGTACCTCTATTTGTCCCTGCGGCAGCGGCAACCTGCTGGATGCCTGCTGCGGCCACTACCACGCCGGCCACCCCGCGCCCTGCGCCGAGGCCCTGATGCGCTCGCGCTACAGCGCCTACGTGCTGGGCCTGGTGGATTATCTGGTGGCCACCACGCTGCCGGCGCAACAGGGCGGCCTGGATCGCCAGTCCATCGGCGACTGGAGCGCGCAAAGCACCTGGCTGGGCCTGGAAGTCGAAAGCTCGGAAGTCTTCGGCGGCCAACCGGAACACGCCTTCGTCACTTTCACCGCGCGCTGGCACGACAGCCACGGCGAACACAGCCATCGCGAACGCTCATCCTTCGTGCAGAACAGCGGGCACTGGTATTTCATCGACCCGACCGTGCAACTCAAGGCCGGCCGCAACGACGCCTGCCCCTGCGCCAGCGGGCAGAAATTCAAGAAGTGCTGCGCCGGCTACTTCACCAGCTGAATACCCGCCCCTGAGCCTGTCCTCGCGTGCGCTCCATGGTTGCTAGACTGGGAGTTCAAACGGAGTAACGCCATGGTCGTTCAGCTGCGCGCACTACGGACCCTCGGACTGCTCACGGTGCTGGTGCTTTCGGGCTGCGCCTCGTGGTTCGTCGACGACACCCTCGACCCGCAGGTGCACCTGGTCAAGGTCGAGGTGATCAAGGCGAATTTGCTGGAGCAGCGCCTGCTCCTGCACTTTCGGGTCGACAACCCCAACGATGCCGACCTGACCGTCCGCGCCCTGGAATACCGGGTTCATCTCGGCGACGTGTTGCTGGCGGAGGGTGAGCATGAACACTGGTTCACCATCGGCCCCAAACACAGCGCCTACTTCCAGGTCCCCGTGCGCACCAACCTGTGGCCGCAGATTCGCCAAGTGGTGAAATGGCTGAAGGAACCGCAGCAACCGATCCCCTATCGTCTGGACGGTTTGCTGGAAACCGGATTATTCATCGGCCATGACGTGCACCTGACGCGCAAAGGCGAGATAATTCCCGCCGATTTTATTCCGGAGCAACCTCGATGACCCAGCAACCCCATGTCCATGGCCCTGACTGCAACCACGATCATGACCACCACGATCACGACCACGGCCATGTTCACGGTCCGCATTGCAACCACGCTCACCAGGAGCCGGTGCGCAACGCCTTGAAAGATGTCGGCCGCAATGACCCTTGCCCATGTGGCAGCAGCAAGAAATTCAAGAAGTGCCACGGCGCCTGATGGCGTAACGCCCGGCCTTTATCTTCGGTAGGAGCGAAGCTTGCTCGCGATGCAGGCGCCTCGGACCTTGCGGTGCCAAGACGTTCTGATCGCGAGCAAGCTCGCTCCTCTACAAGGGCGAGTGAAGGATCTGCTGGGTCGTGGTCACCGTCGCGTACTCGCCATGCAGATTGCCCAGCGACATGGCATGCACCTCCTCGGCACTGTGGGCCTGGCCGAAAAAGTCGGCCTTGTCGAAGGTGTAGCAGGCGTCTTCCACCACCCAGGTATCGAACCCCAGGTTGCCGGCGGTCCGCGCTGTCGACTCCACCGAGTTGTGGGTCGCCACGCCGACGATCACCAGTTGGCCGATCCCGGCCTTGCGTAAATCGGCCTCCAGGGTCGTGGCGCAGAAGGCATCCGGCACTTGCTTCTGGATCACCGTCTCAGCGCCCAGCGGCATGAACCGCTGCTGAAACTCCACTCCCGACTGCCCCGGCCAGAACACCGACTGCTCGCTGCGGGACAGGTGCTGCACATGGATCAACGGCCGCGCCGTCTGGCGCCAGTAAGCCAGCAACTCGGCGATGCGTTCCTCGGCCTCGGCGTTGTTACGCCGCCCGAGCCGGGGATGCAGGATGCCCTGTTGCTGATCGATCAGGATCAGCGCCGCATTGGTCTGAAGCTCCATGCTGACTTTTCTCACCTTGGGTCATTGAATTCCACGCACTTCAACATCACCTCTTCCGACAGGCAAGCCGTCGAACGTAGACCGGACCACCGAATACCGCTGTTTGCTGTCCGTAGCAGAATGTCCTTCGTTTACCTGGAGAGTTCCATGATCGATCTGTATTACTGGACCACCCCCAACGGCCACAAGATTTCCCTGTTCCTCGAGGAAACCGGTCTGCCCTACAGCGTGCACCCGGTCAACATTGGCCAGGGCGAACAGTTCAAGCCCGAGTTCCTGAAGATCGCGCCGAACAACCGGATCCCCGCCATCGTCGACCATCAGCCGGCCGACGGCGGCGCCCCGCTGTCGCTGTTCGAGTCCGGGGCGATTCTGCTGTACCTGGCGGAAAAGACCGGGCAGTTCCTGCCCAAGGACCTGCGTGGCCGCCAGGAAGCCCTGCAGTGGCTGTTCTGGCAGATGGGCGGCCTGGGGCCGATGGCCGGGCAGAACCACCATTTCAGCCAGTTCGCCCCGGAGAAAATCCCCTACGCGATCAAACGCTACGTCGATGAAACCGCGCGGTTGTACGGGGTGCTGGACCGACGCCTGGCCGACCGGGATTTCGTCGCTGGCAGCGAATACAGCATTGCCGACATGGCGATCTATCCATGGGTCGTTTCCCACAAGTGGCAAAGCCAGAACCTTGAAGACTTCCCCAACCTGCACCGCTGGTTCAACCGCATCCTCGATCGCCCGGCGACCGCGCGCGCCTACGCCATCGCCGCACGGATCAACCCACCCAAATCCTGAGGCCCGATAGTCCATAGCCGGCCCGCCAGCTGCGGTGACTGCTCCGTTTCGAGCAGCCACCGGGCGGGCGGCGCGGGCTATTTATCCGGCAACGCAGAAATACTCTCGGCCCCCGCTTGCGCGGCACTCGCCTGCTCACTAACGTAGCGCCTTTATTGACGCTACCCCCCGCAGGAGCTTTGCCATGGCCTCGCCAGCCCTCTCACATTTTCTTCCCCGGTTCGGCGTTGCCGCGGCAGTGGCCGGCGTTCTCAGCCTGGCCGGTTGCCAGTCATGGAACACCCAGGACAGCCTGCCGCCGACCTCCGGCGTGCAACCGCTCAAGGGCCTGGCCCAGAACGTTTCGGTGCGGCGCAATGCCATGGGCATGCCGCTGATCGAAAGCAACACCTTCCACGATGCGTTGTTCGCCCTGGGTTACGTGCACGCCAGCGACCGGATCAACCAGATGGTGACCCTGCGCCTGCTGGCCCAGGGCCGGCTGGCCGAGATGTCCGGCGCCGATGCACTGGACGTCGACCGCTACATGCGCGCGGTCAACCTGAAGAACAGTGCCGGCGAGCTGTACAAAGCCTCGTCCCCGCGGATCAAGCGCTTCTTCGAGGTTTACGCCCGCGGGGTCAACGCCTACCTGTTCCGCTATCGCGACAAGCTGCCGCCGGACCTGGCCGCCACCGGCTACAAGCCCGAATACTGGAAGCCGGAAGATTCAGCGCTGATTTTCTGCCTGTTGAACTTCAGCCAGTCGGCCAACCTGCCGGAAGAAATCAACGCCCTGGTGCTGGCGCAGAAAGTCGGTGCCGACAAGCTCGCCTGGCTGACCCCAAGCTACCCGGACGAAGCGCTGCCGCTGGCCGAGAGCGACAAGCTCAAGGGTCTCAACCTGAATGTCCCGGGCCTGAGCGAAATCAGCAGCGCCGCCGGCAAGCTCGGCGAACTCAACCCGCTGAGCGTGGCCGGCGCCAGCAACTGGGCCATCGCGCCACAGCGCAGCCGCAGCGGCAGAAGCCTGCTGGCCGCCGACAGCCACTCGTCGGCGTGGAACCTGGTGCAGATCCGCGCGCCCAAGTACCAGGCCGCAGGCGCTTCGATCGCCGGCCTGCCGATGATCGTCCAGGGCTTCAACGGCCAGGTGGCCTGGAGCATGACCTCGGTCGCCGGCGACAACCAGGACCTGTTCCTGGAGAAACTCAAGCGCCAGGGCAATGCCCTGTATTACGAAGCCAACGGCAAATGGCTGCCGGCCGTGGTGCGCAACGAAACCTACTTCGTCAAAGGCCAGCGGCCGATTCGCGAGGCGGTCTATGAAACCCGTCACGGCGCCCTGCTCAACAGCTCGAGCAACCTCAACGCCGGCTACGGCCTGGCCCTGCAACAGCCGGACCTTGCGGACGACAAGAGCCTGGATGCGTTCTTCGACCTGACACGGGCGCAAAACGTGGAACGGGCCTCCGACGCCAGCCGCGAAATCCGCGCCATCGGCCTGAATATGCTGTTCGCCGATGCCAGCCATATCGGCTGGCAGGTCACCGGCCGCTTCCCCAATCGCCGTGAAGGCGAAGGCCTGTTGCCATCGCCGGGCTGGGAAGGTCGTTACGACTGGGACGGTTATGCCGACCCGATGCTCCACCCCTATGACCAGGACCCGGCACAAGGCTGGCTGGGCACCGCCAACCAGCGGATCATCCCCCACGGCTACGGCATGCAACTGTCCAACTCCTGGTACTACCCCGAGCGTGGCGAACGCCTGGCCGAGCTGGCCGGCAGCGGCAAGCACGACGGGCGCAGCATGATCGCCATGCAGTACGACCAGACCACCACCTTCGCCGCCAAGCTGAAGAAAATGTTCGAAGCCCCCGGCATGGCGCAGCCCCTGAAGAAAGCCATCGACGCCCTGCCCGAAGCAGACCGCAGCAAGGCCCGCGAGGCCTACAGCCGCCTGATGGCGTTCGACGGCAAACTCAGCCCGGTGTCGGCCGATGCGGCGATCTATGAGCTGTTCCTGCAGGAAAGCGCCCGGCAGATCTTCCTCGACAAACTGGGCCCGGAGTCCAGCCCCGCCTGGAAAGCCCTGGTGGCCAACGGCGCGCTGTCCTACTCGGCCCAGGCCGACCACCTGCTGGGCCAGGAAGACAGCCCGTTCTGGGATGACAGCCGCACCCCGCAGAAAGAAGACAAGCCAGCGATCCTCGCCCGCAACCTGGCCGCCGCCATCAGCGCCGGTGAAAGCCTGCTGGGTGGCGACCGCCGGGCCTGGCAATGGGGCAAGCTGCACAGCTACAACTGGAAGAACGCCAGTGGCCAGGTGATTCGCGGGCCGCTGCAGGCCGGTGGCGATCACAGCACCCTGAACAGTTCGCCGTACCGCTGGGGCCAGGACTTCAATGTGACCCAGGCTCCGGCACTACGGCTGGTCGTCGATTTCGGCCAGAGCGAACCGCTGAGCGTGATGAACAGCAGCGGCCAGTCCGGCAACCCGGCCAGCCCGAACTACCTGAACGGCATCGACGCCTGGCTCAAGGGCCAGTACCTGAGCCTGCCGCTGCAACCGCAGAACTTCGACCGCCTCTACGGCAAGACCCGCCTGACCCTGGCGCCAGGCAAGTAACACCGGCCAGCCCGTCCCTCTGCACAAGGGGCGGGCTGGCACCCTGTAACGCTTCAATCCCCTCACCGATCCGGCCCTGCCACGCTCTCGGCAGCCGCGCCCTTTCCTGCGCGAAGTCTCCCACGCGCCCTATTGATGCAAGGCCTTGCGCACGCTCTTTTTTGGGGCGCTGCCAACCCACGACAGGCTCTCGCACCACCTTTTAAAACACTTGTTCGGGACTCTGGTTCGGAAATTGCTACTTTCATTAAGTCTGACGCTTTGCAGTAACAGTACTAATGCGCCACAAGCGCTCATATTGGTTTTTAGGGATTTAATAATGAAAAAAGCATTGCTGACCCTTTCTGCACTGGCTCTCTGCATGGCCGCCGGCTCCGCGCTGGCCAAGGAATACAAGGAACTGCGCTTCGGCGTTGACCCGTCCTACGCACCTTTTGAATCCAAGGCCGCCGATGGCAGCCTGGTCGGCTTCGACATCGATCTGGGCAATGCCATCTGTGCCGAACTGAAGGTCAAGTGCAAATGGGTCGAAAGCGACTTCGACGGCATGATCCCGGGCCTTAAAGCCAATAAATTCGACGGCGTGATCTCATCCATGACCGTCACCCCGGCCCGCGAGAAAGTCATCGACTTCTCCAACGAACTGTTCTCCGGCCCGACTTCCTTCGTGTTCAAGAAAGGCTCCGGCCTGACCGAAGACACCGCCTCGCTCAAGGGCAAGACTGTCGGCTACGAGCAGGGCACCATCCAGGAAGCCTACGCCAAGGCCGTGCTGGACAAGGCTGGGGTGAAAACCCAGGCCTACCAGAACCAGGACCAGGTGTATGCCGACCTGATTTCCGGGCGCCTCGATGCCTCGATCCAGGACATGCTGCAAGCCGAGCTGGGCTTCCTGAAGTCGCCGCAAGGCGCCGACTACGAGGTGAGCAAGCCAGTGGACAGCCCGCTGCTGCCGGCCAAGACAGCTATCGGTATCTCCAAAGGTAACAAAGAGCTCAAGGCGCTTCTGGATAAAGGTATCAAAGCGTTACACGACGATGGCACCTACGCCACCATTCAGAAAAAGCACTTTGGCGATCTGAATCTCTACAGCGGTAAATAAGGTCCTGGCGCCCATCCTCGATGGGCGCCTTTTTTATCGCCACAGGTCTCTGATTTATGTTCGAAGAACTTCTGCAAACCCTTGGGCTTTCCGCCTTCAGCCTCAAGGGGTTCGGTCCGTTGTTGCTGGAAGGCACCTGGATGACCATCAAACTCTCGGTATTGTCGCTGTTACTCAGTGTCCTGCTCGGCCTGCTCGGCGCCAGCGCCAAACTCTCGCGGCTGGGCCTGCTGCGCCTGCCCGCCCAGCTCTACACCACGCTGATCCGCGGCGTACCGGACCTGGTGCTGATGCTGCTGATTTTCTACAGCCTGCAAACCTGGCTGACCACCTTCACCAACTTCATGGAATGGGAATACATCGAGATCGACCCATTCAGCGCCGGGGTCATCACCCTGGGCTTTATTTATGGAGCGTACTTCACCGAAACCTTCCGTGGCGCCATCCTCGCCGTGCCGCGCGGGCAGATAGAAGCCGCCACCGCCTACGGCCTCAAGCGCGGCCAGCGTTTTCGCTTCGTGGTGTTTCCGCAGATGATGCGTTTTGCCCTGCCGGGTATCGGCAATAACTGGATGGTGATGCTCAAGGCCACCGCGCTGGTGTCGATCATCGGCCTGGCCGACCTGGTCAAGGCGGCCCAGGATGCCGGCAAGAGTACCTATCAGCTGTTCTACTTCCTGGTGCTGGCGGCGTTGATCTACCTGGTCATCACCAGCGCTTCCAATATTGTCCTGCGCTGGCTCGAACGCCGTTATGCCGCGGGCTCGCGGGAGGCGGTGCGATGATCGAGCTCCTGCAGGAATACTGGAAACCCTTCCTCTACAGCGACGGCTACAACGTCACCGGCCTGGCCATGACCATGTGGCTGCTCAGCGCCTCGATCTTCATCGGTTTCCTGGTGTCGATCCCGCTGTCCATCGCCCGGGTCTCGCCCAAGCTCTACCTACGCTGGCCGGTGCAGTTCTACACCTACCTGTTTCGCGGCACGCCGCTCTATATCCAGCTGCTGATCTGCTACACCGGGATCTACAGCATCGCCGCGATCCGCGCCCAGCCCGTGCTCGACGCGTTCTTTCGCGACGCGATGAACTGCACCATCCTCGCCTTCGCCCTGAACACCTGCGCCTACACCACGGAGATTTTCGCCGGGGCGATCCGCAGCATGGCCCACGGCGAGGTCGAGGCGGCCAAGGCCTACGGCCTCAGCGGCTGGAAGCTGTACGCCTACGTGATCATGCCGTCGGCCCTGCGCCGCTCGCTGCCCTACTACAGCAACGAAGTGATCCTGATGCTGCACTCGACCACCGTGGCCTTCACCGCGACCATCCCGGATGTGCTGAAAGTCGCCCGCGACGCCAACTCGGCCACCTTCATGACCTTCGAGTCCTTCGGCATCGCCGCGCTGATCTACCTCACCGTGACCTTCGCCCTGGTCGGCCTGTTCCGCCTCGCCGAACGCCGCTGGCTGGCCTTCCTCGGGCCGACTCACTAGAACAAGGCAAATCATCATCCATGCGCCAACAGACTCATGATCTGCTCGCCCCGCTACCGGGGACCTCGCGCCAGATCCACAGCTTTCACTTCGGCCCCGAGCGGGCCGAAGGCAAGGTCTACATCCAGTCGTCGCTGCACGCCGATGAACTGCCGGGCATGCTCGTGGCCTGGCACCTCAAGGCACGCCTGGCGGAACTGGAGGCCCAGGGCCGCCTGCGCAGCGAAATCGTCCTGGTGCCGGTGGCCAACCCGGCCGGCCTGGAACAGGTGTTGATGGACGTGCCGCTGGGCCGCTACGAGCTGGAAAGCGGGCAGAACTTCAATCGCTGGTTCCTCGACCTTGGTGAGGAGGTCGGCAACGACATCGAAGGCCAACTGGGCGACGATCCGCGGCATAACCGTGAAATCATCCGCGCCAGCCTGCGCAACGCCCTGGCGCGGCAGACCGCCGGCACCCAGTTGCAGTCCCAGCGCCTGGCCCTGCAGCGCCTGGCCTGCGACGCGGACATGGTGCTGGACCTGCACTGCGATTTCGAAGCCGTGGCCCATCTGTACACCACCCCCGAGGCCTGGCCGCAGGTCGAACCGCTGGCCTGTTATATCGGCTCGCAAGCTTGCCTGCTGGCCACCGATTCCGGCGGCCAGTCGTTCGACGAGTGCTTCACCCTGCTCTGGTGGCAATTGCAGCAGCGTTTCGGCGAGCGCTTCGCCATTCCCCACGGCAGCTTCTCGGTCACCGTCGAGCTGCGCGGCCAGGGCGACGTCAACCACGACCTGGCCAGCCGGGATTGCCAAGCCATACTGGATTATCTGAGCCATTTCGGCGCCATCGCCGGCGAGGCTCCGCCCATGCCCGAGTTGCCCTACCCGGCCACCCCGCTGGCCGGTGTGGAACCTGTGGCCACGCCCGTGGGCGGCCTGCTGGTGTTCACCGCGCTGCCGGGGGAGTACCTGGAAGCCGGGCAACAGGTGGCCGAAGTCATCGACCCGATCAACGATCGCGTCACCCCCATTCATTGCAGCTGCGCCGGCCTGCTCTACGCCCGCTCGCTGCGCCGCATGGCCACGGCCGGCATGGTGATCGCCCATGTCGCCGGCCGCGAAGCCTATCGCAGCGGCTACCTACTTTCGCCTTGAGGATGCATGCCCCATGTACAAACTGACCATTGAAGGCCTGCATAAATGCTACGGCGACAATGAAGTGCTCAAAGGTGTTTCGCTCAAGGCGAAGACCGGCGACGTCATCAGCCTGATCGGCGCCAGCGGCTCGGGCAAAAGTACCTTTCTGCGCTGTATCAACTTCCTGGAAATCCCGGACGACGGCGCCATGAGCCTGGACGGCCAGCCGATCCGCATGGTCAAGGACCGCCATGGCATGCACGTGGCCGACGCCGACGAGCTGCAACGGATTCGCACCCGTCTGGCCATGGTGTTCCAGCATTTCAACCTGTGGAGCCACATGACGGTACTGGAGAACATCACCATGGCGCCGCGCCGGGTGCTGGGGATCAGCAAGAAGGACGCCGAAGACCGCGCCCGGCGCTACCTGGACAAGGTCGGCCTGCCTTCCCGCGTGGCTGGCCAGTACCCGGCCTTTCTCTCCGGTGGCCAGCAACAGCGGGTGGCAATTGCCCGGGCGTTGGCGATGGAGCCGGAAGTGATGCTGTTCGACGAACCCACCTCGGCCCTCGACCCGGAGCTGGTGGGCGAAGTGCTCAAGGTGATCCAGGGCCTGGCCGAGGAAGGCCGGACCATGATCATGGTCACCCATGAAATGAGTTTCGCCCGCAAGGTGTCGAGCCAGGTGCTGTTCCTGCACAAGGGCCTGGTGGAAGAGGAAGGCGCGCCGGAAGAGGTGCTGGGCAACCCGAAGAGCGAGCGCTTGCAGCAGTTCCTCAGCGGTAACCTGAAGTAAGCCAGGCGCCGCTATGGACAAAGGCCAGCCCGCCGGTGGAGTCCGGCGGGCTGGCCTTTTTTATGAGTTGGCGTCAATCAGGCGACAGGAGCGGGAGGCGGTTCGTCCGGCAAGGTCGGTTCGCCAGGTTCGGTCGGCTCGGCGGGTTGCGGGGTGTCCGGGTCGGGTTGACCGGGAATGCCGCCTGCCGCGCTGGGGTGCGCCAGCAATGACCAGGCCAGGACGCCGACCTGATTGGGCTCAAGTCTGGCAAGTGTGGCGCTTATAAGCGGATCGATCTTCATGAGGCACTCCTGAGCTAAGCACGGTCCGCTGTGCGCAAACCGGGGCAGTCTCTGGTTAGAGTATCTGCCCGCTGAGGAATTCCCGCTATTTGTCAGATGAACGACTCAGGTACGCGGCAGGGTCACGCCACGCTGGCCCTGGTATTTGCCGCCACGGTCCTTGTAGGACACTTCGCACTCTTCGTCGGACTCCAGGAACAGCATCTGCGCCACGCCTTCGTTGGCGTAGATCTTCGCCGGCAAGGTGGTGGTGTTAGAGAATTCCAGGGTCACGTGACCTTCCCACTCAGGCTCGAGGGGGGTGACGTTGACGATGATGCCGCAACGGGCGTAGGTGCTTTTACCCAGGCAGATGGTCAGCACGTTGCGCGGAATACGGAAGTACTCGACGGTGCGGGCCAGGGCGAAGGAGTTCGGCGGAATGATGCACACGTCGCTCTTGATGTCGACGAAGCTGCCGGCGTCGAAGTTTTTCGGATCGACGGTGGCCGAATTGATATTGGTGAACACCTTGAACTCATCGGCGCAACGCACATCGTAGCCGTAGCTCGACACGCCGAAGGAAATCAGCCGCTCCGCGCCTTCGCCGCGCATCTGGCGCTCCACGAAAGGCTCGATCATGCCGTGCTCTTGCGCCATGCGGCGAATCCACTTGTCCGATTTGATGCTCATGGCGGGTGTCCTGAAATAGCGAGGTGGAAAAATTCTGTCCGGCATCTTACCGGGGTGCGCCTGCGGGTTCAAAGTCTGGGCCGCTTTTCTCGCTGAAAGCCGCAATACTTGCGGGCTGGAAGGTATGTACGGCACCGCCAGTCACTAAAAGCGCGAATCCTTGGCAAAGAACATTGGCAGGTTCCGGAAAAAGGGTTAAGGTGGCGCCACTGTGCTGCTTGTGTCACTGAGAATCTCTACACGATGTTGAATTTCGATCCAACCATCTCCAAGAATTTTTCCTGCTCTTTGCACTCAGTCTCGGCCAGGGCTTTTCCTGAGTCGCAGTTAACTTTGTCCAAGGAGATACACCATGTCTAATCGCCAAACCGGTACCGTTAAGTGGTTCAACGATGAAAAAGGCTTCGGCTTCATCACTCCACAATCCGGTGACGACCTGTTCGTACACTTCAAAGCTATCCAATCCGACGGCTTCAAAAGCCTGAAAGAAGGCCAACAGGTTTCTTTCATCGCTACCCGCGGTCAGAAAGGCATGCAAGCTGAAGAAGTTCAAGTTATCTAACTTGTACTGAAACAGTAAAAAAGCCCCGCCCTCAAAGCGGGGCTTTTTTGTGCCCGGATGTTTTTGCTTAATGGCACCCAGGCTATATGATCCGCCCCCTCGGACAATCATATGGAAACTGCAGGATGCCGTTCAGACACCGGAAGTTGTTGAGCGCAGCGGTGCTCACACTCGCCCTCCCTCTCGCACTCAACGCCACACCTCGCCCCGACCATCCAACGATCATCGTCGGCATGGACAGCAGCGCCAGCTACATTGCCAAGGACTCGCAGCAACAACCCGAGTTGCGACGCGCGGTACTGCTGGAGCTTTCCAGCGCCCATCGTTGCGGCAGCAACGAGGTTTACCTCACCCCTGAATCCTCAGGCATCCCCGCGGAGTCGTTCGGCCAGGCCCTGGAAGAAATCCAGCAACTGATCGATGACCAGACCCCACTCCTGCTGACCCTTTCGGACTGCGACGGAAAACGAGCCTTTTTCGAAAAGGTCCGGCCCTGCACCGCCCAGGAATGCGGCGAACTGACCGCATCCCTGGTCGACGGCAAGCTCTACCTCGACGAGCGTTATGCGCCGACGGGCCAAGGCCAGGCCTCGTACTTCCTGACAATGCCGATGAGCTACGACAAGCGGCAAAAAGCCTGGAACGCGAAAATCTTCTATGTCGAATCAGGCACCCTGCGCCGGGACTATTTCGTCAGCGCCGAAGATTTCGTTTCGGGCAAGGCCGTTCATGCCTCGAAAACCTACTATCCGGACGGCCAGGTCCGCCACAGCGCTGGCTATGACCTCAATGGCAAACGCCAGGGAGAAGCGCTGACCTACTCCGAAAGCGGTGTCGTGGTTAAACGCTCGAACTATAGGGACGGCCTCCCCGAGGGCTGGCAGAGCACCTACCACGACAATGGAAAAGTCGCCGAGTCCTACAACTGGCGCCAGGGCAAACGCGTCGACGGCGAATACCTGGAATACGACGAGAACGGCAAGCGGGTCGGGCGCATCACCTACCGGGCGAATCTGCCGGACGGCCCGATCACCAGCTATTACCCGGATGGCAAGCTCAAAGACAGCGGACAGTTCGTTGCCGGCAAGAAAGTCGGCCCCAGCCCGTCCTATTACCCTGACGGCACACTGGAAAGCACAGTCGACTTCGTTGACAACCAGCCCGTGGGTTGGCAAATCCAGTACCACCCCAACGGCAAGGTAAAGCAGAAGCAATTCAACGACGAACACGGCACCCAGCGCAGTTATGCCCTCTGGAACGAACAGGGCGTGCAAACCCTCCAGTGGCAATGGGATGAACAGCACCGCGAGCAGGGCGACTTCAAGGCCTGGTACGACAACGGCCAGCTCAAGGAGCACAAGGTCTACAAGGACGCGAAACTCGAAGGCCCCGCCGTCACCTGGTACGACAGCGGTCAGATGGAATCATCTACCGATTACCTGGATGGCAAAGAGCATGGCTGGATGCGCCTCTGGAACGAGGACGGCAGCCTGCAGAGCGAATGCCAGTACCAGACGGGCACCCGTCAAGGTGCATGCAGTTGAGGCTGACATAACGCAGCGCTATTGAGACAGCACTCCTGCGCTGCCAAACAAAAAAGTCCCGCGGGTGCAAACCGCGGGACTTTTTCATTTCCAGGCCTGCGAGCTTACCAGGCGACGCCAAACCCCGCGGTGTAGCGGGTCTTGTTGAGATCGCTGTCCTTGGTGCCACTGATGATGTCCCGTTCGGCCTTGAGGTTGAGCGACGCCCATTCCGTGACCTTGTAGCGCAGGCCGATCTCGGCATCCAGGGCGTAATCGGCAATATTGGACAGCGGCCGCCCCACCTCGCCATTGGTAAACAACTCGACCCGCTTGCCAATCAGGTAACGGTTGTAGTCCCACTTCATGGCCAGGGAATAGAAGTTGTCTTTGCCGCCATCCTTGTACTCGTAGTCGGTGCGGTTGAGCAGCGAACCCAGGGAGAACGCACCCAATTCGTTATCCCAGAACTGGTAACCCGGACCGGTACCCACCACGCGCTGGCGCGCCAGCTCCTCGACCTTGTCACGCTTGTAATTCAACCGCCCTTGCCAGAACCATTTATCGGTGAGGAAGCGGTCCAGTGCGTATTCGCCGCGCCAGTTGTCGGTGGTGACCACATCGTTCTGGAATTCGCGGTTGTACTCACCTTCCGCCGTGTGCCGCCATTTGCCATGGCGCGCCGAGGTCTTGAAGTCGATGTCGTAGTCGTCGGTGTCCTTTTCCGCCCGCTGATAATCCAGCGCCATGTCGACATTGCCCTTCCATACCAGGTCCTCGACCACCGGCTTGGGCTTCATGATCTGCTGGATGCTCGCCAGCTCGACAGTCTTCGGCGCCTCGCCATTGGCCAAGGTGACCTTGCCGTCTTCCGCCGCGTGCAGGGACTTGGCCTTCTCGCCGGTGTAGGCATCCTGCTTGACCAGCAGTTCCTGATCGCTCTCCAGCGTCTTGACCTGCTTCCAGTCGATCGGGATGGCCCCGGCATACTCGGTCTGGATCAATAACTTGCCACCGTCGAACACCTTGATCTTGCCACTCAGACGGTCACCGTTCTTCAACCAGACGGTATCGGCGAGCAAAGGCGTGGCGGTACTGAAAACGGCAAGGCACAGCAGGGTTCTGGACAACATAAACAGATACAAGGCTCGAGTTCGCGAAAAAAACCGGCATTATCCACATGAATAAAACCTCAGGTAGGGACTGACTCGACTATCTATAGTGAGTTCAATTCTCAACGGTTAATAACCTCTTTGTCCTACAGACGGTTTACAGGCCTGCATCAGGAAACCCGAACGTGATCGAACCGCTCGACGCCGACCAAAGCCCTGCCGAAATCCGACGCACGGCGCTCTACCTGACCCTGGCCCAGGTCCCGGAAGGCAAGGTAATCAGCTATGGGCAACTGGCGGAAATGGCGGGCCTGGGTCGCGCGGCGCGCTGGGTGGGACGCACCCTCAGCCAGTTGCCCGCCGACACCACCCTGCCCTGGCACCGCGTACTGGGCGCGGGCGGGCGCATCAGCCTGCCCGTGGGCAGCGCTTCGGGCGACGAACAGCGCGCGCGACTGCGTATGGAAGGTGTCTCGATCCTGAACAATCGTGTGGATATTCGGCGCCATGGCTGGCGTCCGGTAGAGCACAGCGGTTAGAGTGCGCGCTTTGTTTCCGTAATTCTTGAGGCAGACTCCAGCCCATGCCCCGTAAAACCTGGCGCGCCGCGCTCGCCGCCTATGCCAGCCCCTCGACGCTCGTGCTGTTGCTGCTTGGTTTCGCCGCCGGCCTGCCTTACATGCTGGTGTTTTCGACACTTTCAGTCTGGTTGCGCGAAGCCGGTGTGGCTCGCGAAACCATTGGCTACGCCAGCCTGATCGGTCTGGCCTACGCCTTCAAATGGGTCTGGTCGCCCTTGCTCGACCAATGGCGCCTACCCTTGCTGGGCAAACTCGGACGCCGCCGCTCCTGGCTGGTCCTGTCGCAATCGCTGGTGCTGCTCGGGCTGATCGGCATGGGGTTCTGCGATCCGCAAAAGCACCTGTCCTGGCTGATCGCCATTGCGGTTATCGTCGCCTTCGCCTCTGCCACCCAGGACATCGCGGTGGACGCCTACCGCCTGGAAATCGCCGAAGACAGCCGCCAGGCCGCCCTGGCTGCCGCCTATATGTCCGGCTACCGCGTCGCCGCCCTGCTGGCCACCGCTGGCGCCCTGTTCTTCGCCGAAGGTTTCGGCTCCACCGGTTTCAGCTATAAACACGCGGCCTGGACCGGCACCTACGTGCTGTTCGGCGTGCTGATGATCCCGGCCCTGCTGACCACCCTGTTCATGCGCGAACCGCCGGTGCCGCTGCGCACCCAGCTGTCGGCCGGGCGCTACAGTTTCGTGCACCAGCTGGTGTCGGTGTTCGTGCTGATCGTGCTGCTGGTGTCCGTGCCGGCGATGTTCACCCAGCTCTACAACACCGACTTCGCCAGCGTGCTGTTCGAAGGCGCCAGCCTGCTGGACCTGCTGTTGGAAGACCGGGCGTTCCTGCGCGCCATTCTCTATATCATCCTGACCTCGCTGTGCCTGTCGGCCATGGGTCGCCGCGGCCTAGCCCCGGTGCTGACGCCGGTCAACGACTTCATCCTGCGCTACCGCTGGCAAGCCCTGCTGCTGCTGGGCCTGATCGCCACCTATCGGATGTCGGACACGGTGATGGGTGTGATGGCCAATGTGTTCTACATCGACCAGGGCTTCACCAAGGACCAGATCGCCAGCGTCAGCAAGATTTTCGGCCTGATCATGACCCTGGTCGGCGCCGGCATGGGCGGCCTGCTGATCGTGCGCTTCGGCATCCTGCCGATCCTGTTCATCGGCGGCGCCGCCTCGGCCGCGACCAACCTGCTGTTCCTGATGCTGGCCGACATGGGCCCCAACCTGCAGATGCTGGTGGTGACCATTTCCCTGGACAACTTCAGCTCGGGCCTGGCCACCTCGGCCTTCGTCGCCTACCTGTCAAGCCTGACCAACCTGAAGTTCTCGGCGACCCAGTACGCCCTGCTCAGCTCGATCATGCTGCTGCTGCCGCGCCTGATCGGCGGTTATTCGGGGGTCATGGTGGAGAAGTTCGGCTATCACGACTTCTTCCTGATCACTGCCCTGCTCGGCGTGCCGACCCTGGTCCTGATCGCCCTGCACTGGTTCCAGGAAAACCGTCGCGCCGAACCGCCGCAAGCGCCCGAAGCCACACCGCCGGCCACGCCACCCGCTACAGCTGTCAGCGAAGAACCCTAGGAAACCCCGGGGCATACCGGCATTCATCCGGCGCCCCGACCTCCCCCGGCCGCAATCCTGTACGCCAACGGTTCTCGCCCGTACAATGCTTCGTCATTTCTAGTCTTCAGCAACCGACAACGGCCTACCATGCGCACCAGTCAATTTTTGCTCGCCACACAGAAAGAAACGCCTTCCGATGCGGTCGTGATCAGCCATCAGCTGATGCTGCGCGCCGGCATGATCCGCAAACTGGCCTCGGGCCTGTACACCTGGCTCCCGATGGGCCTGCGGGTGATGCGCAAGGTCGAAGCCATCGTTCGTGAAGAAATGAACGCCGCCGGCTCGCTTGAAGTGTTGATGCCGAGCACGCAGCCGGCTGAACTGTGGCAGGAATCCGGGCGCTGGGAGGAGTACGGCCCTGAACTGCTGCGCTTCAAGGATCGCCACGGTCGCGACTTCTGCGCCGGTCCGACCCACGAAGAAGTGATCACCGATCTGGCCCGCAACGAACTGAGCAGCTACAAGCAGTTGCCGATCAACCTGTACCAGATCCAGACCAAATTCCGCGATGAAATCCGCCCACGCTTCGGCCTGATGCGCGGTCGCGAGTTCATCATGAAGGACGCCTATTCCTTCCACGCCGACCAGGCATCGCTGCAGGTCACCTATGACCGCATGCACCAGGCCTACTGCAACGTGTTCACCCGCCTGGGCCTGAAGTTCCGTCCGGTCGAAGCCGACAACGGCTCCATCGGCGGCGCCGGCTCCCACGAATTCCACGTACTGGCCGAGTCCGGCGAAGACGACATCGTTTTCAGCAACGGCTCCGACTACGCGGCGAACATCGAGAAAGCCGAAGCCGTGCCACGGGAAACCTCGCGCCCGGCGCCGAGCGAAGAACTGCGCCTGGTCGACACCCCTGACGCGAAAACCATCGCGCAACTGGTGGAAGGCTACAACCTGCCGATCGAAAAGACCGTCAAGACCCTGGTGGTGCACGCCGAGGAAGCCGGCAAGCTGATCGCCCTGATCATCCGTGGCGACCACGAGCTGAACGAAATCAAGGCTGCCAACCAGCCTGGCGTCGCCAGCCCGCTGGTCATGGCTTCGGAAACCGAACTGCGTGACGCCATCGGCGCCGGCGCCGGCTCCCTGGGCCCGCTGAACCTGCCGCTGCCAATCATCGTCGACCGCTCGGTGGCCCTGATGAGCGACTTCGGTATCGGCGCGAACGTCGACGACAAGCACTATTTCGGCTTCAACTGGGAACGCGACATGCCGGTCCCGACCGTGGCCGACCTGCGCAATGTCGTCAGCGGTGACCCAAGCCCGGACGGCAAGGGCACCCTGGAAATCAAGCGCGGCATTGAAGTCGGGCACATCTTCCAGCTGGGCAACAAGTACAGCAAGGCGATGAAGTGCGAAGTGCTGGGCGAGAACGGCAAGCCGGTCACCCTGGAAATGGGCTGCTACGGCATCGGCGTGTCCCGCGTGGTGGCCGCGGCCATCGAGCAGAACAACGACGAGAACGGCATCATCTGGAGCGACACCCTGGCCCCGTTCCAGATCGCCCTGGTACCGCTGCGCTATGAAACCGAGCAGGTTCGCGAAGCCACAGACAAGCTGTACGCACAACTCACCGCCGCCGGCTTCGAAGTGCTGCTGGACGACCGCGACAAGAAGACCAGCCCGGGCATCAAGTTCGCGGACATGGAGCTGATCGGCATTCCACACCGGATCGTGGTCAGCGACCGCGGCCTCGCCGAAGGCAACCTGGAATACAAGAGCCGTACCGAAGCCGAGGCGCAAGCGCTGCCGGTGGCTGACGTGCTGTCCTTCCTCCAAGCCCGTATCCGTCGCTGAAACCAGATAGAGAAGTCATGTTCAAGCGAAACACCTTAAGCCTCGGTGGCGCCGCCTTGTGCGGCGCCCTGTTGCTCAGCGGCTGTGCCAACCAGATGTCGCAACGCAGCGAGCACGAGGAACGTGTCGAGCGCAAATTGCTCGATCACAGCCTGCAGATCGATGTCGGTGAGCCTAAGGTGCTTGAGCTGCCGCAACGCCGGGTACGCATCCACGAGCAGAAGACCTTCGAAGTCACCGAGTTCGAAGTCACGCGTCGCTACGATCGCTACACGCCCTATCAACCCTGGCGGGAGCTCTACGAGATCCCACTGGGTGCGGTAGCCGTGGTCGCGGGTGTCGGCGCCAACGTGGTCAATGTGTTTGCCCTGGGCAACCTGCCGGACAGCGTCACCAAGGACTGGATCAGCTACGGCGTGGCCGGGCTCAACCCGTTCATGAACGTGCAGTCCCACGGTCGGGCGCAGCAGAACCTGGCGGGGATCGATGAAGTCCAGCGCGACAAGCGCGTGGAGTATTCGAGCCTGCCCTGGAGCGAGCGCCCGGTGCAGGTCAAGGCCGGCAAGGAAACCCATGAGCTGAGCACCGACCGCAACGGCGTACTGCGCCTGAACCTGTTGGACAGCCCGTTTTCCGAGCAGGACCTGAACCACATCGGCAAGCTGCAGATCAGTGTCGCGGACGCCCAGGACGACGTGCATTCCGACTCGTCGCTGGCCATCAGCAACACCCTGCGCGGCAAGCTGCTGGAAGCGCACAACCTGATCTACGACGACCTCGAAGATGACGAAGTGAGCCAGTGGGTGCACCGGGTCAAGCGTCTCTCCGAACTGGGCCTGGAAGAAGAAGCCAGCGAACTGGAGCAGAGCCTGATCGAGCTGACCCGCAACGATCCGGAGCTGCAAAGCGAATTTCTCAAGTCGCTGACCAAGAACGCCGGCCGCCTGGTCGCCGATCCCGGCGCCCATTGATCAGATAACCATCGCGAGCCAGCCTGTTTCCGCACTGCGGGGGTGGGCTGGCTCGCGATGCTGTTTCAACGGCTGAACAACTCCAGCTGCTCATGCCCGCCACGCAGATCCTGCAAACGCACACCAATCCCCAATAGCCGCACCGGCCTGTCCCCGCGCTTGAACGCCTGGGTCAAAAGCTGCCGGTAACTCTCCAGGTCCCGCCCTGCCCCCGCCTGTTCGAGCGTGGTCTGGGTGAAATCGTGAAACTTCACTTTGACGAAGGGCTTGCCCGGACGATAGCTGCTGTCGATTCGCTCGATCCGGCCGGCCAGGGTCTGCATCAGCTCCGGGAGTTTATCCAGGCAGCTCTGCAGATCGGGCAGATCGACGTCGTAGGTGTTTTCCACGCTGATGGACTGCCGGCGACTGTCGTTCTGCACCGGCCGCTCATCGATACCCCGGGCCAGGTTCCACAACCGCTCGCCAAAACTGCCGAACTCGCGCACCAGCGCCAGCTTGCCCCATTCGCGCAATGCCTCGCAGCTGACGATGCCCAGGCGTCCCAGCTTGTCGGCCGTGACCTTGCCCACGCCATGCAGCTTGTTGACCGGCAAGGCCGAAACGAAGTCCTCGACCTGGTCCGGGGTGATCACGAACAGGCCATTGGGCTTTTTCCAGTCGCTGGCGATCTTGGCCAGGAACTTGTTTGGCGCCACCCCGGCCGACACCGTGATATGCAGCTGGTTGGAGACCCGGCGACGAATGTCCTGGGCGATGCGCGTGGCGCTGCCGGCGAAGTTGGGGCTGTCGGAAACGTCCAGATAGGCCTCATCCAGGGATAAAGGCTCGATCAGGTCGGTGTAGTCGCGAAAGATCGTATGAATCTCTTTCGACGCTTCCCGGTAGGCTTCCATGCGCGGCTTGACGATCAGCAGGTCGGGGCACAGCGTCAGCGCATGCCGCGAGGACATGGCCGAACGCACGCCAAAAGCGCGGGCCTCATAGTTGCAAGTGGCGATCACCCCGCGTCGCTCCGCCGAGCCGCCCACCGCCATCGGCCTGCCGGCCAATTGCGGGTCGTCGCGCATTTCGATGGCGGCGTAGAAGCAATCGCAGTCGATGTGGATGATTTTGCGCTGCGTCATATAAAGGCAGAGTTCATGGAAGCAAGAAGTCGATCACAAGACAGGGCGACAGTATCTCACCGAGAACTGTATATAGCACCAGTAGTTTGATTTCTCCTGCCTACCACCAGAAAAATCGGAAGATGAATTTATTTTCTCAATCGGTCAAAGCCCCTCAATAGAGCTGAAAGCCTTGTGCAGCATGCCCTCAGGGTCGATCCAGGGGCGGTATTTTCAAGCTAAGCAATTGAACGAGAACAGTTTTTTTCGGCCAATCGGTTGACAGGCCGGCGATCCTCTGTAGAATGCCGCCACACAGACGCGGGATGGAGCAGTCTGGTAGCTCGTCGGGCTCATAACCCGAAGGTCGTCGGTTCAAATCCGGCTCCCGCAACCAAACATCAAAAAAGGCTACTCGAAAGAGTGGCCTTTTTTGTGCGCGCTCGTTTTGTTGTCGCGCAAAACAAAACCCTTTGCAGTACCGGGACTTAACCCGCCTTGCGAGTCATTCAACACTTATTTGACTCAATGGACCATTAACGGTTGACACTCCGGCGTTCGTCTGTAGAATGCCGCCACACAGACGCGGGATGGAGCAGCCTGGTAGCTCGTCGGGCTCATAACCCGAAGGTCGTCGGTTCAAATCCGGCTCCCGCAACCAAACAACAAGAAAGGCCACTCGAAAGAGTGGCCTTTTTTGTATCTGTCGAAAAAATCTTTTCGCAACAATGACCTGGCAACCTCCTGTGAACCGTCAGTCACCTCCCCCACCCTTTCCAACCCGCTATGCTCATTGTCAGGCAGCCGCTTGAAAACGCTGGCCGTCCGGGCTCGCAGGGCCATGGTGAGACGCGTTAATATTTGAAACTATTTTTTCTGCAGGGATTGGTAACTTGGCTGGATACCCCCATCCTGTCGCGCACAATCCACGAGGTGATTGATGCGCGCCAACTCGTCTGACTCACAAGACACCGATACCGTTACAGCGAACCAACCGGTTGCTGCCACCCGCTTGCGCTGGCTGGAGCTACTGAGCAAATACCGCCAGCCCATCGGCATGGTCGTGACCCTGCTGCTATTCGGCATCGCCCTGATTGCCTGTCGTCACCTGCTCAGCGAGCTGGATCTGTATGCCCTGCATGATTCGATCCTCGACGTGCCCAAGCCGGCCCTGTTCGGCGCCCTGGCCGCGACCGTGGTCGGTTTCGTTATCCTGCTCGGCTACGAATGGTCCGCCAGCCGCTACGCCGGGGTGAACCTGCCGCCGCGCACCCTGGCCCTCGGGGGCTTCACCGCCTTTGCCATCGGCAACGCCATCGGCCTGTCGCTGCTCTCCGGTGGTTCGGTGCGTTACCGCCTCTATGCCCGGCATGGCGTGGGTGCAGGCGACGTTGCCCATATGACGCTGTTCGCCAGCCTGTCCCTGGGTTGCGCCCTGCCACCGCTCGCCGCCCTGGCGACCCTGAGCAACCTGCCCGCCGCCTCCGCCGCCCTGCGCCTCTCCGAAGGCCTGCTGGCCAGCATTGCCGGCGCCGTACTGCTGCTCTGCGCGATCCTGGTCATCGGTATCTACCGGCGCCGCCTGCCTGAACAGCCACTGCCGGACAACCTGTTGGTCAAGGCCGGGCGCCGCACCCTGCGCCTGCCTGGACGCCGCCTGACGCTCCTGCAACTGCTGATCACCGCCCTCGACGTCGCCGCCGCAGCCACTGTGCTCTATCTGCTACTGCCCGAGGCACCGCCCTTCGGCGCCTTCCTGCTGGTCTACCTGCTGGCCCTGGCGGCCGGCGTGCTCAGCCATGTACCCGGCGGCGTTGGGGTGTTCGAAGCGATTCTGCTGGCCGCCTTCGCCGACAAGCTCGGCGCGGCGCCACTGGCCGCCGCCCTGCTGCTGTACCGGCTGATCTACGTGATCCTGCCGATGCTGGTGGCCTGCGTCCTGCTGCTGATCAATGAGGCCCAGCGCCTGTTCCAGACCCGTCAATCGCTGCGGGTGGCCTCGGGCCTGGCCGCACCGATCCTCGCGGTGCTGGTGTTCCTGTCCGGCGTGGTGCTGCTGTTTTCCGGCGTGACCCCGGAAATCGACACCCGCCTGCAACACATCGGTTTTCTGATCCCGCACCGCCTGGTGGATGCCTCGCACTTCGGCGCCAGCCTGGTCGGGGTGCTTTGCCTGCTGCTGGCCCAGGGCCTGCGCCGGCGCCTGTCCGCGGCCTGGATATTGACCACTATCCTGCTGCTGGTCGGTGCCGTGCTCTCGCTACTCAAGGGTTTCGACTGGGAAGAAGCCAGCCTGATGACCCTGACCGCCAGCCTGCTGGCGGTCTTCCGGCGCTCCTTCTACCGGCCGAGCCGCCTCACCGAACTGCCGTTCTCGCCGCTGTACCTGGTGGCCAGCGTCTGTGTGCTGGGCGCATCGATCTGGCTGCTGCTGTTCGCCTATCAGGACGTGCCCTACAGCCATCAGCTGTGGTGGCAGTTCACCCTCGACGCCGATGCCCCACGGGGCCTGCGCTCGCTGCTGGGGGCCGCGGTGCTGCTGGTTGTGGTGTCCCTGACCTGGCTGCTGCGCACCGCGCGCCCGGTGATTCACCTGCCCAATGGCGAGGAGCTGGACCGCGCGGCGAAGATCCTCATGGCCTCTTCCCAGCCCGACGGCGGCCTGTCCCTGACCGGCGACAAGGCCCTGCTGTTCCATCCCAACGACGACGCCTTCCTCATGTATGCCCGGCGCGGCCGCAGCCTGGTGGCGCTGTACGACCCGATCGGGCCGACCCAGCAACGGGCCGAGATGATCTGGCAGTTCCGCGACCTGTGCGACGTCCACCATGCGCGTCCGGTGTTCTACCAGGTGCGCGCGGAAAACCTGCCGTACTACATGGACATCGGCCTGACTGCGATCAAGCTTGGCGAAGAAGCCCGGGTCGACCTGAACCGCTTTGACCTCGAAGCCAAGGGCAAGGAGATGAAGGACCTGCGCTACACCTGGAACCGCGGTACCCGCGACGGTCTGTCGCTGGAAATCCATGAGGCCGGGCAGGCGCCGATGGACGAGCTGAAAGTCATTTCCGATGCCTGGCTGACCGGCAAGAATGTCCGCGAAAAAGGTTTCTCCCTCGGGCGTTTCAGCGAGGACTACCTCAAGCATTTCCGTATCGCGATCATCCGTTTTGAAGGACGTCCGGTGGCCTTCGCCAACCTGCTCGAGACCTACAGCCATGACCTGGCCAGCCTCGACCTGATGCGCGCCCACCCGGAGGCTCCCAAGCTGACCATGGAATTCATGATGGTCGGCCTGATCCAGCATTATAAAAATCATGGGTATGCCCGCTTCAGTCTGGGCATGGTGCCGTTGTCGGGTCTGCAACCCCGGCGTGGCGCGCCACTGACCCAGCGCCTTGGATCGATGGTTTTCCGTCGGGGTGAGCAGCTGTACAACTTCCAAGGGTTGCGCCGTTTCAAAGACAAATTCCAGCCTGACTGGGAACCTCGTTACATGGCCGTGCCCGCCGGACTGGATCCGCTGGTGGCACTGGCCGATACCGCCGCCCTGATTGCGGGCGGCCTGACTGGATTGGTGAAACGCTGATGATTCAACGCTCCTGGCGGTATGTATTAGCCACTCTGGTGGTGCTTGCCCTGATAGCAGGAGGCGGCTACTGGTACTGGAATCGTCCGGCACCACAACCGACCCTGGAACACCTGGCCCAGACCGATGGCTCGACCCTGACCCGTGTCACCCCGGCCGCCCAGACCAAGGCCCGGGTCGCCGTGGCCGTCCTCGCCGACGAAGCCCTGACCGATACCCAACTCCTGGCCCTGAGCCGCGGCGGCGCGGCGCAGATCGTCCAGGTGATCCTGCCCAAGGACGACTGCAAGCTGCAGGAACAAGCCCTGCAGACCGCCCTTGGCCAACTCGCGGGCCCGGCGACCCTGGTCAGCGGCATCGGCCCTGGTGCCGCCCTGGCCTGGCGCTGGATCGCCACCCAGAACGACGACAAGGCCCAGGCCGTGTCGGTGGGCTTTACCATCAACCCGGCCCCGGGCTGCACCGATCCATTGCCCAAGACCCTGGCCCACGGCCACTGGCTGGTGGCCTGGAACGACAACCCGGATGACGAAAGCGCCGGCTTCGTGCGTGACACCCCCAATGCCAGCACCAGCATCAGCGACTACGACATTCACCTGCCCCAGGTGCTGAACAACGAGCTGCGCAAGCTGCTGGTGGGTTCGGACAACGGCGGCCTGAACATTCCAGTGGTCGAAGTACCGGCCGGCCAGGCCAAGGACACCGTGACCCTGTTCCTCTCCGGTGACGGCGGCTGGCGCGACCTGGACCGCGACGTGGCCGGCGAGATGGCCAAGATCGGCTACCCGGTGGTCGGCATCGACACCCTGCGCTACTACTGGCAGCACAAGACCCCGGAACAGAGCGCCACCGACCTGACCGAACTGATGCAGCACTACCGGCAGAAATGGGGCACCAAGCGCTTCGTGCTGACCGGCTACTCGTTCGGCGCCGACGTGTTGCCAGCCATCTACAACCGCCTGCCGGAAGCTGAGCAGCAGCGAGTCGACGCCATTATCCTGCTGGCCTTCGCCCGCACCGGCAGCTTCGAGATCGAAGTCGAAGGCTGGCTGGGCAACGCCGGCAAGGAAGCTGCCACCGGCCCGGAAATGGCCAAGCTGCCAGCGGCCAAGGTGGTGTGCATCTACGGCGAGGAAGAAGTCGACGAAAGCGGTTGCACCGACAAGACCGCCGTCGGCGAAGCCATGAAACTGCCGGGCGGCCACCACTTCGACGAGAACTACCCGGCCCTGGCCCAGCGCCTGGTCAACGTCATCGAGAAACGCCAGGGCAAGGACAAGGTCGTCGAAGAGTGATCTGAGCGGCCCAGACAAGGCCCCCGCTGCCCACCGGCACCGGGGGCTTTTTCATCCATGAAATCCCCCCCTTTGCGGGAGCGGAGCTAGCTCGCGATCAGCGCGGGCTGTCAGGTAGAGCGCCATCGCGAGCAAGCTCCTACAGGGGAAAGCGCCCTCCTCCAACAAAAAAGCCCCCGTCACCACAGCGGTGACGGGGGCTTCTGCTGTCGCGCCAGCTTACATCTCGATCTGGGTCCCCAACTCGATCACGCGGTTCACCGGCAGCTTGAAGAAGCGCAGGTTGCCGTTGGCGTTCTTGAGCATGAAGGCGAACAGCGTCTCGCGCCAGCGCGCCATGCCGACGATCTTGGAGGTGATGACTGTCTCGCGGCTGAGGAAGTAGGTGGTGCGCATCGGGCTGAAGTCCAGCTCGTCCAGATGGCACAGCTTCAGCGCTTCAGGCACGTCCGGCTCGTCGGTGAAACCGAAGTGCAGGATCACCCGGAAGAAGCCTTCGCCATAGGAATCCACCTCGAAGCGCCGTTGCGTCGGCACCCGCGGGATATCTTCATAGACCACGGTCAGCAGCACCACTTGCTCGTGCAGCACCTGGTTATGCAGCAGGTTGTGCAACAGCGCATGGGGCACGGCGTCGGAGCGCGCAGTGAGGAACACCGCGGTGCCCTGGACCCGATGCGGTGGCTGCACACGGATGCTGTTGATAAAGATCGGCAGCGGCAACGCGCCCTCGCCGAGGCGGTCCATCAACAGTTCCTTGCCGCGTTTCCAGGTGGTCATCAGGGCGAACAGCACAATCCCCGCCAACACCGGGAAAGCACCGCCCTGGAAGATCTTCGGTACGTTGGCGGCGAAGAACAGCCCGTCCACCAGCAGGAAGCCCAGCAGGATCGGCACCGTCAGCACCGGCGACCATTTCCACAGCAACAGCATCACCGCCGACACCAGGATGCTGGTGATCAGCATGGTCCCGGTCACCGCCACGCCGTAGGCCGAAGCCAGTGCGCCGGAAGACTCGAAGCCCAGCACCAGGAGGATCACCCCGACCATCAGCGCCCAGTTCACCGCGCCAATGTAGATCTGCCCCTGCTCCGCGCTGGAGGTGTGCTGGATGTACATGCGCGGGATATAACCCAGCTGGATCGCCTGGCGGGTCAGGGAGAACGCGCCGGAGATCACCGCCTGGGAGGCGATCACGGTAGCCAGGGTCGCCAGGACCACCAGCGGGATCAGGGCCCAGCTCGGCGCCAGCAGATAGAACGGGTTACGTGCCGCTTCCGGGTTCTCCAGGAGCAAGGCGCCCTGGCCGAAATAGTTGAGCACCAGCGCCGGCAGCACCAGGGCGAACCAGGCGCGAGCGATCGGCTTGCGCCCGAAGTGGCCCATGTCGGCGTACAGCGCTTCGGCACCCGTCAATGCCAGCACTACCGCGCCGAGAATGGCCACGCCCATGCCCGGATGCACGATGAAGAACCGCACGCCCCAGACCGGGTTCAGCGCCTGCAGCACTTCCGGATGCTGGGCGATGCCGTAGATCCCCAGCCCGCCCAGGGTCACGAACCACAGGACCATCACCGGCCCGAACAGCTTGCCGATGCGATCGGTACCGTGTTTCTGGATCAGAAACAGCGCCACCAGCACGATCAGCGCCATAGGTACGACCCAGTGCTCGAGCCCGTCGAAGGCAATCTCCAGCCCCTCCACCGCCGACAATACGGAAATCGCCGGGGTGATCATGCTGTCGCCGTAGAACAAGGCCGCGCCGATCAGGCCCAGGATGACCAGGACCACCCGCAGCCTCGGATAGGGCGTCGACGCCCGCCGGGCCAGGGCGGTCAAGGCCATGATGCCGCCCTCGCCCTGGTTGTCGGCCCGCAGGATGAACAACACGTATTTGATCGAGACCACCCAGACCAGCGACCAGAAGATCAATGCAAGAATGCCGAATACACCGTCGTGGTTGACCGGAACCCCGTAATGCCCCGCGAATACCTCCTTCAAGGTATAAAGCGGGCTGGTCCCGATGTCGCCATAAACCACCCCGACCGCCGCCACCAGCATCCCCAGGGGCCTGGCCCTGGAATGCTCGTTGCCTACCGCCTGACTACTTGCCTGACCCATCCACCACTCCTACTACCCAGATCGGGGCTTCTTATAAAAGGCATGACATTCAAGACAACGCCAAGCTTGCAAGACTCTCGTGAATGCCAATGCAGCATGCGCCCTTTTACTTACAGTTACAGACGTTCTGTTGACTATAAGAATTCACCTGGGCGCAACGGCGCGAAGCATAGCGCAGCACTCGTCGTATTTCCCTGCATAAAGCTGGTCAAGTGCGTCGGCCATCGCTAGAATTGCGCACTTTTTGATCAGAGGCGCCCCTAGCGCCCGTTCGTCGCCAGCGGTTTTATCCAGATCGCCGAGCGGCCCGACACCTATACCGAGGTTAGACATGTCCACCCCTACCGCGCCAGCCAACCCCAAGGTCGGCTTCGTTTCCCTGGGTTGCCCGAAAGCGCTGGTCGATTCCGAGCGCATCCTCACGCAACTGCGTATGGAAGGTTATGACGTGGTGTCCACCTACCAGGACGCCGATGTCGTGGTGGTCAACACCTGCGGTTTCATCGACTCGGCCAAGGCCGAATCCCTGGAAGTGATCGGCGAAGCCATCAAGGAAAACGGCAAGGTCATCGTCACCGGCTGCATGGGCGTGGAAGAAGGCAATATCCGCGACGTGCATCCGAGCGTGCTGGCCGTGACCGGCCCGCAGCAGTACGAGCAAGTGGTCAGCGCGGTGCACGAAGTGGTGCCGCCGAAACAGGATCACAACCCGCTGATCGACCTGGTGCCGCCACAAGGCATCAAGCTGACGCCGCGCCACTACGCGTACCTGAAGATTTCCGAAGGCTGCAACCACAGCTGCAGCTTCTGCATCATCCCGTCGATGCGCGGCAAGCTGGTCAGCCGCCCGGTGGGCGATGTGCTGGACGAGGCCCAGCGCCTGGTCAAGTCCGGGGTCAAGGAACTGCTGGTGATCTCGCAGGACACCAGCGCCTACGGCGTCGACGTCAAGTACCGCACCGGTTTCTGGAACGGCGCGCCGGTGAAAACCCGCATGACCGAGCTGTGCGAAGCCCTCAGCACCCTGGGCGTCTGGGTCCGTCTGCACTACGTCTACCCGTACCCGCACGTGGACGAGCTGATCCCGCTGATGGCCGCCGGCAAGATCCTGCCGTACCTGGACATCCCGTTCCAGCACGCCAGCCCGAAAGTGCTCAAGGCCATGAAACGCCCGGCCTTCGAAGACAAGACCCTGGCCCGGATCAAGAACTGGCGCCAGATCTGCCCCGAGCTGATCATCCGCTCGACCTTCATCGTCGGCTTCCCCGGCGAAACCGAAGAAGACTTCCAATACCTGCTCGACTGGCTGACCGAAGCCCAGCTCGACCGCGTCGGCTGCTTCCAGTACTCGCCGGTGGAAGGCGCGCCGGCCAACGACCTGGACCTGGAAGTGGTCCCGGACGAGGTCAAGCAGGACCGTTGGGAGCGCTTCATGGCGCACCAGCAGGCAATCAGCTCGGCGCGCCTGCAACAGCGCATCGGCAAGGAAATCGAAGTGCTGATCGATGAAGTCGACGAACAGGGCGCCGTGGGCCGCTGCTTCTTCGACGCCCCGGAAATCGACGGCAACGTGTTCATCGACGGTGCCGGCGACCTCAAACCAGGCGACAAGGTCTGGTGCCGGGTGACCGACGCCGACGAATACGACCTCTGGGCCGAAGTCCTGTAAGGCGTAAAAAACCGCACAGCCCCGCTCTCTTCGCGAGATGCGGGGCTTTTTTACGTCTATCGTTTGCTCAGGACCACGGATGCGTCATCACAAAGGAGCAGGCGGCATGCGCCATCATTCGGTCATCCACACCCCGAAACACAGCGACTACCCGGAACTGGCCCGGGTCTGGGAAGACTCGGTGCGCGCCACCCACGACTTCCTGCCGGACAGCTACATCGAACTGCTGAGAAACCTGGTGCTGAACCGTTATCTGGATGCGGTGATGCTGATCTGCACCCGGGACCAGCGCCAGCACATCACCGGCTTCGCCGGGGTCGCCGCCGGCAAGATCGAGATGCTGTTCATCGATCCCGCCCATCGCGGCCAGGGCCTGGGCAAGCAATTGCTCAGGTACGCCATCGAACACCTGAACGCCGACGAACTCGACGTCAACGAGCAGAATCCGCAAGCCCTGGGCTTCTACTTCAAGCAGGGCTTCGAGGTCATCGGTCGCTCCGAGCACGACGGCATGGGCCAGCCCTATCCGCTGCTGCACATGCGTTTGAAACAGCCCCAGCAGCAAGCGCTGCGCGGCTAAAAGCCACAGCGGGCAAATGGACCCGCGATTAACCGGCGCCGGGCAGGTACAATGCCTGCCCCCTTTTGCTACGGCCCCTGTCATGACTGACCCGATTCGTCTCTCCAAACGCCTCATCGAACTCGTCGGCTGCTCCCGCCGGGAGGCTGAGCTGTTCATCGAGGGCGGCTGGGTCACCGTGGATGGCGAGGTCATCGACGAGCCGCAGTTCAAGGTCGACACCCAGAAAGTCGAGCTCGACCCGCAGGCCAAGGCCACCGCGCCGGAGCCGGTGACCCTGCTGCTGAACGTACCGGCCGGCCAGGACGTCGACAGCGCCATGCAGTCGCTGAGCGCCGCCAGCCTGTCCGAGGAACACCGCTTCGGCAAACGGCCGCTCAAGGGCCACTTCCTGCGCCTGACCGCCAGCGCCGATCTGCAAGCCAATGCCAGCGGCCTGCTGGTGTTCACCCAGGACTGGAAGATCCTGCGCAAGCTGACCGCCGATGCGGCCAAGATCGAGCAGGAGTACGTGGTCGAGGTGGAAGGCGAGATGGTCGCCCACGGCCTCAACCGCCTGAACCACGGCCTGACTTACAAGGGCCGGGAACTGCCGCCGGTCAAGGCCAGCTGGCAGAACGAAAACCGCCTGCGCTTCGCCATGAAGAACCCGCAACCGGGCGTGATCGCCCAGCTCTGCGAAGCGGTAGGCCTGAAAGTGGTCGCCATTCGCCGCATCCGTATCGGTGGGGTTTCCATCGGCAAGGTGCCGGTCGGGCAATGGCGCTACCTGTCCGCCAAAGAGAAATTCTAGGCCGACACCCATTCAGACGCCGCGCGTGCATGCGGCGCTCAACGTGAACAGACCAGGACTGTAGACATGATTCATAACGATGTACTGCGCAGCGTGCGCTACATGCTCGACATCAGCGACAAGAAGGTCGTCGAGATCATCAAGCTCACCGGCTTTGACGTGAGCCTCGACGACATCGTCGGCTACCTGAAAAAGGATGAGGAAGAAGGTTTCGTGCATTGCCCGGACGAGGTCATGGCGCACTTTCTCGACGGCCTGGTGATCTTCAAGCGTGGCAAGGACGAAAGCCGTCCGCCGCTGCCGATCGAACTGCCAGTGACCAACAACATCATCCTGAAGAAGCTGCGGGTCGCCTTCGAGCTGAAGGAAGACGACATGCACGCCATCCTCAAGGCCGCCGATTTCCCGGTGTCCAAGCCCGAGCTGAGCGCGCTGTTCCGCAAGTTCGGCCACACCAACTACCGCCCGTGCGGCGACCAGTTGCTGCGCAACTTCCTCAAGGGCCTGACCCTGCGCGTCAGGGCTTAAGACAGCTACAAGCTGCAAGTTCAAAGCTTGTAGCTCGAAGCTTGCAACTTGAGGCTTGCAAAATGACCTACAGCGTTTCCCCCATCGGCTTCGTGCGCTCCTGCTTCAAGGAAAAGTTCGCCATCCCGCGCCAGCCGCAACTGGCCCCGGCGGCCCGTGGCGTGCTGGAGCTGGTGGCGCCCTTCGACCAGGGCGACGCGGTGCAGGGCCTGGAACAGGTCAGCCACGTCTGGCTGCTGTTCCTGTTTCACCAGGCGCTGGAAGACAAACCGCGGCTCAAGGTCCGCCCGCCGCGCCTGGGTGGCAACAAGTCCATGGGGGTCTTCGCCACCCGCGCCACCCACCGCCCCAATGGCATTGGCCAGTCGGTGGTCAAGCTGGACAAGGTCGAGGCCAATCGCCTGTGGATCTCCGGCATCGACCTGCTGGACGGCACGCCGATTCTCGATATCAAGCCCTACGTGCCTTACGCCGACATCATCGACAGCGCAAGCAACAGCATCGCCAGCGCGGCGCCGCAGCTGATCCCGGTGCAGTGGAGCGACAACGCCCTGCAACAGGCTCATACGCACGCTCAACGCCTGCAGGAGCCGCTGGTGGAGCTGATCGAGCAATGTTTGGCCCAGGACCCACGCCCGGCCTACCAGACGCCCACCCCGGAACGCGAATACGGCGCGCAGTTCTGGGATCTGGACGTGCGCTGGCACTACCCGCAGCCGGGCCTGATCCAGGTCCTGGAAGTGGTCCCCGCGCGCTGACCGGCAACCGGAAACGAAAAAGCCCGCGCTGCCTTCTCAGGCAACGCGGGCTTTTTCTGTGCTGCGAGCCGCTTACTTCTCGACGAAAGCGCGTTCGATCAGGTAGTCACCCGGCTCGCGCATGCGTGGCGAAACGGTCAGGCCGAAGCTGTTGAGCACTTCGCTGGTCTCGTCGAGCATGCTCGGGCTGCCGCACAGCATGGCGCGGTCGTCCTGCGGGTTGATCGGCGGCAGGCCGATGTCGCTGAACAGCTTGCCGCTGCGCATCAGGTCAGTCAGGCGGCCTTCGTTCTCGAATGGCTCGCGGGTCACGGTCGGGTAGTAGATCAGTTTTTCACGCAGCGCTTCGCCGAAGAACTCGTTCTGCGGCAGGTGCTCGGTGATGAACTCGCGGTAGGCGACTTCGTTGACGTAACGCACGCCGTGGCACAGGATCACTTTCTCGAAACGCTCGTAGGTTTCCGGATCCTGGATGACGCTCATGAACGGCGCCAGGCCGGTGCCGGTGCTGAGCAGGTACAGGTGCTTGCCAGGCTTCAGGTCGTCCAGTACCAGGGTACCGGTAGGCTTCTTGCTGATGATGATCTCGTCGCCTTCCTTCAAATGCTGCAGCTGGGAAGTCAGCGGACCATCAGGAACCTTGATGCTGAAGAACTCGAGATGCTCTTCCCAGTTCGGGCTGGCAATCGAGTAAGCGCGCATAAGCGGGCGGCCATTGGGCTGTTGCAGGCCGATCATCACGAACTGACCGTTCTCGAAGCGCAGGCCCGGATCGCGGGTGCACTTGAAGCTGAACAGAGTGTCGTTCCAGTGATGAACACTGAGGACACGCTCGTGGTTCATGTTGCTCATGTACGGGGGACTCCTGGAAAGTTGTCGGCGCCTGCTCTGCGACAAGCGAGCCGAGCGCAATTGCACAGCATTCTAATGGCGGCGACAATATCTGTTAACTGGATTATTAAGATAAGGGTTATCGGTTATATCGATATGCGATTTACTCTCCGTCAACTGCAAGTATTCGTCGCCGTCGCCCAGCAAGAGAGCGTTTCTCGTGCTGCCGGCCTGCTGGCCCTTTCCCAATCCGCAGCAAGCACTTCAATCACCGAACTGGAACGGCAATCCAGTTGCCAGTTGTTCGATCGCGCCGGCAAGCGCCTGAGCCTCAACGCCCTGGGCAAACAGCTGCTGCCCCAGGCGGTGGCGTTGCTGGACCAGGCCAAGGAAATCGAAGACCTGCTCAACGGCAAATCCGGCTTCGGCTCGTTGTCGGTGGGCGCGACCCTGACCATCGGCAACTACCTGGCGACCCTGTTGATCGGCAGCTTCATGCAGGTCCACCCGGAGAGCCAGGTCAAACTGCATGTGCAGAACACTGCGCATATCGTGCAACAGGTCGCCCACTACGAAATTGACCTGGGTCTAATCGAAGGCGACTGCAGCCACCCGGATATCGAAGTACAAACCTGGGTCGAGGATGAGCTGGTGGTGTTCTGCGCCCCGCAGCACCCCTTGGCCAAACGCGGCCATGCGAGCATGGAGGAGCTGACCCACGAAGCCTGGATTCTACGGGAACAGGGCTCGGGCACGCGCCTGACCTTCGATCAGGCCATGCGTCATCACCGCAGCGCGCTGAATATCCGGCTCGAACTGGAACACACCGAAGCGATCAAGCGCGCGGTGGAGTCGGGGTTGGGGATTGGCTGCATTTCCAGGCTGGCGCTGCGCGACGCCTTCCGGCGTGGCAGCCTGGTGCCGGTAGAGACGCCGGACCTGGACCTGGCCCGGCAGTTCTATTTCATCTGGCATAAACAGAAATATCAGACCTCGGCGATGCGCGAGTTCCTCGAACTCTGCCGCGCCTTTACCGCCGGGGTGCAGCGCAGCGACGAGATCGTGCTGCCGAGCATTCCCTAGGGTCTGTACGAAAAGTCGGCGAGCGAAGGTCAGGCAAGGCAAAAACAGGCGAGGAACGGCCGGGGTCGCGTTCGACTTTAGGGGCCTACATGAGCATTGCGAGCCTGTTTTTAACGCAGCATGGCCGAGTGCAGCCACTTTTCGTACAGACCTAGATCAGGATCACCGCCCAGACCACAGTGATCATGCTCAAGGCTACGAGTTGCGCGGCGCTGCCCATGTCCTTGGCATTTTTCGACAGTGGATGGCGATCCAGGGAGATCCGGTCGATCGCCGCCTCGACCGCCGAATTGAGCAGTTCGACAATCAGCGCCAGCAGGCAGACAGCAATCAGCAACGCCCGCTCGACCCGGCTGACATTCAGCAGGAAAGACACTGGGATCAGAATCGCGTTGAGCAGCACCAGCTGACGAAACGCAGCTTCGCCGGTGAAGGCGGCCCGCAGGCCATCGAAGGAGTATCCCGAGGCATTGAGGATGCGTTTAAGACCGGTTTGACCTTTGAAAGGCGACATAAATAGGCAACTAGAACAATAAGGAATGGGCAAGCTAGTTCAACAAAAGTCAAAAAAGCGTGAAAAAATAGCCAGTTACTGGCTGGAAATTGACTCAAGTTGTTGCAGGAGCAGCGCCGCCTGAGTGCGGGTCCGCACCCCCAGCTTACGGAAGATTGCCGTCACATGGGCCTTGATGGTGGCTTCCGAAACGCTCAGTTCATAAGCGATCTGCTTATTCAGCAAACCCTCGCAGACCATGGTCAGCACACGGAACTGTTGTGGCGTCAGGCTCGCCAGGCCTTCGCTGGCCGCCTTGGCCTCGGCGGAGACGCTGACCTCTTCGAAGGCCTGTGGCGGCCACCAGACATCGCCGTCAAGCACGCTGCGTACGGCCTGTTGAATGACTTCGAGAGAACTGGACTTGGGAATAAAACCGCTGGCGCCAAATTCGCGTGAACGCACCATCACCGATGCTTCTTCCTGTGCCGACACCATCACCACCGGAATCTGCGGGTACTGACCGCGCAACAGCACCAGGCCGGAAAAGCCGTAAGCGCCAGGCATGTTCAGGTCCAGTAGCACCAGGTCCCAATCGGCCTTTTCGGTCAGGCGGGCTTCCAGTTCGGCAATGCTCGCCACTTCCACCAGACGGACATCCGGGCCGAGGCCCAGGGTCACCGCTTGATGCAGTGCGCTACGAAAGAGGGGGTGGTCATCGGCAATCAGGATTTCGTATGTGGCCATTTTTCAAATGATCCTGTTTTTTATGGGAGTACCGATGCATTCGGTCCTCGCCAAGGCAACACAGGTGTCAGCCAGAATGCTGCACCCAAAGAGCACGATCAACGCCAAGAGCCCGGAAATGCGGCGTTTCAAAGATCGGTCGCGCCCTAATCGGCGCCAAGCATGCCCAGCGAAGCCGGGGTGGTCAAGCTTCGGGCTGTGCGGCATCTTAGCTTGCTAACTAATAACAGTGCCATCATGCAAAGCCACGCCCGCGCGGCTGCGCCTCGATGCTGAGCGGGATGCTGGTGGCGCAGCTCTGGCCGAAAAAACTCCAGTCCCTTGCCTCAGGTATTACAGAAAAGGCTTGAGGCGCGTGTGCATCTCATCATCGGGATCGATCTCAAGCTGGAACTTGGCCGACAGATAATGGGTGCTGAACACATCCAGATAAGCATCCAGCACTTCGCCGGCCTGCCGGTCCGCGGCCAACTCCAGGCACAGCGCCGCAACCTCCGCGGTACAGAAATGGTCATCGCGCTTGGAACGCCGCAGCTTGTAGCGCGACAACTGCTCGGGCTCCAGGCTCAATACCGGCAAGTGTTCAAGATAAGGACTCTTGCGAAACATCTTGCGCGCTTCGCTCCAGGTCGCATCCAGCAGGATAAACAGCGGGCGCTTGCCCGCCTCCAGGCGGACTTCGTTCACCACCCGCTGTGGCGCGACAAACTCTCCGGGGAACACCACATAAGGCTGCCACTGGGGATCGGCCAGCAAGGCCAGCAATTGTGGGTCGACTTCTGTTCGCGACCAGGGGAACGCCATGGTGTCTTCTATGACATCGGCGATCAGCCAGCCGGTATTGCTCGGCTTCATGGGTTCGACGTCATGCATGATCAGGCACATCGCCGACTGCGCGGAAACCTTGGGGCGCCAGGCGCACATGCAGTGGCTGGGAATCACCCGACAGCCCGCACAGCGCTCCGCCCGGGAACCTCGTGCAGTAAAAGGTCTGACGGCACGCGCAAGACGTTGGGCACGCAGCCGGGATACGGCATGACTCATTAGAAGCCGCCCTGGCAGAAAGAAGGAATCGACACGAAAAGAACTCGGAAAGCTGAAAATTCGCACAAGTTTATCAGAGCTCTCTGCTCAAACCTGTACCACCTACCCTCGCTCCCCTATAATTCGCCGCCACTGAACGCACAGTCGCGTGACTGGTCGAAGCATCAGTCACTGAACCAGGAGAGTTTCATGTTGCGCTTTATCGTTCCCACCGCCGCCCTTCTGCTGGCCTTGCCGTTCAGTGCCCAGGCTGCATCGCTGCAAGACTTCGAACTGAACAAGACCCTGCAGAAAACCGCCGAGGAAAGTAACGTCGGCACGCCTCGGGAAGTCAACGAGAACATCCTCGACCAGGGTTATACCGTCGAAGGCAAGGAGCTGATCAACCACCTCAGCGTCCAGGCCGAACACGCCGAAAAAATGCGCGCCAACCCCAAGGCGGTCTACCTGCAACTGGGCGCCAGCGTTTGTCGTGACCCGAACTACCGCAAGCTGATGGCCAAGGGCGCGATCATGCGCTACGAATTCACCGAGAACCGCACCAACCGCCCGGTCGCTTCGGCGCGCTTCCAGGAGTCGGACTGCCCGGCCCCGACGAAGAAGAAAAAGTAATTCAGTGCCCCGCTGCGTGCCGCTGTTGATCATCGGCCCGCAGCTCCGCCAACAGGGCCTGCAAATAGCTCGAACGGCGTTCCCCACCTTCAAGCCGGCGTCGGCATTCCTCTTCAAGAGTCAGATGATTGGCGTCTGCCGCTGACTTCAGCAGTTGATACAGCTGCGCATCTATTTCCAGTACGACTTTGTGCATGACCAGCCTCCGTGCCCCACTCGCCATTACCTGCGCGACAACCCCGACCTGTGCATCCTGCCCTTTGACGCCAAGCTGTCTTGCTAGCGCTGTAACTTAGTAAATCAGAACCTCCACCGGTCGGCATGCGTTCAGACAGGCGGTGAAAACGCTGCACGCCACCGCTAATAAGTGATTGCCAGCCCCGACTTTCAAGGCCCATGATCAAGTCAGCGCGAATCATCATGAAGGTCTAGATTTCAAAGTGTTCATGCTGAATTTTCCTGGGTGGATCCGGAGGCCGCCCAAGCGCGTCTTGCAGTGCACATGCTTTCTAAATCAAGGAATAGCAGAACCTGTATGGATGGCCTGCTGGCCACGTCAGGGTTTTTCCACCCTGGCGAATCAGCCGCCAAAGCCGGGCTGACAGCGACACATGCAGTGTCGTGATACCAACGAATGCTTCGTTCGTGTCAAAGGTTCTGTGCAGAAGGAGAAGTTGAATGCCTTACGAACCGAATGACCTCCTCAGTCGTCATTTTCAGAGCAACGGTATCGACCTCAGCAAGGTCGAAGAACAACTCAACCTGATCGCCCCCAACAGCCCCAACATTCCTCTTTATCGCGACATGATTCTCACCGTCCTGCGCATGGCCCAGGACGATCTCAACCGCTGGAACGCGAAAATCACCCTGCAGGCCCTGCGCGAACTGGAACATGCTTTTCGCGTGCTGGAACAGTTCAAGGGGCGACGCAAGGTGACGGTATTCGGCTCCGCGCGCACGCCGATCGAACACCCGCTGTATGGCCTGGCGCGAGAACTCGGCGCGGCCCTGGCCCGCTCCGACCTGATGGTCATCACGGGCGCCGGTGGCGGCATCATGGCCGCGGCCCACGAAGGTGCCGGTCGCGATCACAGCCTGGGGTTCAATATCACCCTGCCCTTCGAGCAGCATGCGAACCCAACGGTGGACGGCACCGAGAACCTGCTGTCCTTCCACTTCTTCTTTACCCGCAAGCTGTTCTTCGTCAAGGAAGCCGATGCCCTGGTGTTATGCCCGGGTGGCTTTGGCACGCTTGATGAGGCGCTGGAAGTACTGACCCTGATCCAGACCGGCAAGAGCCCGTTGGTACCGGTGGTGCTGCTGGATGTTCCGGGAGGAACCTTCTGGCAAGGGGCGCTGGACTTTATCCACAACCAGCTCGAGAACAACCGCTACATCCTGCCAACCGACATGAAGCTGATGCGCCTGGCGCATAACACCGAGGAGGCGGTGGAGGAAATCAACCAGTTCTACAGCAACTTCCACTCCAGTCGCTGGCTGAAACATCAGTTTGTCATTCGCATGAATCACAAGCTCAGCGAACCGGCGCTCGAACAGATGCAGACGGCTTTCGCCGACCTGTGCCTGAGCGATCGCTTCCATCAACATGCTTACAACGTGGAAGAGCACAACGAACCGGAGTTCAGCCATCTGGCACGCCTGTCGTTCACCTTCAACGCCCGCGACAATGGTCGCCTGCGCGAACTGATCGACTTCATCAACCTGCCGGAAAACTGGGCGATGAATCAGGCCAGGACGCCACAACGCAATAGAGAACCGATCAAGGTCACTTGAGCGGAGAAGCAGCGGCCCGCGCATTCGACTCGCGGGCCCTACAGGTCAATCGTCCACCCTTCGGCCGCTCAACAAGCGGCCGATCATGTCCATCGAATATCCCCGATACCCCAGAAAGCGGCCTTGTTTGGCACGCTCCTTGGCATCTATCGGGAAATGCCCGGCAAACTTGCGCCGCCAGACATCCTCCAGTTGTGCTTGCCAGTCGATGCCGCTCTCACGCAAGGCGAGTTCGATATCGGCACGCTGCAAACCGCGCTGGCTGAGTTCTTCGCGAATACGCATGGGGCCGTAGCCGGAACGGGCACGATAAGAAACGAAACTTTCGAGATAGCGGGATTCGGATAGCAGTCCCTCTTCCGTCAAACGGTCAAGGGCTGTTTCGATCATCTCGGGAGAGGCACCGCGCTGACGCAGTTTACGCGTCAGCTCGACTCGACCGTGCTCGCGTCGCGCGAGCAGGTCCATTGCGGTTCGCCGCACCGCGACGAGGGTATCGAGTACGGCGGTCATCGGATCGATCAGATATCCGCGTCGGCCATGTCATCGATGGTCTCGTTGACCGGCGAAGCTTTGACATCAGCGGTCGGAGCCAGCAGCTTGTCGCGAATCTGCTTCTCGAGGGCGTTACCGATTTCCGGGTTGTCCTGCAGGAACTTGGCCGAGTTGGCCTTGCCCTGACCGATCTTGTTGCCCTGGTAGCTGTACCAGGCACCGGACTTCTCGAGGAAACCGTGCAGCACGCCCAGATCGATGATCTCGCCGTTCAGGTAGATACCCTTGCCGTACAGGATCTGGAATTCAGCCTGGCGGAACGGTGGAGCCACCTTGTTCTTGACGATCTTGACCCGGGTTTCGCTACCGACGACTTCGTCACCTTCCTTCACCGCACCAGTACGACGGATATCCAGACGAACCGAAGCGTAGAACTTCAGTGCGTTACCACCGGTGGTGGTTTCCGGGCTGCCGAACATCACGCCGATTTTCATACGGATCTGGTTGATGAAGATCACCAGGCAGTTGGCGTTCTTGATGTTGCCGGTGATCTTGCGCAGCGCCTGGGACATCAGGCGGGCCTGCAGGCCCACGTGCATGTCGCCCATCTCGCCTTCGATCTCGGCCTTGGGCACCAGTGCCGCCACGGAGTCGATCACGATCACGTCGATGGCATTGGAGCGCACCAGCATGTCGGTGATTTCCAGCGCCTGTTCACCGGTATCCGGCTGAGAAACCAGCAGGTCGTCAACGTTGACCCCCAGCTTGCCGGCATATTCCGGGTCCAGTGCGTGCTCGGCGTCGACGAAGGCGCAAGTGGCGCCCATCTTCTGTGCCTGGGCAATCACGGACAGGGTCAGGGTGGTTTTACCGGACGATTCCGGACCGTAGATTTCAACAATACGGCCCTTTGGCAGGCCGCCGATGCCGAGTGCGATGTCCAGACCCAGAGAGCCAGTGGAAATGGCCGGGATCGCCTGGCGGTCGTGATCGCCCATACGCATTACGGCACCCTTGCCGAATTGACGTTCGATCTGACCCAGGGCCGCAGCCAAGGCTTTCTTCTTGTTGTCGTCCATTAAAGTCCTCACGTAATCAATAAGGCCTGACGGCCAACACCTGTATAAGTAGCCAGTATTATTCCACAGCGTTCGTGGATCGCCTACCCCTGTTTTGAGATTTCTGCCGCGGCATGTTGCAGCAAGCCCTCTAGCGCGGCCTTCACCGTTTGTCGGCGGACGTCGTCCCGATTCCCGGCAAAGTGTCGGCACTCGGCCGTTACCGCCTCTCCCACGCCCCAGGCCAGCCATACGGTGCCCACCGGTTTCTGCGGCGAGCCGCCGTCCGGGCCGGCCACGCCGCTGACCGCCACGGCAAAACGCGCCCTGCTTTTGCCCTGCGCACCCCGCACCATCGCCTCGACCACCTCGCGGCTGACCGCGCCGACGGAAGCGAACAGCGCTTCCGGCACCGCCAGCTGTTGGGTCTTCTGCCGATTGGAGTAGGTCACATAACCCGCTTCGAACCAGGCCGAACTCCCGGGAATGCGGGTGATGGCCTCGGCAATCCCGCCCCCGGTACAGGATTCGGCGGTGGTGACGTGGGTATTCAGAATCTGCAGGCGCCTGCCAAGTTCAGCGGCAAGCTGGGTGATTTCGTTCACGGTCCTCTCCTGATCGGGTTGGCGGAGGTCTTACCGTACACGAGCGATACGCGCTTGCAAGGCACGGAGCGGATCAAAATGTTTAGCGGTTCAAAGCCCTGACGTAGGCCTGGCACGCCTGCAGGGCGATCAGTCCCTGGTCGCCGGCATCGGTGATACCGATAATTCGTTGAGCATGCGCCGGGTCAAGTCGGGCTCGCGGGGCTCCATGAACCACGCCGCCGGTGGCGGGGGTGGCAGGCACCGGGCAGCCGCCGGCGCTGTCATCGGCGGCGAGGAGGACTGACAGGCGCAGATCAGCAGTGGCAAGACGGTCGCGCAGGCGACCTTGATCACGTTGTGCATCGTTCAAGGCTCGGTAATGGGTTTGGTCGCTGGCTTGCAGCTGTTGCTCCAGGGCCAGGCGTTTATCCTGCTCGTCCCGCTGCCGGGCAGCGGCCGCCAGGTTCAGCTGACTCAGCGCTTCGCCGTGCAGCCTGGCCTGCTCCGCCAGTTGCCGGCCAAAACGCCACTCCTGAACCTGCCAGGCCAGCGCCCCCGCGACGCCGGTCACCACGGCCAGCAGCACGACAACAGCCATTGCCCGGTAAGACAGGGGCATCAGGCCGAAGGCTGGCATAACACCTCCCGCGCCCGCGCCCAGAGCTGCAGACGATCCTCCAGGCCGTTCAAGCCGCCGTTGATACGACGGGTGATGCTGTTGAACTGGTCGCGGTCGGCCAGTTCGTTAAGACCGTTCTGCTGCCAGAACCAGGCGGCCGACTCGGCGGCCCACTGCGGCTGTTCCAACAATTCGGGCAACGCCAGCAAACGCTCGTCACCGAACAGCCCAAGGCTGCATTGCCGGTAGTTGTTGCGACCGGTGACCTGGATCAGACCGCGGCCACGGTATTTCTGGCCGTCGCCATCGGCCTCCGGGGTATTGCCCAGACGGGCCGCCAGGCTGCCGGTGTCGTATTTGCTCAGGTACTGGTCATTGCCCAGCTCCCGCACATAACGCAACTGCCCCGACTCATGACCGACCTGCGCGAGGAAGGCGGCCATGCGTTTGGGTGTGTTGATATAGCGGTTCAGCATGGCGGTGTTAAGCGCAGAAACAAAAACGCCCGCTTGGGAGCGGGCGTTGGGCATGATGCGTTGAATCATTTCAGGGGTGACGGGCATTTCACTCCACCTCCTCTATATCGAGGACGCTCAGAACAGACAGGGTCATTTATGCTCCTGCAGAACAGGTTCAAGCCAACCCGGCTCGACAGGCCGATACTCGGCGTTCGGAAAGTCGGCGGCCGAAGGCCAATCCCGCAATCCCTGTCGATAGGCCAGCAGCTCCTTGAACTGCTCGGCACTCAGCGTCGTACCTTCGCCCATGTCCATTTCTTCGTTATCACGAATAACCAGCCACTGAGTGGACTCCAGCATCTTGCTGCGCCAGGCCCTTTCAATCGCCTCAGCTTTCCGCGCAGAAGCGTCTGCAGTCGATACAGCAAGAGCAGAAATCAAACCGATGCTGAGGGACGGTCTTGCGACAATAGAAGGAAAACTCGAGGACTCCGGCCAGCTACGCAAAGCCCGACGGTAGGCTTGTAAGTTCTCATAGTCAGCAATTGATATCGTTGTATCGATCCCAGCCTCCAGCTCATCGCGATGCCTTGCGACGATGCCATCGGTTTGTAGCAGCTGCGAATCACGCCAGACACGCTCAGCCCCATCCGACTCAGTATTAATCGTGATCGGTTGTGGCTCTCCGCCATAACTCAGCCATTGCAAGTAGGCAGCCCAATCGCGATTGGCCAAGTCTTCTGGAATAAAAACTGAATCGGCAAGGCGATAGACCCCATTAGCGGTCAGTTGATAACTCATATGGTTTCCCCCCTATAGTTCGGCATCAGCCGTTGCGTGGATGTAATAGGTCTGAGGTGCCACTGCCACATCCGAGTTGTACACCCAGGCTCCTCGGGTAGAGACTGAATAGGGACGCGCATTGCCGGACGAAACTGCATCGGTGCCAGAGCGCCACTGACCAACAGTTCCGGTCTGCGAGGTCCTGTACAGGGTAATACTGGGAGTCGTTCTTTTTTCTACCTTGAAAGACCACTGTGCCAAGGGTTGGGAAGCCGAGCCCACCTGTCCCTCGATGACGATTGATATGAGAGCCCCCGTAAGAGAGCTTGATGTATCGCCTGGCTGAATGTCCTGCCTGAGTGTTTTCTCGTAATAACGTTGACACAGTATCAACTCATCGGCGGGAGTTCTAAACTCAAAAGGCGTTGAAACTGCGCCTTCTTCAAGTTGAATTTGCGCCAGGTCGATTGTTTGCAAGACATTCAACGGCAAATCGAAGGCCAACCTAAGAGAGTCGTTCTCCGCGCCACCCAGGACTTTGCCTGCAATCGATGGAATCTTCACAGTCGCTGTATAACGCGCCCATGTACTGGTTAACTTGAACGTCCCCACAGTCGTGACCACAGACTCCGAACCACCGCCAAAAGACTGAGTCACCGTCACCGTTATGTTTCTCTCCGCATCCGCTTTTGCCCAGAAAGTCACAGTTGCCAGCTTTCCGGCCAGGGTTCTAACAGACTCAACATACTGTGAAATCTTATGTGTATTTGCCCCAGCACCGGCTGTGACTTGCTGCCAACGTAGAAAAAATCGTGGCTCATTGGGAACTTCTGTTTGTCCCAAAGTAAAGCTCTGACGCGAAATATTGACTCCAGCATTGCCATTCCAGTCACAACGAAACCGGTCTGCAACATACCCTCCAATATTGGTCCCCTGGTTAGCAGGCCCGCGCTGCCAGATATCGAAGTTCCCATTAATCACATGGTTCTTTCGATAGACCTGAACCGGAAATGCTTGCACCGGATCCAGCTTGGCAAGCTCTTTGATAGCCAGTGTTAGCTGATTGTTCTGATCCTCTACAGGAGACATTCCTGCCGCATCGATTGCATTAACAATCTCTTGGGTGACCGCATTCCCCCAACTCGCTGGGATTAGAGACCCTGGCGTTCCAGCGATCGGGTTTTCATCGACAAACTTTCCGTTTACCAAGCCAGCACTCGGTACACTCTTTGGGTAGTCCACTGTCTAGCCCTCACATATAAAGAATAAAAAACTTCAACATTCAGAAACTGTCCAATACCGAACGACAAGCTCAATCAGAATCGGACACCTTCACCGTTTTTCTGACTCGTGTCCTTTTCGCTGCAACACCCGTAGCACCGGAAGTCATTCTCAGCACTGGTCGATTCGCGGCGGCAGGAAACTTTCGAGACTTTGGCCAACTGCGCAAATCACAGCGATAGGCTTGCAAGGCGTTGTAATCGGCATCGGACAAGGTGGTGGCGGTTTGCGACTCCAGTTCATCGCGGTGCCGGGCGACCAGCCCGTCGCTCTTGAGCAACTCCGAGTCACGCCAGACGCGTTCAATTGAAATCAATTGTTCAGGCGAGGGACCGGCAGGGTCGACAAGAATAGGCGCGCCGTTGTCATTGGCCACAATCCGCTTGCCCACGCCCTGTCCGGCAAAGAGTTCGGCATATTCAGCCTGGCTGATTTCAACCGCACCTTCTGGCGGAACCTCGTTCGCAGAGGTGACAACATCGAAACCGAGGGTTTTCGCAAAAAAATAAATCTTCATGGTTATCGCCCCCACACAACTATGCGCCCGGTTATACCCGCGGCCACTCTAATGGTCCCAACTTCGACCGATCTGACACGGGCAACAGCGGTTGAAGTATTTGATGCACTCAAATCAAACGACCAGACCGTAACGTTCGCACCGCCCCAACCTGCGGGATAGCCTTCGTCAGCAATACCTCCCAATATTGCATTGGGAAACTTTATGGGTAATGACAGGGACATAACGCCATTGGCGTCAGACCCACCTAACACCCACTGTTCAATCAAACCGCTCGGATATTTTTGATAACCCGCTGTCGAAAGCTGAGCCCCATACAGTGCTGAGTATTTAAGACTGGCCGTACCATAAAGGGTCCAAACACCTGATTCCCGAACCAGATTCGCACTTTCACCACTACTCATCACAATGGAGTTCAGAAAATTCCCTTGTGGACTGATTTGCGCCCCACTCTTGCTGGCAATGGTAACCACTGCACTACTACGGCAATGCAAGCTGATTGTCGCACCACTTGGAACAGTCGAAACATCCGGCAGTGTGACGGTATAACCGGTGGTCCCACCCAGGCCGATCGAACAACCGACATCGGCAATGGTCAGTTGCGTGCTTTCCGATATTCCTCGAGCGCTGGAGTAATTACCCAGCGCGCGCTGTACAAACTCTGGAGTAGCGACCGAGCGACTCACGTCAAAACGAGGAGGTGTAGAAAAGAGCGTTGGACTGCGTAATGCACCCAGCAGTTGATCATTCGCCCCCTCGTCCGGCGTCATACCCGCCGCCTGAACTACACCGAGAATCTCTTGGGTAACGCTATTCCCCCAACTTGCCGGAATAAGCGAACCTGGCGTGCCGGCCAGTGGGTCTTCATCAACAAACTTTCCATTCACCAGCCCTACACTGGGCACACCCTTTGGATAATCCAATGTCGTACTCCTGATAATAAATTCTGTTGGCCCACCTGCGGACCGGGGTCATGAGGCAGCCAACTGCGCGCCCATAAAAAACGTCCGCTTGAAGCGGACGTTTTTATTGATGAGCGCGATGCAGATAAATACGCTGCTGATCCATTTGAAATGAACGCAGCATTCGATCAATCGGCTGTATGAAAAAAACTCACTGACCACACTGGAATCGGTGGGCGGTCGATCATCTCGGGAAAGCTATCGGAGGCGGGCCAATCGCGCAGTGCCTGGCGATACTCGAGCAACTCCAGATACTGTTTCGCCGTCAGCGTCGTGCCCCGTCCCAGCTCCTGTTCATCACGATGGCGGGTTACCAGCCATTGGCTGTCCGTCAACACGGACTGGCGCCATTTGCGCGCCTGGTCCGGAGCATCCTCCTCAGTCGCCTTGCCCCGTACTTCGGAAGCAAGCGCCACTGCTGCCGCCACGTCCACCACGGGGGAAAGCGGCGCAACCTGTTCGGGAAGGTGGATCGGCTTCCCCAGCTCAACCTCGACACCCTCAGGGACAGCGACCATCGAACTGAGAAAATCCGCGGCAAACAGCTGGGAAATCATGAAGCCACCGGTCTCGATCAGCTCGACGACAACGTCGTCTTCGACTCGTGCATAGAGGGCCATTATTCGTACTCCCAGATTTCACAAAAGGCATTGCCGCCGGAGCCGCTCACATACGAAGTAGATGGATTGCTCGAGCAGCTGCCGCTGCCGCCGGAACCTCGCTGTCCCGCATTGCCATTGCCATTCACCCCGTTGAAGGGCCCGCCGCCATCGAATGGACTGGCAGCCCCCCATCCGGAAAGCAGGCCCCAATTGGGATTACTCATCGCATAACCACCCGTTGCACCACGCGCATTGGCAAGGTTGCCACCCGTTACGACTTGGCCACCCATGCCGCCCTGGACAAATCCAGGGGTGTTCGACACGAAGGTCAGAATCTGCCCCCCTCCTCCCCCTGCAGCGCTCATGAGGTTGCCAAACGACGCTGCGCCTCCCGCGGCCCCAGCACTGGTTCGAGCGGCCCCACCAGCGCCCAATGTGACGGGTACACCCGCCAACATTTCCGGAGTCACGTCGTAGAGGCTTTCCGCATAGGCACCAGCCCCTCCGCCACCGCCCAGGCTTTGATAAGTAGCCGCTACCGGCGGACAACCGGCACCTGAGCCTCCCGCGCCGACCAGGCGGACCCGAATCCGCCTGGCCTTGGGGTTGGGGCGATAGACCGTGACGCCAACGGTGTCGAACTGCTTCACCGCCAACAGGCGTCCGCTAGCATCTGTGATGCCATATCCACTCAAGGTGGTTGGAGTGTTCTTCAGTTTGGTGAAGTCGACCAGTGCGGCAATCGCCAGCGCCAACTGATCGTTTTTCGCTTCCTCCGGCGCCAGGCCGGCAGCCTTGATGACATTGAGGATTTCTTGCGTCACCCCGTTGCCCCAGGCAGCGGGAATCAGCGATCCCGGTGTGCCCGACAGAGGATTCTCATCAACAAACCAGCCGTTGACCAAGCCAACGCTGGGTACACTTTTCGGATAATCCATATCATTGCCCTGCGATCCCCCTAGCTCAGGGAGCTCTGTGCGAAAAGCTGCCCACTTTGCAGTGAGCGCCATAGCATGTTTACGAAAGACAGGCCCGACAGAAACCCGTTCAGTCGCCGGCAACCTTGCGAATCGCCTCGATCGCTGCCTCGCAGGCGTCTTTCGCAGCTTCCTGCTTGCCCTTGCTGGCCTGAACCCGGATGCGCTCTTTTGCCTGCAAGCGCAGCGTGCGAAGTGCGAGCAGCTTGCTGTTGAGCTCGGCTGCCTTGGCGAGAATCTGATCGGCCGCTTCCCTGGCGGTACGGCCTTTCACCACCCAGGCGCTTACCGCGAGAGGCACTGCTTTTTTCGGGTAGCCGGCCTCCTTGAACGCCTGGGCGTCGCTGGCGGCCTGGGCATACTCCGCGGCCTTGAGCGGATCGCCACTGATCATCTGCCGGGCGGTGTCAGCCTCTGCATCCACTCGCCGGCACAGTTGCTCCGTCTCTTGCTCCGCGGCTGCCGCGGCCTGCTGGGAGTCCAGCGCCAACTGGCTGCCGTCCCAGTAGTGAGCGGCAGAGGGTGGAGGTACATCGACCCGGATCAGCTCGCCATCCAGCACGAAATGCAGTGCATCTTTGCGCTTCCATTGTTCGGCAGTGACCGGTAGCACCTTCATGGTCGGCGCAGGAGCGGCATAGGCGAATTGATCGAGGTCCTGCCAATCGATGACCGTCCCCGATGTCACGCAATAAAGAATCTGTTTGCTCATGTTTTCACCACTCGATCAGCATGAAACCCGGAGCGCCGTTCCCGCCAGGTTGCGCAAGGCCGGAACCCGCAATGTAGTAGCCTCCAGCTCCACTGCCGCCTGCGCCATAACCAAAGGCTGGCTTACCAGGGACCCCGGAGGACGTACCCGACCTTGCGATACCTCCACCCGCACCGAATGGCCCGCTGGCCCCTGCCCCACCTATACCGGCAACAGTATTGGGCGAGACATCCGTAGCATCACCTCCTGCCGGAAAACCATTGCCTCCTGGAGGACCTGGCACATAACCAGAGAGATTGACCCCAGGGGGACCTCCATTCCCACCAGACAGCGACAGCAGGGAGCCGGCTGTACCGACCAATGTATTTCCCCCACTGGTCGCCAATACCGCGCCATTGCCACCCACCCCGGCCGCCCCAATCACCACGGGAATGACCTGCCCCGGCGTCACGGAGACAGGAAAGCGGATAACCGGCTGCCCGGCACCGCCTCCACCACCACCGGAAGCAGTCGCACTCGTGCCTCCCGGGCAGGCGCCGCCACCGCCCCCACCCGCACACCCACTCAGCCAGATCTTCGTCACGCCCTCCGGCACGGTAAAGCTGCCATTGGCGGTGAAGCGCTGAATGCCGAGCCCTGCGCTCTTGCGGCTGATGCTGCGGATCGCGCTCAGCAGTTGCGTCAGGTTCGCCTCGCTGGGCGTCAGGTCGGCCGCCGTGATCACGGCCAGCAGTTCCTGGGTCACCCCATTGCCCCAGTCCGCCGGAATCAGCGATCCGGGAGTGCCGGTCAGCGGGTTCTCATCGACGAACCTGCCGTTGACCAACCCGGCACTGGGCACACTCTTCGGATAATCCATCGGTCTATCCCCTAGTCATAATTGATATGCACCCGCGTATGGGCCGGCGCGCTGCGGTGGATCTGGCATTCCAGGGCCGAGCCCGGGTTCATGCCGAAACGTTCGCCCCAGTAACTCGCGCCAAAGCGGCGGCCCAGGAGCAGTCGTCCGCCGGTGTTGAGCGTCCACATGAATTGCGCCTGCCAGGTGCCGAAATGCGCTTCACCAAACCGCGCGCGGCCCATGCGGGGGGCTTCGTGCTCGGTGATGGTGGCGTTCGGATAACCCTGGCTGCGGGCGATCTCGACGTAGTAGGCGAGCGCCTGGCTGCCGACAGCCAGCAGCCGCCGGCGCACGGCCAGGCGGCGGTCGTCGAACAGTGGAGTCGCACCCAGGCAGGGGTCGGGCAGGTTCATCACCCGTTCCCAATCCGGTACCAGCTCGCTGGCGCCCGCCGGGTCCATTTCATTGAGCAGGTCGGCAGCGCGGGCGTCGAGGCGGGCCAGTTCCTGGGACACGCCTTCCAGCACCTCCTCAAGCTCCGGCACCCGCTCCGGGTCCCAGGCTGGGCCGCTGGGCAGCAGGCTGCGCAGCTGGCTCTGGTATTGCGCGGCGGTTCTTACTCCAGCCATACGCAACCTCCGAACGTCAGCAACTGGTTACTGGCGGCGGGAACATCCGCGGCCGGCGCGCTGAGCCGGTGATCGTTCTCGCCGGCGGCACTGCTGATGGCCTCGCGGATATGGCTGATCAACAAGGTGTCGCCCAGGCCGGCCTCGCGGTTGTGCAGGTCGCGCAACTGGGCCTCGACCGCCGCGCGCACCGCGCTGGTGTCCGGCGACAAGCGCAGGCTGTAGGTCACGGGCGACTGCTGCGGCGCCAGCACATGCAACTCGGCCGTCACCGGACGCAAGGGTTCGATGTAGGTCTTTACCTCCGCCAGTTGCTCGGCATTCGGGATCGGTTGCGCATCGTCGTCGCGCATCACGAACAGGCCCACGGTGCCTGGCCCCAGGTAGCTGCCACGGCACCACGCCCGGGTAATCCCCGGGCACTCCAGCGCCCAGGTCTCATAGTCCTGGGCCGAGCCGCCGTGGGGGATGATGCGGTAGGAGCGGATCACCCGGGCACGCAGCGACTCCAGGCTTTCTGCGGCGACGCCGCCGCTCAGGCCGGGGGCGAGCACGGTGAAGCTGTTGCCGATGCCCTGGATCGGTTGCACCGGGATCAGGTTCAGGCCGGCCTCGGCGTTGCCCAGGGTGCCGGCGTCGAGGGCCTGGACGGTGGTGCTGTTGTTGCCGGCGCTGGTGGTGCGGGCGGCGGTGACTTTGTAGGTGCGGCCGTCACTGGCCTGCAGCAAGGTATCGACGTCCAGCACCGCGCCTGCCGCCGCCGTGAAGCTCACCGAACCGCTCGCCGCCTGGGCGGCCTTGCGCGGCTGGTTGAGGCGCAGCGCGGCGATGCGTTCCAGGGTCGACTCGTCGGCCTTGTCCGGCAGGATCTGATCGGCGATCCAGTCCAGGTAGCCGTAAAGGCCATAGGCAGCGCCACCGAGGGCGCGGGCCAGCACTTGCGCATCGGACTGGCGCAGCGCATCGCTGGCCAGGTCGCTTTGGGTGCGCTTGATCAGCACCGGCAGCGAAGGGGTATCAAAGGGCATAGGTCACCTGCCAACTGTTATCGGGGTTGATGTCCAGGCGTTCACCGTTGGCCAGGACCAGCGTCGTGCGCAGGTTCAGGCGCTGGTCGTCGAGACGTTCGCTGATGATCTCGACCGCGCTGCAATGGCCATCGTCGATCAGCCATTGCAGGGCTTCGCGGGCATAGAACTCGGCGTCGAGCTGGGTCTGGCGGGTCAGCTTGACCCGCCGCAGCAGCCACAGACGCGAGCCGATGCGGTCGTCGGCCACGGTGGGAAAGCTGTCGCCCCACCAGCCGAAGCGCTCCTCGTCGTCCAGCGGGTCGTCGTCCGCCGCGCGACGCCAGGTGAACAGGCTGATCAGCACGGAACGGGTCAGTGCGCGGTGCAGGTCTTGGCTGATAAACATCATTGGCCTCCCGCCGGCGCGCCGGTCTGCCCGCTACCCGACTGCACGCCGCCATGCACGTGCTTGATCTGGCTGATGCCGCCAGCGACCTGGTCGCCCTGGGAGACGATCTTGCCGGTCTGGGTCAGGGTCGGGGTGTCGATATGCACCGCGCTGCTGGCGCGGATATTGAGGGTGGCGGTCTCGATGTCGATGATCCGCCCACGCTTGAAATGAATCTTGTCGCCCTCGTCGGTGTAGATCGCCACTTCGCCGGGGGCCAGGGCCTTGAGGCGAAAACGGCGGTCGGCGACCACCAGCACGATGGCATGGGAGCGATCGCCGCCGAGAAAGGTGGCGATGCCTTCGGCGCCGGCCAGCGGGTTGCTGGTGAAGCCGTAGGGTTCGAAGTGCTCCATGTCGTCGTTCACTTCGCCGGCGGTCAGGCGCATTTGCAGCGATTGCAGTTTGTTGGCCGAGTTGGCGAGCACGACAGTGCCGCGCGCCAACAGGCGTGTCAGTAGGCTCATGGTTTTTTCCTTGCCCCTTGTGCAGGAGCGAGCTTGCTCGCGATAGCGGCCTTACAGGCACACCGTGTCGCCCCCATCGCGAGCAAGCTCGCTCCTACACTACCGGGGGGTTTTAGGCTTTCGGTGGCACCGGACTGGCGTCGAAGGTATGGGGCGGCGCCACCTGCAGGGTGGTGATCGAGCCCTGCTCGGAGAGCGAGTAGGTGACCTTGGAAATCAGCAGGTCCTGGTCGAAACCCAGCACCGGGTCGATCACCCGGACCAGGGTGTTGTGGCGCCATAGCTCGCCGTTGCTCTGGCGCCAGCCCTGCACCTTGTAGGTGCTGGTCAGGGCCTTGCCGGTGCGAATGGCGCTTTCCCAGTCGGCCCTTTGCTGGGCCAGCTCCTGGGTCAGCTGGGCCGGTTCGTTGATCACCGTGACCCGCTTGCGCTTGGCCGTGCCGTCGCTGGCCACGCCCGACACTTCGCTGACCGCGGCGCCGCTTTTCTGGTCGTTGCCCTTGTGCTGGCCGATCACCCGGTATTCGGAAAACACCTGGCTGAAGTCCATCGGCGCGCTGGCCGAGAGGATGTTCTTGCCCAACTCCAGCACATCCACCGCGCGCCCGCCGCTGCCCGGCCGGGCCAACAGCACCCGGCCTTCGGCATCGTCGGTGGAGAACACCCGGAACAAGGTCAGCAGGCGGTCGATGGACTGGAACACGGTTTCCCCAGGCACGATGCTGTGGCTGCTCAGCCGCGTGGTTTCCGCGATCTCGCTGACCACCCCGACGCCGTAGGACGCGGCCAGGGCCTGGACGATTTTCAGCAGGCTCTGCTCGCGCCATTGGCCGGGCTGGTTGATCGCCGCGCAATCCACCAGGTCCTGGGTCAGGGAACTGCCCTCGATGCTCAAGCCGATCTGCCGACCGTCATAGCTGATCGGCGCCTTGAACACATGGCCGCTGAGCAACAGCTCGGCGCCGATCCGCACCTGGCACTTGGCGCCGGGACGGATGCGCTGGTCCAGGGTCTGCCCCGGCCATTGCCAGGTCACGTCGAGCTTGAAGGTGCGAAACTGCCGCTCCAAGTCGGCGCTGATTTCGACGCTTTTCCAGCCGCCGTAATCCTGACCGTCCACCGTCAACAGCACCCGGTTATCGAAGTTGCCCATGGCTCACTCCCCCGCGACTTTGACGTTGGTCGGCGGCAGGAAGCCGGGATGGGCCACGCCGTTGCGCTGCTGCACTTCGGCCGCCCGGGTGGCATCGCCGAACAGCCGATAGGCGAGCACCACCGTCGGCAGGCTCTGCATCGGGTTCTTGACCACCAGCCGCACGCCGGACGAAGCCACCGCGGTGAGGTGGCCGTAGACCAGCTGACGCAGGCCGTTGAGCACCTCGTAATGCAGGGCGTCGGCTTTTTCCGCGGCCTGCCAGATCGCCTCGTTGATCGCGTTGCGCAGCGCCAGCACCTCATCGGCCACTGGCACTTCCGCACGGGTCACCGGCTGGATCGCCTGCTTGGCCAAAGGCGGCGTGCTGCTCAGCTTGACCGCCGGGGTCGCCACCGGTAGCGACGCCACGGCCTGGGCGATCCGCACCAGCACGGCGTCCTGCACCAGGTCGGCCATGGCTTGCGCCGCGGCGGTGGTGTCCTTGCCGGTGGTGAGTTTCGGCGTGTCGATCTTCTTCACCGCCTCGACCTGCTGCGAAACGTTGGCCAGCACGCCGCGGTAACCGTTGCGCGCATAGTCCTTGAGGTCCTTGATGTCCCCCAGCAAGCCCTTGAACTCGGCGCTCACTTCCTTGGGCAAGTCCTTGATCGCCCGCACCAGCAGGTTGAGATCGCGGTAGGTGTCGATCAGCGGCTTGAGCTCCTGCTCGATGGTCTGGTAGACCTCCTTGAGGCTGTTGCGCAGGTCGGCGATGCCGATGCGCGCGGCCTTGACCAGGGTCATGGCCTCCTCGAAGCGGCGTACCGCCGAGCCGATAAGGCTGTCGGCCGACACCAGCAACAGCTGGCGGGTGTTGACCGTGGCGCTGGGGAACTGCAACGGCTGGTCGGGGTAGAACTTCAGGGTGAAGGTCACCAGGCCACCGTCCTGGCGGCTCTGGGTCATCTCGCATTCGCCGACCTTGACCTGCAGGCGCCCCAGCCACGGGTGCACCAGTTCGCCGCTGCCCTGCTCCAGCGCCTTGAGCAGCTTGTCGCGCTGCTCAAGGCAATCGGCGCCGACGATGAACGCCGTCAGGTCGTGGGTCCGCGCCTGCCGCCCCAGGCTCTCGTAGAACGGCAAGTCACGCTGCGGGTACTCGTGCAACTGGCCCTTATGGCCGACCGGGGTTTTCGCCTGGTCGACCCAGAACCCGACGCCACGAAACGACGCCGGCAACAAACGATCACGCCAGCTCATTGGAACCTCCTAGCGAAAGTGAGCGGTAGCCGACACGCGACGACAGCGCCACGCCGGGTTGGTTGATTTGCGGCGCACTGGTACGCAGGCCCGCCGGGGCGTTTTCGAAGCTCACCGTCAGCCCGCCCTGCAATTGTGTGCGGTTGTTGGCCGCGCTCTGCTGCAGCAGCGAGGTGGAGCTTTGCGGCAGGCCGGCGGAAAGCGCCGAAGAACCCGGCGCCGGCTGGCCGCCACCGAAGAACGCCGGCGCCAGCGCGCCTTTGCCTTCGGCATTGGTTTGCCGCTGCGCCTCGGTCAGGTTTTCCACCTTGCCGGTGACGCGGGCGACGAAACCGGCGAAACCACCGTCGAACAGTTCCCTGATCGGTGCGATCACCGCCTGCAGCCGTTGCCACAGGCCACTGAACCACTCGGTGATCGGCTCCCAGTTCTTGATGATCTGCCCCAGGGGCGACCACTCGAACAGGCCACGCATGAATTCGATGGCCGGCGCCGACAGGGCTTTCAACACCTCCCAGAGGGCCGCGAACACATCGCTGATGGGCTGCCAGTTGGCAATGATCTGCCCCACGGGCGACCACTCGAACAGGCTGACAAAAAAGTCCTTGATGACCTGCGCCGCGCTTTTCAGGGTTGCCCAGATGGCGTCGAAGTAGGTGCCGATCGTGCCCCAGTTATTGATCACCATCCCCAGTGGCGAGGTATCGAACAACGTGACGAAGAAGTCCTTCACCTGTTGCGCCGGACCTTGCAGGCCGGCCCAGAGCGAAGCGAAGTAAGCGCTGATGGCGCCCCAGTTGTTGATCACCAGCCCCAGTGGCGAGCTGTCGAACAGCCCGATGAAGAAGGCCTTGACCCGCTGCGCCGGACCTTGCAGGCCGGCCCAGAGCGAGGCGAAGAAACCGCTGATTGCTCCCCAGTTGTTGATCACCATCCCCAGCGGCGTCCAGGCGAACAGGCCTTTGAGGAAGTCCATCGCCGGAACGGACAACGCCTTGAGCAACGCCCACAACGCGGAAAACAGGCCGCTCAGGGGCGTCCAGTTTTCAATCACCAGCCCCAGCGGCGTCCAGGAAAACACCTGCTTGAAGAAATCGACCACGGACGCGGCCATCGCCTTGAGCTGTTCCCAGAGGCCGGCAAAAAAGCCGGTGATCGATCCCCAATTGGCGATCACCATCCCCAGCGGGGTCCAGCCGAAGACCGTCTTCAACCCCGCCATCAGTTGCACGGCGGCGTCCTTGATGCCCGCCCAGAGGGTGACAAAAAACGCCGACAGCGGCTCCCAGTTGGCCACGATCAGGCCCGCCGCCACCGCGATCCCCAGGGCGATCAGGCCGATGGGCGAGGCCAGCAGGCCGCTGCTGAACAGGGTCACGGCGGACGAGGCCAGGGTCATGGCGCCGCGGATCGCGGTGAAAGCCAAGGCGCCGGCGGCGAGGCCCTGGACCAGCTGCGGGTTGCTTTCAATGACCTTGGCCACAAAGCCCAGCAGCGGTTGCACGGCGGTCACTACCGAGTTGACCGCCGGCAGCAGCGCGCTGCCGAACTTTTGCGAGATGTCGTCGACGCTGTCGCTGAACGCCTTCAGGTTAGTGCCCGTCTCGCCCAGCACATCCTTGGGCGGTTCGATGCCCTGCGCCACCAGCTTGGCTCGCGCCGCCTGGTTCTCGAATTCGATGGCGGAATTGACTCCCGCCACGAAAGGCGCGGCCAGGCCACCGCCCTTGATCAGGCCGGAAAAATCCAGCCCGCCCAGGCCGCTGTCTTCGATGCTTTTCTTGAAGCGGCTGACTTTCGAACGCACCTCGCCCAACTCGGCGTCCAGTTTCTGCATGCCTTGCATGACCACCAGCATGTTCACCGTGGTCTGCACATTGGTCACGCTCAGGCGCTGTTTGATGCTCGTCTGATTCAAGCTTTGATTGATGTTCGCCATCACTGCACCTGCTGCATCGCATTGATCCGTTGCGCGTGCTCCAGGGACTCCCGGAGCACATCCAGTGGCCTGGCCATCATCTGTTCGGGGTCAACCTTCCAGAACCAGGCCAGGTCATAGGCAACCGCGATCAGGTCGCTGATGGCTCCGATGCCGCACTCATGAAAAAACTCGCGACCGCCCAGCTCAGGGCGTTGAGGTCGGCCAGGTCGAGCTGGTTGACCGAGGACGGAGGGATGCCGGCACAGACCGCGATGTACTTGGCCGCGACATCCATGTCGAGGCTGACTTCTTCGCTCTTGTCGATCTTGTACGGCAGCGCCTTGATCGCCCGCACCTCCTGCACCGTCGGGCGGCGCAGGGTCAGTTCGGTCAACGGTTCGCCGTGGGCTTCGATGGCCACACGCAGCTTTACGCTATCACTCATTGCCAGGTCCCCTTGATGCCTTCGAACTTCAGTTCGATGCTCGCGTCGTCACCCTTGGAAACCGGCTCTTCCACCAGGTAGGCGCCGGCCAGAACGTAGACCTTGCCGTTGCTGAACTCGCAGGTGACGGTCATGTCGGAACCGGCCACCAGCTGCTTGAGCGGGAAGTCCGGGGTGTGCAGCGCCGTGACCTTGAAGGACGGGGCAATGTCGGTTTCCTTGTAGAAGCCCGGCACGATGGTTTCCCGTTTCACGGACATCAGCGGCGCTTCGCAGCCGCCGTTGATGGTCAGTTGAGCGCCGTCCACTTTGACGTAGCAGGTGCCCGCAATCAGTTGACCCATGGTGTTTCTCCCAAAAAATGAGCCCGCACCAGGCGGGCTGGAAAAGCGCAGTGAAAGAGGCTCGGCTTAGGCCGCCGCGTCGTACTGCAGACGGAATTGGTTGAGCAGCGCGAACACTCGCAGGCCGTTGATGTAGTCCGGCGGGAACAGCACGTTGACCCGGCTCGGGTCCTGGCTGTCGCGCTCGACGATCAGGTGCTCGGCGAACAGCTCGGCGTTCTCCACGTGGCCTTCCAGTTCGAGCTTGGCGTACTGGGCGATCAGCTCGCCGCGAATGGTGCTCGGGGTCACGATCGGCTGGCCGGCGCCGAAGCGGGTACCGTCGGCGGCCAGTTTGTGGCGCCCGTACTTGCTGGTGATCACGCTTTGCAGGCGGCGCACGATAAAGGCCGACTGGTGCATGGTTTCGCTGTCCAGGTAGGAGTTGTCGGCCTGCCCGTAGGCGTTCTTCTGGTAGGTGGTGATCGAACGCTGGATGCGCACGTAACCGCCTTCGTAGTAGGCGGTGGCGATGCCGTAGCTGAGCAGCGATTGACGCTCGGTCAGGGTGAAACGCTCGCTGGCCGGCGCCGGATCGACACCCGGCAGGCTGCCGCTCTGGGTCGGACGGCTGGCATCGGCGGAGATGAACACCGAGGTGCGCGCGGCCAGTGCCGCGGCCTGCACCCAGAACGGCTGCGGTACGCCCGGCTCCAGGGCCTGGATGGTGATGTGCTGGTCGTTGCGTGCTTGCCCTGCCGCCACCAGGGTGCCGACGGTGCCGCGCTTGGCGCTGTAGACGTGACCGAACAGTTGCTTGGCCCAGGACCAGCGACCGGTGCTGTCATCCATGACGGCTTGCCAGGCGTTGAGGGTCGCGGTGTCGGTCCACGGCATGCAGATGAACTCGAAAGGTTCATCGCCCAGGGCCGCCAGTGCGGCAACCTGATCCGGCACGCCGGCGCCGCCGGCCATTTTGCCGACCGTCACGCTCAAGCCGGCCGGGGTTTCTTCGCCATTGCTCTTGCCCAGGCGGTTGAGCTGCAGGCTGATGTCGTTCGCACTGTCGCCGGTCCATTTGGCGGTCAGGGTCAGGGTGCCTTCGACCGCCGCGGCGCTCACCGGCAGGTCGGCAGCGGCATTGATTTTCAGCGCCAGCGCGCTGGCGGCCTGAGCCGCGGTGGCGGCATTGACGATGGCGGCCTGAACCCGCACACCACCGACATACAGGTTGAGCACGCCGCTGGCGCTGGCGGTGCCGGTGAACTTCAGCTCGGCCTTGGCCACGCTGCCTTCGACGTTGTGCAGCGGCAGGCACCAGATTTCACCGACCGGGTCGGTCTTGCGCCAGGTCTCGTACATGGAAGCGAGCATCGAGCCCTGACCGCCGATGCTCTTGGCCAGCGCGACGCTGGACACCAGCACCAGCTTGCCGGTTTCGGCCGGCGCGACGTTGTCGTTGACCTGGGCCACGATCAGTCGGCGCATCGCCGAAGAAGCGCTATTGGCCGCCGAATTGTCCATCTCGGCGTAGAACAGCGGCACACGAATGTCCGCCGGAATATTGCTGAATCCGATCGCCATTATTTGGCTCCTTGTGGTTTGGCCGCCTTCACGGCCTTGAGGGTGATATCGCCATCGGCCAGACGCCGGCGCCACCAGGCGTTGTCGTCGACTTCACGGCCTTCCAGCGGCAGCAGGTCGCCGGCTTCGGGGTCCGGCACGGCGCGGCCCGCGGCCGGCAGCACAGTGATGCGTTTGCTCATTGCGTTACGTCTCCAGAGAAAGTCAGTTCCAGGCGCCCGTCGGGCCCCGGGTGTTGCAGGTTGGGGTCCGCCGGATCGATGGCATCGACCCGCACCGTGACCCCGGTAAAGGACGGCAGGCCGTCCAGTTCACGCTCGCGCCAGGTTTCCGCCGGCTGGCTGGCCAGGTTGCGTCCCAGCTGGAACTCGGCGAAAAAGCGCAGCTGATAGAACAACCGCGTGGCGCTGAGCGAAACCAGCTCGCCCCCGTCGTATTCGATCGGGTTGTAGTCCGCGCCCGGCTTGAACCCCACCAGCGCCCGCCACAACTCGGCACGCAGGCTTTCGAGTTGCTCCAGGGCCTGCCGGCTGTCGCTGGCGTCCAGCACCAGGGTGATCGCCAAGCGGTCGCGGATGGCCTGGCGGGTAACGTTCTGCCCGGTGCTCGGGCTGGCCAGATCGGCGATCGGCGTCACATGGGCACTGGGGGTGGGCAACGCGGTATTGCTTTGCAGCAGCGCGAGATCGACACCGACGGCCACCTGATTGGCCAGGCCGGGGCAGTGATCGCGCAGTTGCGTGAGGATCGGAGTGATCTTCATGAAGAAGCTCCACAACGGGGTGAATGGGAAACCTTCAGGCGCGGCCACAAGCGATCGCCCAGGCAGCGGGCGCCCGGGCAACAGGACGGAGTCGTAGAAAAAAGGACGCGGGAGAACAGGATGCCGAGCAAGGGCCAGCAATTAAGGCTGTTGCTCCAGGCAGGTAGCCTCGATCAGGCAGCGATAATTTTTTTCGCGATTGCCGCTGGCAGTCACCTTGTCGATCGACCAGGTGCCCTGCATGAACCCCGGCCAGCTGTTGTCCAGCGACACCAGCCCCTCGGCCGACAGCGCCGGATCACCGGGACAGTCGATCTTCAACTTGATCGCTTCGCGCTCGATGCGGCGCATGGCGCCCTGAGCTGCGCCGCGGGCCTCGCCCTCTGCCGGGTAACGCTGGCGCAGGACCTGGAAAGGAGCCTGCCCCAGGCTGACCACACGCTCCTTGCCGGCCGCCGAATCCCACCAGGTAGCCTTGCAGCCCTTGTGCTTGGCCCGGCCGTTTTCATCGATGCTGGCCGAGATGAACGCCGTATCCCCCGGGCGGTTATCCCGGGTCACGCTCAAACGCACCGGCGAAAGGATTTTCCCGGAGAGCGACTTCGCCTGCCCGCGCAGCGCCAGTACATACATCTCGTTGAACGGTTTGGTGACGGCATCGTGCGGGCGGGCAATACGCGTCAGAAAGCCCATGTCGGTCTCGTTGCACTGATCGACATGCGGGATCGGGATCGAGTCCAGTTCAGGCGCCACCCGCGGTGAAAAACCGTGGCGCGAGGTCAGCTGGCGAAACAGCGCGCCGAGGGTCGTGGGGCCATGGCTGGCGGAGCGGCGCTGCTTGAAGCCGGTCGCATCCGCCACCTTGAAGGGGGCTGCGGTAGCCACCAGGGTCAGGCGCGGCGGGAACAGGTTGGGCGTGCGGCGGGTGATGACGAACTCGCCACGATCCACCAGCCCCGACTCCAGATAGCCCACCCGCAGGCCGACCTTCCCGCCCAGCTCGGGGAGCCCTTCCAGGCCTTCGATATCGAGGGTCAGCGAGAGCTGGTCGGACTCGATGCCCGCGGCGTCGATGTGCGTCCAGCTGATCAGCCGTTCGTTGAAGCGTGCGGCATTGGCGCCGTAGAGCTCAATGCTCGGGGTGAATCCCAGGGTCATGACACCTCCTTAGTCCCAGGCCGAAACGGGCATTGCAGCCACCGGCCGCGACTCGATCTCGGGCACTGTCACCCAGACACCCGCCGGAAGCACCGGGCCCTTCTCGGCCAGCAGCGGATTGAGGCGCCAGAGCGCTTCCTCGACCGCATCGTCGCAATGTCCCACCTCGCGGTAGAGCAGCAGGTTGACCGAATCGCCGGCAATACTTCGAACCCTACGCATTGACGAACTCCTCGAGGTTGATGGTCCAGTTGATCACCAGCGCCGTGCCGTCATCGATGATGGAGGTCTGCACCTCCGTCACCAGGTTGACCCGCCAGCGCCCCCAGTTGCGGCCGATACCATCCACCAGCGGCAAGGGCACACGGGCGGCCTGCAACTCGCGCAGCTGGTCCAGGCGCGCCATGCCCGTGGCGTACATCGACTTGCCACTGATCTGCAGCGTTTCCAGCTTCTGCCCGGCCTGCTGCGATTTCGGCTTGCTGGTGATGATATCGATACTGGCCCAGCCACCGTCCGTCTTGCGTTCAAGCCGGTCGTAGGCGAAGCCGGTGGACAAGCCGAAAATGAAATTGCCCAACGCCATCTGCTGTCGCATCACATCACTCCATCGGTCAGGGCCGCGCCGCGCCGTACCGCGAGCGGGTTGCTCATCATCAGAGGCATGACCTGCATCTGCATTTGCTGGATCACCATGTCCACCAGTTGCCTGGAGGTGGCCTGATCCTGGCCATAGATATTGACGACCGGGGCGAAAGTGACCTGCTGGCTGGAAGCCGAGCTGGCTGCGAGGTTCTTGCTCACTTCATCCGGCGACTTCAAGCGGTCCGCCGGCTCGCCTCCCAGGTGTCCACCTGCCTCCTCCCCCAACCGGCCGCCGGCCTCGCTACCCAACCAGCCGCCGATGGCGCCGCCGAGCAACCCGCCGACAGCCGTGCCGAGGATCGGCACGACGCTACCCAGGGCGGCCCCCAGCGCAGCACCGGATGCGCTGCCGGCCCAGGCGCCGCCCAAGGTGCCCAGGCCAGAACCGATGGCCTTGGGGTCGCGGTTGCGCACCCCCTTGAACACATTCACGCCGGCCCTGAGCAGCTTGAGCGGTCGACTGGCCACGCGGCCGGCCACTGAACGCAAGCCGGCGAAACTGCCGTTCAATCCGCGACCAATACGGGAAAGCAGCCCGCCACGCGGAGCTGTTGCAGAGACGGCTCTTTTTGCAGGCTTTGCCGTCTTGGCTTGGTTTTTCTGCCTGTCTCTCTTCTCTTGCCTGTCGCGCTGCCTGCGCTCTCTTCTGTTGGGGCCGCGGCTTTCAGTACCGCCCGCAGGGCCGCCACAGCAGCCTGCGCCTTCGCCGAACAGCTTGCCAATACTCGATGGCAGGCTCGGAGCCGCCAGGCTCAACAGTTTTTTCGCCACCTGGGTAAAGACTTCGTCCAGCACCGACTTGAGCAGGCGGCCCACCACCGGTGCGATGGCAGCACCCGCCAAGGCCAGGCCGGCAGCGATCTTCGGAAACTCCGTAGCCAGGCTGCTCAAACCATCGACCACCCCACCGATAGGCACCATCGCCCCTTCCGCCACCGGCGCGAGGGCGGAACCGAACGCGGTGTTCATCCGGTTCAAGCGGGCGTCGAAGGTATTCGCCTGGGCCGATGCGGACTGGCGTACCGAGCCCTTGTCACCCAGCTCGGAGGTGGCGTACTGCTGCTTGTCGGCGACCTGCGCCAAGGCCTTTTGAACTTCAGGCAGTTGTTGCGCCAGGCGCAACGCCGCTTCATCCGCGCTGCCGAACAGCGCGCCGGCCAGCGTGGAGCGCTCCCGGCTCGACAAATCGGGCGCTTGCAGCGCCTTGAGCAGGTCGGTCAGGGCGCCAGCCCCCTCCAGCTTCAGCGGGTCGATATTCAACCGTTGCAAGGCCGCTTGCTGCGCCTGGGACTTCGGTTCGCCCTTGCCCAGCACGGCAGTGATGCCTTTCAGTGCGGCTCCCGCATCGGCCTTTTGCGTGCCGGTGTTGAGCAATGCCGCCGTCAGCGCCGCCGCCTGCTCCGGGGCCAGCCCCACCGCCGTGGCGGCAGCGCCATGCCGTTGCAGGATCACCCCGATATCGGCCGCCTCGGCGTCTCCCGGACGCTTGCCGAGGTGGTTGGTCGCATCCGCCAGATCGAGGGCCTGGTTGCGGTCCAGCTTCATCGAGGTGCGCCAACCGGCCAGCATGTCCCCGGCATCCTTGCCCGGCATCTTGAACGCGGTTGCCATGAGCGCGGCATCACCGCCGAATGCCGTCAGGGTCTGCCGTCGGGACGCGCCTTTATCGTTCTCGATCCCTGCCTTGGCCGCGGCGTATTCAAGCTTCGCCAGATCAACCGCCGTGGTTCCACCCGCGGCGATGCCTGGATAACTGGCCATGCGGTAGTTGTCTTGCGCAAGTTCCTCACGCTCATTGCCGGGGAGAGAAACCACTCTCCCCAGATCGGCCAGCGCCGCATCCATCGCCATCGCCGACTTGAACAGGTCAGGCGCTTGAAGCCCGCCAGCGGCCTTGTCCGGGGCTTTAGCCTCGGTCTTGGCGCTGCCGGAGGATGCCAGCTGCAACGGGCGTTGCGACGACAGCGTCAACTTCAACGAGTCGATAGCCGTGGTCAGCAGACGAATGTCCACGCTGGCGGTATTCAGGGCCAGGACGAAGCTGCTGGATGACAGGCCGGCATCCGCCGGGCTCGCCACAGGGGCGCCTGGCTGCATGACGCCGACGGGCGCCAGCCCGTGCTGTTGCACGGTGGCGTTCTTGAGCGAAAACTGATTGTTCGCCATTTCGCTCTACTCCTCTTTCACGCCAAGGCGAGTGATCGCGATGTCGTAGCGGCGCAAGGCCTTGCCAGCGTCCCACTCCAGGATTTCCGCCTCACTTACCGAGTAAATGAGCGGCACCACATCGAGAATCACTTCGATGTCGCGTTCCGAAAGAAGGCCGCCGGTTTGTTTAAAAAATCGTCGATGCGCTCTTGCAGCTGCGTCCAGTCAGGCACGCTGAGCAGCGCCAGGTCGGGCAGCATCAGGCCGGTACAATGCGCGGTGATGAACTCGGCGCGCTCCTTGGTGGTCTTGAGCTTCTTCATCACCTTGGTCGCTCGCAACGCGGGCATTTCCAGGGTCAGGGACGTCAGGCGCTGGCCCGCCACTTCAAGTGGCAACAGCAGGTCCACCTGGTCCAGGTCGCCCTGCGCCGAGGTATCGCCAGGGGTGTCGCTGGCCGTTTCAGGCTCGGCACCCTGCTGGAGGAAGTACGCAGCCGGGCGTGTCGACATGTCATGGACGTACTGCGCGATGCTCACGTAGTCCGGCCGCTTGAGCTGGTCGAGCTCATTGGCCGACAACCCGGTGGCCAGCTTCGCCAGCTCGAAGAACTGATCGTCCTCATCGTCGCCGGCGCGGGCCAGCGCTTCTTTCTGCGCGGCGTAGAACAATGGCTTGAGCTGAATCTGCGCGATCTGCGACTCGTCGTCGGCGGTGATCGGGCACAGCAGGACATGGATCGGAGGCGTCCAGGACATGAATGAATTCCTTGATAAAGGGGGTAGCAGCGAGTTGCTCGCGATTGGGGATTGAGCGACGACTGTGATGTGGTTGTTGCATTGCCATCGCGAGCAAGCTCGCTCCTACAAGAGTGTTGCAGGGGGTATTGCAAAGGGTGTTGCGAGGGTTACGGCATCAGCACCGCGCGACGGGCGTCGCCGAGGATGTCGACGCCGCTGAGCACGAGCTTCTGGGTGCGCACGTCGATGTCGATCACCGGTACGCCGTTCTCGATGCGGTTGTAGGTACGGCAGGCGAGTTCCAGGGTGGTGGTGGGTTTTTCATTCATCTTCATGGCCGTTTCGGCCAGGGATTTCAGCTTGCCGCCCACGGTGTGGTAGGTGAACCAGGTCTTGCCATCCTGGTCCTGGCCCGCCTCGCGGACATTGAGCAGGATGTCGTCACCCAGCTTCACGCCCAGCGCCAGCATGATTTCCGGCCCCAGGCCCTGCAGTTTGAGGGTGGCTGTCAGCGCCTTGCCGCTCTTGGCCATTTCTTCGGCGATAAAGCGTCCACCGGTCATCGCTTCCATTTCGAATTCGATCTTCGGCGGGGTGAACTCTTCCACGGTCGCCGACAACGGCAGGCCTTGCAGGGTGGCCGCGATGGCCTGTCTTACGCGGTTGGTAAACATTAGAGAACATCCTCCAGGAACTGCTCGATGATTTCATCGCGGGCGTTGAGCTGATACACCATGTGCTCGTTCGGCGCGTAGCGGCCGTAGTCGATGACCACGTACCAGGTACCGTTCTTGTACTTCTCGACGCTGTTCAGCTCGGGATGCAGGTACACGCTGCCGCCCGGGATGGTTTCGTCGGCGACCAGGGTCTGCAGCCAGTCGTTGATGCGCTTGACCTCCTGGTCCATGAAGGACTTGGTCAGGTTCTTGGCCATGGCTTTCTGCCCGGCCTTGACCAGCTTGCGGCTGATGGCGTCTTCCAGGCCGACATAGCTGATGAACTTGCCGGTGATGGAGCGGTTACCCAGCAGCGAGAAGCCGCCGAGCACGGTGCGGGCGTAGTAGCTGACGCCGTAGCGGTTGAGCAGGTCGCCCTCGGTCGAGGTGTCGAGAATGTTGTATTCCACGGTGCGCGAGACGTCTTCGGCGAAGGTCACCTGGTTGCCCGGGCTCTCCCACTGCTTGACCTTGGCCAGCGCGGCGATGGCCAGGCTCGACGGCGCCAGGAACACGTTCTTCTTCGCCGCCTTGGAGTACACGGCCGGCATGTTGTGCACCACCAGGCAGCGGTCGAAACCCAGGTCCGCGCCGCCCAGTTCCTTGCTGTAGGTCACCTGATCGGCGACCGCGGCGTCCTTGCCGTCGAGCACCACACGGGCCTTGATGCGCTTGCCGAAGGCAGCGAACTCACCGGCCACCGCCTTGGTGCCGGTAAAGCCCGGCGCGCCGATGATGGTCAGGTCTTCCGGGACACTGCCCAGGGCAGCCAGGCCGAGCTTGCGGCCGGTGGTGGCGTCGACGCCGCCGATCACGTTGTTGACGGTGTCGGCCGGGGTCGCGCCCTCTTCGACGATCACCACATAGACCGGGACCTTGACCACTTTGAGGATCTGGTACACCGCCTGGAACAGGGTGCCCGACTCAGCGCCGGTCGGGTCCAGCAGGGCCTGGGTGGTGAAGCTGTTGATGCGGAACGGCGCATTGCGCGGAATCAGCGGGTCGGCCTTCGGCGCAGTGCCGACCAGACCGATGACGTTGTCACCCAGGCCACCCATGGCCTCGGGGGATTCGGTGGCATTGACGGTAATGCCGTTGTGCTCGAAGTTCAGAACCTCAGCCATGGTTATTCAGCCTTCTTGGCAGCGGCCTTCAAGGCCTTGGTGGATGGAGTGGCCGCTTCGGCCGGTTGGCGCGCCGCGAGGACGCTGGTCAGTTCCAGGCGACCGGCGGCACGCAAGGCGCTGGCCTCGACGTCGAGCAGGTCGAGCTGTTGGTCGACCTTCGACCAGTGGCCGCCGCCGGTGGGGAATGGCACGAGGACGGTGTAGGTTTGTCGGATGGACATGTGCGAATTTCTCCAGACGCAAAAACGCCAGAGCCCCTCTGCGGGGCTTTGTGCGGGCGAAAAAAAACCGCTTTCGCGGTGGAGGTCTTACTTCAGGAAATCCGGCTTGACCGGCCAGGCAACCGCATCCGGATCACTGCCCTGATCGGGAATATCGCGCAGCCCCTGACGATAGGCAGTAAACGCCGGACGATTGGTCTCGCTCATGGGGTAGTCGGGCATGGCCGCGTAATCACTCGCCGCCAAGTCTTCATCGCGAGCCTTGCGAATCATTTCCCACTTGATGATCGGGTGCAGTTCAGCAGGTACAAAAGTTGGTTTCATTGTGCTTTTCCTTAACTAATAGCGAGCATGGTGCCCCAGTCGCCCGGGTCGGTGACTACGCCGGTGCAGGCACCGGCCAGCATGATTTCAATCAACCCGGTGCTCGAAGTACGCATCGGGTGCAGGTGGAAATAGGCACCGAATGCTCCAGAAGGAGAAACCACCGCGGAGCACCAACGCCATTTGCCTTTCTGCGAGCCGGTACTCCAGGCGCCACTGATCGAGCCATCAACGACACGCACGAAAGCGCCCAGGGTCAGATAAGAGTTCAATGGCACCGCGGCGGCGCCATTGGCCAGCGTCTGGTCAGTGGCATAAGGAAAGGCGAGCCAGGGACTGCTATCGGCCTCCGTCCATTTCATTTGCCAGACGTTGATCGCCCCGCGCCAATAGTCCGTTGCCCGGATATCGAAATTGGGGAACTGCTCCCGCACGTCGGCCTGAACCTTGAGCATGAACTCAACGTCTGCTGCCGGCCGGCCGGTGGCCTGGGACGTTGGGGTGATCGACCGCAACTTCGTCGCAGTGACCTGCCCATGAATCCCCCAGTTATCAATCAATGTCCCCGCACTATTGGGCAGTAGGGTGAAGTTCTTCGTGACGGCCAATCGAGGCAACCGGGTTTTCAGATCAAGAAGCTGCGAGTCATATTGTCGGCGGGCTTCTGCTACGGCCTGGTCGATCTCGCCAACCTTGCCTGTGACAGTATTCGTCAAATTATTCGCCGCGCTTACCACCGCGGCCAGTTGCTGTTCTGTACTCAAAGTCTTAACTCCTTAGATTCCATTGATCTTGCTCACAACGACACTTCCCATTCGGAGCCAAAGGACAGGCCATCGGCACCTGCGAAACCTGACTTGCTGATTTTCAAATGACCTTTTCTTCCAGCGCTCTCACACGAAAGAGCACCCCAAGCCCACGGGCCATGTTGTCGATGCTGGCCGCCGAAAGAGTGGCCAACTCCTCTGCCAGCAAGATGTTGAGATTCTCGGCCCCCACCACCACCGTCACGCTGTCCGCAGGCAACGGCGAAATATCCAGCGTGAACTTTTGCAGCACCCGTGCAGCACCGGCCTTGTAAGTCAGCAACTTTCCAGCCACCGAATACACCGCCAGCAGGGTGCCGCTGGCCAGGTAGAAACCGAACTCGCCGATCTCGTATTCGTCCGGACCGTCGAACAGCGCTGCCATCCGCAACTGGCGCGAGCCCAGGTCCTCGTAGTCCACGATCGCCACCCGCTGGCGCTCATCGCGCAGGGCTGTTTCCGTACCGTCCGGGTTGTAGCGGCCGGTACCGGCGCCGATGTGGGTGATCTCCCCTTTCAAGCCTTGGTTCTTTGCCGCCAACACTTCATCCAGACCGGCGGAAGTGAAGCGAACCAAGCGCGTAATGTCTTCTGTCATAGCTGCGCCCTGAGGTCGTAGTCGTTAATGGTGTAGTGCTGGGAAACCCCGGCACTGTTAAGGCGAGCGCCGAGTTCAAATTCAGGCAGCACTCCATCAAGAAAGAGTTCGCCATCACTCAGCGCTGTATCCATGCCGCCGCTCATGGTCAGCGAGCCGCGCAGCTTGACCTCGGGCAAGGCCCCAGGCTGGCTGTCATCGCTGATGCTCAGGCCAGGATCGGCGCCAGCGGCCAGTCGCAACCCACCCGTGGTTTGATGAACGATGGTGATGGTGCCTTCGTCGCGCTCGCTCTTGGCGGCGTTGATGCGGCGTATCAAGCGGTTGTGATCACCGCTGGACCAGTCGCGGACAATGATTGCCTGCACATCGAAGGTATAGGGATGCCCCTGCGGTCGCTGTTCGTACCAGGCCGCGATGTTGGGCATGAAGCCCAGGGACTCGACGGCGTGGCTCAATGCCTTGTTAGTCCCGGCCTGCCGCTGGATCTGCCAGGACAGCGAAACGGTGAGGCGCTTTTCGGCCTCACTGGCTCCCGCATCCCATTCGCTGACCCCGCGATCTGCCGCCAGATAAGGCAAGAAGTCCACAGGAGTCCGGGTAGGGCTCATCAGTTGGGGAAAAGGCGGGTCCACACGTTCGAGCAAGCGGGCGAAACCGAGATCGAGGGCCTTTTCCAGCGCTGAGCTATTGGCCGGCAGCAGGCTCAAGCGAACAGTGTCGTCACTCATAGGGTACGCACCTCCACTTCAACCTCCGTGCAATACGGCGCCTGGAAAGCCGTGGTCACGATCGGTTGCACCGGCTCGAGAATCTCCAGCTGTACCGCCCCTGCCGTATGCAGCGTGTAATCGATCCAGCTCGGATCCACCCGCCCTTCCAGGCGATGGCAGCTGTCGGCGTACGCCTGCAATTGCTGCTGCGTGGCGAGCTGGGTCAGTCCGGAATCGGGGCCCGGGTTGATCTTGGCCACCACGCGGATCTTGTAGGGCTTGATCTGTGCCGCCTGCACCGTCACCCGATCCGTTTCCGGCTTCACGTCCGGTCGCGCAAAGTGTTTGCGCACGCCTTCGAGCAGGTCCTCGGATGGGGTGCCGTCGCCTTCCCGCGAGAGCACGGTGACCTGGACTTCGCCCGGCGCGGTACGGCGTCCGTTGCCATCCTTGACCTGAGCGGCGAAACCGTCCGGGTCGAAGGTGTAGATGACGGTCACCACGCCCGCCTCGGTGGAATCCACCTTCACCGTCGGCCGCTCGCCGAGGGTGAAGACTTCGCGGCGGTACTGCATGCGCGAACCGGCGGCCGGCGCGTGGGGCGCCAGGTAATAGCGCAGGCGCGCATCTTCGTCGCTTTCATAGACCGCGGGCACCGGCGGAAAGGCCGCCGGATCGCCCGGGTCGAGCAACTGCCGCTCCAGGCCCATGTCCGCCAGGCGTGCATCGAGATTGCTGCCGGTGGCCCACCAGGCCAGCATCTGCTTGATGCGGGCGTTGTACTTGCGCTCATGGGTTTGCAGGCGCAGGCAGAAGGCTTCCAGCGCCAGGGTCAGCAGCTCGCTTTCGTTGGCCAGACTGGCCTGCAGCTTCTGCGCATTGGCGGGGGAACGCTGGGCCACGTAATCGACGACGAAGGTCTTGAACTCGGCGAGCAGTGGCTCGAATTCTTCGACTGTGACAATGACCGGCTCGGCCAACTGGTGTTCACCGGGTATCAGCATGCTCATGTCACGACCTCGAACGTCTGTTGGCGGTTTTTCCAGGTGCCGGCGAAACGCAACAGCAACCCGGCGCCGCGCCGGCTGGCGACTATGACCTGCGGCTCGAAATCGCCAATGCCGTTCTGCTCGTTGTAGAACGCCTGCGCCGCATGGCTCTGGGCGAGGATCAGCAAGTCATCGCCGAGGTTCTGGCCCAGCAGGTCGGGAATCAGCGAGCCGTACAACGGGCGCTTCTGCCGCGTGCCCAGCGGCGTGGTCAGGGCGCGGGTCGCGCGCTGCACGAACTGCAGCCAGTCATCGACCGCGGCGCCGGTGTTTCTATCGACTCCAATCATGGGAAGCCTCTTAATCAAGGGCTGATAACGCGGCCCTGGTGTTCCACCAGGGGGCCGCTGAAGTGGATGCCGGCGCTGTCGAGCAAGATGCCGACCGCGCCCAGCCGCAGCTCGATCGCCTCGGGCCTCATCGCCAGCCGGGCGGGCCCGATGCTCAACTCGACCGCCTCGCGGGAAGCGGTGAGCGCGGTCGGGCCATTGCTCCAGCTCAAGACATGGCCGGCATCGTCATAACTGCTTTGGGTGCCATCGGCGTATTGGCAGCGGGTCAGCGCGGCCAGGGTCGACACCGGTGGAAAGCGGTCGCAGTTGAGGCCGAACAGCGCCACCGACTGCGCGCCGCCGTCGCCGCCACCGTAGTTGAACAGCAGGCACTGCTCGCCCACGGAGGGAATGCGCGATTCGCTTTGCGCGCCGGCGCTGGGGTTGAAGAAGCGGATCGCCGGGGTCAGCAGCTCTCCGTGGCTGACCCGGCAGGTGTTGCTGGCCGCATCGACCGCCTGGCACACACCGATCCGGCAGTGGTTTTCCGCCCGCCGGTGCAAGTCATCGAGTTCGGTTTCCATCTCGGCCAGCCGCTCGATGATCGGGCCCAGCTGCATGCGCAGCAGCTCGTCAAACATGGCTCAGCCCTCCAGTGCTTGGTATTGGTCGGGGTCGTCGATGTTCGAGACTTCCCAGGTGCGGGCGAACTTCGGTATGCCGGTCGGGTCGTCCAGCAAGGGCTGCCCGAGGTACAGCGTCTGGGTGAACGACAGCGTCCAGGCCGCGTGCTGCTGCTCGCCGCGAATCAGGGTCGAAGGCAGGCCCTCGAGGTTCATCGGCAGGTCGCACTGCGCTGCCGGTAATCCCCAGCGGTTATCCGTGGCCAGATCCTTCAGCGCGCTGGCCAGATCACAGGGCTCGAACCCGGACCGCTCGGCCCCCACGGCCGCCACAACTTGCAGCGAGACTGTCAGGGCATGGGCGATACGCCCTTCCTGGCTGCGCATGCCCGGGGCATCGCGCTCGATCGCAATCAGCACCCAGGCCGGGTCGAGCAGACCATCGAAGTCCTGGTGACTGCCAACCTTGAGGCCAAGGCCCGCCCCTCGCAGGGTCTCGGCAATGGCGAAAAACAGCTGCGACGGCTTGTCGATGACTACAGGCATAGAGAGGCCTCCTGTTCAGATATCAGGGGTTGAAGTTGCGCAGGAGCGCTGCGGATGTCGCGCGAGATAGAGGAACAGCGAATGCCGGTTTGGGCAGGATTCTTGATCGCCAGGTCGGCGAGCGACGTCAGGAACGGAATGGGTGATGCAACGGATGGCTCACGAGACTTCGCTGAGGTCCGGCATCACCTTCGATGGAGCCCCCTGCCCTGCGAGCGGTTCACCCTGATCGAATCAGGCGTACTTCTCGTTCAGCGCATACAGGATCGCGCAGGTTTCCACGTCCAGTTTCCCGGTGTAGTTCTTCGGCCTGAAGTGCATCTGGAACGCCCGCACCAGCGACTGGAAGAAGTCATCCGTTGCCTGGGCCGGCACGCCATAGCCATAGGTGGCGAAGGTCTTGAGCACTTCGGCACGCTCGGGCAGTCCCGCGGCGCGGAATTGCTGGACGTATTTCTTCTTGGTCGGCTCGTCGTACCAGGCGCCAATGCCGGCTTTGTAGAGCTCTTTCCAGGGCAGCTTGGGGCCCGGATCGGATTTGCGGCCCACCGCGATATCGGAGTGGCCCACCACGTTTTTCGGCGACAGGTCCGGATAACGCTGGAGAATATTCAGGGCCAGTTGCTTGAGCGCCTCGACCTGGGAGCGTTCGTAATCCGGGAAGGTGAAGACGCCGTTGACGTCGGTGGCTTCGTTGACGATCTCGATGCCGATGGAAGTGTCGTTCAAGCCGCTGCGACCGGCCCAGTCACTGACACCGGCATGCCAGGCGCGGTCTTCTTCGGCCACCAGGTTGAAAATTCGTTGCTCCTGGAAACCCGCGGCCTGATACGTCGGATCCTGCAGCGCCGGGATCAGGTAATGGGCACTCGCCGCACCGGTGGTCAACGCCTTGACCGACGCCTCGAAATTCAGGGCCGTGTAATGCAGCACCAGGAAACGCACCCGCTTGTTGTAGGGCGCGAGGGTGCGGTAGCTGTTGTAGTCGATTGGGATCATGGTTTTGCCTCTCTTTGAAACGGATGGGTGTAAGGCGCTGGGCCGTATCTGGCGCCTCCCTGCCGGGAGGACCGATTGAGCTCGTTCAATACGAGTACGCGTCCTGCGTCAGGCGGGTATCACGGCAGCGTCGACTCAATGAATCGACGATCTGTTTTGGTCGTTATTCAGGAGTCCGAGCGGGGATCCTTGGGCGGCACCTCACACACACCGAGCCGCTTGGCCGCCCAGCGCTCGTAGAGCCCGATGGCCACATCGGCGCCCGCCATGGCGGTCAGGCAACCGAAGGCGCCGGCGGTCCAGATCGATACGCCGGCGGCGTACAGCAGCATGATGGTCGAGACCCCGCAGATCACGCAGGCCCCGGAGCGCAGGGCCAGGCGCCGCAGCAGCAACCAGCCGCGGGCGCCCTCCTTGTCGGCGCGCCACATTTCGCCGGACACCCCACCCACCAGGGCAAGGACGATGACAAGCCAGATGGGCATGTCCAGCAACGCTTGTTGCTCGTTTGTCATGTCACTCCTCCTGAGTGGAATAGGCCAATGCGCTGGCCCGGTAATCAATTGGCTTGTGTATCAACGGTGCATATCCCGGCATGGCCCACGGTAGGTAGGCATTCCAAAAAGCCCGGTCGCCCGGGCTTTTCAGTAATGCGGTCCTTCGCTTTCCTTTAAGTGGCTAAACGAAAAGGAAACTGACTTTTCGGCGCTACTGGCGCGGTACGAGTCCATTCAAATTGTTCCTCCGACCGCGGTCCCTGCCCGCCGGATAACTGTTCACGGTGCTTTACGCTGCACACCCGGGTCAGTTGCCAACCCTCTGAACCGTCGAGGCCGGTTCATCGCTGCCTTTGCTTTTGCCACTAAAGAGCGGTGTTGCTCACCGCTGTCGGGCGGCTTGGAACGAATAATATGCATGTATGCATATACAGTCAATGCACAAATGCATTTATTTATGCGCGACAAATGCATCTGCGCATGAGCACCGCATAAATAAAGGCGTGGAGGGTTTTCCGCGGGCACAAAAAAGCCCGCTCGATGGCGGGCTTTGGCGTTATGGGCTGCGGTTAACGGGCGTACATGCCCCACCAGAAAACGTGACCGAGGATGACGATCTGCTCTTCCTGCATTTCCTGGAAGCTGTAGTCCTCATCCGGGTGTTCGTCGCGGTTGAAGCTACGCAGGCGAATGCCGGAAGGCAGGCGATAGAGCTGCTTCACCCGCAGTTGGCCGTTGTGGTTGATGGCATACAGGTCGCCGTCGATGATGTCGCCGATACCGCACTTGCCGGCATTGACCCCCACCGTGGCGCCGTCGCGCAGCACCGGCAGCATGCTGTTGCCGCGGACCGTCACGCATTTGGCCTGGTCGAACTGCACGCCATTGTGCCGCAGGCTGCGCTTGCCGAAGCGCAGGCTGGAGCGCTCGCTTTCCTCGATGACGAATCTTCCTGATCCCGCAGCCAATTCAACCTCGCGAAGAAAGGGGACCGACACCTCGTCGTCATCGACGGGGGTATCGTCGTCCCACAGACTTATGTCCTTGAGTTCCGAATGCGGATCGGCCGACAGGGCAGGAGCGACAGCCGCGCGTCCGCGCAGTTGATCGGTGCTCACCAGGAAGTACTCGGCGATCCGCGAGATGTGTTTGTCCGAAGGATCGACAATCTTGCCGCTGAGGATCCGCGAAAGGGTGGATTGAGGCACACCGGTACGCCGATGGAGTTCCGTGGGGGAAATGCCATCGCGATCGAGCAGCTCTCTTAAGACGGTAGAAACGTTGCGCTTTTGCATAACGCGCATATTGCGGGTTATTTTCGCCGACGGCAAATGCTAAAATGCATATTTATGCATAAAACACCCGAAATCCTGCTGGGTTCATCCCTGCGAAGGTCGGACCGCCCATGGTAACCTTGCGCCCATCGCGAAAAAGCCGGGCCCATGCCCTCTGCTTTTGCCCACCCTTTCAACGAATCAACCTGACGACCCGATGAATAAAGCGCTCACCGATCTGTCCTCCCACACGCCGATGATGCAGCAGTACTGGCGCCTCAAGAACCAGCACCCCGATCAGCTGATGTTCTATCGCATGGGCGACTTCTACGAAATCTTCTATGAAGACGCGAAGAAGGCTGCCAAGTTGCTGGACATTACCCTGACCGCGCGCGGGCAGTCGGCTGGCCAGGCGATTCCGATGTGCGGGATTCCTTATCACGCCGCCGAAGGTTACCTGGCCAAGCTGGTGAAGCTCGGCGAGTCGGTGGTGATCTGCGAACAGGTCGGCGACCCGGCCACCAGCAAGGGCCCGGTGGAGCGCCAGGTGGTGCGGATCATCACCCCGGGGACCGTCAGCGACGAGGCCCTGCTCGACGAACGCCGGGATAACCTGATCGCGGCGGTGCTGGGCGACGAGCGCCTGTTCGGCCTTGCGGTGCTGGACATCACCAGCGGCAATTTCACGGTCCTGGAAATCAAGGGCTGGGAAAACCTGCTGGCCGAGCTGGAACGCACCAACCCGGTGGAACTGCTGATCCCGGACGACTGGCCACAAGGCCTGCCGGCGGAAAAACGCCGTGGCGTGCGCCGTCGCGCGCCTTGGGACTTCGAACGCGACTCGGCCCACAAGAGCCTGTGCCAGCAGCTCTCCACCCAGGACCTCAAGGGTTTCGGCTGCGAGAACCTGACCCTGGCCATCGGCGCCGCCGGCTGCCTGCTGAGCTATGCCAAGGAAACCCAGCGCACCGCCCTGCCCCACCTGCGCAGCCTGCGTCACGAGCGCCTGGACGACACTGTGGTGCTCGACGGCGCCAGCCGGCGCAACCTGGAGCTGGACACCAACCTCGCCGGCGGCCGCGACAATACCCTGCAGTCGGTGGTCGACCGTTGCCAGACCGCCATGGGCAGCCGCCTGCTGACCCGCTGGCTGAACCGCCCGCTGCGCGACTTGAAAGTCTTGCAGGCGCGACAGACTTCGATTGGCTGCCTGCTGGACGGTTACCGTTTCGAAAGGCTGCAACCGCAGCTCAAGGAGATCGGCGACATCGAGCGGATCCTCGCCCGTATCGGCCTGCGCAACGCCCGCCCCCGCGACCTGGCGCGCCTGCGCGATGCCCTGGCGGCGCTGCCGGAACTGCAAGTGGCGATGACCGAACTCGAGGCCGAGCACCTGAGCCAACTGGCTGTGACCACCAGCACTTACCCGGAACTGGCCGCGCTGCTGGAGAAAGCCATCATCGACAACCCGCCGGCGGTGATCCGCGATGGCGGCGTGCTGAAGACCGGTTACGACGCCGAGCTGGACGAACTGCAATCGCTGAGCGAAAACGCCGGCCAGTTCCTTATCGACCTGGAAGCCCGGGAAAAGGCCCGTACCGGCCTGGCCAACCTGAAAGTCGGCTACAACCGGATTCACGGCTATTTCATCGAATTGCCAAGCAAACAGGCGGAACAGGCCCCGGCGGACTACATCCGGCGCCAGACCCTCAAGGGCGCCGAACGCTTCATCACTCCGGAGCTCAAGGCCTTCGAGGATAAGGCGCTATCCGCCAAGAGCCGCGCCCTGGCCCGCGAGAAGATGCTCTACGAAGCCTTGCTGGAGACCCTGATCGGTCACCTGCCGCCGTTGCAGGACACCGCGGGGGCGCTGGCTGAGCTGGACGTGCTGAGCAACCTGGCCGAACGAGCGCTGAATCTCGACCTCAATTGCCCGCGCTTCGTCAGCGAGCCGTGCATGCGCATCACCCAGGGTCGCCACCCGGTGGTCGAGCAGGTCCTGACCACGCCGTTCGTGGCCAACGACCTGAGCCTCGACGATCAGACCCGGATGTTGGTGATCACCGGCCCGAACATGGGTGGTAAGTCCACTTATATGCGGCAAACCGCGCTGATCGTTCTGCTGGCCCATATCGGCAGCTTCGTGCCGGCAGCGAGCTGCGAGCTGTCCCTGGTGGACCGGATCTTTACCCGGATCGGCTCCAGCGATGACCTGGCCGGCGGCCGTTCCACCTTCATGGTGGAAATGAGCGAAACCGCCAACATCCTGCATAACGCTACCGAGCGCAGCCTGGTGCTGATGGACGAAGTGGGTCGCGGCACCAGTACCTTCGATGGTCTGTCCCTGGCCTGGGCTGCGGCAGAACGTCTCGCCCAGCTGCGGGCGTACACCCTGTTCGCCACCCACTACTTCGAGCTCACCGTCCTGCCGGAAAATGAACCGCTGGTGGCCAACGTGCACCTCAATGCCACCGAGCACAACGAACGCATCGTGTTCCTGCACCACGTGCTGCCAGGTCCTGCCAGCCAGAGCTATGGCCTAGCCGTGGCCCAGCTGGCGGGGGTTCCGAGCGATGTCATCGTCCGTGCCCGCGAGCACCTGAGTCGCCTGGAGACCACCAGCCTGCCCCATGAAGCGCCGTCTCCGGTAGCGGGCAAGCCTTCGGTCCCGCAGCAAAGCGACATGTTCGCCAGCCTGCCGCACCCGGTACTCGATGACTTGGCCAAGCTCGATCTGGACGACATGACCCCGCGCAAGGCACTGGAAATGCTCTATACATTGAAGACACGCATCTAACGCTGATGCTTTCAAGCTGTTAGAATCTCGCGCGGTTTGGGATGCTGCGGACTATTAGCCTGGTCCGCAGACTATCGCTCCCGAACCTGGCGACCCCGTCCTGAAGGGGCTCCGCTGCCGCCGCCTGAGGAGAGAATTAGAAATGACCTTCGTCGTCACCGACAACTGCATCAAGTGCAAGTACACCGACTGCGTAGAAGTCTGTCCGGTGGACTGCTTTTACGAAGGCCCGAACTTCCTGGTGATTCACCCGGATGAGTGCATTGATTGCGCGCTGTGCGAGCCTGAATGCCCCGCTGTAGCGATCTTCTCCGAGGACGAAGTTCCAGAAGAGATGCAGGAATTCATTCAGTTGAACGTTGAGCTGGCCGAGATCTGGCCCAACATCACTGAAAAGAAAGATTCCCTGCCCGATGCCGAAGAGTGGGATGGCGTCAAAGGCAAGATCAAAGATCTCGAACGCTGATTACCTCGCGTTCCCCAAAAAGGCCCGTTGCGGGCCTTTTTGCTGTTCCGGATTCACTTTTGCACAGGCAAAAAAAGGGGCGGTATGACCCGCCCACCTTTTTTCCCTAGTCCCTGTGTTCCTTTTCATCGTCCTGATGAATCGCGTCCTGCGATGTCCTGACCATCATCCTTGATGGCTGTGTCTATCCGTCGACACAGGGCTGATATTAGAGAGTTTCCATGACAGAGCAATGGCACTGACAGGTAGAAAACGTGTCAAACACTGTTCTAAGCATTAAAATAATTTGTTATAAATCAACAAGATAACTAAAAGCCTCAGATCAAACAGACAACTTTCATACCGCATAAAAACCGAACACTTACGAAAGAGTCAGCCTTTACTTACATGCCCGTTCAGCTATTGAACATGCGCCTGCGTATTTCATCTGACTCCTATCGATTACCCAATAAAAAGCCCCGAACGTGTCGGGGCTTTTCACGGCAGGATCGCTCGTGCCGTTACTGGAACAGCGACTCGCTGGAGAGGCCGTTCTTCTCGAGGATCTCACGCAGACGCTTGAGACCTTCGACCTGGATCTGGCGTACCCGCTCTCGGGTAAGCCCGATCTCCAGGCCCACATCTTCCAGGGTGCTGCTCTCGTGGCCGCGCAAGCCGAAGCGGCGAACCACCACTTCACGCTGCTTGTCGGTCAATTCGGAAAGCCACTGATCGATGCTTTGCGACAGGTCGTCATCCTGCAGCAGCTCGCACGGATCGGTAGGACGATCGTCGGTGAGGGTGTCCAGCAGGGTTTTATCCGAATCCGGACCCAGCGAGACGTCGACTGAAGAAACCCGCTCGTTCAAGCCCAGCATGCGCTTGACCTCACCTACCGGTTTCTCCAGCAGGTTGGCGATTTCTTCAGGGGAGGGTTCATGGTCGAGTTTCTGTGTCAGCTCCCGTGCTGCCCGCAGGTAGACGTTGAGCTCTTTGACCACATGAATCGGCAGCCGGATAGTCCGGGTCTGGTTCATGATTGCCCGTTCGATGGTTTGACGGATCCACCAGGTGGCATAGGTCGAGAAGCGGAAACCGCGCTCCGGATCGAACTTCTCCACCGCCCGGATCAGACCGAGGTTGCCCTCTTCGATCAGGTCCAGCAGCGAAAGCCCACGATTGACATAACGCCGGGCGATTTTCACCACCAGACGCAGGTTGCTTTCAATCATGCGCTTGCGCCCGGCCGGATCGCCACTTTGCGACAGACGCGCAAAATGAACTTCTTCTTCCGGAGAGAGCAATGGGGAAAAGCCGATTTCATTGAGATACAGCTGCGTCGCGTCGAGCGCTCGCGTGTAATCAATGTATTTGTGTTGTTTCAATGAAGCGGAGTGTTTGGATTTGGCACGAACTGAAGGTACAGCAGATCCCTCATTCGACATCGAATCAGTGGCGATATCCGTCTCCATAAGGAGAACTTCATCGTCGATGTCAAACTCCGGCACTTCTTTACTGAGAGCCATTGTTATAGTCCTTTGGTGAGTTCGACCTCAGGCTCAAGCGACGCCTTTATCCTTGGCAACGCTGGAACCTGTTCCCTCTACGTGACGGAACAGGCTTGGTAACGGATCAACGACGTGGCAGGAATTGCAGCGGATCTACAGGTTTACCTTGTCGGCGAATCTCAAAGTGCAGTTTCACCCGGTCTGTACCAGTTGATCCCATTTCGGCAATTGTCTGTCCGACTTTGACCTGCTGCCCCTCCCGAACCAACAGCCTACGGCTGTGGCCGTAAGCACTGACGTAGGTATCGCTGTGTTTGATGATGACCAGTTCGCCGTAGCCCCTTAAGCCACTCCCGGCGTAAACCACCGTCCCATCAGACGCAGCTAAAACAGGCTGTCCCAAATCCCCGGCGATATCAATGCCTTTATTCAAACTACCGTTTGAAGAGAATTTTCCAATCAGAATACCGTTCGCAGGCCAGCCCCAGCCCTTTGGCGCGGGGCCTGCAGGCGGTAATGGAGCCGGCGCGGGCTGGCTCGCAATCGTTGGCGCGGCCCCTGCCGGACGACGAATTACCGTGGTTTTACTTGAAGAAGATGCACTGGAAGCCGACTTTGTAACCACGGCTGTCGGGGCCGAACCCGAGCGGCCGTCGAAGCGGATGGTCTGCCCCGGGTGAATGGTGTACGGCTCGGCAATATTGTTGCGCGCGGCCAGGGCCTTGTAGTCCCAGCCATAACGGAAGGCGATGGAGAACAGGGTGTCGCCGCGACGAACCGTGTATTGCCCCGTGGTCACCGTCGGGCGCTGCGGTACCGCGCTGGTGCGATCGACGACCCGGGCGCTGCTCGACTTATTGCTCGAACAGCCGACCAACAGAGAACTCAAGACAAGGCCAATCACCAGTCGCTGAAAGCTTGTTGTACCCATACGCTGCGCAATGACTGTGAGACTCACCCGCCGCTCCCTTTGTGGTGGTTGAAGATAATTAGTGCCTGGCTCAGGCATGAAATGTCGCAAGTATAACCGGCCACCCACGCTTTATTCCCGGCAAAGCGAAATCGGCAGGCACCAGCATATCGATCAGGGTTCAAGGTTACTTAACCGATTGATCAAGCTGTAAGACCAAGCCGATCAAGCAGAATTCACCCGTTCCAAACAAATGCTCAGGCCAATGGCCCGTTGAGCAAGGGAACGAAGCGAACCGAGCCGAGAACCTGCCGTGAAAACCCCTGCTCCTCACGAATGACCAGCATCAGTTGCTGCACTTCGCCGGCACCGACTGGAATCACCATCCGGCCACCGGGCGCCAATTGGTCCAGCAGGGCCTGGGGGATGTCGGTGGCGACCGCCGTCACGATGATCCCGTTGTACGGCGCCAGCGCCGGCCAGCCTTCCCAGCCGTCGCCCCAGCGGAATACCACGTTGCGCAGGTTCAGCTCGACCAGACGCTCCTTGGCCCGATCCTGCAACACCTTGATGCGCTCGACCGAGAACACCCGCTCCACCAGTTGCGACAATACCGCTGTCTGGTAACCCGACCCGGTGCCGATCTCCAGCACCTTGTCCAACGGGCCAGCCGCCAGCAGCAGCTCGCTCATGCGCGCCACCATATAAGGCTGCGAGATCGTCTGGTTGTGCCCGATCGGCAGGGCCGTGTCTTCATAGGCGCGATGCGCCAGGGCCTCGTCGACGAACAGATGCCGCGGTGTACGCCGAATGACTTCCAGTACCTGGGCGTTGGACAGGCCTTCATCGTAAAGACGCTGGATCAGGCGTTCGCGGGTACGCTGGGAAGTCATCCCGATACCGCGACGCAACAAATCGTCCTGTTCGCGAGCCATCAGCGCAGCCCCTCCAGCCAGCCATCAAGACTTCTGAAGGCATCATTGAAGGTGCGATCGAGCTGCAACGGCGTGATCGAGACATAGCCCTGCATGATGGCGTGGAAGTCCGTACCCGGGCCACCGTCCTCGGCGCCCCCTGCTGCGGCGATCCAATAACCGGCCTTGCCGCGCGGGTCGACCGTCTTCATCGGCGCCGCCGCCCGGGCGCGATGGCCCAGGCGGGTCAGTTGAATGCCGCGAATATGATCAAGGGGCAGATTGGGGATGTTCACGTTCAGCACGGTACGTGGTGGCAGATCCAGCTGCCCGTGGGCCTCGACCAGTTTGCGGGCGAAATAGGCAGCCGTCGGCAGGTTATCCACCTGACGCGAAACAAACGAAAAGGCAAACGCCGGCAGGTTCAGGAAACGCCCTTCCAGGGCTGCGGCGACGGTGCCGGAATACAGCACGTCGTCACCCAGGTTCGCCCCGAGGTTGATTCCGGACACGACCATGTCCGGATCGCGTTCCAGCAGCCCGTTGAGGCCCAGGTGCACGCAATCGGTGGGGGTGCCATTGATACTGATGAAACCGTTACTCAAGGTGTGCGGGTGCAACGGCCGGTCCAGCGTCAGCGAGCTGCTGGCGCCGCTTTTGTCCTGGTCCGGGGCGATCACCACGCACTCGGCGTAATCCGCCAGCGCAGCATGAAGCGCGGCGAGACCGGGTGCTGTTACACCATCGTCGTTAGAAATCAGAATACGCATGGGCTGTCCGTCTGCCCCACCGGCACCAGATCGACGAGTTCACGCACCAATACGGTGGCGAAGCATCCGGCCGGCAGGACGAATTCCAGTTGCAGAATGTCAGGCTCGGGATAATGCCACGTCAACCCGCCAATGGGCAGCCGCAGGATGCGACGTTCGTGGCTCATTCCGGCTTTAATCAACCAATCGCGCAGATCCGCTTCGTCGGCAGCCACCTGCTGTTCCAGCAGCTGGGTCGCCCCGGCGGCAGGCGATTCGCCTTCGCCCCACTGCGGACCGGTCGGGTGCAAGTCGAGGATGGCCAGGCGCGGATCGCTGCATTCGGCTTCGCCGGCCGGGAAAAAACTGCGGCTGTCGGTGAAGGCCAGCAGGTCGCCGACCTGGGCCCGTTGCCAGCTGCCATCGGCCACGCGCGCCGCCAGCACCCGGTTGAACAGATAGCTGCGCGCGGTGGAAAGCAGCCGCGAACGTACATTGCGCTGCTCCGGCAAGGCCTTGCGGGCGGCCCAATCGCGGGCATCGACCAGGTTACCGCCGTTATGACCAAAACGCTGGGCGCCGAAATAATTGGGGATGCCGTGTTTGACGATCGATTGCAGGCGCTCCTCGATCCCCGCCTTGTCTGCCTTCAATTCGGTCAGGCGCAGGGTAAAGCCGTTGGCCGCATGGGCGCCGCGTTGCAGCTTGCGCTTGTGGCGGGTCAGCTTGAGGATCTTCAGCGTGTCGTTTTCAGCCGCCGACAGATCGGGATCCGCCTTGCCAGGCAGTTGGATGCTGAACCACTGCCGGGTCAGCGCCTGGCGATCCTTCAAGCCGGCATAGCTGACGGTGCGCAACGGCACACCCGCGGCCTTGGCAATCCGCCGCGCCGCTTCTTCGGTGTTCAGGCCGCGCTTTTCCACCCACAACCACAGGTGTTCGCCTTCGCCGGTCAGGGGAATGTCCAGGACTTCGTCGACCTGGAAGTCTTCGGCCGTGGCCTTCAATACCGCACTACCCAGGGCTTCACCATAGGCCCGCGGGCCCAACAGTTGCAGTTCGTTCATGCGCGCAGCAACAAGGCAACGGAATGCACGGCGATGCCTTCTTCGCGCCCGACGAAGCCGAGCTTTTCGGTGGTGGTGGCCTTGACGTTCACTTGATCCAACTCGACTTGCAGATCCGCGGCAATCAGCGCGCGCATCGTTTCAATATGGGGAGCCATCTTCGGCGCCTGGGCCACGATGGTGTTATCGACGTTGCCGACCTTCCAGCCCTTGGCATGGATCAGTGCGACGACATGACGCAACAGCGCGCGGCTGTCGGCGCCCTTGAACTGCGGATCGGTGTCCGGGAAATGTTTGCCGATGTCGCCCAGTGCGGCAGCACCCAGCAAGGCATCGCTCAGAGCATGCAACAGCACGTCGCCGTCGGAGTGGGCGAGCAGCCCGAAGCTGTGTGCAATACGCACGCCGCCCAGAGTGATGAAATCGCCTTCAGCGAAACGGTGCACATCGTAGCCGTGGCCAATACGCATAAAAAAACGCCCTGATTGAGTCAGGGCGTGATTCTACCTGCTTTGGCGGACATTAGCCGCTCAGAGCGCGCGCATGATGCTGCAGGTGGTCGCCGATGAAGCTGGCGATGAAGAAATAGCTGTGGTCGTAGCCGGGTTGCAGTCGCAACGTCAGTGGATGACCGGCGGCTTTCGCCGCCTGTTGCAGCACTTCGGGCTTGAGCTGATTGGCCAGGAAATCGTCACGATCGCCCTGGTCCACCAGCAACGGCAGCTTTTCACTGGTTTCCTGGATCAGCACGCTGGCATCCCATTCGCGCCAACGGGAGCGCTCTTCGCCCAGGTAACGGGAAAAGGCTTTCTGCCCCCATGGGCAATCCATCGGGTTGCTGATCGGTGCGAAGGCCGACACCGACTGGTAGCGCCCCGGATTGCGCAACGCGCAGACCAGAGCACCGTGGCCGCCCATGGAGTGCCCGCTGATGCCGCGCTTGTCCGAGGCCGGGAAATGCGCCTCGACCAATGCCGGCAACTCCTGCACCACATAGTCATGCATGCGGTAATGCTCAGCCCAGGGCTGCTGGGTGGCATTCAGATAGAACCCGGCCCCCAGGCCGAAGTCCCAGGCGCCATCCGGGTCGCCCGGCACGCCAGGGCCACGCGGGCTGGTATCCGGCGCGACAATGATCAACCCCAGCTCGGCGGCCAGACGCTGGGCACCGGCCTTTTGCATAAAGTTCTCGTCGGTGCAGGTCAGGCCGGACAACCAGTACAGCACCGGCAGCTTGCCGCCCTGCTCCGCCTGCGGCGGCAGGTACACGGCGAACACCATGTCGCAGCCCAGCACCTCGGAATGATGCTTGTAGCGTTTGTGCCAGCCGCCGAAGCTTTTCTGGCAGGACAGGTTTTCCAGACTCATGGGCATTTCAGCCGCAGGCTTCAAGCTTCAAGCTGCAAGTTGGCGGTGATCGCTCTTGCAGCTTCCGGCTTGCAGCTTGCCACTGCTCCTTAGAAATGAATGACGGTACGGATGCTCTTGCCTTCATGCATCAGGTCGAAGGCCTTGTTGATGTCCTCCAGCCCCATGGTGTGGGTGATGAAGGTATCCAACGGGATTTCGCCGCTCTGGGCCATTTCCACATAGCTTGGCAACTCGGAGCGGCCACGCACGCCACCGAACGCCGAACCGCGCCAGACGCGACCGGTAACCAGCTGGAACGGACGGGTGGAGATTTCCTGGCCGGCACCGGCCACGCCGATGATCACCGACTCGCCCCAGCCCTTGTGGCAGCACTCCAGTGCGGCACGCATCAGTTGCACGTTGCCGATGCATTCGAAGGAGAAGTCCACGCCGCCGTCGGTCATGTCGACGATGACCTCCTGGATCGGCCGGTCGAAGTCTTTCGGGTTCACGCAATCGGTGGCACCCAACTGCTTGGCGATCTCGAACTTGGCCGGGTTGATGTCGATGGCGATGATCCGGCCAGCCTTGGCTTTCACGGCACCGATCACCGCCGACAGGCCGATGCCGCCCAGGCCGAAGATCGCCACGGTGTCGCCGGCCTTGACCTTGGCGGTATTGATCACCGCACCGATCCCGGTGGTGACGCCGCAACCCAGCAGGCAGACTTTTTCCAGAGGCGCTTCTTTAGGGATCTTGGCCACCGAGATTTCCGGCAACACGGTGTACTCGGAAAAGGTCGAGGTGCCCATGTAGTGGAAAATCGGCTGGCCTTTATAGGAGAAACGGGTGGTGCCGTCCGGCATCAGGCCCTTGCCCTGGGTGGCACGGATCGCCTGGCACAGGTTGGTCTTGCCCGACAGGCAGAATTTGCACTTGCCGCATTCCGGGGTGTACAGCGGGATCACATGATCGCCCACGGCCACCGAGGTCACGCCCTCGCCGATGGCCTCGACCACGGCGCCGCCTTCGTGACCGAGGATCGACGGGAAGATACCTTCCGGGTCGGCCCCGGACAGGGTGTAGGCGTCGGTGTGGCACACGCCGGAAGCGACGACCCGCAACAACACTTCGCCGGCCTTGGGCATGGCGACATCGACTTCAACGATCTCAAGGGGTTTCTTGGCCTCGAAGGCAACGGCAGCGCGCGACTTGATCATCCTGGGTCTCCAGCGAATAAAAACGAGACAGGGAGTGTAAAACAGCGCCTGACGATGAATAATCCGGACAAAAGCAAAACATTATTGCTGTACAGGGATAATCACCATGAACGAGAACCGCTGGGAAGGCATCGACGAATTCGTCGCCGTGGCCGAGTGCAGCCAGTTCACCGCCGCCGCGGAGCGCCTCGGGGTGTCGTCTTCCCATATCAGCCGGCAGATCGTCCGCCTGGAAGAACGGCTGCAGACCCGCCTGCTGTATCGCAGTACCCGCCGAGTGACCCTGACCGAGGCCGGGCAGACTTTCTTGCAGCATTGCCAGCGCCTGCAGGACGGGCGCGAAGAGGCGTTGCGCGCCGTCGGCGACCTGACCAGCGAGCCCAAGGGCATGCTGCGCATGACCTGTGCGGTGGCTTACGGCGAGCGGTTTATCGTGCCGCTGGTCACCAGTTTCATGGGGCTTTATCCGCAACTGCGGGTGGATATCGAACTGAGCAACCGGCCCCTGGACCTGGTGCACGAGGGCCTGGACCTGGCGATTCGCCTCGGTCGCCTGCAGGACTCACGACTGGTGGCGACCCGCCTGGCGCCACGCCGCATGTACCTCTGCGCCTCGCCGTCCTACCTGGAACGCTACGGCCGCCCCCACAGCCTGTCGGAATTGAGTCGCCACAACTGCCTGATCGGCAGCTCGGACATCTGGCAGCTGGAGCAGGACGGCCGCGAGTTCTCCCAGCGGGTGCAAGGCAACTGGCGCTGCAACAGCGGGCAGGCCGTGCTGGATGCAGCGCTACAGGGGGTTGGCCTCTGCCAGCTACCGGATTATTACGTGCTGGAGCATTTGCATCAGGGCAGCCTGATTTCCCTGCTCGAGGCGCATCAGCCGCCGAATACCGCGGTGTGGGCGCTGTATCCGCAACAACGGCATCTGTCGCCCAAGGTGCGCAAGCTGGTGGACTATCTCAAGGAGGGGTTGGCCAAACGGCCGGAGTACAAGGATTGATCCGTAGCCGCTGCGGCAGGCTGCGATCGGCTACGCAATACCCGTCATAGCGGACAACGCGGTCGATCGGCTTGAAGTACATGACGACTACAAAAAACGCGTCCCGTTCCGGGCCGTTCGCAGCCTGCGGCAGCGGCTACAGGGGCCCGCGAAAAGCGACGCTCAGCGGCGATTGGCCCAACGCTGGCGCAGCCACTCCAGGTCTTCCGGACGGGTCACCTTGAGGTTGTCCGAACGCCCTTCGATCAGGCGTGGCGCCTGGCCGGCCCATTCCATCGCCGACGCTTCATCGGTAATCGCCACATCCGCCACCAGGCTGTCGGCCAAGGCGCGATGCAAGGCGCCAAGACGGAACATCTGCGGCGTATAGGCTTGCCAGATCAGGCTGCGGTCCACGGTTTCCTGCACTCGTCCGTGCTTGTCGATCCGCTTCAGGGTGTCACGGGCCGGCACCGCAAGCAGGCCGCCCACCGGGTCATCCGCCAGTTCGCTCAGCAGCTTGTCCAGGTCATCACGGGACAGGTTCGGCCGTGCGGCATCGTGAACCAGCACCCAGTCTTCATCCGCAGCGCCCTGGGCATGCAGATGGAGCAAGGCATTGAGGACCGATCCGGAACGCTCCGCACCACCTTCGACCCGCTGGATCCTTGGGTCGTGGGCACAGGCCAGGGTCGGCCAGTAAGGATCATCAAGCGCCAGGCTGACCACCAGCCCCTTCAGGCAAGGATGGTCGAGGAAACAGCCGAGGCTGTGTTCGAGAATAGTGCGCCCGCCCAGTTGCAAGTATTGCTTGGGACGGTCCGCGGCCATGCGGGCACCGACGCCCGCGGCAGGAATCACGGCCCAGAAGGCCAGTAACGACTGGATCATTGGGCCAACTGGTAGAGGGTTTCGCCCTCCTTGACCATGCCCAGTTCATGACGAGCCCGCTCTTCCACGGTCTCCATGCCTTTCTTCAATTCCATGACTTCCGCGTCGAGTACACGATTGCGCTCCAGCAAGCGCTCGTTTTCAGCGCGCTGATCGGCAATTTGCTGAGTCAGGTCGGTTACCTGCGCCAAGCTGCCATTCCCCACCCAGAGGCGGTACTGCAGACCAGCCAGCAGCAAGAGCAAGACGAGGAACAACCAATTGGGACTGCGCATCGAATATCGGGTATCCAGTGAAAAAAGACAGCCATGCCAACAACTTCGAACCTACTGACAGCACGAAGCCTGGAAGAACCAGGCTTGTGCTCTTAAGGCATCAGATTAGTGGCAAAAATCTCGCTGATGCGATTTTTCTGACCCAATCCGGTGTCTTTGTACCATCTACCGCTTAACCGCGAAACTCGCTGCGGCCGTTGTACTTGGCTTTGCCATTCAATTGCTCTTCGATACGCAGCAATTGGTTGTACTTGGACACGCGGTCGGAACGGCACAGCGAACCGGTCTTGATCTGGCCAGCCGAGGTGCCCACGGCCAGGTCGGCAATGGTCGAGTCTTCGGTTTCGCCGGAACGGTGCGAAATCACTGCGGTGTAACCGGCAGCCTTGGCCATCTGGATGGCTTCCAGGGTTTCGGTCAGGGTGCCGATCTGGTTGAACTTGATCAGGATCGAGTTGGCGATCTTCTTGTCGATGCCTTCTTTCAGGATCTTGGTGTTGGTCACGAACAGGTCGTCGCCCACCAGTTGGGTCTTCTCGCCGATCTTGTCGGTGAGGATCTTCCAGCCAGCCCAGTCGGACTCGTCCAGACCGTCTTCAATAGAGATGATCGGGTAACGCTCGGTCAGGCCTTTCAGGTAGTCGGCGAAACCTTCAGCGGTGAACACCTGGCCTTCGCCGGACAGGTTGTACTTGCCGTCTTCGAAGAACTCGCTGGCTGCGCAGTCCAGAGCCAGGGTCACGTCGGTGCCCAGCTTGTAACCGGCGTTGGCCACGGCTTCGGAGATCACTTTCAGAGCGTCTTCGTTGGAAGCCAGGTTCGGCGCGAAACCACCTTCATCACCCACGGCGGTGCTCAGGCCACGGGCTTTCAGCACGGCCTTGAGGTGATGGAAAATCTCGGTGCCCATGCGCAGGCCTTCGGAGAAGGACTTGGCGCCCACCGGCTGCACCATGAATTCCTGGATGTCGACGTTGTTATCGGCGTGCTCGCCACCGTTGATGATGTTCATCATCGGCACCGGCATCGAGTAGACACCCGGGGTACCGTTCAGGTTGGCGATGTGCGCATACAGCGGCAGGTCCTGGTCCTGTGCTGCTGCCTTGGCCGCGGCCAGGGAAACGGCGAGGATCGCGTTGGCGCCCAGGGTGGCCTTGTTGTCGGTACCGTCCAGCTTGATCATCGCCTGATCGAGGGATTTCTGGTCGCTTGGGTCTTTACCCAGCAGCAGGTCACGGATCGGACCATTGATGTTGGCTACGGCCTTCAGTACGCCCTTGCCCAGGTAACGGCTCTTGTCGCCATCACGCAGCTCCAGCGCTTCACGCGAGCCGGTGGAGGCACCGGACGGCGCGCAGGCGCTGCCGATGATGCCGTTATCGAGAAGCACGTCCGCTTCGACGGTGGGGTTGCCACGGGAGTCGAGAACTTCACGACCTTTGATGTCGACGATTTTTGCCATTGTTGTAAACACTCCAAAGTTGACGAAAACGACGCAGCTGAAGGGAATCTCTTTACCGTCGGCAAGCAGGGAACAGGGGGCAGACTTGCGGACGATAAGGCTCAGGCCCGTGGGCCTGAGCAATTAATCGTGCGGTACTTTACCGGAGAAATCGGTTTTACGCGGTCTCTACCGTCGGAAAACTCTTAACCAGTTCGTCCAGGGCCTTGAGCTGGGCCAGGAAAGGTTCGAGCTTGTCCAGGCGCAGGGCGCATGGACCGTCGCATTTGGCGTTGTCCGGGTCCGGGTGGGCTTCCAGGAACAGGCCGGCCAGGGACTGGCTCATGCCGGCCTTGGCCAGGTCGGTGACCTGGGCGCGGCGGCCGCCAGCCGAATCGGCGCGACCGCCGGGCATTTGCAGCGCGTGGGTCACATCGAAGAACACCGGGTATTCGAACTGCTTCATGATGCCGAAGCCGAGCATGTCCACCACCAGGTTGTTGTAGCCGAAGCTCGAACCACGCTCGCAGAGGATCAACTGATCGTTACCCGCTTCCTCGCATTTGCTCAGGATGTGTTTCATTTCCTGGGGCGCAAGGAACTGGGCTTTCTTGATGTTGATCACCGCACCGGTCTTGGCCATCGCGACCACCAGGTCGGTCTGGCGCGACAGGAAGGCCGGCAGCTGAATGATGTCGCAGACCTCGGCGACGACCGCGGCCTGGTGCGGCTCGTGGACGTCGGTGATAATCGGCACGCCGAAGGCTTGCTTGATGTCCTGGAAGATGCGCATGCCCTCTTCCAGGCCAGGACCACGATAAGAGGTCACAGAAGACCGGTTGGCCTTGTCGAAACTGGCCTTGAACACGTAAGGGATACCGAGCTTTTCGGTGACCTTCACGTACTCTTCGCAGACCTGCATGGCCATGTCACGGCTTTCCAGCACGTTCATGCCGCCGAACAGCACCATGGGCTTGTCGTTGGCAATCTCGATGTCGCCGACGCGGATGATCTTCTGTGCCATCGGGGTTACGCCTTCTTCTGGTGTTGAGCCAAAGCCGCCTTGACGAAGCCACTGAACAGCGGATGGCCGTCACGTGGGGTCGAGGTGAACTCAGGGTGGAACTGGCAGGCGACGAACCATGGATGATCCTGCGCCTCGACCACTTCAACCAGCGCGCCATCGCCGGAACGACCGGAAATCTTCAGACCGGCGTCGATCAGCTGCGGCAGCAGGTTGTTGTTCACTTCGTAGCGATGACGGTGACGCTCGACGATCACGTCCTTGGCGTAGCAATCGTGCACCTTGGAGCCAGCTTCGAGCAGGCATTCCTGAGCGCCAAGACGCATGGTGCCGCCCAGGTCGGAGGCTTCGGTACGGGTTTCGACGGCACCGGTGGCATCAGCCCACTCGGTGATCAGGCCGACGACCGGGTGACCGCTGGCGCGATCGAACTCGGTGGAGTTGGCGTCTTTCCAGCCCATGACATTACGAGCGAACTCGATCACGGCCACTTGCATGCCCAGGCAGATACCCAGGTACGGCACTTTGTTTTCGCGAGCGTACTGGACGGCGGTGATCTTGCCTTCCACGCCACGCAGACCGAAGCCGCCTGGCACCAGGATCGCATCGACGCCTTCAAGCAGCGCGGTGCCCTGGTTCTCGATGTCTTCGGAATCGATATAACGCAGGTTGACCTTGGTGCGGTTGGTGATGCCGGCGTGACTCATCGCTTCGATCAGCGACTTGTAGGCGTCCAGCAGCTCCATGTACTTGCCGACCATGGCGATGGTGACTTCGTGCTCGGGGTTGAGCTTGGCGTCGACCACCTTTTCCCACTCGGACAGATCGGCACCGTTGCATTGCAGGCCGAAACGCTCGACGACGAAATCGTCCAGACCCTGGGCGTGCAGCACAGCCGGGATCTTGTAGATGGTGTCGACGTCTTCCAGGGAGATTACCGCGCGCTCTTCAACGTTGGTGAACAGCGCGATCTTGCGACGCGAGGACACATCCACCGGATGGTCGGAGCGGCAGATCAGCACGTCAGGCTGCAGGCCGATGGAACGCAGCTCTTTCACCGAGTGTTGGGTTGGCTTGGTCTTGGTCTCGCCAGCGGTGGCGATGTACGGAACCAGGGTCAGGTGCATCAGCATCGCGCGCTTGGAACCGACTTCGACACGCAGCTGGCGGATGGCCTCGAGGAACGGTTGCGACTCGATGTCGCCCACGGTGCCGCCGATCTCTACCAGGGCCACGTCGGCATCGCCGGCGCCCTTGATGATGCGGCGCTTGATCTCGTCGGTGATGTGCGGAATCACCTGGATGGTGGCGCCCAGATAGTCACCACGGCGCTCTTTGCGCAGCACGTGCTCGTAGACGCGACCGGTGGTGAAGTTGTTGTTCTGGGTCATGGTCGTGCGGATGAACCGCTCGTAGTGGCCCAGGTCCAGGTCGGTCTCGGCGCCGTCGTGGGTGACGAACACTTCACCGTGCTGGAACGGGCTCATGGTGCCCGGGTCGACGTTGATGTACGGGTCCAGCTTGAGCATGGTGACCTTAAGTCCCCGCGCCTCCAGGATGGCCGCCAATGAAGCCGAGGCAATGCCTTTCCCCAATGAAGAAACAACACCGCCCGTGACGAATATGTAGCGCGTCATGAAAAACCCTAGAAGTCTGCGTTAAAGCGGTCCGAGCCGCCGGGGAAAGCGAAGGAAGGCCGAAGCCCCCGATCACCTGCATTAATCACAGTGCACCTTTCAAAAAAACCGCCGCGTTGGGACAGACCGGAAGAGAAAACACCGGTACGTTGCTCGCTACACATTTTTTGGAATCGCCCAGCAAAGACTGCTTGGTAATCGGCAACTCCTGCAATTCAGGCGAATCCACAGAAGTTGTATCAAGAAGGGAGCGTAGTCTACCGGAAAGGGACTTTCAGCTCAAACCTTGATCGCTCGAAGGCGGCTGCCAATGCAATTGCCAACCTTCATGGGCATTTGCGTCAAGACCTGGCAGGTTCGCCACCGCGAGCAATTCTTCGCCTCGATACAGCAGCGGCAATCTGCCACGGACGAAGGCTGGCAGACCTGCCTCGTTGAGCAGGCGCTTGAGGTCGCGGTGGCCGCGTCCTGGCAATTGCATCACCTCGCCCCCCTGACGGTAACGCACTTGCAAAGGTCCTTGCGGCGCGCCACCGATGAGTTGCAGTTGACCATTACCCGGCAACGACAGAGGCGCAGCGGTATCGACCCAACTCGGTGCAGACAGTACCGGTTGCAGCCAGCTATCCGACAACCACCAGACGCGCCCTGCCGCCCGCTGCAACTCGCCCTGCCCCAGCCGCCATACCGGACGGCTGTCGCCCGCGGCATCGCGCAGCGTCTGCCAGCCCGCCCAGTGATCGCTGTCCGGCAGTGGCGTGAAGCGGCTCAGCCAGTGACTCAGGGCATTGCGTTGACGCGCCTGCGACAAGCCGAGCAAAGGCGCCAGCGCCAGGGACGGCAACCTCAGCCATTCGAACTCAACGCCCTTGACCGCCTCTTGCAGATCGATAATGGCCAGCTCATCCAGCAACTCCCGCGTCTCGCGCAAATGCGCCGCGCTACGCGCCATGCTGCTGGCAGCTTGTGGCCAGCGGGCGGTCAGCAACGGGAATACCTGATGGCGCAGGTAATTGCGGGAGAACTGCCGGTCCTGGTTGGAGGGGTCGTCGATCCAGTGCAACTGGTGATCCCGAGCGTAGCGCTCCAGTTCGTCGCGGGAGACGTCGAGCAAAGGCCGCAGCAAATGCCCCTTCCCCAACGCACGCGACGCCGGCATGGCCGACAGCCCCCTGACTCCGGCCCCACGCAGCAGTCGGAACAACAGGGTTTCCGCCTGATCGTCGCGGTGCTGGGCCGTCAGCAGCAACTCATTGCTGCCGGTTATCTCTTCGAACACGGCATAACGCGCTTCCCGCGCCGCGCGCTCGAGACTGGCTCCTGGTTGCACCTGCACCGCCACTACCTGCAACGGCACAGCCAATGCCTCGCACTGGGCCCGGCAATGCTCCGGCCAGGCGTCAGCCGCAGTCTGGAGGCCGTGATGCACGTGTATGGCGGTCAAAGGGGGAAGACTGTGTCGCTGCCTGAGTTGGGCCAGCAGGTGCAGCAGGACGGTGGAATCGAGGCCACCAGAGAATGCGATGCGCCAGGCCGATCGATCCAGCCAGGGCAGGAGGCGTTGCAACAGTTTTTGCGTGAGGGCTGTATCGAATGGGCTCATGAATGGAGCGGATCCTGAGTAGAGACCGAGCGTGCTCGCAGTGCCTGAAAAGCCTCGACCTGAATGGCCGAGGCGCCCATTTCGCGAGCAAGCCCGCCCCTACAAGGAGCGTCGATCTATCAGAGACCGTAGCTCATCAGGCGATCGTAACGACGCGCCAGCAGGGTGTCGTTATCCATCTTCTTGAGCATCGCCAGCTGGGAAGTCAGCTCGGTGCGGATCAGCGCGGCAGCGGCGGCCGGATCACGGTGCGCGCCACCCAGTGGCTCGCCAATGACCTTGTCGACAATGCCCAGGCCTTTCAGGCGCTCGGCGGTGATGCCCATGGCTTCGGCGGCATCCGGCGCTTTCTCGGCGGTTTTCCACAGGATCGAGGCGCAGCCTTCCGGCGAGATCACCGCGTAAGTGGAGTACTGCAGCATGTTCAGCTGATCGCAGACACCAATGGCCAGCGCACCGCCAGAACCACCTTCACCGATCACGGTGGCGATGATGGGGGTTTTCAGGCGCGCCATGACCCGCAGGTTCCAGGCAATGGCCTCGCTCTGGTTGCGCTCTTCGGCGTCGATGCCCGGGTAGGCGCCCGGGGTGTCGATGAAGGTCAGGATCGGCATCTTGAAGCGCTCGGCCATTTCCATCAGGCGGCAGGCCTTGCGATAGCCTTCAGGACGCGGCATACCGAAGTTGCGACGGACCTTCTCGCGCACTTCACGGCCTTTCTGGTGACCGATGATCATGACCGGCTGGTCGTCCAGACGGGCAACGCCGCCGACGATCGCAGCGTCGTCGGAGAAGTGGCGATCGCCATGCAGTTCGTCGAACTCGGTGAAGATGTGCTCGATGTAGTCCAGGGTGTACGGACGACGCGGGTGACGCGCCAGGCGTGCGATCTGCCAGCTGGTCAGCTTGCCGAAGATGTCCTCGGTCAGTGTGCTGCTCTTGTCTTGCAGGCGGGAGATCTCATCGCCGATATTCAGCGAATTGTCATTACCGACCAAGCGCAACTCTTCGATCTTGGCTTGCAGGTCGGCGATCGGCTGTTCGAAATCAAGAAAATTCGGGTTCATAGGCGTCCGTCTTGGGTCGACGTCCAAGAGAGCTTGGGCCGGCCGGTTGTCTATTCGCACCCTACCTTAAGGGAGAGGCGCGTTCAGGTCGAGATTAAAAATTCGGGTCGAGATCGGCGCACTTTTATGGCGCCAGACCGTCAACGGTATTGGAGGAAGACGTTGTCTCGCCCGAACTGGTCACGCAGGGCTTGAATCAAGGCATCCGCCGGATCGATCCGCCAGGCTTCGCCGAACTGCAGCAAGGCCTTGGCGTCCTCCTTGGTGTACTCCATGGAGATCGGGCAAGCGCCGCGATGGCGTTTGCACAACTCCCCCAGCCAGCGTAGCTGATCGCCCTTGAGGGCTTCGGTGTGCACCTTCAGGCGCAGGCTTTCCGCCAAATTGGTGCGCGCATCTTCCATGCTCATCACCCGCTTGACCCGCAGGCGCAGGCCGCCGGAGAAGTCGTCGTTGCTGACCTCGCCCTCGACCACCACCATCGCGTCGGTCTGCAGCAGGGACTGGGCCGAATGGAAGGCCTCGGCGAACAGCGAAGCCTCGATCCGCCCCGAACGATCGTCAAGGGTAATGAACCCCATCTTGTCGCCCTTCTTGTTCTTCATGACCCGCAGGGCAATGATCATGCCCGCGACGGTCTGGGTATCGCGCGCCGGCTTCAGGTCGACGATGCGCTGGCGGGCGAAACGGCGGATCTCACCTTCGTATTCGTCGATCGGGTGCCCGGTCAGGTACAGGCCAAGGGTATCTTTCTCCCCTTTCAGGCGCTCCTTGAGGGTCAGTTCCTTGGCCTTGCGATGATTGGCGTAGACGTCCGCATCTTCTTCGACGAAGACCCCGCCGAACAGGTCGGCGTGGCCACTGTCGGCGGTACGCGCGGTCTGCTCGGCCGCCTTGACTGCTTCCTCCAGGGCCGACAACAGCACCGCGCGGTTGCGGTCGATGTTGGCCTGGTAGGCCTTGATTTCGTCGTGGAAGTAGGGCCCCAGGCGGTCCAGGGCACCACTGCGGATCAACGCATCGAGGGTACGCTTGTTGATGCGCTTGAGGTCGACCCGGCTGCAGAAGTCGAACAGATCCTTGAACGGACCACCTTCGGCACGAGCCTCGACGATCGCCTCCACCGGCCCCTCGCCCACGCCCTTGATCGCTCCCAGGCCATAGACGATGCGGCCGTCGTTATTAACGGTGAACTTGAAGTCGGAACTGTTCACATCCGGAGCATCGAGGCGCAGCTTCATGCTGCGCACTTCTTCGATCAGCACCACCACCTTGTCGGTGTTGTGCATATCCGCGGACAGTACCGCGGCCATGAAAGGCGCCGGGTGATGCGTCTTGAGCCACGCAGTCTGGTAGGACACCAGGCCGTAGGCGGCCGAGTGGGACTTGTTGAAACCGTAGCCGGCGAACTTTTCCACCAGGTCGAAGATGTTGCCCGCCAGGTCGGCATCGATATTGTTGTTGGCGCAACCTTCGATGAAGCCGCCGCGTTGCTTGGCCATCTCCTCGGGTTTTTTCTTACCCATGGCACGACGCAGCATGTCGGCCCCGCCAAGGGTGTAGCCCGCCATCACCTGGGCAATCTGCATCACCTGTTCCTGATACAGGATGATGCCGTAGGTCGGCGCCAGTACCGGCCGCAGGCCCTCGTACTGGTAGTCCGGATGCGGATAGGCCAGTTCGGCGCGACCGTGCTTACGGTTGATGAAGTCGTCCACCATGCCCGATTGCAACGGACCAGGACGGAACAGCGCTACCAGTGCGATCAGGTCTTCCAGACAGTCGGGCTTGAGCTTTTTGATCAGCTCTTTCATGCCTCGGGATTCGAGCTGGAACACCGCAGTGGTCTCGGCCTTCTGCAACAGCTCGTAAGTCTTCTTGTCGTCCAGCGGGATGAAGTCGATGTTGACATCGGGCAGGTTCTTTTTGACCTGCTCGCGGTTGATGGTCTCCATCGCCCACTTGATGATGGTCAGGGTCCGCAGGCCGAGGAAGTCGAACTTCACCAGGCCGGCGGCCTCAACGTCGTCCTTGTCGAACTGGGTTACCAGGCCATCACCGGCTTCGTCGCAGTAGATCGGCGAGAAGTCGGTCAGCTTGGTCGGCGCAATAACCACACCACCGGCGTGCTTGCCGACGTTACGCACCACGCCCTCGAGCTTGCGCGCCATTTCCCAGATTTCCGCCGCTTCTTCATCGACCTTGATGAAGTCACGCAGGATTTCTTCCTGTTCGTAGGCTTTTTCCAGGGTCATGCCGACTTCGAAGGGAATCATCTTCGACAAACGATCAGCCAGGCCGTAAGACTTGCCCTGCACCCGCGCCACGTCCCGCACCACCGCCTTGGCGGCCATGGAACCGAAGGTGATGATCTGGCTTACCGCGTTGCGGCCATATTTCTCGGCCACATAGTCGATGACCCGGTCACGACCGTCCATGCAGAAGTCGACGTCGAAGTCGGGCATGGAAACCCGTTCCGGGTTGAGGAAGCGTTCGAACAGCAGGTCGTAGGCCAGCGGGTCGAGGTCGGTGATCTTCTGCACGTAGGCCACCAGGGAACCGGCACCCGACCCCCGGCCGGGACCTACCGGCACACCGTTGCTCTTGGCCCACTGGATAAAGTCCATAACGATCAGGAAGTAACCGGGGAACCCCATCTGGATGATGATATCCAGCTCGAAGTTCAGCCGGTCGACATACACCTGGCGCTTGGCTTCATAGTCTTCGGTAGTGTCCTTGGGCAGCAGCACACTGAGGCGCTCTTCCAGCCCGTCGAACGAGACCTTGCGGAAATACTCATCGATGGTCATGCCATCGGGAATCGGATAGTCAGGCAAGAAGTGCTTGCCCAGCTTCACTTCGATATTGCAGCGCTTGGCGATCTCGACCGTGTTTTCCAGGGCCTCGGGCAGGTCGCTGAACAGTTCGGCCATTTCCTCGGCGCTTTTCAGGTACTGTTGGTCGCTGTAGTTCTTCGAACGGCGCGGGTCGTCGAGGGCGCGGCCTTCACCGATGCAGACCCGGGTTTCATGGGCCTCGAAGTCTTCGCGCTTGATGAACCGCACATCGTTGGTTGCCACCAGCGGCGCGCCGATCTTGTCCGCCAGGGCCACCGCCGCGTGCAACTGCTCTTCGTCGTTGGGACGGTTGGTACGCTGCACTTCCAGATAGAAACGATCCGGGAACACCGCCATCCACTCGCGCGCCAGGGTTTGCGCTTCTTGCAGGTCACCAGCGAGCAGGGCAATACCGATCTCACCCTCTTTCGCGGCCGAGAGCATGATCAGACCTTCGGCGGCCTCGGCCACCCACTCGCGCTCGATGATGATCTGGCCATTACGCTGGCCATCGATGAAGCCGCGGGAAATCAGCTCGGTCAGGTTGCGATAGCCCACGGCATTCATCACCAGCAAGCTGATGCGGCTCAGTGGATTCTCGGGATCCTTGTTCGACAGCCACAAGTCGGCGCCACAGATCGGCTTGATCCCGGTGCCCATGGCCGCCTTGTAGAACTTGACCAGGGAACACATGTTGTTCTGGTCGGTAACCGCCACGGCGGGCATGCCCATGCCGGCCAACGTCTTGACCAGCGGTTTGATCCGCACCAGACCGTCAACCAGGGAATATTCAGTGTGCAGGCGTAGATGAACGAATGAAGCCGGCATAGTGATCCTGTAATGAGCGCAAAAACAACAAGGCCCGGATTGTACCGGGCCTTCGCTAAAACATCAGCCTCAGGACTGAATCTCGCCCACGTTCTCACGGGCTTCGTAGGCTTGGCGTACCGGCGCGAACGAGCGCCGGTGAATCGGCGTCGGCCCCAGGCGGGCCAGCGCTTCCAGATGAACGGGCGTCGGATAGCCCTTGTGTCCGCCGATGCCATAACCGGGGTAGATCAGCTCGAACGCCGCCATCTCGCGATCCCGGCTGACCTTGGCCAGAATCGACGCCGCGGCGATCGCAGGCACCTTGCTATCGCCCTGGACCACGGCTTCGGCAGGCATCGACAGTTTCGGGCAACGGTTACCGTCGATCATCGCCAGTTTCGGGGTCACGCTCAGCCCTTCTACCGCGCGCTGCATGGCCAGCATGGTGGCATGCAGGATATTCAACTCGTCGATTTCCTCGACTTCGGCGCGGGCAATGCACCAGCTCAGGGCTTTCTCACAAATTTCGTCGTAAAGCTTTTCGCGACGGGCCTCGGTGAGTTTCTTCGAGTCGTTCAGGCCGAGAATCGGCCGACTCGGATCGAGGATGACCGCAGCCGTGACCACCGCGCCGCACAAGGGGCCGCGCCCTACTTCGTCGACACCGGCCACCAGGTCTTCGGCATCGGCCACCAGCGAGAAATCCAGTCCCATCTGCATCTTTTCGTTACTCATGCCGGTTTGCCAATCAGGTTCAACACCGCGTCAGCCGCCTGGTTGGAGGCATCCCGGCGCAAGGTACGATGGATCTCGTCAAACCCGCGGGTCTGCTCCTGGCCGTCTTCGATCAAGGGCGACAGGGTCTGGGCCAGGGCCTCTGCAGTGGCGTCGTCCTGCAGCAACTCGGGAACCAGCAGGCGTTGGGCCAGCAGGTTCGGCAGGGAAATATAAGGGCTCTTGACCATGCGCTTGAGAATCCAGAAGGTCAGCGGTGCCAGGCGATAGGCGACGACCATTGGGCGCTTATACAGCAGCGCCTCAAGGGTCGCGGTGCCGGAAGCGATCAATACCGCGTCGCAAGCCGCCAGCGCCTGATGCGACTGGCCGTTGAGCAGGGTCAGCGGCAGGTCGCGACCGGCCAGCAGCTCTTCCAACTGAGTGCATCGCTCGGGGCTCGCGCAGGGCATGACGAAACGCACCCCTGGACGCAAAGCGCGCAAGCGCTGTGCCGCGTCGAGAAACAAGGCTCCCAGGCGCCCGACTTCACCGCCACGGCTGCCCGGCATCAGGGCCACCAGCGGGCCCTCGGGCAAGCCCAGCTCAGTGCGAGCCGCGGCCCGGTCAGCCTCCAGCGGAATGGCGTCAGCCAGGGAGTGCCCGACGAACCGCACCGGCACGCCCTTCTCTTCATAGAATCTGGCTTCGAACGGGAACAGCGTCAGCATCAGGTCGCAACCTTCGCGGATCTTCAGCACGCGCTTTTGTCGCCACGCCCAGACCGAGGGGCTGACGTAGTGCACGGTCTTGATGCCGGCCTGACGCAACTTGAGTTCGATGTTGAGGTTGAAATCGGGGGCATCGATGCCGATAAACACGTCCGGCTTCTCGGCGATCAGGGTCTGAACCAGTTTCTTGCGCCGGGCCAGCAGTTCGCGCAAGCGTCCCAGGACTTCCACCAGCCCCATGACCGCCAGGCGCTCCATCGGGAAGTAAGAGGTCAGCCCTTCGGCCTGCATCAGCGGGCCTCCGACACCGATGAATTCAACGGCGGGATGCTGGGCCTTGAGCGCGCGCATCAAACCGGCGCCAAGAATGTCGCCGGAAGCTTCGCCAGCCACCAGCGCAATACGCAGTTTGCTCATGATTAACGGGTGATGCCGCGGGTCGAAGACTGAATCGAGTCACGAAATACCGCGACTTCGGGAAATTGTGCAGCAGCTTCTGCCAACTCGACGAGCGCCTGATCGACGGTCAAGCCTTGGCGATACACCACTTTATAGGCTCGACGCAGGGCGTGAATCGCGTCTTCGCTGAAACCACGACGACGCATGCCCTCGAAGTTCATGCTGCGTGCCTCGGCCGGGTTACCGAACACTGTGACAAAAGCCGGAACATCCTTGCCGATCGCCGTACCCATGCCGGAAAAGCTGTGGGCGCCGATATGGCAGTATTGGTGAACCAGGGTGAAGCCGGACAGGATCGCCCAGTCGTCCACATGCACATGGCCAGCCAACGCCGTATTGTTGACCAGGATGCAATGGTTGCCGATCACGCTGTCGTGACCGATATGGGCGTACGCCATGACCAGGTTGTGATCGCCGAGAGTAGTCTCGGAACGATCCTGGACAGTGCCGCGATGAATGGTCACGCCTTCACGAATGACGTTGTGGTCACCAATCACCAGGCGGGTTTCCTCGCCTTTGTACTTCAGATCGGGAGTGTCTTCGCCTACCGAGGAGAACTGGTAGATACGATTGTGCTTACCGATCCGGGTCGGGCCTTTGAGAACTACATGAGGCCCGATCACCGTACCCTCGCCGATTTCCACACCGGCGCCAACGATCGACCACGGGCCAACCTCAACGTCGTCGGCCAGAATGGCCGTCGGATCGATGATTGCGCGAGGGTCAATCAAACTCATAGTTTGCGTTCCGCACAGATGATTTCAGCGGAGCAGACTGGCTTGCCGTCGACCGAAGCCTGGCATTCGAATTTCCAGATCTGGCGCTTGCAGCTGATGAACTTGGCTTCCAGGATCAACTGGTCACCCGGCAGCACCGGCTGACGGAAGCGCAGCTTGTCGGAACCGACGAAGTAATAGAGGGTGCCATCGGCCGGCTTCACGTCCAGCATCTTGAAACCAAGAATGCCCGCAGCCTGAGCCATGGCTTCGATGATCAGCACGCCCGGCATGATTGGATGCGCGGGGAAATGACCATTGAAGAAAGGTTCGTTGATGCTGACATTCTTGTAGGCACGAATGCACTTGCCCTCAACATCCAGATCCACTACCCGGTCCACCAACAGGAACGGGTAACGGTGAGGCAGGTATTCGCGAATCTCGTTGATGTCCATCATTTCGGGGGGAAGCCTGTAGTAAAGATTGGGAGCGTGCGACTAACGCACACTCCTCTAGCAAATCAAGGAGGCAGTCTAACGGCTGTGCACACTTGATATGGAAATGGTATCAGCCATCTGATGAAGCTTTACCGTCGGGGGTCACTTCCCCAACGCGCTTTTCCAGTTGCCGCAGGCGTCGCGCGAGATCATCGAGCTGACGGATGCGTGCCGCGCTTTTGCGCCACTCGGCAGCAGGCTGCATGGCTGTACCGGAAGAGTAGGCACCCGGCTCGGTAATCGAGTGGGTCACCATGGTCATCCCGGTCAGGAAAACGTTGTCGCAAATATCGATGTGGCCAACCAGCCCGACACCGCCGGCGAGCATGCAGTGCTTGCCGATCCGGGTGCTGCCGGAAATACCGACGCAGGCTGCCATGGCGGTGTGATCACCGACCTGGACGTTGTGGGCGATCTGAATCTGGTTATCCAGCTTCACGCCATTACCAATGACGGTATCGGCCAGCGCTCCGCGATCGATAGCGGTATTCACGCCGATCTCGACATCATCGCCAATGGTGACACCGCCAATCTGCGCGATCTTCTGCCAGATGCCCTTCTCGTTGGCGAAACCGAAACCTTCGCCGCCCAGTACCGCACCAGACTGAATGACCACACGCTTGCCGATACGCACATCGTGATAAAGCGTCACGCGCGGAGCCAGCCAGCCGCCCTCGCCGATCTGGCAACGAGCACCGATAAAACAATGAGCACCGATCGTGACACCCGCAGCGATTTGCGCGCCGCTCTCGACGACCGCAAACGCGCCAACACTAGCCGTTGCGTCAACCACAGCATCCTCGGCAATGACTGCAGTCGGATGAATACCGACCGGCGCCTTGGGCTTGGGATCGAACAGGTGGGAAATGCGTGCGTACGACAGGTAGGGATCGGCCACGACCAGGGCATCACCGGCATAACCTTCGGCATCCGCCGCCTTCAGCAGCACGGCGCCCGCCTGGCTGTCAGCCAGATACTTACGGTATTGGGGATTTGCCAAAAAGCTCAACTGAGCTGGGCCAGCCTCCTGCAAGGTGGCTAGCCCAGTGATTTCTTTCTCTGCGGAGCCACGCAGGGTGGCTCCGAGGAACTCGGCCAGCTGGCCGAGCTTTATAGTCGCTGTCATGGGTTACTTCAGCTGATTCATGCGCTCGATAACCTGGCGAGTGATGTCGTACTGAGGTTTGACATCAATCACTGCGCCACGCTCGAACACCAGGTCAAAACCACCTTTCTTGATGACTTCTTCCACGGCGCTGTCGAGTTTCGGCTTCAGTTGCTTGAGCATTTCACGATCGGCAACGGCCTTGGCTTCGTTCAGTTCCTTGGACTGGAACTGGAAGTCACGGGCTTTCTGCTTGAATTCGAGCTCCAGACGCTCACGCTCGCCTTGCTGCATCTTGTCGCCACCGGCAACCAGACGATCCTGAATACCCTTGGCACTGCTTTCCAGGGTTTTCAGCTTGTTCAACTGCGGGCCGAACTTCTTCTCGGCATCCACTGCGTATTTCTTCGCAGCATCGGATTCCAGCAGTGCCATCTGATAGTTCAGCACGGCGATTTTCATGTCGGCGAAGGCCGGGCCTGCTACCAGGACAGTCGCCAGGAGAACCAATTGAGTCAACTTACGCACGATGCACTCCTACAAAATCCATTGTCGTTATCTTGGGTCGGACTCTTAGAAAGTCTGACCGAGGGAGAATTGGAACACCTGGGTTTCAGCGTCGTCAGGTTTCTTGATCGGCATCGCCAGAGCGAAACTCAGCGGGCCCAGAGCGGTTACCCATGTCACGCCGACACCCACGGAACTGGCCAGATTGCTCAGGCTGATGTCGTTACACTGTGTATTGGACGGTGTGCCGTTGGTGTTGGTGGTCTTCTCGCACTTGGAGTCGAATACGTTACCCACATCCCAGAACACGGAAGTCCGCAGCGAACGCTGATCCTTGACGAACGGCATCGGGAACAACACCTCGACACCACCCTGGATCAGAACGTTGCCACCGAATGGCAGGGCATCCTGGTCCGGGTCAAGCGAGGTACCGGCGTTGCCTGTGGCAAGTACACCACGACTCGGAGTACTGCGAGGACCCAAGGTGCTGTCCTTGAAACCACGAACCGAGTTGAAACCACCAGCATAGTAGTTTTCATAGAACGGCAAGCCGTCGGTCGAACCATAACCGTCGCCATAACCCAGTTCGGTGTGCAGGCGCATGGTGTAGGTGTCGGTCAGCGGCTGGAACAACTGGCCGCGGTAGTCGAGCTTGAAGAACGACAGGTCGCTACCTGGGGTGGTGGCTTCCAGCACCAGGCTCTGGGAATGACCACGGGTCGCCAGGACACCTTTGTTCAGGGTCGACTCGGACCAGCCGGCCGAAGCCTTGAAGTTCAGGTAGTTATCGCCTTCACGGTTCACGAAGTCGAAGATTTCATCGACGGTATAGCGACCGGTCTTGATCTTGTCTTGTTGCGCGGTCAGGCCGAAGGTCAGACGCGAAGTCTCGCTGATCGGGTAGCCAACGCTGACGCCGGCACCCAGGCTGTCTACCGCATAGCTCGCCACGTCGACATCGAGGTCGTCGTAGTCAGTGGTGCGATAGAACGCGTTATAACCCAGGCTCACACCATCGGCGGTCCAGTAGGGGTCGACATAGCCGAAGTTGTAACGGCTCTGGTATTCGCTGCGAGTCAGGCCGATGCTGACCTTGTTACCGGTACCCAGGAAGTTGTTCTGGGTGATCGAACCACCGAGGATCAGACCGGCGCTCTGGGCGAAACCGACGCTGGCAGTGATCGAACCGGAAGCCTGCTCTTCTACTGCGTAGTTGACGTCTACCTGGTCATCGACACCTGGCACGGCCGGGGTTTCTACGTTGACTTCCTTGAAGAAGCCCAGACGCTCCAGACGGGTCTTGGACTGGTCGATCAGGTAAGTCGAAGCCCAGCCACCTTCCATCTGACGCATTTCGCGACGCAGCACTTCGTCCTCGGACTTGGTGTTGCCGCGGAAGTTGATGCGGTTCACATAGGCACGCTTGCCCGGATCAACCACGAACGTGATATCGACCGTGTGATCTTCGTCGTGAGGCTGCGGAACACCGTTGACGTTGGCGAAGGTATAACCCTCGTTGCCCAGGCGGCGGGTGATCAGCTCGGAAGTGGTGGTCATCAATTTGCGCGAGAACACCTGGCCCTTCTCGACCAGCAGCAGCGACTTGACCTGGTCTTCAGGCACTTTCAGGTCACCGCTGAGCTTCACGTCACGAACGCTGTACTTCTCGCCTTCGTTGACGTTCACAGTGATATAGACGTGTTTCTTGTCCGGGGTGATCGATACCTGGGTCGAAGCGATATCCATGTTGATATAGCCACGATCCAGGTAGTAGGAACGCAGGCGCTCCAGGTCACCGGAGAGTTTTTCACGCGCATACTTGTCGTCGTTCTTGAAGAACGACAGCCAGTTGGTGGTTTTGAGTTCGAACAGTTCGACCAGGTCTTCGTCCGGGAACACGGTGTTGCCCACGACGTTGATGTGCTGGATGGCAGCGACGGTGCCTTCGTTGATGTTGACCTTCAACGCCACACGGTTGCGCGGCTGCGGAACCACTTCGGTATCGACGGTGGCCGAGTAGCGGCCCTGGGCTACATACTGGCGCTGCAGTTCGTTACGCACACCTTCAAGGGTCGCACGCTGGAAGATTTCGCCTTCCGCGAGACCGGATTGCTTGAGGCCTTTCATCAAGTCTTCAGTGGAAATCGCCTTGTTGCCTTCGATTTCGATACTGGCGACGGATGGACGCTCGACTACCGTGATGACCAGGACATTGCCATCGCGGCCCAGCTGGATATCTTGAAAGAAGCCGGTTTTGAACAGCGCACGAGTGGATTCCACCAGGCGACGATCGTCCGCCTGCTCACCGACGTTCAGCGGCAAGGCCCCAAAGACGCTACCCGCGGAGACCCGCTGGAGGCCGTTGACGCGGATATCGGAGATAGTGAAGGACTCGGCGTGAACTTCGGCGATCATCAATACGGAGAGAACCGCAGTTAGCAGCAGACGTTTCATGAAGTCCTTTCTTATTCCAACTGGCAATAAAGAAACTGCCGCAAAATGCGGCAGATTCGCAATTCAGCGAAGCGTTACAGACGACCCAGATCGTTGACCAAGGCAAGCAACATCACCCCGACCACCAAGCTGATACCGATCTGTATCCCCCAACCTTGCACCCGATCCGACAAGGGACGACCACGCGCCCACTCGATCAGATAAAACAACAGATGCCCCCCATCCAGTACAGGAATGGGCAGCAAGTTCAGAACCCCTAGGCTAATACTCAGATAAGCAAGGAAATTCAAGAAATCAGCAACGCCCGACTGGGCAGAAGCGCCCGCCACTTTAGCAATGGTTATCGGTCCACTCAAGTTTTTTACCGAGAGCTCGCCGAACAACATTTTCTTCAGTGAATCGAGGGTCAGCACGCTCATGGTCCAAGTACGCCGGGCACCTTCGCCAATCGCAGCCAGCGGGCCATAACTGACCTCGCGAAGCATTTCCGGCGGCCAATCGACTGCCTTCACCCCAGCCCCCAGATAACCACTGGCAACTTTCTCTTTACCGCGCGCGGCCAAGGTCACCGGGACGTCGATTTGAGCACCATCACGCTCGACGCGCAGCACAATTTTGGTATCAGGACGTACACGCACCCAGTCGACGACCTGTTGCCAATCGGTCAGCGGCTGACCATCCAGCGCCAGCAAGCGATCGCCGGCTTTCAGGCCAGCCGCCTGGGCCGGGCCTTTCGGGTCGAGCTCGGCCAGAACGGGGGCGAGCTCCGGACGCCAGGGGCGAATCCCCAGGGAACGAATAGGATCCGGCTCATCGGTCCCCTTGAGCCAATTGTCGAGCACCAGCTCGCGGGGCGAATCGGCAGTCGAACCCTGCTCGCGAACCAACAACTGCAAGGTGCCGCTTTCGCCCAGACGCCGAACCAGCTGCAAGTTGACCGCCGACCACCCCAAGGTGGGTTCGCCATCGATTGCAACAATTTCCTGACCGGAACTCAGGCCGGCCTTGGCGGCAATGCTTCCAGCCTCGACGCTGCCGATGACCGGACGCACCTGCTCGCTACCGAGCATCGCCAGCCCCCAGAAGAACACCAGCGCCAGCAGGAAGTTGGCGACAGGACCGGCGGCAACGATGGCGATACGCTGGCGCACCGACTTGCGATTGAACGACTGATCAAGCTGATCGACAGGCACTTCACCTTCGCGCTCGTCGAGCATCTTTACGTAGCCGCCCAGCGGGATGGCGGCAATCACGAACTCGGTACCCTGCCGGTCATGCCAACGCAGCAGCGGCATGCCGAAGCCCACGGAGAAACGCAGAACCTTGACGCCGCAACGACGCGCCACCCAGAAGTGACCGAATTCATGGAAGGTGACCAGCACACCCAGGGCGATCAGGGTGCCGACAATCATATAGAGCGCGCTCATCTACTTTCTCCGCAATCCTATCCAGTGCCGATACGCTCAGGCTTGTCGCAATCCTTACCGGCCGTTGCGACCCAGCCACTGCTCAGCCAGGGCACGGGCTTTGGCGTCCGCCGCGAACACGGCGCTCAGTTCATCGACTGCAACAACCGGCTCGAGGCTTAAAACTTCTTCGATGATACTCGCGATCTCGGGGTAGCGGATGCGCCGTTCGAGAAACGCGGCAACAGCCACCTCGTTGGCCGCGTTCAACATGGCCGGAGCGCTGTTGCCAGCTTCCGCGGCCTGGCGCGCCAAACGCAAGCAAGGGAACCGCTGTTCATCAGGTGCCTGGAAATCCAGGCGCGCCACGGCGAACAGATCCAGAGGCGGCACGCCGGAGTCGATCCGCTCCGGCCAAGCCAGGGCGTTGGCGATCGGCGTGCGCATATCCGGGTTGCCCAACTGGGCCAACACCGAACCGTCCACGTAGTCGACCAGCGAATGAATCACGCTTTGTGGATGAATCACCACTTCGACCTGGGCAGGCTTGGCATCAAACAACCAGCACGCCTCGATCAACTCGAGGCCTTTGTTCATCATGCTGGCCGAATCGACGGAAATCTTGCGCCCCATGGACCAGTTGGGGTGGGCACACGCCTGCTCGGGCGTTACCTGCTCCAGTTCGGCCAGCGGAGTTTGGCGGAACGGGCCACCGGATGCGGTCAGCAAAATACGCCGCACTCCCACATTGCTCAACCCACGGGAAAAGTCCGCGGGCATGCACTGGAAGATGGCGTTGTGTTCACTGTCGATAGGCAGCAACACCGAACCGCTCTTGCCCACCGCCTGCATAAACAGTGCGCCGGACATGACCAGTGCTTCTTTATTGGCCAGGAGAATTTTCTTGCCGGCCTCGACGGCAGCCAGGGTCGGACGCAAGCCCGCAGCACCGACGATAGCCGCCATGACCGCATCGACTTCAGGGTCGGACGCCACCTCACACAACCCCTCTTCGCCCACCAGTACACGGGTGCGCGAACCGGCATTGCGCAAGTCCTCCTGCAAGCTGCGCGCGGCAGCGATATGCGGGACGACGGCAAAACGGGGAGCGTGACGGATGCACAGCGCCAGCAACTCAGCCAGACGACTGAAACCGCTCAAGGCGAAGACCTGATAACGCTCGGGATGACGGGCAATGACATCCAGCGTACTGAGGCCGATAGAGCCGGTGGCTCCGAGAACCGTAATCTGCTGTGGGCGACTCACAATGCAGCCATCCACAACAGCACGGCGAATACCGGAATGGCCGCGGTCAGGCTGTCGATACGATCGAGCACGCCGCCATGCCCAGGCAGCAGGTTACTGCTGTCCTTGATCCCGGCCTGGCGCTTGAACATGCTTTCGGTCAGGTCGCCGACCACCGAGATGAACACCACGATAGCCGCTCCGAGCAAGCCTAGAATGATCTGCCCGACGGACCAGCCCGCAACCAGGCCGACCACCGCAGTGATCATCAGGCTCAGTAACAGGCCGCCGTACACTCCCTCCCAGCTCTTGCCCGGGCTGACCTGCGGCGCCAGCTTGCGCTTGCCGAACGCCTTGCCGGAGAAGTAGGCACCGATATCAGCGCCCCAGACCAGCACCATCACCGCCATGATCAACCAGTTGCCCAAAGGCTGCTGCTTGATGAAGACCAGGCCTTGCCAGGCCGGCAGCAGAATCAGCAGACCGATCACCAGCTTGGCCGCGGCACCGGCCCAATGCTCGCTGGTGCGTGGGTAGGTGAGCACCAGGAAAGTTGCCAGCCCCCACCAGAGCACCGCTGCACCTAGCACCCAAGGCGCGATACCCGGCAGCAACTGCATCAGGAACAATAGCGCAGCGACCACTACTGCATAGGCAATACGGGTCGGCTGAGCCTCGAAGCCTGCCAGACGCGCCCACTCCCAGGCCCCAAGGGTCACCACCAGCCCGATAAACAGGGCGAAGGCGGAACCTTCGAGCAGGAAAAAACCGCACAAGGCGATCGGCAGCAGGATCAGTGCCGTGATGATTCGTTGTTTGAGCATTAAACCCGGGCTCCAGCCTCGACCTGCTCGCTCGTTTTACCGAAGCGGCGCTGGCGAGAAGCGTAATCGGCCAGCGCAGCGCGCATGGCATCGTGTTTGAAGTCCGGCCAGAACAGGTCGGAGAAGTACAGCTCGGCATAAGCCAGCTGCCAGAGCAGGAAATTGCTGATGCGGTGCTCGCCACCCGTACGGATGCACAGGTCCGGCAACGGCAGGTCGCCAGTCGCCAGGCAGGTTTGCAACAACTCAGGGGTAATGTCCTCAGGACGCAGATGCCCCGCCTGAACTTCCCGCGCCAGGCGCTGAGCGGCCTGGGCGATATCCCACTGACCGCCATAGTTGGCAGCGATCTGCAGAATGAAGCGGTCACTACCCGCAGTCATTGCCTCCGCCTCGCGCATTGCCGCCTGCAACTCAGGATGGAAACGCGAACGATCACCAATGATGCGCAGGCTGATGTTGTTTTCGTTGAGGCGCTTGGCCTCGCGGCGCAATGCTTTGAAGAACAGGTCCATCAAGGCACTGACCTCATCGGCCGGCCGCTGCCAGTTCTCACTGGAGAAGGCAAACAGGGTCAGCACCTCGACCTTGGCCTCGGCACAGACCTCGATCACTGCCCGCACGGCATCCACACCCGCCTTGTGCCCGGCGACGCCGGGCATGAAGCGTTTTTTCGCCCAGCGATTGTTGCCATCCATGATGATCGCGACATGGCGCGGCACCGAGGACGGCGCACTCTGCTTGGTCTTGTCCATTTAAAGCCCGACCCTTATACGGCCATCAGGTCCTTTTCTTTTTCGTCAGTTGCCTTAGCAATCTGAGCCTCGAACTCTTTGATCAGCTTGTCGATCTCAGCTCCGGCGCGACGCTCTTCGTCTTCACTGATTTCCTTGTCCTTGGACAGCTTCTTCAGATCGCCCAAGGCATCGCGACGAATATTGCGCACAGCGACACGGGCATCTTCAGCAGCAGCACGCGCCTGCTTGGTGAAGCCTTTGCGGGTTTCCTCAGTCAGCGGCGCCATTTTGATCAGCAGCAGCTCGCCAAGATTGGTCGGATTGAGGTTCAGGCCAGCACTGCCGATGGCCTTGTCGATTGCCCCAAGCATGTTGCGCTCGAATGGCACTACCTGCAGGGTCTGAGAGTCTTTCACAGTAACGTTGGCCACACCGCTCAATGGGGTGTCAGTGCCATAGTAAGGCACCATCACGCTACCCAGGATGCTCGGGTGCGCCTTGCCGGTACGGATCTGGCCAAACGCGTGAGCCAGCGACTCCAGGGACTTCTTCATGCGCTCTTGAGCGTCTTTCTTGATTTCGTTGATCATTGTTCGCCTTCCTCGATCAGGGTACCTTCAGCGCCGCCATGCACGATGTTCAGCAGGGCGCCGGGCTTGTTCATGTTAAATACGCGCAACGGCATCTTATGGTCGCGGCACAGGCAGATCGCCGTCAGATCCATGACACCCAGCTTGCGATCCAGCACTTCATCGTAGGTCAGATGATCGAACTTCTCGGCATGCGGGTCTTTGAATGGGTCTGCGGTGTACACACCGTCAACCTTGGTTGCCTTGAGCACTACGTCGGCATCGATCTCGATCGCCCGCAAGCATGCTGCGGAGTCGGTCGTGAAGAACGGGTTGCCGGTACCGGCAGCGAAGATCACCACTTCCTTGGAGTTCAGATGGCGCATCGCCTTGCGACGGTCATAGTGATCGGTCACACCCACCATGGAAATGGCCGACATGACGATCGCCGAGATATTCGCACGTTCCAGCGCGTCGCGCATGGCCAGGCCGTTCATCACAGTGGCCAGCATGCCCATGTGGTCGCCTGTTACCCGATCCATGCCTGCCGCGCTGAGCGCCGCGCCACGGAACAGGTTGCCACCACCGATGACCAGGCCGACCTGAACACCGATGCCCACCAGCTGGCCGACTTCCAGCGCCATGCGATCGAGCACCTTAGGGTCGATCCCGAACTCTTCCGAGCCCATCAGGGCCTCGCCGCTAAGCTTGAGTAGAATGCGTTTATAGCGAGCTTGATAACCACTGCCCTGCTGAGCCATTGCGAATCTCTCCTGCGGCGTATTTTAAAATTCTCTGCAAGCTGTTTGCAGCCTGCGTTCACTCTAGCTTGACGCTGTCACAGCGCCATCAGAACACGACTTTGTAAACCGGTTCCGAAGGCAACCCAATAAATTGGTTACCCCATTTGAAAAGAGGCTGCGCGCGTGAGCGGGCAGCCTCTTTCGGGCGACAGTTGAAAAACCGTCTTACTGTTGCTTGGCAGCAGCCAGTTGTGCGGCAACTTCTTCAGCGAAGTTGTCTTCTTTCTTCTCGATGCCTTCACCTACCGCGAAGCGGGTGAACGAAACGATTTCTGCGCCGCCTTTCTTGGCCAGGGCACCTACGGTGACTTCTGGATCCTTGACGAAAGCTTGCTCAACCAGGCTGGCTTCGGCCAGGAACTTGCTGATACGGCCACCGATCATTTTTTCAACGATTTCGGCTGGCTTGCCTTTCATCTTGTCTTCGTTCAGCTGCAGGAACACGGCTTTTTCGCGCTCGATGGCTTCAGCGGAAACTTGCGATGGCAGCAGGAACTCAGGGTTGCTTGCAGCCACGTGCATGGCGATGTCCTTGGCCAGCTCCACGGAACCGCCTTTCAGGACAACCGCAACACCGATCTTGTTACCGTGCAGGTAAGTACCGACCACGTCACCTTCAACGCGAGCCAGACGACGGATGTTGACGTTCTCGCCAGTCTTGCCAACCAGGACCAGACGATCGGCTTCTTGAGCTTCGATCAGCGGAGCGGCATCGGTCAGCTTGTCAGCGAAAGCTTTTTCGACGCTGGCAGCAACGAATGCCTTGAAGTCGTCCTGCAGAGCCAGGAAGTCGGTCTGCGAGTTGACTTCCAGCAGAACGGCGGCTTTACCGTCGTCCTTGATGGCGATGGCGCCTTCAGCAGCGATGTTGCCTGCTTTCTTGGCAGCCTTGATGGCGCCCGAAGCGCGCATGTCATCAATGGCTTTCTCGATGTCGCCGCCAGCCTTGGTCAAGGCTTTCTTGCAGTCCATCATGCCTTCGCCGGTACGCTCGCGCAGTTCTTTAACCAACGCTGCAGTAATCTCTGCCATTTTCAAATTCCTCTTGGATAGGTTTTCAACCATTCCACCCGACTCAACGGGCGATCAATTCTTGAGCTGCGCTCTCGAAAACCCTTGATAGCCGCCACACATGACAAGAACTGCAGGGGCGCCATCGGTAAATGATTTCCGAGGTGGCAAAAAGGGGGCCTAGCCCCCTTTTTGCGTACTGAGTAAACGCTAAGCGTCAGTTACTCAGGCTTCAGCTGCCGGCGCTGGAGCGTCTTCAGCGAATACTTCGGTGCCGCCAGCAACGTTGTTGCGGCCACGGATCACGGCATCAGCCATCGAACCCATGTACAGCTGGATGGCGCGAATGGCGTCATCGTTGCCTGGGATGATGTAGTCAACGCCTTCCGGGCTGCTGTTGGTATCGACAACGCCGATGACCGGGATGCCCAGCTTGTTGGCTTCGGTGATCGCGATGCGCTCGTGGTCAACGTCGATCACGAACAATGCGTCAGGCAGACCGCCCATGTCCTTGATACCACCCAGGCTACGATCCAGCTTTTCCAGATCGCGAGTGCGCATCAGCGCCTCTTTCTTGGTCAGCTTGGCGAAGGTGCCGTCTTCCGACTGAACTTCCAGGTCACGCAGACGCTTGATGGAAGCACGGATGGTCTTGTAGTTGGTCAGCATGCCGCCCAACCAGCGGTGATCGACGTACGGCGAACCGCAACGTGCTGCTTCTTCAGCAACGATCTTGCCAGCGGAACGCTTGGTGCCGACGAACAGAATCTTGTTTTTGCCCTGGGCCAGACGCTCTACGAAAGTCAGAGCTTCGTTGAACATTGGCAGGGTTTTTTCAAGGTTGATGATGTGAATCTTGTTACGCGCGCCGAAAATGTACTTGCCCATTTTCGGATTCCAGTAACGGGTTTGGTGACCGAAGTGCACACCGGCCTTCAGCATATCGCGCATGTTGACTTGGGACATGATAGTTCCTTAATAAGTCGGGTTAGGCCTCCACGTATCCCAATGACCAACCAACAGCTTGTGCTGAGGGCACCCAGGTCATCGTGTCGACACGTGTGTGGGTTTAGGCTTTTCAGGGCATCCCCGGAAAGCGGCGCATTTTATACCACAAGAAGGGTAAAAACGGAACCCGGATTCTCATTTCCCCCGGAGGGCTTTTTTGCTCCCCCCTTGGAATCGGGCCAGAATGCTCCACTGTTATAGAAAGAAGCGACGCACAGAGCCTCAGATTTGCCCCGGGGCTCTGTTAGAATCGCACCTTTGAGGCTTTTGAAAGCGCGGCGACCCCACAGCGGGTTCAGCCTTCGATGCACCGTTTTCAAGCCATTCCGTGTTTATCCGCGCCACTGAGCGTCAAGAGAGCCTGTATGACCGTCACCCTCAAAACTCCCGAGGACATCGCAAAAATGCGTGTCGCCGGCAAACTGGCCGCCGAAGTGCTGGAAATGATTGCCGAGCATGTCAAACCCGGCGTGACCACCGAAGAGCTGGACCGCATCTGCCACGACTACATCGTCAATGTGCAGCATGCGATTCCCGCGCCGTTGAATTACAAGGGTTTCCCCAAGTCCATCTGCACCTCGATCAACCACGTGGTGTGCCACGGCATCCCGAACGAGAAGCCGCTGAAGGATGGCGACACCCTGAACATCGATGTCACCGTCATCAAGGATGGCTACCACGGCGATACCAGCCGCATGTTCCACGTCGGCACCGTGCCGGTCTGGGCCGAGCGCCTGTCGCAGATCACCCAGGAATGCATGTACAAGGCCATCGAACTGGTCAAGCCGGGCTGCCGCCTGGGCGACATCGGCGAAGTCATCCAGAAACACGCTGAAAAGAACGGTTTCTCGGTGGTGCGCGAGTTCTGCGGCCACGGTATCGGCAAGGTGTTCCACGAAGAGCCGCAGATCCTGCACTACGGCCGCGCCGGCACCGGCATGGAACTGAAAGCCGGCATGACCTTCACTATCGAGCCGATGATCAACCAGGGCAAGGCCGACACCAAGGTGCTGGGCGACGGCTGGACCGCGATCACCAAGGACCGCAAGCTCTCCGCGCAGTGGGAACACACCCTGCTGGTGACCGAGACCGGCTACGAGATCTTCACCCTGCGCAGCGATGACACCATCGCGCGCGTCTCGGCCTGATCCACGCAGCTGCGCCCTGACCTATAGATAGAAAGGAAAGCCAATCAATGCCGCAGGTGGATCCCGAATTGTTCGACCGCGGCCAGTTCCAGGCGGAACTGGCCCTGAAGGCAAGCCCTATCGCTGCCTTCAAGAAAGCCATTCGTCAGGCACGTGAAGTGCTCGACGAGCGCTTTCGCAGCGGACGGGATATCCGCCGGCTCATCGAGGACCGCGCCTGGTTCGTCGATAACATCCTGCAAAAGGCCTGGGACCAGTTCGACTGGAGCGACGACGCCGACATCGCCCTGGTGGCGGTCGGCGGCTACGGTCGCGGCGAGCTGCACCCCTACTCCGACATCGACCTGCTGATCCTGCTGGACAGCGCCGACCACGAAATTTTCCGCGACTCCATCGAACGCTTCCTGACCCTGCTCTGGGACATCGGCCTGGAAGTCGGGCAAAGCGTACGCTCGGTGGAGGAATGCGCCGAAGAGGCCCGCGCCGACCTGACGGTGGTTACCAACCTGATGGAAAGCCGCACCATCTGCGGCCCCGAACGCCTGCGCCAGCGCATGCTCGACGTCACCAGCACGGCGCATATGTGGCCGAGCAAGGACTTCTTCCTGGCCAAGCGCGCCGAACAGAAAGCCCGGCACCACAAGTACAACGACACCGAATACAACCTGGAACCCAACGTCAAAGGCTCGCCCGGCGGTCTGCGTGACATCCAGACCATCCTCTGGGTCGCCCGTCGCCAGTACGGCACGCTGAACCTGCGGGCCCTGGCCGGCGAAGGTTTCCTGGTGGAAAGCGAGAACGCGCTGCTGGCTTCGTCCCAGGAGTTCCTGTGGAAAGTCCGCTACGCCCTGCACATGCTCGCCGGGCGTGCCGAAGACCGCCTGCTGTTCGACCACCAGCGCTCGATCGCCAAGCTGCTGGGGTTCGAGGGCAACGATGCCAAGCAGGCCATCGAAAGCTTCATGCAGCAGTACTACCGGGTGGTGATGAGCATCGCCCAGCTCAGCGACCTGATCATCCAGCATTTCGAGGAAGTCATCCTCGCCCCGGAAGACGAAGCGCCGCCGCAGCCGATCAACTCGCGCTTCCAGCTGCACGACGGCTACATCGAGGCGATCAACGCCAACGTGTTCCGCCGCACGCCGTTCGCCATGCTGGAAATCTTCGTGCTCATGGCCCAGCACCCGGAGATCAAGGGCGTACGCGCCGACACCATTCGCCTGTTGCGCGAAAATCGCCACCTGATCGACGACGATTTCCGCCACGACATTCGCAATACCAGCCTGTTCATCGAGCTGTTCAAGTGCGAGATCGGCATCCACCGCAACCTGCGGCGGATGAATCGCTACGGCATTCTCGGGCGTTATCTGCCGGAGTTCGGCCATATCGTCGGGCAGATGCAGCATGACCTGTTCCACATCTATACGGTCGACGCCCACACCCTGAACCTGATCAAACACCTGCGCAAACTGCAGTACACCCAGGTTTCGGAGAAATTCCCGCTGGCCAGCAAGCTCATGGCCAAGCTGCCCAAGCCCGAGTTGATCTACCTGGCCGGGCTCTACCACGACATCGGCAAGGGCCGGCACGGTGACCACTCGGATATCGGCGCCGTGGACGCGGAAGCCTTCTGCATCCGCCACCAGTTGCCGCTGTGGGACACGCGCCTGATCGTCTGGCTGGTGCAGAACCATCTGGTGATGTCGACCACCGCCCAGCGCAAGGACCTGTCCGACCCGCAAGTCATCCATGACTTCGCCCAGGTCGTGGTCGACCAGACCCACCTGGACTATCTCTACGTGCTGACGGTTTCCGACATCAACGCGACCAACCCGACACTGTGGAACTCATGGCGCGCCAGCCTGTTGCGCCAGCTCTACACCGAGACCAAGCGCGCCCTGCGCCGCGGCCTGGAAAACCCGGTGGACCGCGAAGAGCAGATCCGCCAGACACAAAGCGCGGCCCTGGACATTCTGGTCCGCGCCGGCACCGACCCGGACGACGTCGAGCAGCTCTGGGCGCAACTGGGTGACGACTACTTCCTGCGCCACACCGCCGGCGATGTGGCCTGGCACAGCGATGCGATCCTCCAGCAGCCGGCCGACGGCGGCCCGCTGGTGCTGATCAAGGAAACCACCCAGCGCGAATTCGAGGGTGGCACGCAGATCTTCATCTACGCCCCGGACCAGCACGACTTCTTCGCCGTGACCGTGGCCGCGATGGACCAGTTGAACCTGAACATCCATGACGCCCGGATTATCACCTCGAGCAGCCAGTTCACCCTCGACACCTATATCGTGCTCGACAATGACGGCGGCTCGATCGGCAACAACCCGCAACGCGTCAAACAGATCCGCGACGGCCTTACCGAGGCCCTGCGCAATCCTGACGACTACCCGACCATCATCCAGCGTCGAGTACCGCGTCAGCTCAAGCACTTCGCGTTCCCGCCGCAAGTGACTATCCACAACGATGCCCAGCGCCCGGTCACCGTGCTCGAACTGAGCGCTCCCGATCGCCCCGGCCTGCTGGCGCGTATCGGCAAGATCTTCCTGGAGTTCGACCTGTCGCTGCAAAACGCCAAGATCGCCACCCTGGGCGAGCGCGTGGAAGACGTGTTCTTCATTACCGACGCGCACAACCAGCAACTGTCCGATCCCCAGCTGTGCAGCCGACTGCAGGACGCCATCGTCGAACAGCTGAGCGTCAGCCACGAACCGCCTACCGCCTTGACGCGCCTGAGCTTCTGACCACGCGCCACGACCCGCTTTGAGTGAGACACCGCACCGATGAACAACGCTCTGAACCAGCTGCAGCCCTACCCGTTCGAGAAACTCCGCGCCCTGCTCGGCGGCGTCCAGCCCAACCCGGCCAAGCGCCCAATCGCGCTGTCCATCGGCGAACCCAAGCACCGCTCGCCGAGCTTTGTCGCCGAGGCCCTGGCCAATAACCTCGACCAGATGGCCGTGTATCCGACGACCCTGGGGCTTCCAGCCCTGCGCGAAGCCATCGCCAGCTGGTGCGAACGGCGTTTTGGCGTGCCCGACGGCTGGATCGACCCGGCGCGCAATGTGCTGCCGGTCAACGGCACCCGCGAGGCGCTGTTCGCCTTCACCCAGACTGTGGTCAACCGTGGCGACGACGCGCTGGTGGTCAGCCCGAACCCCTTCTATCAGATCTACGAAGGCGCGGCCTTCCTCGCCGGCGCCAAGCCGCACTACCTGCCGTGCCTCGATGAAAACGGCTTCAATCCGGACTTCGACGCGGTACCGGCCGAGATCTGGCAGCGTTGCCAGATCCTGTTCCTGTGCTCGCCGGGCAACCCGACCGGCGCACTGATCCCGATCGAAACCCTGAAGAAACTCATCGCCCTGGCCGACCAGTACGATTTCGTGATCGCCGCCGACGAGTGCTACAGCGAGCTGTACTTCGACGAGCAGACCCCGCCACCCGGCCTGCTCAGTGCCTGCGCCGAGCTGGGACGCCAGGACTTCAAGCGTTGCGTGGTGTTCCACAGCCTGTCCAAGCGCTCCAACCTGCCGGGCCTGCGCTCCGGCTTCGTCGCCGGCGACGCCGAGATCCTCAAGGGCTTCCTGCTGTACCGCACCTACCATGGCTGCGCCATGCCGGTTCAGACCCAGCTGGCCAGCATCGCCGCCTGGAACGACGAAGTGCATGTGCGCGCCAACCGCGCGCTGTATCGCGAGAAGTTCGATGCGGTGCTGGAGATCCTGGCGCCGGTACTCGACGTGCAGCGCCCGGACGGCAGCTTCTACCTGTGGCCGAACGTGGCGGGCGACGACACAGCGTTCTGCCGCGACCTGTACGAACAGGAACATGTGACCGTAGTGCCGGGCTCCTACCTGTCGCGCGACGTCGACGGCAGCAACCCGGGAGCCGGTCGGGTGCGTATGGCCCTGGTGGCGCCATTGGCCGAATGCGTGGAAGCCGCCGAGCGGATCCGCGATTTCGTGTTGCGCCGTCAATAACTCCCCCCTGTAGGAGCGAGGCTTGCCCGCGATAGAAACGACGCCGTACAACTGATACACCGCGTTATCGTTCATCGCGAGCAAGCTTCGCTCCTACAAGCAGACCGACGTTATTTCACCTGCCCCAGATTGGCCTCGCTGAGGTCCAGCTCGCCCAATACCTCGCGCAATACGTCGTCGCCGATCTGGTGCTGGCGGCTCAACCGATACAACTCCAGCCGCTGCGCCCGCAGCGCCTTCAAACGCAATTTGCGCTCCAGCAAGTCCATCTGAAACGCCAGCGCCTGGGCTTCGGCGGAATCGTTGAACACCTCCAGTTGATGGCGATACTCCGACATCAGCCGCCCCTTGAGTTCGGTGGCCAGCGCCGCCTGGGCCGCATCCGGCGAGCTGGCCCCATCGGCCACTTCCTCGGCCTCCAGGGCATGGATCGCCGCCTCGGCGGTTTTGCGCCAGGCGTCACGCACTTCGGCATGCCGCTTCTCGTCAGGACTCTTCTGGATGCCCCGCAGTAACAGCGGCAAGGCGATACAGGCGGCCACCAGCGACAACAGGATCACCCCGGCGGCAATGAAGATCAGCAGGTCGCGCTCGGGAAAAGCCTCGCCCGCTCCCAGCAACAGCGGCACCGACATGACGCCCGCCAGGGTCACCGCCCCGCGTACCCCGCCCACCGTCAGCAACCAGCAGGAGCGCGCGGTCGGCACCAGGGTCAGTTCGCCCTTGCCACGCCAGCGGCGCAACAGGCCGGACAGGCGCCAGATGCTTTGCACCCAGATGAACCGCAGTACCAGCAATACCAGGAAGATCGCTCCCACATCCAGGCAGCGATAGAACAGGGTCGGCCACAAGGTGGTTTCGTGGCTGACCACGGCCTTGATGATGTCCGGCAGTTGCAGGCCCAACAGCAGAAAGATCAGGCCGTTGAAGGCGAACTCCAGCAGCGACCAGACGCTGCGGTTGAGCAAGCGCGTGCTGGTCTGCCGGGGCAACAGATCGAGCCAGCTCTGCATCATCCCCGCCGCCACCGCCGAGAGGATGCCCGAGGCTCCCAGGCGCTCGGCCAGCACGTAGGCGGCGAACGGCAGCAACAGCATGAACACCACATGGGTCGCCGGGTCGTCCCAGCCGCGGGCGATCATCCAGGCTCGCAAGCGCCCCACCAGCCAGCTCAGGGCCACGCCAACCGCCAGGCCGCCGACGGCCACCAGGACAAAAGTCAGGCTGGCATTGGCCAGGGAAAACACCCCGGTCACGGCCGCCGCCAGGGCGAACTTGAAGGTCACCAGGCCGGAGGCGTCGTTCATCAGCGCCTCCCCCTGCAGCATGTGCATCAAGGGCGTCGGCAGGCGGTTCTGGGAAATCGCCGAGACCGCCACGGCGTCGGTCGGCGACAAGACAGCCGCGAGGGCGAAGGCGACCGGCAAGGGAATGGTCGGCAGCAACCAGTGAATGAAATAACCGGCCCCCACCACGGTGAACAGCACCAGGCCCACGGCCAGGGTCAGGATCGGCCCGCGCAGGCGCCACAGCTCGCGCTTGGGCATGCGCCAGCCATCGGAGAACAGCAGCGGCGGCAGGAACAGAAACAGAAACAATTCCGGGTCCAGGGCCACGTGCAGCCCCAGGGTGGGCCAGGCCAGCAAAGCCCCGGCGGCGATCTGCAGCAGCGGCAACGGCAACGGAATCACCCGTCCGACCAACCGCGAGAGACTCACCAGCATCAGCAGGATAAGGACGGTATAAGCGGTTTGCATAAAGCGGTTTTCCCAATCGATCAGCAGCGGACTTCAGGCAACAGGTTACCGTCGAAGTGCCATATTAGCCGCTTAAGCTGGGGCCTCGCCGCTGCACAAAAGTCGCAAGCGGCCCATGCCGCTGTCACACAAAGCTACAAAGCCGGGCCTTCGCCGACGCCGAACCGGCGCGGGCATGGCATAATCCGTGACCTTTAACTCCAGCATCTCAAAAGGGGGCAATTCCTTGACCGCTTCAAGCAAAACGTTGCACCTTTTCGGCATCAAAGCCTGCGACACCATGAAAAAGGCGCGCACCTGGCTCGATGAACACGCTGTCAGCTATGACTTCCATGACTACAAAGCGGCCGGAATCGACCGCGAACACCTGGCCCAGTGGTGCAACGAGCACAGCTGGCAGGTGGTGCTGAACCGTGCGGGCACGACCTTTCGCAAACTCGACGACGAACGCAAAGCCGATCTCGACCAGGCGAAAGCGATCGAATTGATGCTCGCGCAACCCTCGATGATCAAGCGCCCGGTGCTCGATCTCGGCGACCGAACCCTGATTGGCTTCAAGCCCGATATCTACGCGGCAGAAATCAAATAACGCCTGCCCGCTCAATTTTGTAAGAGGTAACAGCATGTCCACTACCCTGTTCAGCCTGGCCTTTGGTGTCGGCACTCAAAACCGTCAAGGCGCGTGGCTGGAAGTGTTTTACGCCGCGCCCCTGCTCAAGCCGTCCGCGGAAATCGTTGCCGCCATCGCCCCGGTGCTGGGTTACAGCGAAGGCAACCAGGCCATCACCTTCACCACCACCCAGGCTGCAGAACTGGCCGACGCCCTGAAAAGCATCGACGCCACCCAGGCCGCGCTGCTGACCCGCCTGGCCGAGAGCCACAAGCCGCTGGTCGCCACCCTGCTGGCCGAAGATGCCCAGTTGACCTCCACCCCGGAGGCCTACCTGAAGCTGCACCTGCTGTCCCACCGCCTGGTCAAGCCGCACGGCCTGAACCTGGCCGGGATCTTCCCGCTGCTGCCGAACGTGGCCTGGACCAACCAGGGCGCGGTGGACCTCGGCGAGCTGGCCGAGCGTCAACTGGAAGCCCGCCTGCGTGGCGAGCTGCTGGAAGTGTTCTCGGTGGACAAGTTCCCGAAAATGACCGACTACGTGGTACCGGCCGGCGTGCGCATCGCTGACGCCGCGCGTATCCGCCTGGGCGCCTACGTGGGCGAAGGCACCACCGTGATGCACGAAGGTTTCGTCAACTTCAACGCCGGCACCGAAGGCCCGGGCATGATCGAAGGCCGGGTGTCCGCTGGTGTATTCGTCGGCAAGGGTTCGGACTTGGGCGGCGGTTGCTCGACCATGGGCACCCTGTCGGGCGGCGGCAATATCGTGATCAAGGTCGGCGAAGGCTGCCTGATCGGCGCCAACGCCGGTATCGGTATCCCGCTGGGCGACCGCAATACCGTGGAATCGGGCCTGTACGTGACCGCCGGGACCAAGGTGGCGCTGCTGGACGAGAACAACCAGCTGGTCAAGGTAGTCAAGGCCCGTGAGCTGGCCGGCCAGCCTGACCTGCTGTTCCGTCGCAATTCGGAGACCGGTGCCGTGGAGTGCAAGACCCACAAATCGGCCATCGAACTGAACGCAGCGCTGCACGCTCACAACTAAGCGTCACGCACCTATACCTGCAGGAGCGAGGCTGGCCCGCGAAGCTTTGGGCTGCCTCAAGGGCCCCTTGGCGGGCAGCCTCGCTCCTACCGGTTACAGGTCCGGCGTATACCCGCCCATGTTCACCAGGGCCCGATAGCATGATGATTCCTTCTCCCTGGCGTGCCGACTTCCCGGCCATCGCCGCCCTGCAACGGCAGGACCAGACCTACCTGGACAACGCCGCCACCACGCAAAAACCCCAAGCCCTGCTGGATGCCCTGGCGCACTACTACGCCAATGGCGCGGCCAATGTGCATCGCGCGCAGCACCTGCCCGGCGCTCACGCCACCCAGGCGTTCGAGAACAGCCGGCACAAGGTGGCGCAGTGGCTGAACAGCGGTGACAGCGGGCAGATCATCTTTACCCACGGCGCGACCTCCGCGCTGAACCTCCTGGCCTATGGCCTGGAACATCAATTCAACCCGGGCGACGAAATCGTCATCAGCGCCCTGGAGCATCACGCCAACCTGCTGCCCTGGCAGCAACTGGCGCACCGTCGCGGCCTCAACCTGGTGGTTCTGCCGCTGGACGACGACGGCCTGATCGATCTCGACGCCGCGGCACGCCTGATCGGCCCGCGCACCCGGCTGCTGGCCGTCAGCCAGCTGTCCAACGTGCTCGGTGCCTGGCAGCCCCTGCCGCAGTTGCTGGCCCTGGCCAAGGCGCACGCCGCCCTGACCGTGGTCGACGGCGCCCAGGGCGTGGTCCACGGCCGCCACGATGTGCAGGCGCTGGGCTGCGATTTCTATGTGTTCTCCAGCCACAAGCTCTACGGCCCGGACGGCGTCGGCGTGCTGTACGGGCGCACCGAGGCGCTGCAAAGCCTGCGTCACTGGCAGTTTGGTGGCGAGATGGTCCAGCAGGCCGAATACCAGCACGCCAGCTTCCGCCCCGCCCCGCTGGGTTTCGAAGCCGGTACGCCGCCGATCGCCAGCGTGATCGGCCTGGGCGCGACCCTGGATTACCTCAGCGGTCTCGACCAGGACGCCGTCAGCGCCCATGAAGCCGCGCTGCACGACTACCTGCTGCACGGCCTGCTGGCCCGCAAAGGCCTGCGCCTGCTGGGCAAGCCGCAACTGGCGCTGGTCAGCTTCGTGGTCGATGGCGTGCACAACGCCGACCTGGCTCACCTGCTGACCGAACAGGGCATCGCCGTGCGCGCCGGGCATCACTGCGCCATGCCGCTGCTGAAAAGCTTCGGTCTGGCCGGGGCGACCCGCGCATCCCTGGCGCTGTACAACGACTCCGAGGACCTGGAGCGCTTTTTCGAGGCCCTCGATCAGGCCCTGGAGCTGTTGCGATGAGCCTGCCCGCCGAGGCCCTGGCCGCCCTCGACAGCTTTCAGGGCGCTCCCGGTTGGGAACAGCGCGCACGCTTGCTGATGCAATGGGGCGAACGCCTGGCACCGCTGAGCGACGCCGACAAGGTCGAGGCCAATCGGGTGCATGGCTGTGAAAGCCAGGTCTGGCTGGTGGGCACCTTGCAGGACGGTCACTGGCAGTTCGCCGCCAGCAGCGATGCACGCCTGATCCGTGGCCTGGTGGCCCTGCTGCTGGCGCGGGTCAACGGCTTGCCCGCCGAGGAACTGCAACGGGTGGACTTGCCGGACTGGTTCAATCAACTGGGCCTGTCGCGCCAGTTGTCGCCGTCGCGCAGCAATGGGCTGAACGCGGTATTGCAGCGGATGCGCGAGCTGGCTGGCAACTACTGATCCAATCGCGATCTACCCGACCCGAATCTCTGTAGCCGCTGCCGCAGGCTGCGATCGGCTCCGCAGGAGACGTGCTCTTGAGGCCCCCGGAAGCCCCTTCGGGCCTTATCGCAGCCTGCGGCAGCGGCTACAGGAATCTATTGCGTCAGATGGGTTTGACTCTGTCCGCCGGGCGCCGCACGCCAGCCACCAGCTTGTCCACCGCCTTGGTCGCCGCGACCATGCCGAAGGTCGCGGTGACCATCATCACCGCGCCAAAACCGCCGGCGCAGTCGAGTTTCACGCCATCGCCGACAAAGCTCTTCTGCAGGCAGATGCTGCCGTCCGGTTTCGGGTAGCGCAGCTGCTCGGTGGAAAACACGCAAGGCACGCTGTAGTGACGGGTCACGGTGCGGGAAAACCCATAGTCGCGCCGCAGGGTCGAACGCACTTTCGAGGCCAGCGGGTCGTTGAAGGTACGGTTCAGGTCGCAGACCTGGATCAGCGTCGGGTCGATCTGCCCGCCCGCGCCGCCGGTGGTGATGATCTGGATCTTGCGCCGTTTGCACCAGGCGATCAGCGCCGCCTTGGCGTTGACGCTGTCGATGCAGTCGATCACGCAGTCGATGTTCGGCGTGATGTATTCGGCCATGGTCTCGCGGGTGACGAAGTCCGCCACCGCATGCACGGTGCAGGCCGGATTGATCCCGCGCAGGCGCTCGGCCATGACCTCGACCTTGGCTTTGCCGACCGTGCTGTCGAGGGCGTGCAGTTGCCGATTGCTGTTGCTGACGCAGACGTCGTCCAGGTCGAACAGCGAGATCTCGCCCACGCCACAACGGGCTATGGCTTCCGCCGCCCAGGAGCCGACCCCGCCGACCCCGACGATCGCCACATGGGCGGCGCGCAAGCGTTCCAGCCCCTCGATGCCATACAACCGGGCGACGCCAGCAAACCGCGGATCTTCTGTACTCATGACCATTACCCCAAAAACCGGCGCGCATTATAGGGCCGATGTCCGTCAAGAGCATCTTTGCCCTATGAATGGCAGTCGGGGCTGCTTTAATGAGGGAACAATCTGAAAATTTCGTCGCCGAGAACTTAAATCGAGTTGGATTGCCCAACCTGCGGCTTTCCCCTGTGCGCTGTACGCTCAGTCGAAGGCCAGTGTAGGATGCGCGCCGCTTGGCGCATGCCGACCGTTCCCCCGTTCCACACCCTTTGGAACCCGAAATAGCTATGTCATCGCGTAAATTTGGACTCAACCTGGTGGTGGTTCTGGCAATCGCCGCCCTGTTCACCGGCTTCTGGGCACTGGTCAACCGCCCGGTTTCCGCCCCCAATTGGCCTGCACAAATCTCCGGCTTTTCCTACTCGCCTTTCCAGCTGGGTCAGTTCCCGCAGAAAGACCAGTTCCCGACCGACGACGAGATGCGTCGTGACCTGGAGATCATGAGCAAGCTGACCGACAACATTCGGACCTACTCGGTCGACGGCACGCTGGAGAACATCCCCAAGCTGGCGGAAGAGTTCGGCCTGCGCGTGACCCTCGGGATCTGGATCAGCCCGGACCTGGAGCGCAACGAGCGTGAAATCACCCGCGCCATCGACATCGCCAACACCTCGCGCAGTGTGGTGCGCGTGGTGGTCGGTAACGAAGCGATCTTCCGCAAGGAAATCACCGCCGACCAGTTGAGCGTCCTGCTCGATCGTGTACGGGCCGCGGTCAAGGTGCCGGTCACCACCTCCGAACAGTGGCACGTCTGGAAAGAACACCCGGAACTGGCCCAGCACGTCGACCTGATCGCCGCGCACGTCCTGCCCTACTGGGAATTCGTCCCGATGGACAAGGCCGGGCAGTTCGTCCTCGACCGCGCCCGCGACCTGAAACAAATGTTCCCGAAAAAACCGCTGCTGCTGTCCGAGGTGGGCTGGCCGAGCAACGGCCGCATGCGTGGTGGCGCCGACGCCAGCCCGGCGGACCAGGCGATCTACCTGCGTAACCTGGTCAACAAGCTCAACCGCCAGGGCTACAACTACTTCGTGATCGAAGCCTTCGACCAGCCGTGGAAGGCCAGCGACGAAGGTTCGGTAGGCGCCTACTGGGGCGTGTTCAACGCCGCGCGCCAGCAGAAATTCAACTTCGAAGGCCCGGTGGTGGCGATCCCGCAATGGCGCGTGCTGGCCATCGGCTCGGTGGTCCTGGCGCTGCTGTCCCTGACCCTGCTGATGATCGACGGCTCGGCCCTGCGCCAGCGCGGGCGGACCTTCCTGACCTTCATCGCCTTCCTCTGCGGCTCGGTGCTGGTGTGGATCGGCTACGACTACAGCCAGCAATACAGCACCTGGTTCAGCCTGACGGTGGGCTTCCTGCTCGCCCTGGGTGCGCTCGGGGTGTTCATCGTGTTGCTCACCGAGGCCCATGAACTGGCCGAGGCGGTCTGGGTGCACAAGCGCCGGCGCGAGTTCCTGCCGGTCGAAGGCGACTCCAACTACCGGCCGAAAGTCTCGATCCATGTGCCGTGCTACAACGAGCCGCCGGAAATGGTCAAACAGACCCTCAATGCCCTGGCCAACCTCGACTATCCGGACTTCGAAGTCCTGATCATCGACAACAACACCAAGGACCCGGCGGTCTGGGAACCGGTGCAGGCCTATTGCGAAACCCTCGGCCCGCGTTTCAAGTTCTTCCACGTCGCGCCCCTGGCCGGTTTCAAGGGCGGCGCGCTGAACTACCTGATCCCGCACACCGCCAAGGATGCCGAAGTGATCGCGGTGATTGACTCGGACTACTGCGTCGATCGCAACTGGCTCAAGCACATGGTGCCGCACTTCGCCGACCCGAAAATCGCCGTGGTGCAATCGCCGCAGGATTACCGCGATCAGAACGAAAGCACCTTCAAGAAGCTCTGCTACGCGGAATACAAAGGCTTCTTCCATATCGGCATGGTCACCCGCAACGACCGTGACGCGATCATCCAGCACGGCACCATGACCATGACCCGCCGTTCGGTCCTGGAAGAACTGGGCTGGGCCGACTGGTGCATCTGCGAAGACGCCGAGCTGGGCCTGCGGGTGTTCGAGAAAGGCCTGTCGGCGGCGTATTACCACACCAGCTACGGCAAGGGCCTGATGCCGGATACCTTCATCGACTTCAAGAAACAGCGTTTCCGCTGGGCCTATGGGGCGATCCAGATCATCAAGCGCCATACCGCCAGCCTGCTGCGCGGCAAGGACACCGAGCTGACCCGTGGCCAGCGCTACCACTTCCTCGCGGGCTGGCTGCCGTGGGTGGCGGACGGCATGAACATCTTCTTCACCCTCGGCGCCCTGCTCTGGTCGGCGGCGATGATCATCGTGCCGCAGCGCGTCGATCCGCCGTTGCTGATCTTCGCGATCCCGCCCCTGGCACTGTTCGTGTTCAAGGTCGGCAAGATCATCTTCCTCTACCGCCGGGCGGTCGGGGTCAACCTCAAGGACGCGTTCTGCGCGGCCGTGGCGGGCCTGGCGTTGTCCCACACCATCGCCAAGGCGGTGCTGTACGGCTTCTTCACCAGCAGCATTCCGTTCTTCCGCACGCCGAAGAATGCCGACAACCACGGCTTCTGGGTGGCGATCTCGGAAGCCCGGGAAGAGCTGTTCATCATGCTGCTGTTGTGGGGCGCGGCGCTGGGCATCTACCTGGTGCAGGGCGGCCTGCCGAGCAACGACATGCGCTTCTGGGTGACCATGCTGCTGGTGCAGTCGCTTCCGTATGTGGCAGCACTGGTCATGGCCTTCCTGTCGTCGCTGCCAAAACCGCTTGCCGAAAGCGCACAGGTGGCGGCTGCATAAATCGCGGCAAAGCACTAAACGGCGGCCTCTGGCCGCCGTTTTGCTTTAAGATATCCGCCATTTTGCGCGCCTTGCCCCATTACCGTAGGAGCGAGGCTTGCCCGCGATAGCCACGACGCGGTTTGCCTGAGACACCTCAGGTTTTCCACCGCGGGCAAGCCTCGCTCCTACCTATAACGCCTTGCACCGGAGTTTCCCCATGACGGCCCACGCCGACCTTTCGCCGACCCTGCAACTCGCCTGTGACCTGATCCGCCGCCCGTCGGTGACGCCGGTCGACGCCGACTGCCAGAAGCTGATGATGCAGCGCCTGGGCGATGCTGGCTTCAAGCTGGAGCCGATGCGCATCGAGGATGTGGATAACTTCTGGGCCAGCCACGGCAAGCACGAAGGCCCGGTGCTGTGTTTCGCCGGCCATACCGATGTGGTGCCCACCGGCCCGGTGCAGGCCTGGCAGAACGACCCGTTCGACGCGTTGATCGACGAGCATGGCATGCTCTGCGGGCGCGGCGCGGCGGACATGAAAGGCAGCCTCGCGGCGATGCTGGTGGCGGCCGAGCGTTTTGTCGCCGACTACCCGGACCACAAAGGCTCGGTGGCCTTCCTGATCACCAGCGACGAAGAAGGCCCGGCCCACCACGGCACCAAGGCGGTGGTCGAGCGCTTGGCGGCGCGCAAGGAGCGCCTGGACTGGTGCATCGTCGGCGAGCCGTCGAGCACTAGCCTGGTCGGTGACGTGGTCAAGAACGGCCGTCGCGGCTCCCTCGGCGCCAAACTCACGGTGCGCGGCGTGCAGGGCCACGTGGCCTACCCGCACCTGGCCAAGAATCCGATCCACCTGGCCGCCCCGGCCCTGGCCGAACTGGCCGCGGAACATTGGGACGACGGCAATGCCTTCTTCCCGCCCACCAGCTTCCAGATTTCCAACCTGAATTCCGGCACCGGCGCGACCAACGTGATCCCTGGCGAGCTGGTGGCGGTGTTCAACTTCCGCTTCTCCACCGAATCCACGGTCGAAGGCCTGCAACAGCGCGTGGCCACCATCCTCGACAAGCACGGCCTGGACTGGCATGTGGAGTGGGCGTTGTCGGGCCTGCCGTTCCTCACCGAGCCGGGCGCCCTGCTCGACGCGGTGTCGGCCAGCATCAAGGACGTCACCGGCCGCGAGACCAAGGCCTCCACCAGCGGCGGCACCTCCGACGGGCGCTTCATCGCCACCCTCGGCACCCAGGTGGTCGAGCTGGGCCCGGTCAACGCCACCATCCACCAGGTCAACGAGCGCGTACTGGCCAGCGACCTCGACGTGCTGACCGAAATCTACTACCAGACCCTGATCAAGTTGCTCGCCTGATGCTTGCCTGCCCTATCTGCGCGGCGCCCCTGAGCGCCGTCGACAACGGTGTCGTGTGCCCGGCCGGGCACCGCTTCGACCGCGCCCGCCAGGGTTACCTGAACCTGCTGCCGGTGCAGCACAAGAACAGCCGCGACCCGGGCGACAACCAGGCCATGGTCGAAGCCCGCCGCGACTTTCTCAATGCCGGCCATTACGCCCCGGTGGCCAGGCGCCTGGCCGAACTGGCCGCCGAGCGCGCCCCGCAGCGCTGGGTCGATATCGGTTGCGGCGAGGGTTACTACACCGCACAGATCGCCGAAGCCCTGCCCCAGGCGGACGGTTATGCCCTGGACATCTCCCGGGAAGCGGTCAAGCGCGCCTGCCGCCGTGCCCCGCAGTTGACCTGGTTGATCGCCAGCATGGCCCGGGTGCCCCTGGCCGATGCCAGTTGCCAGTTCCTCGCCAGTGTCTTCAGCCCGCTGGACTGGCAGGAAGCCAAGCGCCTGCTCAGCCCTGGCGGCGGACTGATGAAGGTCGGACCGACCAGCGGCCACCTGATGGAATTGCGCGAGCGCCTGTACGACGAGGTCCGCGAATACACCGACGACAAACACCTGGCGCTGGTGCCCGCGGGCATGGCGCTGCAACACAGTGAAACCCTGGACTTCAAGCTGACGCTGAGCAATCCGCAGGATCGCGCCAACCTGCTGGCCATGACGCCCCACGGCTGGCGCGCCAGTGCCGAACGCCGGGCCAGCGTGATCGAGCAGGCCGAGCCCTTCGAGGTCAGCGTGTCGATGCGCTACGATTACTTCGTGCTGCAATAACCCATTAATCCACGGCCTCGAGCAGCGACTCGAGGCCGAATAAATCCGCGAATGGATTTTTCAGACCCGCAGTGAGGACATCCATGCGCCAACCGGATATCGAGATTTACCTGAAAGACGCCGACGTCGACCACAAGGCCATCGCCGCCTGGCTCGGCGCGGCCCTGGGCCCGTGCAGCGACTGGGTGCAGAAAGGCCAGACCTACAAATGCAAGGCGGGCAGCGTGCCAGTGACCTGGCTGCCGAAAGCCGTGGGCAAATGGAACAGCCTGTACCTGGAAAGCGACCAGACGCCGTGGGACGACGACATCGCCTGCGCCCGCGCCGCCTTCGCCGCGCTGAACGTCGAAGTGCGCTGCGCACCGGGCAGCTGGGTCGAGGAAGAAGGTGAGGAATCGGCCGACCGCTGGATTCGCATCAGCGCCGACGGGGAAGAAGAGATTACCTGGCGTACCGCCTGACTCTGATTACTGTAGGAGCGAAGCGTGCTCGCGATAGCGTTATCGCGAGCACGCTTCGCTCCTACAAGGCACAGCGCTTACAAGCCGACTACATCCTCTGCCTGCAAACCCTTCTGCCCCTCTACCACGGCGTATTCAACCTGCTGCCCTTCGGTCAGCGAGCGGTGGCCTTCACCACGAATAGCACGGTAGTGGACAAATACATCGGCACCACCTTCACGCTGAATGAAGCCGTAACCCTTGGCGTCGTTGAACCACTTCACGCTGCCGGTCTCGCGAGTTGCCATCAATCCATCCTCCGTCTTTTTATTATCAGTCGGCTTACTGAAACGAAGCCGTGAGAACTTTCGCCTGGACCTGGGTTTCTATTGATGGGCCCCGCATGCCCAGGCGTCAGTCGGGCGAGTATATGACAGGCAGAAAAACTCTCAACTCAATCTTGTTTGCCGCTTTTTTGCCGATTTTCGGTGAATCCGGCACACTAGCCGCCCCGAGCAACTGCTCGGTTTTTTCCACTAAAGCAGAAGCCGTATGACCCGCTCCCCGTTCCGCCGTCTTGTGTTTGGCACCTTGCGCCGACTGTTGTACCTCTGGGTTCGCTCGGAGACGATCAACCAGTCGTCCTTCACCCTCAACCTCGACCGCAGTCGTCCGGTGTTCTACGTCCTGCAAAACCCTTCGCTCACCGACCTTGCCGTGGTCGATGCCGAGTGCACCAAGGCCGGGTTGCCGCGCCCGGTGCTGCCGGTCTCGGTGGGTAACCTCCTGGAACCCGCCGCGTTCTTCTACCTGACCCCGGCCCCGGACTGGCTCGGTCGCCAGGACAAGCGCGGCGCGCCACCAACCCTGACCCGCCTGGTCAGCGCCCTGAGCCAGAATGCCGCCGAAGACGCGCAGATCATTCCGGTCAGCGTGTTCTGGGGCCAGTCGCCCGACAGCGAATCAAGCCCGTGGAAACTGCTGTTCGCCGACAGCTGGGCAGTCACCGGGCGTCTGCGCCGGCTGCTGAGCATCATGATCCTGGGCCGCAAGACCCGGGTGCAATTCTCCGCGCCGATCCACCTGCGCGAACTGATCGAGCACAACAAGGGCCACGAGCGCACCGTGCGCATGGCCCAGCGCATCCTGCGGGTGCACTTTCGCAACCTGAAGGCCGCGGTGATCGGCCCGGACATTTCCCACCGGCGCAACCTGGTCAAGGGCCTGCTGAACCAGCCACTGGTCAAGCAGGCGATCCTCGACGAAGCCGAACGGGAAAAGATCTCCCCGGAAAAGGCCAAGGCCGTGGCCCTGCGTTATGGCAACGAGATCGCCTCGGACTACACCTTCACCGCGATCCGCTTCCTCGAAGTGGTGCTGAGCTGGTTCTGGAACAAGATCTACGACGGGATCAAGGTCAACCACATCGAAAGCGTGCAGAAAGTCGCCCCGGGCCACGAAGTGATCTACGTGCCCTGCCACCGCAGCCACATCGACTACCTGCTGCTGTCCTACCTGCTGTTCCGCAACGGCCTGACCCCGCCGCACATCGCCGCCGGGATCAACCTGAACATGCCGGTGATCGGCAGCCTGCTGCGCAGGGGTGGAGCGTTCTTCATGCGCCGCACCTTCAAGGGCAACCCGCTCTACACCTCGGTGTTCAACGAATACCTGCATACCCTGTTCACCAAGGGTTTCCCGGTGGAGTACTTCGTCGAGGGCGGGCGTTCGCGCACCGGGCGCATGCTGCAACCGAAAACCGGGATGCTGGCCATCACCCTGCGCAGCTTCCTGCGCTCCTCGCGCATGCCGATCGTCTTCGTCCCGGTGTACATCGGCTACGAGCGCGTGCTGGAAGGCCGCACCTACCTGGGCGAGCTGCGCGGCGCGAGCAAGAAGAAAGAGTCGATCTTCGACATCTTCAAGGTCATCGGCGCCCTCAAGCAGCGTTTCGGCCAGGTGGCGGTGAACTTCGGCGAGCCGATCAAGCTGGCCGAGTTCCTCGACCAGGAACAGCCGGGCTGGCGCGCCCAGGAGCTGGGCCCGCAGTTCAAGCCGGCCTGGCTCAACGAAACCACCAACCGCCTGGGTGAAAAAGTCGCCCAGCACTTGAACGAGGCGGCGGCGATCAATCCGGTCAACCTGGTGGCCCTGGCGCTGCTGTCCACCAGCCGCCTGGCCCTCGACGACCGCGCCATGGCCCGGGTCCTGGACCTGTACCTGGCGCTGCTGCGCAAAGTCCCCTACTCGCCCCACACCACCCTGCCGGAAGGCGATGGCCGGGCCTTGATCGAGCATGTGAAGGACATGGACCTGCTGTCCGAGCAGAGCGATGCCCTGGGCAAAATCCTCTACCTGGACGAGCAGAACGCCGTCCTGATGACCTACTACCGCAACAACGTGCTGCACATCTTCGCCCTGCCGGCGTTGCTGGCGAGCTTCTTCCAGAGCTCGTCGCGCATGAGCCGCGAACAGATCCTGCGCTACACCCGGGCGCTGTACCCCTACCTGCAGTCGGAGCTGTTCATCCGTTGGTCCCTGGACGAGCTGGACGGGGTGATCGACCAATGGCTGGAGGCCTTCGTCGAGCAAGGCCTGCTGCGCTTCGAGAAGGAGCTGTACCTGCGTCCGGCCCCAAGCTCGCGGCATTTCGTGCTGCTGACCCTGCTGTCCAAGAGCATCGCCCAGACCCTGCAGCGCTTCTACATGGCCATCTCGCTGCTGCTCAACAGCGGCCAGCGCAGCATCAGCGCCGAAGAGCTGGAAGACCTGTGCACGGTCATGGCCCAGCGCCTGTCGATCCTGCATGGCCTGAATGCCCCGGAGTTCTTCGACAAGAGCCTGTTCCGCCACTTCATCCAGACCTTGCTGGAGCAGGACGTGCTGCGCCGCGACGAGGCCGGCAAGCTGAGCTACCACGAACTGCTCGGCGAACTGGCCGAGGGCGCGGCCAAGCGCGTGCTGCCGGCGGAGATTCGCCTGTCGATCCGCCAGGTGGCCCTGCATCGCAGCGAAGATGCCGCCGAGCAGGTCGCCGCACCGCAGCAAAGCGACTAGATTCTTATCGGCGCCAGGCGGTTTCTGGCGCCCCCCGATACGGAGATCCATCATGAAAAAGCTCACCCTGCTCGCCCTTGCCACCCTGCTCGGGGCCTGTAACAGCATGCAACCTGCCAGCAAAGCCAGCCTCGATGGCGAAGTCTTCTACCTGCAACGCATCGCCCTGCCGCCAGCCGCCACCCTGAGCGTCAGCCTGCAGGACGTGTCGCTGGCCGACGCCCCCGCGGTGCTGCTGGCCGAACAGAAAGGCCCGGTCAAAGGCCAGGTGCCGCTGCCCTTCCACCTCAGCTACGACCCGGCCCAGGTCAAACCCGGGCACCGTTATTCGGTCAGCGCGCGGATCGAAGTGGCTGGCAAACTGCTGTTCGTCACCACCGAGCACAACGGGGTGAAACTCGACGGCAGCGATCCGCAACCGCTGAAAATCCGCGTCGACGCGGTTCGCTAATCCCTTCTCTCGAACAAGGAAGCTGCCATGCTCCGTTCTTCCCTTCGCTTCACCAGCCTGTGCGCCGGCCTGCTGATCTGTGCCAGTGCCCTGGCGCTGTCCCTCGGCGACCTGTCGCAGCAAGACGCCACCGGCGGCCTCAAGGATGCCCTGACCCAGGGAGCCCAGGTCGCGGTCAAACAACTGGGCACCGCCGGCGGTTTCAGCAACAACCCGGATGTGCGCATCGAACTGCCGGGCAACCTCGGCAAAGTGGCGAAGAAAATGAAGCAGTTCGGCATGGGCGCCCAGGTCGAGGAACTCGAGACCAGCATGAACAAGGCCGCCGAGGCCGCCGTGCCGCAGGCCCAGGCGCTGCTGGTGGATGCCGTGAAGAAGATGAGCGTGGAGGACGCCAAGGGCATTCTCAGCGGTGGCAAGGATTCCGCCACCCAATACCTGAGCAAGACCAGCCGCGAACAGATCCGCGTGAAGTTCCTGCCGATCGTCAAACAGGCCACCGACCAGGTGGGCCTGGCCAAGCAGTACAACGCCTTCGCCGGCCAGGCCGCCACCTTCGGCGTGCTGGATGCGAAGAACGCGAATATCGAAAGCTACGTGACCGAACAGGCGCTCAACGGCCTGTTCGAGATGATCGGCAAACAGGAAGCGACCATTCGCGAGAACCCGGCGGCAGCGGCCACCAGCCTGGCGAAGAAGGTATTCGGTAGCCTGTAACCCCTACCTGTAGGAGCGGCCGCTCGACGCTCGATTGCTCGCGATCTAGACGCCGCGGTGTGTCAGGCACACCGCGGCGTCTAAATCGCGGGCAAGCCTCGCTCCTACAGGCGAATCAGGTTTTCCTGACCCGGAACCACGCCGCGTACAACGCCGGCAAGAACAGCAGGGTCAGCGCCGTCGCGACAATCAGCCCGCCCATGATCGCCACCGCCATCGGCCCGAAGAACACGCTGCGTGACAGCGGGATCATCGCCAGCACCGCCGCCAGCGCGGTCAGCACGATCGGCCGGAAACGCCTGACCGTCGCCTCGATGATCGCCTGCCACGGCGTGAGCCCGGCGGCGATGTCCTGCTCGATCTGATCCACCAGGATCACCGAATTGCGCATGATCATCCCCGACAGCGCGATGGTCCCGAGCATGGCCACAAAGCCGAACGGCTGGCGAAACACCATCAGGAACAGGGTCACGCCGATCAACCCCAGCGGCGCGGTGAGGAACACCATCGCCGTGCGCGAGAAGCTGCGCAGTTGCAGCATCAGCAGGGTCAGCACCACCACGATGAACAGCGGCACGCCGGCCTTCACCGAGTTCTGCCCGCGCGCCGAGTCTTCCACGGTGCCGCCGACGTCCAGCAGGTAACCGTCCGGCAGTTCGGCGCGGATCGGTTCCAGGGTCGGCAGGATCTGCTGCACCAGGGTCGCCGGCTGTTCCTTGCCATAGATATCGGCGCGCACGGTGACGTTCGGCAGGCGGTTGCGGTGCCAGATGATGCCTTCCTCGAAGCCGTACTCCAGGGTCGCGACCTGCGACAGCGCCACGCTCTTGCCGTTGTCGGTGGGCACCGCCAGGCTCGACAGCAGCGACAGCTCGGTGCGTTCACGCAAGGTCCCACGCAGCAGGATCTCGATCAACTCGTTGTCTTCGCGGTACTGGCTGACGCTGGAGCCGGTCAGCGAGCTTTGCAGGAACTTCGCCAGGTTGGCCGTGCTCACGCCCAGGGCCCGCGCACGGTCCTGATCGATATTGAGGTAGACCACCTTGCTCGGTTCTTCCCAATCCAGGTGCACGTTGGTCACATGGGGGTTCTCGCGCACCTTGGCCGCCACCTTGCGCGCCAGGGCCCGCACCTCTTCGATGTGCTCGCCGGTGACGCGGAACTGCACCGGATAGCCCACGGGCGGGCCGTTTTCCAAGCGGGTAACTCGCGAGCGCAGGGCCGGGAACTGCTCGTCGAGGGTTTCGATCAGCCAGCTGCGCAGGCTTTCACGTTCCTCTATGGTCTTGGCCAACACCACGAACTGGGCAAAGCTCGCCGCCGGCAGTTGCTGGTCCAGGGGCAGGTAGAAACGCGGCGAACCGATACCGACGTAGGCCACGTAGTTATCGATGCCGGCATGATCCTTGAGCATGGCCTCCAGGCGCTTGACCTGATCGGCGGTGTTGCTCAGGGACGCGCCCTCGGCCAGTTTCAGGTCGACCATCAGTTCCAGGCGCCCGGAAGCCGGGAAGAACTGCTGCGGCACGAAGCGGAACAGCATCACCGAGGCGATGAACAACAGCACGGTCAGGGCGATCACGGTCTTGCGCCGGCGCACGCACCACTCCACCATCCGCCGCACCCGCTGATAGAACGGTGTGCCGTACGGATCGGGCTGGCCGTCGGCGCCGCCGTGCTTGGCCGCATGCAGCTTGGCCAGGTCCGGCAGCAGCTTCTCGCCCAGGTAGGGCACGAACACCACCGCGGCGATCCATGAGGCCAGCAGGGCGATGGTCACCACCTGGAAGATGGAGCGGGTGTATTCGCCGGTGCCGGACTGCGCCGTGGCGATCGGCAGGAAGCCGGCGGCGGTGATCAGGGTACCGGTGAGCATCGGGAACGCGGTACTGGTCCAGGCGTAGCTGGCAGCCTTGAGCCGGTCATAGCCCTGCTCCATCTTGATCGCCATCATCTCCACCGCAATGATCGCGTCGTCCACCAGCAAGCCCAGGGCCAGCACCAACGCGCCGAGGGAGATCTTGTGCAGGCCGATCCCCAGGTAATACATGGTGGCGAAGGTCATCGCCAGCACCAGCGGGATCGACAGGGCCACCACCATGCCGGTACGCACACCCAGGGAAAAGAAACTCACCAGCAGCACGATCGCCAGGGCTTCCACCAGCACCCGGACGAACTCGCCGACGCCGGTCTTCACCGCGGCCGGCTGGTCAGAGACCTTGCGCAGCTCCATGCCGGCGGGAAGGTTTTTCTGAATCCGGGCGAACTCCAGTTCCAGCGCCTTGCCCAGCACCAGGATGTCGCCGCCGTCCTTCATCGCCACCGCCAGGCCGATCGCATCCTGCCCCATGAAGCGCATGCGCGGTGCCGGTGGATCGTTGAATCCGCGACGCACGTCCGCCACATCGCCGATGCGGAAGGTACGGTCGGCCACCCGGATCGGGAAACTGCTGATCTGCTCGACGCTCTGGAAATTACCGGACACCCGCAATTGCAGGCGTTCGCTGCTGGTCTCGAAGAAACCGGCGGTGGACACCGCGTTCTGTTCTTCCAGAGCCTGCTGCACCGCCGCCAGGGGCAGACCCAAGGTCGCCAGCTTGACGTTCGACAGCTCGATCCAGACCTTCTCGTCCTGCAGGCCCAGCAGCTCGACCTTGCCCACGTCCTTGACCCGCTGCAGCTGGATCTGGATGCGATCGGAGTAATCCTTGAGCACCGCGTAGTCGAAACCGTCGCCGGTCAGTGCATAGATATTGCCGAAGGTGTCACCAAACTCGTCGTTGAAGAACGGGCCCTGGATACCTGGCGGCAAGGTATACCGGATATCGCTGATCTTCTTGCGCACCTGATACCAGAGCTCGGGGATCTGCGCCGAGTGCATCGAGTCGCGCGCCATGAAGGTCACCTGGGATTCACCCGGGCGGGAAAACGAGACGATACGCTCGTACTCGCCGGTTTCCATCAGCTTCTTTTCAATACGTTCGGTGACCTGCCGGGAAACCTCCTGGGCCGTGGCGCCCGGCCAGCTGGTGCGGATCACCATGGCCTTGAAGGTGAAGGGCGGATCTTCGCTCTGGCCCAGCTTGGTGTAGGACAACGCCCCGACTATGGCCAGCAACAGCATCAGGAACAGCACGATCTGGCGGTTGCGCAACGCCCATTCGGAAAGATTGAAACCCATCGGGGATTACTCCTTGGCCGCCAGATTGACTACGCGGTTGGAGCGATCCACCGGGCGCACCTGCTGCCCCTCATGGAGCACATGCACACCCGCCGCCACCACCCAGTCGCTGACTCCGAGGCCTTCGAGTACCGGTACGCTCTTCTCGCCAAAGGCGCCGAGACGCACCGGGGTCTTTTTCAGGGTGTTGTTGGCGTCTACCCGCCAGACATAGGCGGCACCGTTTTCCGCGGTCACCGCCGACAGCGGCACCGACAGCGGCACACTGCCCGCTGTCTGAATGAACACTCGGGCACTCTGCCCCAGTTCGGCCGGGACCTTGCCGGCGGTAAAGGCAATGCGGGCGGCGAAGGTACGGGATCGTGGGTCGGCGGCCGGCGACAGCTCGCGGATCTGCCCGGCGAAGCGCTGGTCGGGCTGGCTCCACAGCTCCACCGACACCGGCTGGCCGATGCGGAAACGGCCGAAACCCTGCTCCGGCAGGCTGATCAGCACTTCCCGCTCGCCGTCGGTGGCCAGGGTAAAAACGGTCTGGCCGGCGGCAACCACCTGGCCGACCTCGACCGTACGCCGGGCCACGACGCCGTCCTGGGGCGCGCGCAGCACGGCGTAACCGGCCTGGTTGCTGGCCACGTCGAACTCGGCCTTGATCTGCTTGAGCCGGGCCAGGCCGGAGCGATATAGATTCTCGGCGTTGTCGTACTGGGAACGGCTGACCAGTTGCCGATCCATCAGGGTCTTGTAGCGGTCACGCTCGGAGCGCACCAGGTTCAGGTTGGCTTCGGCCGCCGCCACCTGGGCCCGAGTGGCTTCCAGTTGCAGCCGCACATCCTGCGGATCGAGCTCGGCCAATGGCTGATCAGCCTTTACCCGCTGCCCCTCATCGACCAGTCGTCGGCTGACCTTGCCCCCGATCCGGAACGCCAGGTCCGGTTCGTAACGCGCCCGGACCTCGCCAGGGTAGCTGTCCATGGCCTGCGCCGCGGGCTCTGGCTGCACCACCATGGCCGGGCGGACGGTGGTTTGCGCGGTTTCTTCATGGCCGCACGCGGACAGCAGAACGGCCAGGCTGACTGGCAACGCGAGGGATAAGGCATAGCGGAACATGGTGAGGGACCTTTCGCTAAGGGTGCTTCGAATAATTATACTGGTGGGTATGTTATTAATAGCAAACTCACCAGTCCAGTATTAAAGCGAAGAATGTCCGACAATCTTTCTACCTCAAACGGCCCCGGCCGCCCCAAGGACCTGGCAAAACGCCAGGCCATTCTCGAAGCCGCGAAAACGCTGTTTCTGAGCAACGGCTACGCCAATACCAGCATGGACGCGGTGGCTGGCGAAGCGGGTGTTTCCAAACTGACGGTGTACAGCCATTTCAACGACAAGGAGACCCTGTTTTCCGCCGCGGTGATGGCCAAGTGCGAGGAGCAGTTGCCAACGCTGTTCTTCGAATTGCCCGCCGGCATGCCGATCGAAAACGTGCTGCTGAATATCGCCCGGGGCTTTCACCTGCTGATCAACAGCGAAGAATCCTTGAACCTGCATCGCCTGATCATGGCCCTGGGCAGCCAGGACCCGAAGCTCTCGCAGATCTTCTTCGAGGCCGGACCGCAGCGCATGCTGCAAGGCATGGAACGGCTGTTGACCAGGATCGACCAGAGCGGCGCCCTGCGCATCGACAAACCGCGTAACGCCGCCGAGCATTTCTTCTGCCTGCTCAAGGGCGCGGCGAACTTTCGCCTGCTCTACGGCTGCGGCGCGCCGCTGAGCGACGAAGCCGCCGAGGAGCATGTGCGGGAAGTGGTGGGGTTGTTCATGCGGGCGTATCGAGCCTGAAGACCCTATCGCGAGCAAGCTCGGTCCTACAGGTCATGCGCAGTCCCTGTAGGAGCGAGCTTGCTGGCGAAAAAACCGATGAAGATCAGGCCTTGAGCGCCTTCTTCGGATAGATATCGTAACGGCTGGATTTGCCATCCAGCGCATGGCTCGGCTTGGGGCCTGCGATGCACGGCGCCTTGCGCGGGCGCTTGACCACCACCCGGTGGCTGGCCAGGGCCAGGGCGGCCTCCAGCAGCGCCGGGGCGTCCGGGTCGTCCCCGACCAGCGGGCGGAACAGGCGCATTTCCTTTTTCACCAGCGCGGTCTTTTCCCGATGCGGGAACATCGGGTCCAGGTAGATCACCTGGGGCGGCTCGCCCTCCCAGTTGCGCATCACTTCGATCGAGTTGCCCTTGAGCAGGCGCATGCGGGCCACGATCGGCGCCACCTCGAAATCCTCTCCCGCCCGGACCAGGCCGTCTTCGAGCAAGGCGCCGATCAAGGGCTGGCGTTCGATCAGGCTCATCTCGCAGCCGAGGCTGGCCAGGACGAACGCATCCTTGCCCAGCCCCGCCGTGGCATCCAGGATCCGCGGACGCACACCCTGGGCGATGCCCACCGCCTTGGCGATCATCTGCCCACTACCGCCGCCATACAGCCGTCGGTGAGCCGCGCCACCCTCGACAAAGTCCACCCGCACCGGCCCTGGCGCATCGGCGCCGAGCTGCTGCAGTTGCAAGCCCTGCTCGCCGACCTGCAGGGCGAATTCCGCCTCGTCGATCTGCAATGGCAGCCCCAGTCGCTCGGCCCAATGCGCGGCCTGCGGCTGGAATGCCTCGGCCAAGGCCTCGACTTTGATGCGGCAGGCCGCTGGTTGCTCACTCATCTGAAAACACGCTCAAAAAATTAATGATCGGCAAAAACTGCCGATAAAAGAACTATTCGGCATTTTGCCAGAGCTGAGCGTCGACCCGAGAGAAATGTCAGACATTCGAAGCCTATCCATTGGCGTCATATCGCCCCACGGCGATTACGGCCTCAAAAATTCCCAGGCACTGAGCGGCGTCAGCCATCTGTGGCAGGATTTTTTTGCCCAGGCGCTGGCCGAGCAACGCGGCGATGGCGCGAAGGTCACTGACGACAATTCTCCGGTGGCCGTGGACGGCCCGACCGAACCCCATGGCGGCAGCGACCTGCTGGCGCAAATCGTTACCCAGCGTCATTGCGACGTCCAGGACACCGAGATCCGCCCGCCGGAACCGTTGTTCCTACCGATCGCCGAGTTCGAGACCGAGCTGCTGGACAAACCGTTTCCGCCGTTCCCGCCGGAAGAAATCGCCGCCCAGCAACACCAGCAAGACTTCGAAAGCGGCTGGGTACGCCCCATTGTCCTCAATGCCGGCCAGCCCCTGCCCGAGCCGAGCCCGGCGCCGCAACCGCGGCCGTTGCACCTGCCGATCGCCGAACTCGAACTGGAGCTGCTGGACAAACCCTTCCCGCCCTTCCCGCCGCAAGAACTCATCGAGCAGCAGAAACAGTTCGATTTCGATAACGGCTGGGCGCGTCCGCTGATCCTGCAGAACCTGCGGATCGCCGCCTGACCTCAAGCCGGTTTCACCGACAGATCCACTACCGGCAATGGCACCTAGCGACACCCCGGCCGCTCAGTCCTTGAACAACCGATTGATCTGCCCGAACGGCAAAGCCTGGTCGGCAAAGTCGAAGCTGCCGTGGTCGCGGATTTCCTGCGCAGCCTGATAGAAGGCGCCATAGGCGGCCCGCGCCAGGGCCGAACCGACGCTGATCCGCTTCACCCCCAGCTCGCTCAACTGCGCCAGGGTCAATTTCAGGCCGCCCGACATCAGCACGTTGACCGGTTTGGGCGCCACCGCGCGGACCACGGCGATGATTTCCTCCGCCGAGCGCAACCCAGGCGCATACAGCACATCGGCGCCGGCCTCGGCATAGGCTTGCAGGCGGCGAAGGGTGTCCGGCAGGTCCTGCCGGCCATGCAGCAGGTTTTCCGCCCGTGCCGTGAGCACAAAGGGAAAAGGCAATTGCCGCACTGCGGCGACCGACGCCTCGATACGCTCGACCGCCAGCTTGAAGTCATAGATCGGATCATCGGCCCGGCCCGTGGCGTCTTCGATGGAGCCGCCCACCGCCCCGCAGGCGGCCGCTTGGCGCAGGGTCCGGGCACAGCCTTCGGGGCTGTCGGAAAAACCGTTCTCCAGGTCCACCGCCACCGGCAGGCTGCTGGCGCCGACTATGGCGCGAACGTTGCCCAGGGTGTCCTCCAGGGACAAGGCACCTTCGGCGTCGGGGCGCCCCAGGGAAAAAGCGAAACCGGCGCTGGTGGTCGCCAGGGCCTCGAAGCCGAGGCTGGCCAGCATCTTGGCGGAGCCCGCGTCCCAGGGGTTGGGAATCACGAAAGCCCGATCACGCTCATGCAGGGCCTTGAAGGTTTGGGCACGAAGGGTTTGCGCATCCATTGGCGGACTCCTGGACAGGGAAATGATCCCGTTCAGAGCAAGCCGAGTTGCTCCGCGGCGGGCTCTCTGTATAGCTCAGGCAAGGCCGGCAATCCAGGCAGGCGCTCCATCAGGCGCGCATGGAAACGCCGCGCCAGCTCGGCGGCCAGGCGGTTATCGGCGGTGTGCAGGAAGATGTAGGGGGTTCGCCCTTCCTCGATCCAGCCGGCGACCTTGTCGATCCAGGGCACCAGGAACGGATCGTTGGCCTCAAGCTCCGGATGACCGATAAAGCGCACCTGGGGAAACTGGGTGAAGGCGGCCGGGCGCGGCGGTACCTTGGGTTTCTTCGATTGCGCATGGAGCACCGACGGCTCGCTGGAAGTGCAACTGAACAAGGCGCGCGGGTCGAGGCAGATGCGCTCTACCCCACGATCCAGCAGCAGGCGGTTGAGCATGCGCTCGGCATCGCCCTTGGCGAAAAAATCCCGATGCCGGACTTCCACCGCCAACGGCCGCTCCAGGCCGTCGATAAAGCCCGCCAGTTCCGCCAGGCGCTGCGGTGTGAAGCTCGCGGGCAGTTGCAGCCACAGCGGCGAAACACGTTCGCCCAGCGGGCTGAGCAACTGCAGGAAGCTCTCGGCCGCGCCCAATTGTTCGCGCAGGTCGCCGCCATGGCTGATGTCGCCGGGAAATTTGGCGGTGAAGCGGAAATGTTCGGGCATGGTCTGCGCCCAGCGCTGCACCGTGGCCTCGGCGGGGCGCGCATAGAAGGTGGTATTGCCTTCCACGGCATTGAAGACCTGGCAATACAGGCCGAGAAAATCCGTCGGCCGCGCGCTTTCCGGGTACAGGTACTCACGCCAGGCGTTTTCGCTCCAGGAAGGACAACCGAGGTAATAAGGCAGCAACATCAGATGTGCAGGTCGAGACCCACCACTTCCATATCCCAATCGACGAAACCGGCGGTGGTCAGGTAGCTGGCCAGAGCGTTGGCGACGCTTCTTTTCATGGCGCGCTGGAAGATCATGTCCTGTGGACGGGCGGGAAGATTGCTGGTGCGCTCGGCAGAAGCCTGGGAGCGCGCCTGGGCAGGAGTCTCGGGTTGGACTTCGACGGCATCTGCGTCCTCGAGGGAGTCGTCCAGCAGCACGCTGCCTTTGCGAGGCTTGCGCTTGATGGGGTAGGACTGAGAGGAAATGCCGTCTATGCGCATAATCACATGCTCGATATCGATGATGGCAATTTAGCGGCACCTAGCCGACTACGCAAATGCCCGAGTGATAACTAGAACACAGAAAATGCAAAAGGTTTAAAAGCCACCGAAAACTGGCACGAAAACCTGACGATTGACACGCTCGCCACGCGGACTCGTGATGGCGAACAGCTCTGCAGCGGCCTGTCAGCGCGCTTTTGGCGTCGCCACCTTGTCCCGTAGGTACACCGGTTGCGCCTCGTCCGCCGGGATCGCCTCGCCGCGTTCCCAGGCAAAGCGCGCCAGGGTCAGCAAATCTTCGGCGTGGGGCAGCATGCCCGCGTCCTGGCCACTGAGATTGACCCCGATACGCTCGGCGTAGCCCCAGCCGGTGCCCGCGCCGAACCAGTCGCCGCTGGCGTCCGCCGGCAACGCAGCGGCTTCCGGCGGCAACACCGCTTCGGCCCCTGCCAGGCGCATCTCGCCCGCCACTTCGCGGTAGCAGCCCCAGTAGACCTCATCCATTCGCGCATCGATGGCGGCGGCCACCTGGGTCGCGCCGTGTTCGCGCAATGCGCGCTGCGCCAGCACCGCCAGGTTCGACACCGGCAGCACCGGGCGCTCCAGGGCGAAGGCCAGGCCCTGGACCACGCCGATGGCGATCCGCACACCGGTAAAGGCCCCAGGCCCGCGACCGAAGGCAATGGCATCGACGGCCTGCAGGCTGGTGCCGGCATCGGCCAGCAGTTTCTGGATCATCGGCAGCAGCTTCTGTGCATGCAGGCGCGGGATCACCTCGTAGTGGCTCGTCACCTTGCCGTCGTGCAGCAAGGCAACCGAGCAGGCTTCAGTCGCGGTGTCCAGGGCCAGCAAGGTGCTCATCGATGTTTCCATAAGGCAGAGGGAGTTGAAAAAAGTGACGCATTATAAACAGCAGCGGCCCGCAAGCGGGCCGTTGAAGATCAAGCCGGTACGACTGATCAGCTCAGCGCTTCGAGCACCTTGCCGGTGATCGACTCGACCGAACCGACGCCCGCGATGTGGCTGTACTTCGGCTTGCCCTGACTGGCGGCCAGGCTCTGGTAGAACTCCACCAGCGGCTTGGTCTGGGAGTGGTAGACCGACAGGCGATGACGCACGGTTTCTTCGGTGTCGTCTTTACGCTGGACCAGGTCTTCACCGGTGATGTCGTCTTTACCGGCGATTTTCGGCGGATTGTAGACGGTGTGGTAAACGCGGCCCGAGGCTTCGTGCACACGGCGGCCAGCGATACGCTGGACGATCTCTTCGTCGTCGACGGCGATCTCGACCACGTTGTCCAGCTCGACGCCGGCTTTGACCAGCGCTTCGGCCTGAGGAATGGTGCGTGGGAAGCCGTCGAACAGGAAACCCTTGGCGCAATCGGCCTGGCTGATGCGTTCCTTGACCAGGTTGATGATCAGGTCATCGGAGACCAGACCACCGGCGTCCATCACGCTCTTGGCTTTCAGGCCCAGCTCGGTGCCGGCCTTGACCGCTGCGCGCAGCATGTCGCCGGTGGAGATTTGCGGAATGCCGAACTTTTCGGTGATGAACTTTGCCTGAGTACCTTTACCGGCCCCGGGAGCTCCCAGCAGAATTACGCGCATCGATGTGCTCCTCAATTTTTTATTTAGAAACGCTCGGATTCGCCTCGTGGGGCCAATCTCGGAAATGGGATAGTGGCCGCCCAAACGGCCAAAGGCTGATCAAGATACACAGCCGACACAGCGCACACAAGCAGCCGAAAGTCGGAGCAACCCGCTGCCTTTATGCCCTGGCGACAGGGTATTGCTGGTCGCAACCCCATAACAAAGTGTCGCCTGGCGACGGTCGCCAGCCCTCTCGGGCCAGCGCTCGAAGTACCGTGCCAAGCCACTGAAAACCCCGGCAATTACCTTAGCCGGTATTGCGCAAACCGGCGGCAATCCCCGCCACAGACACCAGCAGCGCCTGTTCCACCGGGCTGTCCTGGGCGCCGTCCTGGCGTCGCGAACGGGCCAGCAGTTCGGCCTGCAATAGATGCAGCGGGTCCAGGTAGGTATTGCGCAGGCGAATGAACTCCAGGGTGTCGGGGCTATGTGCCAGTAACTGCGACTGACCGGTCAACCCCAAGACCACCGAACACGCCTGCGACAATAAGTCGCGTAAATGCGCACCCAATGGCAGCAGCGCCGGTTCGACCAATCGTTCGTCGTAGGAACGGGCGATATCCGCGTCGGCCTTGGCCAGCACCATCTCCAGCATGTCGATACGCGTGCGGAAAAACGGCCACTGTTCGCGCATCTGCCCCAGCAACTCGCCCTCCCCGCGCTCCAGGGCCTTGCTCAAGGCGGTTTCCCAGCCCAGCCAGGCCGGCAACATCAGGCGGGTCTGGGTCCAGCCGAAAATCCACGGGATGGCCCGCAGGCTTTCGATGCCGCCGGCACGCCGCTTGGCCGGCCGGCTGCCCAGTGGCAGGCGCCCCAGTTCCTGCTCCGGCGTGGACTGGCGGAAATACTCGACGAACTGCGGGTTCTCCCGCACCACCGCGCGATAGGCCTTCACCCCATCGTCGGCCAGTTCGTCCATCAGGTCGCGCCAGGCTGGCTGCGGCAGGGGCGGCGGCAGCAAGGTCGCTTCCAGCACCGCCGCCAGGTAGAGATTGAGGTTCTGCTCGGCGATGTCCGGCAGGCCGAATTTGAAACGAATCATTTCCCCTTGCTCGGTGGTACGGAAGCGCCCCGCCACCGAACCCGGCGGCTGCGACAGGATCGCCGCGTGGGCCGGGCCGCCGCCACGCCCCACGGTGCCACCGCGACCATGGAACAGCAGCAGCTCGACCTGCTGCTCACGGCAGATATCCACCAGTTTTTCCTGGGCCCGGTACTGCGCCCAGGCGGCAGCAGTGGTGCCGGCATCCTTGGCCGAGTCGGAATAACCGATCATCACTTCCTGCGGCCCCTGCAGACGCGAGCGATAGCCCGGCAGAAGCAGCAACTGCTCAATCACCGGGCCGGCGTTGTCCAGGTCGGCCAGGGTTTCGAACAGCGGCACCACGCGCATCGGCCGCAGCACGCCCGCTTCCTTGAGCAGCAGTTGCACGGCGAGCACATCGGATGCCGCGCCGGCCATGGAGATCACATAGGAACCCAGCGAAGCCGCCGGGGCCGCGGCGATTTCCCGGCAGGTCGCCAGCACTTCGGCGGTGTCGGCCGAGGGCTTGAAATAACCGGGCAACAGCGGACGACGGCTGCCCAGTTCGCGCATCAGGAAATCGATGCGCTCTTGCTCGCTCCAGTCGCCGTAGCGGCCCAGGCCCAGGTAGTCGGTGATTTCGGTCATGGCCGCGGTGTGCCGCGAGGAGTCCTGGCGCACATCCAGGCGCACCAGGAACAGGCCGAAGGTCACCGCGCGGCGCAGACAGTCGAGCAACGGACCGTCGGCGATCACGCCCATACCGCATTCGTGCAGGGACTCGTAGCAGAGCTCCAGCGGGTCCAGCAGCTCGCGGTTGTTCTGCAGCACCTGGGCAGTCGCCGGCACGCTACCGCTCAACGATGCCTGGGCCCAGTTACGGGTGGCCCGCAGGCGCTCGCGCAATTGCTTGAGCACCGCGCGATACGGCTCGGCGCTGTCGCCGGCCAGTGCCCGCAATGTCGCGTTGGCTTGCTGCATGGACAGGTCGGCCGCCAGTTGATCGACATCGCGCAGGTACAGGTCGGCGGCCATCCAGCGCGCCAGCAACAGCACCTCGCGGGTCACCGCCGCGGTGACATTGGGGTTGCCGTCACGGTCGCCGCCCATCCACGAAGCGAAGCGGATCGGCGCCGCCTCCAGCGGCAAATGCATGCCGGTGGCCGCGTGCAAAGCCTGGTCGGCCTTGCGCAAATAGTTGGGGATGGCCTGCCACAGCGAATGCTCGATCACCGCGAAGCCCCACTTGGCTTCGTCCACCGGGGTCGGCCGGGTACGGCGGATTTCTTCGGTATGCCAGGCCTCGGCGATCAGCCGCTGCAAGCGTGTCTGGATCTGCGCGCGCTCGGCCGAGGTCAGGTCGCGATGGTCCTGGGCAGCCAACTGCGCGGCGATAGCATCGTATTTCTGGATCAGCGTGCGGCGGGCGACTTCGGTGGGGTGGGCGGTCAGCACCAGCTCGATCTCCAGCCGTCCCAACTGCCGGGCCAGCGCCTCGGCGCCATGGCCTTCGGCCCGCAGGCGCGCCAGCAGCTCCGGCAGCACCCGCGACTCGAACGGTGCCGGCTGCGACTCCTCGCGACGGTGAATCAACTGGTACTGCTCGGCGATGTTGGCCAGGTTGAGGAACTGGTTGAACGCCCGCGCCACCGGCAGCAGCTCTTCCTCGCTGAGCTGGTTGAGGCTGGCGCTGAGTTCGGCATCCAGCGAACCGCGTCGGTCGGCCTTGGCACCCTTGCGAATCTGTTCGATCTTGTCGAGGAAACCCTCGCCATACTGTTCACGAATGGTGTTGCCCAACAGCTCACCCAGCAGGTGAACATCTTCGCGCAAGCGCGCATCAATATCGGTCATCTACCTGTTCTCCAGCGGACTCGGGGCTCCTGGTAAGCCCCAAGAGTGCCGCCAGCACATGGCTATTAGCAAGGGCGGTCTTGACGCGAACGGCTGCGGGCAACGCCGGTGCACGACGAAGCGCCTTTAAACCTTGCACGATGGAGCTAGTCTCAAGAGTAAGCCGCACAACGGCTTAGCGCCGGCACAGGCCGGTCACTCACCAAGCCCTGCCACAAGCAGGTGTTCATTGAGGTTGCCATGAAAATCCGTGAGCTCGCGCAACACTGGGAAGAAAACGCCAAGGGTCGCCTGACCCAGACCGGCTACACGATCTATCTGGATGTCGAAGCCGCCGCACGCCTGGCGGCAATTTCCGAGATGTACCCCAAACGCCGGACCGAGGAACTGCTCGGCGAGCTGATCGGGGCCGCCCTGGAGGAACTCGAAACCAGCTTCCCTTATGTCCAAGGCCAGCATGTGGTCGCCACCGACGAAGAAGGCGATCCACTCTACGAAGACATCGGCCCTACCCCGCGTTTTCTCGCCCTGTCGCGGCGTTATCTGCACGATCTGTCGGCTCAGGCAGACGAGCAGAAACACTGATCCACGCCTGCATTTCTCACCGATAAGAGCGTTATTCCTGACCCCGGATCGGGTCAGGAGTACCCCTGCGCACGGCAAAAGTTCCTTATTTAGAGCCTTGTCCACAGAGTCAGGAAACTTCCGGGCGATAGGCCATCTTCTCTGAACTATTCAAAAAAGCCTCGGGTCACAGCCAATAACCATCACTGGAACGGCCGTTTCATTTTCAACGCCCCCAGCCTTGTCGTCACTCAGCGTTACGGCGTCGGAACCGGGATGGATTTTGATGTTTTTCAGGAGTTATCCAATGGAGTTGAAGACCATGAAGATCAGCACTGCCAAATCCTCGTCAACCTCTCTGCGCGGGCTGAAACTGGCCGCGCTGGCTCTCGGTAGCAGCCTGGTCCTGGCCGGTTGCGCCGGTAATCCGCCAAGCGAGCAATACGCGGTGACGCAATCTGCGGTCAACAGCGCAGTCAGCGCAGGCGGTACCGAATTTGCCGCGGTGGAAATGAAATCGGCTCAGGACAAGCTCAAGCAAGCCGAGCTCGCCATGCACGACAAGAACTACGACGAAGCCCGGCGTCTGGCCGAGCAGGCCGAATGGGACGCCCGCGTCGCCGAGCGCAAGGCTCAGGCAGCCAAGGCCGAACAGGCATTGAAGGACTCTCAGAAAGGCGTTCAGGAACTACGTCAGGAAGGCATGCGCAGCGTGCAATGAGCCGCGGGCGCCGATTCCCACGTATTCGCAATCGATAAAAGGACGAAACCATTATGCGTAAACAACTGATGATCCCTGCCCTGTTGGCCCTGAGCGTAGCGCTGGCGGCATGCTCCACCCCGCCTAACGCCAACCTGGAAAACGCCCGAACCAACTACTCGGCCCTGCAGGCCAACCCGCAGGCCACCAAGGTGGCGGCCCTGGAGACCAAGGACGCCAGCGAATGGCTGGACAAGGCCGACAAGGCCTACCTGAACAAGGAGGACGAAAAGAAGGTCGACCAACTGGCCTACCTGACCAACCAGCGGATTGAAGTGGCCAAGCAGACCATCGCCCTGCACACCGCGGAAACCCAGCTCAAGGACGCCGGCGACCAGCGCGCCAAGGCGCTTCTGGATGCCCGTGACGCGCAGATCAAGCAACTGCAATCGAGCCTCAACGCCAAGCAGACCGACCGCGGTACGCTGGTGACCTTCGGTGACGTGCTGTTCGCCACCAACAAGGCCGACCTGAAGTCCAGCGGCCTGGTCAACATCAACAAGCTGGCGCAGTTCCTGCGCGACAACCCTGACCGCAAAGTGATAGTCGAAGGCTACACCGACAGCACCGGTAGCGCGGCCTACAACCAGTCGCTGTCCGAGCGTCGCGCCACTTCGGTACAGGTCGCCCTGATCAAGATGGGTGTCGATCCGGCACGCATCGTCGCCCAGGGTTATGGCAAGGAATATCCGGTTGCCGACAACGGCAGTGTTTCCGGACGTGCCATGAACCGTCGCGTGGAAGTGACCATTTCCAACGACAACCAGCCGGTCGCGCCACGTTCGGCCATCAGCGCCAACTAAGCCCGGCCTCGCGCGATAAACCGCACACCCAATAAAAAGCCCCGCCTTGATCGGCGGGGCTTTTTTATCCGGCAACCGGATCGCGGCTTGCGCTGGCATGCCGAGCGGTCACTGCTCCAGCTTCGGGGTTTCCTGGCCCATGCAGCGCACGGCGCGTTTCTTGTTGTTGATCAGCACGCCCGTCAGCCCCTTCTGCTCGGTGTCGAACAGCACCAGCACGCCATCGATGCATTGCGCCACCTCGGCCGCCGGCTCCAGGGACACCTTGTAGTCTTCGCCGGGCACGGTCTTGAGCATGGTGAAATCGTTGAGCAGCAACGCATCCTCCGGCTTGGCGAAATGCAGGTAGCCGTAGTACCACAGGCACGCCACGGTGCCGATGATGCTGCAGATACCGGTGATGATCAGGGGGATGGCGTTACGTTCTTCGCTCATTGCGGACTCTCTGGAGGTTCTACGACTGGATTCAAAGGTGTGGGGTAATTGGGGATTTCGCCCAGGCGGCGCAGGCCGTTGAAGTGCTGCGGGTCCTCAAGGTAACGCAACATCACCTGGCGCCAGACCGGGTCGGCGAAGGTCTGCACATGACCGCCTCGGGTCAGTTGCAGCACCCTGGGCGGGGGCGCAGCTTGATACAGACGGATGCCGTTGGAAAGCGGTACGAGGGAATCGTCGATGCTGTGGTAGATCAGCTTGGGCACGCCATCCAGGCGCGCCATGGCCTTGATCGCACTGTCGCCATCGGGCACCAGCCACGACAGCGGCACCTGGAACGGCCAGGTCATCCAGGACGTGCTCAGGGCAAAACGGCCCACCTCGCGGTAACTGGCCGGTACCCCGTCGAAGACAATGGCCTTGAGCTGGCGCTGGCGTTCCGGATGCTGCTCCACCAGATAATGGATGGCCAGGGCGCCGCCCAGGCTCTGGCCCAGGACGATCAGCGGCTTGCCCTGGACCTCGGGCGCCCGGTCCAGCCACTGGAAGGCTGCGTCGACATCCTGGTAGATCGCCGGCAGGCTCGGTTTGCCTTGCGACACCCCGTAGCCACGGTAGTCCACCAGCAGCACCTGGTAGCCCTGCTCCGGCAACCACCAGCTGCCACCGAGGTGCCCGGACAGGTTGCCGCCATTGCCGTGCAGGTGCAGCACCGTGCCCTTGACCGGCACCCCGGCCTTGGCCGGCAGCCACCAGCCGTGCAAGCGCGTACCGTCGGCGGCGGTCAGGGTGACGTCGCGGTAGTCGAGCCGGGCCTTGTCCGGGGTGAACGGCAGGCCCCGCTCGGGATAGAACAGCAGCGAGCTGCAACCGCTCAGGGTCAGCAGCAGGCAGACAATGCCGAGGACTCGCATCCGTTTGAAGCCTTATGCCGAGGGTGAAAAACGCCCCCTGTAGGAGCGAGCTTGCTCGCGATACGTGGTGTCAGGCACATCGCCATCGCGAGCAAGCTCGCTCCTACACAGGGGGTGGTTACAGGATGTTCGAGTAATCCGCCTCGATCCGGTCCAGGCTCAGGTGATTGAGGAAGTTGGAGAAGCACATCCAGGCCGACAGCGCGTTCATGTCGCGGAACTGGTCCGGCAGGTACTTGGGCGGCACCACCAGGCCTTCGTCGACCAACTGGCGCAGGGTCCGCATGTCTTCCAGGGTGGTCTTGCCGCAGAACAGCAAAGGTATCTGCTCGAGCTTGCCCTTGCGCACGGCCAACTGAATGTAGTTGTAAACCATGATGAAGCCCTTGAGATAGGACAAGTCTTTGGTGAATGGCAGGCCCGTCGGCACCGAACCGCGGAACACCCGGCTGGCATTGCCATAACTTTCGGCCATTTCGAAACCCTGCTCGCGAAAGAACTCGAACACCTGCAGGAAGTCCGCGCCCTCCTCCACCATGTGAATGGCGCGAGTGCGGTTGGTCAGCTTGCGCAGACGGCTCGGGTAGGAGGCGAAGGTAATGATCTCCATCAGGATCGCCAGGCCTTCCTGGGTCACGGTCGACGAGGGCGGGCCCTTGGACAGGAAGGTGCAGATCGGCTGGTTCAGGCCGTTGAGGGTTGTGCCCACGTGGACCAGGCCTTCGTGGACTTCCAGGGCGCGCACATCGCGATCGTTGAACAGCGCGTCGGCGCGGATCTTGATGTAGTCGGCGCCGGCCGCCGCGTCCGCGACTATGCCATCGGACTCGAAGACCCGGATGGTTTCCTCGGCCTCGCCGAACACCTTGTTCAGCCGGCTTTGCAGCAGGTTCACCGCTTCCTTGGCGCTCAGGGTCTTGGGTTCGTCCTTGAGATCGCCACGGCCGTCGATGTTGTTCAGGTAATCCGAGAGCATCAGGCCCAGGTCGGCCAGGGTCGGGTCGCCGGCATGAAAGGCGTCGGAGGCCGCGCCGTAGAGTTCCTGGGAAATCAGCCCGAAGTCCTCGGTGCCACGGGCCTCGAGCATCCGCACCACCATGCGGTACTCCTTGCACATGCGCCGCATGATCTGCCCCACCGGGTTGAACTGGCCCAGTTGCCGGGTGATGTCACGTTCGATGTTCTGGAACTCCAGTTTCACCGCGCTGGAGTCGAAAGACAGCGGCCGGCCTTCGTAATAGGCGCGGTCCACCGCCGGCATTTCCTTGCCATTGGCCTTGAGGAAACCTTTGCGGATGTTGTCATCCCACTTCACCGCATCCAGTACGCGGATCGGCGTCTGTGCCAGCACAATGCGATCGGACAAGGTGCGTATCGTCTGCTGGTAATCGTCCACCCCAAAACTCCCATTAAAACGTCTGTACTGCGTTTACTTGCCTGCCCGCTGGAAGCGCGCCGCCTCGACGAACACGTCGGAGTTGGCGGGATCGTCCAGATAGGCGAAAACCTGTGGCAGCGCGCTGTCGATCAGCACGCCCTCGCCGTCCTTGGTGTCGAACGGTTCGCCCCGCAGGGCGTTCTGCCCGCGGGCCTGATTGATCTGCTCGAGATCGAGCTGGTAGAGCACCAGCTCGTGTTCGTCGGTCAACTCGAAACCGGCGATGGTGAAGTGCCCACCGAACGCCTGGGGCACCGCCGCCGAGAGATACCAGCGGCTGCCGTGGCGGGAAACGGTGAACTCGTAAGTATCGTGCTGCTGCGGCTTGGCCTTGACGGAAGTGACGGCCTTGTAGCGGTTGTTGCCGATACGGCTCATCTGCAGGGTGAGCGGTTCGCCCCAGGCATTCTTGCTGGTCCATTTGCCGAGCAACGCCGCGGGCGCAGCCTGGTCGGCCGGCAAGGGTTCCTTGAAGGACACCAGGCAGCCGCTGAGCAGCAGGAACGACAAGGCGATCACAACGCGCCAGGCTTTCATTCAACACTCCCTATCAGCAGTCGACCCGTAGCCGCTAGCGCAGCCTGCGTTCGGGCGGGCGGATCACACCGAGGCCAATACCAGGTGCATGTACCGGGTCAGAATGCCCAGCATGTCCTCGTCGGCCAGAGGCTCTGCTCCGTTGAGCAGGCCCTGATATTCCATCCGTCCGATTATAGACGTCAACACTTTGGCATCCTGTTGCGGCTCGCGGGAACCCAATACCTGGAAAAACTGGCAGGTGCCCTGCAGCAGGATCTGCTGGTGGGAACGCACCAGCAACGCCAGGCGCGGGTTGAGCAGCGCTTCCTGGCGAAACGCCTGCTCGGCCATCAGATGCTCGCGGCGGTTGTGCAGTTGGCGCTGCACGTAATCGGCGGTCAGGCGGGCAATGTCATCGGCCAGTTGCGCACGGGACTGCGGGCTGCCGTCGCCATAGGCGACCATCTCCCGCAGCAAACCCTCGTTGTTGGCCCACAGCTTGGCCATGAAGGCGGCGCTGCGCTCGACGTATTGGGCAAAGGTATCGGTGAGCAGGTCATCGATATCCTTGAAGTAGTAGGTGGTGGCCGACAGCGGCACACCGGCTTCGGCGGCGACCGCGCGATGGCGCACGGCGCGCACGCCATCGCGCACGACGATGCGCATGGCCGCGTCGAGAATATCCTGGCGACGTTGCTCACTGCCCTGTCGGCTGGCCTTGCGGCCCTGGTACTGAACACTTTCAGCGACCGCAGTGGCGATGCCAGCTGCACCTTCTTGAGCAATTGCACGGTTCACGACAGGTATTCCTCTCACATAAAAAATGAAAAAAGCAGTACGTCAGTGCCACACAGACAATAAAAAGCCGCCTGTTAGCGGCGGCTTTTTATTCAACATATTTACGCTTGCGGCCGCATGTGCGGGAACAGGATCACGTCGCGGATCGACGGGGAGTTGGTCAGCAGCATCACCAGGCGGTCGATGCCGATACCTTCACCGGCGGTCGGCGGCATGCCGTACTCCAGGGCGCGAACGAAGTCGGCATCGTAGTGCATGGCTTCGTCGTCACCGGCGTCCTTGTCGGCCACCTGGGCCATGAAACGCTCGGCCTGGTCTTCCGCGTCGTTCAACTCGGAGTAGGCGTTGGCGATTTCGCGGCCACCGATGAACAGCTCGAAACGGTCGGTCACGTTCGGGTTCTCGTCGTTGCGACGGGCCAGCGGCGAGACTTCGAACGGGTACTGGGTGATGAAGTGCGGCTGCTCCAGCTTGTGCTCGACCAGTTCTTCGAAAATCATCACCTGCAGCTTGCCCAGGCCTTCGAAGCCGAGCACCTTGGCACCGGCCTTCTTGGCGATAGCGCGAGCCTTGTCGATGTCGTTCAGGTCCTCAAAGGTCAGCTCGGGGTTGTACTTGAGGATCGAGTCGAACACCGACAGGCGGGCGAACGGCTCGCCGAAGTGGAACACCTTGTCGCCGTACGGCACGTCGGTGCTGCCCAGGACCAGTTGCGCCAGTTCGCGGAACAGTTCTTCGGTCAGGTCCATGTTGTCTTCGTAGTCGGCGTAGGCCTGGTAGAACTCCAACATGGTGAATTCAGGGTTGTGCCGGGTCGAAACGCCTTCGTTACGGAAGTTGCGGTTGATCTCGAACACTTTCTCGAAGCCACCGACCACCAGGCGCTTGAGATACAGCTCCGGGGCGATACGCAGGAACATTTCCATGTCCAGGGCGTTGTGGTGGGTCTCGAACGGCTTGGCCGCCGCACCGCCGGGAATGGTCTGCAGCATCGGCGTTTCCACTTCCAGGAAATCACGCTTCATCAGGAAGCTGCGGATATGGGCGATGACTTGCGAACGCACGCGGAAGGTTTCGCGTACGTCTTCGTTGACGATCAGGTCGACGTAGCGCTGGCGATAGCGCTGCTCGGTGTCGGTCAGGCCGTGGTGCTTGTCCGGCAGCGGACGCAGCGACTTGGTCAGCAGGCGTACCTGGGTCATCTCGACGTACAGGTCGCCCTTGCCGGAACGGGCCAGGGTGCCTTCGGCGGCGATGATGTCGCCCAGGTCCCAGGTCTTGACCGCGTCCAGGGTTTCTTCCGGCAGGGTCTTGCGGTTGACGTAGACCTGGATCCGCCCGGTCATGTCCTGGATCACCATGAACGAGCCACGGTTGAGCATGATGCGACCGGCAACCTTGACCGGGATTGCAGCCTCGGCCAGCTCTTCCTTGGTCTTGTCCGCGTATTGCTTCTGCAGGTCGTTGCAGTAGTTGTCGCGGCGGAAGTCGTTCGGGAAGGCATTGCCCTTGGCGCGCTCGGCAGCAAGCTTTTCCTTGCGCAGGGCGATCAGGGTGTTTTCTTCCTGTTGCAGGGCCTGGTCGAGTTGTAGGTCGCTCATGTCTTTAAATTTTCCATCACAGGTACGTTGCCCCTTGCCTGTGGCAAGGGATCGCGGGCCAGCCTCGCTCCTACAGAAGCGCGCCGTGCCCGCGGCATGGGTGTCGCGGCTTACAGCCCCGATTTCAGGCTGGCCACCAGGTATTCGTCGATGTCGCCGTCGAGCACCTTGTCGCAGTCACTGCGTTCGATGTTGGTACGCAGATCCTTGATCCGCGAGGCATCGAGCACGTAGGAGCGGATCTGGTGACCCCAGCCGATGTCGGACTTGGTGTCTTCCAGCGCCTGGGAAGCGGCGTTGCGCTTCTGCATTTCCTGCTCGTACAACTTGGCCCGCAGCATCTTCATGGCGGTGTCCTTGTTGGCGTGCTGGGAACGTTCGTTCTGGCAGCTGACCACGGTGTTGGTCGGTACGTGGGTGATACGCACGGCCGAGTCGGTGGTGTTTACGTGCTGGCCACCGGCACCGGAGGAACGATAGGTGTCGATGCGCAGGTCCGCCGGGTTGATCTCGATTTCCACCTTGTCGTCGATTTCGGGCGAGACGAATACGGCCGAGAACGAGGTGTGGCGGCGAGCGCCGGAGTCGAACGGGCTCTTGCGTACCAGGCGGTGCACGCCGATCTCGGTGCGCAGCCAGCCAAAGGCGTACTCGCCCTTGATGTGCACGGTGGCGCCCTTGATCCCGGCGACTTCGCCTTCGGACAGTTCCATGATGGTGGCGTCGAAGCCACGCTTGGAGGCCCAGCGCAGGTACATGCGCAGCAGGATGTTGGCCCAGTCCTGGGCTTCGGTGCCGCCGGAGCCGGCCTGGATATCCAGGTAGGCGTTGTTCATGTCCATTTCGCCGCTGAACATGCGACGGAATTCCAGCTTGGCCAGGGCCTCGTCGAGACGGGTCAGTTCGGCGACCACATCGCCTACCGCGCCTTCGTCGTTCTCTTCGACGGCCATCTCCAGCAGATCGCGGCAATCGGCCAGGCCACCGGACAACTCGTCCAGGGTCTCGACGATCTGTGCCAGCGCGGAGCGCTCGCGGCCCAGTTCCTGGGCGTATTCAGGCTTGTTCCAGACGTTCGGATCTTCAAGCTCGCGGTTGACCTCGGTCAGACGCTCATGCTTTTGATCGTAGTCAAAGATACCCCCGAATAGTTTCGGAGCGCTCGGACAGGTCCTTGATAGTGTTAAGGATCGGGTTGATTTCCATGGCAGGCAGCACTCGTTGGCGAACTTTTGAAAGCCGGCGAGTATAACGTAATCAAGCTGGTGCGGCAGCCCGCCTGGCGGCTTTAGGCCCCCGCGGTGGCGGTTTTTTTCACTCGATCCCCACCTGATTGCGACCATTGTGCTTGGCCAGATACAGGCCTTTGTCGGCGGCCGAGATCAATTGCCGGCAACTGGTGCTCGGCTGCGGCGTCATGGTGGACAGACCGATGCTGATGGTCAGGCTCGCCCCTTCGGTCGGCGCGATATGCGGAATCTTCAGCGCGGCCACGGTCTGGCGCAGTTTCTCGGCCACCAGCCGCGCCCCGCCGGGCGAGGTGTTCGGCAGCACCAGGGCAAACTCCTCCCCGCCGTAACGCGCCGGCAGATCCGACGGTCGGCTGCTGGCTTCGCGGATTGCCGTCGCCACCTTGCGCAGGGCTTCATCGCCTTCCAGATGACCGAAGTTATCGTTGTAGGACTTGAAGTAATCGACATCGATCATCAGCAGCGACAACTGGGTCTGGTCGCGCATTGCCCGGCGCCACTCCAGTTCCAGGTACTCGTCGAAATGCCGGCGGTTGGACAGGCCGGTCAGGCCATCGGAGTTCATCAGGCGCTGCAGCACCAGGTTGGTATCGAGCAGCTGCTGCTGGCTGACCCGCAGTGCGCGATAGGCCGCGTCCCGCTGCAACAGGGTCATGTAGGAGCGCGAGTGGTAACGGATGCGCGCCACCAGTTCGATATTGTCCGGCAGCTTGACCAGGTAATCGTTGGCCCCGGCGGCGAAGGCCGCACTCTTGATCAGCGGGTCTTCCTTGGTCGAAAGCACGATGATCGGAATGTTCTGGGTCGCCGGGTGGTTGCGGTACTCGCGCACCAACGTCAGCCCGTCCAGGCCCGGCATCACCAGGTCCTGCAGGATCACCGTCGGCTTGATGCGGATCGCCTGGGCAATGGCCTGGTGCGGGTCGGCACAAAAGTGGAAGTCGATGTTTTCTTCATTCGCCAACCCACGCCGCACAGCCTCACCGATCATTGCCTGGTCGTCGACCAGCAGCACCATCGCAGCATTTTCATCGGTTTTAAAATCGTCGAGCTGTAAATCATTCATGGGTTGTCACCTGAGTTGCTACCTGGCCAGGACAGCTGCGTTTGTCGGTCATTTGGCAAATATCTCCAGCAATCGTGGAGCGATCTTGTCCAGTGGGCGAATCTCTACGGCAGCGTCGATGGCAGCGGCCGCCTTGGGCATGCCATACACCGCACTACTCTCCTGGTCCTGGGCGATGGTCAGATAACCCTGATCGCGCATCAGTTTCAGGCCCTGGGCGCCATCGCGGCCCATGCCGGTCAGCAGTACGCCGATCGCATCGCCATTCCAGTAACTGGCGACACTTTCAAAAAACACATCGATCGATGGCCGATAGATCTCGTTTACCGGCTCGGCGGTGTAGGCCAGGGTGCCGTTCTTCAACAGCCGGATATGGTGATTGGTCCCGGCCAGCAGTACCGTACCGCTCTGCGGTGGCTCACCTTCGCGGGCCAGGCGCACCTTGAGCCTGGAGGCGCTGCTCAGCCATTCGGCCATGCCTGCGGCAAACACCTGGTCGACGTGCTGCACCAGCACGATGGCGGCCGGAAAATGGGCGGGCAGCCCCTTGAGCAACACTTCCAGCGCCGCCGGGCCACCGGCGGACGAGCCGATCGCCACCAGGCCCTGGCGTTGCGCCATGGTGCGCATCGGCACCGGTGCCGAACGCACGTGGTTGCCGCGCTGCTGGCCGATCAGCCAGCCGATATTGAGGATCTTGCGCAGTAAAGGCGCCGCCGCTTCCTGCGCATTGCCGGCCCCCAGGGCCGGTGTATCGACCACGTCCAGCGCGCCATGTCCCATGGCCTCGAACACCCGATGCACGTTCTGCTGGCGATCCACCGTGACGATCACGATAGCGCAAGGGGTTTCGGCCATGATCCGGCGGGTCGCCTCCACGCCGTCCATCACCGGCATGATCAGGTCCATCAGGATCAGGTCGGGCGTCAGCTGCGCGCAGTACTCAACCGCCTCGGCGCCATTGGTCGCGACCCACACCACTTCATGCGCGGGTTCGAAGGCCAGGGCCCGGCGCAGGGCCTCCACGGCCATGGGCATGTCATTGACGATCGCGATTTTCATGCCCGCGCTCCTCCAATCAGCTCCACCACCGCATCCAGCAGGGCGTCATCATGGAAACTGGCTTTGGCTAGATAATAGTCGGCCCCGGCATCCAGTCCACGGCGCCGGTCCTCTTCGCGATCCTTGTAGGAAACCACCATCACCGGCAACGACTGCAGGCGATTGTCACGGCGCAGGAGTGTGACCAATTCAATCCCATCCATTCGGGGCATATCGATGTCGGTGATCAGCAGGTCGAAGTCTTCCGAACGCAAGGCGTTCCAGCCATCCATGCCGTCGACGGCGACCGCTACGTCATAACCACGGTTGAGCAAAAGCTTGCGTTGCAGCTCACGCACGGTGAGCGAGTCGTCGACCACCAGGATGCGCTTGCGCGCCGTCTCGGCCTGATGGCGGTTGTGCCGGGCGATGCGTTCCAGACGGCCGGTATTGAGCAGCTTGTCCACCGAACGCAGCATGTCCTCGACGTCGACGATCAGCACCACCGAGCCGTCATCGAGCAAGGCTCCGGCGGAAATGTCCTGGACCTTGCCCAGGCGGTCGTCCAGCGGCAGCACCACCAGGGTCCGCTCGCCGATGAAACGCTCGACCGCCACGCCGTAGACCGCGTCGCGCTCGCGAATCACCACGACCTTGAGCGTGGATTCATTGTTCTGCCCCGCCGGGCGTTGCAGCAACTGGCTGGCCGCGACCAGGCCGACGTGGCGGCCTTCGTGCCAGAAATGCTGGCGTCCTTCCAGCTGGACAATGTCGTCGGGCTCCAGATCGCACATGCGTTCGATATGCGCCAGCGGGAAGGCATAGGCCTCTTCGCCGACCTCCACCACCAGGCTGCGCACCACCGACAGGGTCAGCGGCACTTCGAGGTGGAAACGACTGCCCTGCCCCGCCACCTGCTCCAGCTGCACCGCGCCACGCAACTGGCGCACCATGTGCTGCACCGCGTCCAGGCCGACACCGCGCCCGGAGACCTCGGTGACCTTGTCCCGCAGGCTGAAGCCCGGCAGGAACAGGAAGGTCAGCAGCTCTTCTTCGCTCAGCTGGGCAGCGGTCTCGGCGGGGGACAACTGGCGCTCGACGATGCTCTGGCGCACCCGTTCCAGGTCGACGCCATTACCGTCATCGCTCAGTTCCAGCACCAGCAGCCCGGCCTGGTGGGAAGCGCGCAGGCGAATCAGGCCCTCGGCCGGCTTGCCCGCCAGCAACCGCTGTTCGGGCGTTTCGATGCCGTGATCGACCGCGTTGCGCAGCAGGTGGGTCAGCGGCGCCTCGAGTTTTTCCAGCACGTCGCGATCGACCTGGGTCTTCTCGCCCTCGACCTCCAGGCGAACCTGTTTGCCCAGGCTGCGCCCCAGGTCGCGAACCATCCGCACCTGGCCCACCAGCACATCGGCGAACGGCCGCATGCGACAGGCCAGCGCGGTGTCGTAGAGCACCTGGGCGCGCTGGCTGGCCTGCCAGCCGAATTCATCCAGCTCGGCGGTTTTCTCTGTCAGCACCTGCTGGGATTCCGCCAGCAGGCGTCGCGCATCTTCCAGGGCTTCGAGGGCCTCCAGGCCCAGCACCTGCTCCTTGAGATGTCCATTGAGGTTTTCCAAAGCGCGCAGGCCGTTGCTCTGCAGGCGCTTGAGGCGCTGCAGAGCCGCCAGGTAGGGCTTCAGGCGCTGGGTTTCCACCAGCGACTTGCTCGACAGGTCGAGCAGGCTGTTCAGGCGTTCGGCCGTGACCCGCAACACCCGTTCGCCCCCCTCGGCGAGCTTCTTGCCCTTGTGCGTAATCGCCGCGGCTGTCTCTTGCAGCGTTTCCTGCAATACCTCCTGCGGCATCTCGAACGGCGGGACCTGTGGTTCGGGTTCGACCCGCGGAGCCTGCATTTGCAGCTCGGCCATGGGCGGCAGGTGCGGCTCGATCCGGGGCAGGACAACGCCCGCAGGCGCCGCGCCCGGCGAGCTGACCAACTGCTCCATGAGCGCCACGTAGGCGGCAATGTCCTGCTCACTGACCTCGCTGCCCGGCGTGGCGATGCGCATCAGGAAATCGGTGCCCTGCAGCAGCGCATCGATATGTTCGGGACGCAGGTACAGCCGCCCTTCCTGGGCGCTGACCAGGCAATCTTCCATCACATGGGCCACGCTGACCCCGGCGTCGACCCCGACGATCCGCGCCGCGCCCTTGAGCGAGTGGGCGGCGCGCATGCAGGCTTCCAGCTGGTCGGCCTGGGTCGGATTGCGCTCCAGCGCCAGCAGGCCGGCACTGAGCACCTGGGTCTGGGCTTCGGCTTCCAGGCTGAAGAGTTCGAGTAGCGAGGCGTCGCGCATTTGATCGGGGGTCATGTCAGGCTCCGGGTCACGGCGGACAGCAACTGCTCTTCATCCAGCCAACGCAGGCTGCGGCCCTTCCATTGCAGGACGCCACGGGTGTACTTGGCACTGGCCTGCTGGCCGGAAACCGCGGCGGCGTCCAGGGTACGCTCGTCGATGGCATGGATGCCCTCCACCTCGTCCACCGGCACCACCACCGGGCCGCCCTGGGCGGCGATGATCAGCATCCGCGGAATCACCCGCGCCCCCGACACGACCGTGCTGGTGGAGTCCAGCCCCAGCAGCTCCACCAACGACAGGCACGCCACCAGCGCACCACGCACATTCGCCACGCCCAGCAAGGCTCGCGAGCGCTGGTGCGGCAAGGAATGGATCGGCTGCAGCGGCGCCACTTCCACCAGGCAACGGGTGGCAATGCCCAGCCATTCCTCGCCCAGGCGGAACATCAATAACGAACGGGTGACGACATCCGTATCGGCCTCGACCGCTTGCTCATGGCGCTCCTGCTGCAACGCATAGCGGTCGAGCAAGCGGGTGGCCGCGGCGGAATACACCGAGCAATTGCGGCAATGCACATGCCCGGCCAGCAACGGGCAACTCTTGTCGCCGTGGATACCGATACGGTTCCAGCAATCGTCGATAGCCTGCGCATCTTCGTGGGTCACGTTTAACGAAACAGAGCCGCTCATGATTTACGCTCACTGTCTGCTGCACGGCCGCTGCGGGCCGCGCGCTCCTGCAATCGACGGGCACCGGCAACGTCTCCCTGGGAAGCCAGCAAGGCGGCCAGGTGCGCCAGCGCTTCGGCGTGCTGCGGATCCAGGTACAGGGCCTTGCGATAGAAACCCTGGGCTTCCAGGGCGCTGCCCGCCACGTCGCTGAGCAGCCCCAGCCAATAGAACACCTGCGCCACCGGCTCGTGGGTGTCCAGGTAATGCTCGCAAGCCACCCGGGCCTCGGCGCTTTTGCCTTCGTTGGCCAGGGCCGCGATGCTCGCCAGCAACGTCGTGGCATCGCTGGCCGGCCTGGTCGGCGCGGGGCGCTGGCTCGCCACCACACTGGAAAACGGCCGGCTGCGCACGGGCGGCGCGATGCCGCGCACCGGCTGGCGCGCCGGCAATGCGCTCGGCACGAAGGCCGGTGCCGGCGTGGGCTCGGGTTCGTTATGCCGGCTGAAGGCAAAGGACTGGGCAATGCCGATCGAGCGCATACCCAGGCGGCCCAACAGGCTGCCTTCGGCCGGGCCGATGAACAGCACGCCGTCGACATGCGTCAGGCGCTTGAGCACTTCGAACACCTGACGCTGGGTCGGCTGATCGAAATAGATCAGCAGGTTGCGACAGAAGACAAAATCGTAGGGCGGCTCATTGGCCAGCAAGGTCGGGTCCAGCAGATTGCCGACCTGCAGGCGCACCTGCTCGCGCACCCGCTCGCTGAGGCTGTAGCGCTCATCTTCGGCGGTGAAATGCCGTTCGCGAAAATCGCTGTGCTGGCCGCGAAAGGAGTTCTTGCCATACACCGCCTGCCTGGCCCGCTCGACCGATAGCGGGCTGACATCGAACCCTTCGACCTTGAACTGATGAGGGGCCAGCCCGGCATCGAACAGGGCCATGGCAATCGAGTACGGCTCCTCGCCGGTGGAACACGGCAGGCTGAGGATGCGCAAGGCGCGCATGCCCTTGAGTTCGGCAAGCCGCGAGCGCGCGAGTTTGGCCAGGGTCGCAAAGGATTCCGGGTAACGGAAAAACCAGGTTTCCGGAACGATCACCGCTTCGATCAGGGCCTGTTGTTCATCCCGCGAGCCTTGCAGGGTCTGCCAGTAATGGTCGGCGCTGGGCGCCTGCTGGGCGATGCTGCGCTGGCGCACCGCGCGCTCGATGATCGCCGGGCCCACCGAGGCCACATCGAGGCCGATGCGCTCCTTGAGAAAATCGAAAAATCGCTGGTCGCTGCTCATGACGACTCCCCGAGCAACGCCGGATCCAGCGGCGGCGAGGGAAACAGCAGCGCACGCACCTCGGCATCCAACAGATCGTCGACACGCACCCATTGCAGCAGGCCCTGGGCGTCTTCGTAGACCGGGCCCAGGTACGGCGCATTGCGGTTATCCAGGCCGTAGGCCTTGAAGTCCTGCGGGTTGCAACGCAGGGTGTCAGTGGCCTGCTCGAGGATCAGCCCCAGCAACTGCGCGGGCTGTGCCGTCTGCGGGCGGTAATGCACCAGCACCAGGCGGGTGCTGGTGCGCTCCTGCGCCGGCTCGCCAAAGGTCAGGGCACTCAGGTCGAGCACCGGCACCACCGCGCCGCGATGGGCGAAGACCCCGGCCACCCAGGACGGCGCCCGGGGAATCGGCTTGAGTTGCAGGCGCGGCAATACCTCGACCACCTCGATGGCCTGCAAGGCGTAACGTTCGGTACCGATGCGGAACACCAGGAACAGCGCGTCTTTCGTCGCCGTCCCTGCGCCGCCTTTCGCTGCGAGCTCGTTCATCAGACTTTGAAACGCGAGACGCCGCTGCGCAGCCCCACCGCCACCTGGCTCAGTTCATCGATGGCGAAACTGGCCTGGCGCAGCGACTCGACGGTCTGGCTGCTGGCATCGCCCAGTTGCACCAGGGCGTGGTTGATCTGCTCGGCACCGGTGGCCTGGGCCTGCATACCCTCGTTGACCATCAACACCCGCGGCGCCAGGGCCTGGACCTGATGGATGATCTGCGACAACTGCTCGCCGACCTGCTGCACCTCGGCCATGCCGCGGCGCACTTCTTCGGAGAACTTGTCCATGCCCATGACCCCGGCCGATACCGCCGACTGGATCTCCCGGACCATTTGCTCGATATCGTAGGTGGCGACCGCGGTCTGGTCCGCCAGGCGCCGCACTTCAGTGGCCACCACGGAAAAGCCGCGCCCGTACTCGCCGGCTTTCTCGGCTTCGATCGCGGCGTTGAGCGACAGCAGGTTGGTCTGGTCGGCGACCTTGACGATGGTCACCACCACCTGGTTGATGTTGCCGGCCTTCTCATTGAGGATCGCCAGCTTGGCGTTGACCAGGTCGGCCGCGCCCATCACCGAATGCATGGTTTCTTCCATGCGCGCCAGGCCTTGCTGGCCGGAACCGGCCAGCACCGACGCCTGGTCGGCGGCGGTGGAGACTTCGGTCATGGTGCGCACCAAGTCCCGGGAAGTCGCGGCGATCTCTCGGGAAGTAGCGCCGATCTCGGTGGTGGTCGCCGCGGTCTCGGTGGCGGTCGCCTGTTGCTGCTTGGAGGTGGCGGCGATCTCGGTGACCGAGGTGGTGACCTGGACCGAGGAGCGCTGCGCCTGGGACACCAGGGAGTTGAGCTCGGTCATCATGTCGTTGAAGCCGGTTTCCACGGCGCCGAATTCGTCCTTGCGCTCCAGGTTCAGGCGGCTGGTCAGATCGCCCGTGCGCATGACGTCGAGGATTTTCACGATACGGTTCATCGGCGCCATGATCGCGCGCATCAGCAACAGGCCGCACAGGCCCGCCGCCAGCACCGCCACCAGCAGGGAAACGCCCATGGTGACTTTGGCCGCGGCCACCGCATCGTCGATCTGCGAGGCGGCCGAATCGGCGACTCCTTTGTTCTCGTCGATGATGTCGTTGAGCTTTATCCGGCCAGCCACCCAGGTCGGGGTCAGCTGTTCATTGAACAGGCGCACCGCCTCGTCTTCCTTGTTTTGCACATGCAGGTCGAGGACGGCGGCCTGGATCTTGATGAATTCCTGGTGCTGTTTCTCGAACGCCTCGAATTCGCTCTGGTCCTGGCGGGTGGTGATGGTGTTTTTATAGCTGCTCAGGTGTTGCTGCAGGCGCTGCTCGAAGTTCTTGAAGTCCGCCGCATCCTGGGAACTGATGCCCTGGCCTTCCTTCAAGCCGATGATTTCCTGGGTGTGCAGGTAGCTGTCGACCCAGGCGCCGCGGACCATCGAACTGAAATAGACCCCGGGAATGGCATCGGAGCGCATGCGGTCTTCGCCGGCCTCGATCTTCAACAAACGGGAGTACGAGGCTATGACCATCAGCAGCATGATGGTGATAATCACCGCAAAGCTCGCCAAAATGCGTTGGCGCAACGTCCAGTTCTTCACAGTCAGTCCTCGGGGCCATTCAAATGGTGGGGAGTATAGCCGAGGGCGTGCCATCATTTATCAGCGTATTGCGCACCACGTCTCACTCAGAGCGAAAGGCAGGGTCCGCTCTGGAGGGCTACTTTCCGCCAGATGACTCGAGCGCCGCCAGTGATGATCCGGCATAAGCAGAGGGCATTTCTGCCATCAAAGAGGGCGTGCGAAGCTTTCTCCAGCGCACGCCCGACTGGCGTCAAAGATTGGCCTGGCGCACCTGTTTTTCCAGTTCGAGTTTCAACCCCGGCTCCAGCTTGAGTTGACGCGCCAACTCATCCAGATAGGCCTTTTCCATGAAGTTTTCCTCGTCCACCAGCATCACGCTGGCGACGTACATTTCGGCGGCCATTTCCGGGCTGCCGGCGGCACGCGCCACATCCGCCGGGTCCAGGGGTTTGTTGAGTTCGGCGTGCAGCCAGTGCTGCAGCTCCTGATCGTTGTCCAGCCGGGTGAACTCACCTTCGATCAGGGCGCGCTCGCGCTCGTCGATATGACCATCGGCCTTGGCCGCGGCCACCAGCGCCTTGAGGATCGCCTGGCTGTGTTGTTCGACCTGTTGCGCGGGCAGGCGGTCGAGGGTCTGCGGCTCGCTTTTCGGCGCGCCGGCCTGCTGCGCCTGCCAGTTGCCGTAGGCCTTGTAGGCGATCACGCCCAACGCCGCCAGACCGCCATAGGTCAACGCCTTGCCGCCGAATTTGCGGGCTTTTTTATTGCCCAGCAGCAGGCCCATGGCGCCGGCCGCCAACGCCCCGCCGCCAGCGCCGGACAACAGGCTGCCGAGCCCGCCCGAACCGCCACCGAGCAACCCGCCCAGCGCGCCCTTGTCGGCAGCGGATGTCTTGTTCTGCTGCGCCCCGGTCTTGTTCTGCAACAGGTCCTGGCCAGACTTGAGCAGTTGATCGAGCAATCCACGGGTGTTCATCCAAACCTCCAGCAACTTGAGTTGATCGAATCAATAAGGCCACCAGCCTAGATCGAAGTGCCCCGATCCTGGGCTCGAGTGTGCTTCCAGATGTTGCTTCGCCAGGCTCGGTCGTATGCCTGGGCAGCCCTTCGATTAAAAAGATATACACTCGAAAAAATCGATAAAATCGCTTGACCGGTGATTGCCCATGATGACCTTGCGCCAGATCCGTCACTTCATCGCCGTGGCCGAGACCGGCTCGATCTCGTCCGCCGCCCAGGCGGTGTTCATTTCCCAGTCGACCCTGACCCTGGCGATCCAGCAGCTCGAACAGGAAATCGGCGTCAGCCTGTTCAACCGCCACGCCAAGGGCATGACCCTGACTCACCAGGGCCACCAGTTCCTGCGCCAGGCGCACCTGATCCTGGCCACGGTCGACAATGCCAAGCGCAGCCTGCAACAGAGCACCGACCAGGTGGCCGGCCAGTTGATCGTCGGCGTGACCAGCCTGGTCGCCGGTTACTACCTGGCGGACTTGCTCACGCGTTTCCAGCGCGCCTACCCCAATGTGGAAATCCGCGTGATGGAGGATGAGCGCCCCTACATCGAGCACTTGCTGGTCAGCGGCGAAATCGACGTCGGGGTGTTGATCCTCTCCAATCTCGAGGACCGCCACGCCCTGCAGACCGAAGTGCTGACCCACTCCCCCCACCGCCTGTGGCTGCCCGCCCAGCACCCGCTGCTGGAACACGACAGCATCAGCCTGGCGGATGTCGCTCGCGAGCCGCTGATCCAGCTCAACGTCGATGAAATGGACCGCAATGCCCAGCGCCTGTGGTCCGGCGCCGGCCTGCAACCGCGCATCACCTTGCGCACCGCCTCCACGGAAGCGGTGCGCAGCCTGGTGGCGGCCGGGCTTGGGGTGTCGATCCAGCCGGACATGACCTATCGCCCCTGGTCGCTGGAGGGCGACATCATCGAGGCCCGGCCCATCGCCGACCTCAGCCAGACCCTCGATGTCGGCCTGGCATGGCGCCGGGGCACGGCGCGCCCGGCGCCGGTCGACCCGTTCCTGACCGTGGCTCGTGAACAGCCCCACGGCGGGCGCAAGCCATCTATTTAATCGAACGCTGCATTCAGTATTTGGTATTTGTCGAGTACCGGCCCCGCCACTAGTCTCTGATCATCCGTCCAGAGAGGGCCGGGCCTCCGTCACTGGAGAGCACCATGGCCATACAAGAAAAGAGAACCCGGAAAATGGCTGGCGCGCAGACTCCGTTGTCCACCGCTTTGTTGATCGATGGCGAATTGGTCGCCGGCCAGGGGCTTGTCGAACCTATCCTCAACCCGGCCACCGGCGAAGTGCTGACCCGGATCGCCGAGGCCAGCAGCGAACAGGTGGAAGGCGCGATCCTCGCCGCCCACCGCGCCTTTACCGACTGGTCGCGCACCACGCCCCAGCAACGCTCGAACATCCTCCTGGCGATTGCCGATGCCGTGGAAAAGCAGGCCGACCACCTGGCCCGCCTGGAATCGCTGAACTGCGGCAAGCCGCTGCACCTGGCGCGCCAGGACGATCTGGGCGCCACCGTCGACGTGTTCCGTTTTTTTGCCGGCGCCGTGCGCTGCCAGACCGGCCAGCTCGCCGGCGAGTACCTGCCGGGCTACACCAGCATGGTGCGGCGCGACCCTATCGGCGTGGTGGCGTCGATCGCGCCGTGGAACTACCCGATCATGATGGCCGCCTGGAAGATCGCTCCGGCCCTGGCCGCCGGCAATACCCTGGTGTTCAAGCCGTCGGAGCATACCCCGCTGTCGATCCTGGCCCTGGCGCCGACCCTGGCCGAACTGCTGCCGCGCGGCGTGCTGAACATTGTCTGCGGCGGTGGCGAAGGCGTGGGCAGCCACCTGGTCAGCCACCCCAAGGTACGCATGGTGTCGCTGACCGGCGATATCGTCACCGGGCAGAAGATCCTCCAGGCCGCCTCGAAAACCCTGAAACGCACGCACCTGGAACTGGGCGGCAAGGCCCCGGTGATCGTCTGCAACGACGCCGACCTGCAGGCCGTGGTCGAGGGTGTGCGCAACTACGGCTATTACAACGCCGGGCAGGACTGCACCGCGGCCTGCCGGATCTATGCCCAGGGCGGGATCCATGACCGTCTGGTGGCCGAACTGGGCGCCGCCGTGAGCAGCCTGCGGTTCGCCGGCAAGCGCGATACCGACAACGAGATCGGCCCGCTGATCAGCACTCGCCAGCGCGACCGCGTGGCCAGCTTCGTCGAACGCGCCCTGGGCCAACCGCATATCGAACGGGTGACCGGCGCGGCGGTGCATTCGGGCGCCGGCTTCTATTACCAGCCGACCCTGCTGGCCGGCTGTCGGCAGCAGGATGAAATCGTCCAGCGCGAAGTGTTCGGCCCGGTGGTCACCGTCACCCGTTTCGACGAGCTGGCGCAGGCAGTGGACTGGGCCAACGACTCGGAATACGGCCTGGCCTCATCGGTCTGGACCCAGAACCTGGACAAGGCCATGCAGGTGGCGGCCCGCCTGCAATATGGCTGCACCTGGATCAACAGCCATTTCATGCTGGCCAGCGAAATGCCCCACGGCGGCTTGAAACGCTCCGGTTACGGCAAGGACCTGTCCAGCGATTCGCTGCAGGACTACAGCGTGGTGCGGCACATCATGGCCCGCCACGGCAATGACCTGGAATAACGGCACTAAGCTAATAACAAGCCCTTAGGGCGCGCTCCACCACGTTCACAACTGCCCCGACCATAATTTGAAGAAGAGGGTTTCCCCATGTTCGTGCACAAGACCGCACTGCTCAGTGCAATCACCACCGCCCTGCTGGCCAGCGCCAGCCTCCAGGCCGCCGAACCGCTCAAGGCCGTCGGTGCCGGCGAAGGCCAGCTGGATATCGTGGCCTGGCCCGGCTACATCGAACGTGGCGAGAGCGACAAGAACTACGACTGGGTCACCGGCTTTGAGAAGGAGACCGGTTGCAAGGTCAACGTCAAGACCGCGGGCACCTCCGACGAGATGGTCAGCCTGATGGCCAAGGGCGGCTACGACCTGGTCACCGCGTCCGGCGACGCCTCCCTGCGGCTGATCGTCGGCAAGCGCGTGCAGCCGATCAACACCGCGCTGATTCCCAACTGGAAAAACCTCGACCCGCGCCTCAAGGACGCGCCCTGGTACGTGGTCGACAAGCAGACCTACGGCACGCCCTACCAGTGGGGCCCGAACGTGCTGATGTACAACACCACCGTCTTCAAGCAGGCACCGACCAGCTGGAGCGTGCTGTTCGATGCGCAGAACCTGCCGGACGGCAAGCCCAACAAGGGCCGCGTGCAGGCCTATGACGGGCCGATCTACATCGCCGATGCCGCGTTGTACCTCAAGAGCACGAAACCGGAACTGGGGATCCAGAATCCCTACGAACTGACCGAGGCCCAGTACAAGGCGGTGCTCGACCTGCTGCGCGCCCAGCAACCGCTGATCCACCGCTACTGGCACGACACCACGGTACAGATGAGCGACTTCAAGAACGAAGGCGTGGTCGCCGCCAGCTCCTGGCCGTATCAGGTCAACGGCCTGATCAACGAGAAACAGCCAATCGCCTCGACCATTCCCAAGGAAGGGGCCACCGGCTGGGCCGACACCACCATGCTGCACAGCGAGGCCAAGCATCCCAACTGTGCCTACAAGTGGATGGACTGGTCGCTCACGCCGAAGGTCCAGGGCGATGTCGCTGCCTGGTTCGGCTCGCTGCCAGCCGTGCCGGCGGCCTGCCAGGAAAGCCAACTGCTGGGCGCCGAGGGCTGCAAGACCAACGGCTTCGACCAGTTCGACAAGATCGCCTTCTGGAAAACCCCGCAGGCCGAGGGCGGCAAGTTCGTGCCGTACAGCCGCTGGACCCAGGATTACATCGCAATCATGGGCGGCAGGTGAGTTCCCTGTAGCCGCTGCCGCAGGCTGCGATAAGGCCGAAGGCCTTCAGCGATCTCAAGATCCTGCGCCCCCTTCGGGGTCGATCGCAGCCTTCGGCAGCGGCTACAGGTTCCTGCGCTCTTCGCCAAACCTGATTCCGCGCTTTCCCGGAGCACCGCACCATGACGCTTGCAGTCCAGTTCACCAACGTTTCCCGGCAGTTTGGCGAGGTGAAGGCCGTTGACCGGGTGTCCATCGATATCCAGGACGGCGAGTTCTTTTCCATGCTCGGCCCTTCCGGCTCGGGCAAGACCACCTGCCTGCGCCTGATCGCCGGTTTCGAACAGCCGAGCGCCGGCTCGATCCACATCCACGGGGCCGAAGCCACCGGGTTGCCGCCCTATCAGCGCGACGTCAACACCGTGTTCCAGGATTACGCGCTGTTTCCCCATATGAACGTGCGCGACAACGTGGCCTACGGCCTGAAAGTCAAAGGCGTCGCCAAGGCCGAACGCCTCAAGCGCGCCGAAGAGGCCCTGGCCATGGTCGCCCTGCAAGGCTACGGCGAGCGCAAGCCGGTGCAGCTGTCCGGCGGCCAGCGCCAGCGCGTGGCCCTGGCCCGGGCGCTGGTCAATCGGCCGCGGGTCCTGCTGCTGGACGAACCCCTGGGGGCGCTGGACCTGAAACTGCGCGAACAGATGCAAGGCGAACTGAAGAAGCTGCAGCGCCAGCTCGGCATCACCTTCATCTTCGTCACCCACGACCAGACCGAAGCCCTGTCGATGTCCGACCGCGTGGCGGTGTTCAACAAGGGCCGCATCGAGCAGGTCGACAGCCCGCGCAACCTGTACATGAAACCGGCCACCACCTTCGTCGCCGAGTTCGTCGGCACCTCCAACGTGATTCGCGGCGAGCTGGCCGAACGCCTGAGCGGCAGCCAGCGGCCCTTCTCGATCCGCCCGGAACATGTGCGTTTCGCCGAAGGCCCGCTGCCCAGCCACGAGATTGAAGTCAGCGGCCTGCTGCACGATATCCAGTACCAGGGCAGCGCCACCCGCTACGAGCTGCAACTGGACAACGGCCAGACCCTCAGCATCAGCCGGGCCAACGACCAATGGCTGGACAGCGGCGCCCAGCACCAGACCGGGCAACGCCTCAGCGCGCGCTGGGCCCGCGCAGCGATGATCCCGCTGGCCGATACCCTGGCGAGCGGGGTGTGACATGAACACCCTGGCGATCACTTCCCAAAGCCCCGGCGGCTCGCCGCTGCGGCGCTTTTCCAACCTGCTGTACCGACGGCCGAACCTGTACCTGGCGCTGCTGCTGGTACCGCCGCTGCTCTGGTTCGGCGCGATTTACCTGGGCTCCTTGCTGATCCTGCTCTGGCAGGGCTTCTACACCTTCGACGACTTCACCATGGCGGTCACCCCGGACCTGACCCTGGCCAATTTCGCCGCGCTGTTCCAGCCGTCGAACTTCGACATCATCCTGCGCACCCTGAGCATGGCCATCGCCGTATCGCTCGCCAGCGCCGTGGTCGCCTTCCCCATCGCCTACTACATGGCGCGCTACACCAGCGGCAAGACCAAGGCGTTCTTCTACATCGCGGTGATGCTGCCGATGTGGGCCAGCTACATCGTCAAGGCCTACGCCTGGACCCTGCTGCTGGCCAAGGGCGGCGTGGCCCAGTGGTTCGTCCAGCACCTGGGGCTGGAGCCGCTGCTGCAGTTCATCCTCGGGATTCCCGGGGTCGGCGGCAGCACCCTGTCAACCTCACACCTGGGGCGCTTCATGGTGTTCGTCTACATCTGGCTGCCGTTCATGATCCTGCCGATCCAGGCCTCCCTGGAACGCCTGCCGCCGTCCTTGCTGCAAGCCTCCGCCGACCTCGGCGCCAAGCCGCGCCAGACCTTCATGCAGGTGATCCTGCCGCTGTCGGTGCCGGGCATCGCCGCCGGCTCGATCTTCACCTTCTCCCTGACCCTGGGCGACTTTATCGTGCCGCAGCTGGTGGGCCCGCCCGGCTACTTCGTCGGCAGCATGGTCTACGCCCAGCAAGGGGCGATCGGCAACATGCCGATGGCCGCCGCCTTCACCCTGGTGCCGATCGTGCTGATCGCCATTTACCTGTCCATCGTCAAACGCCTGGGGGCCTTCGATGCGCTCTGACTCAGCCAAGCACGGAGAACCAGCCTCGTTGGGCCTGCGCCTTGCCGCGTGGGGCGGGCTGCTGTTCCTGCATTTCCCGATCCTGATCATCTTCCTCTACGCCTTCAATACCGAAGACGCAGCCTTCAGCTTTCCGCCCCAGGGCTTCACCCTGAAGTGGTTCAGCGTGGCCTTCGCCCGCCCCGACGTACTCGAGGCCATCAAGCTGTCGTTGCAGATCGCCGCCATCGCCACCCTGATCGCCATGGTCCTCGGCACCCTGGCCTCGGCGGCGTTGTACCGGCGGGACTTCTTCGGCAAACAGGGGATTTCGCTGATGCTGATCCTGCCCATCGCCCTGCCCGGGATCATCACCGGCATCGCCCTGCTGGCGACCTTCAAGACATTGGGGATCGAACCGGGGATGTTCACCATCATCGTCGGCCACGCGACCTTCTGCGTGGTGATTGTCTACAACAACGTGATCGCCCGCCTGCGCCGTACCTCCCACAGCCTGATCGAAGCCTCGATGGACCTGGGCGCCGACGGCTGGCAGACCTTCCGCTACATCATCTTGCCGAACCTCGGCTCGGCGTTGCTGGCCGGCGGCATGCTGGCGTTCGCCCTGTCGTTCGACGAAATCATCGTCACCACCTTCACCGCCGGCCATGAACGCACCCTGCCGCTGTGGCTGCTCAACCAGCTCAGCCGGCCGCGGGACGTACCGGTGACCAACGTCGTCGCCATGCTGGTGATGCTGGTGACCATGCTGCCGATCCTCGGCGCCTATTACCTGACCCGCGGCGGCGAAAGCGTCGCGGGCAGCGGCGGCAAATAAAACCGGTTTGGAACCCGGGTCTGTAGGAGCGAGGCTTGCCCACGAAGAGGCCGTCACCTTCAACATTGACGTTGGCAGACACCACGAATTCGCGGGCAAGCCTCGCTCCTACGGAGGCTCGTTTCCATAGAAAAACAATAGATTCGAAGAGGACATGACCATGCAAACCAAACTCTTGATCAACGGCCAACTGGTCAGCGGCGAAGGCCCTGCCCAGGCGGTATTCAACCCTGCGCTGGGCAAGGTGCTGGTGGAAATCAACGAGGCCAGCGAAGCCCAGGTCGATGCCGCGGTGCGTGCCGCCGACAGCGCCTTCGAGAGCTGGTCGCAAACCGTGCCGAAAGAACGTTCGCTGCTGTTGCTCAAGCTGGCCGACAGCATCGAAGCCCATGGCGAGGAGCTGGCCCGGCTGGAGTCGGACAACTGCGGCAAGCCGCTGAGCGCGGCCTTGAACGACGAGATCCCGGCGATTGCCGACGTGTTCCGTTTCTTCGCCGGCGCCAGCCGTTGCCTCAGCGGTTCGGCCGGCGGCGAATACCTGCCGGGGCACACCTCGATGATCCGTCGCGACCCGGTGGGAGTGATCGCCTCCATCGCGCCGTGGAACTACCCGCTGATGATGGTCGCTTGGAAAATCGCCCCGGCCCTGGCCGCCGGTAACACCGTGGTGCTCAAGCCCTCGGAGCAGACCCCGCTGACCGCCCTGCGCCTGGCCGAACTGGCGGCGGCGATCTTTCCCGCTGGCGTGCTCAACCTGGTCTTCGGCCGCGGCGCCACCGTGGGCCAACCGCTGGTGACCCATCCGAAGGTGCGCATGGTGTCGCTCACCGGCTCCATCGCCACCGGCTCGAACATCATTTCCAGCACCGCCGACAGCGTCAAACGCCTGCACATGGAACTGGGCGGCAAGGCACCGGTGATCATCTTCGACGACGCCGACATCGACGCCGCCGTGGAAGGCATCCGCACCTTCGGTTTCTACAACGCCGGCCAGGATTGCACCGCTGCCTGCCGCATCTATGCCCAGGAGGGTATCTATGAGCGCTTCGTCGAGAAGCTCGGCGCGGCGGTCGCCAGCATCAAATACGGCCTGCAGGGCGACCCGGATACCGAACTGGGCCCACTGATCAGCGCCCAGCACCGCGACCGCGTGGCCGGGTTCGTCGAGCGCGCCATCGCCCAGCCGCATATCCGCCTGGTCACCGGCGGCAAGGCGGTGGACGGCAACGGCTTCTTCTTCGAACCGACGGTGCTGGCCGACGCCCGGCAAGACGACGAAATCGTCCGCCGCGAAGTGTTCGGGCCGGTGGTCTCGGTCACCCGCTTCGCTGACGAGGCCCAGGTCCTAGGCTGGGCCAACGACTCGGAGTACGGCCTGGCGTCCTCGGTATGGACCGCCGATGTCGGCCGCGCCCACCGCCTCTCGGCGCGCCTGCAATACGGCTGCACCTGGGTCAATACCCACTTCATGCTGGTCAGCGAAATGCCCCACGGCGGGCAGAAGCTCTCCGGCTACGGCAAGGACATGTCCCTGTACGGGCTGGAGGACTACAGCGTCGTGCGCCATGTGATGTTCAAGCATTAATAAAAAATATTCTAGAAAATGCCCCACTCCTAACTTTTAGAAGTGGGGCTTGCCGACGATAATCGGAATACATATTCAAGGAACGTAATGAAGACCTCCCCTGAGGGCTTAAAAACAAGCCACAACATCATCCATTATTTAAATAAAATAACCTTCCCCCCCTCACCTCCTGCCCCCTAAACCATACATAAATATGACAACACAAAGCTTAATTTCACCATCAAGATAAAGTTTTCTTTTTTAACAATCAACCCACCAACAACACCATACAACTAAACAACCCCTACCTGAAACGCCCATCAAGCTCACGAACGGACAAACTATCAAAAATCACAAAATTAAAACTTATTAATCCTCTAAATTAAAATCAGCAAAACAAAAAACAACAAAAATTCGTCAACACAGAATTACGCACACTCCCTAGCATGACATTTCAGACAACACCTTAAAAAACATTTTACAAAACGAAAAAAATACAATATTTTTAGCACTCTTAAAAACTTAACAAAACACACATAAAGCGTCTAAAAAATGAAGACCCATCAAGAATAAAAACTGCCAGATCAAACTCAAACCTCAAGGAGCGAACCATTAATGCCAAGTGTCCCGGAGCTATTCCCACACACATTCACTGAATACGTACAACTAGTTGAAGCACTAAACACTGATGGCAATCCACTTTGGTTCAGAGGCGTAGGAAAAAAATCACACAAATTACTGCCTGGACTCTATAGACATACGAAAAAGAAAACTGCTCAAGAAATAGCAATACTTGAACGGGACACAATGATTCGTTTCCGACAACGCAGCATCCCATTTTCTGACAAATCCATTGTTGACGACTGGGACGCCCTCTTTTTCATGCAGCACTACAGAGTTCCTACACGTTTACTGGACTGGAGCGAAAACCCATTCATAGCTTTCTACTTTGCAGTAATGTCCGCCCCTTTCACAGTACACAAGAATGACACATTAAAATTTTCTGAAGATGCCGCTGTATGGATATTACAACCGGTCCAATGGAACCAACACGCCCTAAACCATCAGAGCTTTGATGGCGGAATTCTTGTTACAAAAGATCCTGAAATAAAAGGTTATCAACCAGCACCTTCATTTAATGGCATGAACAACCATGCCGTAGCATTATATGGAGCACACAACAGTCCAAGAATTGTTGCCCAACGAGGTGTTTTCACTATATTCGGCCAAAACCTATCATCAATGGACGATGCATACGAACAATCGAACTTCCCTAACAACTGTTTACAAAAAATAGTATTAGAGAAATCTTTACTCCCTGCATTGAGAAAGTCGATTCTCTCCTACGGCATAACGGAGTCAGTAATTTACCCAGACTTAGATGGGCTTGCTGCTGAAATGCGTAGAAATTTTGGATTCGAGGTATAAACAAATGCGTGATCATAAAGCACAGTTCAAAGTTCAATTATTAGAGCCAAAGCCTTTAACTTGGTGGAAAAGTCGACGCCGAAAAATTGACATGGATCCGCCTTATCAACGACGAGGACGACTTTGGTCTGACACCGACAAAGCATACTTGATTGATTCAATATTAAATGGATACGACGTACCAAAACTCTATATGGCCGACTATACATGGAGCGACTCTCCTCTAAATAGCATTAGGCTTCCTTACGCAATCATTGATGGAAAACAGCGATTTGAAGCCATATTCGACTTCTTCGATGGTACAGTCACGCTAAACGATGACTTCGTCTACCTAGCAGATCCCTCCTTAAAACTAGGTGGACTGGGCTATAAGGATCTAGTAAACAACCACCAAGAAATAGCCGAGATATTCGAGACCTATCCGCTGACGATAGTCGGTGTATACGCCAACACCGACGCACCGATCAATGAACTTTTTGTACGTCTAAATAGAAGCAAATCCCTCACCGGCGCAGAAGTTCGTAATGCAATGGTCGGTAAGGCACCTGAGGTCATACGAGAAATAACTAAACATGATTTTTTCAGCACAAACATTGCTTTTTCGGTAAAACGCGGCGCCGATTTAAACGCAGCAGCAAAGCTACTAATATTTGAATTCAGTGAAGACCTAGTAGAAACAAAGAAAAAAACGTTAGATGAATTTGCAAAAGATGCAGCAAAACGTGGAAAGGCCACCCTCGAACTATCAATGCGTCGTATATTTCAGGTTCTTGACGACATGTCACAAATATTTCTTCCTAAAGACAAGCTATTAGCGAACGGAGGCATACTGCCAGTCTATTACTGGTTCATAAGAAATTTACCAGAAACAGACTACCACTTAGTACGTGAATTCTTAGTAAGTTTCGAAGAGGCGAGAAGCCAAAATAGAGACCACGGGAATGACCAAGGCCTAGACAGACGACTCGTTGAGTATGACAACTTAAATCGCAGCACTAACGATTTGCAAAGTCACAAAGGGCGACTAGCGATACTTCAAGAGCGCTTCATCAAATGGGTAACTCAAAGCAAAAGAATAAGAAAAACCATATAAAAACACAGACAATATATGCCCGGTATAAAATACCGGGCACATTAAAACCACCAACTTAATCCAAGCATAAACTCTGTGAGCCATATATTATTCAAGCACTGAATTAAGAAGCACTGAAAGCGCTGCTAATTTGTGTCCCATAAAGCCTTCCGTCACCAACCACATCTCTCGGTAATGGCTACGAAAAGCGCAAACACAGATGGATATCCTCCGGTTCAAGTCGTAACAACCACGGATCCGGCGCATGTAACAGCTCGCAGCCCAGGCGGCGATAGAAATCCACGGTATTGCGCGACGGCGTGGCCGAGACATACAGCCCCTCGCCGCCCATGCGCCGTGCCTGCTCGGCGGCCAGGCCGAACAAGCGCTGGCCCAGGCCGCGCCCGCGATACGCCTGGCTGACATGCAGGAACTTCAACTGCCGCAGCTGCAGGCCGGCGTTGTGGATCACCAGGCAATCGACCACCGCGGCGGCCACCAGCCGGTGCTCGTCGAACACCCCGTACAGCCAGCCGCCGCGCTGTTCACACGCCTGCAAGACCTGCGCGTCATGCTCGGCTTCGCCGGGCGGCCAGCCGGTCACCACCTCGCGCTGGGGATAACCCAGCAGTTGCCCGTCCTGCAGGCGGTAGAACGCCTCGATCAGCTCTGCACGGTCAATCAGTTTGAACAGCGGGATGTCTTGCGGGGTCAAAGGGCGTTCATTGAGCATCTTGGTTTTCCTGAAGCCATCCGTGGTTTTACGTATCGATACACGCGGGGCATTTTTTGCCTCGGGCGAACCGATTATTCTATCCGGCAGCTGTTAAAAGTCCGTTGTGTTTGGCCGAAGGCATGACCGAACCTCCATTTCCAATCCAGCGCAGCCAGGAAAGGCTCGGGATCTCCTGACAAGGTTCACTTATGCATCGCAGGCATCTTCTGAAAGCATCCATGGCGCTGGCCGCCTACACCGGCCTGTCGGCCACGGGTCTGCTGGCCACCCGGGCCTGGGCGGGCGCCGCCGACGGCGAAGCGCAAGCCTTCGATTTCGAGATTCTCAAGGCCCGGGCCAAGCAGTTGGCCGGCAAGCCCTACGTGGACACCAAGCAGGTGCTGCCACCGACCCTGGCGACCATGACCCCGCAGAACTTCAACGCGATCCGGTACGACGGCAACCACTCGCTGTGGAAGGAGCTGAACGGCCAGCTGGACGTGCAGTTCTTCCACGTCGGCATGGGCTTCAAGCAGCCGGTGCGCATGCACAGCGTCGACGCCAAGACCCGGCAGGCGCGGGAAGTGCATTTCCGCCCGTCGCTGTTCAACTACCAGAACACCAGCGTCGACACCCCGCAGCTCAAGGGCGACCTGGGTTTTGCCGGCTTCAAGCTGTTCAAGGCCCCGGAGCTGGACAGGCACGATGTGGTGTCCTTCCTCGGCGCCAGTTATTTCCGCGCGGTGGACAAGACCGGCCAGTACGGCCTCTCGGCCCGCGGCCTGGCGATCGACACCTACGCCAAGAAGCGCGAAGAATTCCCCGACTTCACCCAGTTCTGGTTCGAGACCCCGGACAAGGACAGCACCCGTTTCGTGGTCTATGCCCTGCTCGATTCGCCCAGCGCCACCGGCGCCTACCGCTTCGACATCGACTGCCAGGCCGAGCGCGTGGTGATGGACGTCGATGCGCACGTCAACGCCCGCACCGCCATCGAACAACTGGGCATCGCGCCGATGACCAGCATGTTCAGCTGCGGCACCCATGAGCGGCGCATGTGCGACACCATCCATCCGCAGATCCACGACTCGGACCGCCTGGCCATGTGGCGCGGCAACGGCGAGTGGATCTGCCGTCCGCTGAACAACCCGGCGACCCTGCAGTTCAACGCCTTCGCCGACAAGGACCCGAAGGGTTTCGGCCTGGTGCAGACCGACCACGAGTTCGCCAACTACCAGGACACCGTGGACTGGTACAGCCGGCGCCCGAGCCTGTGGGTCGAGCCGACCACCGCCTGGGGCGAAGGCTCGGTCGACCTGCTGGAGATCCCCACCACCGGCGAGACCCTGGACAATATCGTGGCCTTCTGGACCCCGAAAACACCGCTGGCCGCCGGGGATTCGCTGAACTACGGCTACAAGCTGTACTGGAGCGCCCTGCCACCGGTGGGCACGCCGCTGGCGCGGGTCAACGCCACCCGTTCGGGCATGGGCGGCTTCGTCGAGGGCTGGGCGCCGGGCGAGCATTATCCGCCGGTCTGGGCCCGGCGCTTCGCCGTGGACTTCAACGGCGGCGGGCTGGAGCGGCTGCCGGAGGGCACCGGCATCGAGCCCGTGGTCACTGCGTCGAACGGTCAGGTCAAGGATTTCCACGTGCTGAAGCTGGACGAGATCCAGGGTTATCGCGTGCTCTTCGACTGGTACCCGACCAACGACAGCGTCGATCCGGTGGAGCTGCGGCTGTTCATCCGCAGCAACGATCGCACCCTGAGCGAAACCTGGCTGTACCAGTACTTCCCGCCGGCACCGGACAAGCGCAAGTACAGCTGATGCAGCACTATCTGTAGCCGCTGCCGCAGGCTGCGATGGGCCGCGCAGCGGACCCAGGCTCTTCAGTCGATCCGCGTCGCCCGATTTGCGACCGGTTCCCGGTCGATCGCAGCCTGCGGCAGCGGCTACAGGTTGCCCGCCAGCACAAAAAACCGGCCCTCACAGGCCGGTTTTTTATGCCTCCGCGCAGCTCACTCGCGCAGATCCGACTCGTGAATCGGCTGGTCGCGATGGGTCGCGCGCTGGTACTGCGCCGGCCAGATCGCCTTGTGCCCGCTCAGGTCGTCGTCGGCGTGCAGCGGCCAGTACGGGTCGCGCAGCAGCTCCCGGGCGAGGAAGATGATGTCGGCCTGGCAGGTGCGCAGAATATGCTCGGCCTGGGCCGGCTCGGTGATCATGCCCACGGTGCCGGTGGCGATCCCCGACTCCTTGCGCACCCGTTCGGCGAAGCGGGTCTGGTAGCCCGGGCCGGTGGGGATTTCGGCATTGACCGCGGTGCCGCCCGACGAGACATCGATCAGGTCCACACCCAATGCTTTCAGGCGGCATGCCAGCTCGACGGTTTCGTCCGGATTCCAGCCGTCCTCCACCCAGTCGGTGGCCGACACCCGGACGAACAGCGGCAACTCTTCCGGCCAGACCGCCCGCACCGCCTCACACACCTGCAGGACCAGGCGAATGCGGTTATCGAAGGAGCCACCGTACTGGTCGCGACGCTGATTGCTCAGGGGCGAGAGGAATTGATGCAGCAGGTAGCCATGGGCGGCATGCACTTCGACCACCTTGAAACCGGCGACCAGGGCGCGTTTGGCCGAATCGACGAAGGCCTGGACGATCGCGGCGATCTGCCCTTCGTCGAGCTGGGTCGGCGGCGTGTGTTGCGGGTCGAAGGCAATCGGCGAAGGGCCAACCGGGACCCAGCCGCCCTCCTCGGGCTTGACGCTGCCGTGCTTGCCCAGCCAGGGCCGATGGGTGCTGGCCTTGCGTCCGGCGTGGGCCAGCTGGATGCCGGCAACCGCGCCCTGGGCGGTGATGAACCGGGTGATGCGTTGCAAGGGTGCAATCTGTTCGTCGTTCCACAGGCCGAGGTCCTGGGCGGTGATGCGCCCGTCGGCGGTGACCGCCGTGGCCTCGGTGAAAATCAGTCCGGCGCCGCCCACGGCACGACTGCCGAGGTGCACCAGGTGCCAGTCATTGGCCAGTCCATCTACGCTGGAGTACTGGCACATGGGCGATACCGCGATGCGGTTGAGTAAGGTCAATTGACGAAGGGTATAGGGCTCAAGCAGCAGACTCATGGGGCACCTCTCGATCAGTGGTCAGGCTCCAGGGTTCTGTTTGAAAAGTCGACGAGTGACTGGAAAGGAACAGCGCCCGCCCCCGCGGGAGAAAAAGGACAAAACGTCACAAGGCCAATCAAGCAGTGTTTAGAGCCTAGTCGACAACAGCGCGACCAGCAGGGTTCCGATGCACTTTGTCAGTGCCCGGCCTGGTACACCGCAGCGTCCTCTTCGCCGGCAAGCCTGGCTCCTACAGAAGCAGCGCCCACCGTTCGTAGGAGCGAGGCTTGCCCGCGAAAGCGTCCGCGCGGGTCAGCGCGGTTCGATATGGGCGATCATCAGTTGCACCGTTTCCTGGCCGCGGAACTCGTTGAGGTCCAGCTTGTAGGCCAGCTCCACCCAGCGGATGGTCGGGTTCGGCCAGATATCGCGGTCGATGCCGAAGGCGATGCCGTCGAGTTTCACCGAACCGCATTCGCTGCGCAGCACCACCTTGAGGTGGCGCTCGCCGACGACGCGCTGCTCCACCAGTTGGAACACGCCATGGAACAGCGGCTCGGGAAAGTGCTGGCCCCAGGGCCCGGCATGGCGCAGGGCACGGGCCAGTTCGAGGTGGAACTCTTCCACCGCCAGGGTGCCGTCCGACAGCAGGCGCCCGGTCAGGTCTTCCTCGCGCAGCTGGCGGCGCACCTCGGCATCGAAGGCCTCGGCGAAGGCCGGGAAATTCTGCTCCGGCAGCGACAGGCCGGCGGCCATGGCGTGACCGCCGAACTTGCTGATCAGGTCCGGATGTTTGGCCGCCACCGCGTCCAGGGCGTCGCGGATATGAAAGCCCGGCACCGAACGCGCCGACCCCTTGAGCATGCCTTCGCCGGCGTCGGCAAAGGCGATGGTCGGCCGGTGGTAACGCTCCTTCAGCCGCGAAGCGAGAATCCCGATCACTCCCTGGTGCCAGTCGGGCTCGAACAGACACAGGCCGAACGGCATTGATTCCACCGGCAAGTCCTTGAGCTGGGCCAGGGCTTCGCGCTGCATGCCCTGCTCGATGGATTTGCGGTCCTGGTTCAACTCGTCCAGCTGGCTGGCCATTTCCCGCGCCAGGGCCATGTCATGGCTGAGCAGGCATTCGATGCCCAGGCTCATATCGTCCAGGCGGCCGGCGGCATTCAACCGTGGGCCAAGGATGAAGCCCAGGTCGGTGGAGGTGATGCGCGACGCCTCGCGCTTGGCCACTTCGAGGATCGCCTTGATCCCCGGCCGCGCGCGCCCGGCGCGAATCCGCTCCAGCCCCTGGTGCACCAGGATGCGGTTGTTGGCGTCCAGCGGCACCACGTCGGCCACGCTGCCCAGCGCCACCAGATCCAACAGCTCGCCGATATTCGGTTGCGGCTTGGCTTCGTACCAGCCAAGGCTGCGCAGGCGGGTGCGCAGCGCCATCAGCACATAGAAGATCACCCCGACCCCGGCCAGCGCCTTGCTCGGGAACTCGCAGCCGGGCTGGTTCGGGTTGACGATAGCGTCGGCCGCCGGCAACTCGTGGCCCGGCAAGTGGTGGTCGGTGACCAGCACTTTCAGCCCGGCCGCCTTGGCCGCCGCCACGCCCTCGACACTGGAGATGCCGTTGTCCACGGTGATCAGCAACTGCGGCTTGCGCTCCAGGGCCACCGCGACGATTTCCGGGGTCAGGCCGTAGCCATATTCGAAACGGTTCGGCACCAGGTAATCGACATGGGCCGCGCCCAGCAGGCGCAGGCCGAGCAGCCCCACGGTACTGGCGGTAGCGCCGTCGGCGTCGAAGTCGCCGACGATCAGGATGCGTTCGCGCTGCTCCAGCGCCGTCACCAGCAAGTCGACTGCCGCCTCGATGCCCTTGAGCTGCTGGAACGGGATCAGCCGCGCCAGGCTCTTGTCCAGCTCGGCCTCGGACTGCACGCCACGGGCGGCGTACAGGCGGGTCAGCAACGGCGGCAGATCACCGAGAAACGGCAGGGTGGCGGGCAACTCACGAGGTTCGATACGCATGGGGTGACAGAAGCTTCTCTTCGATACGGGGGATACGGCGAAACAACGCGGCGTGGCGAACTCAGCGTTCGCCCAACAACCATTCCAGCTGGACTTCGTGCTGGCCGCGATCGTCGGTGACGAAGATCGTGCCTTCGCTGATCATCACGTCCCACTTGATAACGCGCGGCATGTCCTTGGCCAGGACTTCCAGGACGTCCTGGGGCACGCCGGCGATATTGAGGTTCTTCAGGTTCTTCACCGCGTCCACTACGCGGGTCTGCCACACACGCAGGCTGCCGTAGGCCAGCAAGCTGGTGCGCTCGGTACGACGCGAACACCAGGTCAGGCGCTCGGCGTCCGGCTGGCCGACTTCGATCCAGTGCAGCACGCGGTCGTCCAGGCTTTTTTCCCACAGGGCCGGCTCATCCACTTCCGACAGGCCACGACCGAACGACAGGTGTTCGTTGTACCAAAGGGCGTAGGCCAGCAGACGCACGGTCATGCGCTCTTCGGTTTCCGACGGATGGCGGGCGATGGTTTGCTTGACGCTTTCGTACACCCCGCGATCGAGGTCAGTCAGGTTCAATTCAAACTTGTAGGTGGTAGACGGCTGGGCCATGGACGGGACTTCTTGATACGAGGAAAGGCGGCAAGTCTAACCGATGCACGCGCCAATCCACGAATCGCGCACCATCATCCTTTGGCGAGGGAGCGCCGGGCTATGTTAAAAGGCTCTACCGTCCAATCTTTGTCCTACAAGGATCTTCCATGCCGCTTACCGCCAAACCCCTTGCCGGCCTGAAAGTCGTCGAACTCGGCACCCTGATCGCCGGCCCGTTCGCCTCGCGCATCTGCGCCGAATTCGGCGCCGAGGTGATCAAGGTCGAATCGCCGGACGGCGGCGACCCGCTGCGCAAGTGGCGCAAGCTGTATGAAGGCACGTCCTTGTGGTGGTTCGTCCAGGGGCGCAACAAAAAGTCCCTGACCCTGAACCTCAAGCACCCGGACGGCCTGGAGGTGCTGAAGAAGCTGTTGGCCGAGGCCGACATCCTGATCGAGAACTTTCGCCCCGGGGTCCTGGAAAAGCTCGGCCTGGGCTGGGACACCCTGCATGCGCTCAATCCCAAGCTGGTGATGGTGCGCTTGTCCGGCTTCGGCCAGACCGGGCCGATGAAGGACCAGCCCGGTTTCGGCGCGGTCGGCGAGTCCATGGGCGGGCTGCGCTACATCACCGGTTTCGAGGACCGCCCGCCGGTGCGCACCGGCATTTCCATCGGCGACTCGATTGCCGCCCTGTGGGGCGTGATCGGCGCGCTGATGGCCCTGCGGCACCGTGAGGTCAACGGCGGCCAGGGCCAGGTGGTGGACGTGGCGTTGTACGAAGCGATCTTCGCCATGATGGAAAGCATGGTCCCGGAGTTCGATGTCTTCGGCTTCATCCGCGAACGCACCGGCAACATCATGCCCGGCATCACGCCCTCCTCCATTCATACCAGCGCCGATGGCAAGCATGTGCAGATCGGCGCCAACGGCGATGCGATCTTCAAGCGCTTCATGCTGCTGATCGGCCGCGACGACCTGGCCAACGCCCCGGCCCTGGCCAGCAACGACGGCCGCGACAGCCGGCGCGACGAGCTGTACGGGGTCATCGATCGCTGGGTCAACTCGCTGCCGCTGGAGCGCGTGCTCGAATTGCTGAACCAGGCACAAGTCCCTGCCAGCCGCATCTTCAGCGCCGAGGACATGTTCAGCGATCCGCAGTTTCTCGCCCGGGAAATGTTCCTCCAGGCCAAGCTGCCGGACGGCAAGGCATTCAAGATGCCCGGCATCGTGCCGAAACTCTCGGACACCCCGGGCTCGTCCGAATGGGTCGGCCCCGCGCTCGGCGAACACAATGCCCAGGTACTGGGCGCCCTGGGCTACGACGAGCAGCAGATCAAAAGCCTGCGTGACAACGGCGCGATCTAGTTTGAAAAGCAATGCCTTTTACCGACAAGGATCAGCAGCCTGATGACCCCATGCCGTAGCAGGCGAATGATTCGTGGCATACGCCTGTTGTCGATGCTGCTGGCGCTCGGCGCCTGGTCACCGGCCAGCCAGGCCCGGGACACGCTGATCTGGGTGTTGCGCGACCTGCCGCCGATGACGATTTTCGAAGGTCCGCAAAAAGGCCTGGGCGTGATCGATCAGGCCCTGCCCGCGCTGATGGCCAGCCTGCCGGAGTACGACCATCAGTTCGTGCACGTCAACCGCGCCCGGGCCATGCAGATGCTCCGGGAACTGCCCTTCGTCTGCGATCCGGCGCTGCTGTTCACCCCGCAGCGGGCGCAATGGCTGGCGTTTTCCATCACCACTTTTCGCATGTTCAGCAACGGCCTGGCGGTACGGCGCCAGGACCGTCCCGACCTGCTGCCGTTTATCCATGACGGCCAGATCGACCTGGGCGCACTGCTGGTCAGCCCCCTGCACAATGTGGGCGTGGTGGCCGAGCGCAGTTATGGCGAACCGATCGACAGCCTGCTCCAACAGGCTCCGCTCGGCGCGCTGATGGCCCACTACGGCAACAGCGCCATCGGCAACCTGCTGCAGATGCAACGCCACGGGCGCCTGAAAGCCTTGATCGGTTACCAGACAGAAATCCGTTTCCAGGCGCAACAGCAAGGGATCGATCCCGATGAGCTGGAGTTCTACCCGATCCAGGGCATGCCCAGATACCAGTCAGTGAACGTCGGCTGCTCGAACACAGCGCAGGGCCGGCAGGCGGTGGAGCACATCAACCGGGCGCTGCTCGAACTGCGCCCGCACACCTTGCTGGAGCTTTATGCCCAGTGGCTGGAACCGTCGCAGCGCGAGCAATACCGCAGCGATGCCCTGGCGTTTTTCCGCGACACGCCGCAGCGATAAAAAATCCGGGCAAAAAGAAACCCCGAGCAGTGGGGAGACGACTCGGGGTTAAACGTGGCCTGAAACCAGACCCGCGCAACAGGCGACAAGCACCGGAGCACAATGCTCGATCCTGTTGCCAAGGGTCTGACTGATGGCTTGCTGCGAAGGTTCCCGAAAATTCCAGTCAGCGTGCGCTGTCGAACGCCTTCTCCCGGGCCACATTGCGCAAGGCCGCGATGACACAGGGTTCCAGACGGCCTTCGGCGATCAATACGTCGCGATGCAGACCGTCGACGACATCGGTCAACTGGCGCTTGTCGGTCAACTGGGCCTGGCTGAACTCGCGCTCGACCACGATGGCCCCCAAGGCATTCTTCAGGGTCACCAGGCATTCCCCCTGCGCGCGCGGGGTCAGAGTTACCTGATACGGGCTCAAAGCTTCACCCAACAATAGGCTGATACTTTCCATCTCGATCACCACTCAATAGCTGGAATTAAGGCTCGAATACACCAATGCCGGTAGCTTTCTGGCATTCAAGTGACCATCGCCCAGAGAAGAAAGTTCGCAACCGCTGGCGGTTGCCGACCTGAGTCGATCCAGCATGCCCGCAAAACATGACAGATAAAAAACAGCCCGGATCAGACTAGAATCGGCACTCAAACCAGAAACGAACGCGACGGAGCCGGCTGATCGATCAGCGCCTCGACCTTCTTGTAGCGCAATACCGCCTGTTGGCAGGAATAGCGCCGAGGGTCGATCCGAACCGGCATCGCGACCTGCTCCCGAGGCGGATTTTCAGGCCTGGCGCAGGTCTTTCTGGCAGGTGGGGGTGTGGCCATGGGGGCCCTCTCCTCGAGCGGTTGGCAAAGCCCGGCGGCGCAGCGATGGCGGTGCCCGGTTGCAGGGCCTGTCCGAAATGCTGCCTTCTCACCGGAGCGAGTCTTGAATCAAACGTCCAATAAAAAACTGCGGATCGTCCTGGCCGACGATCACCCGATTTTCCTCATCGGTCTGCGGGCCGTCCTGGAGCGCGACGACCACCTGGAGATCGTCGGCGAAGCCAGCTCCCCGACCGCCCTCGGCGAACTGCTGCAAAGCTGTCCCTGCGACGTACTGGTCACCGACTTCATGATGCCGGGCGAACAGCAGAACGATGGCCTGCGCCTGATCGAGCAATTGCGCCGGCATCATCCCCAGCTGCCGATCGTGGTGGTGACCATGCTCAACAATGCCGGGCTGTTCCGTTCGATTCTCGACCTGGGCGTCTCGGGGCTGCTGAGCAAGGCCAGCCTGGCCGACGAGCTGCCGGCGGCGATCAGCCATGTGCGCCGCGACAAGGTGTTTGTCGCCCAGGCCATCCAGCAACTTCTCAGCCTGGCGGGCGAGGTCGGGCCGGATCGCTTGTTGTCCGGGGAACAGCTGTCGCCCCGCGAGCTCGAGGTCATCCGCCTGCTGGCGGCCGGGCTGACGGTCGGGGAAATCGCCGCCAAGCTCAGCCGCAGCAAAAAGACCGTCAGCACCCAGAAGGTCAGCGCCATGCGCAAGCTCGGCCTGTCCAGCGCCGCGGCGCTGTACATCTACGTGCAGGAACACGGGCTCGCCTGAGCCCCGGCTCAGCCGGCCTGTTCGTCGAGGTCGTCATGCAAGCGCCGGGCGATCCACTGGCGCACGGCGACGGCGCTCATGGGCTCGGCGATGAAACAGCCTTGCAGGCGCGCCTGCCCCAGCTTCTTGGCCGCCTGATAGTCGGCGGCGCTCTCGATACCCGCCAGCACCACGCCCAGCGACATGCGCCGGGCCATGCTCATGGCGCCGGCCACCACGGCCGCCTTGCGCTCATCGCCAGCCAGCCCGCAGACGAAGGCCGGCGGGATCTTCAGCTCGGTGAACGGCAATTCCAACAGGCGCTGCAGGCTGGTACCGCCGGTGCCGAAGTCGCCAATCGACAGCTTGCAGCCGATCATGCGCAGGCGCAGCAGGGCCTCCACATGGGCGATATCGGTTTCCAGTTCGGTGGTCTCGACGATTTCCAGGGTCAGCAGGCGTGCCGGCACTTCAAAACGCCGTAGCAGGGTTTCCAGCTGGCGCGCGAAGTTCGGCAGTTCCAGCATGCCCACCGGGATATTCACCGAGATCGCCAGCGAACGGCCCATGACCAGGCGCACCCCGGCCGACAATTGCAGGGCCTGCTCCAGCATGAGCCAGGTGAAGGCTTCCTCCAGGCCGGCGAATTCGATCACTGGCAGGAACTCGGCAGGCAGCATCAAGCCGTGTTCCGGGTGCTGCCAGCGCGCCAGCGCCTCGACGCCCAGGACCTCGCCGTCCTGGCTGACCACCGGCTGGAAGTGCGCGACCCCATGGCGCAGTACCGCCGCCTGCCCTTCCTCGGCGGTCGGCACCTCCGGCTGGAACACATCCAGGGCCAGGGTTTCGCGCACCTGGGCCAGCGACAAGTCTTGCGGCCCAGGCTCGAAGCATTGCTGGTACAGGCCCAGCAGTTCATTGAGCAGGGTGACCGAGGCCGGCTTGGGCAGGCAGCCCAGCACATTCAGGCCCTGCTGCCGGGCCATGGCCGCGGCGCCTTCGCGGACATCCGCTTGCGCGTCGCTGAGAATGATCAGCGCCCTCGCCCGTTGCTGCTCTGCCAGGTAACGAATCAGCTCCAGGCCATCGGCCTGCTCCAGGTACAGATCGCAGATGGCGATATCCACCGGCCCCTTGCTGTCCAGGGATTGCCGGGCGGCGGCAACGCTTTCGGCATTCAACACGTTGAACACGCCATTGGCGTTGAGCATCTGGTGCAGGGCCATCAACTGGAACGAATTGTCTTCAAGAACGAGCACTTTCAACCTGTGCATGGAACGACCTCCGATACGGCGAGAGCGGCGAGAATCCGCAGCGGGCCGGTACGTTAATCGCAGCGGGCAGGCCGCCCCATAAGACAAGTCTTAATCGCTACCCAGATGCGGCTCGATATCGCTGCGCAAGCAGCCGATGGCCTCCTTCAGGCGCAGCCAGTGCTCCGCCAGCACCGCCGTCGAGCGGGCCCGGGCAACGGCCTCCAGGTCGATGCAGACCTGGGCCAGCGGCAGCGCATCGATCAGGCAGCACACCCCTTTGAGGCGGTGCGTGGACGCGCCGATACGCGCCCAGTCCTGCTCCAGCACCGCCGATTCCAGGGCCGCCTGCTCCTGCCCCAGGTTGCTCCACAGCTCGCGCAGCATGCGTTGCAGGATCGGCTCGTCGGCCTGGGTCATGGTGCGCAGGGTCTGGATGTCGAAGGACGGCGGCGGCAAGAAGCGCGCAAGCATCTGCGCCAGCCGGTCCAGGGTCACCGGCTTGACCAGCAGTTCATCCATGCCGGCCTGCTCGCAGCGCTGCTGCTCATCCTCGAAGGCATTGGCCGTGCAACCGATCAGCGGGCAGGCGTCACGCCCTTCCCGGGCCTCGATCTGCCGTATCGCTTCGCTCAGCTGATAACCGCTCATGCCCGGCATGTGGCAGTCGGTCATCACCAGGTCGAACGCCTCGCCCTGCCAGCGCGCCAGCGCCGCCTCGGCGCTGTCGAGCGCCACCACCTTGTGCCCGAGGAACATCAGTTGCTGGCTGAGCACCATGCGATTGGCGCGTACGTCGTCGACCACCAGCACCGACATGCGACGGCTCTGCGGGCGCTCGCGGGTCACCTGGGGCGACTGGCTGAAATCCTCGACCACCTGTTCCGGGTAAAGCTCAAGGGTCACGGTGGTTCCCGCGCCAGGTTGGCTTTGCAGCAGAATGCGCCCGCCCATCAGCTCCACCAGTTGCTTGCAGATACTCAGGCCTAGGCCGGTGCCGCCCTGCTCCGGCGTCGTCTGCAGATGGGCCTGGATGAACGGATCGAACAGGCTCGCCTGCTTCTCGGGGCTGATGCCCGACCCAGTGTCGGCCACGCTGATGCACAAACGGTCGGCGCCATGTTCATCGGCCTGGCGCTCCACGGACACCCGCACCTCACCGGCCTGGGTGAACTTCAGGGCATTGCTCAGCAGGTTGTGCAGCACCTGGCGCAGGCGCAGCGGGTCGAGCCAGTAGAAGCCGTCCGCCGCCTTGTCGAAGGCCAGCGTCAGGTGCAGCCCCTTGTTGCGCGCGGTGACCTCGAACAATTGCTGTATGTCTTCGAAGAAGCCTCGCAGGGCCACGGTCTGCGGCGCCAGCTGCATGTGCCCGGCCTCGATCTTGGCCAGATCGAGGTTGTCGCCCATCAGGCCGACCAGCTCCTGTGCCGATTGGTAGGCCACGCGCAGCGCATCGGAAAACGGCATGCCGCGCAGGCGCGCCTGTTCCTTTTCCAGTTCCAGCAAACCGATGATCGCGTTCATCGGCGTGCGTATCTCGTGGCTCATGGTCGAGAGAAAGGCGCTCTTGGCGTAGTTCGCCTGATCCGCCGCGCGACGCGCTTGCAGCAGCTCTTCCTCCAGGCGCTTGCGCTCGGTGATATCGATCCAGCCCCCCAGCAACCCCTGCAATTCACCCTGGGCGCTGTAGAACGGCACCGTCCATTGATAGACATGCACCGGGCCCCTTCTGGACTCGATCTGACGGTCGACGAACACCGACTCCTGGGACTCCAGCTGCTCCAGGAACTCGCGGTGCAACTGCCGGGCCGTGGCCTCGGGCAAGACATCCAGCTCGGTCAGGCACAGCCCCTTGATCTGTTCCAGGCGCATGCCGGTCTGGGTTTCGTAGCTTTTGTTGCAGGTGATCAGGCGCCCGGCCAGGTCGCGGACGAAGATCGGGTTGGGGATACCGTCGAGCAAGGCGCGCTTGAACGCCACCTGGTCGTTGAGGCGTTGCTCGGCTTGCAGGCGCTGGCGGATCTGCCCCTTGAGCCGGGTGTTCCAGGCCAGGGACAGCAGGCCGAACAGGATGGCGGTGAAGGTGACCCAGTAGATCCACACCGGCACCCGCTGCCACATGGGTACCGGCACCGGCGTCACCCCCAGCCACTTCAGGCGGATGGCACTGAGTTCGGCCACCGGGAAGGCTTCCAGGGCCTTGTTCAGAATGCTCAGCAGCTCGGGCTGGTCCCGGCGCACCGACAACTCGTCGGCCGACCACTTGCCTTCGACGCTGCGGCCGATGCGCAGCCCGTTCGCCGGATACCCCTGCACCTCGACTTCATTCTGGATGGTCGCGTCGGCCTCGCCATTGGCCACCAGGGCCCGCGCCTCCTGGTAGGTAGCGACCGAACGCAGGCGGACCTTCGGGTAGTTCTGCCGGACGTAGCCCTCCAGCGCATGCTTGGCCGGCAGCGCCAGCACCCGGCCCGCCAACTGGCTGAAGGTGTTGAGCTGGATGTCCTCGGCGCGGACCACGAACACCCAGGCCGAACCGCCAAAGGGGTGGGTGAAGTCGAGGAAGCCGCAGCGCTCGTCATTGGCCGACAAGGTGGTGTTCATCTGGGCCCGGCCCTTGAGCAGCAGGTCCAGGGTATGGGTCGTGGAAAAGCTTTCCTCCTGGATGAACTGCAGGCCGGTCATTCTCGAAATGCGGTTGAGCAGGTCGATGTTCAGCCCGGTCCACTGGCCGTCCTTGTCCTTGAACACGTAGGGTGGGTACTGCTGGGAAGCCACCACCACATGCTGATGTTCAAGCAGCCAGGCACGCTCCGCCTTGCTCAACTTGATCCGCTCGTCGCCGGTGCTGGCGCCCAGCCCGGTGGTCCAGCGGGCCAGGATTTCCCGGTCCGTGGAATCGTCGATGCTCTCCAGCGCTCGCTCGATCAGGCGGCTCAACAACGGGTCGCTCTGGCGTGTGGCGAAGGCAAAGCCGATCGGCGGCAGCCGGCTGCCGGTGCGGACCTGCAACCCCAGGTAAGGACGCAGCGCCTTGTAGGCACGGACGATCACTTCATTGCCGATAAAGGCATCGACATCCCCCTGATTCAGCGCTTCCAGGCCGCTGTACAGATTGGGCGAGAGAATGATCTGGCTGTGGGGATAAGCCGCGTGGGCGACCTTCGCGTCCGCATAGCCTTCCAGCAGCACCACTTTCTTGCCGGCCAGGTCCTCGGGGATCTGGGCCTCGTCCCGGCGTACGACCACCACCGCCCGGTCGGGCATGTAGTCGCTGGAAAAGTGCAGCCCGGCAACCCCGCGCTCGTAACCGTTGGCGCTGGTGAGGATGTCGATCGTGCCATTGCGCAGCGCCTCGACCGCTTGCTCGCGCTCGGAGAACCCCAACACCTCCATGGGCATGCCCAGGCGTTCGCCGACCAGGCTCAGGTAGTCGGCGCTGATGCCCTGGTAACGATTGCGGTCGCGCGTGATGTCGATCGGCTGGTAGTCATCGATCGAAATGCCCACCTTCAAGGTGCCACGGCCCGCCAGCCATTGCCGTTCGACCGGGGCCAGGGTGAGCGGCTCCAGTTCGACGAAGGCCGGCACCAGCTTGAAGGGCAGGTTCTGCGCCGCCATCAGGCACGGGGCCAGGGCCAGCGTCGCCAAAACCATCAATGTGCACAAAACCGGGCGCAGCAACATAAGCATCCTGTGGGTGATCCTCGACGCGTCGCCGCCCTATTCTAGATGCTCTGTCCTTGAGCTCTGGCCTTAAGTTCTGTCCTTGGAAGACGCGCCGCGATAAACAACCTGTATAAAAAGACAAAGCCCGTCAGAGACGGGCCTTGTTGACGATCGATGTCAGTCGATCAGAGCGGTTTGCCGCGATTGCCGTGCTGGCTGACGAAGGCCTGGACGGCCTTCAGGTCGTTGGCCAGGACGGTGCAACGCTCTTCGCGCTCGAACAGATCGGACAGGTGCGCCGGCAATTCCAGGGCCTTGCCGATCCCGGCCTGTTCCACCGCTTCTGGGAATTTCACCGGGTGCGCGGTGCCCAGCACCACCATCGGGATGTCCAGGCTGCGACGGCACTCACGGGCGGCCTTGACGCCGATCGCGGTGTGCGGGTCGAGCACTTCGCCAGTCTGGGCGAAGACTTCGGCGATGGTCTCGCAGGTCTGGGCGTCGTCCACGGCCAGGGAGTCGAACAGCTTGCGCGCTTCGGTCCAGCGCTCCTGTTCAACGCTGAAACCGCCACCCTGCTTGAAGGAGTCCATCAGCCCGGCCAGCGCGGCACCGTTGCGACCGTGCAGGTCGAACAGCAGGCGCTCGAAGTTCGACGAGACCATGATGTCCATCGACGGCGACAGGGTCGCGTGCAGGGTTTCCTTGACGTACTGGTTGCCGCTCATGAAGCGGTGCAGGATGTCGTTGCGGTTGGTGGCGACGATCAACTGGTTGATCGGCAGGCCCATGTTGCGGGCCAGGTAACCGGCGAAGATATCGCCGAAGTTGCCGGTCGGCACCGAGAACGCCACCGAACGCGCCGGGCCGCCCAGCTGCAGGGCCGCGTGGAAGTAGTAGACGATCTGGGCCATGATCCGCGCCCAGTTGATCGAGTTCACCGCCACCAGGCGGGTGCCCTTGAGGAAGCCCTGGTCGGCGAAGCTGGCCTTGACCATTTCCTGGCAGTCGTCGAAGTTGCCTTCGATGGCGATGTTGTGGATATTCTCGCCGAAGATGGTGGTCATCTGCCGGCGCTGCACTTCGGACACACGGTTGTGCGGGTGCAGGATGAAGATATCGACGTTGTCGCAGCGCTTGCAGCCTTCGATGGCGGCCGAACCGGTATCGCCGGAAGTGGCGCCGATGATCACCACGCGTTCGCCGCGCTTCTCCAGCACATAGTCCAGCAGGCGACCCAGCAGTTGCAGGGCGAAGTCCTTGAACGCCAGGGTCGGGCCGTGGAACAGCTCCAGAACCCACTCGTTGCCGTTGAGCTGGCGCAGTGGGGCGATGGCGTTATGGGAAAACGCACCGTAGGTTTCCTCAAGGATTTTCTTGAAGTCGGCATCCGGGATGCTGCCGGTGACGAACGGGCGCATCACCCGGAACGCCAGCTCGTGATACGGCAGGCCGGCCCAGGAAGCGATTTCCTCCTGGGTGAAACGTGGCAGGTTTTCCGGTACGTACAGGCCGCCATCGCTCGCCAGGCCGGCCAGCAGGACGTCTTCGAAATTCAGGGCCGGTGCCTGGCCGCGGGTGCTGATATAACGCATGACTGGCTCCTCTAAAAAGAGTTCTCAAGCGGGAGCCGCCGGGGCTCCCGCAACGAAGCGGATTAGTTCAGGTGCTCGACGCGGATCCGTACGACCGGACCGACCACGCCCTGCAGGGCTTCCAGCGCGGTGATCGCATCGTTGATGCGCTGTTCCACCACCCGGTGGGTCAGCAGGATCATCGGCACCAGGCCGTCGTGTTCTTCGACCTCTTTCTGCATGATCGACTCGATGTTGATGCCGCGCTCGGACAGGATGCTCGCCACCTGGGCCAGTACGCCCGGGTGATCCTTGGCCTGGATCCGCAGGTAGTAGGCGCTTTCGCAGGCCTCGATCGGCAGGATCGGGTGCGCCGACAGCGAGTCCGGCTGGAAGGCCAGGTGCGGCACACGGTTCTCCGGGTCGCTGGTCATGGCGCGAACCACGTCCACCAGGTCGGCGATCACCGACGAAGCGGTCGGCTCCATGCCGGCACCGGCGCCGTAGTACAGGGTGGAGCCGACGGCGTCGCCGTTGACCATCACCGCGTTGAACACGCCATTGACGTTGGCGATCAGGCGATCGGCCGGGATCAGCGTCGGGTGCACGCGCAGCTCGATACCGGCATCGGTGCGGCGGGCCACGCCCAGGTGCTTGATGCGATAGCCCAGGGCCTCGGCGTAGTTCACGTCGGCGGTGGTCAGCTTGGTGATGCCTTCGGTGTAGGCCTTGTCGAACTGCAGCGGGATACCAAAGGCGATGGACGCCAGGATGGTCAGCTTGTGCGCGGCGTCGATGCCTTCGACGTCGAAGGTCGGGTCGGCTTCGGCGTAACCCAGGGCCTGGGCCTCGACCAGCACGTCTTCGAAGGTGCGACCCTTCTCGCGCATTTCGGTGAGGATGAAGTTGCCAGTGCCGTTGATGATCCCGGCCACCCAGTTGATACGGTTGGCCGACAGGCCTTCGCGGATCGCCTTGATGACTGGAATACCACCCGCCACGGCGGCCTCGAACGCTACGATCACACCCTTCTCACGGGCCTTGGCGAAAATTTCGTTACCGTGTACGGCGATAAGCGCCTTGTTGGCGGTGACCACATGTTTACCATGCTCGATGGCCTTGAGTACCAGCTCGCGGGCAACGGTATAGCCGCCCATCAGCTCTATGACGATGTCGATCTCAGGGTTCGTGGCCACTTCGAACACATCGTTGGTAATCGCAATACCGGTCGTTTGGAACTGAGGCTTTGGCGTGCGCATGGCAATTTGTGCCACTTCGATTCCACGCCCGGCACGACGAGCAATTTCCTCGGCGTTACGCTGAAGTACATTGAAGGTACCGCCACCGACGGTACCCAGCCCACAGATGCCCACTTTGACCGGATTCACTCTGAACTCCCCATGAAACGGCCGACACTAGGTCGGCCGTGGAAAACAGCCGCAAACCACACGGCTCTCTATTAATGACGCGTCGGCCACAACCGCCGCGCCATGATCGTCAAAGGCTCGACGACGCAGGATTATTTCGCGCCCAGCGCCAGTTTGGCGACTTGTGGCGCAGGCTGGTAGCCCGGAATCACTTGGCCGTCGGCCAAAACGATGGCCGGCGTGCCGTTCACCCCGATCGACTGGCCCAGGGCGAATTGCTTGGAAACCGGGTTGGCGCACTTGGCGGCCTTGATTTCCTTGCCATCGACCATCTTGTCCATGGCCGCTTTCTTGTCGGCCGAGCACCAGACCGCCTGCAATTGCTCGTCGCCCGGCGAACCCAGGCCCTGGCGCGGGAAGGCAACGTAACGCACTTCCACGCCCATCTTGTTCAGCTCGGGCACTTCGGCGTGCAGCTTGTGGCAGTACGGGCAGGTGGTGTCGGTGAAGACGGTGATGTGGGTCTTGGTTTCGCCGATGGCCGGGTAGACCACGGTTTCAGCGACCGGAATGGCGTTGATCAGCTTGGCCACGCCCAGGCGCTCGGTCTTTTCGGTCAGGTTGACCGGCTTGCCGTCCTTGAGCTGGAACAGGTAGCCCTGCATCACGAACTGGCCGTCGGCGCTGGCGTACAGCACGCGGCTGCCCTTGAGCTTGACTTCATAGACACCGGGCAGCGGGCTGGCGCTGATGCTTTCTACCGGGACTTCGAGCTGCAGGCCCTGGAGGCTTTTACGAATCGCTTTTTCGGCGGCGTCATCGGCCATAACAAAGGTACTGGCCAACGCAATGGCTGCGGCGGCGATTATCTGGGTCACGCGCATTGGGAACTCCTGAAGGCGGACAAATGGGACGGTCAGAACGCCCGTACTGGAACACCGGGTCATAACGGCCCACTTTGTAAACCGGCAAAGCCTACCACATAAGGCCCGCCTGGCGGGCTCCCGCTGAGCCAAGCCGGTCATTTGCCGATCAGCGCAGAACCGCTCCCGGGTCGCCGCAGCCGGTGTTCGCGGCGACCGACACCTCACTCAACCGCGAGGATGGTGCTTGGCATGCAGCTCCTGCAAACGGGCCCGGGCGACATGGGTGTAGATCTGGGTGGTCGACAGGTCGCTGTGGCCAAGCAGCATCTGCACTACCCGCAGGTCGGCACCGTGGTTGAGCAGATGGGTGGCGAAGGCATGTCGCAAGGTGTGCGGCGACAGCGACTTGCCGATCCCGGCGACCTTGGCCTGATGCTTGATCCGGTGCCAGAAGGTCTGCCGGGTCATCTGCTCGCCGCGCTGGCTGGGGAACAGCACATCGCTGGGCCGCCCGCCGAGCAGCTCGCCACGGGCATCGCGCATGTAGCGCTCGACCCAGACAATCGCTTCCTCGCCCATCGGCACCAGGCGCTCCTTGCTGCCCTTGCCCATCACCCGCAACACACCCTGGCGCAGGTTGACCTGCTCCAGGGTCAGGCTGATCAGCTCGGTGACCCGCAGGCCGCAGGCATACAGGACTTCAAGCATGGCGCGATCGCGCTGGCCGATGGCCTCGCTGAGGTCGGGAGCGGCCAGCAGGGCCTCGACATCGGCCTCCGACAAAGACTTGGGCAACGGCCGCCCCAACTGCGGCATGTCAACTTGCAGCGTGGGATCCACGGCAATCAGCTTTTCCCGCAGCAGGTAACGATAGAAGCCGCGCACCCCGGAGAGAAAACGCGCGGTCGAGCGTGGCTTGTAGGCCTGCTCCACCCGCCAGGCGAGGTGGTCGAGAATCAGCTCGCGACCGGCATTTACCAGCTCCAGTCCCTTTTCCTGTAGCCAGCCGTTGAACAACGCCAGGTCACTGCGATAAGCCTCGCGGGTGTTGTCCGAAAGACCCTTTTCCAGCCATAGCGCATCGAGGAAACGGTCTATCAGGGGATGGTCGATGGCAGGCATAAATACTCGAAAGGCGCGGCCTTGAGGCCGGGCGCAAATAAATAGTGAACTGTGCAGAGGGTCGCTAGTCTTTCATAGCCCGCTATTTCAAGGAACAGGGAGCTTCAATGAACGAACAACAGATTCTGTTGGCCTTTGGCGGCATAGGCGTGGCGGCAGTGGGCTGCCAATGGCTGGCCTGGCGCCTGAAACTGCCGGCCATTCTGTTCCTGCTGTTGAGCGGCATTCTCGCCGGCCCGGTCCTGGGCTGGCTCGACCCGCAGGAACTGTTCGGACCGCTGCTGATGCCACTGGTGTCGCTGGCGGTGGCCTTGATCCTGTTTGAAGGCAGCCTGACCCTGCACCTGTCGGAGTGGCGCGAGATCGGCAAGGTGGTGCACCGGCTGGTGACCATCGGCGCCCTTTCGACCTGGGCGGTGATCACCCTGGCCACCCACTGGCTGCTGGGCTTCGACTGGCTGCTGGCGCTGCTGTTCGGCACCCTGACCCTGGTCACCGGGCCCACCGTGATCGTGCCCATGCTGCGGGTGGTGCGGCCCAAGGCGTCAATCGCCAACATCCTGCGCTGGGAAGGCATCGTCATCGACCCGATCGGTGCCCTGCTGGCGGTGGTGGTCTACAGCTTCATCATCGCCAGCGCCGAGGGCCAGGGCCTGCAGCACAGCCTGATGACCTTCGGCGGGGTAATCCTCTGCGGCAGCCTGTTCGGCATCGTCGGCGGCTGGGTGCTGGGGACCATCATGCGCCGCCAGTGGCTGCCGGAATACCTGCACAACCTGGCCACGCTGGCGGCGGTGCTGGGCATCTTCATCGGCGCCAACCAGGTGATGCATGAGTCCGGCCTGCTGGCCGTGACCCTGATGGGCATGTGGATGGCCAACATGAAGGACGTCGACGTCCGGCACATCCTGCATTTCAAGGAAAACCTCAGCGTGCTGCTGATTTCCGGGCTGTTCATCCTGCTGGCGGCGCGCCTGGACCTCAACGCCCTGATCGCCCTGGGGCCGCTGGTGTTGATTCTGCTGCTGGTGATCCAGTTCATCGCCCGGCCCTTGAACGTGCTGCTGTCCACCGCTGGTTCGAACCTGAGCTGGCGCGAGCGGGCCCTGCTGGCCTGGATCGCGCCCCGAGGCATCGTTGCCGCGGCGGTCTCGGCGATCTTCGCCATTCGCCTGGACCAGGCTGGTCATGAAGGGGCGCTGCTGCTGGTGCCGCTGACCTTTGCCGTGATCATCGGCACCGTGGTGCTGCAAAGTGCCACCGCGCGGCCGCTGGCACGTCTGCTGAAGGTCGCGGAACCGGCACCGAGCGGCTTCCTGATCGTCGGTGCGAACGCCCCGGCGCGAGCCATCGGCAAGGCTCTGCAACAACTGGGCAGCCGCGTGCTGCTGACCGATTCGAGCTGGGAGAACATCCGGGCCGCGCGCATGGACGGCCTGCCGACCTACTTCGGCAACCCGGCATCGCAACACGCCGATGCCCATCTGGACCTGGTGGGGCTTGGCCATCTGCTGGCGCTGTCGCCCTCCGGCGAATTGAACACCCTGGCCTCCATGCGTTTTCGCCACGACTTCGGCCATCAGCGCCTGTTCGGCCTGGCCAACAGCCAGGAAAGCCGGCGCACCGACAAGCACCGGGCCAGCCATGAACATCGCGGGCACCTGCTGGGTAACGAGACGCTGTCCTACAGCAAACTGGCCAGTCTGCTGGGACAGGGTGCGGAGCTGTACAGCACCAACCTGACCGAAGGTTTTGGCTGGGAGGATTACCAGGCGCTGCATGGTGAGCGGGCGACCCTGCTGTTCGCTCGCGACAACAGCGGCTGGGTGCATGTGCTGACGCCAGGCAGCGCCCTCAAGCCCTCCGCGGGCTGGACCCTGGTGGCGTTGATTCAGAAGGATACGGCGGCCTGATAGCCCATCGCGGGCAAGCCTCGCTCCTACAGAACGGTGAAATCCCGCAAGAGCGAGGCTTGCTCGCGATCAGTCGACAAACCCCGGCAGCACCGGTACCGGGCGCTTGTCGTCATCGATGGCGACAAAGCTGAACAGGCCGTGGATGGCCTTCTCTCGCCCATCGCAGCTCATGCTCTCGACGAACACCTCAACCTCGACCTTGAGGCTGGTATTGCCGACCTTCACCACCCGTCCCACCAGCTCGACGATGGATCCGGCGGCAATCGGGTGATTGAAGTCGATACGGTCGGTGGACACGGTCACCAGCGGCAGCCGGCAGAAACGGGTCGCGGCGATGAACGACACTTCGTCCATCCAGGCCAGCGCCGTGCCGCCGAACAGGGTGTTGTGGTGGTTGGTGGTCGACGGGAATACCGCCTTGGTCACGCGGGTCACCGACAGCTCGGTCCGGCGTTGGATTTCTTGCTCGCGGGGGCTCATGGTTCTACTGCCTGAAACACAATTCGGGGATAAATGACGGGCAACAAAAAAGCAGCCCGTAGGCTGCTTTTTTCTGCATCGGAAGCTGGACTTAAACCAGTTTTTCCTTGATGCGAGCTGCTTTACCCGACAGGTCGCGCAGGTAGTACAGCTTGGCTTTACGTACGTCACCGCGACGCTTGACAGCCATGCTGTCGATTTGCGGGCTGTAGGTCTGGAAAGTACGCTCTACGCCAACACCGTTGGAGATTTTACGAACGGTGAATGCACTGTTCACGCCGCGGTTACGCTTGGCGATTACAACGCCTTCGAACGCTTGCAGACGGGAACGATCGCCTTCCTTCACTTTCACCTGAACGACAATGGTGTCGCCCGGGGCAAAGGCTGGGATCTCTTTGGTCATCTGCTCTGCTTCGAGTGCAAGGATGATTTTGTTGGTCATGCTGTGCTCCTAAGGTAAATCGTCGGATCTACCATCGATACGTTGTTAACTATCGTCCCGCTCGCGGATGTATTCCTCGAGCAGCTTCTTCTCTTCTCCAGAAAGCGAGCGGCTTTCCAGAAGATCGGCGCGTCGTTCATAGGTCCGACCAAGGGACTGCTGTAAACGCCAACGCCGGATGTGTGCGTGGTTGCCACTTAGCAACACGTCGGGAACACGCTGATCCGCATACACCTCCGGTCGGGTATAGTGCGGGCAATCCAGCAGACCATCCGTGAAGGAATCCTCCTCCGCGGAATCCGCATGCCCTAAAGCTCCGGGCAGCAGTCGCGTAACCGCATCAATCAGGACCATCGCCGGCAGCTCGCCACCGGAGAGTACATAGTCGCCAATCGACCACTCTTCATCGACATGAGCTTCAATAAAACGCTCGTCAATGCCTTCATAACGACCGGCAATCAGGATCAATGCATCCTCATTCGCCAACTCGCGTACCGCCGACTGAGTCAGTTTGCGGCCTTGGGGCGACAGGTAAATCACCTTCGCGCCCTCCCCGGCTGCCTGCCTGGCCTGAACCAGAGCATCTTCCAGGGGCTTGATCTTCATCACCATGCCCGGGCCACCGCCAAATGGGCGATCGTCCACAGTGTGATGTCGATCCGTGGTGTAGTCTCGCGGATTCCAACAGGTCAGCTGCAAGAGCCCCTGTTTCACCGCGCGGCTGGTTATGCCGTAGTCGCTGATGGCGGAAAACATCTCGGGAAACAAACTGATCACTTCTACGCGCAGGCTAGCCACGTTCAGAAGTCCGCGTCCCAATCCACCTTCATCTCGCCCGCTGCCAGGTCGACGGCCAACACGCATTGCTCGGTATAGGGCAACAGGCGTTCGCGATCATCCAGGCTGCCAGCGCAAGGCTTGACCACCATTACATCGTTCGAGCCGGTCTCCAGCAGGTGATCGATCTTCCCGAACAGTTGTCCGTGAGTGTCGATGACCTTGAGACCTTGCAGCTGGTACCAGTAGTACTCGCCGTCGGTCAGTTCAGGGAACAGGTTGCGCGGCACGCAGATCTCATAACCGGCCAGAAGACGCGCTTCTTCACGATCATCGAGACCCTTGAGCTTTGCGACCAGGAATTTTTCATTCCCACGTCCGCTGACCAGCTCAACCTGTTTCACGCTACCTTCGCGCTTGAGCGTCCAGGTTTTGTAATCCAACAGGTTTTTAATCGGATCAGTAAAGGAATAAACCTTCACTTCGCCGCGAACGCCGTGAACAGAGTAGATTTTGCCGATAACGATCAAATCATCAGCAGGAGCAGGCGTCGCGTTCATAGGGTTCAGGCTGCAGCCTTAGCCGATTCCTTCAACAGCTGAGCAACGCGCTCAGACGGTTGTGCACCAACGCTCAGCCAGTAGGCTACGCGCTCTTGGTTCACGGACAGGCGGACTTCTTGACCACGAGCGATCGGGTTGAAGAAGCCAACTTGTTCTTTGTGCGAACCGTCGCGTGGGTTGCGGCTGTCGGTCACGGTCAAGTGGTAAAACGGGCGCTTTTTGGAGCCGCCAAGGGCAAGACGGATTGTTAGCATGTGAACATCGTTCCTGTAGTCGGTGCTGCAAATCTAAATGCACAGCGGGCATGGGTGCCCGAAAGGCCGCATATTCTAAGGAATATCCGGACTTTTGCAAATGACTTTTTCCGGCGCCTACCGGCTGCCATCCAGATTTGCTATAGGGCCGTTGGCAACAACGGCGAGTCAGCTCCCGCCAAACGCGGGTTTGCTGGAGGTCCCGCGTCCCCGCGGGAAACGCCGGCATGGCTGCCGGCGCGGATTCTTCAGATCTTCGGCATGCCGCCGCCGGGCAACATTCCGCCCATGCCGCGCATCATTTTCGCCATTCCGCCCTTGGCGGAGAATTTCTTCATCATCTTCTGCATCTGCTTGTGCTGCTTGATCAAGCGACCGATGTCCTGCACCTGGGTGCCGGAGCCCATGGCGATCCGACGCTTGCGCGAACCGCTGATCAGCTCGGGGTCGCGGCGCTCGGCCGGGGTCATGGAGTTGATGATGGCTTCCATCTGCTTGAACTGCTTCTCGGCCGCGCCCTGGGCATTGCCCATTTGCGCCAGGTTCACGCCACCGATATTCGGCAACTTGTCCATCAGGCCACCGAGGCCGCCCATGTTCTTCATCTGTTGCAGCTGGTCGCGGAAGTCTTCGAGGTCGAAGCCTTTGCCTTTTTTCAGCTTTTTCGCCAGCTTGTCGGCTTTTTCCTTGTCGAGGGTCTGTTCGGCCTGCTCGATCAGGCTGAGCACGTCGCCCATGCCGAGGATGCGCGAAGCGATACGCTCAGGGTGGAACGGTTCGAGCGCTTCGCTCTTCTCGCCCATACCGATGAACTTGATCGGCTTGCCGGTGATCGCACGCACCGACAGCGCGGCACCGCCACGGGCATCGCCGTCGACCTTGGTCAGGATCACGCCGGTCAGCGGCAGTGCGTCGCCAAAGGCCTTGGCCGTGTTGGCAGCGTCCTGGCCGGTCATGGCGTCGACCACGAACAGGGTTTCCACCGGCTTGACCGCCGCGTGCAACGCCTGGATCTCGTCCATCATGTCGGCGTCGATGTGCAGACGACCGGCGGTGTCTACGATGACCACGTCAATGAACTTGAGCTTGGCTTCTTTAATAGCCGCTTCGGCAATCGCGACCGGCTTCTGGCTCAGGTCGGACGGGAAGAAGGTCACGCCAATGTCGTTGGCCAGGGTTTCGAGCTGCTTGATCGCCGCCGGACGGTAAACGTCGGCGGATACCACCATCACGCTCTTCTTCTTGCGCTCTTTAAGGAAGCGCGCGAGCTTGCCGGCGGTGGTGGTCTTACCGGCGCCCTGCAAACCGGCCATCAGCACGACGGCAGGCGGCACGGCGCTCAGGTTCAAATCTTCGTTGGCCGCGCCCATCAGGCTTTCGAGTTCGGCCTGGACGATCTTCACGAATGCCTGGCCCGGGGTCAGGCTGCGCGACACTTCAGTGCCGACCGCACGTTCCTTCACCGAGTTGACGAAGTCCTTGACCACCGGCAGGGCGACGTCGGCTTCGAGCAACGCCATGCGCACTTCGCGCAGGGTGTCTTTAATGTTGTCCTCGGTCAGCTTGGCCTTGCCGGTGACATGGCGCAGCGTCTGCGAGAGACGGTCGGTTAGGTTTTCAAACATGCGCGATCCTTTCAGGCCCTAAGTAGACCGAGGTAATGGCGGCTCGGGGCCCCTATATAAAGAGGTGCTCCGTGGGCAGGTCGCGGATTATAGCGAAGACTGCGTGCGACGCACAGCCGCCGTCTGGTTGCACGGTCTTTCGTGTGATGGCGGTTCTATGCCAAACTCAACGACTTTCGGGCTTGCCTAACAGGATTTATGCTCCCCTTGTCACCCAGCTTGCTAACCACCCTCGCCGCCGCCTGCCTCTATGCCGCTGCGACCCTCTATCAAGGCACTCGTCTGGCTCAAGCCGCCAAGACGAACAAGCGCCTGCTGGTCTCGCTCGGCATCCTTGCCCTGCTCGCCCACAGCGCCAGCCTCCTGACCCACCTGATGACGCCCGTGGGCCTGGGCCTAGACTTCTTCAGCGCCGCCAGCCTGATCGCCGCCGCGGTGATTGCCCTGACCCTGCTGGCCTGTTCGCGCATTCCGGTGGAGAACCTGCTGGTCCTGCTGTTTCCGCTGGGGGCGCTGACCGTGCTGCTGGCGCAGTTCGTGCCCACCGGCACGGTGCCGGTGATCGACGAAGAGCCAGGCATCCTCGCCCATATCCTGCTGTCGATCCTCGCCTACGGCATGTTCACCATCGCCGTGTTCCAGGCCCTGTTGCTGCTGGTGCAGGACCACCAGCTCAAGCACAAGCACCCGTCCGGGCTGATCAAGAACTTTCCGCCGCTGCAGACCATGGAAAGCCTGCTGTTCGGCTTCCTCTGGGCCGGCTGGACCCTGCTTTCGCTGTCGCTGATCTCCGGCTGGCTGTTCGTCGAGAACCTGTTCGCCCAGCACCTGGTGCACAAGACCCTGCTGGCCTGCCTGGCCTGGGTGGTGTTCAGCGTGCTGCTGTGGGGCCGCAACCGCCTCGGCTGGCGCGGACACAAGGCGATTCGCTGGACCCTGGCCGGCTTCTGCCTGCTGATGCTGGCGTACTTCGGCAGCAAGCTGGTCCGTGAATACATCCTGCATATCTGACGAGCGGCGATAATGGACAACCTGCCCATAGAGCCAATGCTCGTGGTCCTGGCCTTGCTGGTGCTGTGGTCGGGGCTGTTCACCGCCATCGAAGCCGCCCAGCAACACCTGCTGACCCTGCGCACCGCTTCGCGCTCCGGCGACAAACCGCTGGCGCGCCTGAGCTTCCCGCGCGACAGCCTGATTCTCTGCAACACCCTGTGCCGGGTGCTGGCGGTCATCATCAGTACCTTGCTGGCGCTCCTGCAGTGGGCGGAAAACGGCCCCTGGCTGGCCTGCCTGATCGCCACCAGCGTGTTGCTGGTACTCGCCGACTACCTCCCGCGCACCCTGGCCACCCGTTATCCGGATGCGATCCTCAGCCTGGGCAATACCCTGCTGGGCGTGCCGCTGAAGATCATCTACCCGGCGGCCTGGCTGCTCCACAGCATCAGCCAGCTGTTGCTGCGCCCCTTCACCCGCAAGGCCGGCGCCGTCAAGCAGAGCGAAGACGAGCAGGCTGTCGACCCGGACGACGCCGAAGAACATGCCAACGGCCGGCCGCACCCGGTGTCGGGCATCCATGCCTTGGACAACATCACCGTCAATGACATCCTGGTGCCGCGCAGCGAGATCGACGGGATCAACCTCGACGACCCCATCGCCGACATCATCGAACAGCTGCGCCTGTCCAAGCGCACCCGCCTGCCGGTGTTCCACAGCGATATCAACCAGGTCGAGGCGGTCCTCAACACCCGCCAGATCCGTCACCTGCTGCCGGATGCCAGCCTGACCCAGGAGGCGCTGCTGGCGGCCTGCCACGAACCTTACTTCGTGCCGGAAAGCACCCCGCTGCAGTTGCAACTGCTGAACTTCCACAAGCAGCAGCGCCGCCTGGGCATGGTGGTGGACGAGTACGGCGAAGTGCTGGGCATCGTCACCCTGGAAGACATCCTCGAAGAAATCGTCGGCGAATTCGAAAGCGAGCACAGCCTCGACAACCCGCATATCCATCCCCAGGCCGACGGACGTTTCGTGATCGAAGGCGCGGCCTCGATTCGCGAGTTGAACAAGAGCCTGGGCTGGCACCTGCCCTGCGACGGCCCGAAAACCCTCAACGGCCTGGTCACCGAAGCGTTGGAGACTATCCCCGACAGCGCCGTTTGCCTGAAGATCGGCCGCTACCGCCTGGAAATCCTCGAAACCGAGGACAACCGGGTCAGTCGCGTGCTGATCTGGCACACCAAGCCGCTCACCGCTCCCGCCCTGTAATCGTGACCCTGTAGCCGCTGCCGAGCCCGCGAGGCTGCGATCGACCGCAACGCGGTCGCAAACCCTGTATCCGTATTCCGCCTGATGCACCGCTTACGCCGGCTACGCCGTCGAACGCAGGCTGCGCCAGCGGCTACAGGGCTACGGCAAGTCCCGCTTGTTTGATCGTTAGGGGCCTTCCTATAATCGATCCGCTTACCCAAGCCCCGCAGCACCCGCGTGCTACCCGCACCCAGCGGCTTCTGCCCTGCTCCGCCCGCTTCTGGCAGGCTTCGCTCCCACCCCGAGCCGCGCCCGCGCCAAACCCACATCCCTGGGTGTTCGACCATAATAATTCGCTCCCATGGAGCACATGACTGTCAGGGATAACCGCATGACGACCAGCACCACTTACAGCGCCTCCGTGCCTGCCCAGCCGACCAACTCCGCCAGCCGCGTGGCCACCGCCAGCTTTATCGGCACCGCCATCGAGTTCTACGACTTCTACGTGTATGCCACCGCCGCCGCGCTGGTGATCGGCCCGGTATTCTTTCCGCAGACGTCCGGCACCGCCCAGATGCTCTCGGCCTTCCTGACCTTCGGTATCGCTTTTCTCGCCCGCCCCCTGGGCTCGGCGCTGTTCGGCCACTTCGGCGACCGGATCGGCCGTAAGTCGACCCTGGTGGCATCGCTGCTGCTGATGGGTGTGTGCACCACGCTGATCGGCGTGCTGCCCGGCTATGACAGCATTGGCGCCTGGGCCCCGATCCTGCTGTGCCTGCTGCGCTTCGGCCAGGGCCTGGGGCTGGGCGGCGAATGGGGCGGCGCCGCGCTGCTCGCCACGGAAAATGCGCCCAAAGGCAAACGCGCCTGGTTCGGCATGTTCCCGCAGTTGGGACCATCAATCGGTTTTCTCGCGGCCAACGGTCTGTTCCTGACCCTGGCCATGAGCCTGAGCGACGAACAGTTCCGCTCCTGGGGCTGGCGGATTCCGTTCCTGCTCAGCGCCGCGCTGGTGCTGGTCGGCCTGTATGTGCGCCTGAAACTACATGAAACCCCGGTCTTCGCCAACGCCATCGCCCGCCAGGAACGGGTCAAGATGCCGCTGGTCGAGCTGTTCAGCCAGTACTGGCTGCCAGTGCTGCTGGGCGCCGCGGCAATGGTGGTGTGCTATGCGCTGTTTTACATCTCGACGGTGTTCTCGTTGAGCTACGGCGTCGCGACCCTCGGCTACAGCCGCGAAACCTTCCTCGGCCTGCTGTGCTTCGCGGTGCTGTTCATGGCCGCGGCCACGCCGCTGTCGGCCTGGGCCAGCGACCGCTATGGACGCAAGCCGGTGCTGATCATCGGCGGCCTGCTGGCGATTCTCTCCGGCTTCACCATGGAACCGCTGCTGACCCAGGGCTCGACCTGGGGCGTGGCGCTGTTCCTGTGCATCGAGCTGTTCCTGATGGGCGTGACCTTCGCCCCGATGGGCGCCCTGCTGCCCGAGCTGTTCCCGACCCACGTGCGTTATACCGGCGCATCGGCGGCCTATAACCTGGGCGGCATTGTCGGCGCCTCGGCGGCACCGTTCTTCGCCCAGAAGCTGGTGGCGATGGGGGGATTGAGTTGGGTTGGCGGCTATGTGTCGGCGGCAGCGGTACTCAGCCTGATCGCTGTGCTGTGCCTGAAGGAAACGCGCAATAACGACCTGAACCAGGTCGCCTGAAAAGAGTGCTTCGCGAGCAAGCTCGCTCCTACAGGTTCAGCGCAACCCTTGTAGGAGCGAGCGGGCGGCGATCCGACTTGCCCGCGATGTTTTTTACAGCTCTACAACGACCGCCTGGGAAGCGCGGGTCGCCTTGGCCCGCGCGGCCTCGATCGACTCGTCGCGCGCCAGGGCCACGCCCATGCGGCGCTGGCCGTTGACTTCGGGCTTGCCGAACAGGCGCAGGGCCGTATCCGGCTCGCTCAGGGCCGCGCCCAGGTTGGCGAAAGCGGTCTGGGTCGACTGGCCTTCCACCAGGATCACCGCCGAAGCCGACGGGCCGAACTGACGGATCAACGGGATCGGCAGGCCGAGAATCGCCCGCGCATGCAGGGCGAACTGCGACAGGTCCTGGGAAATCAGGGTCACCAGGCCGGTGTCATGGGGACGCGGCGACACTTCGCTGAACCAGACCTGGTCGCCCTTGATGAACAGCTCGACGCCGAACAGGCCACGGCCACCCAGGGCCTCGGTCACGGCCTTGGCCACGCGCTCGGACTCGGCCAGGGCTTTCGGGCTCATGGCCTGGGGCTGCCAGGACTCCTGATAATCGCCCTTCTCCTGACGGTGGCCGACCGGCGCGCAGAAGGTGGTGCCGCCAACGTGGCGCACGGTCAGCAGAGTGATTTCGTAATCGAAATCGATGAAACCTTCGATGATCACCCGGCCCTTGCCGGCACGCCCGCCTTCCTGGGCGTAGTCCCAGGCTTTCTGCACGTCGTCGACGCTGCGCAGCAGGCTCTGGCCCTTGCCCGAGGAACTCATCACCGGCTTGACCACGCAAGGGAAGCCCAGGTCGTCCACCGCCTTGCGGTAGTCTTCGAAGGTGTCGGCGAAGTGGTAAGGCGAGGTCGGCAGGTCCAGTTCTTCGGCGGCCAGGCGACGGATGCCTTCACGGTTCATGGTCAACTGGGCGGCCCGGGCGGTCGGGATCACGGTGAACCCTTCGGACTCCAGCTCCACCAGGGTGGCGGTGGCGATGGCTTCGATCTCCGGCACGATGAAGTGCGGCTTCTCCGCCTCGATCACTGCACGCAGCGCGGCACCGTCGAGCATGTTGATCACATGGCTGCGATGGGCGACCTGCATCGCCGGCGCATTGGCGTAGCGATCCACGGCAATCACCTCAACGCCCAGGCGTTGCAGCTCGATCACCACTTCCTTGCCCAACTCACCACAGCCACACAGCAAAACGCGGGTCGCGGTTGGCGACAATGGAGTTCCGATACGGGTCATCTGAAAGTCCTCAAAAAGGAGCGGATCATCGAGGGTCGCGCACCAGGCGGGCGGCCCATGGGGAAGAAAGCGCGGCATTTTACATGAACCGCGCGCTTTGGCCTCAGCTGGCGCACGCCGCCTTGCGCAAACGCCAGGCCATGGCCAGCCAGACCACGGTCACGCCGGCGAACTTCGACCCCAGCGCGGTGAGGATCACGCCCGGGGTCAACGCATCGATCAGGCCGAAAAAGATAAAGGTGTCCAGGGGAATGCTCAACGCCGAACTTATCCACAGGCGGTCGTGCAGTGGGCGCTTGGTGATACTGAACACCAGCCAGTCGATGCACTCGGAGACCGCGAACGCCGTGGCGCTGGCCAGGGCAATGGCCGGCTCGGAGGTCACGTAGGACAGTACCAGCGCCACCAGCATGGCGACGAGCGCGCCATGACCGAAGCGGGTTTGCACCATGTCCCGCAGGACGAACACCAGCCCGCCCCAGGCCGACCAGATGATGTCCAGGTGCGGAGCGGTAGAAAAAGCGTAGTTGATCAGTACGACACTGCCGATATAGGCGATCAGGAAGAGCATGGGGCGAAAAGTACCTGTCAGTAAGGCGCACAGGGTACTTCAGGCGGATGGGATGGGCCAGACGGGGGCTGGCCCGAGATAGCCGTCTAGCCGGACTGGGTGCCGATCATCCACAGCACCCCGCTGGACTTGGCGCGCTCATGACACAGCGCCAGCACCTCACGGCGCTCGGCGTTGTCCATGCGGCTCCAACGGGTGATCTCGCTCACCGTGCGCTGGCAACCGGTGCAGATATCGTCATCGTCCAGCGCGCAAATGCTCACGCAGGGCGAACGGACGGGTTTTTCGGGTTCGGTCATTGTTCTTGCTCGGCCAGATCGCGGGCGTAACGCTGGGAATTATGCACATAGTGCGCGGCGCTGGCTTCGAGCATCTTCTTCTGCTGCTCGGTCAGTTCACGGACCACCTTGCCCGGCGAGCCCATCACCAGCGAACCGTCGGGGATCTCTTTGCCTTCACCGATCAGCGAGTTGGCGCCGATGATGCAGTTCTTGCCGATCTTCGCGCCGTTGAGAATCACCGCATTGATGCCGATCAGGCTGTAGTCGCCGACGGTGCAGCCATGCAGCATGGCGTTGTGGCCAATGGTCACGCCGGTGCCGATGGTCAGCGGAAAGCCCATGTCGGTATGCATCACCGTGCCATCCTGCACGTTGCTGTTCCTGCCGATCAGGATCAGCTCGTTGTCGCCACGCAGCACCGCGTTGAACCAGACGTTGGCCCCCTCCTCCAGCTTGACCTTGCCCACCAGCGTGGCATTGGGTGCGACCCAGCTTTGCGGGTGGGTTTCGACACGGGCGTCGCCCAGGCGGTATTTCATATTGTTGTCCTCAAGGCCAGGCAGGTTCATATACACAGTGGGGTTCAGGCCATACGAGCGATGGCTTCAAATATTGATAAAGCTTTTGGGCGGCTGGTGCAGGCTGATCTGGGCGTCATACAGCAGGTTGATCAGCTCGACGATCATGATCGCCGTCAGGCCCCAGATCTTGTACTCGCCGAAGCGGTAGCTCGGTACGTACCAGCTGCGGCCCTGATAATCGATGCGGTGGGTGTGCTCGCGCGGGTCCTGGCGGAAAAACTCCAACGGCACGCTGAACACCGCGGCGATCTCGGCGTCATTGGCCAGGTATTCGACGTAATCGGGAATCACCCCGACATAGGGCGTGACCTTGATCCCGTGCAGGGAAATCAGCGGGCTCAGGGGGCCGATCACTTCCACCAGCCCCGGGGGCAGGCCGATTTCCTCTTCGGCTTCGCGCAGGGCGGTAAAAACCAGGTCGGGGTCTTCCGGGTCGCGGCGGCCGCCGGGGAACGCCACTTCGCCGCCGTGGGTGGACAATCCTTTGGCGCGCAGGGTCAGCACCAGCTCGGGCTCGTCACTGCGGGTAATGGGCACCAGCACGGCGGCCTCGGGGAAACGTCGATCCGTCTCCAGCGGTCGCGGCGTATGGTTGCTTACCCGGTGCAGTAGCTCGTCCAGCATGAGTCTTCTCGATCTGTCGACTACCTTGCATCATGCACCAAACAAACCGACCGCCCAAGCCCCGATCCACGCCATGTCGCGTAACGACAACTTGCCGACAAAGCCCCGTGCACGCCAAGATAGGCGCAGCCTTTTCGGATACCCAGCATGAAATTCTGCAGCCAGTGCGGTCACCCGGTCACCCAGCGCATTCCCGAAGGCGATTCACGCCTGCGTTTTGTCTGCGACAACTGCCAGACCATCCATTACCAGAACCCGAACATAGTCGCCGGCTGCCTGCCTACCTGGGGTACCCAGGTGCTGCTGTGCCGACGCGCGATCGAGCCGCGTCGTGGCTACTGGACGCTGCCGGCCGGTTTCATGGAGAACGGCGAGACCGTCGAACAGGCGGCGATTCGCGAGACGTTCGAGGAGGCCTGCGCCCGGGTCCGCAACCTGAGCATCTATACCCTGATCGACGTCCCGCACATCAGCCAGGTGCATGTCTTCTTCCGCGCCGAGCTGGCGGACCTGGATTTCGCCGCTGGCGCAGAGAGCCTGGAAGTTCGGCTTTTCGAAGAAGCCGACATTCCCTGGTCCGAGCTGGCTTTTCGCACGGTCGGGCGTACCTTAGAATGTTTCTTCGCTGACCGGCGGAACGAGGACTACCCCGTGCGTTCCGAGTCCATTCCGCCCCTGGCTCAGCCTGCCCTCACTTAAACAACAAAACGTACGCGGCACCTGTGTACTCTTAGGGATATCGTTTCATGCGCTGGTTGCTCGCTCTTTTCTGCTACTCGGTTATCGCGGTCTCCCACGCCTCCGCGACGGATACCCTGAACGGCAAGGTCATCGAAAAAGTCCTGGTCCTCAAGTCGGCCCATCAGTTGCAACTGATCAACGACGGCAAACCCATCAAGACCTACCGCATTTCCCTGGGTAAACGACCCAAGGGGCCAAAGCTCATGGAAGGCGACAAGCGCACTCCGGAAGGCTTCTACTGGCTGGACTGGCGCAAGACCAGCGACCGCTTCAACCTGGCCATGCATATCTCCTACCCGAACATCAGCGATTCCGCCCGCTCGCGCCGCGAGGGCGTGGAGCCCGGCGGCATGATCATGATCCACGGCACTCCGGACAGCGAAGACTACCCCGAGCAGTACTTCCATACCCTGGACTGGACCGACGGCTGCATCGCCATGCGCAACGTCGACATGCGCGAAGTCTGGGGCCTGGTCCCGGACGGCACGATGATCGAAATCCGCCCCTGATTCCTCGCTGAAACGCCGCTAAAACACCTCCGTTACAAAAAAAATCGCAGGCCGCGCCGGCTTCGAAAGGTGAATACCAATTCCCGTTCGAAAAACCGCCGCCCCTGCGATTTTCGCATTCGCGGCCAGACCGCCCTAATACCACTTTCCCAAACCATCCCCGCCAACGCCCATAAAGCGCCTGTTTTCGTGCATCATCGTCACACTACTGGCGTTGACATGGTATTTAAGTGGTATTAGTTTTTGCCACATTACCGGGCGACAACAAACCAATAACGCATCGGAATCTCGACAGATGAACCACATCCTGGCCCTGCGCCCTGACGATACCCAGCCGACCCCGCTGTACCTGCAACTGGCGCGCAACCTTGAAGCCGCGATCCATGCCGGACAGTGGAAAGCCGAACAGGCCTTGCCCTCGGAACGCAACCTGAGCGAGATGCTCAATATCTCCCGCGTCACCGCGCGCAAGGCCCTGGAAGTGCTGTTCGAACAAGGCCTGATCCGCCGCAGCCAGGGCTCCGGCACCTTCATTACCCCGCGCCTGGAACAACCGCTGTCGCGGCTGTCGGGCTTCAGCGAAATGCTCCGCCTCAAGGGCTTCGTGCCCGGCTCCCAATGGCTGGAGCGGGAAATCACCACGCCGACCCACGAAGAACTGATCCGCCTCGGCCTGTCGCCGAACGACAAGGTGGCGCGCCTCAAGCGCCTGCGCAAAGCCGACGACACGGTGATGGCGATCGAAATGAGCACCCTGCCGGCCACGATCATTGCTCAGCCGGATGCCGTGGGCGACTCGCTCTACGCCTACCTCGATGGCATCGGCCGCCCGGTGGTCCGTGCCCTGCAGCACATCCAGGCGATCAACGCCAGCGCCGAGTTCGCCGCCCTGGTGGGCATCGCCCCCGGCACCGCGATGCTGCTGATGACCCGTGTCGGCTACCTCGAGGACAACACCCCGATCGAAGTCACCGACACCTATTGCCGCAACGACTATTACGACTTCGTCGCCGAGCTGCGTCGCTGAGCCTGGCCGCCGAGTCGCCAAGAATCCGTCCCAGAGAGCTGCCCATGTCCGAACACAACATCCTCACCCCACAAGGCTGGATTCGCGGCCGCCTGAACCACCGGGACGGCAAGGTCACCGGCATCGAAGGCAGCCCCTGCGACCCGGCGGACAACGACCTGCCCTACCTGCTGCCGGGCTTCATCGACCTGCATGTGCACGGCGGCGGCGGCAAGGACATCATGGAAGGCGCCCCGGCGTTCGAGACCATCACCCGCACCCACGTGCGTTTTGGCACCACCTCGCTGCTGGCCACCACCATGACCGCGCCGACCGAGGAGATCACCCGGGTCCTGGGCGCCATGGGCGAATACTGCGAACAGCGCCCCAGCGGCAGCGCCCGGGTACTCGGTGTGCACCTGGAAGGCCCGTACATCAACCCGGGCAAGCTCGGTGCCCAGCCCAATTTCGCCCACACCGCACTGATGGCCGAAGTCGAGGCATACCTGCGCCTGGCGCCGATCCGGGTGATCACCATCGCCCCGGAAATCGCCGGCCATGACGCCTTGATCCGCGCCCTCAGCGCCCGCGGTATCCGCATGCAGATCGGCCACACCCTGGGCAGCTATGAGGAAGGCGTGGCCGCACTCGACGCCGGGGCCACCAGCTTCACCCACCTGTACAACGCCATGAGCCCACTGCATCACCGCGAGCCCGGCATAGTCGGCGCCGCCCTGGCCCACGCCCAGTACGCGGAACTGATCCCCGACCTGCTGCACGTGCACCCCGGCGCCATGCGCGTGGCCTTGCGCTCGATCCCCTGCCTGTACTGCGTCACCGACTCCACCGCGGCAGCCGGCATGCCGGACGGCGAATACAAGCTCGGCAGCCACACCGTGACCAAATGCCTGGGTGGCGTGCGCCTGCCGGACGGCACCCTGGCCGGCAGCACCCTGACCATGGACCAGGCCTTGCGCAACCTGGTGAAGATCGGCCTGCCCCTGGCCGAGGCTTCGCAACGCTTGTCACAGTTTCCCGCCGATTATCTCGGCCTGGCCGAACGCGGGCGCTTGCAGGTCGGCAGCTGGGCCGACTGCGTGTGCCTGGACCGCTCACTCACACTGACCGCCGTGATGGTCGAAGGAGAAGACATTGACTTCAAAAATGCTTGAAGAGGCGCTGTCCGCCGCCGCGGCCGTCGAAGGCCAGTTGCAGCACCTGGACCCGCAACTGATCGAGGTGGCCGGGCGCCTGAACCGCCAGCCGCCACAAGTGGTGATGACCGTCGCTCGCGGCAGCTCCGACCATGCCGCCAGCTATTTCGCCTACCTGACCATGCAGCAGCTGGGCTTCCCGGTCGCATCCCTGCCGATGTCGGTGGTGACCATGCAACAGGCGCCGCTGCGGGTCAGCGGCCAGGCGGCATTCGCCTTTTCCCAGTCCGGGCAGAGCCCCGACCTGGTCAACAGCATGCGCCTGCTGCGCAAACGCGGGGCCTTGAGCGTGGCCATGGTCAACGCCCAGGACACCCCGCTGGAAGCCGCCAGCGAGTTCTGCCTGCCGCTGCACGCCGGCGCCGAACGCAGCGTGGCCGCGACCAAGAGCTTTATCGCTACCCTCAGCGCCAGCGCCCGCCTGATCGCCCACTGGAAACTGGACGCGCAGTTGCTGGAAGCCGGCCTCGCCCTGCCCCAGGGGCTGCGCGAAGCCGCGACCCAGGACTGGAGCCCGGCCGTCGAGGCCTTGCGCGATAGCCAACGGTTGATGGTGATCGGCCGTGGCGCCGGTTTCGCCATCGCCCAGGAAGCGGCGCTGAAACTCAAGGAAACCTCGGCGATCCAGGCCGAAGCCTTCAGCAGCGCGGAAGTTCGCCACGGCCCGATGGCGCTGATCGGCGACAACTACCCGCTGCTGGTGTTCGCCCCACGGGGAGCGGAGCAGGCCGGCCTGATCAGCCTTGCCGCCGACATGCGCCAGCGTGGCGCCCGGGTGCTGCTGGCGGCGCCGGACGACATCGTCGAACGCGACCTGACCCTGGGCCGGGCCGAACACCCGGCCCTCGATCCGATCCTGGCGATCCAGAGTTTCTACGGCATGGCCGCAAGCCTTGCCGAGGCCCGGGGCATGGACCCGGATCAGCCACGGCACCTGAGCAAAGTGACCCGCACCCACTGAGCCTTTCCTTCAACGGATGAGTACTGCGCCATGCACAACAACAATAAAGACCTGACGCTCGGCGCCCCCTTGAGCGGCCCGGTGCTCACCCTCGCCAGAGTGCCCGACCTGGTGTTTTCCAGCGGCGCCATGGGCGACGGGATCGCCATTGACCCGCTGAACAACACCCTGCACGCCCCCTGCGCCGGCGTGGTGGTGCATGCCGCCCGCACCGGCCACGCGGTGACCCTGCGCGCCGACAATGGCGCGGAACTGCTGCTGCACCTGGGCCTGGACACGGTCCAGCTGCAAGGCGAGGGTTTCTCCATGCTGGTGCAGGAAGGCGCCCGGGTCAGCAGCGGCCAGGCCCTGCTGCGCTTCGATCTCGACCAGGTCGCGCGCAACAGCAAAAGCCTGATCAGCCTGATGATCCTGACCAACGGCGAACACTTCCAGACCCTGCCCATCACCCTGAAATCGGTGAAAGTCGGCGAACCGCTGCTGCACATCGTTCCACGCGCGGCCAACACGGCTCAGGCGGAAGCGGGTGACACCTCGACCGACGAGGTGGAAGGCCAGACCCGGGTCAATCATCGTGGCGGCCTGCATGCCCGGCCGGCCGCGCTGATCCGCCAGACCGCCCAGGGCTTCAGCAGCAAGGCGCACCTGCATTTCAACGGCAAGTCGGCGTCCTGCGACAGCCTGGTCAGCCTGATGGGGCTGGGGGTCGGCGAGCAGGACGAGGTGCGGGTCAGTTGCCAGGGCAAGGACTGCAAGGCCGCCCTGCTGGCGCTGCTGGACGCCCTCGCCACCCCGCTGGCCGAAGACGCCCATGCCGCGGCGCCAGCGGTGAAGGCCGTCGCGCCCCAGCGCCCCGCCGAAGCCGGGGTGATCCAGGGCGTCTGCGCCGCCCCCGGGCTGGTCTGCGGGCCGCTGTTTCACCTGACCGCCATGACCCTGCCCGAAGACAGCGGCGATCACCCGCCACAGGAGCAACTGCAGGCGCTGGACCTGGCGCTGGACAAGGTTCGCAGCGACATTCGCGGCACCCTGGAGCACGCCCGGCAACGCAAGGACAACCAGGAAGAAGCGATCTTCGCCGCCCATCTGGCCCTGCTCGAAGACCCGGCGCTGCTGGACGCCGCCCGCCAGAGCATCGGCCAGGGACGCGCCGCCACCCACGCCTGGAGCGACGCCATCGGCGAACAGTGCGAGATCCTGCTGCAACTGGGCAATGCCCTGCTCGCCGAACGCGCCAACGACCTGCGCGACCTGCAACAGCGGGTCCTGCGCGCCCTGCTCGGCGAGGCCTGGCATTACCAGTTGCCGGCCGGCGCCATAGTCGCGGCCCACGAACTGACCCCGTCCGACCTGCTGCAACTGAGCGAGCAAGGCGCTGCCGGCCTGTGCATGGCGGCCGGCGGCGCCACCTCCCACGTGGCGATCCTGGCACGCGGCAAGGGCCTGCCCTGCCTGGTGGCCCTGGGCTCGGAGCTTCTCGATGTGCCGCAAGGCCAGCAAGTGGTACTGAATGCCGACCACGGTCGCCTGGAACTGACGCCGGACAGCGCGCGTATCGAACAGGTCCGGCAGAGCCATCTGCTCCGCCAGCAGCGGCGCGAGCAACAACAGCAACAGGCCCAGCTGCCGGCCAGGACCCTCGACGGCCAGGCGATCGAGGTCGCCGCCAATGTCGCCTCCAGCCAGGAAGCCCAGGCCGCCCATGCCAACGGTGCCGATGGCGTCGGCCTGCTGCGTACCGAGTTTCTGTTTGTCGACCGGCATACCGCCCCCGACGAACAGGAGCAGCGTCTGGCTTATCAGGCCGTGCTCGACGCCATGGGCGACAAGTCGGTGATCATCCGCACCATAGACGTCGGCGGCGACAAGCAACTGGACTACCTGCCGCTGCCGGTGGAAGCCAACCCGGTGCTGGGCCTGCGCGGCATTCGCCTGGCACAGGCCCGCCCGGAACTGCTCGACCAGCAACTGCGGGCCCTGCTGCAGGTCAGCCCGCTGCAACGCTGCCGCATCCTGCTGCCGATGGTCAGCGAGCTCGACGAACTGCTGCATATCCGCGAACGCATCGATTGCCTGTGCGCCGAGCTGGGGATCAGCCAGCGCCCGGAGCTGGGGGTGATGATCGAAGTCCCGGCCGCCGCCCTGCTCGCCGAGCAACTGGCCGAATACGCCGACTTCCTCTCCATCGGCACCAACGATCTGTCGCAATACACCCTGGCCATGGACCGTGACCATGCCGGCCTGGCCGCGCGGGTCGATGCGTTGCACCCGGCGCTGCTGCGGCTGATCGCCCAGACCTGCACCGGCGCGGCCAGGTATGGGCGCTGGGTCGGCGTGTGCGGTGCACTGGCCTCCGACCCGCTGGCGACGCCGGTGCTGATCGGCCTGGGGGTCAGCGAGCTGTCGGTGAGCCCACCGCAAGTGGGCGAAATCAAGGAGCGGGTCCGCCAACTGGACGCTGCGCAATGCCGACGCCTCAGCCATGAGCTGCTGAACCTGAGCAGTGCCTCGGCGGTGCGTCATGCCTGCCACCAACACTGGCCCCTGAGCTGAATAACAAGAACACCGGGAGACACGCCATGTACCAATTATTCATCGAAGGCCTGCAGCGCCTGGGCCGTGCCCTGATGCTGCCGATCGCGATCCTGCCGATCGCCGGCCTGCTGCTGCGCCTGGGCGACACCGACCTGCTGAACATCGCGATCATCCACGATGCCGGCCAGACCATCTTCGCCAACCTGGCGCTGATCTTCGCCATTGGCATCGCCGTGGGCTTCGCCAAGGACAACAACGGCACCGCCGGCCTGGCCGGGGCCATCGGCTACCTGGTGATGGTGGCGACCCTCAAGGTGCTCGATGCCAGCATCAACATGGGCATGCTCGCCGGGATCATCAGCGGCCTGCTGGCCGGTGCCCTGTACAACCGCTTCAAGGACATCAAGCTGCCGGAATACCTGGCGTTCTTTGGCGGGCGGCGCTTCGTGCCGATCGTCACCGGTTTCAGCGCCGTCGGCCTGGGGGTGGTGTTCGGCCTGATCTGGCCGCCGATCCAGCACGGCATCAACAGCTTCGGCCAGTTGCTGATGGAAAGCGGCAGCCTCGGCGCCTTCGTGTTCGGTGTGTTCAACCGCCTGCTGATCATCACCGGCCTGCATCACATCCTGAACAACATGGCGTGGTTCATTTTCGGCAGTTTCACCGACCCGGCCACCGGCGCCGTGGTCACCGGCGACCTGACCCGCTACTTCGCCGGCGACCCCAAGGGCGGCCAGTTCATGACCGGCATGTTCCCGATGATGCTGTTCGGCCTGCCGGCAGCGTGCCTGGCCATGTACCGCAATGCGCTGCCGGAGCGGCGCAAGGTGATGGGCGGGATTTTCCTGTCGATGGCCCTGACCTCGTTCCTCACCGGCGTCACCGAGCCGATCGAATTCGCCTTCATGTTCCTCGCCCCCATGCTGTACCTGGTGCATGCCCTGCTGACCGGCCTGTCCATGGCCCTGACCAACCTGTTGAACATCCACCTGGGCTTCACCTTTTCCGGCGGCGCCATCGACATGGCCCTCGGCTGGGGTCGCTCCACCAACGGCTGGCTGGTGTTCCCGGTGGGCCTGCTGTACGCGGTGATCTACTACCTGGTGTTCGACTTCTGCATCAAACGCTTCAACCTGAAAACCCCGGGCCGCGAAGACACTCCAGGCAGCGAAAAAGCCGCCATGACCAACAATCAGCGCGCCGGTGCCTATATCCAGGCCCTGGGCGGCGCGGACAACCTGATAACCGTCGGCGCCTGCACCACCCGCCTGCGCCTGGAACTGGCCGACCGCAGCAAGGCATCGGACAACGACCTCAAGGCCCTGGGCGCCATGGCCGTGGTGCGTCCCGGCAAGGGCGGCAGCCTGCAGGTGGTGGTCGGCCCGCTGGCCGACAGCATCGCCGATGAAATCCGCCTGGCCATGCCCAGCGGCGGCAAGCCACTGGAACAGCCTGGCCCTGCCGCCGCGGCCTTCGAAACACCGCCAGCGGTGAGCATTGCGCCCCAGGAAGCCGTGAAATGGCTGGACGCCTTCGGTGGCAGCGACAATGTGCTGCAACTGGACTGCGTGGCCATGACCCGCCTGCGGGTGCAACTGGGCGACAACAAGGCGCTGTCGGAATGCCAGCTGAAGAACCTCGGCTGCCAGGGTTCCAGCCAGCTCGACGATGGTGTCTGGCACCTGCTGATCGGGGAAAAGGCCGCGAGCCTGAGCCAAGCCCTGGATAGCCTGATCAACCGCAGCGAGGTCAGCGCCAAGGTCTGACCCTCTCCTGCCGGAGAGCAGGCACAAAAAAGCCCGCTGACCGTTACCGGTTCAGCGGGCTTTTTCATGGGCGGGGCCTTAGAAGTCTTCCAGACGCCAGACTTCATAAGCCGGTGTCTCGTAGGGATGGCTCTGCTTGAGGGCCATCACCACGCTGCGGATCAACTCGTCGGCCACCACCAGCTCGACTTTCCATTCCTGCACCTGCTCGACCAGGCCGGTCTGCCCGAGAAACGGCTGGCTGCCGTCCAACGGGCGAAACTGGCCCTGGCCCAGCACCTGCCACGCACACTGGTCGTAAGCGCCGATCCGTCCGCCACCGGCGGCGAATACGGCGTTCTTGACCACTTCCACGTGGCTGGGCGGGACGAAAAAGCTGAGCTTGTACACGGGCCTTAGTTCACCCACACGCGAGCGTTACGGAACATGCGCATCCACGCCGCATCTTCGTTCCACTCTTCCGGACGCCAGGAGTTCTGCACGGCGCGGAATACCCGCTCAGGGTGCGGCATCATGATGGTGACGCGGCCGTCGCGGCTGGTCAGGCCGGTAATCCCGCGCGGCGAGCCGTTCGGGTTGGCCGGGTAGCTTTCGGTGACCTTGCCGTGGTTGTCGACGAAACGCAGGGCCACGCAACCGGACAGGTCGGCTTCAAGCAGCGCTTCTGCGCTTTCGAATTCCGCATGGCCTTCGCCGTGGGCGATGGCGATCGGCATACGCGAACCGGCCATGCCCTGCAGGAAGATCGAGTTCGACTCCTGGACCTGGACCATCGCCACACGGGCCTCGAACTGCTCGGACCGGTTGCGCACGAAGTGCGGCCAGAACTCGCTGCCCGGGATCAGCTCGTGCAGGTTGGACATCATCTGGCAACCGTTGCACACGCCGAGGGTGAAGGTGTCGCTGCGCTCGAAGAAGCCCTGGAAGGCGTCGCGGGCACGGCTGTTGAACAGTGCCGACTTGGCCCAGCCTTCGCCGGCGCCGAGTACGTCGCCGTAGGAGAAGCCGCCGCAGGCGACCATGCCCTTGAAGTCGTTCAGGTCGACGCGACCGGCGAGGATGTCGCTCATGTGCACATCGATCGCGTTGAAGCCGGCACGGTCGAACGCCGCGGCCATTTCCACCTGGCCGTTGACGCCCTGCTCGCGCAGCACGGCAACCTGGGGACGCACACCTTTCTTGATGTAAGGCGCGGCGATGTCCTGGTTGACGTCGAAGCTCAGCTTGACGCTCAGGCCCGGGTTGTCTTCTTCCAGCAGGACGTCGAATTCCTGCTCGGCGCAGTCGGCGTTGTCCCGCAGGCGCTGGATCTGGTAGCTGGTTTCAGCCCACTGGCGCTGCAACAGGCGACGCTCGCCGGCGAAGATATTCTCGCCGTTGAAGGTGATGTTGATATGGCCGTTGTTGACCGGCTGGCCGATCACCGCCACGCAGTCGCCCAGGCCGGCGGCGCTGAACTGCGCCAGCACATCCGGGGTTGCGTCCTGGCGCACCTGGATCACCGCACCCAGTTCTTCGTTGAACAGGATGGCGGCGATCTCGGCCGAGCTCTCGGCCAGGGCGTCGAGGTTCAGGTTCAGGCCGCAGTGACCGGCGAAGGCCATTTCCACCACGCTGGTCAGCAGGCCACCGTCGGAACGGTCGTGGTAAGCCAGCAGGTGACCGTCGGCGTTGAGGCCCTGGATCACCGCGAAGAAGGCTTTCAGGTCTTCGGCGTCATCGACGTCCGGGGCCTGCTTGCCGAGCTTGCCGTGCACCTGGGCGAGGATCGAGGCGCCCATGCGGTTCTGGCCACGACCGAGGTCGATCAGGACCAGATCGGTGGTGCCCTTGTCCATGCGCAGTTGCGGGGTCAGGGTCTGGCGGATGTCCGCCACAGGCGCGAAACCGGTCACGATCAGCGACATCGGCGAGGTCACGGTTTTTTCTTCACCGTTGTCGTTCCAGCGCGTGGCCATGGACATCGAGTCCTTGCCCACTGGAATGGTGATGCCCAGCTCAGGGCACAGTTCCATGCCGACCGCTTTCACTGTGTCGTACAGCCGTGCGTCTTCGCCCGGGTGGCCGGCGGCGGACATCCAGTTCGCCGACAGCTTGATGTCGGAGATCTTGTTGATGCGCGACGCGGCAATGTTGGTCAGGGTTTCGCCGATGGCCATGCGGCCCGACGCCGGGGCGTCCAGCAGCGCCAGCGGAGTACGCTCGCCCATGGCCATGGCTTCACCGGTGTAGACGTCGAAACTGGTAGCGGTGACGGCCACGTCGGCCACCGGAACCTGCCATGGGCCGACCATTTGGTCACGGGCCACCAGGCCGGTGATGGTGCGGTCGCCGATGGTGATCAGGAAGCTTTTGCTCGCGACGGCCGGGTGATGCAGGACGCGCTCGATGCTTTCGCCGATGTCGAGGTTCGACGGGTCGAAATCGTCGCCCAGCTCGGCTTCACGAACCACCGAACGGTGCATGCGCGGCGCCTTGCCCAGCAGCACTTCCAGTGGCATGTCCACCGGGCTGTTGCCGAAGTGGCTGTCCGTGACCGTCAGATGCGGTTCGGCGGTGGCTTCACCGACGACGGCAAACGGGCAACGCTCACGTTCGCAGATGGCCTGGAAGCGCTCGAAGTCGGCCGGGCCGACGGCCAGAACGTAGCGTTCCTGGGATTCGTTGCTCCAGATTTCGTGCGGGGCCATGCCCGGCTCGTCGTTTGGAATGTTGCGCAGTTCGAAACGGCCACCGCGGTCGCCGTCGTTGACCAGTTCCGGGAAGGCGTTGGACAGACCGCCCGCGCCGACGTCGTGGATGAAGCTGATCGGGTTCTTGTCGCCCAGCTGCCAGCAACGGTCGATGACTTCCTGGCAACGGCGCTCCATTTCCGGGTTTTCACGCTGAACGGAAGCGAAGTCCAGATCCGCCGAGCTGGTGCCGGTGGCCATGGAGGAAGCGGCGCCGCCACCCAGGCCGATGAGCATCGCCGGGCCGCCGAGGACGATCAGCTTGGAGCCGACGACGATCTCGCCTTTCTTGACGTGCTCTTCGCGAATGTTGCCCATGCCGCCGGCCAGCATGATCGGCTTGTGGTAACCACGCACTTCATCACCGTGCGGGGTGGCGATCGACTGTTCGAAGGTACGGAAGTAGCCGGTCAGGGCCGGACGACCGAATTCGTTGTTGAACGCGGCGCCGCCCAGCGGGCCTTCGATCATGATGTCCAGCGCGGTGACAATGCGCTCAGGCTTGCCGTACGGCACTTCCCACGGCTGTTCGAAGCCCGGGATCTGCAGGTTGGATACGGTGAAACCGGTCAGGCCGGCCTTTGGCTTGGCGCCACGCCCGGTTGCACCTTCATCGCGGATCTCGCCACCGGAACCGGTGGATGCGCCCGGGAACGGGGCGATGGCGGTCGGGTGGTTGTGAGTCTCGACCTTCATCAGGATGTGCACCGGCTCCTGCACCGCGCCGTACTGGCGGGTTTCAGGGTTCGGGAAGAAACGGCCGGCGACATTGCCGACGATCACCGAGGCGTTGTCCTTGTAAGCCGACAGCACACCTTCGTTGTGCATCTGATAGGTGTTCTTGATCATGCCGAACAGGCTTTTTTCCTGGCTCTGGCCGTCGATGTCCCAACTGGCGTTGAAGATCTTGTGACGGCAGTGCTCGGAGTTGGCCTGGGCGAACATCATCAGTTCGATGTCATGCGGGTTGCGCTTGAGGCCCTGGAAGGCGTTGACCAGGTAATCGATTTCGTCTTCGGCCAGGGCCAGGCCCAGTTCGGTGTTGGCCTGTTCCAGCGCGGCGCGGCCACCACCGAGGATATCGATGGCGGTCAGCGGCTTCGGCGTGGCATGGCTGAACAGGCCGGCAGCCTGCTCCAGGTTGCCCAGCACGATCTGGGTCATGCGGTCGTGCAGAGTGTCGGCGATCAACTGCGCTTGCGCGTCGCTGAATTCACCGGCCACATAGAAGGCAATGCCGCGCTCCAGGCGCTGGATCTTGCTCAGGCCACAGTTGCGGGCGATATCGCTGGCCTTGCTCGACCATGGCGAGATGGTGCCGAAACGCGGCAGCACCAGGAACAGACGACCGGTAGGTTCTTGCACCGGTACGCTTGGGCCGTACTTCAGAAGGCGCGCAAGCACCTGCTGTTCGTCGCCGGTCAGGACGCCGGTAACTTCGGCGAAGTGAGCGAATTCAGCATACAGGCCACTGACAGCTGGAACCTTCTGGCTCAGTTGCTCAAGGAGTTTGCTGTGGCGAAAGGCAGAAAGGGCAGGAGCGCCGCGCAGGATCAACATCTTCGGGACAGCCTCGGGAAGGGGGTGTGCTTTGAGGCCGTGCATTCTAGCCTAAACCGCCCGCGACGGCACCCGAAACGGCACGCCCGAGCGCGGCCAGACGTCGGCCTGCGCGTAGCACCCTGTGACAAAGGCTCGTCAGGACCATTCAGCAGGGTTATTTCACCCCTCTCCACGGGCCCCGAAGGCCCATTCCCTAGGGCTCTGGCCGGGGGCTGGAACCTCTAGCAGACAAGCCCTTCGCTGTCGAGATATGGCGGTTGTTGTCCTTTGCGTATACTGCGCAGATGTTTTCCCCTATGGCTTTACGTCCGCGCTGTGCCCGATGGCTCATCGCAACCGGACTCTTCCTGATGCTCAGTGCCTGCGTTGAGAAACCCAGCACGCTCGAGCGAGTAAAGGAGGATGGCGTGCTGCGGGTGGTCACCCGTAACAGCCCGGCCACCTACTTTCAGGATCGCAACGGTGAAACCGGCTTCGAATACGAGCTGGTGAAACGTTTCGCCGACGACCTGGGGGTGACGCTGAAGATCGAAACCGCGGACAACCTCGACGACCTCTTCGACCAGCTGGGTAAACCTAACGGCCCGGTGCTGGCTGCTGCCGGTCTGGTCAGCAGCGAGAAACGCAAGCAGCAAGTCCGGTTTTCCCACACCTATCTGGAAGTCACCCCGCAGATCATCTACCGCAACGGCCAGTCCCGCCCTACCGATGCGGGCGACCTGGTCGGCAAGAAGATCATGGTGCTCAAGGGCAGCACCCACGCCGAGCAACTGGCCGCACTCAAGCTGAAATACCCCGGCATTCAATACGAAGAGTCCGACGAGGTCGAAGTGGTCGACCTGCTGCGCATGGTCGACGAGGGGCAGATCGACCTGACCCTGGTGGATTCCAACGAAGTGGCGATGAACCAGGTGTATTTCGCCAATATCCGCGTGGCCTTCGACCTTGGCGATGCCAGCAACCAGAGCTGGGCCGTGGCCGCCGGCGAAGACAACAGCCTGCTCAACGAAATCAACGCCTTCCTCGACAAGGTGCAGAAGAACGGCACCCTGCAGCGCCTGAAGGATCGTTATTACGGGCATGTGGACGTCCTGGGTTATGTCGGCGCTTACACCTTTGCCCAGCACCTGCAGCAGCGCCTGCCCAAATACGAGAAGCACTTCAAGGCCTCGGCCAAGGAAGAAAAGGTCGACTGGCGCCTGCTGGCGGCCATCGGCTACCAGGAATCCTTGTGGCAACCGAGCGTCACCTCCAAGACCGGCGTGCGCGGCCTGATGATGCTGACCCAGAACACCGCCCAGGCCATGGGCGTGTCCAACCGCCTGGACGCCAAGCAAAGCATCCAGGGCGGCGCCAAGTACCTGGCGTACATGAAGGATCAGCTGGACGACAAGATCGAAGAGCCGGACCGCACCTGGTTCGCCCTCGCCGCCTATAACGTCGGCAGCGGCCATCTGGACGACGCCCGCAAGCTGGCGCAAAAGGAAGGGCTGAACCCGAACAAGTGGCTGGACGTGAAGAAGATGCTGCCGCGTCTCTCGCAGAAGCAGTGGTACAGCAAGACCCGCTATGGCTACGCCCGGGGCGGCGAGCCGGTGCATTTCGTCGCCAACATCCGTCGCTACTACGACATCCTGACCTGGGTCACGCAGCCGCAGCTGGAAGGCGACCAGGTGGCCGAGGGCAACCTGCACGTGCCGGGCGTGGACAAGACCAAGCCGACCCAGGAAACCCCGCCGCTTTAAACCCTCTGTCGTAACCGCTACCGAAGGCTGCGATAGGCCCACAGGGCCTGGACAACCGTAAAATCGCTACGACCGTTCCGGTCGATCGCAGCCTGCGGCAGCGGCTACAGAGTTTCCGTCAGGCCTTGGCCGCCGCCAGGATCAGCGCCTTCATCTCCGCCACTGCACCTTTGAAACCGACGAACAGCGCATGGGCCACCAGCGCATGGCCAATGTTCAACTCGTTGATGCCCTTGATCGCCGCGACCGCCTCGACATTGTGGTAATGCAGGCCGTGGCCGGCATTGACGATCAGGCCCTGGCCCAGGCCGAAAGCCACGCCGTCGGCCACGCGCCGCAGTTCCTCAGCCACCTCGCTCGGCGTTTCGGCATCGGCATAACGCCCGGTGTGCAGCTCGATGGCGGGCGCGCCCACGCGACGAGAGGCAGCGATCTGCCGCTCATCGGCGTCGATGAACAGCGACACTTCGGCGCCGATCTTCGACAGCCGCTCTACCGCCGCCTTGATCCGCGCTTCCTGCCCGGCGACATCCAGGCCGCCCTCGGTGGTCAGCTCCTGGCGGGTTTCCGGAACCAGGCAGATGTGCGCCGGACGGATGCGCTCGGCGAACGCCATCATTTCCTCGGTGACGCCCATCTCGAAGTTCATGCGGGTTTGCAGCACGTCCTTGAGCAGCAGCACGTCGCGCTCCTGGATATGCCGGCGGTCCTCGCGCAGGTGCACGGTGATGCCGTCGGCCCCCGCCTCTTCCGCGTCCAGCGCCGCCTTGACCGGGTCAGGGTAACGGGTGCCCCGGGCCTGACGCAGGGTGGCTACGTGGTCGATGTTCACGCCAAGAAGAATGCGATTGCTGGTGGTCACGGAAGCGCTCCTGAGGAGTTAGAGATTCGGTGCACAGCATATAGTGTCCGCTGGCGAAAATAACTGCCGGCTTTCGGTCGCACGAGCAAGCCAGGCAGGATTCGAGCGTATTGGCGTAATGGGACGACTAGGGCTTGCGAAACAATTCGCGACTGACCAAGGGCCGACCGCCCAGGTGCACCGCCAGTGCCTGGCGCATCAGGCGCTTGGCCGCCGCCAGCGCGCCAGGGGCGCTCCAGTCGGCTTGCGCCATGGCCAGCAGCTCGGTGCCGTTGAACAGACCTGGTTGCAACAGGTGAACCTGCTCCAGACCGGCATCCACCTGCAGGCGGTACATGCCCTGTGCCTCAATCGGCGCGCCGTGGATATCCATGTCCAGGGCGAAGCCATAGCCCAGGTCGTCCAGCAGGCGCCATTCGAACGCACGCAGCAAGGGTTCGAGGGCCCTGCCCTCGGCCAAAGCCAGCAAGGTTGCCGCATAGTGCTCGAAGATCGCCGGATGCGGGTCTTCGGCGGGCAGCAGGCGGATCAGCAGCTCATTGAGGTAGAGGCCGCTGAACAGTGCCTCGCCGTTGAGCCAGGTGGAGGTTCCCGCGCTTTCCATGCGCCCGACGTTTTTCAGCTCGCCGCGCCCACGAAATTCGACTTCCAGCGGCACGAACGGCCGCGCCAGGGTCCCGGCCCTGCCCCGCGCGCCACGCAACACCGCGCGCAGCCGCCCCTGGGGCGTGAGGAAGTCCACCAATGCACTGCTCTCGCGATAGGCGCGACTGTGCAGGACATAAGCGGGCTGGCCGATGGGAGCGTTACTGGACATAGGTGTCGAGGGGATCTCAAGGCTTGAGAAAGTGACAGGTCCACGGGGAGGTTCGTTGAACCTTTATCGCCAGCGGCTCGCCCCCTGCACGTTGCAGGAACGAGGCGCCGGCGACGGGGCAGGATTACAGGTCGCCGTAGCCCAGCGAACGCAGGGCACGCTCGTCGTCGGACCAACCGCCTTTGACCTTGACCCACAGGTTGAGCATGACCTTGGAGTCGAACAGCAGCTCCATGTCCTTGCGCGCTTCCATGCCGATGCGCTTGATGCGCTCACCCTTGTCGCCAATGATGATTTTCTTCTGGCCGTCGCGTTCGACGAGGATCAAGGCATGAATGTGCAGGGTCTTGCCCTGCTGCTTGAACTCTTCGATTTCCACGGTGATCTGGTACGGCAGCTCGGCACCCAGCTGGCGCATGATCTTCTCGCGCACCAGTTCGGCGGCGAGGAAACGGCTGCTGCGGTCGGTGATCTGGTCTTCCGGGAAGAAGTGATCGTTTTCCGGCAGGTGCTTGGCGATCAGGCCTTCCAGGGCTTCCAGGTTGTGGCCTTGCTGGGCCGATACCGGGACGATCTCGGCATTCGGCAACTGCTCCTGCAACCAGGTCAGGTGCGGCATCAGCTCGGCCTTGTCCTCGATACGGTCGGTCTTGTTGATCGCCAGGATCACCGGGCCCTGCACGTACTGCACACGCTCCAGCACCAGCTGGTCTTCGTCGGTCCACTTGGTGCGGTCAACGACGAAGATCACCACGTCGACGTCTTTCAAGGCCGCCGAGGCGGTCTTGTTCATGTAGCGGTTCAGCGCCTTCTCGTTGCTCTTGTGCATGCCCGGGGTGTCGACGTAGATCGCCTGGATGGCGCCTTCGGTCTTGATGCCGAGCATGTTGTGCCGAGTGGTCTGCGGCTTTCGCGAGGTAATGGCCAGCTTCTGCCCCAGGATATGGTTCAGCAGCGTGGACTTGCCCACGTTCGGACGGCCGACGATGGCGACATAGCCACAGCGTGTTGCGGTTGTATCAGTCATGGCCATTCTCCACGCCCAGGGCAATCAGTGCTGCGGCGGCCGCTACCTGTTCGGCAATGCGACGGCTTACACCCTGACCTCGGCTTTTTTCGTTCAGTAGGGTGATTTCACATTCGACGAAGAACGTCCGGCAATGGGGCTCACCCTGGATATCCACCACTTCGTAGCGGGGCAGTTCACAGGCACGCGACTGCAGGAATTCCTGCAGGCGGGTCTTGGGGTCCTTGTTGGTGTCGACCAGCGTCAGGCTGTCGAACTCGGACGTCAGCCAGGACAGCACGCGCTCACGCGCGACCTCCATGCCGGCATCCAGGTAGATCGCACCAATCAGCGCTTCCAGGGCATCGGCGAGGATCGACTCACGACGAAAGCCGCCGCTTTTCAACTCACCGGAGCCCAGGCGCAGGTATTCACCCAGATCGAAACCACGGGCCAGTACGGCCAGGGTTTCACCCTTCACCAGGCGCGCGCGCAGACGCGACAGCTGGCCTTCGCGAGCCTGGGGAAAACGCTCGAACAGCGCTTCGCCGGCGACGAAGTTGAGAATGGCATCACCGAGGAACTCCAGGCGTTCGTTGTTGCGCCCGGCAAAACTGCGGTGAGTGAGGGCCAGGACCATCAGTTCCTGGTCCTTGAAGGTGTAACCGAGCTGACGCTCGAGACGGCTCAAAGAAACGCTCACGGTTTACCCACGCTGAGTTCGTGGTTGAATTTCACCACCTTGGAGACAAGGCACGAGGTGCCTGTGGCAATTAACGCTGTGTTCAAATCCACATCCTGAATATCGTTGACTGCTGCTTCTGGTGACGCCTGGGAGGCTGCCGAGCCTGGCGGGCCGGTGTTCTACAAGATCCAGAAAAGCATTCGGCGCTGTGTTCAACAGCGCCGTGTTTGATTACTTGATCAGGCCAACCCGCGAGAAATTCGGCAGGTGGCTGAGTTTCGGTTCGGGCCAGCTCATCCAGACTGCGAAGGCCTTGCCGACGATATTCTTGTCGGGAACCATGCCCAGCAGGTCCTTGGGAATGCTTGGGTCATCCCAGTAGCGGCTGTCGTTCGAGTTGTCGCGGTTGTCGCCCATCATGAAGTAGTGCCCGGCAGGCACGGTCCATTGACGATCCGGGGTGGCCCGGTAGCGGCTCATTTCCTTGCGGATCAGGTGCTCGGCGGCGCCGAGTTTTTCCTTGTAGAGCTCCGCGCTGCCCAGGGTACCCGGCTCGGAGCCGACCAGTTGCTCGGCGACCGACTGGCCGTTGACCAGCAGGCGCTTGTCGCTGGTGTAGCGCACTTCGTCGCCCGGCAGGCCGACCACACGCTTGATGTAGTTGACGTTCGGATCGCTCGGGTAGCGGAACACCATCACATCGCCGCGCTGCGGATCACCGACCTCGATGATTTTCTTGTCGATCACCGGCAGGCGGATCCCGTAAGAAAACTTGTTCACCAGGATGAAGTCGCCCACATCCAGGGTCGGTTTCATCGATCCCGAAGGAATCTGAAACGGTTCCACCAGGAACGAACGCAGCACCAGCACGATGAACAGCACCGGAAAGAACGATTTACCGTACTCGACCAGCATCGGCTCCTTGTTCAGTTTCTCGATGACCAGTCCATCCGGCTGGCTGACGCTGCCCTGATAGTTGGTAATGGCGGCACGCCGACGCGGCGCCAGAAAGACCAGATCGAGCAACGCCAACAGACCGCAGACGGCGACGGCGATGACCAGCAACAGCGGGAAATTTAGCGACATAGGACCTAACTATCCAACCTGAGCACAGCAAGGAAGGCTTCTTGTGGAATCTCCACGTTACCCACTTGCTTCATGCGTTTCTTACCGGCCTTCTGCTTTTCCAACAGCTTGCGCTTACGGCTAACGTCACCACCGTAGCATTTGGCCAGCACGTTCTTTCTGAGCGCCTTGACGGTTGTCCGCGCCACAATCTGCCCACCAATGGCGGCCTGGATTGCCACGTCGAACATCTGCCGAGGAATCAGTTCCTTCATCTTTTCGGTCAACGCACGCCCTTTGTAGTGCGCGTTGTCACGGTGCACGATCAATGCCAGGGCGTCGACTTTCTCACCGTTGATCAGCACATCCAGCTTGACCAGATTAGCCGATTGGTAGCGATCGAAATGATAATCCAGCGAAGCATAGCCACGACTGGTGGATTTGAGGCGGTCGAAGAAGTCCAGGACCACTTCGTTCATCGGCAGGTCGTAGGTCACCTGGACCTGGCTGCCGAGGAACAGCATGTCGTGCTGTATGCCGCGCTTCTCGATACACAGGGTAATGACGTTACCCAAGTGCTCTTGCGGCACCAGGATATTGGCCCGCACGATCGGCTCGCGCATGTCTTCGATGGACGATAGATCCGGCAACTTCGATGGGTTATCGACGTAGATCGTCTCACCATTCTTCAGTTGCAGTTCGAAAATCACCGTCGGCGCCGTGGTGATCAGGTCCAGGTCGTATTCGCGCTCCAGGCGCTCCTGGATGATTTCCATGTGCAGCATGCCGAGGAAGCCGCAACGGAAGCCAAAGCCCAGTGCGTCGGAGCTTTCCGGGGTGTATTGCAGCGACGAGTCGTTCAGCGTGAGCTTTTGCAGGGCTTCGCGGAAGTCTTCGAAGTCGTCGGAGCTGACCGGGAACAGGCCGGCGTAGACCTGCGGCTGAATGCGCTTGAAGCCAGGCAGCACTTCGACGTCGGGGGTCGAGCTCAGGGTCAGGGTGTCACCTACCGGCGCACCGTGAATGTCCTTGATACCGGCGATGATGAAGCCTACTTCACCAGCCTTCAGGTCGGTGGTGGCGGTGTGTTTCGGGTTGAACACACCGACGCTGTCCACCAGGTGGATCTTGCCGGTGGATTTCACCAGGATCTTGTCGCCCTTCTTCACGCGGCCATGGCGCACGCGAACCAGGGACACGACGCCCAGGTAGTTGTCGAACCAGGAGTCGATGATCAACGCTTGCAGCGGGTCCTCGATGTTGCCGGTCGGCGCGGGAATCGTGGTGACCAGGCGCTCCAGCACCTCGTCGACACCCAGGCCGGTCTTGGCGCTGCAGGTCACGGCGTCGGTGGCATCGATACCGATGATCTTCTCGATCTCTTCCTTGACCCGGTCCGGATCGGCCTGTGGCAGGTCGATCTTGTTCAGCACCGGCATGACCTCCAGGCCCTGCTCGATGGCGGTGTAGCAGTTGGCGACCGACTGCGCTTCCACGCCCTGGCCGGCGTCGACCACCAGCAAGGCGCCTTCACAGGCGGCCAGCGACCGGCTGACTTCATAGGTGAAGTCCACGTGGCCAGGGGTGTCGATGAAGTTCAGCTGGTAGGTGATGCCGTCGCGGGCTTTGTAATAGAGGGTAACGCTGTGGGCCTTGATGGTGATCCCGCGTTCCCGCTCAAGGTCCATGGAGTCCAGGACCTGGGCTTCCATTTCACGTTCGGCCAGGCCGCCGCACATCTGGATGAAGCGATCGGCCAGAGTCGACTTGCCATGGTCAATGTGGGCGATGATGGAGAAATTGCGGATATGACTCAAATCACTCACGGATCAACACTCAAAAAGGCTGCAGGCATAGCCCGCCGAAAAATAGCCGGGAATTGTACCTGATAGACGACGCAAGCGTCACGTTCGCCTGTCAGGGGCGCGCAAACGCAAAACGCCCCGGTCTTTCGACAGGGGCGTTTTGCGTAAGACTGGCGGCATTGGCGCCGGTCAGCCGGCCCGGCGCAACAGCCAGACCCCGGCCAGGGCACAGATCCCGGCGGGAACCAGCACCGCGAACAGCGGCGAGAAACCGAATACCAGGCTCGACGGCCCCAGCAGGTCCTGGGCGATGCGGAAGGTGAACCCCACCAGCACGCCGGTGAACACCCGCTGGCCGAGCGTCACGGAACGCAACGGACCGAAAATGAACGAGATCGCCATCAATACCAGGGCCGCGGTGACCAGCGGTTGCAGCACCTTGACCCAGAACGCCAGCCAGTAGCGACCGTTGTTCAGGCCCTGGTCGGCCAGGTAATGGATATACCCCCACAGACCGCTGATCGACAGCGACTCCGGCGCCATCACCACAGTACTCAGCAATTGCGGGCTCAAGGCCACGTCCCAACGTTCCTGCGGGACGTTGATGACTTCGGTGCTGCCCTCGCGGAAATAGGTGGTGGTGACGTCGCTCAGTTGCCAGTAGTTTTCTTCGAAACGGGCCTGGCGAGCGAAGCTCGAGGACAGCATGTGCCGCTGATCGTCGAAGTGATAACGGGTCACGCCATACAGCAGGCCGTTGGGTTGCACGGCGTTGATGTGGATGAACTCCTCACCCTGGCGGTGCCACAGGCCGCGCTTGGAACTTTGCGCATCGCCCGAACCCTGGGCCAGCGCACGACTGGCCTGCGCCTGGCTTTCCGTGGCAGGAGCGACGTACTCGCCGATCAGCACACCCGCCACCATCAGGAACAGCATCGGCTTCATCACCGCCCAGACGATCCGCCCGATGGACACCCCAGCGGCCCGCATGATGGTCAGCTCACTGTTGCTGGCCAGGCTGCCCAGGCCAATCAGGCAGCCGATCAGGGCCGCCATCGGCAGCATTTCGTAGAGCCGGCGAGGCGCCGTCATGACCACGAAACTCAACACATCCATCACGGTGTAGTTGTCACTGACGCTGCCCATCTCGTCGATGAAGGCGAACAGCGACGCCAGGCCGAGAATGATCCCCAGTACCGCCAGGATGGCCAGCAGGACACTGCTACCGATGTAGCGATCGAGTTTAACCACGAGCCACCTCCTTCATGCTGCGGCGGCTCGCCAGTTTCAGGCGCAAGGGTTCCCAGTACAGCAACCCGAGGCCAATCAATAGAAACAGTCCGTGTACCCACCACAGGCCCAGCGCCTGCGGCAGCTTGCCTTTTTCCAGCGAGCCACGGGCCGCGATCAGGATGGTCAGGTAAGCCATATAAAGAAGAATCGCCGGCAACAGTTTGAGGAAGCGGCCCTGGCGCGGGTTGACCCGGGACAGCGGCACCGCCATCAAGGTCACGACAAACACCAGAAGCGGCAGGGAAATACGCCATTGCAGCTCGGCATGGGCGCGCAGGTCCGGGTTGCCGATCAGATCGCGGGTCGGCATGGCGTCACGGTCGGTAACTTCTTCACTGACATCCGGCTTGGCCAGCAATACGCCATAGGTGTCGTACTTGATGATCCGGTAATCGGCCTGGCCCGGGTTACCGTCGTAGCGATAGCCATTTTCGAGGATCAGGTAGCGGTTGCCGTCCGGACGAATGTCCTGGTGCCCCTTCTCCGCCACCAGCACCGAGATGCCTTGGTCCTTCTTGTCCTGGCTCAGGCGCTTTTCCGAGATGAACACGCCGCCGAGGTTGGTCCGGTCATCGGACAACTGTTCGGTGTAGGTCACCCGCGTGCCGTCGTTGAGGGCCTGGAAACGGCCTGGCACCAGGGTATCGAATTCGGTCAGAGCATCCTGCTTGTTGAGGATCAGCTGGAACTGGTTGGCGCCCTGAGGCGCCAGGCTCAGGCTCAGCCAGGCCACGATCAAGGCAACCAGGGTCGCCGGAATCATGGTCATGCCCAGCAGGCGCTGCTGGCTCATGCCGGTGGCCGAAAGCACAGTCATTTCGCTTTCGAGGTACAGCCGGCCATAGGCCAGCAGAATGCCGAGGAACAGCCCCAGGGGCAGGATCAATTGCAGGAAGCCCGGCATGCGGACCCCCATGATCAGGAACAGCGAGCCCGGGTCCAGTGCGCCCGAGGCCGCTTGCGCGAGGTATTTGACGAAACGTCCGCTCATGATGATGACCAGCAGTACAGCGCTCACGGCGCTCAGGGTCAGCAACACTTCGCGGGATAGATAACGGAAGACGATCAAACCAGACACTCCAGGGTTGTCAGGCTAAGGCGGCCAAACAAGCAAACACGGCCCGTGAAGCCGAGCCGCCGAAAAAGATGGCGCATTATCCTGTGATTGCATGCGCCTGTCACTGCGCACGCTCACGCCGGCCTCTAAAGCGGCGAAGTTCACTCATGGGAGGGTTGTCAGCCTCGACCGCCCGGGTTCAAACTGGCGGCCCTGTCGTTGGCCGCTGCCGACGCCTCTCCTTAATAAAAGCTACAGACATGACAAGCCTGGCGCACGGCATTGGCCCTGCGCTCTTTGACCATTAATTCAGGGACCCGGACATGGAACTGGTTGTAAAAAGCGTTAGCCCGGAAACGTTGAAGACCGCCACCCTGGTGGTCGCCGTCGGCGAAGGCCGCAAGCTCGGCAGCGTTGCCAAACAACTCGACGAGCTCAGTGGCGGCGCCATCGGCGCGGTACTCAAGCGCGGCGACCTGGACGGCAAGATCGGCCAGAGCCTGCTGCTGCACGCCCTGCCGAACCTGAAGGCCGAACGCGTCCTGCTGGTCGGCACCGGCAAGGACGCCGAACTGGGCGACCGCCCGTTCCGCAAGATCGTCAGTGGCATCCTCAATACCCTCAAAGGCCTGGGTGGCAGCGATGCCGTACTGGCGCTGGACGAAGTGGTGGTCAAGGGCCGCGACAGCTACGGCAAGACCCGCCTGCTGGCGGAAACCCTGGTGGACGGCGAATACAGCTTCGACCAGTTCAAGAGCCAGAAAGCCGAACCGCGCGCCCTGAAGAAAATCACCCTGCTGACCATCAAGGCCGCGCAGGCCGAAGTCGAGCGCGCCGTGGCCCACGCCAAGGCGATCGCCAACGGCATGGCATTCACCCGCAACCTGGGCAACCTGCCGCCGAATATCTGCCACCCGACCTTCCTCGGCGAACAGGCCAAGGCCCTGGGCAAGGAATTCAAGGCCCTGAAAGTCGAAGTCCTCGACGAGAAGAAGATCAAGGAACTGGGCATGGGCTCGTTCTATGCCGTGGGCCAGGGCAGCGCCCAGCCGCCGCGCCTGATCGTCATGCAATACAACGGCGGCAAGAAATCCGAGAAGCCGTACACCCTGGTCGGCAAGGGCATCACCTTCGACACCGGCGGCATCAGCCTCAAGCCTGGCGCCGGCATGGATGAAATGAAGTACGACATGGGTGGCGCCGCCAGCGTGTTCGGCACCCTGCGCGCCGTACTGGAGCTCAAGCTGCCGATCAACCTGGTGTGCATCCTGGCCTGCGCCGAGAACATGCCGAGCGGCACCGCTTCGCGTCCGGGCGACATCGTCACCACCATGAGCGGCCAGACCGTGGAAATCCTCAACACCGACGCCGAAGGCCGCCTGGTGCTGTGCGATGCCCTGACCTACGCCGAGCGCTTCAAGCCGCAGGCGGTGATCGATATCGCCACCCTGACCGGCGCCTGCGTGGTCGCCCTCGGTTCCCACACCTCGGGCCTCCTGGGCAACAACGACGAATTGATCGGCCAGTTGCTGAGCGCCGGCGTCCAGGCTGACGACCGTGCCTGGCAACTGCCTCTGTTCGACGAGTACCAGGAACAGCTGGACAGCCCGTTCGCCGACATCGCCAACATCGGCGGGCCGAAAGCCGGCACCATTACCGCTGCCTGCTTCCTGTCGCGTTTCACCAAGCAGTACAACTGGGCGCACCTGGATATCGCCGGTACCGCCTGGACCAGCGGCGGCAAGGACAAGGGCGCCACTGGCCGTCCGGTTCCCCTGCTGACCCAGTACCTGCTGGACCGCGCCAAAGCCTGAAACCTATGACCTCGGGGTGCGCCCACACACGGCGCACTCCCGGGTTCAGGAACCGCAATGACCAAAGTCGACTTCTATATCCTTCCCAGCGCGGATCCTTCGGCGCGCCTGGATTTCGCCTGCAAGCTCACCGACAAAGCCTGGCGCATGGGGCACCGCATCTACCTGCATTGCAGCGACGCGGCCCAGCGCGATGAGCTCGATGCCCGATTGTGGCGCTTCAAGGGCGAAACCTTCGTGCCCCACGGCCCCGCCGAAAGCGAACCGGATGGCCTGATCGTTCTCGGCCTGGGCGATGACCCCGGCGAGCACCATGACCTGCTGGTCAACCTGGACCTGAAAGTCCCGGCATTTGCCCAGCGTTTCGCCCGCATCGCCGAAGTGGTGGTGGAAGACCCGACTATCCGCCAGGCCGCTCGCGAGAGTTTCCGTTTCTACCGCGAACAGGGCTATCCTCTGCAAGATCACCGTTTACAGCGACTCTGAGCCATCGATGGACACTCCCAAACCGCTGCAAAAGTCCGCGCACCTGCTGGATGACCTCGAGTCCATCCGCCAACTGCTCGGCGATGACGACCTGCAACCTCCGCTGCTGACCGAGACCGTCGACGGCGAAGTGCAGATTCCGCTGCTGTTCGACATGGTCGGCGGCAAGCCTGCCGTCGAAACCCACGAACAGGCGCCGGCAGAACCACAACCGGCTCCCGCTCCGGTGGTCGAACCACAACCCGCCCCCGTAGTTGCCGCGCCAGCCCCTACACTGGCACCGACACCAAAACCCGCACCAGCACCAGCACCCAAGAGCCAGGATGCCCTGCTGCACCTGGACAGCGAACTGCGCGCCGCCGCGCAACTGATCATGCAAGACGTGATCGACGACTTCGCCCCGCACATCGAAACCGAGATCAAGCGCCGCCTCGATGCGCGGCTGGAACGGCTGCTCGCCGCAGCTTCAAGCGGCAAGCTATAAGCAGCAAGTAAAAGCCAGGAAGGACGCCCACCTCTTGCAGCTTGCGGCTTGTAGCTTGCAACTGCCCCCCTCCGCTATACTTCCCGGCTTTTCCTGAATAAATGCCAATAGGGTCCCGCCGCGCATGGATAAGACCTACCAGCCGCACGCCATTGAAACTTCCTGGTACCAGACCTGGGAGTCAGAGAATTACTTCGCCCCGCAAGGCGCGGGCGACTCGTACACCATCATGATTCCGCCACCGAACGTCACTGGCAGCCTGCACATGGGCCATGGCTTCAACAACGCGATCATGGATGCCTTGATCCGCTTCCGCCGCATGCAGGGCCGCAACACCCTGTGGCAGCCGGGTACCGACCACGCCGGTATCGCCACCCAGATGCTGGTGGAGCGTCAGATCGAAGCCCAGGGCCAGAATCGTCACGATCTGGGTCGGGAAAAATTCCTCGAGAAAGTCTGGGAGTGGAAGGATCAGTCCGGCGGCAATATCAGCCGTCAGATCCGCCGCCTGGGCTCGTCCGTCGACTGGAGCCGCGAGCGCTTCACCATGGACGACGGTCTTTCCGAAGCCGTCAAGGAAGCCTTCGTGCGCCTGCACGAAGATGGCCTGATCTACCGCGGCAAGCGTCTGGTCAACTGGGACACCAAGCTGCACACCGCGATCTCCGACCTCGAAGTGGAAAACCACGACGAGAAAGGCTCGCTGTGGAACCTGCGCTACCCGCTGGCCGACGGCGCCAAGACCGCTGAAGGCCTGGACTACCTGATCGTTGCCACCACCCGTCCGGAAACCATGCTCGGCGACTCCGCCGTGGCCGTTAACCCGAACGATGAACGCTACAAGGCGCTGATCGGCAAGTTCGTCGAGCTGCCGCTGGTGGGTCGTCGCATCCCGATCATCGGCGACGATTACTGCGACCCTGAATTCGGCACCGGCTGCGTGAAGATCACCCCGGCCCACGATTTCAACGACTATGAAGTCGGCAAGCGCCACAACCTGCCGCTGCTGAACATCTTCGACAAGAACGCCGAAGTACTGCCAGCCGCCCAGGTGTTCAACCTGGACGGCACGCTGAACGAAAGCATCGACGGCAAGATCCCGGCCGAGTTCGCCGGCCTCAACCGCTTCCAGGCGCGCAAGGAAATCGTCGCTGCGTTCGACGCCGCCGGCCTGCTGGTCAGCGTCGACGACCACGCCCTGAAAGTGCCGAAAGGCGACCGCTCCGGCACCATCATCGAGCCGTGGCTGACCGACCAGTGGTACGTCTCCACCAAGCCGCTGGCCGAGCCGGCCATTGCCGCCGTGGAAGACGGCCGCATCGCCTTCGTGCCAAAACAATACGAAAACATGTACTTCTCCTGGATGCGCGACATCCAGGACTGGTGCATCAGCCGCCAGCTGTGGTGGGGCCACCGCATCCCGGCCTGGTACGACGAGTCGGGCAAGGTCTATGTAGGCCGCGACGAAGCCGAGGTGCGCGCCAAGCACAACCTCGGGCCTGAGGTTGCACTGCAACAGGATAACGACGTCCTCGACACCTGGTTCAGTTCGGGCCTGTGGACCTTCTCCACCCTGGGCTGGCCGGAGCAGACCGAGTTCCTCAAGACCTTCCACCCGACCGACGTGCTGGTGACCGGTTTCGACATCATTTTCTTCTGGGTCGCCCGGATGATCATGCTCACCATGCACCTGGTGAAGAACGAAGACGGCACGCCGCAGGTTCCGTTCAAGACCGTGTACGTACACGGCCTGGTACGCGACGGCCAGGGCCAGAAGATGTCCAAGTCCAAGGGCAACGTCCTTGACCCGCTGGACATCATCGACGGCATCGAGCTCGAAGCCCTGGTGCAGAAACGCACCACCGGCATGATGCAGCCGCAACTGGCGAAGAAGATCGAGAAGCAGACCCGCCAGGAGTTCGCCGACGGCATCGCCAGCTACGGCACCGACGCCCTGCGCTTCACCTTCTGTTCGCTGGCGTCCACCGGCCGCGACATCAAGTTCGACATGGGCCGCGTCGAAGGCTATCGCAACTTCTGCAACAAGATCTGGAACGCCGCGCGCTACGTGCTGGACAAGGGCGAAGACTGCGGTCAGAACGGCGAAGCCTACGAGCTGTCGCTGGCCGACCGCTGGATCATCTCCCAGTTGCAGCGCACCGAAGCCGAAGTGACCCGCCAGCTGGACCAGTTCCGCTTCGACCTGGCGGCCCAGGCGCTGTACGAGTTCATCTGGAACCAATACTGCGACTGGTACCTGGAATTGTCCAAGCCGGTACTGTGGGACGAAAACGCGCCGGTCGAGCGCCAGCGCGGCACCCGCCGCACCCTGGTGCGCGTACTGGAAGTGGCGCTGCGCCTGGCCCACCCGTTCATGCCGTTCATCACCGAAGAAATCTGGCAGCGCCTGGCGCCGCTGGCCGGGGCCGAAGGCAAGACCATCATGCTGCAGCCTTGGCCGGTGGCCAATGAAGCACGCATCGACCAGGCCGCCGAAGACGACATCGAATGGCTCAAGGGCCTGATGCTCGGCACCCGTAACATCCGTGCCGAAATGAACATCGGCCCGGGCAAGCCACTGGCGTTGTTCCTGAAGAACGTCAACGCCGAAGACCAGCGTCGCCTGAGCGAAAACGAGACCCTGCTGAAGAAGCTGGCCAAACTCGAATCGATCACCGTGCTGAAGGCCGGCGACGAAGCACCGCTGTCCGCCACCGCCCTGGTCGGCGAGATGGAAGTGCTGGTGCCGATGGCCGGGCTGATCGACAAGGGTGCCGAACTGGCGCGCCTGGACAAGGAAATCCAGCGTCTGCAGGGCGAAGTCCAGCGGGTCGGCGGCAAGCTGTCCAACGCCGCCTTCGTCGACAAGGCCCCGGCCGAAGTCATCGACAAGGAACGCGCCAAACTGGCCGAGGCCGAACAGGCCCTGGGCAAGCTGGCCGAGCAGCACGCACGGATTTCCAGCCTGTAACGGCGACCCGAGCGGTAAAAAAGGGAGCCCTGCAAAGGGCTCCCTTTTTTGTGCCCGACCGAAAAGCTTATGCCTCTGTAGGAGCGAGGCTTGCCCGCGAAGCGTTATTCCTGGCACACCGCGTTATCCTCGGCAGCTCCTACAGAGGCTACGTCGCCCGGGCAGATATGGGACAATGCGCGCCACTTTGAGCCATACCCGAACCGATTTCGCCCATGACTGCCCCCCGCCCTCCCAAAGCTTCGCGCACCAAGCCTCAACCTGCAGCTCCGGCCAAGGCCGTCGCGCCACGGGAAAAGGCCAGCCTGCACCCGCGCAATCGCCATCAAGGCCGCTATGACTTTCCCCAGTTGATCAAGAGCACCCCGGAGCTGGGGGCTTTCGTGATCATCAATCCCTATGGCAAGGAGAGCATCGACTTCGCCAACCCGGCGGCAGTGCGGGTGTTCAACCGGGCATTGCTCAAGGCGTTCTACGGCATCGCCCATTGGGATATTCCGGCCGACTTCCTCTGCCCTCCGGTCCCCGGTCGTGCCGACTATGTGCATTTCCTGGCCGACCTGCTGGCCGAGCGTAACGAAGGCGTAATTCCCCGCGGCGCGGCGGTGCGGGTGCTGGACATCGGGGTCGGCGCCAACTGCATCTACCCGCTGATCGGCCACTGCGATTACCGCTGGCAGTTCCTCGGTTCCGACATCGACACCACCGCTCTCGCCGCCGCCAAGGCGATCGTCCAGGCCAACGGCCTGAACAAGGCCATCGGCCTGCGCCAGCAGAGCAACCGCAAGCAGATCCTGCTGGGGCTGCTGGAAAGCGACGAACGCTTCGACCTGACCCTGTGCAACCCGCCCTTCCATGCCTCCCTGGAGGAAGCCACGCGCGGCAGCCAGCGCAAATGGCGAGCGCTGGGCAAGGCCGATCCCAAGCGCAAGCTGCCGGTGCTGAACTTTGGCGGCCAGGCGGCGGAGTTGTGGTGCGAAGGTGGCGAAGCGCGCTTCGTGACCCAGCTGATCGGCGAAAGCGCCCAGGTGGCGCAACAGGTGTTGTGGTTCAGCACCCTGGTGTCGAAAGCCTCGAACCTGCCGGCGATTCAGGCCGCGCTGAAAAAGGCCGGAGCCCTGGAGAGCCAGGTGGTGGAGATGTCACAGGGACAGAAACAGAGCCGCTTCGTCGCCTGGACCTTCAAGGACAAGGCACAGCAACAGGCCTGGCGCCAGGAGCGCTGGGTTCGGATGGGATAGATACGAGGGGCAAAACGGCGATTTACCTTGCGTAAATCGTTGCGGCCTTAGAGCCTGAAAACCGTGCCCGGAAGCGTTCCGAGGCACGGTCTTACTGCAGTCTTACTTGTTGATCGAGTCAGTCAGGCCTTTAGCCACAACCAGCTTGATAACTTTCTTGGCAGCGATTTCGATGGCAGCACCAGTCGATGGGTTACGGCCAGTACGGGCAGGACGCTCGGTCACTTTCAGTTTGCCGATACCTGGCAGAGTGATTTCGCCGCCATTTTCCAATTGATCAGCAACGATCTGGGCCAGTTGGTCCAGAGCGTTACGCGCGGTGGTTTTCGGCGCGTCGATAGCTTCAGCGATATCAGCGATCAGTTGGTCTTTAGTAATAGCCATTGTGGTGTTCCTTCCCTATCAAATTCATTTGGATTGCAGAGTGCAGTGTCAGCCATCGAGCCAGATCTTGTGGATCTGGCACCCCGGTCACAACCACGAAAGATCGGGGTTATAGATACCGAAATCAGGGTTTGGTTCGACCTGACAAATGCTGAATGCACGCTTAACGCCGAGACATCGCGTAAGACGGGGCAAAACTAGCACAGAGACGGGGAAATATCCGCCTCTACCTAGCCATTTGGTCAGCTTTATTGCTCTAAATCCGTAAAAAAATGCATAAGCTTGACCCAGGCCGCCTTCCCCCCCCTTCAAACAGCGCCAAAACCAGCGGGTGCGGTACACTGGGCACTTTTTCGGGGAGTCACGCCCTCTCCCGCCAACCAGCCGAGAAGCCCATGCCGATCCGCCATTGCATCGTCCACCTGATCGACAAAAAACCCGACGGCACACCCGCAGTTCTGCACGCCCGCGATTCCGAACTGGCTGAATCCGCGGCCATCGAGAACATGCTCGCCGATCTCAACGAAAGCTATAACGCCAAACAGGGCAAAGCCTGGGGTCTGTTCCACCCGGAGTCCGGCGCATTCCCCTTCAGCGGCTGGCTGAAGGAATACCTCGATGGCGGCCAGGACTTCACCGCCTTCAGCCGCGTCGCGGTCGAGCACCTGCAAAAGCTGATGGAAGAATCCAATCTGTCGGTCGGCGGCCACGTGCTGTTCGCCCACTACCAGCAAGGCATGACCGACTACCTGGCCATCGCCCTGCTGCACCACAGCGAAGGCGTGGCGGTGACCGACGAGCTGGACGTGACCCCGTCGCGCCACCTGGACCTGGGCCAGCTGCACCTGGCTGCGCGGATCAACGTCTCCGAATGGCAGAACAACAAACAGTCGAAACAATACATCTCGTTCATCAAGGGCAAGAACGGCAAGAAAGTCTCGGAGTACTTCCGCGACTTCATCGGCTGCCAGGAAGGCGTCGATGGCCCGGGCGAGACCCGTACCCTGCTCAAGGCGTTCAGCGACTTCGTCGAAAGCGAAGACCTGCCGGAAGAGTCCGCCCGGGAAAAGACCAAGGCCCTGGTGGACTACGCCAGCAGCCAGGCCAAGCTCGGCGAACCCGTGGGCCTGGAAGAACTCTCGGAGCTGATCGACGAGGACCGCCCCAAAGCGTTCTACGATCACATCCGCAACAAGGACTACGGCCTGTCGCCGGAAATCCCGGCGGACAAGCGCACCCTCAACCAGTTCCGCCGCTTCACCGGCCGCGCCGAAGGCCTGTCCATCAGCTTCGAGGCGCACCTGCTGGGCTCGAAGATCGAGTATGACGAAGAAGCCGGGACCCTGATCATCAAGGGCCTACCGACCCAACTGACCGATCAGCTCAAGCGCCGCAACTGATGCTGCAGGGCGTGCTGAAGAAATTCCTGCTGATCCTGCTGGTGGTCGTGGCGTACCAGAACTGGGGCAAGCTCGAGCACCTGTTCAACCCCTCGCAGGCCGCCTCCGAGCAGGTCCGGGCCAATGCCCGGGTGGTGCTCTACGCCACCGACTGGTGTGGCTACTGCAAGGCCACCCGGCGCTTTCTCGATCAGAAGGGCATTGCCTTTCGCGAGTTCGATATCGAGAAGGATGCCGAGGCGCGCAAAGCCTATACCGAGCTGGGCGGCGCCGGAATTCCGATCCTGGACGTCAATGGCACCTTGATCCGTACCTATGACCCCGACGGGATCATGGCGGCGTTGCAACGCTAAACGCATCGCGAGCAAGCTCGCTCCTACAAGGGCCGAACAACCTCTGTCGGAACGAGCTTGCTTGCGATAGACCTGCCGCCTTATAGCGCCTCGATACGGAACCCGAAACGCGGGAAGTGCACATGCACCAATCCGCCACGTGGGTCTTCGCGGCGCAGGATCAACTCCTCGCGCCCGGCAAACAGTAACTCCCCCTCCACCGGATCGACGCCATAGTCGGTCGCCGCAATCCGCACCTGCTGGCCAGCCTGGAAGCCGTTCGGGTCAATGAAGGCTTCATCCGGCAAGGCTGCCGGTGTAGCCCGGCGCGCCACTTCAAGTGCCTCTTCGGAAGTCATGGCACTCGAAGCACCATGACCGAACCCCAGTACCCGGGCCAGCCACGCCGACACCGCCGGATAGGCGTCCACCAGCGGCGCAGTCACCGGCGTGCCCTTGAGGAACCACAGAGGGTGGGCCATGGCGAAGTCGGCAATCGACGGCTCGCCGAACAGGAAGTCGCCCTCCTCACGTTGCAACTGCTGCTCCAGGCGCGCCATCAGCGTCGGCCATTGGTGCTTGGCCAACTCCAGCGGCACGCGGCTGGAACTGCCGCCGCTGAACAGCCCGGCGCGGTCGGTCATGAAGGCCTTGACCGCTTCCGGCGGCAAATGGCCGAAACGCACGGCCGCCGACTCAGGCTGGAACACCAGGCTCACCGTATGCTGGAACACCACCGAATCGGCCCAGGCCGCGAAGGTCGCGCTGACCATTTCCCGGCCTTCGGGAAACAGTGCCGGCGAGGCCTTTTCCTGCTCCAGCCGCCGGGCGATCAGCGCCGTGTCGCAATAGATATCGGCACCGACCTGCAACACCGGGGTCTTGCGATAACCACCAGTGAGGGCCGTGAGATCGGGTTTGGGCATCACCGGCGAGATCTTCACCGAGCGCCAGGACAAGCCCTTGAAGCCTAGCAACAGCCGGGCTTTTTCCGCGAAAGGCGAGGTCGGGTAATGATGCAGAATCAACTCTGACATGCTGGAGTCCACCGGATAAGTAGGAAGAACCAGCTTAGCGTGCAAAGACCGGGCAGCCTATATACCCTGTCCGATCACCATCCATCACCGACACTGATCGGGCACCGCGCTTCACCAGACCAGCCGCCTGAGCATGATAGGGAATCCAGCCTTTGGCCATTAAGCACCTGAACCCCGTACGGGCCTATTACACCCGTTTTTTATATTTTTGCGTTTACAAGTTCCCGAAACTCTTTACCTATAAGTTCAAGAACCATTTCTTCTTTTACTCGGCGCAGCTGTATAACCCAAAGGAAAGTACAGCTGTCTATCAGCAGGCAAGTCTTCTGGAAGGGCCGGGACAATGGCGATCGGTCAGTATCATCACCCCCATCACGCCCACCGAGTTGATGTCTCTTCGCGGATGGTTTCATAGAAAAGAACCTCCGTACCACGAAGACGGCCCTGAAAGTTCGACCCCGCACACTGAGGCGGCGATCTTTCCAGTCAAGGGGCTTGGCCATATCCCATTCAATGACACCAACCCTTATGACCCAAGCCGGGTATCGGTAAAAACCGACGCCTTCAGGACCTGCACTATCACCACCATCGAGTTGACCAACAGTGTCACTTACCTGGCGCTCGATTTCTCCCTGCAAGACAGCTCGCAGACAGAACTGTTCAACCTGAATACTTCCCATATCCACGATTACCATGCCTTCAAGACGATAAATCCCTTCTCGAAGAACTTTCGCATCGTTCATTCCAGTTACTACGTAGAGGAACTATTGACTCAGGGCGTCAACAGGATTGTCGGCGACGCTCACCAGGTCGCGGAAAAGCTGTTCAAACTTTGGGGTATCCGTACACAAGCCCACTCCCGTATCACCACCGGACGCCTCAAAAGCGAACTGAGCGCCTCATACATCAACCTCTACGCCAGCAGTGACTATAACCATTACTCCCTGATCAGCCGCTACCCCGGCAGACATTACGACTATTACCACAACGAATCGGGCAACTTCAGCTACCTATACAACTTCGAATCGAGCTCATTGAACCTGGATGCATTCTTCATCGATAACCTCAATGACCCTCACGACATAAACGACTGCTTGGCCTACTACCTCAACCTGTCGTTGATCAAGGAACTCTGGCATCAGTACAACCAATGCAGGGACGACGTGAATCCGGTGCTCTCGACCATAAGCCAGAACACTTCCGAGAGCCTGCAAACCCTGTTGGAAACAAACATAGGGATTGAACGTATCGAGGAAAAGATAGAGGCCCTGACACAGTTCAGCGATCAGTCCTATTGCCCGAGCTTTCGAACCGAGGCAGAAGACGAACTGAAAAGGCTGGTGGAGAAAATCGAGTTACTGAAAAAACGCATCTCCCAACGAAAGTCCCTCAGCAACGATCAGGTGCAATTCGAGAACCTCAAGTTCAATCGTTTCTACTCCTGGATAGTCGGCGGCCTGGCCTTTCTTCAGGTTTTCCTGGCCGCTATCGTCATCGACTGGAGCCAGGCGCTGCAAAGCAACAATCCGGTATTGAACAATCTGAAAGCCCTGCTGCGCTGGCTTCAGGGGTGAGAACCCGGCTCCGGCAGGATCAGATGGCCAGGCCCGAACTGGCCACCAGGCACTCCTTGGCACTTTTGCGCAGTTTCTTGATCAGCCGTTCCTGGCGCAGGGCTTCGCTCTTGTCGCGGCAGGCTTCGGTGTAGACCAGCGCGACGGCCGGGCTGGAGAGGAAGAAGCGCGCGCCCTTGCCGCTCTGGTGCTTGGCGAAACGCTTGATCGGGTCGTCGCTGATGCCGCAATACAGGGCGCCGTTGGCGGCGCGCACCAGGTAGACAAACCAGGGTTTGCTCACCACAGAGACAGGCTCGGAATCGCTGGCGGGGGATGGGCTGGGGCGGGTCACGGTGATCGCGGCGTGTGGATAACAAGCCGCGATATTACCAGAGGCGAAGATTCAGCGGCCGGCCTGGAAGGCTTTCAGGCCTTTGCGGGCCTGGGCGCGTACGGCGTTTTTCAGCAGCGGGGTCCAGCCGAGGATCAGGCCCTTGGTCCCCAGGGCCTGGCGGGCCCAGCGCCACATATTGAAATGATCGTGGTGCTCGCAGATCTTGCCGTCACGAAACACAAAACGCGCCTGGATATCGTTGACCACGGTATTGCCAGTCTGGCTGAACAGGTAAGTCGCCACCCAGTGGGCTTCGCCGCTGCGCTGGTCAGCGCGGACCTTGTCGAAGACCAGGGAGAAATCCTTGGCCCGGGTGGTGAGCATGCGCCACATGTCAGCGGCATCGCGGCCGCGCAGTTCGCCGAACGCCGGATCACTGAACAGCACATCCTCGGTGTAGCAGGCGGCCATGGCCTCGGCATCCAGGCGCTGGAAGGCGCTATAGAACTCAGTGATCAAGGCGCGGTGGGCGTCACTCATGAAACAGGCTCCGACTCAGGGAAAGATGCCTGCACGATAGTCTGCAAACCCGGGAAACACTATCGGCATTCGCCGCGCAAATACCGACAGTGGGACGGATCAGATTTTTTCGCTTTCGACCTGCACATAGAGCGAGCGCCCGGCCCCCAGGCCGGCGACTATGGCCCCCAGGCCGATCACCGCGAAAATCCAGCCCAGGGCCGTCCAGCCACCGGTCCAGTCGTGCACCAGGCCGACCGCGAACGGCCCCATGGAGGCCAGGGTGTAGCCAAAGCCCTGGGCCATGCTCGACAGATTGGCCGCCACATGGGCGTCCTTCGAACGCAAAACGATCAGGGTCAGCGCCAGGCTGAAAGTACCGCCCTGCCCCACGCCCAGCAGGATCGCCCAGCCCCACAGGCCATCGAGCGGGGCATACAGGCAGCCGAACAGGCCGCCGAGGGTAAGCAGCATCACGACTACGATCGCCAGGCGCTGATCCTTGCCCCGCGTTGCCAGCCAGGGCGCGGCCAGCGAACTGGCGAGCTGGACGATCACCGAGCCGGACAGCACCAGCCCCGCCTGGGTCGGGCTCAGGCCGCGACCGATAAGGATCGACGGCAGCCAGCCGAATACGATGTAGGCCAACGAGGATTGCAGGCCCATGTACAGCGTCACTTGCCAGGCCAGCGGGTCGCGCAGCAAACCGCGCACCCGATAGGCCACATGGTGCGCGCCCTGCCGCTTGCCGATTTGGGGCAGCCAGAACAGCGCCGCTACCAGCGCCGGCAGCACCCAGAAGCCGAGGCCCAGCGCCCAGCTGTTATCGAAGTGCTGGCTCAAGGGCACGGTCGCCCCCGCGGCCATCGCCGCGCCCAGGCACAGGGCCATGGTGTAGACGCCGGTCATGGTACCCGCGTGTTTGGCGAAATCGCGCTTGACGATGCCCGGCAGCAACACCCCGATCACGCCGATGCTGGCGCCACCGAGGATGCTGCCGGCGAACAGTCCGACGTCTCCCAGGGAACTGCGCAGGATGATCCCGCCTGCCAGCGTCAGCAGGATGCCAAGCACCACGCGCTCGGCGCCGAAGCGCCGCGCCAGTACCGGGGCCAGGGGGGCGAACAGGCCCAGGCACAGCACCGGCAAGGTGGTCAGCAGGCCGGCCTGGGCCGCCGACAGCCCGAGGCTGTGCGACACCTCGCTGAGCAGCGGTGCCATGCTCGACAGCGCCGGGCGCAGGTTCAGCGCCACCAGGATCAGCCCCAGCAGCAACAGCCACGGGCGACTCGGCGCCGGGTGGCTCTGCTGGACCTCGGCATCGTCGGCTTCGGCGTCGATCAACAACTCTTCGAGCTCGGCCTCGCGTCGAGGGACAGCAATAGGTGGTGGGTTATTGGCCTGGTGGCTGGACATGGTGCTCTCGGTCTCAAGGTTCATTGATCAGCTGCCGGGAAATGGCCTTGGCCCGCTCCGGGTCGCGCTGCTCGACGGCGTCCAGCAGGTCGATGTGCAGATCGAACACCGCCTGGCGCCGGGGATGGATGTTCAGGGTCTGGCGCAGTTGCGCGCCGACCACACTGGAGAAATAGCGGTACAGCTCGCTAAGGGTGGGATTATGCGCGGCGTCCACCAGGCGCCCGTGAAACACCAGGTCGCAGGCGATATAGCTCTCCAGATCGCCGTGATAGTGATTGCCACTGAGAGCCAGGGCTTCGCGCAACGCCAGCAGGTCCTGGTCGGTACGCCGCAGGGCCGCCAGGCCGATGGCCTCCGTCTCGATGATCTGCCGGGTTTCGCGCGCCTGCTCCAGGGAGCACTGGGACAGGGCCTTGAGGGTGTCCAGCGGATCGACCACCGCACGCAGGTAACTACCGTCGCCCTGGCGAATCTCCACCAGGCCGGAAAACGCCAGGACTCGCATGGCTTCGCGCACGGTATTGCGGCTGATGCCCAGCTCCACCGCCAACTCCGGCTCGGTCGGCAGGCGCTGGCCGATGCTCCATACACCGTCATTGATGCGCTGGCGCAGCTGTTCCAGGGCCTGATCGACCAGGGAACGTTTAATCAAAGGAGAATTTTCTGTCATGTGCAGTCGCCTTTTCATCCAATCATCGGATGAATTTTTTTGGCATATTAGTCAGCTTCGCGTGGGTGAACAACAAAGCCGATGCATGCATGTAGCAAGCGGAAAGGAAATCCGATTGCTAAAAAACCCTTTAAGGGTAATTTCATCTCGACTCCAGGTGTCTTATGGAAAAGCACACACCTCATTACGACCTGTCGGTGATCAAGGCAGATGTCGCCCGGCTGGGGGCAGCCGCCTTTACCCGAACCGCCCTGGTCAGCGGCCGGCACCTCGGCCTGACCTGCCGGGACATGCAGCAGGTGATTGCCGGGCTGCAGGGAAAAATGCTCTACAAGTCGATGACCAGCTATCTCGATCATCGAATCTGGCAGGACGTGTATTACACGCACATCGACTCCGTGGAGCTGTACATCAACGTCACTTACCGCCCCGGCGGCGGTCCCCCAGTGATCTCCTTCAAGGAGAAACACCCATGAAACAAAGACAATGCGTCAGCTGCGGTGCCCCGGCCGGCATGCAGCCGTTCAACAATCGCAGCGAGCTGATCGATTACAAGCACCTGCTGCGGCAAATCGACGGCCTGGATGGCTGGGAGTGCCAGGCCTGTGGGGAAGTCGAATTCGACCCGGCCAGCGCCGAACGCTACGCCAGCGCCGGCGACCAATTGCTGGAAGATTGCCGGCAGTTCATGGCCAGCGAGATGAAACGCATCCGCCGCAAGCTGCACCTCTCGCAGAAGGATGCGGTAAAGCTGCTCTCCGGCGGCGGGCACAACGCCTTCTCCCGCTACGAACGCGGCGAGGTCGCCCCGCCCCAGCCGCTGTTCATGTTGATGCGCCTGCTCGATCGTCATCCGCAGCTGATGGCCGACGTGCAGGCACTCAGCGAACAACAAGCCCCCGCGGCCGACAACGATCCGCACCAGGCACGCGGCGCGACGTCGTGAAATCCCAGGCAAAAATAAACCCGGCGCCAGGCCGGGTTCATTTTCAAGACGGTACCTGGATCAGTGCAGGATCTGGCTCAGGAACAGCTTGGTCCGCTCGTTCTGCGGGTTGTCGAAGAAGTCGTTAGGCGCGGCCTGTTCGACGATTTCACCCTTGTCCATGAAGATCACCCGATTGGCCACGGTACGGGCGAAGCCCATTTCGTGGGTCACGCAGAGCATGGTCATGCCGTCTTCGGCCAGGCCGATCATGGTGTCCAGAACCTCTTTCACCATTTCCGGGTCGAGGGCCGACGTCGGCTCGTCGAACAGCATGATCTTCGGCTTCATGCACAGCGCCCGGGCAATTGCCACGCGCTGCTGCTGACCGCCGGAGAGCTGGCCCGGGTACTTGTTCGCCTGCTCCGGAATGCGTACGCGCTCCAGGTAATGCATGGCGATTTCCTCGGCCTGGCGCTTGGGCATCTTGCGTACCCACATCGGCGCCAGGGTGCAGTTCTGCAGGATGGTCAGGTGCGGGAACAGGTTGAAGTGCTGGAACACCATGCCGACTTCACGACGGATCGCCTCGATCTGCTTGAGGTCGTTGGTCAGCTCCACGCCATCGACCACGATGCGGCCCTGCTGGTGTTCTTCCAGGCGGTTCAGGCAACGGATGGTGGTGGATTTGCCCGAGCCCGAAGGCCCGCACAGGACGATGCGCTCGCCCTGCCGGACGTTGAGGTTGATGTCCTTGAGCACGTGGAACTGGCCGTACCACTTGTTCACGCCCTGCATCTGAATAATGCCTTCAGGGCTCACAGGCTTTTTGATCGCTTCACTCATGGAGATACTCCTAACGCTTGTGGCCTGTGTCCAACTTACGCTCCAGATGCATGGAGTAGCGGGACATACCAAAACAGAAAATCCAGAACACCAGGGCCGCGAAGACATAGCCTTCGGTGGCCATACCCAGCCATTTCGGGTCGGCGGCGGCTTGCTTCACGCTGTTGAGCAGGTCGAACAGGCCGATGATGATCACCAGACTAGTGTCCTTGAACAGGGCGATGAAGGTGTTGACGATGCCGGGGATCACCAGCTTCAAGGCTTGCGGCAGGATCACCAGGCCCATGCTGCGCCAGTAGCCCAGGCCCATGGCCGCGGCTGCTTCGTACTGCCCCTTGGGAATCGCCTGCAACCCGCCGCGCACCACTTCGGCGATGTAGGCCGACTGGAACAGGATCACCCCGATCAGCGCCCGCAGCAGCTTGTCGAAGTTCATGCCTTCGGGCAGGAACAGCGGCAGCATCACCGAGGACATGAACAGCACGGTGATCAACGGCACGCCACGCCAGAACTCGATGAAGGTCACGCAGACCACACGAATCGCCGGCATGTTCGAGCGTCGCCCCAAGGCCAGCACGATGCCCAGGGGCAAGGCGCCGGCGATGCCGACGGTGGCGATCACCAGGGTCAGCATCAGGCCACCCCACTGGCTGGTGGCGACGTTGGCCATGCCAAACAAGCCGCCATGCAGCAGGAAGTAGGCAATGATCGGGTACAGCACCAGGAAGCTCAGGCCATAAATGGCCTTGTGCGGAACCCGGGCGATGAACAAGGGCGCCACGCCAATCACCGCCAGCCACACGGTCAGGTCCACGCGCCAGCGCAGGTCCGCCGGGTAGTAGCCGTACATGAACTGGCCGAAGCGCTGCTGGATGAACACCCAGCAGGCGCCCTCCTTGGTGCAGTCGGCGCGGGTGGTGCCCACCCAGTTGGCGTCGAAAATCGCCCAGCTGAGGATCGGCGGCACCACCAGGTAGATCAGGTAGAAGGCAAACAGGGTCAGCAGGGTGTTGATCCAGCTGGAGAACATGTGTGCCCGCATCCACGCCACGATCCCGATGCTGCTGCTCGGTGGTGGCATGTCGGGTTTGAAAGTATGAGTGCTCATGCGCGTTTCCTCACCGCTCGATCAGCGCAATGCGCTTGTTGTACCAGTTCATCAGCAGGGAAATGCTGATGCTGATCGCCAGGTACACGCTCATGGTGATGGCAATGACTTCGATGGCCTGGCCGGTCTGGTTGAGCACGGTACCGGCGAACAGCGAAACCATTTCCGGATAACCGATACCCGCCGCCAGGGACGAGTTCTTCGCCAGGTTCAGGTATTGGCTGGTCAGCGGCGGAATGATCACCCGCAGGGCTTGCGGGATGATCACCTTGCGCAGGGTCGGACCGTTGCGCAGGCCGAGGGAGCGGGCCGCCTCGGTCTGGCCGTGGCTCACCGACTTGATCCCCGAACGCACGATCTCGGCGATGAACGCCGCGGTGTAGACGGTCAGGGCCAGGGTCAGGGCCAGCAGTTCCGGGATCAGCACCCAGCCACCGACGAAGTTGAAGCCCTTGAGCTCCGGCATTTCCCAGTGCACCGGGGCGCCGAACACCAGCATGCACAGTGCCGGGATCACCAGGAACAGCGCCAGGCCGGTCCAGAACTTGTGGAACGGTACGCCGGTGTCTTCGAAGCGCTTGTTGGCCCAGCGGCACATCAGCACGATGGCGACAATCGCCACCACCAGGCTGATCACGAACGCCCAGAAGCCGTCGGCCACCAGGGCCGCCGGCATGTTCAGGCCACGGCTGCTGACGAAGAAGGTGTCGCCGAAGTTGTGGCTGTTACGCGGCCCCGGCATGGTCAGGAACACCGCGAAATACCAGAACAGGATTTGCAGCAGCGGCGGAATGTTGCGGAACACTTCCACATACACGGTCGCCAATTTGCTGATGATCCAGTTCTGCGACAGGCGTGCCACACCGATGATGAACCCGAGGATGGTCGCCAGGATCACGCCGATGAACGTCACCAGCAGGGTGTTGAGCAGGCCGATCACGAACACCCGGGCATAGCTGTCCGCTTCGGTGTAGGAGATCAGGTGCTGAGCGATGCCGAAGCCGGCGCTGCGCTCGAGAAAGTCGAAGCCGGAGGTAATCCCCCGGTGCTGAAGGTTGGTTTGCGTGTTATCGAACAAGTACCAGCCAAGCGAGATCACGGCCACGACGGTGATGATCTGGAATAGCCACGCACGCACTCGTGGATCGCTGAGACTGAGCCTCTGCTTAGGTGCGCCGATTGAGTTTTGCATGAAGTGCCCCGGAAATAATGGAACAAGAACATCACCCGGCGGTTGGCCCGCCGGGCGATAGAACCATCAGCGCACTGGTGGTGCGTATTGAATGCCGCCGTTGTTCCATAGCGCGTTCAGGCCGCGATCGATCTCCAGCGGAGTGCTCTTGCCGAGGTTCTTCTCGAACACTTCGCCGTAGTTGCCGACTTGCTTGACGATCTGTACCACCCAGTCCTTGCGCAGCTTCAGGTCCTTGCCGTATTCGCCGTCGGCACCCAGCAGACGCGCAACGTCAGGGTTCTTGGTGGACTTGGCTTCGGCTTCGACGTTCTTCGACGTGATGCCGGCCTCTTCGGCGTTGAGCATGGCGTAGCCCGTCCAGCGGATGATGGCCAGCCACTCGTCGTCGCCGTTACGCACGACCGGGCCCAGCGGTTCCTTGGAAATGGTTTCCGGCAGAACCACATAGTCCTTCGGCGAAGCCAGCTTGCTGCGCTGGGCGAACAGCTGGGACTTGTCGGAGGTCAGCACGTCGCAACGCCCGGACTCCAGCGACTTGGCGCTTTCATCGGAGGTGTCGAAGGTGATCGGGGTGTATTTCAGGCCGTTGCCGCGGAAGTAGTCGGACACGTTCAGCTCGGTGGTGGTGCCGGCCTGGATGCAGATGGTCGCGCCGTCCAGTTCCTTGGCGCTCTTGACGCCCAGCTTGTTGTTCACCAGGAAACCGATGCCGTCGTAGTAGGTGATGAAGCCCGGGAATTTCAGGCCCATGCCCGCGTCGCGGGAACTGGTCATGGTGGTGTTGCGCGACAGGATGTCGATTTCACCCGATTGCAGCGCGGTGAAACGCTCCTTGGCGTTCAACTGGCTGAATTTCACTTTGGTCGCGTCGCCGAATACCGCGGCGGCCACGGCGCGGCAGATGTCGGCGTCGATGCCGAGGATCTTGCCGGTGGCGTCCGGTACCGAGAAGCCCGGCAGACCGTCGCTCACACCGCACTGCACAAAGCCTTTCTTCTGCACCGCATCCAGGGTCGCACCCGCCTGCGCGAAGCCGCTCATACCCAGTACCGCGGCGGCCGTGACCACAGCCAGGGTGGATTTCAACATCTTCATTCAAACCTCCAGTTTTGCTCTTGTTGTGTCGGAGCTTGAGTCCTGCCGCACCCTTATGAGGCACTGTTGACCCGTGTTGGCTTTTTATAGGGTCAAGCGGCGTAGGACTTTAGCTATGAGTCTAGTAGGAGAAAATCCATTTAAGAGAAAACCCATACTCACCAAGCGACCGAACGGGCTGTAGCCCTTGCATGTTCGCGAAGCCCGTAGCGGCCACTGGCGAACGTCCATCATCGGATCTTTGCTATCCCACACCCGCCAGTAGCCTGATAGTGTTACCGGCAGGGTGAACGCAATCACTTCACGCAACGGCTATAGCAAAGCCCGTACCAGAGTGCCGGCCAAAGCGGTTCAGCCCGGGGTCAAGAGCAAAACTTGCAGCCTTGCGACATCTTCTTCACTGATCAACCGACCGCGCACCTCGATCACGCACCGCTTGGGCGCGTGCGCACATATTTGGAGCAACCATGACCGAGCCCTTGATTCTTCAGCCCAGCAAGCCCGTCGATGCCTGTGTGATCTGGCTCCATGGCCTGGGCGCCGACCGCTACGACTTCCTGCCGGTGGCCGAAGCGCTGCAGGAAAGCCTGTTGACCACCCGCTTCGTCCTGCCCCAGGCACCGACCCGCGCCGTGACCATCAATGGCGGTTATGCCATGCCCAGCTGGTACGACATTCTGGCCATGAGCCCGGCGCGCGCGATCAACCGCGAACAGCTGGACGAGTCGGCCAAACGCCTGAGCGACCTGATCGAAGAACAGCGCGCCAGCGGAATAGACCCTTCGCGGATTTTCCTCGCCGGTTTTTCCCAGGGTGGCGCGGTCGTCCTGCACACCGCCTTCCTTAAATGGCAGGGCCCGCTGGGTGGCGTGCTTGCCCTCTCCACCTATGCCCCGACCTTCAGCGATGAACTGGAACTGTCGGCCAGCCAGCAGCGGATTCCAACCCTGTGCCTGCACGGCCAGTACGACGAAGTGGTGCAGAACGCCATGGGCCGCACCGCCTACGAGTACCTGAAACACCATGGTGTCACCGTGACATGGCAGGAATACCCAATGGGCCACGAAGTGTTACCCGAAGAAATTCGCGATATCGGCGCCTGGCTCGGCGAGCGTTTGCGCTGAATCGATAAGTTAGGTAGCCCGTTGAGCAATCCACTACGCCGCGCCCGATTCTTGCATTACACTGCCCGGCGTACATTCCTTAACCAATTGATGAGATGACCGTGCTCAAAGCACTCAAGAAAATCTTCGGTAAAAGCGAGGCTGAGCAGCTCGCGCCAGGCTCCAGCCCATCTTCCTCCAGCCCCAGCAGCCGTACCGACGGCCATCAGCCGGAACGGACCGCGCCCGCCTCCGTGGCCAGGCAAGAGCCGGTGGCCCCAGCCGCCCCGACGGCCCAGACCGCGCCGCGCAGCGACAAGCCCAAGGCCGAGCAGCCGCGCCGCCCACGCGCGCCGAAACCACCGGTGAGCACCTGGAAACTGGAAGACTTCGTCGTCGAACCGCAGGAAGGCAAGACCCGCTTCCACGACTTCAAACTCGCGCCGGAACTGATGCACGCGATCCACGACCTGGGTTTCCCCTACTGCACGCCGATCCAGGCGCAGGTACTGGGGTTCACCCTGGCCGGCAAAGATGCCATCGGCCGCGCCCAGACCGGTACCGGCAAGACCGCCGCGTTCCTGATCTCGATCATCACCCAGCTGCTGCAGACCCCACCACCGAAAGAGCGCTACATGGGCGAGCCGCGGGCGCTGATCATCGCGCCGACCCGCGAACTGGTGGTACAGATCGCCAAGGATGCGGCCAGCCTGACCAAATACACCGGTCTCAACGTGATGACCTTTGTCGGCGGCATGGACTTCGACAAACAGCTCAAGCACCTCGAAGCCCGGCATTGCGACATTCTGGTGGCCACCCCGGGCCGCCTGCTGGACTTCAACCAGCGCGGCGACGTGCACCTGGACATGGTCGAAGTGATGGTGCTGGACGAAGCCGACCGCATGCTCGACATGGGCTTCATCCCCCAGGTACGCCAGATCATTCGCCAGACCCCGCCGAAAAGCGAACGCCAGACCCTGCTGTTCTCCGCCACCTTCACCGACGACGTGATGAACCTCGCCAAGCAGTGGACCACCGACCCGGCGATCGTCGAGATCGAAGCCGAGAACGTGGCCAACGCCAACGTCGAACAGCATATCTACGCGGTGGCCGGCGCCGACAAGTACAAGCTGCTGTACAACCTGGTCAACGACAACGGCTGGGAACGGGTCATGGTCTTCGCCAACCGCAAGGATGAAGTGCGGCGCATCGAGGAACGCCTGGTACGCGACGGCGTGAATGCCGCCCAGCTGTCCGGCGACGTGCCGCAGCACAAGCGCATCAAGACCCTGGAAGGCTTCCGCGAAGGCAAGATCCGCGTGCTGGTGGCCACCGATGTCGCCGGGCGTGGCATCCACATCGACGGCATCAGCCACGTGATCAACTTCACCCTGCCGGAAGTGCCGGACGACTACGTGCACCGTATCGGCCGCACTGGCCGGGCGGGCGCCGACGGCGTGTCCATCAGCTTCGCCGGCGAGGACGACTCCTATCAGCTGCCGTCGATCGAAGCGCTGCTGGGTCGCAAGATCAGCTGCGAAATGCCGCCGACCGAGCTGCTGCGCCCCGTGGAGCGCAAACGCCCGAAAGCCTGAGCAGCATCGTTGTAGGAGCGAAGCTTGCTCGCGATGAACGATAACGCGCAGTGTCAGCAATGACGCCTCGCGGGCAAGCCTCTCTCCTACAGATACAAGCCTGCCCGCAAAAAAACGCAGCCCGACCACAGGCTGCGTTTTTTTTCACCTGGATATTGCCCAACAAAACTAAAAGTCCATAATAGACAAATTAGTTTATTTCTTGGGAGCACCCGCATGTCCAGCACGCCGTCCGTGATGACCCAGCCTCAAGCCCGCCAGTTGCTGGCGCAGGTCGACGTGCCGCAGGTCCTGCGCAAGCTGTTCCACGACCTGGCCGCCGGGCTTGCCGTGCAGCCGGCGCAGCAACTGGTGGAGTTTCCCCAGGGCGCCGGGGACTTTATCAACTACCTGGGCGTGCTGGCCGAAGAGCGGGTCTACGGGGTCAAGACCTCGCCCTATATCGTCCGCGCCGAAGGCCCGCTGGTCACCGCCTGGACCCTGCTGATGTCCATGGACAGCGGTCAGCCGCTGCTGCTCTGTGACGCTGGCGAACTGACCACCGCGCGCACCGCGGCCACCACCGCCGTGGCCGTCGACGCCCTGGCGCCGGCCGACGCCAGGCACCTGGCGATCATCGGCAGCGGCCCCGTGGCCCAGGCCCACCTGCATTACGTGAAAGCCCTGCGCGAGTGGCAATCCATCCGCCTGTACTCCCCTGGCCTGGCCGGAAAATCCGCCGAGGACATCGCGCGCCTGAAGGCCCTCGACCCGCGCCTGCAGGTCGCCAGCCAGCTCGATGACGCCCTGCAGGACGCCGACGTCATCATGCTCTGCACCTCCTCCGCCGGCCCGGTGATCGACCCGCGCACCTTGCGCAAACCGGCGCTGATCACCTCCATCAGCACCAACGCGCCACGGGCCCATGAAGTGCCACCCGCCGCGCTGAAGGACATGCAGGTGTATTGCGACTATCGTCAGACCACCCCCGGCTCGGCCGGCGAGATGCTGATCGCCGGCGAACGGCATGGCTGGGACAAGGTGGCGATTCTCGGCGACCTGCCCGAACTGCTCAGCGACCTGGCGCAACGACCGGAGCCGGGGCGCCACGTGTTCTTCCGCTCCATCGGCCTGGGCCTGGAAGACATCGCCCTGGCCAATGCGCTGTACCGCTTGCAGTGCACTCACTAAATACCAATGGAACACCAGCCGGCTCGCGATCGACGGCCCCGAGCGAACCACGGTGACAGGCTCAGGATCGATCGCGGGCAAGCCTCGCCCCTACAGACGCGCGTTATCCCCTTTTTTGGAGGCTCGAATGACCCAGGCAGACTTCATCATCATCGGCGGCGGCATTGCCGGTGCCTCCACCGGCTACTGGCTGTCGCGCCATGGCCGGGTGCTGGTGCTGGAACGCGAATCGCATCCGGCCTACCACTCCACCGGGCGCTCCGCGGCGCTCTATACCGCCGCCTATGGCACGCCCCAGGTACGCGCCCTGACCCTGGCCAGCCGGGACTTTTTCGATGCCCCGCCGCAAGGGTTCTGCGAGCACCCGCTGCTGACCCCGCGCGGCGAAATGACCGTGGACTTCACCGGCGACCCCAGCGAGCTGAACAACCAGTACCTGAGCGCCAAGGCCACGGTGCCGGAAATGCAGCTGCTGAGCGCCGACGAAGCCTGCGCGCGCCTGCCGATCCTGCGTCGCGAGAAGGTCCACGGCGCCCTCTACGACCCAAGCGCCAGCGACATCGACACCGACGCCCTGCACCAGGGTTACCTGCGCGGCATCCGGCGCAACCAGGGTGAGGTGCGTACCGACTGTGAAGTGCTGGGGCTGAGCCGCGACGAACAAGGCCAATGGCAGGTACAGACTGCCGGCCAGACCTTCAGCGCGCCCATCCTGATCAACGCCGCCGGCGCCTGGGCCGACCAGGTCGGCACCATGGCCGGCGCCCGGCCCCTGGGCCTGCAGCCGAAACGCCGCGCAGCCTTTATCTTCGCCGGCCCCGAAGGCGTCGATATCCACCACTGGCCGATGCTGGTGAGCCTCGACGAATCCTTCTACATGAAGCCCGACGCCGGCATGTTCCTCGGCTCGCCGGCCAACGCCGACCCGGTGGAGCCCCACGACGTACAGCCGGAAGAGCTGGACATCGCCATGGGCATCTACCAGATCGAAGAGGCCACCACCCTGACCATTCGCCGCCCGACCCGCACCTGGGCCGGCCTGCGCAGCTTCGTCAGCGACGGCGACCTGCTGGCCGGCTTCGACACCCAGGTACCGGGCCTGTTCTGGGTCGCCGCGCAAGGCGGCTACGGCATCCAGACCTCACCGGCCATGGGCCAGGCCAGCGCCGCCCTGGTACGTGGCGAAGCCTTGCCGGAGCAACTGGCGCGCTTTGGCCTGGACGCCGCCATGCTCTCCCCCGCCCGCCTCGGCTGACCCCGCTCAGTGACGCGCCCCAACGATTGCGGCACACTCGCAGCGCCCTGCCTCGCAGGGCGCTGACACCGCCTGGAGAACCACCCATGACCTCACCCGCGCAGGACCCTGCCCTGGATAACTTCCGGGCGATCGCCGATGCCATCGCCACGCTGTTCTTCCCCCATGCCGAGGTGGTCATCCACGATCTGCGCACGCAGAAGATCGACTACATCGCCAACAACATCTCCAAGCGCGAAGTGGGCGACGACTCCGCCCTCGAAGACATGCTCGGCGAGGATGCCAATGAGCGGAATATCGGCCCCTACGAAAAGCTCAACTGGGACGGCCAGAAGATCCGCAGCCTCAGCAGCGTGCTGCGCGACGGCAGCGGCCAGCCGACGGCGGTGCTGTGCATCAACCTGAATATTTCGCTGTTCGAGAATGCCAAGGCGGCGCTGGACCTGTTCCTCTCGCCGAGCAAACTGATCCCGCAACCGGACTCGCTGTTTCGCGATGACTGGCAGGAGCGCATCAACACCTTCCTGCACAACTGGCTGCGCGAACGGCAGCTGGGCCTGAACCTGCTGACCCGCGAACACAAGCGCGAACTGGTGCTGGCGCTGCACGCCGAAGGTGCGTTCAAGGGCAAAAGCGCCGCCAACTATGTGGCCAACGTGCTGAACATGGGGCGGGCGACGGTGTACAAGCACCTGAAGGAATTGAAGGGCTGACAGCCTCTAAAAGCATCGCGGGCAAGCCTCGCTCCTACAAAACCGCAGGAGCGAGGCTTGCCCGCGATGGCGTCCTCACGAACGCCACACGACATCAGTCGCCGTAGATGTCGGACTTGAAGTACTTCTCGGAAATCTTCTGATATTCGCCACTGGCGCGAATGCCATCGATGGCGCTATTCAACTGGCCGACCAGCTCGGCATTGCCCTTGCGCACCGCGATCCCCGCGCCCTCGCCCACGTATTTCGGGTCCTTCAATTCTGGCCCGACAAACGCATAGCCCTTGCCGCGCGGCATCGACAGGAAATCATTCAGCGGGATGGTGTCCGCGAAAATAGCATCGAGGCGCCCGGCCGCCAGGTCCATGTAGATCTCTTCGTTGTTGCTGTAGCGCTTGACGTTGATGCCCTTGGGCTCGAACACCTCGGTGGCGTAGCGGTCAGTGGTGGTCGCCCGTTGCACACCGACGTTCTTGCCCTTGAGGCTGGCGTATTGGTCATCGACCGTGGCGCCTTCCTTCATCACCAGCCGCGAGGAAGTGAAGTAGTACTTGTGGGTGAAGTCGACCGACTTCTTGCGGTCTTCGTTGATGGTCATCGACGACAGCGCCATGTCGATCTTCTTCACTTTCAAGGAGGGAATCAGGCCGTCGAATTCACCCTCGACCCATAGGCACTTGACCTGCATCTGCGCGCACAGGGCATTGCCGATGTCGTAGTCGAAACCGACGATCTCGCCCTTGTCGGTTTTTGAGGCGAACGGCGGATAAGCCGCCTCGATGCCGATGCGCAGGGTTTTCTCGGCGGCGAACAGGCTGCTGCACGCCAACAGGCTCAGGGCCAGGCCACTGATGAGGGGGAGTTTCTTCATATTCGTTCTCTCGCGGGTTGTTGTTGGTTTGGCAAGACAGAAGAAAGGAGTGAAACGGTGGAGCCTTTTTTGTACTTGTAAATCCATACTGGACTTTTACGTATATTTCGTCAACGCAGCGGACGCGGTTCAACCGGCCTTTGGTCGAGAGACAGAAATGGGAAAAGCAGGAAAATGGAGGGTGCAGCAAAGGGCCAATCGCCGGCAATCGAGCGTCGACCGGCCGCTCCTACAGAAGCCATGCAATCCTCTGTAGGAGCGAGGCTTGCCCGCGATGAGGACTTGCGGTCAATACGGATGAATCAGGCAATCATTCTTTCCAACGATCCGCCGCCGCATGATCGCTGTCGCGACCTTCCACCCAGCGCGGGCCATCGGCGGTGGTTTCCTTTTTCCAGAACGGTGCGCGGGTTTTCAGGTAGTCCATGACAAAGGCACAGGCGTCAAACGCCGCCTGGCGGTGGGCGCTGGCGGCGCCGACGAAGACGATCGGCTCGCCCGGCTCCAGCGCGCCGATGCGATGCAGCACTTCCAGCTTGAGCAGCGGCCAGCGCTGTTCGGCCTCGGCGACGATCTTGCCGAGGGCCTTTTCGGTCATGCCCGGGTAATGCTCAAGAAACATCCCGGCCACATCCAGGCCATCGTTGAAATCACGCACGTAGCCGACAAAGCTCACCACCGCGCCGACACCGACATTCGCCGCATGCATGGCGTTGACTTCCGCCCCCGGATCGAAGGCGCCCGATTGCACACGAATCGCCATGTCAGCCCCCGGTCACGGTAGGAAAAAACGCCACTTCGTCGCCGTCGCTCACTGGCTCGTCGAGCTGGCACAGATCTTCGTTGCGGGCGCACATCAGGTTCTGCTCGCTGAGCACCTCGGCGCCCTCGCGTTGGGCCAGCAGGGCGCGCACATCGTCGACCGTGGCGAAATCACCGGCGACCCGCAGCGAATCCACGCCCAGCGCCTCGCGGTAGCGGGCGAAAAACTTCACGGTCAGGTTCATTGTTCATCCGCCTGGTAATGACCGCTCTTGCCGCCCAGCTTCTCCAGCAAGCGCACGCCTTCGATGGTCATGCCGCGGTCCACGGCCTTGCACATGTCATAGATGGTCAGCGCGGCGACGCTGGCGGCGGTCAGGGCTTCCATTTCCACCCCGGTCTGCCCGGCCAGCTTGCAGCGGGCAACGATGCGCACGCTGTCCTCGCCTTCGGCGCTGAGTTCGACCTTGACGCTGGTAAGCATCAGCGGATGGCACAGGGGGATCAGATCGCTGGTCTTTTTCGCCGCCTGGATGCCGGCGATGCGCGCCACGGCGAACACATCACCCTTGGGGTGACCGCCGCTGACGATCATTTGCAGGGTTTGCGGGAGCATGCGCACCCGGGCTTCGGCCGTGGCTTCGCGGGACGTCACGGCTTTGTCGGTGACGTCGACCATATTGGCGCGACCTTGGGAATCGAGATGAGTCAGCACAGCCTTACTCCTGATCAGGAAAGGCGATTGTAAACCCGAGGGTCAAATTTCCGCACGTTTGATTATCCACGCACTCCGCCCCTGTAGGAGCGAGGCTTGCCCGCGAAGGCATCACCGCGCCTGACCTGCTGCACCGCGTTGCCTGGATCGCGGGCAAGCCTCGCTCCCACGGAAGATAGGTTTGCTTCGGGCACAAAAAAACGGGCGGCCTCGCGGCCGCCCGTCTGGCGAGGGTTACAGATGGGATTCGGCGTATTCGGCCAGAATCGAGCGTGGCACCCCTTGCAGGGTGATGTGCACCCCGTTGGGGAAGTCCTTGAAGCGTTCAGTGAGGTAGGTCAGCCCGGAACTGGTCGCGGACAGGTAAGGGGTATCGATCTGCGCCAGGTTGCCCAGGCACACCACTTTGGAACCGGCGCCGGCACGGGTGATGATGGTTTTCATCTGGTGCGGGGTGAGGTTCTGGCATTCGTCGATCAGGATCAGGCTCTGCTGGAAGCTGCGGCCACGAATGTAGTTGAGGGATTTGAACTGCAGCGGCACCTTGCTGAGGATGTAGTCGACGCTGCCATGGGTGCTTTCGTCATCCATGTGCAGGGCTTCGAGGTTGTCGGTGATGGCGCCGAGCCAGGGCTCCATCTTTTCCGCTTCGGTGCCCGGCAGGAAGCCGATCTCCTGGTCCAGCCCCTGCACGCTGCGGGTGGCGATGATGCGCCGATAACGCTTGCTGACCATGGTCTGCTCGATGGCTGCGGCCAGGGCCAGGATGGTCTTGCCTGAACCGGCAGCCCCGGACAGGTTGACCAGATGGATGTCCGGATCGAGCAGGGCGAACAGCGCTAGGCCTTGATAGATGTCGCGCGGTTTCAGGCCCCAGGCTTCCTGGTGCAACAGGGGTTCCTGATGCAGGTCGAGAATCAGCAGCACATCGGCGCGAATCTCCTTGATCCAGCCGACGAAACCCTGCTCGTCGATGATGAACTCGTTGATGTGCACCGCCGGCAGGTTGTCGGTGAGTTGCACCTGGTGCCAGGTGCGGCCGTGATCCTGGCGGGTTTCCACCTTGCTCACACGGTCCCAGAAGGAACCGGTCATGTTGTGGAAGCCGTTGGGCAGCAAAGCCACGTCGTCGACCAACTGGTCGGTGCTGTAGTCCTCGGCGGCGATCCCACAGGCGCGCGCCTTGAGGCGCATGTTGATGTCTTTGGTCACCAGCACCACGCGCAGCTCCTTGTCGCGCGCGTGCAGGTCGATCAACTGGTTGATGATGATATTGTCGTTGAGGTTTTCCGGCAGCAGGCTGTTGGGCTCGGAGCGCTTGCTCATGAGGATCGACAGCAGGCCTTTGGGGCCGCTCTTGCCACGCTGGATAGGCACACCCAGCTCGACGTCTTCAGGCGAGGCCTCACCCAGGGTCTTGTCGATCAGGCGAATGGCCTGGCGGCATTCCGCTGCAACGCTGTGATGGCCGCTCTTGAGCTTGTCGAGTTCCTCCAGGACGATCATCGGGATCGCCACATGGTGTTCTTCGAAGTTCAGCAGGGCGTTTGGATCGTGAATCAATACATTGGTATCGAGTACATAAAGGATTGGCTGGTTGGAGGAAGGGCTACGTCCGTGGTCATCCATACTCGGTCACCTTATGTGGGGGCCAGTCGACGCAATACCATGGCGGTGCTGCGCCTCGAATTGACCGTCGAATTCACCCGCAGGGGTTCGAGTGAAGTGCACACAAAAGGAGTCTTGGGAGACGCCACCTGTGTTGCAGGTTTCGGCGGTCTGACTTCGTAATACTCCAAAACCTGTGACAGGAAAAAGCACTTTGACGCTTTTTTTAAGTTTATTTTGCAGAGTGACGAATAGCCCTTGGCGCGCTGCCCCGGCACCGTTAAAGTCGGAAGTCCGCCTGCCTCGAAATCCTGGCCAAAATCGGCAAAAACCTCCTCTCCCCCCGTAAATACGGACCTTTCGTCGTTTCTAGCGAAACGCGTCCTGACAATCCTCCCAACCGATTCCGCTCTGCGCCGTCTGCGTCAGCAACCAGGGCAATGCCGTCTTCACCGCGTCCTGCCGGGCGTTGAAATTGATCACCCCGTGTCGCCACAACAGCATCAGGGTCAACACCCGCTGGCCGCTCTGTTCGCCCTTGAGCTTGCCGGCGCCGTCCTGCGGATCGATGTCCCACAGCGCCACCTGCAAGCCCTGTGCGTTAAAGAAGGCCTGCGCATCCGCCCGGCGCTGGCCGTAGGGCGGGCGAAACAGCGGCACGTAGTTTTCCGGCAGCTTGCCCTTGGCCAGTTCGACGCTGCGCTCGATCGAGTCCTGCCAATCCTGCCAATGGCTGTGGGAACGATACTCCCAGCCCAGCACGCCCACGCACTGCTGCGAATACAGGGCCTGCAGGCTGGCCACCGAACGCTGCTCCAGGCGGCTCTGCAACTCGCTGCCAAGCACGAAGAAGGTGCCGTTCATGTTCGACTTGCGCAGGTATTCGGTCAGCCACGGGGTGTTGTCCGGGGCGAGATTGGCGGCGCTGTCGAAGGTCAGCAAAAACAGCCGGTCATTGAGCTCGTCGCCATTGCGCTCGTAGTCGCCAAAACGCTCGATCTCGCTGGCGCTCTGGGGAAACAGCGCGGCCTTGCGCAGCAGCTCGTCCAGATACTGTTCATGGAAGGCCCGGCTCGGTTCGGCCCAGCGGGCGTAATAGGAGTCCTCGCCCAACTGGAACTTGCCGGCCTGCTCGCGCAGGGTGTCCATGTCTTCCACCAGGAAACAGAAGGAAGCGTCCTGGTCGCAGCTCTGCTGGGCGAAGTTGTAGTTGCTCAGCAATTGCCGCCAGAGCCGCTGGCGGACGGCATCGATCGACGCCATGTTGATAATCCGCAGGCCCAGGCGCTGCTTCAACGAAGCTTCATCCCAGGCCTCGCTGTCCAGCAGGGCGCGGGCGAAGGTGAGGATCTCCGCCCGCGACGCCACGTCGAACAGGGTCGGGTTGCCGAGCTGTTCCGGCCAGGTGCTGCGATCCAGGGTCGCCACATCGTTCGGCGCCGCCAGGGCGCCGAAACTCAACAGCCAGATCGAAAGAAAAAACGCGCTGCGCAAAGGGATGTCTCCATAACAAAACCCGCGCGGCACTATAGCCGATGCCGGCCTCTCGGCCCTATTGCCTAGACCGCTCCCCTTCCCTTTATAGAGAGCGGACACGCGCCTCCCAGCAGCAGACCATCGCCGACCAACGGACGACCAACGGACGACCGGCGGCATGCCCTATTGCCTTCATAGGTGGAGTCAAAGCGCCCAAGCCCCTAGAATCCCCCGACGCTTACAGGAGACGACTTCATGCTGATGGTGATTTCACCCGCCAAGACCCTCGATTTCGAGACCCCGCCCGTCACTCAACGCTTCACCCAGCCGCAGTACCTCGATCACTCCCAGGAACTGATCCTGCAATTGCGCGAACTGAGCCCGGCGCAAATCAGCGAACTGATGCACGTCTCCGACAAGATCGGCGGCCTCAACGCCGCGCGCTTCGGCAGCTGGACCCCGGCCTTCACTCCGGCCAACGCCAAGCAGGCGCTGCTGGCGTTCAAGGGCGACGTGTACACCGGCCTGAATGCCGAAACCCTGAGCGAAGCCGATTTCGATTACGCCCAGCAGCATCTGCGCATGCTCTCCGGCCTGTACGGCCTGCTGCGCCCGCTGGACCTGATGCAGCCCTATCGCCTGGAAATGGGCACCAAGCTGGCCAACGCCCGCGGCAAGGACCTGTACGCCTTCTGGGGCACGCGCATCAGCGAATGGCTCAACGAGGCCCTGGCCGAACAGGGCGACGACCTGCTGCTCAACCTGGCTTCCAACGAATACTTCTCGGCGGTCAAGCGCACGGCCCTGAACGCCCGGATCATCAATACCGAGTTCAAGGACCTGAAGAACGGCCAGTACAAGATCATCAGTTTCTACGCCAAGAAGGCCCGGGGCATGATGAGCCGCTTCGTCATAGAAGAACGCATCAACGACCCAGCGACCCTCAAGCAATTCGATGTCCAGGGTTACCGCTACAGCGCCGAACAGTCGAAACCCGACAATCTGGTTTTCCTGCGCGATCACGCACCGGAATAACGCACTCGGTCGATGCACTGGTTTCGCGCAAACGAGTGCGTCGACGAGCGGTCACTTTCCTCTTTGACTCCCGCCAAAACGCCAAACAATTGGCGCCAAAATATTTTCTTCTGAATTTATAACTTTTGTTTCACTCGACAGAGGTCATTTTTTTCAGTAGTGGCACACAAATTTTTTATCGGTAGTGGCATAAAAATATCCCCGCGCTTTAACTCCCCATAACTAAAGGCTGAAATGGTAAGTGCTATCAATATGAAAGCAGTGCCATCTTTTGCAATATTTCAAGAAATTTCAGAAAACAGGATCAGCGGTCTGGAACTATGTCCTGAACCACCGCTCATACCACCGGTAACGATTCTCAGCGAGTTTGTAGGAGATGACTTACATGGGATCCAACGACAGTAGCGAAGTTGTCATATTGTCCTGACCTACTGCTCAGGAACTCGAACTCAGGGTCAATACACAGGAGATAATGCACCATTACTATCCCCTACAAGGCCATGGCATAGCCCGCCTTAAAGCGCTTCCGGGAGCGTGTAACTACCTGATTATCATGGGCCTGTTCCTATAAATCAGGATTATCGCCAACCTCGGAGCAGCCTTCCAACAGGAAGGACGGCAACATTTAAGGGCAGCCCCTACAACAAGGCCAAGTTGCGCACAACTTGAGTGCACTTATTTAGACACTCGGAACTTAGTCTGCCTGCACTGGATATCTCAACGCCTGTTCGTTGAACTTCCGAGTGCGTAATTACAGCTGGCAAACATTAACTCCGGCCATCTAATGGCGTGAATAACACAGAGGTAAATGCGATGCGCATCAGCATATTTGGTTTGGGTTACGTCGGCGCGGTATGTGCCGGTTGCCTGTCTGCACGGGGCCATGAGGTCGTTGGCGTCGATGTTGCCAAGGACAAGATCGACATGATCAACGCAGGCCGTTCGCCGATCGTTGAACCGGGTCTGGGTGAACTTCTGGCGCAAGGTATTCAAACCGGTCGTCTGCGCGGAACCACCAACTTCGCCGAGGCGATTCGCGACACCGACTTGTCGATGATCTGTGTCGGCACGCCCAGCAAGAAGAACGGCGACCTGGAACTCAACTACATCGAAGCGGTATGCCGCGAGATCGGTTTTGTCCTGCGTGACAAGACCTCCCGCCACACCATCGTGGTGCGCAGTACCGTACTGCCGGGCACTGTCGCCAACGTGGTGATCCCGATTCTCGAAGACTGCTCCGGCAAGAAGGCCGGCGTCGACTTCGGCGTCGCGGTCAACCCTGAGTTCCTGCGTGAAAGCACCGCGATCAAGGACTACGACTTCCCACCGATGACCGTGATCGGCGAATTCGACAAGGCCTCGGGCGACGTCCTGCAATCGCTGTACGAAGAACTCGACGCACCGATCATCCGCAAGGACATCGCTGTCGCCGAGATGATCAAGTACACCTGCAACGTGTGGCACGCCACCAAGGTCACCTTCGCCAACGAGATCGGCAACATCGCCAAGGCCGTCGGCGTCGATGGCCGTGAAGTGATGGACGTGGTCTGCCAGGACAAGACCCTCAACCTGTCCCAGTACTACATGCGCCCGGGCTTCGCCTTCGGCGGTTCCTGCCTGCCCAAGGACGTGCGCGCCCTGACCTTCCGCGCCGGTTCCCTGGACGTCGAAGCGCCGCTGCTCAACTCGCTGATGCGCAGTAACGAGTCCCAGGTGCAGAACGCCTTCGACATCGTCTCCAGCCACGACAAGCGCAAAGTCGCCCTGCTCGGCCTGAGCTTCAAGGCCGGCACGGACGATCTGCGCGAAAGCCCGCTGGTGGAGCTGGCGGAAATGCTGATCGGCAAGGGCTTCGACCTGAGCATCTACGACAGCAACGTCGAGTACGCCCGCGTCCACGGTGCCAACAAGGACTACATCGAGTCCAAGATCCCCCACGTCTCGTCCCTGCTCAACGCGGACTTCGACTCGGTGATCGACAACTCCGACGTGATCATCCTCGGCAACCGCGACGAGAAGTTCCGCGCCCTGGCCGAAGAAGTGCCGCATGGCAAACAGGTCATCGACCTGGTCGGGTTCATGTCCAAGGCCACCAGCGCGAGCGGCCGGACCGAAGGTATCTGCTGGTAAGCCGGCAGATTCGGGAAGCACGGCAACCGCTTCGCGGTTGATCGCGAGCAAGCTCGCTCCTGCAAGGATCGCATCGCACCTGTAGGAGCCAGCTTGCTGGCGATGGCGTCCGCCAGGGCGCCAACGCCATCCCGGCTTTTTCGCCTGCCTTAACCCCATCGGGCCACCCCACAGGCTCGCCCGAGATCGAGACGGATGCAGATTATGCACAGGCTAAAGCACGGCCTACTTCAGGCCGCAGGTTGGCTGTTTTTCTTGAGTTTACTGATGGGTCTCGCCCTGGCGTTGCCCGCGTCCACATTCGACTCCGAATCGAAGGACTTCATCTTCCTGATTGGCGCCGTGGGTATCTGGCGCTACTCGATGGGTGCCACGCATTTCGTGCGCGGCATGCTGTTTCTCTACGTGGTCTACCCGCACCTGCGCCGCAAGGTCCGCAAGCTGGGCAAGGCCGCCGATCCGTCCCACGTGTACCTGATGGTCACCAGCTTCCGGATCGACGCCCTGACCACCGCCCAGGTCTATGGCTCGGTGATCCGTGAAGCCATCGACTGCGGCTTCCCTACCACCGTGGTCTGCTCAATCGTGGAGATGTCCGACGAGCTGCTGGTGAAAAGCCTCTGGGCCCGCATGAACCCGCCTGCCCACGTCAAGCTCGACTTCGTGCGCATCCCCGGCACCGGCAAGCGCGACGGCCTGGCCTTCGGTTTCCGCGCCATCTCCCGCCACCTGCCGGACGACCGCGCCGTGGTAGCGGTGATCGACGGCGACACCGTGCTCGGCGAAGGCGTGGTGCGCAAGACCGTGCCCTGGTTCCAGCTGTTCGGCAACGTCGGCGGCCTGACCACCAACGAGTTCTGCGAAGTGCGCGGCGGCTACATCATGAGCGAATGGCACAAGCTGCGCTTCGCCCAGCGCCACATCAACATGTGCTCCATGGCCCTGTCCAAGCGCGTGCTGACCATGACCGGACGCATGTCGGTGTTCCGCGCCAGCGTGGTCACCAACCCGGACTTCATCGCCGACGTGGAAAGCGACTCGCTGCAACACTGGCGCCTGGGCCGCTTCAAGTTCCTCACCGGCGACGACAAGTCCAGCTGGTTCAGCCTGATGCGCCTGGGCTACGACACCTTCTACGTGCCCGACGCGGCGATCAACACCGTGGAGCACCCGCCGGAGAAGAGTTTCATCAAGGCCAGCCGCAAGCTGATGTTCCGCTGGTACGGCAACAACCTGCGGCAGAACTCCCGGGCCCTGGGGCTGGGTCTCAAGCGCCTGGGCCTGTTCACCAGCGTGGTGCTGTTCGACCAGCGCGTGTCGATGTGGACCTCCCTGCTCGGCCTGACCGTGGCCCTGATCGCCAGCTTCAAGTACGGCACCGCCTTCATCCTGGTGTACCTGCTGTGGATCGGTATCACCCGCCTGCTGCTGACCCTGCTGCTTTCCTGTTCGGGGCACCGGATCGGCCCGGCCTACCCTTTGATCCTCTATTACAACCAGATCGTCGGGGCCCTGGTGAAGATCTACGTGTTCTTCCGCCTCGACCAACAGTCCTGGACCCGCCAACCGACTGCTCTGTCCCGTGACCTCGCCAGCTTTCAACGTTGGTTCAACACCTGGTCGTCTCGGACCATGACCTTCTCCGCCGGCAGCATTTTCGTCGCCGCGCTGCTGCTGATGGTCTGACCCGCCTTGCCTGAATTAACTAGGAAATCGCCCTTATGAACACCGCCGTGAACGTCAATGTAGTGCATGAATCCGAAGCCCAACGCCAACACGCCCGGGTCAAGATCCCGGCCAAGCTGCGCTTCTTCGGCCCCGACCGGACCCCGGTCGAGGCGCGGGTCATCGACCTCTCCGCCGGCGGCCTGAGCTTCAACTGCGGGCAGTTGCCGATCAAGGTCGGCGACGTGCACAAGGGCCGCCTGCAGTTCGTCATCGACAACCTCGGGCTGGCCATGGACGTGGAGTTGCAGGTGCGCTCCGTGGATCGCCAGAGCGGCCGGGTCGGCTGCCAGTTCCAGAACCTCGAGCCCCAGGACATCTCGACCCTGCGCCAGCTGATCACCTCGCACCTGGCCGGCGACATCGTGACCATGGGCGACGTGCTCGCCACCCTGCAGCGCGACAACTTCACCAAGGCGCGCAAGAGCAAGGACGCCGGCCACGGCATGAGCGCCCTGGGCCGCCTGCGCGCGGTGACCTTCAGCGCCGGGATCTTCGTCGTTGGCCTGGCGGCCTTCGGCTTCATCCTCAAGTCAGTGTACGGCATGTACTTCGTCAGCCACGCCCAGGCCGGCCTGGTCAGCGCGCCGGGGATGAACGTCACCATGCCGCGCGACGGCACCGTGCAGAGCCTGATCCAGGCCGACGGCGTGGCCGCCAAGGGCGCCCCGCTGGCGACCTTCAGCACCAGCATGCTCGACGTACTCAAGGGCCATCTGAACGAAGACCAGCTGCAACCGGCCAAGGTCGAGGAACTGTTCGGCAAGCAGATGACCGGCACCCTGACCTCGCCCTGCGACTGCACCGTGGCCCAGCAAATGGTTGCCGACGGCCAGTACGCCAGCAAGGGCGACGTGATCTTCCAGCTGGTCCCGCGTAACAGCCAGGCCAACGTCGAAGCGCGTTTCTCCTACCGCCAGTTCGCCGACGTGCGTCCGGGGACCAAGGTCAGCTTCCAGATCGCCGGCGAAGACGACGTACGCAGCGGCACCATCGTCAGCAGCACCAGCCTCAACAGCAGCGACCTGTCCTCGGACATTCGCGTGCAGATCAAGCCCGACGCCCCGCTGAGCAGCGCCTTCGCCGGCCGCCCGGTGGAAGTCAGCAGCGATCGCGGCCCGTCTGTGAACTGGCTGATCGACAAAGCCATGGCTGCCGGTCTCTAACCATGAATATTCATACCCCACTCCCGATGACGAAAACGGCCCCTGTAGCCGCTGCCGCAGGCTGCGATCGAGTGCAACGCACTCGTGAAGGGGATGAATGCGGTCTGGCGAACACAGCGCGCCGTCCGGAACCCGTCCGCTACGCGGCCGATCGCAGCCTGCGGCAGCGGCTACAGGGTTCGGCATTGCTGTTGCCTCTGGTGACCGCCATGGCCCTGGCCGGTTGCGCCGGCCTGCCCGACCAGCGCCTGGCCAACGAAGCCCTGAAGCGCGGCGACACTGTGCTCGCGGAGCAGAACTACCGGCAGTTGGCGGACCTGGGTTACAGCGACGCCCAGGTCGGCCTGGCCGATATCCAGATGGAAACCCGCGACCCGGCAAAGATCAAGCAAGCCGAGGCGACCTACCGCGCCGCGGCCGACACCTCGCCGCGGGCCCAGGCGCGCCTGGGTCGCCTGCTGGTGGCCAAGCCCGGCTCCACCGAAGCCGAGCACCACGAAGCCGAAGGCCTGTTGAAAAAGGCCTTCGCCAATGGTGAAGGCAACACCCTGATCCCGCTGGCGATGCTCTACCTGCAATATCCGCAGAGCTTCCCCAAGGTCAACGCCCAGCAGCAGATCAGCCAATGGCGCAGCGCCGGCTACCCGGAAGCCGGCCTGGCCCAGGTGCTGCTGTACCGCACCCAGGGCACCTACGACCAGCACCTGGCCGAGGTGGAAACTATCTGCAAGGCGGCGCTGAACGTCACCGATATCTGCTACGTCGAACTGGCCACCGTGTACCAGAAACGCGGCCAGCCGGAGCAACAGGCCGAGCTGCTCAAACAGCTGCAGGCCGGCCACGCCCGCGGCGTCATCAGCGCGCAACGGGTCGACAGCGTGGCCCGGGTGCTGGGCGATGCGAGCCTGGGCAAGACCGACGAGAAAACCGCGCAGGCGCTGCTGGAGCCGATCGCTCCCGGCTACCCGGCCTCCTGGGTCACCCTGGCGCAGCTGCTCTACGACTTCCCTGAACTCGGCGACGTCGACAAGATGATGCAGTACCTGGACAACGGTCGCGCCGCCGACCAGCCCCGCGCCGAACTGCTGCTGGGCAAGCTCTACTACGAAGGCAAGATGGTCCCGGCCGACGCCAAGGTCGCCGAAGAACACTTCAAGAAGGCCCAGGGCAAGGAAGTCGCCGCCGACTACTACCTCGGCCAGATCTACCGCCGTGGCTACCTGGGCCAGGTCTATCCGCAAAAAGCCCTGGACCACCTGCTGACCGCCGCGCGCAACGGCCAGAACAGCGCCGACTTCGCCATCGCCCAGCTGTTCTCCCAGGGCAAGGGCACCAAGCCCGACCCGCTCAACGCCTATGTCTTCAGCCAGCTGGCCAAGACCCAGGACACCCCGCAAGCCAACGAGCTTGCGCAACAACTCGAAGCCCAACTGCCGCCAGGCCAACGCGCCGAGGCCCAACGCCTGCTGCAACAGGAGCAGGCCGTACGTGGCGCCTTGAGCCAGAACACGTTGGAACTGCACGCGCTGCAGGAAGAAGACGGTGAGGAATCCCTATGAAGTTGAATCCATTCGTGAAGGCCGGTATCGGCCTGAGCTTCGCCCTGATCTGGTCCTGCCCGACGCTCGCGGCCATCACCGAGAGCAAGAACTTCGGCCTGGAAGTGAAGATCACCGGCCAGTCCGAAGACGACCGTGACCTCGGCACCCTGGGCGGCGGCGACGTCAATGGCGTCGGCCTCGACCTGCGTCCCTGGGTCTACGGCGAAAGCGGCAACTGGAGCGCCTACGCCATGGGCCAGGCGGTGACCTCGACCGATATCATCGAGACCGACACCCTGCAGCAGTCCGACGGCGCCAGCACCGAAAGCAGCAACAACAGCGACCGCAAGAGCAAGAAGAACTACCTGGCGATGCGCGAGTTCTGGATCGGCTACAGCGGCCTCACCCCCTACCCGGGCGAGCAGTTGAAGTTCGGTCGCCAGCGCCTGCGCAACGACGACGGCCAATGGCGCGACACCAACATCGAAGCCCTGAACTGGACCTTCGACACCACCCTGCTGCGCGCCAACGTAGGCATCGCCGAGCGCTTCAGCGAGTACCGCACCGACCTCAAGGAGCTGGCGCCGGAAGACAAGGATCGCCTGCATGTCTATGGCGATGTGGCCTACCAGTGGACCCCGGGGCATTGGGCCGGCGTGCGCGCGCACCACAGCCACGACGACGGCAAGCTCGACTACCCGGTTCCGGGCGAAGCCACCGACTCCCTGGACAAGCGCCAGAACGGTGACCTGACCTGGCTCGGCCTGGAAGCCAACAGCGACGCCTACAACTGGCGCAACACCAACACCGTCAACTACTGGGCGAGCATCACCGGCATGAGCGGCGACCGCGACAAGGTCAACGCGCTGAACCCCGACGGCACCCGCCCGGCCCAGGCCAAGAGCGGCGAGAGCCTCGACGGCTGGGCCACCGACCTCGGCGTGCGCCTGCGCCTGGACCCGAAATGGCAGGTCGGCGCGGCCTACGCCCGCGCCAGCGGCGACTACGAACAGAACGGCCTGGAAAGCAACCGCTCGAACTACACCGGGACCCGCTCGCGGGTGCACCGTTTCGGCGAAGCCTTCCGCGGCGAAATGAACAACATGCAGACCGCCACCCTGTTCGGTTCCTGGATGCTCGCCGACGAATACGACGCCAGCCTGATCTACCACAAGTTCTGGCGCGTGGACGGCAACAAGCCGGTGGGCAGCAACGGTATCAACGCCGTGGAAAACAACTACGACGACGCCACCGGCGCCCTGCTCTCCAGCTCGTCCCTGCCGCTGCGCGATGGCGAGAAAGACCTTGGCCAGGAAGTGGACCTGGTGGTCACCAAATACTTCAAGCAAGGCCTGCTGCCGGCCGCGCTCAGCCAGTCGATCGACGAGCCTTCGGCGCTGGTGCGCTTTCGTGGCGGCGTGTTCAAGCCGGGCGATGCCTATGGCAAGAACGTCGACTCGTACATGCACCGCGCCTTTGTCGACGTGATCTGGCGCTTCTGATGCGAGCCGCCAAGGGAGTGCCTGAGATGAACAGCCCGATGAACAGCCCAGCGATCAGAGGCTCGATCAGCCTGTTGGCCGGCGCCATGCTGCTGGCCAGCAGCGCCGCCTTCGCCAACGTCGAACCGGCCCCGGCCGCTACGTCCGGCAAGCAGCCGACCGTGGCCAAGGAGCTGCAACAGGCCAAGACCTACACCGTCAGCAGCGCGCCCACCGCGCCGCTGAACCTGGCCAAGCCGGCCCTGCCCGACCTCTCCGGCTACACCGCCGAAGCGGCGGCGGCGAAGATCGTGCGCAGCAAGCCCGGCAAGATCAGCGTGCGCCGCATGATGCAGGAAGACGCGCTGAAGGACTTTATCGGCGGTGACAACAAGATGGCCGAATGGGTGGTGCGCCAGCACGGCATCCCCCAGGCGATCTTCATCGACGACGGTTACGTCAACCTCAAGGAACTGGCGAAGAAGCTGCCCAAGCAGTACATCAGCGAAACCTCGCCGGGCGTGTACCTGGCGCGGCTGCCGATCGTGGTCGGGCGCAAGGGCATCCTGGAAATCGACCAGCAGACCCAGGAACTGCGCCTGTCCCAGGAAGGCGGTTCGTTCCTGGTCAACGACGGCCAGTTGTTCGTGCGCGACACCAAGGTCACCGGCTGGCGCGAGAAGGACAACGGCCCGGCGACGTTCAACTCGCCCAAGGAATTCCGTCCGTTCCTGCTGGCCTGGGGCGGCACAGAGACCTACATCGTCAACAGCAAGATGGCCAGCTTCGGCTACGCCAACAGTAAGTCCTACGGCGTGAGTATTTCCCAGTACACGCCGAACATGGCCAAGGTGCTCAAGCGCCCCGAACCCACCGGCTGGATCATCGGCTCTGAGTTCTCGGACATGTGGTACGGCTTCTATTGCTACGAGACCCGCGACTTCGTGGTCAAGGGCAACACCTACAAGGACAACATCGTCTACGGCATCGACCCCCACGACCGTTCGCACCGGCTGATCATCGCCGACAACACCGTCTACGGGACCAAGAAGAAGCACGGGATCATCATTTCCCGGGAAGTGAACGACAGCTTCATCTTCAACAACCGCAGCTACGAGAACAAACTTTCGGGCCTGGTGATCGACCGTAACAGCGTGAACAACCTGATCGCCGACAACGAGATCTACCGCAACCACACCGACGGCATCACCCTCTACGAGAGTGCCGACAACCTGCTGTGGGGCAACAAGGTGATCAGCAACCGGCGCCACGGCATCCGCATTCGCAACAGCGTGAACATCCGCCTGTACGAGAACGTCGCCATGGCCAACGGCCTGACCGGCGTCTACGGCCACATCAAGGACCTCTCCGACACCGACCGCGACATCAAGCTCGACCCGTTCGACGCCCAGGTGTCGCTGATCGTGGTCGGCGGCGAGCTGGCCGCCAATGGCAGCGGCCCGATGTCCATCGACTCGCCGTTGAGCGTCGAGCTGTACCGCGTGTCCATGCTCGCCCCGACCAAGAGCAGCGGCATCAGCTTCTCGGGGATCCTCGGCGAGCGCCAGGACGAAATTCTTGACCTGCTGGTGCGCCAGCAGAAAGCCGTGCTGATCGACCCTGTCGAACGCCAGACCGAAATGCGCGATTGAGGATGACTGTCATGCGCCCACACCTGATAAAACTCTTGAGCCTCTCGGCATTGACCGCGGGCATTCTCGCCGCCAGTAACAGCGCTCGCGCCGACGAAACCCAGGCACCGAAGTTCACCGCCGAGCCCTGCTGCAACCTGTGCCCGGCGGCCCATGACGCGAAGAACTACACCACCCGCTACCAGCAGAACTTCACCACCCTGGTGCAAGCCCAGGGCGACTGGCTGTTCCGCACCCAGGAAGACCTGCGCACCGAATTCAACACCACGCCGGAAGGTTATCGCCGCCTGCAACAGCTGCACGACGCCTTCAAGAGCAAGGGCGTGGAGCTGGTGCTGGTGTACCAGCCGACCCGCGGCCTGGTGAACCGCAACAAGCTCAACCCGCAGGAGAAGGCCAGCTTCGACTACGACAAGGCACTGAAAAACTACCAGGGCATGCTCGGCCGTTTCGCCCAGATGGGCTACGTGGTGCCGGACCTGTCGCCGCTGACCAACGAGCAACTGCCGGAGACCCTGCCGGCCCACGACTTCTACTTCCGCGGCGACCAGCACTGGACCCCGTACGGCGCCCAGCGCACGGCGAAGATCGTGGCGCAGAAGGTCAAGCAGTTGCCGGCCTTCGCCGACATTCCCAAGCGTGAGTTCGAGACCCACAAGTCCGGGCGCATGGGCAAGACCGGCACCCTGCACAACATGGCCGGCCAGCTCTGCGGCACCAGCTACGCGATCCAGTACATGGACCAGTTCACCACCGAACCCAAGGGCGAAGCCGGCGACGGCGACCTGTTCGGCGATTCCGGCAACCCGGAGATCACCCTGGTGGGCACCAGCCACAGCGGCAAGAACTACAACTTCGCCGGCTTCCTGCAGGAAGAGATTGGCGCCGACATTCTCAACGTCGCCTTCCCCGGCGGCGGCTTCGAAGGCTCCATGCTGCAGTACCTGGGCAGCGAGGAATTCCAGACCAAGCCACCGAAGATCCTGATCTGGGAATTCTCGCCGCTGTACCGCCTGGACCAGGAAACCATCTACCGGCAGATGATGGCCCTGCTCGACAACGGCTGCGAAGGCAAGCCAGCGCAAATGAGCGCCAGCGCCACCCTCAAGCCCGGCAAGAACGAGCTGATGGTCAACAGCAAGAACATGGACCTGCGCAACAGCAGCCACCAGGTCGATATCCGCTTCGCCGACACCTCGGTGAAAACCCTGCAAGCCACCCTCTGGTACATGAACGGGCGCCACGAGGACATCAAGATCGACAAACCGGAAACATCCGACACCGACGGGCGTTTCGCCTTTGAACTGCGCACCGACGAAGACTGGGCCTCGCAGAACCTGCTGGCAGTCGAAGTCCAGGGGCCGGAAGCCGGCGCCGCGGCACAGAAAGTCGAAGCGAAAATTTGCAAACGCAACGTATTCCCGGATGCCGGTCAACGCACCGCGCAAATCGGGCAATGAGGTTCCTATGCAAAGCAAAACGCTGAAACAGTTACTGGCACCGAGCCTGTTGAGCCTGGCGATGTTCGCAGGCGCAACCCAGGCCGCGGCCCCACTGCGCCCGCCCCAGGGTTATTACGCGCCGGTGGATAAATTCAAGAGCGGCGACCACAGCGAAGGCTGCGACGCCATGCCCGCGCCTTACACCGGCTCGCTGCAATTTCGCAGCAAGTACGAAGGGTCGGACAAGGCTCGCGCGACCCTCAACGTGCAATCGGAAAAGGCCTTTCGCGACAGCACCGCCGACATCACCAAGATCGAGCGCGGCACCAGCAAGCGGGTGATGCAGTTCATGCGCGACGGCCGTCCGGAACAACTGGACTGCACCCTGAGCTGGCTGAGCGCCTGGGCCCAGGCCGATGCGTTGATGTCCAAGGACTTCAACCACACCGGCAAGTCCATGCGCAAATGGGCCCTGGGCAGCATGGCTTCGGCCTACCTGCGCCTGAAGTTCTCCGACTCCCATCCGCTGGACACTCACCAGCAGCAGGCGCAGCAGATCGAGGCCTGGTTCAGCAAGATGGCCGACCAGGTGGTCAGCGACTGGGACAACCTGCCGCTGGAGCAGACCAACAACCACTCGTACTGGGCCGCCTGGTCGGTGATGGCCACCGCCGTGGCGACCAACCGCCGCGACCTGTTCGACTGGGCGGTGAAGGAATACAAGGTCGGCGCCAATCAGGTCGACGCCAACGGCTTCCTGCCCAACGAACTCAAGCGCCAGCAACGCGCCCTGGCCTATCACAACTACGCCCTGCCGCCGCTGGCGATGATCGCCAGCTTCGCCCAGGTCAACGGCGTCGACCTGCGCCAGGAAAACAACGGCGCCCTGAAACGCCTGGGCGAGCGGGTGCTGGCCGGGGTGAAAGACCCGGACGAGTTCGAGGAAAAGAACGGTAAGGAACAGGACATGACCGACCTCAAGGTCGACTCGAAATTCGCCTGGCTCGAACCCTTCTGCAGCCTCTACACCTGCGCCCCAGATGTACTGGAACGCAAGCACAAGATGCAACCGTTCAAGACCTTCCGCCTGGGTGGCGACCTGACCAAGGTCTACGACCCCTCGCATGAGAAGGGCAACAAAGGCTCGTAAGCGACACCTGTAGCCGCTGCCGAGGCACGAGGCTGCGACAAGGCTCGAAGAGCCTTCCGAGGTCCTCAAGAGCACGACCGCTTCGCGGCCGATCGCAGCCTCGTACCTCGGCAGCGGCTACGGACGAATGCAATACGCCGCCCCCGGTTTTTCACGGGGGGGTTTGGGGGGGCTCTGGCCCTTTACTGTTGGTCAAACATGGAGAGATCGGGATGGTTTTCTCATCCAATGTGTTCCTGTTCCTGTTCTTGCCGATCTTTCTCGGCTTGTACTACCTGAGCGGGCAACGCTATCGCAACCTGCTGCTGCTGATCGCCAGCTACGTGTTCTATGCCTGGTGGCGGGTGGACTTCCTGGCGCTGTTCGCCGGCGTCACCCTGTGGAACTACTGGATCGGCCTGAAAGTCGGCGCCGCCGGTGTACGCACCAAGCCGGCCCAGCGCTGGCTGCTGCTCGGCGTGGCGGTCGACCTGTGCATCCTCGGCTACTTCAAGTACGCCAACTTCGGCGTGGACAGCATCAACGCGATCATGACCTCGTTCGGTCTTGAGCCGTTCATCCTGACCCACGTGCTGTTGCCGATCGGTATCTCGTTCTACATCTTCGAGTCCATCAGCTACATCATCGACGTCTACCGCGGCGACACCCCGGCGACCCGCAACCTGATCGACTTCGCGGCGTTCGTGGCGATCTTCCCGCACCTGATCGCCGGCCCCGTGCTGCGTTTTCGCGACCTGGCCGACCAGTTCAACAACCGCACCCACACCCTGGACAAGTTCTCCGAAGGCTGCACGCGCTTCATGCAGGGCTTCATCAAGAAAGTGTTCATCGCCGACACCCTGGCGGTGGTCGCCGACCATTGCTTCGCCCTGCAGAACCCGACCACGGGCGACGCCTGGCTGGGCGCCCTGGCCTACACCGCGCAGCTGTACTTCGACTTCTCCGGCTACAGCGACATGGCCATCGGCCTGGGCTTGATGATGGGTTTTCGCTTCATGGAAAACTTCAAGCAGCCCTACATCAGCCAGTCGATCACCGAGTTCTGGCGGCGCTGGCACATCAGCCTGTCCACCTGGCTGCGCGACTACCTGTACATCACCCTGGGCGGCAACCGCAAAGGCACGCTGATGACCTATCGCAACCTGTTCCTGACCATGCTGCTCGGTGGCCTGTGGCACGGCGCGAACATCACCTACGTGGTCTGGGGCGCCTGGCACGGCATGTGGCTGGCGATCGAGAAGATGCTCGGCATCAACACTTCGCCACGCAGCCTGAACCCGATCCGCTGGGCGCTGACCTTCCTGCTGGTGGTAATGGGCTGGGTGATCTTCCGCGCCGAGAACCTGCACGTCGCCGGTCGCATGTACGGCGCCATGTTCAGCTTCGGCGACTGGTCGCTGTCGGAACTCAACCGCGCCAGCCTCACCGGCCTGCAAGTGGCAACCCTGGTCGTGGCCTACGCCACCCTGGCGTTCTTCGGCCTGCGTGACCTGTATCGCAACCCGACGCCGGTCAAGAGCAAACCCGAAATCAACACCGAGGCCGACGGCCCGGCCACCGCCCAGCCGGGGCTGATCAAGGCCGTACCGGGGGACAAGCCGGACAGCATCCACCAGCCGGGCTACACCGTGGGCGTCGAAGCCCAGGTCCAGCCGGCCTACTGGGTCGCCGACTGGCCGCGTTACGTGATGCGCGCCCTGGTGCTGCTGCTGTTCATCGCTTCGATTCTCAAACTCTCGGCGCAAAGCTTCTCGCCGTTCCTTTACTTCCAGTTCTGAGGGATCTGACCATGACCCGCTCATTACGCGTCTTCTATATCGCCCTGTTCCTGGTGACCCTGATGGTCCTGGGCCTGTGGTCGGTGCGCAGCTTCTTCGGCTTCAGCACCAACAACGACGCCACCGTGCTCAACGGTCGCTGGGCCAAGGCCGTGGAAACCCACTACGACGACGAGTTCCCGATCAAGCGCCTGGGCACCAACCTGTGGGCGGCCCTGGACTTCAAGCTGTTCAACGAAGGTCGTCCGGGCGTGGTGCTCGGCCGCGACCAGTGGCTGTACAGCGATGAAGAGTTCCACCCGATCGTCAACGAAGAACTCAACCTGCAAGGCAACTACGCGCTGGTCGAAGGCGTGCGCCAGGCCCTGAAAGAGAAAGGCGTGAAACTGGTGATGGCGATCGTGCCGGCCAAGGTGCGCCTGTACCCGGAACACCTGGGCGACGTCCAGCCGGCCAGCATCCACGCCAACCTCTACCAGGACTTCCACGCCCGGGTGGCGGCCGACAAGATCCTCGCCCCCGACCTGCTGGGCCCGTTGCAACAGGCCAAGCAGAACGGCCAGCAAGTGTTCCTGCGCACCGACACCCACTGGACCCCGGCCGGCGCCGAAGTCGCCGCCAACCAGTTGGCCAAGGCGATCGCCGACAAGGCGCCGCTGATGGGCCAGCCGCAACGCTTCGTCACCGAAGCCGAGCAGACCGTGGTGCACAAGGGCGACCTGCGCCTGTTCCTGCCCCTGGACCCGCTGTTCGAGAACCTGATGCCGGCCAAGGAGCCGCTGCAGAAACGCGTGACCCGTGCCGCCGACGATCAGCCGGCCGCCGACGACGCACTGTTCGCCGACAACGAGGTGCCGGTGGCCCTGGTGGGCACCAGCTACAGCGCCAACCCGAACTGGAACTTCGTCGGCGCGCTCAAGCAGGCCCTGCACAGCGACGTGGTCAGCTACGCCGAGGACGGCCACGGCCCGGTGTTGCCGATGCTCAGTTACCTGAAAAGCGATGCCTTCAAGAACAGCCCGCCCCAGGTGCTGATCTGGGAGTTCCCCGAACGATATCTGCCGGTCAATAACGAAATCGGCGACGCCGACCCGCAGTGGGTCGCAGAGCTCAAACAAGCCGGCGCCCGCCAACAGAACGTAGCTGCACTCAACAAATCCGAGACGCCCGATCGGGCGCAAAACTGAAAGAGAGGTACACCATGACTTTCACTCCAACTCCTCGTCGTCTCGCCAAGTCTCTTGCACTGGTAGCCGGTGTGAGCCTGCTGTCGATGCAGGCCTTCGCCGGTGGCGACGCCGCGCTGTACGGCCCGACCGCGCCCAAAGGCTCGTCCTTCGTGCGTATCTACAACGCCAGCAACCAGGAAGTCAGCGCCACCGTCGGCAGCACCAGCCTCAGCGACGTCGCGCCGCTGGCCAGCAGTGACTTCAGCTTCATGCCCGGCGGCGACTACACCGCCAAGGTCGGCAGCCAGAACGTGCCGGTGAAACTCGCCGCCGACCACTATTACACCCTGGTCAACAACGCCAGCGGCCAGCCACAACTGATCGAAGAACCGCCGTTCAAGAACAAGCAGAAGTCCCTGGTCCGGGTGCAGAACCTGAGCGACAAGGCCCTGACCCTGAAGACCGCCGACGGCAAGACCGACGTGGTCCAGTCGGTGGCCGCCAAGGGCCGTGGCGAACGTGAAATCAACCCGGTGAAAGTCAGCTTCGCGCTGTACGAGGGCGAGAAAAAAGTCAGCGACCTCAAGCCGGTCGCCCTGGAGCGCGGCGAAGCCGCGGTGCTCTACGTCACCGGCAACGGCAGCAGCCTGTCGCCAGTCTGGGTCAAGCGCCCGGTCTCGACGCGCTGATATGAATTTTCCGGATTGACGCTCCCCTGTAGGAGCCAGGCTCGCCGGCGATGAGGCCCTTGAGAACGCCATCGCCGGCAAGCCTGGCTCCTACGGAGAATCGATTGACCAATCCGGACAGGAACAAAAACAAGAGAGTGAAACGACAGAACGCAGTAGCTCTAACCCAAACGGTATTTGAAGGAGTAACAACATGATTCCGGTGATCTTGTCAGGTGGTAGTGGCTCACGTCTTTGGCCGCTTTCGCGTAAGCAATTCCCTAAACAGTTCCTCGCCCTGACCGGCGAACACACCCTGTTCCAGCAAACCCTCGAGCGCCTGGTGTTCGAAGGCATGGACACACCGATCGTGGTCTGCAACAAGGACCACCGCTTCATCGTCAACGAGCAGCTGGCGGCGCGCAAACTCGAAGCGCAGCGCATCCTGATGGAGCCGTTCGGCCGCAACACCGCGCCGGCCGTGGCCCTGACCGCGATGATGCTGGTCAACGAAGGTCGCGACGAGCTGATGCTGGTGCTGCCGGCCGACCATGTGCTGGAAGACCAGAAAGCCCTGCAACGCGCCCTGGCCCTGGCCACCGTGGCCGCCGAGCGTGGCGAGATGGTGCTGTTCGGCGTGCCGGCGACCAAGCCGGAAACCGGTTATGGCTACATCAAGTCGACCAACGATGCGCTGCTGCCGGAAGGCGTGAGCCGCGTCTCGCACTTCGTCGAGAAACCCGACGTCAAGCGCGCCGCCGAGTTCGTCGAGGCCGGCGGCTACTTCTGGAACAGCGGCATGTTCCTGTTCCGCGCCAGCCGCTTCCTCGAAGAGCTGAAAAAGCACGACCCGGACATCTACGACACCTGCCTGCTGACCCTGGAACGCAGTGCCCAGGACGCCGACACCGTGGACGTCGACCCGGCCACCTTCGCCTGCTGCCCGGACAACTCCATCGACTACGCGGTGATGGAAAAGACCCAGCGCGCCTGCGTAGTGCCGCTGAGCGCCGGCTGGAGCGACGTGGGTTGCTGGTCGTCGCTGTGGGACGTGCATGAAAAGGACGTCAACGGCAACGTCAGCAAGGGCGACGTGGTGATCCAGGACAGCCGCAACTGCATGATCCACGGCAACGGCAAGCTGGTGTCGGTGATCGGCCTGGAAAACATCGTGGTCGTGGAAACCAAGGACGCCATGATGATCGCCCACAAGGACAAGGTCCAAGGCGTCAAACAGATGGTCAACACCCTCAACGAACAGGGCCGCAGCGAAACCCAGAACCACTGCGAGGTCTACCGTCCGTGGGGCTCCTACGACTCGGTGGACATGGGCGGGCGCTTCCAGGTCAAGCACATCTCGGTCAAGCCGGGCGCGTGCCTGTCCCTGCAGATGCACCACCACCGCGCCGAACACTGGATCGTGGTCAGCGGCACCGCCGAAGTCACCTGCGACGAGAACGTGTTCCTGCTCACCGAAAACCAGTCCACCTACATCCCGATCGCCTCGGTGCACCGCCTGCGCAACCCGGGCAAGATCCCGCTGGAGATCATCGAAGTGCAATCGGGCAGCTACCTGGGCGAAGACGACATCGAACGCTTCGAAGACATCTACGGCCGCTCCACCCCGGTGGAACGCGGTATCTCGGTGAAAACCATCGCCCAGTAATCAGCCAGAACAAGAAGCCCCCGTCCAGCCGACTGCGTCCCCTATCCGCAGCCGGTTGGGTGGGGGCTTTTTTCATGCCCGGGCGAGGCCCACCGAGCTAGTTCATGAACAGCGGTAAATACCCCAGCTCCACCAACTTGATATCGATCTCCGCAACTCGCTGGACATCAGCCCGTTTGCCCTCATCCATCACCTGTGGACAACTCACGATCAGCGTGCCGCGTTTTGGAATGTCGATGAGCTGGTCGGCGCTCGGAAAATCCCCGGCCCGCAACACGTGTGGACAAAACCCGACCCAGCCGACGGTCTGCCGGTCCTTGAACACCTTGGTGCGCAGATAGTGGTCTTTTGGCGCCAGCACACACCAGTCAAGTTCAGGCCACAGTTCAACAGCCAACTGAATCACCCTGATCACTACCGGTTTCACATCGGGAATGGCTGCCACAAGCGCCCCGCCATCTTCGAAGCGCATGCTGGCGACTGAATCCAGGTCGTGTGCGTTGTAATGAAAGGCCAACCCGCCCTTCAGGGGATCATCCAGGCCATTCCACACGGAAAACTGCAATTTCGTGGGGAAGTCATCGTTATGGTTGCTCCGGGCCTCTTCACGCAGAGACTCGAAGTCGTCATTGATCCGCTTGCGCAGCGACTCCTCCCTGGAACCGCCCTGCAGATACCAGTCCCGCAGCAGAGGATGAATCTCGCCAAGGCCTTTGAGAAAGCGCTCGGCCCTTTCCAACTGCGCCTCATGCGAGACCGCTGAGATCTTCTGTTTGTCGAAACGCAGAACGAATGAAAATTTTCTGAACAAGCGCTCATCCTCAGTCAGGCTTCAAAAACACGGTCGGGATTTTCACGGCGGTACTCATCCCACTCTTTCTGCTCTTTTGCACGTTGCTTGATGTACTCATCATGATCCTTGGTGCCCGGCATCGGGTTCCAATAGGCGGTCAGGTTGGCGAGCCCCTTCTCCGCATACTGTTCGGCACAATACTCATAGACCACCCTTTGCAGGAAATGCCATTCAACCGAAACCGGCGGGCTGGGCCGGGCTTTCAGGGAATGTATCTCGGCAGGAGTAATCAGGGTTTTCTCCACATTGGCCCAAGGGCGCGGCAGCCCGATAAGCGGAATGAACATGAACGCGTAATTGGCCTTGGCTTCCAGCAAGGTGCAACGCGGTTTGTCGAAACCATCCCACCAGGTATTGTTCCACCACCACTCGTAAGGCATCGGGAAAGCAGTCACCCACGCCTGATAGAGCGCGGACTGGGCGGACATACTATGACCTTTGCCGTTATTGGGTATCGTCATGGTTCCCTGTTCGGGTGGGCATTTCACACAGTCCTTGTCCCGCTTGACCTTACAGTCGCGCTCGGCTTCCCGAGTCCGCTCAGCGGTCGTCGGAGGCGCATCTACCCTGGGTTTTGCCTGGGGTTGCGTCTGCGGCAAAGGGACGGGCTGCGGGATTGGCCTGGGCGCAGGCAGTGGCTGAGTGGGCCTGGGCGCCGGCATCGGCATTGGCCGAGGAGCGGGCATCGGCAGCCTGGGAGGCGGGGCTGGAATCTCGAACGGTAAACGTGGCCCCAAGCGAGGCGCCACGCGAATAACCATCGGCCCTGTACTTGGCAGAATCCCCAGTCCACTCATGGTCGAATCTCCCCGGCGGCTTGCATATCCCGCCAGTGCTGCATGTTCATCCTGAACGCCACGATATCCTCGTAATCCTCGAATCGCCGTTCGGGGCTATCCGCTACAGGCCTGTTCATGAACTCGATAAAGGCCGGCTGCTTGTCAAAGTCGGTAAAGGTCAATCCATGCCGCAAAAAATGCTCGACGGACTCGGGCTCCCTGATGCCAAAACTCCACGCACGCTCACGCAGGTCTTTCAACATCTGTAGAGCCGGCATCAGGCCCTTTCTGGACAACCACTCAGGGTTCTCCTGCTGTAGTTCCAGTAACAACCGCTCAAACACTTCGTTCTGACGAATGTCATCCAGTTGTGAAAGCTGCTCGACACTCAACTCAAACATGCGTGCTCCCCTACCTGCTCGACACCGTAGCTGAGATAGCAACCTTGCAGGGGTTGCCAGACCAGCCAGTCCTGGACATGACGCATGATCTGCTGGATCTGGGAGGGTGATATCACCTTGTCCAGCGCACGCCTGACCTCGGGACTGTAGTAACGAAACAGTGCTCGGCGCCCATCCGGCATTTGGCTGAACAACAAGCCCTGGTGATAATCGCGCAGGATGTCGAAAGGCTGATCACTCCAAAGCCAGGAGACCATCGGCGTCTGCTGGTCCCGCGTAATCAGCCAGTTGCCGAATGCCCCGTGCAAACCGCTCCTGGAGTCTGGAAACTCAACCAGTACCGGGCCGGCATGGCGAATTTCATCCAGTGCGCCAGCGCTCAGGAGCCAGTGAAAACGGATGCTGTCGCCCGCCTCTTCAAGGCGTTTGTTCAACGTCAGATAGCGGGCGCCATCGATAAGGGCAAGCAGTCTGGACGACGGCCCGGAGGGTTCCGAGAGCTGCCAGAATAAAGAGCCGACACGCCTCATGCGCTGCTCCCCAGTGCTTCCAGCGGGACAAAGGTCTGATTGCGCTGAGCGGCCAGCAGCAGGCACTTCAAACATAATCCGGGTACGGAGGGGAGTGCGGCTACTGCGGAGGACACCGCACCGCCGCCACTATTGCCGATGATGATCGTCCCCGAACCACCCATAACCACATTGCCGTGACTGCCCAGGGAACCCAGGACAGCGACTGGCTTTCCGTTGATCAGTACGTTGGGAATGACATTGGCGTTCAATGCTGAACCGCAAGCGGTCGGGTCACCCTCCCGTGCGGCGGGCAGGTGGTCAAAGAGGACATCAGGCGAGCCACTGGTTATCGGATTGGTACCGTGACCAGGCAAAGGGCAGGCGGTTGGATCGCCAACGCGCGCGGCAGGTTTCCCAGACATTTCAACTTCCCTATCGAAACTGGCGAGAAAACCGACTCTGCCGAATGCTCGAAAAACAGACAATCCCCAATCCTTTTCAAAATCTTTCCGAAATGCCGCGCCACTGCGCCCTCTCCGTCCTGGGATCAGGGTTGGCCAATCCCACCTACGCTTAGGTAGGATGACTGCTCTATTTCCCCCCGAGGTTCACCTCATGTTCATCGGCGTTCTGCTGGTTATCACCTGGCTGATCCTGCTGGTCCGTTACCCCGCCAAGGCCTTGCCGGTGTCCATGGCCGCCGCTGTCGGGCTGGGCCTGGTGGCGGTGTGGGTGGTCTGGCTGGACAACCGCGAAGCCCAGCAACTGGCGCGCCTGGAATTGCGCATCAGTTATGCCCCCGAGCATTGCCCGGCGGATCGCCCGCTGCTGCTGAAGATGAACAACGGCAACGATGTGCCGCTGACCGAACTGCGCTGGCGCGTCGCCGCCTACGCCCCGGGTGACACCGTGAACCTGGCCGACAACCAGTACAGCGCCCCGCGTTATCGCGGCCCCGGCGAGTTGCAGGCCGGCGCCAACTGGGAAGACTGCCTGCCCCTGCCGCCGCTGCGCCCCGGCTACCGCCCGCAAACCCTGGAGTTTCGCGCCGAGCGCTTGCAGGGCAGTTTCTCCGACTGATTCCCCCCTTCCCTCTTTTTGCACAAGGACCGCGCCATGCCCGTTGCGCTGATCACCGGTTGTTCCAGCGGCATCGGCCGCGCCCTGGCGGATGTTTTCAAGGCCGCCGGTTTCACCGTCCTGCCCACCGCCCGCAGGGCCGAGGACGTGGCCATGCTGCAAGCCGCGGGTTTTGACACGGTGCAACTGGACGTCAACGACGGCCCGGCGCTCACCGCCCTGGGCGAACGCATCAACCAGCAATATGGCGGCCTCGACCTGCTGATCAACAACGCCGGTTATGGCGCCATGGGCCCGCTGCTCGATGGCGGTGTCGAGGCCATGCAGCGGCAGTTCGAAACCAATGTGTTTGCCCTGGTCGGCGTGACCCGGGCCATGTTCCCGGCGCTGCGCCGCAGCCGCGGGCTGGTGGTGAATGTCGGCAGTGTGTCGGGCGTCCTGGTGACGCCTTTTGCCGGTGCCTACTGCGCCTCCAAGGCGGCGGTGCATGCCTTGAGCGATGCGCTGCGCATGGAACTGGCGCCGTTCGGCATCCGGGTGATGGAGGTCCAGCCCGGGGCTATCGCTTCGAGCTTTGCCAAGAATGCCGGGCACGAAGCCGAACAGCTGTTGACCGAACGATCGCCCTGGTGGCCATTGCGCGAAGGCATCCGCGCACGGGCCAGGGCCTCCCAGGACCACCCGACGCCCGCCAGCGAATTTGCCGCCAGGCTGCTCAAGGCCGTGCAGCAGGACAAACCACCGCGCCTGGTTCGGATCGGTAATGGCAGCCGGGCGTTGCCCTTGATGGCCAGTCTGTTGCCCAAGGGTTTGCTGGAGAAGGCGCTGATGAAGCGTTTTGGCCTGGGCGCAAAACTGTAACGGCCGATCACCGGCAGCGGAACGTCGCCCGGCTGTTCCCACGGGTTCCAGAAAACGTCTTTTAGTCGCCTAGGTTGTACCCTCTCCCAATCCCAGTAGAATGCGCGCACTCGAGGCTCCCAGGGCCTCGATCAGGCCGCATGGATCGCTGGCGAACCGCTGAAACTCCCCCCTCTTCCATGCTCGCCGTCACTCAATCGTCGATCAGGGAATATCCATTGAAACCTCAACACTTGCTGCCGCTGGTACTGGCCACCGCGCTTATCGGCTGCGCGCCATCGCCAGACGAGGAGCTGAACGCCACCCTGCCCCAGCTCAGCCTCAAGGAGCTGTTGCCGCCAGCCGTCGCCAACGAGTACTGCAACCCCAAGCTGGACAGCGATCTGCTGTATGGCATCGGCTACCAGCTGTACAACGACGACAAACCCGAGCAGGCGCGCAGTTGCCTGATCATGGCCGCCCCCACCCACGACCGGGCCCTGTGCTACCTGGCGAGCATCGCGGAACAGGACAGCAGCAAGGACAGCGCCGAGCGCGACCGCGAAGCCTTCGGCTACATGGCCTATTCCGCAGTGAAGAACGACTCCTGCGCCGAGTTCGGCATGTTCCAGAACTTCACCTACGGCATGCGCGGGCAGACCCCGGACAGCGACCTCGGCCTGCGCTGGCTGGAGCGCTCCGCGCGCCATGGCGATGCGGACGCGCAACAGACCCTGGTGCGCCTGCACAGCAACAAGAACAATCTGCCGCTGGCCTACAGCTGGGCCAGGGTCCTGGATGACAGCGCACAGATCGACGCCTTGAAACAACGGATGAACCCGCAGCAAATCAGCGAAGGCGAACAAGGTTTCGAGCAACTGGGCAAGCACGTCACCAGCAAGGACGCGGTGCGCAAGGAAGCCCGCGAGGAGAACATCGCGGTGTACTCGGCGAACATCCATATGGAATACCCCGAGACCTTCAAGGGCCTCTCGGTGGCCGAGCGTCATGCCCTCATGGAGCAGGCCGTGGCCACGGTGAGCACCCGTCCCGAGTTCAGCACCCGTGGCCAGCTGTACGCTTATGTGATCATCGCGCGGCAGGCGCAATTGAAGCAGGCCGGCGTCGATGTGCTGCAGAACCCGCAGATCGTGGAACTGCTCAGCGATAAAGAGCTGGAAGTGGCGGATGCCGTGAAGAAAGCCGACGTGATCCTCGGCCAGGCAGCCCTGTAACCGCGTCTTCGTCGGCACATGGAACGCCGCCCGGCCGCGCCTACCTATAGGGGCCTATGTATGCCACTGTTTTTAGGCGCCGGCTTGCCGACGAAGGGCCCCGGCCGTTCCTCCAGCAATCTAGCTTCATGCTGAGGTTGTGCCCCCTCGCAATCCCAGTAGAATGCGCGCCTCTTGAGCGCTTGCGCTCAACACAGCATGGAATCGCTGACGTCGACACTGAAAGCACGGAACTGCTCAAGCTCCCCCCTCTCCCGTCCTGTCCCTGCTGCATTCCATGCGCCTCTTCATTCAATCGCAGATCAGGGAATATCCATTGAAATTGTTCAACGTGCTGCCACTGGCATTGGCTGCCTTGCTGGCGGCTTGCGCCACCACGGCTCCAGAAAAAACCGAGCCGAAAGTCCCCGAACTGAATGACACCCTGCCCAAGCTGACGCTGGAAAGCGTCTTGCCCAAGGTCAGCGCCAACGAGTACTGCAACCCGGCCATGGACGCCGATGTGCTGTACGGCGCCGGTTACAAACTCTACGAGGCCGAGGACTACACGAACGCCAAGAGCTGCTTCGCCATGGCCGCGCCGAACTACACCCGGGCGTTCTGCTACCTGTCCACCAGCACCGATCAGGAAACGGACAGACCCAAGGCCGAGCGCGACCGCGAGTCCTTCAACTACATCGCCTACTCGGCCTCGCAGAACGATTGGTGCGCCGAGTACGGCATGTACGCCACCTACTGGTTCGGCGACAAGGACATCCCCCAGGACCGGCAGCTGGCGGTGCGCTGGCTGGAGCGCTCGGCGCTGCACGGCAACCCGGAGCCGCAGCAGAGCCTGGCCGACGCAGCCGAAGAGTCTGGCAACCTGGTGAAGGCCTATGCCTGGCTGAAGGTCATCGATAACACCGAAGACACCAGCCAGCTGGATGCCTTGAAAGGCAAGATGAGCCCGGAGCAACTGGCCGAAGGCGAACAACGCTTCAGCGAGCTGAAGGCGCGCGTGACCAGCAAGCAGGTGATGTACGACGAGGCGCGAGCTGAGGAGGTGGCCATTTTCTCGGCCGAGATCCATTTCGATATCCCCGACCTGTTCAAGGGCATGACGACGGCCGAGCGCCAGGCCTTTGTCAAAGCGGCCATCGCCAAGGCCCGGGACAGCGGCAAGTTCAAACTGCATTACGCGGTGACCCAGTACATCATCGTCTCGCGGCTGGCCCAGCAGCGTTACCCCGGTGTCGATGTGCTGCAGAACCCGAAGCTGGTGGTCGCCATCAACCACGTTGACGACGGCTTGGAGGCTACGGCGAAGAAGTCCCTGGCGATCATGCAGAAAAGCTACAAGTAACCCTCGCTCTCCAGCTCGATAGCGCCTGGTCGCCCGCCGGCTCCCGCAATATGTCGCGGGAGCCGGTTCGCCAGAGATGCCGCCCAGGCACGCCCGGCAGCGGCCCGATCACTGCGCATCCCCACCCTCCTTCACCACCACCGTGCAGGTAATCCCCGCCGCCAGCAGCACGCCTTCCGGCACCTCGTCGATATGGATGCGCACCGGCACGCGCTGGGCCAGGCGCACCCAGTTGAAGGTCGGGTTGACGTCGGCGATCAGCTCGCGGCTTTCCGGGTTGTCGCGATCGTAGATGCCGCGGGAAATACTCTCCACATGACCCTTGAGCACCTCGCCGCTCATCAGTTGCATCTCGGCCTTATCGCCGACGCGCACATGGGGCAGCTTGGTTTCCTCGAAGAAGCCGTAGACCCAGAACGAATGCCTGTCGACCACCGCCATCTTCGGTTCGCCGATGCGCGCGTAGTCGCCGCGGTGCACGTTGAGGTTGGTCACGTAGCCATCGACCGCGGCGCGTACCTGGGTGCGCTTGAGGTTGAGCTCGGCGGCCTCCAGTTGCGCCTGGGCCTGCTGGTAGTCGGCCAGGGCCGAGTCGGCGATGTTGCTGGCGTCGTCGCGGTTCTCCTTGGAGATCACCAGGTTGTCCAGGTCGGCGCGGCGGTGGGCGTTGACCTTGCGCATCTCCCAGGTGGCCTTTCTCGAAGCCACCAGCGACTGCGCCTGCTTGACCGCGATCCGGTAGTGCTCGGGGTCGATCTGCATCAGCAGGTCGCCCTTTTGCACCAGCTGGTTGTCGCGCACCGGCACGTCCACCACTTCCCCGGTGACGTCGGCGGCGACGTTGATGATGTCGGCGCGCACCCGGCCGTCGCGGGTCCACGGCGTGTTCATGTAATGCACCCACAGGGTGCGGCCGATCCACAGGGCCAGGGCCAGCACCAGCAGGGTCGCGAGCAGGCTGAAAAACTTTTTCATCAAAGGACTCTCAACGGTAGACAGTCAGCGCCATGGCGCCGAACAGACAGCAGAACAGGCTCAGGCGCAGCAGCGCCGGGTGCCAGAAAAAACGGTACAGGTCATAACCCGAGATGAAGCGGTCCAGGGCCCAGGCCAGGGCCGCGGCAATGAAGAACATCAGGGTCATGGTCGGCATGTACACGCCGTGGAAGGCGATTTCACGAGGCATGTTCAAGTCCTTGGGTCGGGGCCTGTATGGGCTGTGCGGCGTAGGCGGCCAGCGGCGATTGCGGGTCGAGCAATGAGCTGCGGATGAAGTGCAGGTAGCTCTTCACCCGGCGCAAGACCGAGGTATCGAAGTGCGGAGCGAAGGGCTCGTCGCTGGTCTGGACCCGGCCGATCGCGTGATCGACCGCGACCAGCGCGCGCGCAAGGTTGCTCTGGCCCGGTTGCAGGAACAGCCGTACCAGCGAACGGCCCATGACCCGGATCGCCTGGCGCCACGGCTGGGATTCGGCATAGGCCGGGTGCACCGGGAGGATCGCCTGCTCCTTGCGCAGCTCGATGATCGCGTGGCCCACCTCCAGCACCACGAACATCCAGCGCAGCAGCTCGCGCTGCACCTGCGGCTGCCCCGCCGCCAGGCCATAGGCCTGGTGCAGCAGGTCGCGGGTGCGGCTTTCGAAGCTCGACGCCAGGCCCTTGAGCTTGCCGCTGATGGCGTACACCACCTGGCCACGCAGGTCCTGCTCCAGACGGCGCCATAGCCAGCGGCTGTTGGGCGGCAGGATGATCGCCCCGGCGGCGGCGCAGACCAGCATGCCCATGACCATGGCGATGTAGTCGTTGATGAAGGCGTAGGGGTTGTAGACGGTCAGGTTGTCCGGCACCGAACCGGTGCTGAAGAAGATCAGCAGCCCCAGGCCGACCCCGGCGTACTGCGGGCGGGAAGCGAGGAACGAACCGAGCACGATCACCGGCGCCAGCATCACGCACAGCAGTGGAAAACCGTCGATCCAGGGGAACACGAAGAACATCTCGACGAAGCCGACCACGGCCCCGATCAAGGTGCCGCAGGCCATCTGGAAGGCCATGCGTTTCGGGTTCGGCGTGGCGGCCGAGAGGCCGACGGTGGCCGCCGCGATCAGGGTCATGGTGGCGCCGCTGGGCCAGGCGGTGGCGACCCAGTAGCTGCCGAGCACGATCAGGATGAACGAGGCGCGGATCCCCGAGGCGGCCGAGGCCAGCCAGTTGGTCTGCGGGGTGAAGGGCTCGTCCCAGCGCTCGCGTTCATGGCTGTGTTCGGCCAGGGATGCGTGGGTCTGGGCGTAGCTGTGCAGCTCGTCGACGAAGCGATAGAGCAGCTCATAGGCGGTGTGGAAATCCAGCTGCTCGGCATCGCTCGGCTCATGTTCCTGGAACAGCGCGCGCATGCTCCGCACCCGCGTCGGCAGCTCGGCCTTGTAGCTCGCCAGCTGCTCGGCCAGGCGCGCAGCATCGGGGCTGGTCAGGGCGCGGCCGGAGAAGCCGTCCAGCAGTTCGGCGAGGTCCTGCAACCCCGGTTTGGTCGCCGCCAGCACATACTCGGCGGCGCTGCTGCGCAGGCGTTCGAGCAACTGGTGCAGGGCGTTGAAACGGGTGGTGATGCCCATGAACTCGCTGTTCAAACGGCTCAGGCGACCGTTGCGCCGACGCATGTGCGGGTCTTCGAAGACGGTGACGCTGCGCAGGCCCTCCAGGCCCACCGCTTCGGCGATGAAACGCACGTTGCCGCTCTCGAACGCGTCGCGCTGGCTGCGGCCGCGCAAACCGTCGGTGACGAACAGGGCGAACACCCCGAAGCGCTGGTACAAGGCGTTGCGCATCGCCGCGCTGGCGGTCTGCGGCAGGATCGCGGCGCTGACCAGGGTCGAGCAGAGAATCCCCAGGGAGATCTCCAGCACCCGCCACACCGCCGCCATAAAGGCCCCGTCCGGATGGGCCAGGGCCGGCAAGCCGACCATCGCCGCGGTGTAGCCGGCCAGCACGAAGCCGTAGGCGCGGAAGTTGCGATAACGCGCGGCGCCGGCCGAGCAGATGCCGACCCAGATCGCCAGCGAACCGAGGAACAGTTCGGTGTTCTGGGCGAACAGGGCGATCAGCGCCACCATCACCGCCGACCCGGCCAGGGTGCCGAGAAACCGATAGAAGCTCTTGGCGAACACCTGGCCGCTCTGCGGCTGCATGACGATGAACACGGTGATCATTGCCGTGCGCGGTTGCGGCAACTCCAGGCGCATGGCCAGCCACAGGGTGAGGAACGCGGCGGCCAGGACCTTGAAGATATAGACCCAGGTCACGCCGTCGCTGCGTGCCCAGTCGAAGAAACCCCGGCGCCATTCAAGGGAGTACAGCCAGCGCAAGGGAGCAGGCAAGGGAGTCATGGGGGCTTACTCGGTGATCAGCACTTGGTGGTCGGCTTTTAATGGTCAGCTTTTAATGGTCAAAGATGGCCAGCGCCGCCGGAGTCTTGCTCGGTTGGGTCCGGCTGTCCTCGGGCACATCGCGCCCCGCCTCCAGGCCGCCGCCCAGGGCCGTCACCAGCTCGGCATGGGCGCTCAGGCGCGCGGCCTGGACCTGCTGCTGGATCTGCTGCTGGTGGAACAGCATGCCCTGGGCATTGAGCACATTGAGGTAGTCGGTGAGGCCGCGCTGGAAGGCGACCATGGCGATGTCGTAGGTCTTCTGCGCCGACGCCACCGACTCGGCGGCGAACTCGGCCTGCTTGTCCATGGAAGCGCGGCGGATCAGCTGGTCGGAGATGTTCTTCAGGGCGTTGACCAGGGTCTGGTTGTAGTGGGCCACGGCGATGTCATAACCGGCCGCGGCCTCGCCCAGCTCGGCGCGCAGGCGGCCGCCGTCGAAGATCGGCAGGCTGATGGCCGGACCGACGTTGTAGTTGAGCTTCTTGCCGGTGAGGAACTCCAGCGCCCCGCCACCGGTGGCCATGTAGCCGAGGCTGCCCACCAGGTCGACGTTGGGGTAGAAGCCGGCGTGGGCGACATCGATGCCGCGGGCCTGGGCCGCCACCTGCCAACGGCTGGCGACCACGTCCGGGCGCTGGCCGAGCAGTTCGACGGGCAGCGCCGACGGCAGTTTCAGTGGCGCGGCCAGGGACAGGCTCGGCCGTTGCAACTGCGCGCCCGCCCCCGGTCCCTTGCCGGCCAGGGCGGCGACCTGGTTGCGGCCCAGGGCGATTTCTTCGTCCAGGGCGTCCAGCTGGCGATGGGTTTCCGGCAGCGGAGTCTGCGCCTGGCTGACTTCGAAGTGGGTGCCGATGCCGCCGGCCAGGCGCTTTTGCGCCAGTTCGAGGATCTGTTCCTGCTGCTTCAGGGTGGCGAGGACGATGTCGCGCTGGGCGTATTGCAGCGACAGCTGGATATAGGCGCGCACGACATTGTTCTGCAGTTCCAGCTGGGCCAGGCGCGCCTCGGCGGCGCTCATGTGCGCCAGGTCCACGGCACGCTCGCTGGCATTGCTTTCCCGGCCCCAGAGGTCGAGGGCGTAGCTGAAGCCGAGCGCGGCGTTGTTGTCCCAGGTGGTGCTGTTGGCCAGTTCGCCCGGGCCGTAGAACTGATCGGTGGGCCAGTTGTGGCGCTTGAGGGTAGCGTCGCCCTTGATCTGCAGCGACTCGGCCGACTCGGCGATGCCGGCCATGGCACGCGCCTGGCGCACCCGGGCGGCGGCCATGGCCATGCTCGGGCTGCCCTGCACGGCCAGGCTCACCCAGTGGTTCAGCTGCGCATCGCCATAGGCCTGCCACCATTGGGCGGCGGGCCAGCGGGCGTCGCGCGCGGCGCTCTGGATCGCCTCGTCGGTGGCCAGTGTATTGGCCGGTAGTGCCTTGCCCTGCGGGGCAATGCCCCCGGTTCCGATGCAGCCGCTGATTGCTAACGATAAAGCCCAAACACTGAGAGTCTTCAGCTCTCTGCTGATGCGACGCGGCACTGCTGCGAATTCCTGAAATAGGGAGAAGGCGGATCCCTGTAGGAGCGAGCGTGCTCGCGAGACGGTGTCACTGAGCCACCGCATTGCACGGGCTCCGGCAGCCGGCCCCTACAGATCGGCGCAATTCTAGGCGGCGGGCTTTACGGCGATAAGCTGGGATTCCTGTGAATCTTTATTACCGTTCGCGCGATAATCCCTTGGTGCAATAGCCAACAATCTGTTACTTCGTGTCACAATTTGCCATCTCCCCAGAGAGCACCCCATGGACACTTTGCAAAACATGCGTGCCTTCAGCTGTGTCGCCGAAGCCGGCAGCTTCACCGCTGCCGCCGTCCAGCTCGACACCACCACGGCGAATGTCTCGCGCGCGGTCTCCAATCTGGAGGCCCATCTGCAAACCCGCTTGCTCAACCGCACCACTCGCCGCATCGCGCTCACGGAGGCCGGCAAGCGCTACCTGCTGCGCTGCGAGCAGATCCTGGCCTACGTCGAAGAAGCCGAGGCCGAGGCCAGCGATGCCCACGCGCGGCCGTCGGGGCAGTTGAAAGTGCACACCATGACCGGCATCGGCCAGCACTATGTGATCGACGCCATCGCCCGTTACCGCAAGTCGCACCCGGACGTGACCTTCGACCTGACCCTGGCCAACCGCGTGCCGGACCTGCTGGACGAGGGTTACGACGTGTCCATCGTGCTGGCCAGCGAGCTGCCGGACTCGGGTTTCGTCTCCCAACGCCTGGGCATCACCTACAGCATCGTCTGCGCCTCGCCGGCCTACGTGAAAGCCAACGGCTGCCCGAGCAGCCCCAGCGACCTGTCGAACCATGCCTGCCTGCGCCTGGTGAGCCCGGTGATCGCCCTGGACAAATGGCTGTTCGACGGCCCCGAGGGCCAGGAAGGGGTCACCCTCAACGGCTCGCCGTTCCTGGTGAACTCCGCCGACGCGCTGAAAACCGCGATCACCAGCGGCATGGGCCTGGGCGTGCTGCCGGTGTACGCGGCCATCGAGGGCCTGCGCAACGGCACCCTGGTGCGGGTCATGCCCAAATACCGCTCCCAGGAGCTGAACCTGTACGCCATCTACCCGTCGCGCCAGTACCTGGACGCCAAGATCAAGACCTGGGTCGAGTACCTGCGCAACACCCTGCCGGAGATTCTCGCCGCCCATCAGGCGGAGCTGACGGCCTATGAACTGAGCGGCGGACTCAGCGGCGTGCGCCTGGCCCCTTGATCGGGGCTTTCTCATGTATCCCCCTGTAGCCGCTGCCGCAGGCTGCGAAAGGTCCGCAGGACCTCCTGCGGCTGCTGGAACGTCACGGCCGTGCCGGCCGATCGCAGCCTGCGGCAGCGGCTACATTCGCAGAATCATCCGGCCCTGACCGCCTGCGCAGCCGCTACAAAAAGCCCGTGGGGAATGTTAGCTTGCTTGGCATTCTCCTCTGCCTGACGAGCTTTCCCGCGATGAAAAAGACCGTACTTGCCTTCAGCCGCATCACTCCGGACATGATCGAGCGCCTGCGCCAGGACTTCGAGGTGATAGTGCCCAACCCCAAGCAGGGCGATATCGGCGCGCAATTCAACGAAGCCCTGCCCCACGCCCACGGCCTGATCGGCGTCGGTCGCAAGCTGGGCCGCGCGCAGCTGGAAAACGCCAGCCGGCTGGAAGTGGTCTCCAGCGTCTCGGTGGGCTACGACAACTATGACCTGGCCTACTTCAACGAACGCGGGATCATGCTCACCAACACCCCGGACGTGCTCACCGAAAGCACCGCCGACCTGGCCTTCGCCCTGCTGATGAGCAGCGCCCGGCGCGTCGCCGAACTGGACGCCTGGACCAAGGCCGGGCAATGGCAGGCCAGCGTCGGCGCACCGCTGTTCGGTTGCGATGTGCATGGCAAGACCCTGGGGATTGTCGGCATGGGCAACATCGGCGCGGCCATCGCCCGACGCGGTCGCCTGGGCTTCAACATGCCGGTGATCTACAGCGGCAACAGCCGCAAGCCCGCGCTGGAACAGGAGCTGGGCGCGCAGTTGCGTAGCCTCGAGCAGTTGCTGGCCGAAGCGGATTTCGTCTGCCTGGTGGTGCCGTTGAGTGAAAAGACCAAGCACCTGATCAGCCACCGCGAACTGGCGCTGATGAAGCCGGGCGCGATCCTGGTGAATATCTCCCGCGGCCCGGTGGTGGACGAGCCGGCGCTGATCGAAGCCCTGCAGAACGGCACCATTCGCGGCGCCGGCCTGGACGTCTACGAGAAGGAACCGCTGGCCGAGTCGCCGCTGTTCCAGCTGAAAAACGCCGTGACCCTGCCGCATATCGGCTCGGCCACCCATGAAACCCGCGACGCCATGGCCAACCGCGCCCTGGCCAACCTGCGCAGCGCCCTGCTCGGCGAGCGTCCGCAAGACCTGGTCAACCCGCAGGTGTGGAAAGGCTGATACCACTGCCTATCACCACCTGTAGCCGCTGCCGAGCCTGCGAGGCTGCGAAAAGGTCCGCAGGACCTTCAGCGATAGACCTGCAGAATCAGGTCGCCTGGTTTTGCGACGGCTGCGCCGCCGTTCGCAGCCTCGCAGGCTCGGCAGCGGCTACAGATTCAGATTCAAATCCGGATGCAGATGCAGGCACAAGTCTGGGCTTGCGGAACACCAGTACGTTGCCCAGCATCACCAGGACCAGCCCGGCCAGCGCCGGGGCGGTCCATTGGTAACCTTCGGCGAAGGCCGAGACATTCAGCGCCACCACCGGGAACAGCACGGTGCAGTAGGCCGCCCGCTCCGGGCCCATGCGGCCGACCAGGGTCAGGTAGGCGGTGAAGCCGATCACCGATCCCGGGATCACCAGATACAGCAAGGAGCCGATGTAGCGCGCGTTCCACTCCATATCGAAAGGGATGCCCTTGACCAGGCAATAGCCCGCCAGCATCGCCGCGCCATAGGCCATGCCCCAGGCGTTGGTGGTCAGCGGCCTGAGGCCGGCTTTCTGCTGCAGGCTGGACAGCATGTTGCCCGCCGAGAAACACAAGGTGCCCAACAGCGCCAGGCCCAGGCCGAGCAGGGTTTGCGGGCTGGCGCTATGCCCCGCCAGTTCCGGCCAGAACAGCAGGCCCAGCCCCAGCAGCCCCAACGCCCCGCCCAGCAGTACGTTGCGGGCGATCTTCTGGGCGAAGAACACCCGGGCATTCAGGGCGTTCCACAGGGTCGCCGTGGAAAACACCACCGCCACCAGGCCGCTGGGAATCCACTGGCTGGCGTGCAGGAAGCACATGAAGTTGATACAGAACAGGCACAGCCCCTGGGCCAGGCAGATCAGGTGCCCGCGGCGGTTCATCACCTGCAGCTTGCGGCTGAGCAGCAGCATGACGAACAGCACCAGGGCCGCCAGGGCGAAGCGATAGACGATGGACACCGGAATCGCCACCACCCCCAACTGCCACTTGAGGGCAATCCAGGTGGTGCCCCAGATCAGGACGGTGAGCAGATAAAGCGTGAGGTTCATGGCGCGAGACTCCTGTGCAGGGCAACCCAGTCTCAGGCCATTGCCTGCCCGGGCGCTTGCATAAACTTGCGCTTTTGTCGGTTGCCGGGCTGGCAGCGCGCCGCCCACGGAGTAGGATGCAGAGCCATGTAGCCGCTGCCGCAGGCTGCGATAAGGTCCGCAGGACCTTCTTGCGATATCAAAAGCGCGTCTCCTGCGGAGCCGATCGCAGCCTATCGGCAGCGGCTACAGAATGCCGTTCAATTTCAGACCTGACCGCCATGCCCGCACTGGAAACCCTGCAAGTCTTTCAAGCCCTGAACCGCTCGCCCAATGCTCGCCTGGAGCACAGCGCCGAGCTCGGTGACGGCCTGGCCGCAGCCTTGTGGAGCAACCATCACGACGCCCAGGACTACGAAGCGCCGAGCCATCACACCCTGTCGTGCTACATCGCCGGCGGCACCGGGACCTTTCGCCGCGGCCAGCCGGGGACCAAGGGCGGTCCGGACAAGCTGTGCATCCTGCCCGCCGAGCACCAGTCTGCCTGGGTGATCAATGGCGGGATCCGCCTGGCCCACCTGTATTTCAGCCCGGAACAATTTGCCCTGGGCTGCGTGACCCTGCTGGACCGCGACCCCCGCGAACTGCAATTGCAGGAAACCACCTTCCTCGACGACCCACAGCAGGCCAGGCGCTTTCGGCAACTGATCCAGCTGAACTGGGACGAGCCCGGCGAGCGCCTGCTGACCAGCAGCCTGGCCCACGAGATGCTCAGCCATGCCCTGCTGACCCAGGTCGGCCAGCGCCAGGGCCTGCGCCTCAAGGGCGGGCTGGCGGCGCACCAGCGCCGGCAACTGGTGGAATACATCGACAGCCAGCTGGCCGAGTCGATCAGCCTCGGGCAACTGGCCGCGCGCTGCGCCTTGTCGGAATACCACTTCGCACGGATGTTCCGCGCAAGCTTCGGCCTGCCACCCCATCAATACCTGCTGGCGCGACGCCTGAAACATGCCCGCGACCTGCTGCGCGGCACCCGCCTGCCCCTGGGGGAGATTGCCCTGGCCTGCGGCTTCGCCAGCGCCAGCCACTTCACCAACCGCTTTCGCCAGGCCCTGGGCGGCACGCCCGGGGAATATCGCCAGGCGTTTTTCGGCTGACGGCGAGTGATCGGCAGGCGTACCGCGTCTCACCTTTTCGCGGGCAAGCCTCGCTCCTACGAACGCGGCGCCTGTAGGAGCGAGGCTTGCCCGCGAAGACGGTGTATCGGTTACCCTCCGTCGTTCCAGGCTTTTACTGCAACAGCACCCGCGTCACCCGGTCTTCCAGGGCCTTGATCTGCGCGCCGTCGGCACGGTAGTTGTTCGATAGCATCACCAGCACCAACCGGCGACCATCGGCCGTTCGCAGATACCCGGACAGCGACGACACGCCCTGCATCGAGCCGGTCTTGGCGTGCAGGTTATCCACAGCCCCGGTGCCTTGCAGGCGATAACGCAGGGTGCCGCCGGTCATGCGCTGGGCATCGCCAGCCACCGGCAGCGCCGCGTACCAGGTGGCGAACCAAGGCTGCTTGCGCGCCACCAGCAACAGGTCGCTGAGGCTCTGGCTGGAAATCTGGTTGCGCCGCGACAGCCCGGAACCGTCCACCTGCACCAACCCTTGCGGGCTCAGGCCCTGGCGCCGCAGGAAGCCTTCGATGGCCGCCACCCCGGCAGCGGCGGTGCCGGCATTGGCGGTCTTGCGGCCCATGGCCTTGAGCAGCACCTCGGACATGTTGTTGTTCGACAGCTTGAGCAAGGGCGTGATCAGGCCCGCCAGCGGCATCGACGAGTGGCTGGCCAGCACCCGGGCGGCGGGCGCCGTGGGCTGGCCGAGGCGCACCTGGCCCAGCACCGTCACGCCCTGCTCGGCCAGCGCTTGTTGGAACACGTCCGCCACCAGGCGGGTCGGTTCCCACACGCTGACCCAATTGCGCCGCGACTGCCCCGGCGGCAAGGCGCCACTGATCAACAGCAGATTGCTGCCATGCTCACGGCCGACCTGCAGGCTGTCCGCCGTCCCGACCCGGCCCTGATTGCGCAAGCTCATCAGCCGGTTTTCCGGGCTGACGCGAACCGCCAGCGGCGCTCCCGGCACCGTCGGTGCCGTTACCGCAACCAGTACGCTGCCGGCGTCGAAGTCGTCGTTGGGAGAAATATTGAGCGCGGAAATCTGCGCCGCGTAATACAGGCTTTCATCGTCGCTGGCCCAATCGACACCGAGTCGTTGATCGTCGAAGGCGGTGTCGTCGAGCACCAGGTCACCCGCGACCTGACGAATGCCGGTACGCGCCACCGCCGCCGCCAGCTCCTGATAATCCTTGGCCTGCATGCTCGGGTCGCCGGAGCCGCGCAGGTAGAGATTGCCGTGCAGCCGCTCGCCCTGTTGCGCACCGTCGCCCAGTACCGCGGTGGCAAAACGGTAGTCGGGGCCGAGGACGTCCAGCGCGGCGGCGGTGGTCAGCAGCTTGAGGCTCGAAGCCGGGATCAGGCGGCTGTCGGGGTTGTGCTGATACAAGGCCGCACCGCTCTCGGCATCGCGCACCGTCAGCGATACCGTGGCGCCCTGGAGCGCCGGGTCGGCGAGGACCTGATCCAGGTTGGCAGCGTACCGGGCGCCGGGATGGCTGGCGCAAGCCGCCAGCGACAAGGCCAGGAACAACCCCAGCCCGCGAGTGTAAAAACGATGTACTGAACCCATGAGAAAGGTATTTCCTTGATGACCTCGAACCCACCGCCGACAGCCTTGCGGCTGCGGCGGGCGCCCAGATAACGATTGGCGAGGGGCGCGTGTCAACGAACAATCGCAGCCAACGCCTCAGGCTGGGCGTTGCGCAGCGCTCATTGCGCCAACGCGGCCAGCGGACTGACCAGCAGCCCCAGCCCGGCCGCCAGCAATGCCAGGCGCGGCTGATACGGCAACAACAGCACCAGCGACAAGGCGCTTAGCATCAAGGCCGCGCACCACTGCACCAGGCCGAAAGCCCAGCCAGCCGCCGCGATCGCCGCCCACAGCGAACCCGCCAGCAGCAACCAGCCGCCGAGGCGCAGGCTACTGCGGCGCCGGGCCGTGGGTTTGTAGCCCAGGAGTTCGGCGTGGTGACGGTCCATCGACAGGCACAACCCGGCAAAACCGGGGTAACACAACAGCAGCGCCAGGAGCATTCAATTCACCTCGGTTTCAAGGGCGGCCCGTCGCGAGCGGGCGGCTGCGTTGGGATAGGCAGGACGTGACATCTTCCAGGCCGCCCAGGCCAGGAACAGCCCCGCCGCCAGGCAGGTCAGGTCGAACCCGGCCCGGACCCAGTCGCCGTGCACCAGGAAACCATCCAGCACATCGGGCACCGTCAGCGCATCCAGCAGCGGCACACTGGCCAGCAGCAACGCCGCCAGGCCCAACTGCTCGACCCAGGCCTTGCGCCCGCGACGCAGCGCGGCGTGCAACAGGCTCAGGCCCCAGACGATAAAGAAGCTGTTCACTTCCCAGTCCGCCCGCTCGGCGAAGCTCACCGGCAACAGGCGGTTGGCCCAGAAGAAGGCGGCGACGGCCAGCACCAGGCCGGACATGCTGGCGATGTTCAGCACTTCCACCAGCCGCAACTCGAAGGGCGTCACGCCGCTCTTGGCATGCTTGAGCTGGCGCTTGCCGAGCCAGATCACCAGCCCGGTGCCGATCATCGCGGTGGCGGCCAGGCCGCAGATAAAGTACAGCCAGCGCAACAGCGGCCCGGCGAAGAGGCCCATGTGCAGCCCGTAGAAACCGCCTCGGATAGCGACGATCGGCGACTGCGGCGGGGCAACCTGCAGCAGCTTGCCACTGACGCCGTCGAACGAAACCGCACTGCCAAAATCGCGAACCACCTGGTCGCCACCGTGGCGCATGACATTCACCGAGGCATTGGCATCCCCTGGATTGTTCACCGTGATACGCCCCACGCGGCCGCCCGGCCACTGCTCGCGGGCCTGCTGCAACAGCGGTTCGAGCTGCACCAGCGGCGCCGTCCGGCCCGCGGCCGGTGCGTTGCTGGTGGCGGGAAACGCCTCATTGAACAGTGCCCGGCTGTCTTCGCCGTAGGTGGCCAGGATGCTCGCCGGCATGACCATCGACATGAAGATCACCAGGCTGCTGTAGGTGATCATCAGGTGGAACGGCAATACCAGCACACCCACCGCGTTGTGCCCGTCGAGCCAGGAGCGCTGGCCCTTGCGAGGGCGGAAGGTGAAGAAGTCCTTGAAGATTTTCTTATGGATGATGATGCCGCTGATCAAGGCAACGAACATCAGCATGGCCGCCGCGGTGGACAGCCAGCGGCCCCAGGGATAGGGCATCTGCAACTGGAAATGGAAACGGTAGAAGAATTCGCCGCCGCGGGTATCGCGGGCCTGCAGCTCGGCGCCGGTGGCCGGGTCCAGCAGTTTCTGGGTAAAGGCGCCGCGCTCGCCGGGCTTGCCCGGAAATTGCCACATCACCGACAACACCGGCTCGCGGGCATCGGGCAGGTTGATGAACCAGCGCGAGGCACCCTGGGCGTGCTGCTGCAAGTAGCTCTGGGCGAGGATCAGGCTGGTCTCGTTGCTGACCGAGCGCGACGGCACTTCGGGCTGCATCCAATGGCTGATTTCATCCTTGAAGTAGGCCAGGGTGCCGGTCAGGAAAATCGCCAGCAGCAGCCAGCCGAATACCAGTCCGACCCAAGTGTGCAACCAGGCCATGGACTGGCGAAATCCCTCCTTCATGAGAGATTCATCCAATACGCCAACGCAGAAATCGCCGCCAACACCAGCGCCGGCAGCAGCAACCCGAACCAGGCCTGCCAGGCCGTGCGGCAGGCGAAGCACCAGAGCACCGCCACCAGGTAGAACAGGAAGGACGCCATCATGCCGCCGAATACCGCATCGGCGCGGGACACAGGGAGCAGCAGGGTCATGCAAATGCTGGACAACGCCGCCAGCAGGTACCCGCCGAACACCGCGGCCAGCACCCGTGAAGTCACGGCCAGACGATAGGAAAAAGGGATCGCAGCAACTTTGCTTTTCATGTTTCGACCTTGAAACCAGGACAGCCCGGCATTGGCAAATACCTCACGCGGGCTCAAGTCGGCGCAATATTAATGATAAATATTCTCATGCGCAAAAAATCCACAACCCACCGAGGGCTCTTCCGTCGGTCCGGGTTGATTGCCCAATGCCATGCCCGGCCACTACAATGCGAACAATTCTTGTTCTCTTAAGCATTTTCATGCTGCCGGAGCGTTCGGCTTGGCTCACTCCTCTACCGTCGAAGTCCTCTATCACGCCCATCACAGCTGGCTGAACGGCTGGTTGCGGCGTCGGCTCGGCTGCCCCGACAGCGCCGCCGACCTGGCCCAGGACACCTTCATGCGGGTGCTCAGCGCCCGGGAAACGCCGTCGATCGTCGAGCCACGGGCGTTCCTCACCACCATCGCCAAACGGGTGCTGTGCAACCACTACCGGCGCCAGGACCTGGAACGGGCCTACCTCGACACGCTGGCGCAGATGCCGGAACTGCTGGCGCCGTCCGAGGAGGACAAGGCGATCATCCTGCAGACCCTGATGGAGCTGGACCAGTTGCTCGACGGTTTGCCGCGCCTGGTGAAACGCGCGTTCCTGCTGGCCCAGGTCGATGGCCTGAAACACGGCGAGATCGCCCGCGAACTGGGGATTTCCATCGCCACGGTCAAGCGCCACCTGCACAAGGCAGCCCTGCGCTGTTACTTCGCCCTGTGAACGCTGCACTCCCCCGTCCGCCGGACATCGGCGCCCAGGTCGCCGAACAGGCCGTGCACTGGCTGCTCGAAATGCAGGCGGGGCCGCTCAGCCCGCGCCAGCAACTGGCCTGGCAGCAGTGGCACGACGCCCACAGCGAACATCAACGGGCCTGGGAACATATCCAGCGGGTCAACCAGCGGCTGCGCGGCCTGTCTTCGCCCCTGGCCCATGCCGCGCTCAACGCGCCGAAGTCCTCCAGCCGGCGCCAGGCGCTGAAACTGCTGCTGATCCTCGGCGCCGGTTCCGCCGCGGCCTGGGGCTTGCGCGAACACAATCCGCTGACCCCGCTGATGGCCGACTACCGCAGCCCGGTGGGCCAGCGGCGCACGCTGCAACTGAGCGATGGCAGCCAGCTGCAGCTCAATACCGACAGCGCGGTGGACGTGAGTTTCGATGGCCAGCAACGGCTGATCCGGCTGTTGGCCGGGGAGATCCTGCTGACCGCAGCGGCCGACCGCCGGCCGCTGCTGATCCAGAGCACCCACGGCCTGCTGCGCCCGCAAGGCGCACGTTTGAACCTGCGCCAGTTCAGCCAGCGCACCCAACTGGCGGTGTTCGAGGGCAACGTCAGCCTAAGCCCGTCGGATTACTCGGCAGCACCATTGCAGGTAAGCAAGGGGCAACAATTGAGCTTCACCCGCAGCGCCTGGGACAACCCGCGGCCGCTGGACGCCGGCAGCGGCGCCTGGAGCGAGGGCATGCTGGTGGCTGCCCATATGCGCCTGGCGGACTTCCTCGACGAGTTGGGCCGCTACCGTCGCGGCCAGCTCAACTGCGATCCACGGGTCGCCGACCTGCTGATCTCCGGCAGTTACCCACTGGACGACAGCGAACGGATCCTCGACCTGCTGGAAATCAGCCTGCCGGTGAAGGTCCGGCGCTTCACCCGTTATTGGGTCACGGTCGAGGCCCGCGCCTGAAACCTATCGCCTCTGTAGCCGCTGCCGCAGGCTGCGATGGCCTCAAGAGCACGTCCCCTTCGGGGTCGATCGCAGCCTTCGGCAGCGGCTACCAATCGGCACCGATTCAATGTTTTTTCCGACGTGCGAATTATTTTCATTTTGTGTGAGCCGTTTTCCAGCACTCGCGTGACAGAGAAGGAAAGCCCCCTTTGACTGCAACCTTCTCAGGATCGATGTCCATGCCCCAGCACCCCACTCGCCTTACGCCCCTTGCCCGTACCCTGCGCCAGTTGCTGCTGGGCGCCAGCCTGAGCTTGGCCGCCCTGCCGCTGGCCATCGCCGCCGACGGCCCGACGCGCGATTACCACATCGCGGCAGCGTCGCTGGAAAACGCCCTGAACCAGTTCGGCCGTGAAGCCGGGGTGCTGATTTCCTTCGGTTCCCAGGTCACCAGCGGCGTGCAGAGCCAGGGCCTGGAAGGCAGCTACACCACCGAAGAAGGTCTGAATGCCCTGCTCAAGGGCACCGGTCTGCAAGCCCGCGCCGAAGGCGGCAATGCCTTCAGCCTGCAACCGGTGAGCACCGAGGGCGCACCGGCGGCCCTGGAGCTGGGCGCCTCCAGCGTGGTCGGCGACTGGCTGGGCGACGCGGCGCAGACCAACGTCTTCGAGCATCCAGGTGCGCGGGATGTGATCCGCCGCGAAGAATTCGAACGCCAGGGCGCGACCCAGGCCCGCGACGTGCTCAACCGCATCCCCGGGGTCAACGCCCCGGAAAACAACGGCACCGGCAGCCACGACATGGCGCTGAACTTCGGCATTCGCGGGCTCAATCCGCGCCTGGCCTCGCGCTCCACGGTACTGATGGACGGCATTCCGGTGCCCTTCGCGCCCTATGGCCAGCCGCAGCTGTCCTTCGCCCCGGTCAGCATGGGCAACATGGACGCGGTGGATGTGGTGCGTGGCGGTGGCGCGGTGCGTTACGGGCCGCAGAACGTCGGCGGCATCGTCAACTTCGTGACCCGCGCCATTCCCGATGCGCCCACGGTCAAGGGCGGCTTCCAGACCGAGACCAGCCCGTCCTCCAGCCACGACGGCTTCAAGACCACCGGCAACCTGCTGACCGGCGGCACCGCCGACAACGGCCTGGGCGGTGCCCTGCTGTACTCCGGCAGCCGTGGCGGCGACTGGCGCGAACACAGCGACACGCAAATCGACGACCTGATCCTCAAGGGCCATTACCAGCTCGACGACACCAACAGCTTCAACGCCATGGCCCAGTACTACGAGGGCGAGGCCGACATGCCCGGCGGCCTCAACGTCGCCGACTACAAGGCCGACCCGTATCAGTCGACCCGTCCGTACGACAAGTTCTGGGGCCGTCGCACGCTGATCAACTTCGGTTATCGCTACCAGGAAGATCGCCGCGAATTCACCGTCAACAGCTTCTTCACCAAGACCCTGCGCAGCGGCTACCTGGACCAGGGCAGCTTCCTCTCGCTATCGCCGCGCGAATACTGGGTGCGCGGCGTCGAAACCCGCTTCGCCCAGGGCTTCGACCTGGGGCCGACCAGCCACGAGCTGGGCATCGGCTACCGCTACATCAACGAGGCCGGCCACGAGTTGCGCTACCGCACGCCGATCAGCGCCAACCAGCAACTGCCGAGCACCAGCAGCCGCAACGACCGCGATACCCGCGGCGGCACCGAGGCCAATGCGTTCTTCGTCGACGACCGCATCGACATCGGCAAGTGGACCCTCACCCCGGGCATCCGCTACGAGATGATCGAGTCCCAGCAGACCAACAACCTGACCAACGTCAAATACAAGGGCGACTACAACACCGCGCTGCCGGCGCTGAATGTGATGTACCACCTGACCGACAGCTGGAACCTCTACGCCAACACCGAGGGTTCGTTCGGCAGCGTGCAGTACAGCCAGATGCCCAACCGTGTGAGCAGCGGCGAAGTGAAACCGGAGAAGGCCCGCACCTGGGAACTGGGCACCCGCTATGACGACGGCGCCCTGCGGGCGGAGATCGGCGCGTTCCTGATCAACTTCGACAACCAGTACGACAGCAACCAGACTAACGACTCGGTGATCGCCCGTGGCGAAACCCGTCACCAGGGCATCGAGACCAGCGTCAATTACGCGCTGGACGGCCTGAGCCCGGCACTGGCCGGTTTCGATCTGTACGCCACCTACGCCTACGTCGACGCCACCATCCGTGAGGACGGGCCGAACAAGGGCAACCGCGTGCCGTTCTCGTCCAAGCACAAAGGCACCCTCGGCATCGGCTACACCGAGGGCCCGTGGAAGCTGAACTTCGACAGCAGCTACCAGAGCAGCCAGTTCGCCGACAACGCCAACACCTCCGCCGAAAGCGCCGACGGCAGCACCGGGCGGATTCCCGGCTACATGCTGTTCAGCAGCCGCGCCGCCTACGACTTCGGCCCGCAACTGTCGGACCTGAGCGTGGCGGTCGGGGTGAAGAACATCTTCAACCACCAGTACTTCACCCGTTCGTTCGACGACAACAACAAAGGCAAGTACGTGGGCGAACCGCGGACCCTGTACGTACAGACCTCCGTGGCGTTCTGATCCACGGCCACCGCCTGCCAGTAGGAGCGAAGCTTGCTCGCGATAGCGTCCGGCCTGACACACCGCGCCGCCTTCATCGCCGGCAAGCCTGGCTCCTACAGAACAGCAAATCATTCCGCTCTGCAGGCACGCACTTGCTGGCGATGGCATCGAGGCTGACAAAACAGCTCGACATGTTTATTCCGACTTGCGCCCTGTCATTCAGAAATAACCATATAACAAAACAAGCCTATAAAAACCTGATGTTGGTTGCACACAGCAACTGACAGTGGTTTTTAAAGAGGCACCGCATGTTTACCTCCAATAGGTATTTCATTTCAGGCATTGTGCTGATCATCTCTCAGCAAGTTTCCCTGGGCATATCAACCTATTATATTGCCATGGCTGGCGCGGCTCTTTCGCTGCAAGACTACCAACTGCTAAAGACTCGGATAATCCTTTTCTTCTCATTTGCCTTGCTGGGATACCTGATCAGTTCCGCAGTAGAGTTCATTTCTGCAAAGCTCAAGATTGATTTATGGGAGAAATACATCTTCTCCGTTTACAAGCATCTTCGCCACAATCAACCTCTTTCGTCTGAAGCAAACCGCAAGAATGTCCAGAGCTGGCTGGGCAGTGAAGTACCGACAACGCTGGATGGCACAGTCAATCTCTATTTCGGCATGACTTCCGTGTATAGCAATATCATAGTCACCCTCTATGTATTTTATTGGGTGCTCGGGACCCACATCGCCATACTAATGGCAAGCTCCATTCTGATTTCATACTTCTTGGTAAAGGCCATGAAAAGCAGAATAAGTGTCTCCGCCACAGAAATACAACAGAAGAGGCTCAACGTAGTCAAGCGTGCAAGTTCGCTTTGGGATTACTACCTGAATGCAAACTCATCCATGATTGGCTACTCGGAGGCTTCTTCCAGATCATTGATCGCGGACTTCCTTAAATCCTCCCTGTACTACACCAGGCTTGAGCAATTGGCCGCGTGCTTGCCGATATGTATAGCCGTCGCAATAATTCTGATATACCTGCAAGGACTGCCTCTGAGCCAGTCTGTCCCTTGGGGGATGATCGTTGCGGTTTTACCGCGGTCCCTGCAGGTATTCGGAAATGTTCACTCAATGAGTTTGTATAACAGCAAGTACGTATACTTTTGCAAAAGAATCAGCAATCTGTTGAATTTCACCGATACATTGGAGCCACTGAACCTCAACAAACAAGTCGTTCGCGAAGATATATCGATTTGCAATACCGTGAATGGAAAGACCATCCCCATTGATCAATTGCTCGATGACATTCGCACAATCGCCAGTCTTAAAGGAAGATTTCTCGTGTCAGGCAAGAATGGTTCTGGAAAGTCGTCTTTTTTAAAACTGATCAAGTCAGAGTTTGCCGAGTCCATTTTGCTGCCAAACCACGTAAGCTTTCATGAAACCGACGCTCCACTTTCCACTGGAGAAAGTCAGGTTCAAAAGCTCCTTCATGTACTGAATCAAAAGGCCCGGATAATCCTGCTCGATGAGTGGGATGCAAATCTGGACAGCCAGAACAAGCTACGAATCGGCAACATCCTGAGCCAGAAAGCCGAGGAAATATTGATTATTGAAGTGCGGCATATTCAAGAGGCGATCTGAAATCGACTCCAAATGCCTACTGTCGAGCCCCTTGCCACGCAGGTATCCGCATTTGCCCGATCAGCCAACGACCTTTCGCGAACACAGCAGGATGAGCCTGGGTTGAGCTACAAAAAAAGGCCATCACAGCGATGGCCTTTATGTGTCTCCCCCAATAATGAGGGCCTGCATTGGATGTCCAGCACCTACAAACATCAGCTGCGCAGCAGGCGCATGTTTTTGAACAGTAACTCAGCCGTCAGCTATTGAGCGCGGCCTGTTCGTTTTCCAGGAATTCCTCTTCAAGCAAGGCGTCGGCCTGGCCTTCGCGGGCGCTTGGCGCTGCCGCGGCGCGCTTGTTGCGCAACCGGCCGAACAGGTGTTCCAGGGAATTCTCCAGCTTGGTGGCCGCTCCTTCGATGGCCAGTTCCAGGGATTCGGCTTTGTGGGTCACGGAAATCGGTTGATGGCCTTTTGGCCGCGCCTCCAGTTGGCAGCGCAAATCGTGGGGACCGGGCTTTTCGCCGTTCTCGTCCCGCAGGTGAACCTCGACTCGGGTCAGGTCCTCCTCGTAGCGTTCGAGCGTGCTCTCAATGGTAGTACGTACCCACTCCTCCAGTCGGATGCTGCTTTGAATATGGTTATCGCTATTGACCTGGATTTGCATAGTTCTTCCCTTATTTCAGCTAGCTCGCGAGAGGAACCGCGTGCCCCTGAGGGCGTACTTTTTGCGGCCTCTTGGTTACAGAGTTGGGCAGAGCGCGGAACAATTCAACCCCTAAAAAAAGATAAATATCTATTCGCAAATAAAGCCGGACAAGGAGCAAAAGCGCTGTTAATGTCGGGAGTTGGGTCGCCCCTGTCCCTGGCCTTTTTCACTCACAGCTGTCCCTCTCCCAGAGGGTGCTGGCTACGAAAAATCCCCGCCTCCTCCACCAGCCAGTCGTGCACCGCGCGCACGCCCGGATGGCTCAGCGCACCCGGCGCATACAGCAGCACATAACGTTTGTGATTGGGCACCGCGAGGCCGAACGGCACGATCAGGGTGCCGCGCTCCAGCTCATCGTTGAGCAGGGTACGCCGGGCAATCGCCACCCCCATCCCGGCGATCGCCGCCTCGATGGTCAGGTGATTGCGATTGAAGGTGTGCCCACGCCGCACATCCGCGCCCTCGCAGCCGATGGCATTGAGATAGAACTCCCACTCCGCGTACTCATAGCTGCCGCGCCAGGCGGTGATGTCGTGCAGCAACGGGAAATGCACCAGGTCCGCCGGGCCGTGCAACGGCGGCCGCCCGCGCAACAGCCCCGGGGCACAGACCGGAAAGATCTGTTCATCCAGCAAGGCTGTGGATAACAGCCCCGGATAGCTTCCGTCGTTGAGGTCGATGGCCAGGTCGAAATCGCCTTCGTGCAAGGCCACGCTGCTGTCCTCGGCCACCAGCCGCAGCTGAATGTCCGGAAAACGCTGCTGCAGCCGGGGCAAACGCGGGGTCAGCCATTTGCCGAGAAATGACGGGATCGAGCGCAGGCGCAAGGTGCCGCTGATCATTCCGGCATCCAGCCGGCGCAATTCAGCGTCGATGCTGCCATAGGCCTCGTTCACCGTGATCGCCAGCCGCTGCCCCTCGGCGCTCAGTTCCACCCCACGGGCACGGCGGTGAAACAGGCGAAAGCCGAGCCGCTCTTCCAGCAGGCGGATCTGCTGGCTGACCGCTCCCGGGGTGATGTGCAGTTCTTCCGCGCAACGGGTGAACGACAAGTGCCGCGCGGCACAGGAAAACACATGCAGCCAGACGTAGGTCTGGGCATGAAACTGACGACTCATCGTTTAGTCCTGCTAAAGGCTGTCTTAGGAAAATTCGTTGGTCAGTCTTGACCGAGCTAGGCAGTATCGCCGACCTGACGCTCGGCCTACAAAAAATGGCAGCGATTTCTCTTCCATTGCTTGTAAGGCTTTAGCATGGCTATCAGTGTTTTCGATCTCTTCAAAGTCGGTATCGGTCCATCCAGCTCCCACACCGTCGGCCCGATGCGCGCCGCCGCGACCTTCGCCCAGGGGCTGTTCGAGCAAGGGTTGCAGGAGCAGGTGCAGCGGGTGGAAATCCGTCTGTACGGCTCCTTGTCCGCCACCGGCGTCGGCCATGCCACCGACCGTGCCTGCGTCATGGGCCTGATGGGCGAATGGCCCGACAGCATCGACCCAAGTAGCATCGGCCCGCGCATCCAGCAACTGCGCGAAAGCAGCGAGTTGAGCCTCGGCGGCCGCTCGCGCATCGCCTTCGACTGGCAGCGCGACCTGCTGCTGCTCGACGAGAGCCTGCCCTACCACCCCAATGCCATGTCGCTGTCAGCCTTTGCTGCGGACGGCCTGCTGTGGCGGCAGACCTACTACTCGGTGGGCGGAGGTTTTATCGTCGAGGAAGCCGAAGTGGCCGAAGGCGCCCCGGCGGCCAACGGCGTCGAACTGCCCTACGACTTCAACAGCGCGGTGGAACTCCTGGCCCTGTGCCAACGGCACCAGTTGCGAGTCTCGGAACTGATGATGGCCAACGAACGGGCCTGGCGCAGCGACGCCGAAATCCGCAGCGGCCTGCTGCACATCTGGGCGGTGATGCGCGAATGCGTCGAGCAGGGCCTGCGCCACGAAGGCACCCTGCCCGGCGGCCTGGATGTGCCGCGCCGCGCGGCCAAGCTGCATCGCAACCTGCTGGAAATCGGCAAGCCCAACGTCATCAGCTCGACCCTGTCGGCCATGGAGTGGGTCAACCTGTTCGCCCTGGCGGTGAACGAGGAAAACGCCGCCGGCGGGCGCATGGTCACCGCACCGACCAACGGCGCGGCGGGGATCATCCCGGCGGTGCTGCATTACTACATGAAATTCAACCCCGAAGCGTCGGACGACGACGTGGTCGACTTCTTCCTCGGCGCCGCCGCGGTGGGCATCCTCTGCAAGAAAAACGCCTCGATCTCCGGCGCCGAAGTCGGCTGCCAGGGCGAGGTGGGTTCCGCCTGCGCGATGGCCGCCGCCGGCCTGGCCGAGGTGCTTGGGGCCACCCCGGAGCAGCTGGAAAACGCCGCCGAGATCGGCCTGGAACATAACCTCGGCCTGACCTGCGACCCGGTCGGCGGCCTGGTGCAGGTGCCCTGCATCGAGCGCAACGCGATCGCCGCGGTGAAGGCAATCAACGCCACCCAGATGGCCCTGCGCGGCGACGGTAAACACTTCATTTCCCTGGACCGGGTGATCCGCACCATGCGCGATACCGGCGCCGACATGCATGACAAATACAAAGAAACTTCACGGGGCGGCCTGGCCGTGAGCTGGGTGGAGTGCTGAGGAGCATTCCCCCAGGCCGTATGAAAACGACTGCGCTCGGCAATACTGCGTTAAAAACAGGCTCGGAATGCTCATGTAGGCCCCTACACTCCCCTTCCTCGCCTGTTTTTGCCTTGTCTTGCCTTCGCTCGCTACGTTTTCAAACGGCCTGACCGCCTGTACTACGTGAGCCCGAGCAAAAATAATAACGAGGCAATACCGATGACCGATGTACGAACACCCGCTGCCGAAAACCCTGCCGTAGAGACTGCCCGCGACACCACGACCGCCAGCCAGGGCTGGAGCAAGCACGACACCACCTGGATGCTCGGCCTGTACGGCACCGCCATCGGCGCCGGCACCCTGTTCCTGCCGATCAACGCCGGGGGCGGCGGCTTCTGGCCGTTGATCGTGCTGGCGCTGCTGGCCTTCCCGATGACCTTCTTCGCCCACCGCGGGCTGACCCGCTTCGTGCTGTCCGGGCGTTCCGGCGACATCACCGAGGTGGTGGAAGAGCACTTCGGCATCGGCGCCGGCAAGCTGATCACCCTGCTCTACTTCTTCGCCATCTTCCCGATCCTGCTGGTGTACAGCGTGGCGCTGACCAACACCCTGGGCAGCTTCATGGAGCACCAGCTGCACATGACGCCGCCGCCACGGGCGATCCTGTCGCTGGTGCTGATCCTCGTCCTGATGGCCATCGTGCGCTGCGGCCAGGGCGTGATCGTGCGGGCCATGAGCGTGCTGGTCTATCCCTTTGTCGCCGCGCTGTTGCTGCTGGCCCTCAGCCTGATCCCGAACTGGAACGGCGCCTTCTTCGCCTCGGCCAATGACGGCATGTCCACGCCGCTGTTCCTCAAGACCCTGTGGCTGGCGATCCCGGTGATGGTGTTCTCGTTCAACCATTCGCCGATCATCTCCGCCTTCGCCGTCGACCAGAAGCGCCACTACGGCGCCCAGGCCGAAGGCAAGAGCAGCGGCATCCTCGCCGTGGCCCACGGCATGATGGTGCTGACGGTGATGTTCTTCTGCTTCAGCTGTGTGCTGGCCCTGTCGCCGGCCGACCTGGCCGCGGCCAAGGCGCAGAACATCTCGATCCTGTCGTACCTGGCCAACCACTTCCAGACGCCGGTGATCGCCTATGCGGCGCCGCTGATCGCGCTGGTGGCCATCACCAAATCCTTCCTCGGCCACTACATCGGCGCCAGCGAAGGTTTCCAGGGGCTGATCGTGAAAAGCCTGCGCAGCCGCGGCCGGACCCTGTCGTCGCGCTGGCTGGAGCGTTGCACCGCGCTGTTCATGGTCCTGACCTGCTGGGCCGTGGCCACCTTCAACCCGAGCATCCTCGGCATGATCGAAACCCTGGGCGGACCGGTGATCGCCTGCCTGCTGTTCCTGATGCCGATGTACGCGATCCGGCGGGTGCCATCGCTGCGCCAGTATTCGGGCCAGCTGTCGAATCTGTTCGTGGTGCTGATCGGTCTGATCGCACTGTCAGCGATCATTTATTCGTTCATGCCCTGAAACGGGTAGCCAAAGAAAAACGGACCTATTGGTCCGTTTTTTTTCGCCCCCGGGTTTATTGGTCGACGGCTTTCCCGGCATGCCCTTTGCTTTGCAAGACCCGAGGAATACGGACGTTATCAAACCTCGGCGAACGGCCTGCCAGTGGTCTGGACATGCGAACTAATCCCGATCCCGGCCGGTCAATGACTGCACGATACAATCAGGCGGTGACGCACATGGACAACCCCTTTCAGCTGATTACCGATGCCTTCGCCCCGGAATACCGGGTCAACCTGAGCATCCAGGGCCTGGACGGCAGCATCATGCTGACCCTGTCCAAGGCCGGCCGGGCCGTGGCCAAACGCATGATCAGCGCCGAGCAGCGCAACGATCCGCAGCGGCTCAAGCGCCTGGTGCAAAGCATTCAGTTCGGCATCGCCATCGAGCAGGGCCACAGCGCCGTGGCCATCCTCGAAGCCATGACCAACAGCGACAGCTTCAAGCTGCCGCTGCCGGCCGCCAAGGGCCGGCCGCCCCTGAGCGTGGCGATTTAAAGCTCGCCCTTCTCGACTTCCGGGTGCTCGCTGGAACCCGCGCCAACTTTGCGTTGCGGGTGTTCGATTTTCACCGAGGGGAACTGCGACGAGGCGTAGCGCACCACCAGGATCGAGAACGCCAGCAGCAGGATGCCGCCGCACAAGTAGATGATCCCCAGGTCCGGCGGGTTGTGGTGCGACACGTTGGAGATCAGCAGGCGGGTCAGCGCGGTAATCGCCACGTAGATCAGGAAGCGCACTGGCATGTGGTTGGTCTTGAAGTAGATGCCGACCATGGCGCCCAGTTCGAGGTAGATGAACAGCAGGAGAATGTCATCGATCTTGATATGACCTTCTTCGAGCATCCCAAGAAATTCCATCACCGCCGCCCAGGCCGTCACCGCGCCGATGGCGAACAGCGCCAGGTAGTGAAAGGTCTCGACAAACAGGTTGCCCAGGGACTCGGCCAGCTGATGGACGTTCTGCCGCAGTTTCTCGGCCCAATTGATTTTCACGATGGTTTTTCCTTAGGTCGACTCGACCGGATGATGCGGGTTGGACGTGACGGTTGCTCTGCATGCAGAAAAAAGGCCAGCGTCTGGGGTGAGATGGTGGCTGATGCAGACAAGGCACGTTCAGGCCGGCGGCAATCTGTAGGAGCGAGCATGCTGGCGATAGCGTCTGTTCAGACAAGGTACTGAATGGCCGCTGCGCGGATCGCGAGCAAGCTCACTCCTACAGGGGAAAGCTGACAAACCCGGAAACCCGTCTAGATTAAAAAGCCACTATTCAAAGCATAAGGATTCGCTTATTCTTCTAGCCTGTATATAAATACAGTAGTAGCAAATACCCATTATCGTGAAGGCATGTGAGGTGGTGAATGGCCGTCGAAGTGGTATACCGCAGCAGCCGAGATCTGGAGCGCTTGTTCATGGATAAAGCCGAAGCTGACCGTCATGACAAAATGCTCGAACTGGCTGAGTTGCTGGCGCAAGTGTTGCAAAAAGCGGTGCCGTCCCTGAGCGAGCAACAAGTGGAAGAAGCCGGGATCTACATGGCGAAGAACCGCGATGTGTTCGCCAAGGCCTTCAAGAGCCAGCCGGACGCCCTGTCCGAACTGCTCAGCGCGCCGGTTGCGGCGGCCGAGCCAGAGGCTCCGCTGGCAGCGCCCGAAGCCGCGGAACCCGCAGCACCGGCCAAGCCCGCCAAGGCGAGCAAAGCCGCCAAGTAAGCAGGCTCGAATTGAACAGGCCCTGAGTCTCTGGCTCAGGGCCTTTTTCATGCCTGTGGAAGACTAAAGCTCAGGTTGTTCCAGCGCCTCGACCAACGCCTTGAAAAACCGCGCTGCCTCGCCGCCGGTGACCACCCGATGATCGAAGGTCAGGGACAGCGGCAGCAGCGGATGCACCACCACCGCGCCGTTCAGGGCCACCGGTTCGTCGCGGATCACCCCGGCGGCGAGGATCGCCACTTGCGGCGGCACCACCACCGGATTGGCGTAACGGCCGAACAGGGTGCCGAAGTTGGACAGGGTCAGGGTCGCGCCCATCATCTCCTGGGGTGGGATCGAGCGTGCCTGCACGTCGGCGCGCAGGCGCGTCACCCCGGCCTTGAGGTCCGCCGCGTCGCGCTGGCCAATATTGCGCAGCACCGGCACGAACAAGCCATCGGGGGTGTCCACGGCGATGCCCAGGTCGAGGTGCTGGTGCTGCTTGATCGACAGGGTCTTGCCGTCGAACGCGCTGTTGAGCACCGGTTCCAGCACGCAGGCCGCCGCCAGCGCCTTGGCCAGGCGGATCAGCGGATCGCGGGCCTGGCCCCAGCGGTGCAGGTCGGCATCGCCGTAAATCGTCACCGGCACCACCTCGGCATGGGAGCGGGCCATGTTCAGCGCCATGCTCCGGCGTACCCCGCGCAGCCGGTCGCCGCCGAACCGCTCCCGTTCCTGCTGCGCGGCGTTTTCCACATCGCTGCGGCTGATCAGCCCATCCTTGGCCGAACCGCTCAAGGCATTCACGTCCACGCCCAGTTGCCGGGCCAGTTGGCGCACCGCCGGCGTGGCGCGGACTGCCATATGCTCGCGGGTCGAGGGCGCGGCGCCGACAAAAAACCGGTCTTCCTGACTGGCCCCGCCACCTTCGAGGCGCCCGACCACGGTGCCGGCATCCGCCTCGCCTTCGTAGCCGAGCAAGGGTTCGCCGACATGCAGGATGTCGCCCGGCGCGCCGTAGGTTTTCGCCACCACCCCGTCATAGGGCGCGGGAATGTCCACCAGGGCCTTGGCGGTTTCCACCGACACCAGCAACTGATCGGCCTTGACCGCATCGCCGGCCCTGACGTGCCATTCGACAATCTCCGCTTCCTGCAGGCCTTCGCCCAGATCGGGCAGTTTGAAATATTTCATCGCAGCCTCCTCAGGCGAAGTTCAGGGTGCTGTCGCAGGCGTGAAGAATGTCTTCGACGTCGGGGATGTACAGCGACTCCAGGCGATACAGCGGCGGTGGAATGTCCGGCGCGGTGACCCGCAGGATCGGCGCCTGCAATTCCAGCAATACCCGCTCGTAGAGGCTGGCGGCGATTTCCGCGCCGACGCCGCAGGTGCGCGGCGCCTCGTGCACGATCACGCAGCGCCCGGTCTTGCGCACCGAGGCTTCCAGGGTGTCGAGGTCCAGCGGCTTGATGCTGGCGACGTCGATCACCTCCGCCGACACGCCCTGCTCGGCCAGCGCGTTGGCGGCCTGCAAGGTCTCGACGATGCTCGCGCCCCAGCTGACCAGGGTGATGTCGCTGCCTTCGCGCAGGGTGAAACAACTGTCCAGCGGCAGGCGCTTGCCGTCGTCCACCAGCGGTTGCGGGTTCATGCGGTAGAGCCGGGTCGGCTCGAGGAACAGCACCGGGTCGGGATCGTCGATGGCTGCCAGCAGCAGGCCGTAGGCCCGCGCCGGCGAGGACGGCACCAGCACCCGCAGCCCCGGGATATGGGCGAACAACGCTTCAGTGCTTTCACTGTGATGTTCCGGTGCGCGAATGCCCGCGCCCATGGGCGTGCGCAACACCATCGGGCAGGTGATGCGTCCGCGGGTGCGGTTGCGCATGCGGCTGGCATGGGACACCAGGTGCTCCATGGTCGCGTAGATAAAGCCCATGAACTGGATTTCCACCACCGGCTTCAGGCCTTGGGCGGCCATGCCGATCACCAGACCGCCGAGCATGGTTTCCGCCAGTGGCGAATCGATCACCCGCTTGAAGCCGAAACTGTCGCGCAGCCCCAGGGTGGCGCGGAACACCCCGCCGTTCACGCCGACGTCCTCACCCAGGACAATCACGTTCTCGTCCTCGGCCATGGCCCGGTGCAACGCCAGGTTCACCGCTTCCAGCAGGCTGAATGTGCCGTTACTCATGGTCCGCACCTCCCGCACGCCGCGCCAGCCGTTCGAGGAACACCTCGCGCTGTTCGGCCAGGGCCGCCGGCCACTGTGCATAGACGTAGTCCAGTACCGACTCGGGGGCCTGGGTGCCCGCCGCCTCGAAGTTATCCACAGCACGCTGCACCAGCGCCTGGCATTCCACCATCAGCGCCTGCTCGCGGTTTCCGTCCCAGACGCCCTGCCCGACCATGAAGCGTTGCAGGCGTTTGACCGGTTCTTCCAGCCAGGCCTGCTTGACCTCATCCGCGGCCCGATAGCGCGTGGCATCGTCGGCGGTGGTGTGGTCGCCCAGGCGATAGCTCAGGCACTCCAGCAGCACCGGTCCCTTGCCATGCCGGGCACGTTCCAGGGCGGCCTGCACCCGGTCGTACACCGCGAGCATGTCGTTGCCATCGACCTGCTCGCCGTGGAAGCCGGCGCCGATGGCCTTCTGTGCCAGGGTTGGCGCGCCGCACTGGATGCGCCGTGGCACCGAGATCGCCCACTGGTTGTTGTTGACCACGAACACCACCGGCAACTGCCAGGTGCCCGCCACATTGAGGGCCTCGAGGAAGTCGCCCTTGCTGGTGGCGCCATCGCCACAGGTGGTCACCACCACCCGGTGCTCGCCACGGATCTTGAATGCGCTGGCCACGCCGCAGGCATGCAGGGCCTGGGTGGCGATCGGCACACAGATCGGGAAATCCTCGGCCACCGCCGGGTCGGCGAAATCACTGCCGCGCTCATCGCCGCCCCAGTACAGCAGGATCTCTTCCATGCGCACCCCGCGCATCAATTGCACGGCGGTGTCGCGGTAATAGGGCACCAGCACGTCTTCGGGCCGCATCAGGCTGCCGATGGCCACGCCAATGGCTTCCTGGCCGAGGGTCGGCGCATAGGTGCCGATGCGTCCGGTACGTTGCAGGGCCACGGCTTTCTGGTCGAACAGGCGGGTCAGGACCATCTGCCGGTAGAGCCGGGTCAGCAGATTGAAGTCGTCGGCCCAGGCCGGCAGGTCGCCGAGCAACTGGCCGTCCGGGGACAAATAGCGGGTATAGGGAAGTGCAACCTTGTGCGGCATCACATGGCTCCTGGCACGCCGGGTCAGCGTGCAGTTGTTGCGCCTCGCGCTTGTGGCGCGGAGCTTACAGGGCGAAATGGCCGGGTAAGGCCCTCGCGCCTAGCGGTACAGCACGCGCTCCGCCAAGTCGTCGGCCACCCGCGCCGGGGAGCGCTTTTCAGCCTGGGCATGGGCGAAGACCTCGGTGAGCCGCTGGCTGATCTTCGACAGGTGGGCGGTGATGGTCGCCAGGTCTTCACCGCGATGCTTGAGCGAAACGTAGATCAGCCCGCCGGCGTTGATCACGTAATCCGGCGCGTAGAGGATGCCGCGGTTTTCCAGCTGGTCGGCGACCTGCAGGTTGGTCAGCTGGTTGTTGGCCGAGCCGGCGACCGCCGAGCAGCGCAGTTGCGCCACGCTGTGGCTGTTGAGCACGCCACCCAGCCCGCAGGGCGCGAGGATGTCGCACGGGGTGCTGAGCAAGGCTTCGTTGGCGATGGGATGGGCGCCCAGTTGCTCCATGGCCAGTTGCACCTTGCCGGAATCGATATCGCTGACCAGCAGTTCGGCGCCCGCGGCATGCAACTGCTCGGCGAGGGCGAAGCCGACATTGCCCAGGCCCTGGATCGCCACCCGCAAGCCTTCGAGGTTGTCGCTGCCCAGGCGCGCCATGGCGGTGGCGCGGATGCCGGCGAACACCCCCATGGCGGCATGCGGTGCCGGATCGCCGGAGGCGGTGGTGCTGGTGACGTGCTGGGTGGTTTGCGCGATGCAGTCCATGTCGGCGACCGAGGTGCCGCTGTCGATGGCGGTGATGTAGCGGCCATCGAGTTGCTCGACGCAGCGCCCGAAGGCTTCGAACAATGCGGCGCGGCTTTCGACGTGTGGCGGACGGATGATGACCGCCTTGCCGCCGCCGTGGGGCAAGCCGGCCAGGGCGGCCTTGTAGCTCATGCCTTGGGCCAGGCGCACGGCATCGACCACGGCACTTTCGTCGTCGGGGTAGGCAAGGTAACGACAGCCTCCCAAGGCAGGCCCCAGGCGGCTGCTATGAATGGCAATCACCGCCTTCAACCCGGTGGCCGGGTCAACGCTCAGGTGCAGCGATTCAAGGCGAGTGCTTTGCATGAGAGCGAACATCGTCGGGCTCCCGAATCACTTCTTGTAGTCGCCAGTATAGGCTTGTGCATGAAAATTGCTGGAGCGCGCGGGAATAAGCCCGGTGCCTTACCGGGCTTTAGGAAATAACCTGCTACGGCATGTGTGCGGCACTGGACGAACGCCCGCGACGGGGCTAAAACGAGGCATTCGCTGGAGATTTCGATGAACCCGCGTCAAGCTTTTTTCGCCTGCCTGCAACAGTCCCCGCCCGCCCTTTTCGAGGCGGCGCTGTGGATCGCCGCCGAGCACGACAAAGAGGTGTCGCCCGAGCAGTTGCTGCAAGACTTCAAGGAACTGCAACAGCGGGTCAGCGCAGGCTTGCCGCTGCTGCCGGTCAGCGAACTGGGCCAGCCGCTGCTGCGGCGCATGAACGACCTGGGGTTCCAGCAGGACGAGTTCTTGCCGCTGCGCCCGCAGGCGGCGCTGCTGGACAAGGTGCTGCACACCCGGCGCGGGCAACCGCTGGCGCTGGGGCTGATTGCCCTGGAGCTGGCGCGGCGCCTGGAGATCCCCATGGTCGGGGTCAACTTCCCCGGGCACTTTCTGTTGCGCGTGCCCGGTGCCGATCACCTGCTCGACCCTTGCGGCGGGCGCCGCCTGTACCCCAACGACTGCCGTGAGCTGCTGGAGCGCCAGTACGGGCCGAACATCAAGCTGGCCGCCGAGCACCTGGCCACGGCCAGCCCGCAGCAAATGCTCCAGCGCCTGTCGCGCAACCTGCGCCAGTTGCACCTGAGCCACGACGACCACCTCAATGCGCTGATCGATGCCGAGCGGGTCCTGGAACTGGGCAATGGCAGCGCCTCCGACTACCTGGCCCGCGCCAGCCTCTACCAGCACCTGGACTGCCCCAACGCCGAACGCTTCGACCTGGAACACGCCCTGCTGCTCAGCGAAGACCCGATCCAGCGCCTGCGCCTGACCGAACGCCTGGGGCACTTGCCACCCAATACCATCGTGCACTGATGGGGCGCTCTGCCTCCCATGCCACAATGCCCGGCGACAACTCTCCGTTTGCTTCAAGGATGAACAGCATGAACAGCGCCGAACGCTTTCTTCAGGACTTTCACCAACGTCGCCCCGGCACCACGCCGCCGGCTTTTTCCGGGCTGAGCCTGCCGGGGCGCGGTTCATCCTACGAGATGCTGGCAGCCACGCTCGCCACCACTCAGCCTCGCGCACGGGTGCTGGACCTGGGCTGCGGCGACGGTTTCCTGCTGGATCTGCTGGCCAGGAAGTATCCCGACGCCCGGTTGACCGGCGTGGACATGAGCGCAACCGAACTGCAGGCGGCCCGCACCCGCCTCGCGAACCGCAGCGTGCTGCTCAATGAGCGGGCCCAGTGCCTGTCGATTGCCACCGGCAGCATCGATGCCGTGGTCTCGCACCTGGCCCTGATGCTAATGAGCGATATCGAACAGGTGCTGGGGGAAATCCATCGGGTTCTGGCCAAGGGCGGGCAACTCTCGGCCATCGTCGGCCGGGCCTTTCTGTTGGGCGAGCCGGGCCAGCACTACTTGCAGGCCTTTCGCACCGCCGCCCGACGCGACCAGCTCCGTCCCTTGCCCCTGGTGGATCCCCGTACTCAGTCACAGCGTGGATGGCGGGAGCTGTTGGGCCACAGCTTCACCTCGCTGCACTTCGAGGAACTGGACCTTGAGTGGACGCCCACCTTCGAGGAGCTCTGGGATTCGTTGGCAGAAACCTACGACCTGGATCGCCTGACACCCGCCAATCGCGCATTGATGAAGAGCGAACTGCGCACGGCCACACAACCCTTGCTCCGAGCGGACGGCACGCTGCTGACCGGCTGGGGGCTGCTGCTGATCCAGGCCAGGGCGGCATGACAGCCCCGCCCGGGCTCTGGCAGGATGCTCGGCTCACACCAGGGAATGGGCACAGCATGCTGATCAGAAAAGCTCATGGCGACGACGCGCAACGCATCTTCGTCATTCGCAACCAAGCCATCAACCACCAGTGCAGCGGCCATTACCCCGCCGCCGACCTGCAGGTCTGGACCGCCGGCAGCCTAGGGGACTACTTCGTCGAAGTCCTGAAGAAGACCGGGCACGTAGCCGTCATCGACGACCAGATCGCCGCCAGCGGCATGCTCGATCCGGAGTCGGGGCAGGTCGATGCGGTGTTTGTCGATCCGGCGTACATGGGCCGCGGGATCGGCCGGCAGATGATGGACTACCTCGAACAGCTGGCACTGCAGGCCGGCCTACCGCACCTGATCCTGGACTCGACCCTGAACGCCGCAGACTTCTATCGCCACTGCGGCTTCGTCGGCGAGCAGGTTGCCCAGTACCATTCGCCCCGGGGCCTGACCCTGGCCTGCGTGCCGATGATCAAGCATCTGGCACGCTGAGCCCGCGCGCCTTCAGGGTTTGAGCGGCGCCTGCAGTTCTGGTGCAGGCCCCGCGCCTGCCGAAGGCGCCTCGGACGGCGAGCGCACCTGGATGATCAGCAGCGCCGCAATCACCGCCGGAATCGCGCAGAAGAAAAAGATCTGCTGCACCGGGATGTGCATCGCCAGCAGCAGGCTGCCGAACAGCGGGCCGAGGATCGAGCCGAAGCGGCCGACGCCCAGGGCCCAGCCGGTGCCGGTGGCGCGGACATGGGCCGGGTAGAAGTTGCTGGCGAAGGCGTTGAGGGTCAGTTGGCCGCCGATGATGCAGAAGCCGGCGGCGAAGACGAAGGCCACCAGGTAACGCGGATTATCGTGGTTCAGGCCCAACAGCAGGGTGCACAGCGCCGCCCCGGCCAGCACCGCCGAGAGCAGCCGTACCTTGCGTTGCAGGCGGTCGGCGAACCAGGCCATGCAGATCGCCCCCAGGGTGCCGGCGAACAGGAACATCGAGGTCACCAGGTTCGCTTCGTTCAACCCCAGGCCACTTTCCAGCAGCAGCGACGGCAACCAACTGATCATGAAATACAGCAGGATCAGGCTGACGAAAAAGGTCGACCAGATCAGCAGCGTCGGGCGCGCATAACCGTGGCGGAACAGCTCGATCACCGTGAGCTTGCTGCCCTGCTCGGCTTGGTTCTGCGCGGCCGAGGCGGCCGGTGGTTGCCAGTCCGGCAGCATGCGCGCGGTGACCTTGCGCAGGCGGGCATAAGGCGGCTGATCGCGCAGCAGGCGCGGCAACGATTCGGGGAGGAACCAGGCCAGGAAGGGAAACAGCAGCAACGGCGTGACGCCGCCGGCGAGGAACACCGCCTGCCAGCCGAAGCGGTCGATGAAACCCGCGGCGACAAAACCGCCGGCCGCGCCGCCGAAAGAGAAACCGCAGGCGGCCAGGGTCACCATCAGGGTACGCAGGCGCGGCGGCGAATATTCCGACATCAGCGCCATGGCGCTGGGCATCGCCCCGCCCATGCCGATGCCACAGATAAAACGCGCGACCATCAGGCTGTTCAGCGAATCGGCGAACACCATCATCACCGTGAGGCTGGCGTAGATCAGCACGCAGGCCAGCAGAATCCGCCGCACGCCAAACCGGTCCGCCAGCGGCGTCACCGCCAGCGAGCCCAGGGTCAGGCCCAGCAGGTTGGCACTGAACACCGGACCGAACGCGGCCTTTTCCAGGCCCCAATCCTGGGCCAGGGCCGGCACCACATAACCCAGCACCTGGGCGTCGTAGCCGTCGGTGACCAGCAACAGGGCCAGGAGCAGAAGAAGCAACCACTGATAACGCGACACCGGACGGGCGTCGAGGGCCGCCCGGAAGCTGGCAATCTGATTGTGCATCGCAAGGTACCTGCTGTTTTTTATGGTTATGGAAGCCGGCAGACCGTCATTGCTCTTGGGCGACAAGGATCGGTCTTGTGTACATCTTCAGGCGCGGGAACACGCTGCTGCCGCAGGCCTGTCTCCTGTAGCCGCTGCCGCAGGCTGCGATAAGGCCGAAGGCCTTCAGCGATCCAGAGATCTTCGCGACCGTTCCGGTCGATCGCAGCCTGCGGCAGCGGCTACACAGGTCAGGCGGGCGTATCGGGCTGGTTGGCCGGGTGGGCCTTCTGGAACGCCGGATGTTCGGCGGCCAGGGCGGCGACCCGGCGAATCCGTGGGTAGGCGTCCAATGGCACCTTGAAGCGCTCGGCCGCGTACAACTGGGGAATCAGGAAGGTGTCGGCCAGCCCCGGTTGCTCGCCGAAGCAATACCCCTGCTCACCGATCAACTGCTCGACCGCCGCCAGGCCGTTGCTGATCCAGTGGCCGATCCACTCCAGCACCCGCGCCTCATCGTAGCCCCACTGGCGCAGCAGGTTCTGCGTGCTGGAGTTGTGCAGCGGATGGATATCGCAGCCGATCAGCAACGCCACCGCCCGTTCGTGGGCGCGGGCCGCCAGCTCCTTGGAGAGCAGCGGCACCTGTGGATAACGTTCTTCCAGGTATTCGACGATGGCCAGCGACTGGATCAGCAGCTCGCCGTCATCGGTACGCAAGGCCGGCACACGGCCTTGCGGGTTGATCTGCAGGTATTGCGGCTGGCGGTTCGCACCGCCGCCGGCCGCCAGCAGGTTGACCGGCAGCGCCTGGTAGTCCAGGCCCTTGAGCGCCAGGGCGATGCGCACCCGGTAGGACGCGGTCGAACGGTAGTAGGTATAGAGCTCCATAACGCGCACCTCTTCTTAACGGGCAGGCAGGATTTTGCCGCGGCATTCGCCGAAACCGATGGAGGCGAAACCCTCGCGGCGGCAGCGGCCGCGCAGGATGATTTCGTCGCCGTCCTCAAGAAACTTACGCACTTCGCCGGACGCCAGTTCGATCGGTTTCTTACCGCCTTCGGTGATTTCCAGCAGGCTGCCGAACTGGTTGCTTTGCGGGCCCGACAGGGTGCCCGAACCGAACAGGTCGCCGGCCTGCAACTGGCAGCCGTTGACGCTGTGGTGAGCGACCATCTGCGCCACGGTCCAGTACATGTACTGGGTGTTGCTCAGGGTCAGGCGGTGGGCCGGCAGACCTTGCTCGCGCATCGCTTCGGTGAGCAGCAGCACTTCCAGCTCGATGTCGAAACCACCGGCGGCCTGGTCGCGCTTGTCCAGCAGGTACGGCAGCGGCTGCGGGTCGCCTTCGGGACGTGGTGTCTGGGCACGGCGGAACGGCTCCAGGGCTTCGGCCGTCACCACCCAGGGCGAGATGCTGGTGATGAAGCTTTTCGACAGGAACGGGCCCAGCGGCTGGTATTCCCAGGCCTGGATATCCCGCGCCGACCAGTCGTTGAGCAGGCAGAAGCCGGCGATGTGCTCGGCAGCGTCGCCAATGGCGATCGGCTCGCCCAGTTCATTGCCCTGGCCGATCCAGATGCCCAGCTCCAGTTCGTAGTCCAGCCGCGCGCATGGGCCGAAGGTCGGCTCGCTCTGGCCGGCGGGCAGGGTCTGGCCCTTGGGCCGGCGTACGTCGGCACCGGAAGTACGGATGGTGGAAGCGCGGCCGTGGTAACCGATCGGCACGTATTTGTAGTTCGGCAGCAACGGGTTGTCCGGGCGGAACAGCTTGCCGACGTTCTGCGCGTGCTCGATGCCGACATAGAAGTCGGTGTAGTCATTGATCCTTGCCGGCAAGTGCATCTGGCAATCGGCGGCCAGGGGCAGCAGTTTCGCGCCCTGGGCCTCGACCTTGCCGCGCAGGCTGCTGCCCTCGCCGAGCAATTCCAGCAGGCGCTCGCGCAGGGCCACGCGGGCCGGGCGGCCCAGTTCGAAAAAGGCATTCAACTGGCCGCCACGGGTGGCATCCACCGCAGCCTTGGCCGGGCCCTCGAACAGCCCGGCGTCGAGCGCCGCTTCCAGGTCGAAGATGTGCTCGCCGATGGCCACGCCGCTGCGCGGCGCCGAACCCTTGTGGCTGAACACCCCCAGCGGCAGGTTCTGCAGCGGGAAGTCGGCATGGTCGTTGGCGGAGGCAACCCAGCTGCGGGTGATGGTTGGCTGATTCATGGGTTATTTCCGATTCGGGTTGAAGGTGGCGGGCAGCGAGGCCCAGCAAGCATCGTAGTCGTTCTGCAATTGCGGGCACTCCAGGGCGAACTGGCTCGGACGCAGCACCTGGCTGGTCTCGAACATGAAGGCCATGGTGTTGTCGATCTTGGCTGGTTGCAGTTCGGCGTTGATGGCCTTGGTGCAGCTTTCGCCATCCGGGCCGTGGGCGCTCATGCAGCTGTGCAGCGAAGCGCCGCCGGGCACGAAGCCTTCGGCCTTGGCATCGTAGGCGCCCTGGATCAGGCCCATGTATTCGTTCATCAGGTTGCGGTGGAACCACGGCGGCCGGAAGGTGTTCTCAGCCACCATCCAGCGCGGCGGGAAGATCACGAAGTCCAGGTTGGCCAGGCCGTGCACGCTGGTGGGCGAGGTCAGCACGGTAAAAATCGACGGGTCCGGGTGATCGAAGCTGACGGTGCCGATGGTATTGAAACGGCGCAGGTCATATTTGTACGGCACGTTGTTGCCGTGCCAGGCCACCACGTTCAGGGGCGAATGATCCAGCTCGCAACCCCACAGCTCGCCGAGGAATTTCTGCACCAGGGTCGTCGGCTGCTTGAGGTCTTCGTAGTGGGCGACCGGGGTCAGGAAGTCCCGCGGGTTGGCCAGGCCGTTGCTGCCGATCGGCCCCAGGTCGGGCAGGCGCAGGGGCGCGCCGTGGTTTTCGGCTATATAGCCGCGCGCCTGCGGGTCCAGCAGTTCGACGCGGAACTTCAGGCCGCGGGGCAATACCGCGATCTCCAGCGGTTCGACTTCCAGCACCCCAAGCTCGGTGGCGATGCGCAGGCGGCCCTGTTCGGGTACCAGCAGCAACTCGCCGTCGGCGTTGAAGAACACCCGCTCCATGGAGCGGTTGGCGCGGTAGGTGTAGATGCTGATCCCGGCGGGTTTCTGCGCTGCCGAGTTGGCGACCATGTTCACCAGGCCGTCGATGAAGTCGGTCGGCTCACTCGGAATATCCAGCGGGTTCCAGCGCAACCGGTTGGGCGTGATCTCGCCCAGCGGCCCGCCTGCCAGCTGGCGATCCAGCTTGGCGAAGGCCGGGTGGTTGGCCGATGGCTGGATACGGTACATCCAGGTGCGCCGCGCTTCGCTGCGGGCCATGGTGAAGGCCGTGCCGGAGAAGAGTTCGGTGTAGAGGCCGTAAGGGGCTTTTTGCGGGGAGTTCTGGCCGACGGGCAAGGCGCCTGGCAGGGCCTCGCTGGAAAACTGGTTGCCGAAGCCCGACTGGTACGCCAGCCCGGACGCCGTGGAATCGAGGTTCATGGAGCCTCCTGGAAGTGGAGTTGGCAGCGGCCAGCGACTCCATGGGGAGAGTTCTCGGCACGCCAGCGTTATTTTTATCGTAATCCAATTACGGATAACGTAATTTGATTGGTATTGACCGTCAAGCTATAAAGACGCCCATTCGTCCCGGGATCACACCACTTCCATGGAAAAGCCGCGCAGCACCAGCGACAGCAACGGTAAACAGAAAGTCCGCTCAGCCGAGGTCGGCACCGACATCCTCAAGGCCCTGGCCGAGCTGTCGCCGGCGACCTCGCTGTCGCGCCTGGCCGAACATGTGCAGATGCCGGCGAGCAAGGTTCACCGTTACCTGCAAGCGCTGATCGCCAGTGGCTTCGCCGAACAGAACACCGCCACCAACCACTATGGCCTGGGCCGCGAGGCCTTGCGGGTGGGCATGGCGGCGCTGGGCAGCATGGATGTACTGAAGGTCGCCGCCCTGCCCCTGGCCGAGTTGCGCGATGAATTGAACGAGACCTGCTTCCTCGCGGTATGGGGCAACCAGGGCGCGACTGTGGTGCATATCGAACCGGCTGTGCGCGCGGTGACGGTGGTGACCCAACTGGGTTCGGTGCTGCCCTTGCTCAGCTCGTCCACCGGGCTGGTGTTCGGCGCCTACCTGCCGAATCGCGAAACCGTCGATTTGCGCGAGCAGGAACTCAAGGCCCACGCGCCCCACGCGCTGGCGGACGAGCAGGCCTATGCCGCCCTGTGCGAGCAGATCCGCCAGCGCGGCCTGCACCATGTGCACGGCCTGCTGATGCCCGGCGTGGATGCCTTGTCGGCGCCGGTGTTCGACGCCACCGGCAAGGTCGCCGCCGTGCTGACGGTGGTTGGCCCGACCTCGCTGTTCCACGCCGACGAAAACGGCCCGGCGGCGCAACGCCTGCTGGCCGCGTCCCAGGCGGTGAGCTGGCGCATGGGTTACCAACCCTAGACGCGGATCCATCCAATCGTCAGCTTTGTGGCCGCTGCGCGACCGATCGCAGGCTGCGCCAGCGGCTACAACAACCCCGACCTCTGTAGCCGCTGCCGAAGGCTGCGATCGGCGGCGCAGCCGTCGTAAAAGAGGGCCACGCGGTTTAGCAGATGCACCGCGCCGTCAGGTTGGCGGCCCTGATATCTGTCCGACCACTACATCAATCCCAACGTCTTGGCCTTGGCCACGGCCTGGGTGCGGCGCTCCACCCCGAGCTTGCTGTGAATGCGCCGCGCATGGGTCTTCACCGTGTGCAGGGAAATGAACAATTGCTCGGCGATCTGCTGGTTGGAGCTGCCCAGGGCGATCAGTTGCAGCACCTCCAGCTCCCGCTGGCTCAGCGGGCTCTCCCCTGCCACCGGCAGCGGCATGGGCGCTTCGGGTTTGGCCACCGGCTGGACATCAAACATCCGCGGCTGACGCAGACGCAATTCATGCAGCGCCTGGTGCAGGTTGCACCGGGCACCGAGTTCCAGCCCCTCCTGCAAGGCACGGGCGGACAACACCCGATCCCCCAGCAGGAAAGCGACCTCGGCCAGGGCCAGGTGCAACTCGGTCTGCAGGCACAGCATGCCCCGTTGCCGGGCCTGTTCGAGCAGGCGCTGCAAGTTTGCCACCGGTGCCTCGGCACGCTGCAGGTACACCTCGGCCAGCACCAGCAGGTACTCGATACGCGGAATCAGCTCGAGGGTGGCCGGTGGCGCCTGGCGCGCCTGGGGCCCGCGGTAGTGACGCAGCACCCGGCTCAAGGCCTCCTGGGCCAGTTCTGGCCGCCCCTGTTGCAACCAGAACACGCTGCTGACCTGCAGCAGCACGGCGCGGTACACCGTGTCCGGGATCTGCCGTTGCTGCATCAGCCGCTCGGCATCGCGCAGGCGCACAAACGCGTGGGCATAGTCGCCCTGGTTGGCGGCCAGGAACGCCTGGCCGAGAAACCCGTACAGGGCGCGCTTGTCGTGACTGAGCAGACAGCGTTCGAGCCCGCTCTGGAAGTGCCCGGCGGCCTGTTCCGCCTGCCCCTGGCGCAAGGCCAGGCGCCCTTGGCGCAAGGCGATACGACCCAGCAGCGGGCCGACCCGATAAGCCTGGCGACTCAACAATTGCTGCACATCGTCCAGCAGGCTCTGCGCCCTGTGGGGCGCCCCACGCTGCTCCAGCAGTTGGGCATGGTCCAGCTCCAGCAGCGCTTCGAACAGCAATGAATCCTGGGCCCGGGCCAGGCACAGCGCCTCGCGGTTGAGCATCTGCGCCACGTCCAGTTCGCCCCTGAGCAAGGCCTGCTGGGTCAGGCCCGAAAGGCACAGCAGGCGGGTCGGCCAGGCATGGGCCGGCAGTTCGGTCAGCGCCTCGAGAAAATGCATCCGCGCCGGTTCCATCAACCCTTGCAGATGCAGCAGCCAGCCCTGCTGCGCCTGCCAGCGCGCCACCAGTTGCCGCTGCCCGGAGGCCGTCGGCTGCGGCGTGAAACGCGCCATCTGCGCCACGCAGTGTTGCGCCTGGTCGAAACGCCCGGCGAACAGCAAGGCCGCCGTCAACAGCCCGACCAACTGCGGGCTGCCGAGCAGCAGTTCCTCGCCCTGCTGCTCATGCAAACGCAACAGCAACACCACATTCTGCTGCTCGAACAGGTGCTCGAAACTGAAGTGCTGCAACAGGCTGACCGCCACTTCGTATTCCTGCGCCAGCAACGCCTGCTCGAACGCCGCCTGCCAGTCCTCCTGCGCGGCGAACCACTGGCAGGCACGGCGATGCCAGGAGCGTCCCGCCGGCCAGGGCTCGTCGCGCATCAGCCGGGACAGGGGCGCGAACACTTGCAGCCACTCCGGCGCAGCCTCCCAGGGTTCGATGAAGCAGCCCAGTTCCTGCAATGTCCGCAGGTACTGGGCACCCTCCCCGGCGCCGAACAGGTGCTCGCACAACGGCGCATTGAAGCGCGGCAGGTGCGCCAGCACATGCCAGACCTCGGACAGCTCCGCCGGCAACACGCTGAACAGTTCGTGCTCCAGGTATTCCAGCAGGGTATTGGGCCGCCCCTGCCGGCACGGCGTGGCCACCAGCTCGCTGCCTTCGAGCAGGGCGATGCGCACCCCGGCGCACCAGCCCGCACTGCGCTGGAAAATCCGGCTGGCGGTGTGGATCGACAAAGGCTGCGGCAATTGTTGCAGCAGTCGCTCGATGTCCTCCTGGGTGAACGCCAGCTCGGGCCCCGTGCATTCGTAGAGCTGGTCGTCGAGCAGCAGCCGCGGCCAGTTGCATTGCGGCCGGCGGCGGCCGCCCAGCCACCAGGTCAGCGCCGGGTTGCTGATCGCCAGCAGGCGGTCGAGCAGCAGGTCCAGCGGCGGCGCGGCGACCCGACAATAGTCGTCGAGGAACAGCCAGGTCGGAGTCTGCACCTGCGCCAGATGGTCCAGCACGGCGGCCTCGTCCGATACGGCCAGGCCCAGCGCCCGCGCCAGCTCGCCGCACAATTGCAGCGGTGTCTGCGCGGCCCCGGCCTGGGGCAACCAGCACACCCGGCACCCGGGCGGCGCCTGCAACAGGCATTCGGCGAGCAGGGCCGTCTTGCCGCTGCCGGCCGGAGCACAGAGCAGTTTCACCCGGGCGGGCGACGCCAGGAGCGGGGCACTCAGACGGCTGCGGGACAGGTGATGGGAGGACAAACGGGGCAGGAATCCAGGACAGGGAGTCATGGCGGTCATTGCGGCGTGCCTTTTTATAGTTTTAGCCTGCGTGCCCCCCACCCTAGCCTTGTCGCCGGTGCTTGTTGAGAAGTATTCAACACGCTGATCCGCGCCCATAAAAAAGGCGACCGATCGGTCGCCTTTTGCCATCGTTTGTATCCCGGGCCTTACCGAACGCCGGTTGCGCGCAGGGCGGCCGGAGTGTAGTCGGCGGCCTTGGCGGCGAAACCGAACTCGAAGCTGTGCTTCTCTTCGTTCTTCATCCCCAGGGCGAGGTAGCGCCCGGCGATGATGTCGTACAGCGCTTCGAGGGTGTAGGCCGGCACCTGGGCGTTGTAATAGAACTGCGCATGCCCTTCGGCCACCCGCCACAGCTGGCCACGCCCGTCGTAGTGGTCCACCAGCGCCACCTGCCAGCTGTCCTCGTCGATGTACATGTGGCGCTTGGCATAGATATGCCGCTCGCTCGGCTTGACCGTGCCGACCACTTCCCAGACCCGGTGCAGCTCGTAGCGGGTCAGGTCCTGGTTGATATGCCCGGCCTTGATGATGTCGTCGTACTTGAGGCTCGGCGAATCCAGCTTGTAGCTGTTGTAGGGGATGTACATCTCCTTCTTGCCCACCAGCTTCCAGTCGTAGCGGTCCGGCGCGCCGGAGAACATGTCGAAGTTGTCCGAGGTGCGCAGGCCGTCGGCGGCGGTGCCCGGCCCGTCGTAGGCCACTTGCGGGGCGCGGCGCACACGGCGCTGGCCGGCGTTGTAGATCCACGCCAGGCGCGGCTCCTTCACCTGGTCGAGGGTTTCGTGCACCAGCAGCACGTTACCGGCCAGGCGCGCCGGAGCGGTCACCGCCTGCTTGAAGAAGGTCAGCACGTTGGCGCCTTTCTCCGGGTCCAGGTCGGGGATCTGCTGCGGCACCGCCACCTCTTCCTCGAAGCGGATCGGCGTGTAGCTGCCGTTGGTCTGCGGCGTGGCCTGGGTGATGATCCGGCGCAGGTTGCCGCCGCGATAACGGGTGGTGTGGTTCCACAGCACTTCCACGCCGGTCTTCGGAATCGGGAAGGCGTAGTAGCGGTTGCCGGTGAAATTGGCCAGGCCGTTGCCTTCGTTGATCGAGGTGACGTTCAGCGCGCTGCGCTTGGCCGACTCGTAGATGTCCGCCGGCAGGCCGACCGTGCGGTGGGTCGGGTAGACCGGGATCTTGTAAGTTTCCGGGTAGCGCTTGAACATCGCCACCTGGCCGTCGGACAGCTTGTCCTTGTACTTGTCGACAGTGGCCGCGGTGATGGTGAACAGCGGCTTCTCGTTGGCGAACGGGTCGGCGAGGAAGCCCTTGGCGTCCACCGCCCCGGCGTTCTTGCCGATACCACCGGTCCAGGCCGGGATCGAGCCGTCGGCATTGCCGGCCTTTTCCGCGCCGAGCGGGGTCAGGCTGGTGCCGAGCTTGTCCGCTTCCTGCGGGGTGACCGCCGCCATCCCGTTGGCCGCCAGCAGGGTCAAGGCCAGGGCGCCGCATTGCAAAATCGTCTTGCGCATAAAGTTGTCCTTCTTCAGGGCCGGATCAGAAGTTCACGCCGAAGCTCAACGCGAGGAAGTCGCGGTCTTTGAGGGTGTTGTAGTCACCGCCGAAAAAGTCGGTGTAACTGAGGCTGGCGGTGTAGGTGTTGCGGTAGTCGGCATCGACCCCGAGGCTCACCGCCTTGGCGCCTTCGTTGAACAGGCCATTGGGCCCGTAGCCGTTGACGTCGTGGGACCAGGACAGGTTGGGCTTGAGGTTGATCCCGGCGATCAGGTTGTTGTAATCGAGGATCGCCCGGGCGCGATAACCCCAGGACGTGGCGGTGACGAAACCGTCGGTATCGCCACCGAAACCGTACTGGCCGTAGACCGAATCGCGGCCGTAGCGCAGCTCGCTTTTCGACTCCAGGCCACCGACATGCACGATCGCCGCCTCGCCCACCAGGGTCAGGCGGTCGGCGCCCAGCACCTGGTCGAAGAACTGGGTCAGGGTGCTCTGGACCTGGGTGATTTCCTTGCGCCGGTAACCGGTGTTGTCGGCGCCCGCCGAGGTCCGCACCGGCGACGCCAGGCCACCGGCGATGGGGTTGACCAGGGCCAGGGTCAGGTCGTTGGTGTTGACCTGCACCGGGGCGTTGGGCCGGTAGCTGATCTCGCCGGTCCAGGCGGTGCCGGTGGGCAGCGTGGTGGAGAAGCTGGCGCCGTACAGGCGGATGTCTTCCGGGTACTCGAGGTAGTACTGGCCACGCCCGAGCATCACGCTCTGGGCCAGGGCCGAACCGGTGCCCGGGGCGATGCGGTTGGCGGTGCTGACGATCCCCGGAATGCTCGCCAGAGTGCTGCTCCCGGCGGTGATGGTGCCAACCGTCGGGGTGCGCGCGTGGTAGTTCATGAAGTACAGCCCGTACTCGGTGTCATCGCCCAGCCAGCGCAAGGCGGTGCCCCACTGCCCGGAGTCGCGGGCATCGCGGTCACCGGCGCGGCCGATCACCACGCCTTCGGGGGCCACGGTGACGCCCTGGCCGAACGCTGCGGCAATCGGTTGCAGCGGGCGGATCGCCGGGCTGCCGACGGTGTAGCCAGTGGTGCAGCCGTCCGCCACCACGTCGTTGCCGAAGAAGGTGCCGCAGTTGTCGACCACGGTCTGGTCCCACTCCAGCTGATAGAAACCTTCCACGGTCAACTGGTCGGTCAGGCCCTGGGAAGCGAACAGCATGTTCACCGGGATCAGGCCTTCCTTGATCTCCGCGCCAGGACGACGGAATGCGGACACGTCGATCGGGTTGATGCTGTTGATCGAGTTGCCGATGAAGGTGCTTTCGCCCCAGCTGACCACCTGCTTGCCGGCGCGCACGGTGCCCGGAAGGTCGGCGATGGAGTAGTTGTGATAGATGAAGGCATCGAGGATCTGCCCGCCGGACGACTTGGCGCCCTCCTTGCGGTTGTGGTCGCTGATGGGCTTGAACTCGCGGTCCTCGTCCTTGAGTTCGAAGTCGTACCAGTATTTGCCACGGACGAAGACGCCGGTGTCGCCGTACTTCAGTTCAAGGTCATGGATGCCCTTGAAGATCTTCGAAAAGGTCTCACCCTTCTTGAAATTCAGGCGCCCGTCGTCGCCGGTGGAAGACTGCCCGCGACCGCCGTTGGACACACCCACCAGGTCCTTGTCGGCATCGCGCATGCCCCAGCTGGCGCCGATGGACAGCGAAGAATCGAACTGCCCCTCGATCTCTCCGATGTTGAATGAAACGGCCTGCGCCTGGGCGCAGCCCCCCAAGGCCACCGCGACGGCCAGCGCCCGCGGTGTGAAGATGGCGCGCATTGTTGTTTTTGTCATGCGTCTTCCCCGGTGAGTGACAGAAGGCCTCACCCTACTGCCGGCGCACAGGAGCGATAAGCGCACCAAGGAGGTATTCGCGTTGTCGCCCGAAAGGATGAATGCCCTCGCCAGCCGGGCCTTTGCGCGGTGCATCGACGGGCTGGATGGACGGGTATCAGGTGGATGGATTGCGCCCTTGCAGGGCATGTCCGCGCAACGTGCACTACTATTGCCCAGGCTGTAACAGTCCTTGTCCACAATCGCTATTTTTCATTGCACAGCCAGCCCTTATTCTGGCCTCGCTCTCACGGCAAACAGCCACGCAGAGTCGCCCAGAGGTGTGATCACGCCACCTTGGGGGCAAGAGGATTCAGAAGGTTTGAAGCAACGATATTCAGATCTTCACCGGGTGTTCACTGACGTTGATTTGTTGCTCCTTGATCTAACGTCTTCCTTCGGCCGCTGCCTTGCAGCGGCCTTTTTTATGCCCGGTAGAAAGCCAGGTCGATGCTCAAGGTCTGCTCGCCGTGGCAATGGAAACGCTGCAACAGGCGATGGACTGACAGCGCCAGGGTCAGGCCGAAGGCAGTGATGAAGGCATAAGGCGAACAGCCGCGCAGGCCGCGGCTGTTCGGGTTGGCGGGCGCTGCTTCAGATCGCGTATTTCTGCAGGTTCTGCATCATCTCTTTCAAGGCTTCGATGTTGTCCTTGGGATGCGCCGCGCCCTCGAAGTCGCAGATCTGCTGCCAGTGGGCGGCGACATCTTCCGGGGAAAAACCTTCACGCGGATCGAAGCCCAGGCCCAGGCTGCGCTCCCAGCGCACCTTGCCCATCCAGCCGCCGCCGACCTCGAACAGGCCGGAGGTCTCCTGGCAGTTCTCGCTGCCCAGGTACACCACCAGCGGGCTGACCAGCTCGGGCTTGAGTTGCTCGAACACCTGCGGCGGGATCAGCCCTTCGGTCATCCGCGTGCCGCCGGTTGGCGCGATGGCGTTGACCAGGATGTTGTTCTTGCGGCCTTCGATGGCCAGGGTGCGGGTCAGGCCGTAGAGGCCAAGCTTGGCCATGCCGTAGTTGGACTGGCCGAAGTTGCCGTAGATACCGGAGGTGGACGCGGTGAAGATCACCCGGCCATAACCCTGCTCGCGCATGTGCGGCCAGGCGGCGCGGGTCACCTTGTAGGCGCCTTCGACATGGACGCGGTACACCAGGTCCCAATCGGCGTCTTCCATCTTGTGGAAGGTCTTGTCGCGCAGGATGCCGGCGTTGTTCACCACCACATCCACCCGGCCGAAGGCATCCAGGGCGTTCTGCACGATCTTGTCGCCGTCGGTCACCGAATCGTGGTTGGCCTCGGCGATGCCGCCGGCTTCGCGAATCTGCGCCACCACCCGGTCGGCCGCCGAGGCATTGGCGCCCTCGCCCTGGGTCGAACCGCCCAGGTCGTTGACCAGGACCTTCGCCCCGTGCCGGGCGAACAGCAATGCATGAGCCTGCCCCAGACCACCGCCGGCACCGGTGACAATCACGACTTTATTCTCGAAGCGCACAGACTCACTCATACCGAACTCCCACAGGCCAGATGGACAACAGACGGACAATGGCTTCGAGTGTCAGGCACGCGGCTGGCGGTCACAATAAACACGGCTGAAGCTGAATGGTGCGCAATAAGGCAGGGGGATGATCGAGGGGGAACCACGGCGTGGGCCGCATCGGCGTCTGGCATGCACAGGCCAAGGCCGCAGAACCGCGGTAGCTACGGACAGCGCGGGGCGCTCAGGAGCAGGCCAGTTTTCGCGGTGGAAACTCCAGGCTGTCGCGAAAGGCCAGATAGTGCTTGAGCACCTGGACCGGGGCCTCGGTCTGCGGGTAGTGACCGATCCCGGCCAGCAGCACGGTATCCGGGGCGGGGATCAGTTGGCAGTAGCGCTCGACCATGTGCGCCCCGGAAATCGGATCCACCGCGCCGTCGATCACCCGTAGCGGCACCTCGCCGCGCTGCATCGCACTCACCCAACGGTCGCGCTGCACCCGGCGCTCGGGAATGTAGCCGATCAATTTATGCAGGATCCGCGGGCCGTTATTGGCCTCCACCAGGCTCCAGAAGTCATCCAGCACGCTTTCGCTGGGCCGGGTCTGCGGGCCGAAAATCTGGCTGAAACTCTTGGCCAGGCCCTCACGGCTGAAGGCGCGGCCGAGCATCCAGCCCAGCGGGCTGAGCAGCAGCTTCTGCGTCAGCACCGGGCGATGGGTTTCCGGGAACAGGCCGCCGTTGAGGAACACACAGCTGGCCATGTTGCAACGCTCTTCGTAGTGCCGGGCGAGCATTTCCTGGGCGACGCTGTCGCCATAGTCGTGGGCCAGCAGATGCACGGGGCTATCGACCCCCAGATGCTCGAGCAAGGCCTGCTGCAGGTCCGCCTGTTCCAGCAGGCTGTACTCGTGGTCCCGCGGCTTGGCCGAATCGCCAAACCCCAGCATGTCGCAGGCGATCACCCGATAGCGCTGCGCCAGGGGCTGCCACAGGTAATGCCAGTCCCAGGCGGCGGTGGGAAAACCATGGATCAGCAGCAGCGGCTCGCCCTGCCCCGCGGTCCAGTAGCGAATGGCATGGCCGCGAAACGCGAAGCTATGTCCGCGCTTGCGCCACACGCACAGAGGAATCTCGGCCATAGGCATCAGAGTTTATAACCCGCGTCTTGTTTATCGAGTTTGCGCAGCAGTGCCGGCCATGCCAGCGCGCCGCCCATGCCTTGAGCGCTTCTGGTGACCCCGGCGATCATCGCCTTGGCCCCGGCCAGAATCTGCGGCTCGATGGCGATCAGTTGCGCCGCACCGTTCTGCGCCAGCACCTGGATCTCGCAGGCGCGCTGGAAGGTGAACATCATCAGGAAGGTGTCGGCGATGGTGCCGCCACAGGTCAGCAGACCGTGGTTGTGCAGCATCAGGTAATTGCTGTCGCCGAGGTCGGCCTGCAGCCGGGCCTTTTCCTCGTGGTTCAGGGCCACGCCCTCATAGGCGTGATAGGCCAGGCTCGACAGCACGAACAGCGATTGCTGGCTGATGGGCAACACCCCCTGCTGCTGCGCGGACACCGCGACCCCGGCCGCGGTGTGGGTGTGCAGCACACAGGCCACATCGTGCCGCACTTCGTGCACGGCGCTGTGGATGGTGTAGCCGGCGGGGTTGATCTCGTAGGGGCTGTCCATCAGCTTGTTGCCGGCCTGGTCGACCTTCACCAGGCTGGAGGCGGTGATCTCATGGAACATCAGGCCGAACGGGTTGATCAGGAAATCTTCGGTGCCAGGGACCTTGGCGGAGATGTGGGTGAAGATCAGATCGTCCCAGCCATGCATCGCCACCAGGCGGTAGCAGGCTGCCAGGTCGACGCGGGTTTGCCATTCGGCGGTGCTGACCTGGTCTTTCACACTCGATGTCGATTGAACGGAGGATAGGCTCACGGCAAGGACCTCAGTGACGGCAGTTTTTTATTATTTTTTCGGACGTGGGGATCAGTCTAGTCAGCCACCCGGGTTCGGGTAGTTGCCTTTGCAGCCAGCTTACTGACCGAGCGGGTCAGTGGTTATTTTAGTTGCAATCGGCACAGGTCAAACGTCAAAGCAACGACGCCAATAAAGGGGCGGCGAACAGGTTCAGCAGGCCCGTGAGGACCATCACCAACCCAGCCACCGAGCCCTCTTCGCCACCGACTTCATGGGCGCGGCTGACCCCCGCGCCGTGGGCGCCGACCCCGAACAAAGCACCGCGAGCCAGGGCACTGCGCAGCGGCAGCCACTTGAGCAGGACACCGCCGAGCATGGCGCCGAACACCCCGGTGAACATCACGAACACCGCCGTCAGTTCGGGCACACCGCCCAGGTCATGGGCCAGCGGCATGGCGAAGGGCGTGGTGATCGAACGCGGCACCAGCGACAGGGTCACCGAGCTGTCCAGGGCCAGCACCCGCGCCAGGCCGAAGGAGCTGGCGATGGACGCCGCGCTGCCCGCCAGCATGCCCAGGAGCAAGGCCGACCAATGCCGCGCCAACAGCTGCCGCTGCTGCCAGATCGGCACTGCGAAAGCCACGGTGACCGGCCCCAGCACCAGCATCAGCCAATGGGTATTGGCGGCGTATTCGGCATAGGCGGTGTGCAGCGGCACGGCGATCGCCAACAGCAGGGCCGGCACCAGGATCAGCGGCGACAGCAGGTAGCGCCCGGTGCGCCGGTAGATCCAGCGGCTGAACAGATAGGCCGCGAGCGTCAGCAGCAGCCAGAACATCGGCATGGGCTCAAGCGTCATGGCGCATTCTCCAGCGGCACACCCATTCCACCGTGAACGCGGTGACCAGCATCACCATCAGCGTACTGACGCCAATCACCAGCAGGATCCGCCAGCCGTCCTGGCGCAGCAGGCCGCCGTAGTCCAGCAGGCTCATCAGCGCCGGAATGAAGAACAGCAGCATCTCGGCCATCAGCAGGCCCGCGCCCATTTGCAGCGCCGCCGGCTTGACCCAGCCCAGGGCGAACGCCAGCAACAGCAGGGCCAGGCCGATCACCCCGCCAGGAATCGGCCACGCCAGCCACCCGGCCAGCTGGCAGCCGAACAGATAAATAGCCAGCAACACCGCCAGTTCGGATAACAGGCGACCCAGGTGTTTCAAGGTGGAAGCGTTCATGGAATTCGGTCCTCGCAGGCCTGCATTTTAGGCAAGCGCCTGCCATCACCGAAGCGAATTGTTAGACTAGAAGCCATTCCAGAATGGAATTAAGAGCACGGACCCAAAACATGGACTTCAAACAGCTGCGCAGTTTTGTCGAAGTGATTCACCAGGGCGGTTTCACCCAGGCCGCCAAGACCCTGCATATCAGCCAGTCGGCGGTGAGCAAGCAAATCGCCCAGCTGGAACAGAGCCTGGGCACGCCATTGCTGGATCGCCAGGGCTCGCACATTCATCTCACCGCCGCTGGCAGCGTGGTGCTGCAACGCGCCGAAGGCATGCTGCGCCTGCGCAATGAGTTGCTCAGCGAGCTGGACGACCTGAGCTTGTTGGCCCGCGGGGAATTGCGTCTGGGCCTGCCCCTGCTGGGCAGCGACGCACTGTTCGCCGGCCTGTTCGCCGAGTACCGCAGGCGCTACCCGAACATCAGCGTGCAGTTGCTTGAAGGCGGCAGCCTGAATATCGAGCAGGCGGTGCTCAACGGGGAACTGGAGATCGGCGGCAGCCTGACGCCCAAGGACCCGACCTTCGCCTACCAGCCTTTCTGCGATGAACCTCTGGATGCCTTGCTACCGGCCGATCATCCACTGGCGATCAAGGCCCAGGTGCGCCTGGAGGAACTGGCGGACACGCCGTTCCTGCTTTATCAGCGCAGTTTCGTGCTCAACGACCGGCTGCTGCAGGCCTGTCAGCAGGTGGGGTTCACCCCGAAGGAAGGTGGCCGCAGCGGCCAGGCGGACTTTCTCGCCGCCCTGGTGGCCGCCGGGCAAGGTGTAGTGCTGTTGCCCAGCGTGGTGGCGCGCGGCCTGGTGCGGCCCGGCGTGGTACGCCTGACGCTGCAAGCGCCCGACTACCTGCGCTGGGACATCGCCTTCATCTGGCGCCAGGGCGCCTATCTGTCCAAGGCCGCACAAGCCTGGCTGGCGCTTTTGCGCGAGCGGCCGGTCAGCCGCGCAGAGCGCTGATCAACTCGGCCAGCCAAGGCTCGGCGTCGGTTTCCGGGGTCACGCTTTCGCTGGCGTCCAGGCGCAGCATTGCCAGCACTTCACGCACGCCCAGCTCGGCGAACAGTTCGCGCATCTGCTCGCCACCGCCACAGAAGGTGTCGCCATAGCTCGAATCGCCCAGGCCGATCACTGCGCCGGGCAAACCGCGCCAGGCCGCCGGCAGTTGATCGCGAATGGCCGAATACAGCGGCAGCAGGTTGTCCGGCAGCTCGCCCATGCCGGTGGTCGAGGTCACGGCCAGGAACGCCTCAGGGCCGAACGCCTGGACATCCGCCAGGGTCGCGCGCGGGTTGTGCCAGGCCTCGAAACCTGCGGCATTGAGGAGTTTGGCGGCATGCCGGGCGACTTCTTCAGCCGTGCCGTACACCGAGCCGGAAAGGATGGCGACTTTCATCAATCTGATCCTGAAGCTGAGTAAAAGACTGGGATATTAACAGTTGCGCGAAAAAATCCAGCCTTGTAGCGTGATTTGCCCATAATGGCCAGTGGACAGCTTCGCGCCATGTCTTAGAATTGCCGCCACCTGCCGATCGACTGCGGAAAGCCTCCGATGATCAACGCCCATCTGCTGCAACTGGTGATCAACGCCTCCAACGACGGGATCGTCGTTGCCGAACAGGAAGGCGAAGACAACATCATCATCTACGTCAACCCGGCGTTCGAACGGCTCACCGGCTACAGCGCCGACGAGGTGCTGTACCAGGATTGCCGCTTTCTCCAGTCGGGCGACCGGGACCAGCCGGCAATCCCGCTGATTCGCCAGGCCTTGGATAGCGGCCAGCCCTGCCGCCAGGTGCTGCGCAACTACCGCAAGGACGGCAGTCACTTCTGGAACGAACTGTCGATCACCCCGGTGTTCAACGAAAGCGACCAGTTGACCTATTTTGTCGGGGTGCAGAAAGATGTGACGGTCCAGGTCAAGGCCCAGCAACGGCTGGCGCAGGTGGAAAAGGAGCTGGCCGAAACCCGCGCGGAACTCGCCGCTTTCCAGGCGACGAGCGGCTCTAACAAGATGTCGAATTAGTTGTCAGTACGCTTAATCACCAATGATTTTGTCACCTTCTCCTTCGAGCAACATCATGCGCCGTGACGCTCTCCTCACTCAGGATGAACTGGACTTCATTCAGACCATGCAGCACAACCCGCAACTCAACATGCGGGATGCGAACTCGAGCCTGCTGGTGAATGGGGGCTCACAGATCCGCGACCTGCTCACCCGCCTGGCGGCCAATGAGCAAGTGACCATTCAGGCGCACTTTGAAAACCAACAGATGACCTTTCCCCTGCACTTGGTGGAAGACGAGTTCCACGCGCTGCATCTGCGCCTGGGCGTGCCGAGCATCTTCGAGGATGGGCCGAGGGTCCGCCCCTGGCGCCTGACGCTGGCGGAGCCGGTGGCCTTGGAAAACGCCAAGGGGCAGCCCACTGCGCTGTGGGTGCATGAGGTGTCGTTCAACAGCGTGTTGCTGGAAACCCACAACCGGGCCAAAGCGCCAAAGCAGTTCGCCCAGTGGTTCAGTCCGTCGGGCTACGAGCGCATCGCCCTGCGCGGCCGCCTCGAACGCCAGACCGACGTCGGCTTCTATGCCTATCGGTTGAACCAGAGCGACACGGATGAAACCGAGCGCCTGCGCCAGTTCATCCTGCAACAGCACCGCCTGGCACACCCCAACCTGCACATCTGAAATCGCAGCTTTTGGCTGCCTGGGTATGAGTTCAGGTATCGAGCGTACCGCTGAGAAACTGCCGCAGGCGCTGCATCATCAAACGCCCGTCACTCCCCAGACAGCCCACCGGCGAAGCGCTCAGGCTGTCCTGGGCCAGCTCGGCGACATCTCCCGCCAGCATCAGCGGACACTCCAGGGTCAGCGCCATGCGGTTCAAGCGTCGAGGCAGCTCCGGCGCCGGCGCGTGATTGGAAAACAGCACCAGCGCCTGGGGCTTGATCTTCTCGCAGACCAGGGTCAGCTCGTCGAACGGCTGCCCCGGCGCCAACACCCGGACTTCCAACTCGGCACTGCCCAGCATCAGCGCCGCCACCAGCAATTCCAGCTCCCGGCATTGCTCGGCAAGCGCCGCCAGCAGCACCGGGCGCAGCGCTTGGCCGCGCTGCAACAGCAGGCGCTGGGAGACCCGCGAACGCAGGAAGTGATCGAAGAACAGCCATTCGCTGGTGTGGCCGTAAGGTTCCTGGTGCTGCGCCAGCTGCCGCCAGAACGGCATGAGGATGTCCTGGAACACCACCGACAGCGAATAGCTGGAGAAGATCTGGCCGTACAGCCGCTCCAGGTGCGGCTCGTCGAAGCCGCCGACCGCCCGCTTGAGTTGCCCCTGCCACTGCAGGTAATCGCCCGATGCGCTGTCGCCCGGCATGGCCTGCGGCGCCTCGCGGGCGGCCCGGGTCTTGGCGAGGATCTTGCCGACCTTGCTGACCGCGACACCCCGATCGATCCAGCCGAGGATCTCGCGGACCGTCTCGACATCGTGCATCGAATACAAACGGTGCCCACTTTCGGTGCGCGTCGGCTGGATCAATCCATAACGACGCTCCCAGGCCCGCAGGGTCACCGGGTTGATCCCCGTCAACCGTGAAACTTCCCGGATTGGAAACAGATCGTCCTGCGAGGGTTGGTCGAGGGGCTGTGTCGGGCGGGAAAGTTCAGTAATAACGGGCATCTGGGCAGAAAACACCGATGGATAAAGTGACGGCCATTCTACTCCCCATCGGTGACAGTTCTTCAACACAGGGCAAAGCGACCGCTGCCTCTGGTGTATTTGTCACAATCAGGAATAATCCTTGCTTGCTTTCACGACGCAGCCCAACACCCCGGTGCTGCGTCCGGCGTACGGCCTTACCCAGGCAGCGCATTGGTTTTACGGAGATACATAATGTCTACCTCACCCGTCACCCTGATGGTCGCCCGGCGTGTCGCCGATGGCCGTTACCAGGACCTGATCGCCTGGCTGCGCGAAGGCGAACAATTGGCCACCGACTTCCCCGGTTATCTCGGCTCCGGCGTGCTCGCTCCGCCGCCCGACGATGACGAATTCCAAATCATCTTCCGCTTCGCCGACGAGCAGACCCTGCACGTCTGGGAGCACTCCGCCTCGCGCACCGCCTGGCTGGCCCGCGGCAGCGACCTGTTCGCCCATCCCCATGAACACCGGGTCAGCGGCATCGACGGCTGGTTCGGCGCAACCGGCCAGCGCCCTCCGCGCTGGAAGCAGGCGGTGGCCATCTGGCTGGCGTTCTTCCCGGTGTCGCTGATCTTCAACTTCATCCTCAGCCCGTTGCTGGGCGAACTCAGCCTGGCGCCGCGGGTGCTCGTCAGCACCCTGGCCCTGACGCCGCTGATGGTCTACTGGTTCATTCCACTGTCCACCCGCCTGTTGTCCGGGTGGCTGAACAGCACGCCGCCCCGTCCGCTGCCGGCAGCACCTTCCCCACAGAGCCACATCTAGCAGCCGGCTCGCCGGCGATGAGCGATAACGCGGTCTGCCAGACAGACCGCGGCGCCATCATCGCGGACAAGTCGGATCGCCGCCCGCTCGCTCCTGCAGCGGCTTGGGCGAACCCCGCCCCGCGCTGGTATAGTTTTGCTCTACCTGCGACGCGAGCCGTTCATGACTACTTCCCCTGCCCCGATCCTGATCACCGGCGCCGGCCAGCGTGTCGGCCTGCATTGCGCATTGCGCCTGCTGGAAGACGGTCACCGGGTGATCATCAGCTATCGCACCGAACGCCCCGGCGTGCAGGCCTTGCGCGAGCGTGGCGCGATTGCCCTGTTCGCCGACTTCTCCAGCGAAGCCGGGATCCAGGCCTTCATCAGCCAATTGCACGAGCACACCGACAGCCTGCGGGCGATCGTGCACAACGCCTCGCAATGGCTGGAGGAAACGCCCGGCCAGGAAAGCGCGGCCTTCGCCGACATGTTCAGCGTGCACATGCTCGCGCCCTACCTGATCAACCTGCATTGCGCGGACCTGCTGCGGCGCTCCAGCCCCGCCGACATCGTGCACATCGGCGACGACGTCACGCGCCGCGGCAGCAGCAAGCACATCGCCTATTGCGCCACCAAGGCCGGCCTCGACAGCCTGACCCTGTCCTTCGCGGCGAAATATGCCCCGACGATCAAGGTCAACGGCATCGCCCCGGCTCTGTTAATGTTCAATCCCGACGACGACGCGGCGTACCGCGCCAAGGCCCTGGCCAAGTCCGCCCTGGGCATCGAACCCGGTTGCGAGGTGGTCTACCAGAGCCTGCGTTATCTGCTCGATAACCCTTATGTCACCGGCACGACCCTGACCGTCAACGGCGGGCGGCACCTCAAGTAAGGCTTCCCGCGAGGACGTTGCATGATGCTTTCCCTGCCCCAGCACTACCGCGAGATCCTCAAGGGTCTCGGCGAAGACCCCGAGCGCGAAGGCCTGCTCGACACCCCGCAACGCGCGGCCAAGGCCATACAGTACCTGTGTCATGGCTACAGCCAGTCGGTGGATGAGGTGGTCAATGGCGCGCTGTTCGCCTCCGACAACGATGAAATGGTCATAGTCGCCGACATCGAACTCTACTCCCTGTGCGAACATCACCTGCTGCCCTTCATCGGCAAGGCCCATGTGGCTTATATTCCCACCGGCAAGGTGCTGGGCCTGTCGAAGATCGCCCGGATCGTCGACATGTTCGCCCGCCGCCTGCAGATCCAGGAAAACCTCACGCGGGAAATCGCCGACGCGGTGCAGCGGGTAACCCAGGCCGCCGGCGTCGCGGTGGTCGTCGAAGCGCAGCACATGTGCATGATGATGCGCGGAGTCGAGAAGCAGAACTCGACCATGCACACTTCGGTGATGCTCGGCGCCTTTCGCGATTCGAGCACCACGCGCCAGGAATTCCTGCAATTGATCGGACGGAGCAAGTAGCAATGCCACAACTTCAGCCAGGAATGGCTCGCATCCGGGTCAAGGACCTGTGCCTGCGGACCTTCATCGGAATCAACGAGGACGAGATCCTCAACAAGCAGGATGTGCTGATCAACCTGACCATCCTGTATGCCGCGCAGGAAGCCGTGCGCGACAACGACATCGACCATGCGCTGAACTACCGCACCATCACCAAGGCGATCATCGCCCACGTCGAGGGCAACCGCTTTGCCCTGCTCGAGCGCCTGACCCAGGAAATCCTCGATCTGATCATGGCCAACGAATCGGTGCTGTACGCCGAGGTCGAAGTCGACAAACCCCACGCCCTGCGTTTCGCCGAGTCGGTGTCGATCACCCTCGCGGCCAGCCGCTGATATCATCCGCGCCACATTTGATCGCACAGAGCCGAACATGACCGAGCAACAACGCCTGGAACTCGAAGCCGCCGCCTTCCGCCGCCTGGTCGCGCACCTGGACAGCCGCAAGGACGTGCAGAACATAGACCTGATGAACCTCGCCGGCTTCTGCCGCAACTGCCTGTCCAAGTGGTACAAGGCCGAGGCCGACGAGCGCCAGATCGAGGTCAGCCTCGATGACGCCCGTGAAGTGGTGTATGGCATGCCCTACGCCGAGTGGAAGAACCTCTACCAGAAAGAAGCCAGCGCCGAGCAGCAAGCGGCGTTCGCCAAAGGAAAACCCCATGACTGACCTGAACACCCTGCGCGCCAGCCTCAAGAGCGGCGAGCATGTCTTCGCCGACACCCTGGCCTTTATCGCCGCGGGCTACGATTACCAGCCACAAGCCTTCAACAACGGTGGCGTGGAAAACGCCACCGGGCAGAACGAAGGTTCGTGCAAGACCCTGGGCCTGGCCCTGCTGGAAGGCTTGAGCGACGAAGAAGCGCTGTTGGCGTTCGGTGAGCATTACCGCTCGGTGCTGGCCACCCCTGAAGGCAGCGACCACGGCAATATCCGCGCGCTGATCGCCCATGGCCTGGCGGGTGTGAAGTTTGCCCAGCAGCCACTCAAGCGCCGCTGACCTGTAGGAGCGAGGCTTGCCCGCGATCCAGACAACGCGGTGCTGCAGATAGACCGCGTGGAGCCTATCGCGGGCAAGTCGGATCGCCGCCCGCTCGCTCCTACGGAAACAACAGACACAAAAAAACCGGCCTGGGCCGGTTTTTTCATTGCAACGGTCTGAGAATCAAGCGTTCTGCAGGTCGTCCAGGTAACGCTCGGTGTCCAGGGCGGCCATGCAGCCGGCGCCGGCCGAGGTAATGGCCTGGCGGTACACGTGGTCGGCCACGTCGCCGGCGGCGAAGATGCCTGCGATGCTGGTGGCGGTGGCATTGCCTTCACGGCCGCCCTGCACGACCAGGTAGCCGTCCTTCAGCTCCAGCTGGCCTTCGAACAGCGAAGTGTTCGGGGTGTGGCCAATCGCGATGAACACACCGTCGACCTTGATTTCGTCGAAGCTGCCATCGTTGTTCTTCAGGCGCGCGCCGGTGACACCCATGTTGTCGCCCAGCACTTCGTCCAGGTTGGCGTTCAGCTTGAGTTCGATCTTGCCTTCGGCAACCCGGGCATTGAGCTTGTCGATCAGGATCTTCTCGGCGCGGAAGGTATCACGACGGTGGATCAGGGTGACCTTGCTGGCGATGTTGGCCAGGTACAGGGCTTCTTCGACAGCGGTGTTGCCGCCACCGACCACGGCCACTGGCTTGTTGCGATAGAAGAAACCGTCGCAGGTCGCGCAGGCCGATACGCCTTTGCCCATGAACGCTTCTTCCGAAGGCAGGCCCAGGTAACGGGCGCTGGCGCCGGTGGCGATGATCAAGGCGTCGCAGGTGTAGGTCGCGCTGTCGCCGGTCAGGGTGTAAGGCTTGGCGGCGAAGTCCACGGCATTGATGTGATCGAAGACGATTTCGGTCTCGAAACGCTCGGCGTGTTCACGCATGCGCTCCATCAGCGCCGGGCCGGTCAGGCCATGGACGTCGCCCGGCCAGTTGTCGACTTCGGTGGTGGTGGTCAGCTGACCGCCGGCCTGCATGCCGGTAATCAGCAGCGGCTTCAGGTTGGCGCGGGCGGCATAGACCGCGGCGCTGTAACCGGCAGGGCCGGAACCGAGAATAATCACACGCGAATGACGTACATCAGACATGACTCACTCCTATCGACCGGCCCGGATCACTGGCGCGGAACGCCGGATTGCCGGCTGGAATAAAAAAGGACGGCGAAAGCACTTGGGGAAGGCTTCAGGTTCGCCCGTCCGAAAAATAATGGGTGCAGCGTATAGAGGGGGCGAAGATTAAGGAAATACGGTTTAACAATCCAGCTCATAGGAGGTCTCTATCCGGTATCGGCGTATTTACCGGCGCCTTTGTTACAGTTGATGTCGACCTAACGACCGCGCTTTCGCCGGTGGGGCAAAGCCGGTAAGGTCGGCGCGTTTTCCCCCTGCACGGAGCTCCTTATGCCCGCCCCCGTTCTGTCCGGCCCGCAATACCTGCGCGAAGGCCTCAAGCTGGTGCTCAGCCCCGGCCTGCGTCTGTTCGTCCTTTTGCCCCTGGCCATCAACCTGGTGCTGTTCGTCGGATTGATCTATTTCGCCGGCCATCAGTTCAGCCTGTGGGTCGACACCCTGATGCCGTCCCTGCCGGACTGGCTGAGCTTTCTCAGCTACATCCTCTGGCCGCTATTCGTGGTGCTGGTGCTGCTGATGGTGTTTTTCACCTTCACCATGCTGGCAAACGTGATTGCCGCGCCCTTCAACGGGTTTCTCGCGGAGAAAGTCGAAGTGGTGGTCCGTGGCACCGACGATTTCCCGCCCTTCAGCTGGGCCGAACTGCTGGCCATGATCCCACGCACCCTGGCCCGGGAAATGCGCAAGCTGGGCTATTTCCTGCCGCGGGCCATCGGCCTGTTCATCCTGTCCTTCATTCCGGTGGTGAACCTGGTGGCCGCGCCGCTGTGGCTGCTGTTCGGCGTGTGGATGATGGCGATCCAGTACATCGACTACCCGGCGGACAACCACAAGCTGGGCTGGAACGAGATGCTCGCCTGGCTGCGGGAAAAGCGCTGGCAGAGCATGAGCTTTGGCGGGATCGTCTATCTGGTGCTGCTGATCCCGGTGGTCAACATCCTGATGATGCCCGCGGCGGTGGCCGGGGCGACGCTGTTCTGGGTGCGTGAGCGCGGCGCGGAGAGCCTGGTGGCCCAGCAACGCTGAGCGGGTCACAAATCCATCATCGCAACGTCACAATGACGACATGGCCTCGGTTGACACTGAGGCCATGACGACAGCTCTGCATATCACTCTGATCACCGAAACCTTCCCACCGGAAATCAATGGCGTGGCCAATACCCTTGGCCGCCTGTGCGATGGATTGCGCGCCCGTGGACACCAGGTGGAACTGATCCGCCCACGTCAGGGCGCCGATCAGAGCCGGATCAGCGACGAAGGTCTACTGCTGTGCCGTGGCTGGCCGCTGCCGGGTTATCCGGGGCTGCAATGGGGCCAGTCGTCGATGCACAAGCTGTTGCGGCGCTGGAAACGTCATCGCCCGGATGTGCTGTACATCGCCACCGAGGGTCCGCTGGGCCTGTCCGCGCTGCGGGCGGCGCGGCGCCTGGGGATTTCCGTGGTCAGCGGTTTCCACACCAACTTCCAGCAGTACTCCAGCCAGTACGGCCTGGGTTTGCTGACCCGCCTGTTGACCCACTACCTGCGCTGGTTCCACAACCGTTCCAAGCTGACCCTGGTGCCCAGCGCCAGCCAGCGCCTGGAGCTGGAGCGGCGCAACTTCGAACGCCTGGCGCTGCTGTCGCGCGGGGTCGACAGCCAGCTGTTCCACCCGGTCAAGCGCCTCAACGAACTGCGCCAAGGCTGGGGTCTGGGCAATGACGATATCGCGGTGATTCACGTTGGCCGCCTGGCGCCGGAGAAGAACCTGGGCCTGCTCAAACGCTGCTTCGCTCAGCTGCAGGACACTTATCCACAGCAGTCCATGAAATTGATCGTGGTGGGCGATGGCCCGCAACGCGCGGTCCTGCAGAGGGAGTTGCCGGACGCGGTGTTCTGCGGTTCGCAACGCGGCGAAGCGCTGGCCAGTCACTACGCGTCGGGGGATCTGTTCCTGTTCCCGAGCCTGACCGAAACCTTCGGCAACGTGGTGCTGGAGGCCCTGGCCTCGGGGCTGGCGGTGGTGGCTTACGACCAGGCCGCGGCGGCCCAGCATATTCGCCATGGCTACAACGGTGTGCTGGCGATGCCCGGGGACGAATGCGCGTTCTGCGATGCCGCCAGCTGGCTGCTGGAAGATCCCGAGACCTTGCGCCGGGTGCGCCTCAATGCCCGCCAGCACGCCAGCCGCCAGGGCTGGGCGGCGATCATCGAGCAGTTTGAAACCCAGCTGCGCGGCGCCTGCACGGAAGAAGTGGTAGTGCCTGAGGGGCGGTTGTTGCCCTAGCGCTGAAAACATCAGGGCCAAAAGCATCGCGGACAAGCCTCGTGATCCTGTAGGAACGAGGCTTGCCCGCGATAACGTTTCCCGGCTGCACTCAGACCAGCGTCATCAGCGCCTCACGGCTGAACGGCAGGATGTCCTGCTCGCGACCGTCCCGCACCTTCTGCGCCCAGTCCGGGTCCACCAGCAATGCGCGCCCTACCGCTACCAGATCGAATTCGTCGTTGTTCAGACGCTCCAGGAGCTTTTCCAGGCTCGCCGGCTGCGCCACCTTGTCGGTGTTGACCATGAACTGCAGGAACTCGCCGTCGAGGCCGACGCTGCCCACGGTGATGGTCGGCTTGCCGGTGAGCTGACGGGTCCAGCCGGCCAGGTTCAGCTCGGAACCCTCGAACTCCGGCTCCCAGAAACGCCGGGTGGAGCAGTGGAAGATGTCCACACCAGCGTCCGCCAGCGGCTTGAGGAACTCGCCCAGGGCCTCGGGGGTTTGGACCAGGCGGGCGCTGTAGTCCTGCTGCTTCCACTGCGAAAAACGGAAGATGATCGGGAAGCCTGGGCCCACCGCGGCGCGCACGGCCTGGATCAGCTCGATGGCAAACCGCGAACGCTGGGCCAGGTCGCCACCGTACTCGTCGGTACGCTGGTTGCTGCCCTCCCAGAAGAACTGGTCGACCAAGTAACCGTGGGCGCCGTGGATCTCCACGCCGTCCATGCCGATGTCCTGGGCATCCTTGGCGGCCTGGGCGAAGGCGGCGATCACTTCGCCGATGTCGTCCCGGGTCATGCCGTGGACCACCACCTGGCCGTCCTTGAGTTTTTCCGACGGGCCGTAACCCGGCACTCTGGCGTCCGGCTCGGTGCCCAGGCGGCGCACATTGCCCACATGCCACAGCTGCGGAACGATCTTGCCGCCTTCGGCGTGCACCGCGTCCACCACCTTCTTCCAGCCGGCCAGGGCCGCTTCGCCATAAAAGCGCGGAACGTTCGGATAGCCGTTGGAGGCCTTGTGCCCGACCGTAGTGCCTTCGGTGATGATCAGGCCGACCCCGGCCGCGGCGCGACGACGGTAGTACTCGATGACTTTCGAGTTCGGCACGCCACCCGGGGAAAACGAGCGGGTCATCGGCGCCATCACCACCCGGCTCGACAGCTCCAGGGCACCCAGCTGAAAGGGTTTGAACAAGGCTTGAACGGGCATGCGGTACTCCAGGGCTGACGGTCTTAATCACGGGAAATGGCAAGTCGGGCGGGTACACCGACGGCCTTATGATGGCGATAATATTCCGTGCTCCAGGCAACGCCCAGCACTATTGATCGGGGTGATTAAGGTGCCAAAGCGGAGGAAAGCGAAGGTGCGCGAACGCGCGGTAAAACCGGCCGGGCAGCGGGGCCCGGCGTGCAGATTCAGCTCAAGGCTTTTTCGATGGCCTGGATGACCGTCGAATCGTCGGGCGCGGTGCGTGGGGAGAAACGCGCCAGGACGCGGCCGTCCTTGCCCAGCAGGAATTTCTCGAAATTCCAGGTGATGTCGCCCGGGAATTCCGCCCCTTCGCCCGCCAGCAGACGGTACAACTGATGGCGCTCCGGACCGTTGACGTCCAGCTTGCTGCTCAACGGAAAGGTCACCCCGTAGTTGAGGCTGCAGAATTCCTGGATCTCCTGCTCGGAGCCTGGCTCCTGCCCGGCGAACTGATTACACGGCAGGCCCAGCACGCTGAACCCCTGGCCTTTGTATTGCTGGTAGAGGTTCTCCAGCGCCGCGTATTGTGGTGTCAGACCACACTTGGAGGCGACGTTGACCACCAGCACGACGTGCCCCTTGAAAGGCGCGAGCGGTAGCTCCTGACCATCCAGGGCTTTCAATTTAAGGTCGTGAAAAGCACTCATGACGAACTCCAAATTCCCGTGTTCTTGCAGAAAACAGCCACTCGACAGTACCGCCTGTTGCCCGGCGATAAAAGCCGCCGACTAAAAAGGCGCCCTCGGGCGCCTCTCCAGTCAGACTTGAGCTTAGCGCAGAAATCAGTGGTGATGGCCACCTTCGCCATGGACGTGGCCATGGGCGATTTCTTCCTGGCTGGCGTCACGGATGTCGACAACCTTGACCTTGAAGTTCAGGCGCTGGCCGGCCAGCGGGTGGTTGCCGTCGACAGTCACGTCGTCGCCGTCCAGGTCGCGGATGGTGACGATCTGCATCTGGCCGTCCGGAGCGGAAGCGTGGAACTGCATGCCCACTTCCAGTTCGTCGACGCCTTCGAACATGCTGCGGCTCAGGGTGCTGACCAGTTCGGCGGCGTATTCGCCGTAGGCATCTTCCGGCTCAACGGCAACGCTCAGCTCGTCGCCGACGTTCTTGCCTTCCAGGGCCTTTTCCAGGCCTGGAATGATGTTTCCTGCGCCATGCAGGTAGACCAGCGGTGCGCCGCCGGCGGAGCTGTCGATGACCTCACCAGCGTCGTTGGTGAGGGTATAGTCGATGGAGACAGCCTTGTTGGCGGCGATCAGCATGGGGCGAGACCTTTTGCATAAGAATGAAGAACGTCCAAGTTTAGCGAAGCAATCGCCCGAAAGCGAACGGAACCCGGACAAACGGAACCTGACGCCAAGCTCGACGATCGTCGGCTTTCATCAGGATGAAGACGGCCACTGGGTCGTCGAGCTGTCCTGTGGCCATACCCAGCACCTGCGCCACCAGCCGCCCTGGCAATCCCGGGCCTGGATCCTGGATCCGCTCAAGCGTGCGGAAAAAATAGGCCAGCCCTTTGCCTGCGGTTGGTGCGCACAAGGCTCGGTTAGCGCTAACCTTGGCGCCTGAATTTCCGGTAGAGCAGTAAACATAAGCGACTCACCGTTGCCATGCACCCGTCGAGAATCCGCATGCAAACTTTTTTTATCGCGCCCACCGATTTTGGTGTGGGTCTGACCTCCATCAGCCTCGGGCTGGTGCGTACCCTGGAACGGGCCGGCCTCAAGGTCGGCTTCTTCAAACCCATTGCCCAGCCTCACCCAGGCGATACCGGCCCTGAACGCTCGACCGAGCTGGTGGCCCGCACCCATGGCCTGAAACCGCCGCAGCCGCTAGGCCTGGCCCATGTCGAACGGATGCTCGGCGACGGCCAGCTGGACGAACTGCTGGAAGAAATCATCACCCTGTACCAGCAGGCGGCCGTCGGCAAGGACGTGCTGGTGGTCGAAGGCATGGTGCCGACCCGCAGCGCCAGCTATGCCGCGCGGGTCAACCTGCACCTGGCGAAAAGCCTGGATGCCGAGGTGATCCTGGTATCGGCCCCGGAAAACGAAGTGCTCACCGAGCTGTCCGGTCGCGTGGAGTTGCAGGCGCAGCTGTTCGGCGGCCCGCGCGATCCGAAAGTGCTGGGGGTGATCCTCAACAAGGTGCGGACCGACGAAAGCATGGAGGCCTTTTCCGCCCGCCTGAAAGAGCACTCGCCCCTGCTGCGCAGCGGCGACTTCCGCCTGCTCGGCTGCATCCCCTTCCAGCCGGAACTGAACGCACCGCGCACCCGCGACGTCGCCGACCTGATGGGCGCCCAGGTGCTCAACGCCGGCGACTACGAAAGCCGGCGCATGACCAAGATCATCATCTGCGCGCGCACCATGCGTAACACCGTGGAGCTGCTCAAGCCCGGCGTATTGGTAGTGACGCCCGGCGATCGCGACGACATCATCCTCGCCGTGAGCCTGGCGGCGATCAACGGCGTGCCCCTGGCCGGGCTGCTGCTGACCAGCGACACCCTGCCCGATCCACGGATCATGGAGCTGTGTCGCGGCGCCTTGAATGCCGGCCTGCCGGTGCTGTCGGTGAGCACCGGCTCCTACGACACCGCCAACCAGCTGAACGGCCTGAACAAGGAAATCCCCATCGATGACCGCGAGCGCGCGGAGATCATCACCGACTTCGTCGCCAGCCACCTGGACGCCAAGTGGCTGCACCAGCGCTGCGGCACGCCGCGGGAAATGCGCCTGTCGCCGGCGGTGTTCCGCTACCAGTTGATCCAGCGCGCCCAGGAAGCCAACAAGCGCATCGTCCTGCCCGAAGGCAGCGAGCCGCTGACCGTGCAGGCCGCAGCGATCTGCCAGGCGCGCGGCATCGCCCGTTGCGTGCTGCTGGCCAAGCCGGCGGATGTCGAGGCGGTCGCCCGGGCCCAGGGCATCGAGCTGCCGCCTGGCCTGGAAGTCATCGACCCGGACCAGATCCGCGAGCGTTACGTCGAGCCGATGGTGGCGCTGCGCAAGAGCAAGAGCCTCAACGCGCCGATGGCCGAACAGCAGCTGGAAGACCCGGTGGTGATCGGCACCATGATGCTGGCCCTGGACGAAGTCGATGGCCTGGTGTCCGGCCTGATCCACTCCACCGCCAATACCATCCGTCCGGCCCTGCAGCTGATCAAGACCGCGCCGGGCTGCACCCTGGTGTCATCGGTGTTTTTCATGCTGTTTCCCGAGCAGGTGCTGGTCTACGGCGACTGCGTGATGAACCCGCACCCGAGCGCCAGCGAGCTGGCCGAGATCGCCCTGCAAAGCGCCGACTCGGCGGCCGCGTTCGGCATCACCCCGCGGGTGGCGATGATCAGTTATTCCAGCGGCGAATCGGCCAGAGGCGAAGAAGTGGAGAAAGTCCGCGAAGCCACCTTGCTGGCCCATGAAGCCCAGAGCTCGCTGCTGATCGACGGTCCGTTGCAATACGATGCCGCGGCCAACGAGGCCGTGGCCCAGCAACTGGCGCCCAACAGCCTGGTCGCGGGCAAGGCCACGGTGTTCGTGTTTCCCGACCTGAACACCGGCAACACCACCCACAAGGCCGTGCAGCGCAGCGCCGACTGCGTCAGCCTCGGGCCGATGCTGCAAGGCCTGCGCAAGCCGGTGAACGACCTGCCGCGCGGCGCCCAGGTCGACGACATCGTCTACACCATCGCCCTGACCGCGATTCAAGCCGCCAACCGACCCCTGGATGTGTAAATTGGATTTTCTACCTGCACCGCTGCGAGGCGTGATCGCCTCGCTGTTGTTGGCGCTCAACACCATCGTCTGCTGCACCCCGCTGTTCGTGGTGGCGATCTTCAAGTTGCTGCTGCCCTTCCCGGCGGCCCAGCGCTTCACCGACTGGCTGATGAGCCACATCCATGAAGCCTGGATCAGCAACAACAAGGCCTGGATGAGCCTGCTCGGGCACACCCGCTGGCACCTCAGCGGGCTCGACAGCCTGGACTACCGGCACTCGTACCTGATCACCAGCAACCACCAGAGCTGGGTCGACATCATGGTCCTGCAGTACGTGCTCAACCGGCGTATCCGCCCGCTGAAGTTCTTCCTCAAGCAGGAGCTGATCTGGGTGCCGGTGATCGGCCTGGCCTGGTGGGCCCTGGGCTTCCCGTTCATGAAGCGCTACTCCAAGGCCTACCTGGAAAAACACCCGGAGAAAAAGGGCAAGGACCTGGAGACCACCCGCAAGACCTGCGCGAAATTCCGCGACAACCCGGTGGGCATCTTCAACTTCGTCGAAGGCACACGCTTCACCCAGGCCAAGCACGCGCAACAGGCCTCACCGTTCCGCTACCTGCTCAAGCCCAAGGCCGGCGGCATCGCCTTCGTGCTGGACGCCATGGGCGAGCAGCTGGAATCCATCGTCAACGTCACCATTCATTATCCGGCGGGCCAGCCGGGTTATTGGGACCTGCTGTGTGGCAAGGTCAACCAGGTGGTGGTGCATTTCGAGGAGCTGCCGATCCCGCCGCAGTTCATCGGCAAGAACTACGACCAGGATGGTGTGTACCGCCTGGAGTTCCAGGGCTGGATCAACCAGCTGTGGCAGAACAAGGACGCGCTGCTGGAACAGATGCATCGAGAGTATCCAGGCAAATAACGAGCCGCCTGCAAGGGCCTCATCGCGGGCAAGCCTCGCTCCTACACAGAAGCAACACGCTTGCGTCTGTAGGAGCGAGGCTTGCCCGCGATAGCTTTCTCAAGGCCACAAAAAAGCCCGCCGTCGATCACTCGACGGCGGGCTTTTCATTGGCCGCTAAAGCTTAGATCGCGCCACGCTTGCGCAGCAGTTCCAGCACTTGCTTGACGCCCTCTTCCAGCGACACGGACTGGGTATCGATCACCAGATCGGCATCCAGCGGCACGTCGTACGGGAAGGACTCGCCCGGGATGTTATCCCCGCCTGCGGCGTACAAGCCCTGCGGATCACGCTCGGCGCAAGCCGCCGGCGAGGCCTGGACGTAGACCGTCAGCAGACGTTCCTTGCCGATCAGGTCCCTGGCCTGTTCGCGACCTTCCGCACTCGGCGCAACGAACGCCGCCAGGGTCAGCAGGCCGGCTTCGTTGAACTGGCGTGCCACGTGCGCGGCACGCCGCCAGTTCTCGGTACGCCCGGCGCGATCCTGAGGCAGGCCCTTGTTCAGGTCGTGACGCAGGTTCTGGCCGTCGAGGACGAACACCGCGCGGCCCAGGTCGAACAGCTTGCGCTCTACCGCGTAGGCCAGGGTGCTCTTGCCGGCGCCGGACAGGCCGCTGAACAGTACGGTGGCCGGTTGTTGGCCGAAGCGCTGGGCGCGCTCTTCGGTGGCGACATGGGCCAGCTTGCCATGGTGCGTGGCGCTGCCATGCACCACAGGCTGGGCGACGATCATGCCGGCGCCGACGGTGCCGTTGGTCAAGCGGTCGATGACGATGAAGGCACCGGTGGTGCGGTTGCTGTCGTAACCGTCGAGGGCGATCGGCGCGTCGAGGGCGATCTTGACCTTGCCGATCTCGTTCAGCTGCAGAGCGCTGGCCGGGCCTTCTTCAAGGGTGTTCACGTCGACCCTGTTGACGATGCTGGCGATGGAGCCCGGCACGTAGCTAGTGGCGCGCTTGATGTCGTATTTCTTGCCCGGCAGCATCGGCTCTTCGGCCATCCAGACCAGCATGGCTTCGAAGCTGTCGGTCACCGGCGGTACGTTGTCGGCATGTACCAGCAGGTCGCCACGGGAGATGTCGATCTCGTCTTCCATGGTCAGGGTCACGGCCTGGCCCGGGCCGGCATGCTCCAGCTCGCCTTCGAAGGTGACGATGGATTTCACCCGGCTGCTCTTGCCCGACGGCAGCACCACGACTTCGTCGCCCTTGTGCACGATGCCGCTGGCCAGGGTCCCGGCGAAACCACGGAAGTTCAGGTTCGGACGGTTCACGTACTGCACCGGGAAGCGCAGGTCGCTGAAGTTGCGGTCACCCGCCACTTCCACGGTCTCGAGGATTTCCATCAGCGACTGGCCGGTGTACCACGGCGAGCGCTCGGACTTGTTCACCACGTTGTCGCCCTTGAGGGCCGACATCGGCACGAAGTGCAGGCTGGTGGGCTTCATCTTCAGGCCTTCGGCGAACTTCAGGTAGTCAGCCTTGATCGACTCGAACACGCCCTGGTCGAAGTCCTTGAGGTCCATCTTGTTGATGGCCACGACTATGTGCTTGATGCCCAGCAGGGAGGCGATGAAGCTGTGGCGACGGGTCTGGGTCTGCACGCCGTAGCGGGCATCCACCAGGATGATCGCCAGGTCACAGGTGGAAGCACCGGTGGCCATGTTGCGGGTGTACTGCTCATGGCCGGGGGTGTCGGCGATGATGAATTTGCGCTTGGCGGTGGAGAAGTAGCGGTAGGCAACATCGATGGTGATGCCCTGCTCCCGCTCGGCCTGCAGGCCGTCGACCAGCAATGCCAGGTCGATGTCGTCGCCGGTGGTACCGACTTTTTTCGAGTCGCGGGTAATGGCTTCCAGATGGTCTTCGTAGATCATCTTCGAATCGTGCAGCAGGCGCCCGATCAGGGTGCTCTTGCCGTCGTCGACGTTACCGCAGGTCAAGAAGCGCAGCAGTTCTTTGCGTTCGTGCTGGGCCAGGTAGGCGAGGATGTCCTCGCTGATCAATTCGGATTGATGCGACATGTTAGACCCTACTTAGAAATAGCCCTGACGTTTCTTGTCTTCCATGGAACCGGCGCCATCGTGATCGATGACCCGGCCCTGGCGCTCGGAAGTTCGCGTCAGGAGCATTTCCTGAATGATGTCCGTCAGGCTTTCGGCCTCGGACTCCACCGCGCCCGTCAACGGGTAGCAGCCAAGGGTACGGAAACGCACCTTCTTCTTGACGATGCGGGCCTTCTCCTCGTCGGAGAGGTGCTCGAGGATGCGCTCGTCGTCGATCATGATCAGGGTGCCGTTCTTCTCGATCACTTCGCGCTCGGCGGCGAAGTACAGCGGCACGATCGGGATGCCTTCCAGATAGATGTATTGCCAGATGTCCAGCTCGGTCCAGTTCGACAGCGGGAAGACGCGGATCGACTCGCCCTTGTTGACCTTGCCGTTGTAGACGTTCCACAGCTCGGGGCGCTGGTTCTTCGGGTCCCAGCGATGCTTGCTGTCGCGGAACGAGTACACGCGCTCCTTGGCGCGGGATTTCTCTTCGTCGCGCCGGGCACCGCCGAACGCCGCATCGAAACCGTACTTGTCCAGCGCCTGCTTGAGGCCCTCGGTTTTCATGATGTCGGTGTGCTTGGCACTGCCGTGGGTGAAGGGGTTGATGCCCTGCGCAACGCCTTCCGGGTTGACGTGGGTGATCAGTTCCAGGCCCAGCTCTTCGACCATGCGATCGCGGAACTTGTACATCTCCTGGAATTTCCACTGGGTGTCGACGTGCATCACCGGAAACGGCAGCTTGCCCGGGAAGAACGCCTTGCGCGCCAGGTGCAGCATCACGGCGGAGTCTTTACCGATGGAGTACAGCATCACCGGGTTGTCGAACTCGGCGGCCACCTCGCGGATGATGTGGATGCTTTCCGCCTCCAGCTGTTTCAGATGCGTCAGTTTGTCGACCATGGCTACTCACGAAAGCTTTCTTATGGACGGCCTGCGGGCCGTGTTCGAGCGGGGCATGCTAGCACAGCGACCTCTTCTAATCAGGACGCCAGCTAGATCGAAACGGTATATGAATATACCCGCCTGTTTGCTGTGTTTACGCCTCTCTGTAGCCGCTGCCGCAGGCTGCGATCGACTGCGCAGCAGGCGTGCTCTTGAAGGCCCTGCAGGCCTTGGTGCAGCCTGCGGCAGCGGCTACAGGACAAGGCTTTATATAGGGTTCGGGCAGTCGATGAACAAGTGTTCGAGGGCGAAGCGGCGGGCCAGGTAATCCCCCAGCGCCTGCACGCCGTAACGCTCGGTGGCGTGATGGCCGGCGGCGATGAAACTGATGTCGTTTTCCCGGGCGCTGTGGAAGGTCTGCTCCGAGGCCTCACCGCTCAGGTACAGATCGACCCCGGCCAGCACCGCCTGGTCGATGTAGCCCTGGCCACCGCCGGTGCACCAGCCGACACGCCGGATCATCTTGCTGCCTTCGACCACCAGCGGCTCGCGCCCCATCACCTCCTGGACCTTGCGCGCGAAGTCCCGCGCGGTCATGGGCTCGGCAAGGGAGCCGACCAGCCCGACGATCTTCAGGTTGTCCGGGTCCAGCGGACCTTCCACGGTGATATCCAGTTGCCGCGCCAGCTGCACGTTGTTGCCGACGTCCGGGTGCAGGTCCAGCGGCAGGTGATAGGCCAGCAGGCTGATATCGTGCTTGAGCAGGGTTTTCAGCCGACGCTGCTTCATGCCGGTGATGCAGGGGTTCTCGCCTTTCCAGAAATAGCCGTGATGCACCAGCACCAGGTCGGCATTGGACTCCACCGCGGCATCGAGCAACGCCTGGCTGGCCGTGACGCCGCTGACGATGCGCAGCACCTGTGGCCGGCCTTCGACCTGCAGGCCATTGGGGCAGTAATCGGCGATTCGCGAACTGCCCAGGTAGCGGTCCGCTTCCTCTACCAGAGTGCTCAGTGCAACGGCCATAAAAGACTCCTAAATATCCCGTTCAGAGGCGCGCGCGGCCTCGTATAATGCGCGACATTATGGGCCGTCCCGGGCGGCCTGCAACCTCTCAGGACTTGCTCAATGCTCAAGGCTCTGCGTTTTTTTGGCTGGCCACTGTTGGCCGGCGTGCTTATCGCGTTGCTGATAATTCAGCGCTACCCGCAATGGGTCGGCCTGCCCAGCCTGGACGTCAACCTGCAGCAAGCCCCACAAACCAAGGCGCTTCGACAAGGCCCGGTGTCCTATGCCGATGCCGTGGCGATCGCCGCGCCGGCGGTGGTCAACCTGTACACCACCAAGGTCATCAACAAACCGGCGCACCCGTTGTTCGAGGACCCGCAGTTCCGCCGCTTCTTCGGCGACAACCTACCCAAGCAGCAGCGCATGGAATCGAGCCTGGGTTCCGGGGTGATCATGAGTCCCGAAGGTTATCTGCTGACCAACAACCACGTGACCTCCGGTGCCGAACAGATTGTGGTGGCGCTCAAGGACGGTCGTGAAACCCTGGCCCATGTGATCGGCAGCGATCCGGAAACCGACCTGGCGGTCCTCAAGATCGACCTGAAGAACCTGCCTTCGATCACCGTCGGGCGCTCCGACAGCATCCGCATCGGCGACGTGACCCTGGCCATCGGCAACCCGTTCGGGGTCGGCCAGACCGTGACCATGGGCATCATCAGCGCCACCGGGCGCAATCAGCTGGGCCTGAACAACTACGAGGACTTCATCCAGACCGACGCGGCGATCAACCCGGGCAACTCCGGCGGCGCGCTGGTGGATGCCAACGGTAACCTGACCGGGATCAACACGGCGATCTTCTCCAAGTCCGGCGGTTCCCAGGGCATTGGCTTCGCCATCCCGATCAAGCTGGCCATGGAGGTGATGAAGTCGATCATCGAGCACGGCCAGGTGATTCGTGGCTGGCTAGGTATCGAGGTGCAGCCGCTGACCCAGGAACTGGCCGAATCGTTCGGCTTGTCCGGGCGCCCGGGCATTGTGGTGGCGGGGATATTCCGCGACGGTCCGGCGCAAAAGGCCGGCATGCAGTTGGGTGACGTGATTCTCAGCATCGATGGCGAACCGGCCGGCGATGGCCGTCGCTCGATGAACCAGGTGGCGCGGATCAAACCCAGCGACAAGGTCAGCATCCAGGTAATGCGCAACGGCAAGGAGCTCAAGCTCACCGCCGAAATCGGCCTGCGCCCGCCACCGGCGCCGGTCAAGGAAAAAGAATAAAAGCATCGCCAGCCAGCTCTCTCCTATTGGAGCGAGCTGGCTGGCGATAGGGCTTACAGCTCGCCCAGGCCGTCGATCAGGGCCTGGTTCTGCTCCGGCGTACCGATGCTGATCCGCAGGAACTGGGCAATCCGCTCCTGCTTGAAGTGCCGGACAATCACCCCCTGCTCCCGCAGCTTGGCCGCCAGGCCCGCCGCATCGTGTTGTGGATGACGGGCAAAGATGAAGTTGGCGGCCGACGGCAGCACCTCAAAGCCCTTGCCGCGCAACTGCGCCACCACCTGCTCGCGACTGTCGATCACCAGCTGACAGGTCTTGACGAAGTACTCGCGATCGTCGAACGCCGCCGCGGCGCCAACGATCGCCAGGCGATCCAGCGGGTAGGAGTTGAAGCTGTTCTTGATCCGCTCCAGCGCTTCGATCAGGTCCGGGTGCCCCACCGCCAGGCCGACCCGCAGGCCAGCCAGCGAACGGGACTTGGACAGGGTCTGGGTCACCAGCAGGTTGGGATAGCGGTCCACCAGGCTGATGGCGGTTTCACCGCCGAAGTCGATGTACGCCTCGTCCACCACCACGACCGAATCCGGGCTGGCCTTGAGGATCTGCTCGACGGCCTCCAGGGCCAGCAGGCAACCGGTCGGCGCGTTCGGGTTGGGGAAGATAATCCCGCCGTTCGGCCTGGCGTAATCGGCTGGGCGGATCTGGAACTGCTCATCCAGCGGCAGCGCCTCGAAGTCGATGCCGTACAGGCCGCAATACACCGGATAGAAGCTGTAGCTGATATCCGGGAACAGCAGCGGCCGGTCGTGCTGCAGCAAGCCGTGGAAGATGTGCGCCAGCACTTCGTCGGAACCGTTGCCGAGGAACACCTGGTTGCTCTGTACCCCGTAATAGCGGGCCACCGCCTGCTTGAGCAGGTCGCCGTTGGGGTCCGGGTACAGGCGCAGGTTGTCGTTCAGTTCGCCCTGCATCGCGGCCAGCGCCTTGGGCGACGGGCCGTAAGGGTTTTCGTTGGTGTTGAGCTTGACCAGTTTGGTCAGCTTCGGCTGTTCGCCCGGCACGTAGGGCACCAAGTCCTTGACGAACGGACTCCAGAATTTACTCATGCTTATTGCCCCTGTTCCTGGTCAGCGATGATCCGGTATTCCGCACTGCGGGCGTGGGCGCTCAGCGACTCGCCACGGGCCAGCACCGAGGCGGTCTTGCCCAATTCGGAAGCGCCCTGCTCCGAGCAGAAAATGATCGACGAACGTTTCTGGAAGTCATACACCCCCAGCGGCGAGGAGAACCGCGCCGTGCCGGAAGTCGGCAACACGTGGTTCGGGCCCGCGCAGTAGTCGCCCAGGGCCTCGGAAGTGTGACGGCCCATGAAGATCGCGCCAGCGTGGCGGATCTGCGGCAGCCAGGCCTGGGGATCGGCGACGGACAGCTCGAGGTGCTCCGGAGCGATGCGGTTGGCCACGTCGATGGCCTGCTGCATGTCGCGCACCTGGATCAGGGCGCCACGGCCGTTGATCGAGGTATTGATGATTTGCGCGCGCTCCATGGTCGGCAGCAGCTTGGCGATGCTGGCGGCGACCTGATCGAGGAACGCCGCGTCCGGGCTGACCAGGATCGCCTGGGCGTCTTCGTCGTGCTCGGCCTGGGAGAACAGGTCCATGGCGATCCAGTCCGGGTCGGTCTGGCCGTCGCATACCACCAGGATCTCCGAAGGGCCGGCGATCATGTCGATACCCACCTGGCCGAACACGTGACGCTTGGCGGTGGCCACATAGATGTTGCCCGGGCCAACCACCTTGTCCACCTGCGGCACGCTCTCGGTACCGTAGGCCAGGGCGGCAACGGCCTGGGCGCCACCGATGGTGAACACCCGGTCGACGCCGGCGATGCAGGCCGCGGCCAGCACCAGTTCGTTGACCTCGCCACGCGGGGTCGGCACCACCATCACCACCTCGGTGACGCCCGCCACCTTGGCCGGGATGGCATTCATCAACACCGAGGAGGGATAAGACGCCTTGCCACCCGGCACATACAGGCCGGCGCGGTCCAGCGGCGTGACCTTCTGACCCAGCACCGTGCCGTCGGCCTCGGTGTAGCTCCAGGAGTCCTGCTTCTGTTTTTCGTGGTAGCTGCGCACCCGCGCCGCGGCTTTTTCCAGGGCTTCGCGCTGGGCCAGGGTGATCCGGGTCAGGGCCAGTTCCAGGCGCTCGCGCGGCAGGATCAGGTCGGCCATGGATGCCACTTGCAGGCCGTCGAAACGCTGGGTGAATTCCACCAGCGCCGCGTCGCCGCGCTCGCGCACCGCCTTGATGATGTCCAGCACCCGCTGATTGACCGAGTCGTCAGACACACTTTCCCAGCTCAGCAGATGATCCAGATGATGCGCGAAATCCGGGTCAGCAGCGTTGAGTCGGCGAATTGCAGTGGGAGCGGTCATAGCGAGGGCCTCATTGAATGGCTAATGCTCAGGCACCCTAAGCTACCAGTCCATTCGCGCGGGCACCTGAGAAAATTGGCTATGACACGGATAGACGGGCGCGGCTGGCGCCGCGCGAGTGAATCAACCGCGGTGTCGCGACTCCACTGCTTTGCGCAGGGTGTCGATCAGTGCCTGGATGCGGGCGTGCTGCATTTTCATGGAGGCCTTGTTGACCACCAGACGGGAACTGATCATGGAAATCAGCTCCTGGGGCTCCAGGCCGTTGGCCCGCAGGGTGTTGCCGGTGTCGACCACGTCGATGATCTTGTCCGCCAGGCCGATCAGCGGCGCCAGCTCCATCGAGCCGTACAGCTTGATGATGTCGACCTGGCGGCCCTGCTCGGCGTAGTAGCGCTTGGCAACGTTGACGAACTTGGTGGCGACGCGCAGGCGGCCCTTGGGCTCGACCGCGCCGATGGCACCGGCGGTCATCAGCTTGCACTGGGCGATCTGCAGGTCCAGCGGCTCGTACAGGCCCTGGCCGCCGTATTCCATCAGCACATCTTTGCCGGCAACACCGAGGTCGGCGGCACCATGTTCGACATAGGTCGGCACGTCGGTGGCGCGCACGATCAGCAAGCGCACGTCGGCCTGGGTCGTGGGGATGATCAGCTTGCGGCTCTTGTCCGGATTCTCGGTGGGCACGATGCCGGCTTCAGCCAGAAGCGGCAAGGTGTCATCAAGGATGCGGCCCTTGGACAGTGCGATGGTCAACATGGGAAACGTAAGTCCTTATCAGGATACTCATGCCCGGTCGCAAATGGCGCCAGACACGCATCGAGCCTGAACACAGGCTCGACTTGGAACGAAACCTTGGGGCACGTCCCTGTGCCCATCACGCAAACTAGCCCGGTACGCGGCGGATCTTGGCGCCGAGCATCTGCAGCTTCTCTTCGATGCACTCGTAACCACGGTCGATGTGGTAGATGCGATCGATCAGGGTGTCGCCTTCGGCCATCAGGGCCGAGATCACCAGGCTGGCCGAAGCCCGCAGGTCGGTGGCCATGACAGGGGCGCCCTTGAGGATTTCGGTACCGGTGACGATGGCGGTGTTGCCTTCGACCTGGATCTTCGCGCCCATGCGGTGCAGTTCGTAAACGTGCATGAAGCGATTTTCGAAGATGGTCTCGATCACCGCGCCAGTGCCTTCGGCAATGGCGTTGAGGGAAATGAACTGGGCCTGCATGTCGGTCGGGAACGCCGGGTACGGCGCGGTACGCACATTGACCGCCTTCGGACGCTTGCCGTGCATGTTCAGCTCGATCCAGTCCTCGCCGGTGGTGACTTCGGCGCCGGATTCCTTGAGTTTTTCCAGGACGGCCTCGAGGATGGTCGGATCGGTGTCCTTGACCTTCACGCGGCCACCGGTCACGGCAGCGGCGACCAGGTAGGTGCCGGTCTCGATACGGTCCGGCATGACCTTGTAGGTCGCCGAGTGCAGGCGCTCGACACCGTCGATGGTGATGGTGTCGGTACCGGCGCCGGAAACCTTGGCGCCCATGGCGTTGAGGAAGTTTGCCAGGTCGACCACTTCCGGTTCGCGGGCGGCGTTCTGCAGCACGCTGCGCCCCTTGGCCAGGGCCGCTGCCATCATGATGTTCTCGGTACCGGTCACACTCACGGTATCGAAGAAGAAATGCGCGCCGCGCAGGCCGCCTTCAGGCGCCTTGGCCTTGATGTAGCCACCTTCGACGTCGATCACCGCGCCCATGGCTTCCAGGCCGCGGATGTGCAGGTCGACCGGACGCGAACCGATGGCGCAACCGCCAGGCAGCGCGACTTCGGCTTCGCCGAAACGGGCAACCATCGGGCCCAGCACCAGGATCGAGGCACGCATGGTCTTGACCAGCTCATACGGCGCGACCAGGGTCTTGATGGTGCGTGGATCGATTTCGACGCTGAGTTTCTCGTCGATCACAGGCTCGATGCCCATGCGACCGAACAGCTCGATCATGGTGGTGATGTCGTGCAGGTGCGGCAGGTTGGCGACCGTGACCGGGCCATCGCACAGCAGGGTTGCAGCCAGAATCGGCAGGGCAGAGTTCTTTGCCCCGGAAATGCGGATTTCGCCATCAAGACGAACGCCGCCGGTAATAATCAATTTATCCATAAGAATCTCGACGCCCTTGGGCTCAGGTGCGCTCGGCCCAAGCCGCGCTGCTGAAAAATTTCATAGTGACCGCATGGATGCTGCCATCGGCGATCCACGGGTTCAAATGGGCATAGATGCTCTGCTGACGCTTGACCGGACTCAAGGCCACCAGTTCGTCACTGATCACGTTCAGCTGAAAGTTGCAGCCTTCGCCCTCAACTTCTACCTGAACGGATGAAAGAGTCTCGGACAGCTTTCCTTCAAGGAAGCTCTTCACTTCGTTGGCCTGCATGCTCAACCTCAATCGGCGCCCTGTGCGCGCGGGTCGGACATCATACAAAAAAGCCCCGCGCCTGCGAACCCCGCATAGCAGGACTCTGACGGGGGGCTTGCTTGTCGATGGGTTGCTAAGGCTGCGCCAGCAGCTCGGTCAAACCGGAAACCTCGGCGATTTCGCGCATGTCTTCAGGTAACGCACGGATGCTGACGGCCTTGCCGGCTGCCGCGGCATCGCGCATGAAGGCCAGCAGCAACGACAAGCCGACGCTGCTGGACTTCTCCACCGCAGAACAGTCGAGCACCAGCGCCGCCGCGGTGCTGGAGGCGATCAGGGCCTGCCCCTGCTTGCGCAGGCCCGGGCCGGAACGATAGTCCAGCACACCGCTGATCAGCAGTTCGCCGGCTTCACCCAGACGGACGGCCGACTCACTCATTTCACGACCTTCTCTGGAGAGTTTTCGGTCGATTCCTTGGCCTTGGCCACTTCGCCAGCCCAGTTGTTGATGGTCTTGTCCAGGTCATTGCCGTTGCGCTGCATGGCATCGGCAAACTGATCGCGGAACAGCTTGCCGATATTGATGCCGTTGATGATCACGTTGCGCAGCTTCCACTCACCATTGATCTTCTCCAGCGTGTACGACACGGGATAGATCGCGCCATTGCTGCCCTTGACCGTCATGCCGACGCTGGTACGGTCACCCGACTCGTCCCTGGCAGGGTCAACGACGATGCCCTGGTTGTTGTACTCCAGCAAGGCGTTGCCGTAGAACTGGAACAGGCCCTTCTTGAAGTTCTCTTCAAAGGTGCGCATCTGTTCCGGCGTGGCTTTACGCGAGTACTTGACCGTCATGATGCTCTTGGAAATACCTTCGGCATCCACGACCGGACCCACGATGCTGTTCAGCGCCGTATAAAAGTCCTGCGGGTCCTGTTTGTACTTTTCTTTGTTGGCGGCCAGGTCGGCCAGCAGACGGTTGGTGGTGTCCTGTACCAGATCATGCGCGGAAGGCGCCGCCACGGCGTGAGCCATCAACGGCAACGCCGCCAGTAATACCAACAGGCTACGTCGCAAGGTAGAGATCATGAAAAAATCCTCATTTGGCGTCTTTGCTAACGGTATTGAGCAGGAATTTACCGATCAGGTCCTCAAGCACCAGTGAAGACTGGGTGTCGTGGATGGTCCCGCCATCCTTGAGCAACGTGTCTTCGCCGCCGACGCTGATACCAATGTATTTCTCGCCGAGCAACCCAGCGGTCAGGATAGATGCAGTGGAGTCGGTCGGCAGGTTATCTACGCGCTTTTCCAACTGCAGCGTGACCCGACCGGTGAAACTGTCGCGGTCCAGATCGATAGCCGTGACCTTGCCGATGGTCACACCGGCCATGGTCACTTTAGCTCTGACCGTCAAACCGGCGATATTGTCGAAATATGCGTAAAGTTTATAAGTATCGGTGCTCGAGGTCGGGGACAAGCCACTGACCCGCAAGGCAAGCAACAACAAAGCCAGGATGCCAGCCAGCAGGAAAAGGCCGACACCGATTTCCAGGGTGCGGTTTTGCATCAGAAATCTCCAAACATCAAGGCGGTCAGAATAAAGTCCAGGCCGAGTACGGCCAACGAGGCGTACACAACGGTCTTGGTAGTGGCACGACTGATCCCCTCTGAAGTGGGCTCGCAGTCATAGCCTTGGAATACGGCGATCCAGGTCACGACAAAGGCGAAAACGATGCTCTTGATGATGCCATTGAGCACGTCATCGCTGAACGTCACGCTGTTTTGCATGTTCGACCAGTAGGAACCTTCATAGACTCCCAGCCAGTCGACGGCCACCCACGAACCGCCCCAGATGCCCACCACGCTGAAAATGATCGCCAGCAACGGCAGGGAAATGAAACCGGCCCACAACCGTGGCGCGATAATGTATTTGAGCGGGTCGACACCGATCATCTCCAGGCTGGAGAGCTGCTCGGTGGCTTTCATGTTGCCGATTTCCGCGGTCAGCGCCGAACCGGCCCGGCCGGCGAAGAGCAATGCCGTGACCACCGGCCCCAACTCACGCAACAAGGTCAGGGCCACCATCTGCCCCACCGCTTGCTCCGAACCGTAGCTGGACAGGATATTGAAGCCCTGCAGCGCCAGTACCATGCCGATGAATATCCCGGAGACCACGATGATCACCAGGGACATCACGCCCACCGAATGCAACTGCTTGACCAGCAAGCCGAAGCCGCCGCCGATACTGCCGCGGCCGAACAACACATGAAACAGCATCAGGCTCGAACGCCCGAGCACCGCGAGAACGTCGATGCCCGAGTGGCCGAACAGACGAATTCGCTCCAATAAAGATACTTTGCGCATCAGCGCTTCCCCAGAAGATCTGCGCGGTAGTCCGGCGCTGGAAAGTGAAAGGGTACCGGACCGTCGGGGTCGCCTTTCATGAACTGGCGGATCCGCGGGTTATCGGAATCCATCAGCTCGTCGGGCGTGCCCTGCCCCAGCACCTGGCCATCGCCCACCACATAGATGTAGTCGGCGATGCTCGCGGTTTCCGCCAGGTCATGGGAAACCACGATGCTGGTGATACCCAGCGCGTCGTTGAGCAGACGGATCAGACGCACCAGCACGCCCATGGCAATGGGGTCCTGGCCTACGAACGGCTCGTCGTACATGAGGATCTGCGGGTCCAGGGCGATGGCCCGGGCCAGGGCCACGCGACGTTTCATGCCACCGGACAGCTCGTCGGGCATCAAGTCGATGGCACCGCGCAACCCGACCGCCTGCAACTTGAGCAGGACAATATCGCGGATCATTTCATCCGGCAGCTGGGTATGAACGCGCAGCGGAAAGGCAACGTTCTCGAACACATCGAGATCGGTGAACAGCGCGCCGCTCTGGAACAGCACGCCCATCTGCTTGCGGGCGTCGAACAGATCGCCGCGCGACAATTTGGGCAGGTTCTGGCCATTGACCCAGACTTCACCGCTGCTGGGGCGCAATTGCGCGCCCATCAACCGCAGGAGCGTGGTCTTGCCGCAACCGGAAGGCCCCATGATGCCGGTGACCTTGCCCCGCGGAATACGGATATCGACATTATTGAAGATGCTGCGCGCACCGCGCTTGAAGGACAGTCCCTTCAGCTCGACCGCGTAGGCGTTATCGGCACTCATCTAAACTCCTTGCGATGCAGCCTCTCACTCGGACGCTTGGCTCCCTGCCGGGAGTACATGCACCCAGGGCAGGCCGAACTGGCGGCGAACTATATCACTGCTGATACGGAGCCCCCAAGGCCGAAGCCATCCGCGTTCAGGATCACGACAGCCTAAAACAGGCTTTACAGGACAATTCCTACCTAGAGAAGGACAAAGGCTGACGAACTTGCGTGAGGGAATCGATCATTACCGCTATAATCGCCGCCTTTTCATCAGGCTATACGATTTCTGACATGAGCCAATCCAGCGACCTGATTCAATCGGCACAACGCACCATCCGCCTCGAGATAGAAGCCGTACAAGGCTTGCTGCCACATATCGACGCAGATTTCGTACGCGCTTGCGAGATGATTCTGGCCAGCAAAGGCCGCGTAGTAGTGGTCGGCATGGGCAAGTCCGGGCACATCGGCAACAAGATCGCCGCCACCCTGGCCAGCACCGGCACCACCGCGTTTTTTGTCCATCCGGCCGAAGCCAGCCATGGCGACATGGGCATGATTACCCGGGACGATGTGATCCTGGCCCTGTCCAACTCCGGCTCGACCAATGAAATCGTGACCCTGTTGCCGCTGATCAAGCGCCTGGGCATCCAGTTGATCAGCATCACCGGCAACCCTGATTCGCCACTGGCCAAGGCCGCCGAGGTCAACCTCAACGTCCAGGTCGAGCAAGAGGCCTGCCCGCTGAACCTGGCTCCGACCTCCTCGACCACCGCCGCCCTGGTCATGGGCGATGCCCTGGCCGTGGCGCTGCTGGAAGCCCGCGGCTTTACCGCCGAAGACTTCGCCTTCTCCCATCCGGGCGGCGCGCTGGGTCGGCGCCTGCTGCTGAAAGTCGAGAACGTCATGCATGCCGGCGAGCAACTGCCGCAGGTCCAGCGTGGCACGCTGCTCAAGGACGCCTTGATGGAAATGACCCGCAAGGGCCTGGGCATGACCGTCATTGTCGAGGCCGACGGGCGCCTGGCGGGGGTTTTCACTGATGGCGACCTGCGCCGCACCCTGGACCGCACCATCGACATCCACCACACCACCATCGATGAAGTCATGACCGTTCACGGCAAGACCGCCCGCGCCGAAATGCTGGCGGCCGAAGCCCTGAAGATCATGGAGGACAATCGAATCAACGCACTGGTCGTGGTGGACAAGGACGATCGCCCGATCGGCGCCTTCAACCTGTCCGACCTGCTGCGCGCGGGAGTCATGTAATGAGCACGGATCTGCTGCAACGCGGCAAGAACATCAAGCTGGCGGTATTCGACGTCGACGGTGTACTGACCGACGGTCGCCTGTACTTCCTCGAAGACGGCAGCGAATTCAAGACCTTCAACACCCTCGACGGCCAGGGCATCAAGATGCTGATGGCCACGGGCGTGCAGACGGCGATCATCAGCGGCCGCAAGACGCCGGTGGTCGAGCGTCGGGCGAAAAACCTGGGGATTCCCCACCTGTTTCAGGGTCGCGAAGACAAACTGGTGGTGCTGGACGGGCTTCTTGCCCAACTGGGCCTAAGCTATGAACAGGTCGCCTACCTGGGCGACGATCTGCCCGACCTGCCAGTGATCCGCCGTGTCGGCCTGGGCATGGCTGTCGCCAATGCCGCCAGTTTTGTCCGTGAACACGCCCATGGCGTCACCCAGGCCCGTGGCGGCGAAGGCGCCGCCCGCGAGTTCTGCGAGTTGATCCTGCGCGCCCAAGGCAGCCTTGAAGCAGCCCACGCCGCCTACTTATAGAGCCTCCCATGCTGAGCAAAAAGATTCGCAACATACTGATCTTCGGCATCATCACCGTGCTGTTCCTGGCGGTGGGGTACTGGAACATCAGCCCGGAACGCTTCCTCGACAAGCCGGTCGCGCAGGTCGACGAAAGCGCCATCGACTACTACGCCATCAACGCCCGTAGCGTGCAGTACCTGCCCGACGGCAAGCTGCAGTACGAAATGACTTCCGACAAGGTCGAGCACCTCAAGGCCACCGAGGTGACCCTGCTGACCAAGCCGGACCTGCAGATGTATCGCGGCACCGCCTTCCCTTGGCATGTCCAGAGCGAGCGCGGCGAAGTCAACCCGGACGGCACCGAGGTCGAGTTGATCGATTCGGTACGGGTTTCGCGCACCGACGAGAAAAATCGCAACCTGCTGATCACCACGACCCGCATGACAGTATTCCCGCAGAAGCAATATGCGCAGACCGATCAAGACGTTAGAATCGACGGCGCCGGCGGCGTGACGACTGGCAAGGGAATGAAAGCGTATTTGAAAGACGGCAGGATGAACCTGCTATCGAACGTAAGAGGACAGTATGAGGCTCGTTAAAACCCTCCCTATTTTGCTCGGTCTGGGCGCAGCACTGGGAAGCGTGAGCGCCTGGGCTCTGCCGAACGATAGCCAGCAACCGATCCGCATCCAGGCCGACGACGCTCAACTGGACGACAAGAATGGCGTAGCCACCTACAGAGGCGACGTGATCATCACCCAGGGCTCGATGAAGGTGACCGGCAATACCGTGACCATCACCCGCACCCAGACCGGTGATATCGACGTGGTGACCTCGGTGGGCAACCTGGCCTACTTCGAGCAGATTCAAACCCAGGGCGACACCAAGCCGGTCCAGGGCTACGGTGTGACCATCCAGTACCACGCCGCGCAGAACCGCGTCGTACTGATCGACCGCGCCAAAGTCGTCGACAAGGACGGCAACATCACCCAGGGCGAGAAAATCGTCTACGACACCAACAAGAAGCTGGCCAGCGCCGGTCGCGCTACCGGCAGCAAGGTCACCGAGTCGCGCCCACGGATCGACATGGTCATCCAGCCGAAAAAGAAAACTGACGAAAAGGCCCAGTAATGGCAACTCTGAAAGCTCAGCACCTGGCCAAGAGCTACAAGAGCCGCCAGGTCGTGCGTGACGTCAGCCTGTCCATCGACAGCGGCCAGATCGTCGGCCTGCTCGGCCCTAACGGCGCCGGCAAGACCACCTGCTTCTACATGATCGTCGGCCTGGTCCAGGCCGATCAGGGTCGCATCCTGATCGACGACCTGGATGTCAGCCACCAGCCGATGCACGGCCGCGCCCGTGCCGGGATCGGCTACCTGCCGCAGGAAGCCTCGATCTTCCGCAAGCTTTCGGTGGCCGACAACATCATGGCCATCCTCGAGACCCGCAAGGAGCTCGACAAGGCCGGCCGTCGCCAGGAGCTGGAAAGCCTGCTGCAGGAGTTCCACATCAACCACATTCGCGACAACCTGGGCATGAGCCTTTCCGGCGGTGAACGTCGCCGCGTGGAAATCGCTCGCGCCCTGGCCACCGCCCCCAAGTTCATCCTGCTCGACGAACCTTTCGCCGGCGTGGACCCGATCTCGGTAGGCGACATCAAGCAGATCATTCATCACCTGAAGGCCAAGGGTATCGGCGTGCTCATCACCGACCACAACGTCCGTGAAACCCTGGATATCTGCGAAACCGCCTACATCGTCAACGACGGTCAACTGATCGCCGAAGGCGACGCCGAAACCATCCTCGCCAACGAGCTGGTCAAGGAAGTTTACCTGGGCCATGAGTTCCGCCTGTAAGCCCTGAGGTGTTTGGCTGGTCGCCAGAGCGCCCGCCCCAATAAAACCCTGCTGTTTTTATTGTTACAGCGCTCTAGGCAAACACTTCAGTTTCAGGCATATAATTTGCTTATGTTTGGCGCTCACGCGCCCTGTAGTGGATGGCGCATGTGCGCCGGCGAATAAGGTGTTAAGCCCCTGCCATGAAACCATCGCTAGTCCTCAGAATGGGCCAGCAGCTGACGATGACACCGCAGCTGCAACAGGCCATCCGCCTTCTCCAATTGTCGACCCTGGACCTGCAACAGGAAATCCAGGAGGCCCTGGAGTCCAACCCGATGCTCGAGCGCCAGGAAGAAGGCGACGACTTCGATAACACCGATCCGCTGGCCGACAACGCCGAGCAGAAACCCAATACCGATATCCAGGAACCCTCCTACCAGGAAACCGCCCCGACGGTGGACAACCTCGAGGACGGCGAATGGAACGAACGCATTCCCAACGACCTGCCGGTCGACACCGCCTGGGAAGACGTCTACCAGACCAGCGCCAGCAGCCTGCCCAGCAACGATGACGACGAGTGGGATTTCACCACCCGCACCTCGGCCGGCGAAAGCCTGCAGAGCCATCTGCTCTGGCAGTTGAACCTGGCGCCCATGTCCGACACCGATCGCCTGATCGCCGTGACCCTGATCGACTGCATCAACAATCAAGGCTATCTGGACGAAACCCTCGAGGAAATTCTCGAAGCCTTCGATCCGGAACTGGACATCGAACTCGACGAAATCGAGGCTGTCCTGCATCGTATCCAGCAATTCGAGCCCGCCGGCATCGGCGCCCGCAACCTGGGCGAATGCCTGCTGCTGCAACTGCGCCAGCTGCCTGCCAAGACCCCTTGGCTGACTGAAGCCAAGCGCCTGGTCAGCGACTTCATCGACCTGCTCGGCAGCCGCGACTACAGCCAGCTGATGCGGCGCATGAAGCTCAAGGAAGACGAGCTGCGCCAAGTCATCGAACTGGTACAGAGCCTCAACCCACGGCCGGGCTCGCAAATCGAATCCACCGAAGCCGAATACGTGGTCCCCGACGTCATAGTGCGCAAGGACAACGAACGCTGGCTGGTGGAGTTGAACCAGGAGTCCGTGCCGCGCCTGCGCGTCAACCCACAGTACGCCGGCTTCGTGCGGCGCGCCGACACCAGCGCCGACAACACCTTCATGCGCAACCAGTTGCAGGAAGCCCGCTGGTTCATCAAGAGCCTGCAGAGCCGTAACGAAACCCTGATGAAAGTCGCCACCCAGATCGTCGAGCATCAGCGCGGCTTCCTCGAGTACGGCGATGAGGCGATGAAACCGTTGGTCCTGCATGACATCGCCGAAGCAGTCGGCATGCACGAGTCGACGATTTCACGGGTGACCACGCAAAAATTCATGCATACCCCACGGGGCATTTATGAACTGAAATACTTTTTCTCCAGCCACGTAAGTACCTCCGAAGGCGGTGAATGCTCGTCCACGGCGATCCGCGCGATCATCAAAAAACTGGTCGCCGCGGAAAATCAGAAAAAGCCGTTGAGTGACAGCAAGATCGCTGGTTTACTGGAGGCACAAGGCATTCAGGTAGCCCGTCGTACCGTCGCCAAGTACCGTGAATCCCTGGGGATCGCGCCTTCCAGCGAACGGAAGCGGTTGATGTAGCCGCCGGGCTCGCCACAGCGTTCCAGTGGCAGGTCAATCGACCTGCCGCTTTATGCACTGGCAACGAAGGAGAAGCTGTATGCAAGTCAACATCAGTGGACACCAACTGGAAGTGACCGAACCTCTGCGCGCTTACATCGGCGAAAAACTCGACCGACTTGAGCGGCACTTTGACAAGATTACCAATGTGCAGGTAACGCTGGCCGTCGAAAAACTGAAGCAGAAAATCGAGGCCACGCTGCACATCCATGGTGGGGAAGTCGTCGCCAATGCAGAGCATGACGACATGTATGCCGCAATCGACTTGCTCACGGACAAGCTTGACCGCCAACTGAAAAAGCATAAGGAAAAGCAACTCCACCTTCTCCAAGGCACGGGTCGCTAACACTCCCCTCCCATGATCCGACTTGAAAGCATCCTGACCCCCGGCCGTTCCCTAGTGAACGTGCCGGGCGGCAGTAAAAAACGCGCCCTCGAACAAATTGCCAACCTGATCAGCCGCGAAGTGCCTGATCTGGAGATGCAAGATGTCTTCGAAAGCCTGATTGCCCGTGAAAAACTGGGCTCTACCGGTTTTGGCAACGGCATCGCCATTCCACACTGCCGCCTCAAAGGCTGTGAGTCGCCCATCAGTGCCCTGATGCACCTGGACGCTCCCATCGATTTCGACGCCATCGACGGCGCACCGGTCGACCTGCTGTTCGTACTGCTGGTCCCGGAAGCCGCCACCGATGCGCACCTGGAACTGCTCCGGCAGATTGCCAGCATGCTGGACCGCAAAGAAGTGCGCGACAAACTGCGCAGCGCCACCAGCAACGAAGCCTTGTACAAGGTTGTCCTGGACGAACAGAACGGTCAGTAATCATGCGCTTGATCATCGTCAGCGGCCGGTCCGGCTCAGGTAAAAGCACCGCCCTCGATGTACTCGAGGACAATGGCTATTACTGCATCGACAACCTGCCGGCCGGGCTGTTGCCCGAGCTGGCCGAACGGGCGTTGATCCACACCGAACTGACACAGCCCCTGGTCGCCGTGTCGATCGACGCCCGCAACCTGCCCAGCCACCTGTCACGCTTCCCCGAACTGCTCGAGGAAGTCCGCAGCCGGCATATCCAGTGCGATGTGCTGTACCTGGATGCTGACGAAGAAACCCTGCTCAAGCGCTTTTCCGAAACCCGCCGCCGCCACCCCTTGAGCAGCAACAATCGCTCGCTGGCCGAGGCGATCCAGGACGAAAGCCACCTGCTGGGACCGATCGCCGACCTGGCCGATCTCAAGGTCAACACCACCAACCTGAACCTGTATCAACTGCGCGATACCATCAAGTTGCGCCTGTTGAACCAACCGGAGCCGGGCACCGCCTTTCTGGTGGAGTCTTTCGGATTCAAGCGTGGCATGCCGGTCGATGCCGACCTGGTGTTCGATGTGCGCTGCCTGCCCAACCCGTACTGGAAACCCGAGTTGCGTGCCCAGTCCGGGCTCGACCAGCCGGTTGCCGAATACCTGGCCGCCCAGCCGGACGTCGAGGAAATGTTCCAGGACATCTCCAGCTACCTGCTGAAATGGTTGCCCCGTTTCGCCGCCAGCAACCGCGCCTACGTCACTATTGCCATTGGCTGCACGGGCGGCCACCATCGCTCGGTCTACCTGACCGAACGCTTGGGCCAAGTCCTGCAAAAGTCCCTGAAGAACGTCCAGGTTCGCCACCGCGACCTTAGCTGAAAGGATCTACCCCGCGATGCCTGCTCTGGAAATTGAAATCATCAACAAACTGGGCCTGCATGCCCGTGCCTCGGCAAAGTTCGTCGGCGTGGCCGGTCAGTTTCCTTGCCAGATCCGCGCAGGGAGAACGCCGGAGTCGATGGTCGACGGCAAGAGCATCATGGCAATGATGATGCTGGCCGCCGGCAAGGGCACCAGGATTCACCTGAAGACCGAAGGCGAACAGGAGCAGGAGGCGCTGGAAGCGCTGGTGGCACTGATCAACAACTTCTTCGACGAAGGCGAGTAAGGTCGGCAAGGCAAACCTGCCGCAAAAGCACTCAAGCGAGTGCCGTATCCATGACCATCATCAGGCAAAAGCCGACACACAAGCCCAGGCTGGCCAGCTTCTCATGACCGTTGCGTCGGGATTCGGGAATCACTTCATGGGTCACCACCAGCAGCATCGCCCCCGCCGCCAACGCCAGCCCGAGCGGCAACAGCATCTCGGCCAAGCTCACCAGCCACGCACAAAGCAACGCGAACACGGGCTCCACCAGGCCTGAAGCGGCGCCGATCAGGAATGCCTTGACCCTGGACATGCCGGCGCCAGCCAACACCAAAGCAATCACCAGGCCTTCCGGCACATCCTGCAAGGCGATGCCCATGGCCAGGCTGTCCGCCTCCGGCATTCCGCCACCCGCGGAAACACCTACGGCCATTCCTTCGGGAATGTTGTGGGCGATGATGGCAAACACAAACAGCCAGATTCGCGGCGGGATGACCGGATGCTCAAGGGTGCCCACCAGTTTCTCCGGGTTGCCTCCCGAGACTTTGCGGTCCACCAGAAACACCCCCAAAGCACCGAGCATGATGCCGAAGCTGATCAGGCCACTCGAAGCCCAGAGCGACAGTCCGAGTTTTTCCGCCGCGGCGATCCCGGGCACGATCAACGAAAAGGCCGTAGCCGCCAGCATCACCCCGGCGCCGAATCCCAACAGGGTGTCACTCAGCGCCAGCGGCATCTTGCGAATGACCAACACTGGTACTGCCCCCAGCGCGGTTCCCAGGGCACAGACCGCCCCACCCTGCAATGCACGCAACAAGCGCGGCTCCAGGTCCAGCCAGGACAAGCCCTGGGCAACCAGCAATGCAGTACCCGCCAACAGCAACAGCGAACCGAATGCGTAACGAAACATCCGCCCGCTGCTGATCGTCAGTGTTTCAGTGCCCATAGTCAGCCTTAGGTCTTTTTACAGGAGGGGGCTCAAACCAGTGCGGCCTGATAGCGCTGGGCTACTTCAGGCCAATTGATCACGTTGTAGAACGCATTGATGTATTCCGGCCGCCGGTTCTGGTAACGCAGGTAATAGGCGTGCTCCCACACGTCCAGACCGAGAATCGGGGTATTGCCGTTCATCAACGGGCTGTCCTGGTTGCCGCTGCTCTCGACGACCAGGGTCTTTTGCGGGGTCACGCTGAGCCAGGCCCAACCGCTGCCAAAACGCGTGAGCGCGGCCTTGGTGAAGGCCTCCTTGAAACTCTCGAAACCGCCCAGCTGCTCGTCGATCGCCTGGCCCAGCGCACCGCTTGGCTTGCCTCCGCCGCTCGGCGCCATCACCGCCCAGAACAGCGAATGGTTGGCGTGACCACCGCCCTGGTTGATCACCGCTGCACGCAGCTTCTCCGGCAATTGCTGGACCCCGGCCACCAGTTTTTCCACCGACCAGTCGGCCCATTCGGTGCCTTCCACGGCCGCGTTGAGGTTGTTGATGTAGGTCTGGTGATGCTTGGTGTAGTGAATTTCCATGGTCTGCGCATCGATGTGCGGTTCCAGGGCGTCGTAGGCGTAGGGCAATGCAGGCAAGGTAAAGGACATATCAATGTGCTCCGTAATGAGGGGCATTCGGGGTCGCGGTGCCGGCAGTCGATTGCGCGACATTGCTCTCCAGCAGGCGATGCGTACGGGGGTATTCACCGTGCTCACTGATGAAGTTGAGTAACTCGACGTAAGTCTTGCTGCTCTGGCGCAGCGCGGCTTCCCGCAGCGCCGGCGCCAGGCGGCTGTCCTGCATGGTCTGCAACAACCGCTGATGGATGGCGCAGAGGTACTCCGCGCTCTCCTCCGGCTGGTTCAGGCGCAGGTGCAGGTCCGCCAGGTTGTGATGGGAGATGACACAGGCCGCCACCGCTTCGTCGGCATCGCTCCAGCGCTCGAACAACACCTGCGCCAGGGCCAGGGCCTGCAAGTAATACTCGCGGGCATCCACCAGGTCGCCCTGCATGAAGAAACGATTTGCCCTTTCGATCGTGCGTTTCCAGTGCTCCATGGTGAACCTCCAAAGCAATGTCGGGATTTACACGCCGCCCGCGGTGAGTTTTTCCGGGTCGAGCAGGATCTCCAGCTGGCTGCGTGACAGATCAGTGTGTTCAAGGGCGACATCGATCACCGGGCGCCCCTGCTTGTAGGCGGTCTTGGCGATTTCAGCGGCCTTCTGGTAGCCGATGATCGGGTTGAGCGCCGTGACCAGGATCGGGTTGCGCGACAGCGCCTCCTTGAGCTTGGGCTCGTTGACCTTGAAGCTGGCAATCGCCTTGTCCGCCAGCAGGCGGCTGGAATTGGCCAGCAACTCGATGCTGCTCAACAGGTTCTGGGCGATGATCGGCAGCATGACGTTCAGCTCGAAGTTGCCCGACTGCCCCGCCACCGTGATCGTGGTGTCGTTGCCGATCACCTGGGCCGCCACCATCGCCGTGGCCTCCGGAATCACCGGGTTGACCTTGCCAGGCATGATCGAAGACCCCGGTTGCAGCCCTTCCAGCTCGATTTCGCCGAGGCCGGCCAACGGCCCGGAGTTCATCCAGCGCAGGTCGTTGGCGATCTTCATCAAGGTGACCGCGATAGCCTTGAGCTGGCCCGAGACCGCCACCGCGGTGTCCTGGGAGCCGATCAGGGCGAACAGGTTCTTGCCTGGGGTGAACTGCACCTGGGTCAGGCTGCTCAACTGCCGGCTGAAACCCGCGGCGAACTGCGGGTGAGCGTTGATCCCGGTGCCCACGGCCGTGCCACCCTGCGCCAGGGATTGCAGGCTCGGCAGCAGATCCTGCAGGTGACCGATATTGGCCTTGAGCTGCTGCGCCCAGCCTTCCAGCACCTGGCTCATACGCACTGGCATCGCGTCCATCAGGTGGGTGCGGCCGGTCTTGATGAAGGGATGGACCTCGACCGCCTTGCGCTCGATGACTTGCACCAGGTGCACCAGCGCCGGCAGCAGTTGTTCGTGCAAGCCCAGCGCGGCGCTGACGTGGATGGTGGTCGGAATGATGTCGTTGCTGCTCTGCCCGCAGTTCACATGGTCGTTGGGGTTGACCGGTTCGCCGAGCAAACGGCTGGCCAGGGTGGCAATGACTTCGTTGGCGTTCATGTTGGAACTGGTGCCGGACCCGGTCTGGAAGATATCCACCGGGAAATGCTGCATGAAGTCGCCTTCCAGCAAGCCCTGGGCAGCATCGACTATGGCCTTGCCCTGGGATTCGCTCAGTTGCTTGAGTTCAACGTTGGCCTTGGCCGCGGCCGCCTTGGCCAGGATCAGCGCGCGGATGAACTGCGCCGGCATGCGCTGGTGGCTGATGGGAAAGTTATCCACCGCGCGCTGGGTCTGTGCGCCATACAGCGCCTGCTCCGGAACATGCAGTTCGCCCATGCTGTCGCGTTCGATACGGGTATTACTCATCGGGAAATCCTTGCACCAGTTCGATAAGGGGAATGGATGGCAGCAACGAGCAAGTCGCCAGTTGCCAGGCATGGCTTTGCCAGCGTTTGAGCCGGCATTTGCAGAAAGACAGGCGTTCCAGGTCACGCAACGGGCGCCAGGCCTGGTCCAGGCACTGGCTGCGCCAATGCCAGGGCAGCGCGGTATCGGTGGCGGTATCGAGCAGCAGGCGGAATGAAGTTTCGGCGATCAGCCAGGGCGAGGTGGCGGTGCAACACGCCAGATAGCGCCCTTCGGCCAGGTAATGCTCGATCAGGCGCGGCTCGTCCGGATCGAGGGCACAACGGATCTGGCGACTCATCCAACGCCAGCTTTCGAGGTAAGGCTGCTCGTGCAAGGCAGAACTCATGACCTGGGCTCATTCGATAATGAGATTTATTATTATATGATATTGAGAATCAAAACAAGCTCGCCCCCCCCTCCCTGTAGGAGCGAGCTTGCTCGCGATAGCGTTTTTTCAGACAAGGATGCGGCGCCAAGCAATGCGCTTCGCGAGCAAGCTCGCTCCTACCTGGATCGTCAACGTTCAAAAAAACCGGGCAATAAAAAAGCGCGCGCCCCGGACGGGACGCGCGCTTTCGCTGACGCCGTTACGACTTAGCTGCCAGCGACCGTCATGCGTTCGATCAATACCGAACCGGTGCGGATGTTGCTGCGCAACTCCAAATCGTTACCGACGGCGATGATCTGCTTGAACATGTCACGCATGTTGCCGGCAATGGTCACCTCCTGGACAGCGAACTGGATTTCGCCATTTTCCACCCAGAAACCGGCCGCGCCCCGGGAATAATCGCCGGTGACCATGTTCAGCCCGTGGCCCATCAGTTCGGTGACCAGCAGGCCCCGGCCCATGCGGCGCAGCAAGGCCGCCTGGTCTTCCTCGCCATGGGTGACGAACAGGTTGTGCACGCCACCGGCGTTGGCGGTGCTGGGCAGGCCGAGCTTGCGCCCGGAATAAGTCCCCAGCACGTAGGACACCAGTTCGCCGTTCTCGACGAAAGGCTTGGCGTAAGTGGCCAGGCCATCGCCGTCGAACGCCGAACTACCCAGGGCGCGCATCAAGTGCGGACGCTCATCGATGGTCAGCCACTCGGGGAACAGTCGCTGCCCCAGCGCACCCTCGAGGAAGGACGATTTGCGGTACAGGTTGCCGCCTGAAATCGCCCCCAGGAAGCTGCCGAACAGACCGCCGGCCAGTTCCGCGGAAAACAGCACCGGCACTTCGCAGGTCGGCACCGGGCGGGCGCCCAGGCGGCTCGCAGCACGTTGCGCGGCGCGCTGGCCGATGGTCACCGGGTCCGTCAACAGATGGCCCTGGCGATTGACGTCATACCAATAGTCACGCTGCATCTGGCCGTCGGCCTCGGCGATCATCACGCAACTCAAGCTGTGCCGAGTCGAAGCATAACCGCCGATAAAACCGTGGCTGTTGCCGTACACACGGCAGCCCTGGTGGGTGCTCAGGGTGGTGCCGTCAGCGTTCTTGATCCGGCTGTCGGCGGCAAAAGCCGCAGCCTCACAGGCCAGCGCCTGCTCGATGGCTTGCTCCGGGGTTATGTCCCAGGCGTGGAACAGGTCGAAGTCCGGCACGTCCCGGGCCATCAGGGCGGCATCGGCCAACCCCGAGCTTTCGTCTTCCGAGGTGTGTTTGGCGATGGCCAGGGCCGCGGCGACGGTTTCGCGAATCGCCTCGGGACCACTGGCCGAGGTACTGGCCGAGCCCTTGCGCTGGCCGACATAGAGCGTGATGCCAAAGCCCTGGTCGCGATTGAACTCGACGGTTTCCACTTCCCGCTGGCGAACCGAAGTCGACAGGCCCTGCTCCAGAGAAACCGCCACTTCGCAGGCACTGGCACCCTGGCGCTTGGCCTCGGCGATGATCTGCTCGACTTGTTCCTGCAGTGCCGGCAAAGCCTGCGGGCCGACGCTTTGTGCTGCACTCATGGTTTTCTCCACTCAAATTCTGCTTTCGGTTAAGGCCTTCGAGCGACCGGGCCGGACAAGCGGCCCCCGACTGGTTATCATGGCGGCGTTTCTTTGCGGACTGCCACCATGGTTGATTCTTACGACGACTCCCTCGATGGGGAGAAAAGCAAATCCCAGGTCAAACGCGAGCTGCATGCTCTGGTTGATCTCGGCGAGCGCCTTACAACACTCAAGCCCGACTTGCTGAACAAACTGCCGTTGACCGACGCCCTGCGCCGGGCCCTGGCGGATGCGCCCAAGCATGTCGCCCATATCGCGCGCAAACGCCACCTGCAATTCATCGGCAAGCTGATGCGCGATCAGGACACCAGCGCGATCCTGGTGCTGCTGGACCAACTCGACGCCTCGACTCGCCAGTACAACGAACGTTTCCATGGCCTGGAGCGCTGGCGCGATCGCTTGATCGCGGGCGATGACGCGGTCCTGGAAAAGTTCGTCACCGACTATCCAGAAGCGGATCGTCAGCAGCTGCGCTCCCTGATCCGTCAGGCCCAGCATGAGGTGGCCCATAACAAGCCGCCTGCCTCCAGCCGTAAAATCTTCAAATACATCCGCGAGCTGGACGAGACTCAACGCGGCCTGCGCTGAGCCTCGACTCGGGTGGGTTGCCCGGCAACTCACCCGCCGCTTCACTTCTTAAGCGCCCGTGCCACCCACGGTGATCGCATCGATCTTCAAGGTCGGCTGGCCAACACCCACCGGCACCGACTGCCCATCCTTGCCACAGGTCCCCACACCACTGTCCAGCGCCAGGTCGTTACCGACCATCGACACCCGGCTCATGGCTTCCGGCCCGTTGCCGATCAGGGTCGCGCCCTTGACTGGCGCGGTGATCTTGCCGTCTTCGATCAGATACGCCTCGCTGGTGGAGAACACGAACTTGCCACTGGTGATGTCCACCTGACCGCCACCCAGATTGGCGCAATAGATACCCTTTTTCACCGAAGCAATGATTTCCGCCGGATCGCTTTCGCCACCCAGCATGTAGGTGTTGGTCATGCGCGGCATCGGCAGGTGCGCATAGGATTCGCGACGACCGTTGCCGGTGCGGGCCACGCCCATCAGGCGGGCATTGAGTTTGTCCTGCATGTAGCCCTTGAGCACACCGTTCTCGATCAGGGTGGTGCATTCGGTCGGGGTGCCTTCGTCATCGACGCTCAGCGAGCCGCGCCGCCCGGCCAGGGTGCCGTCGTCGACGATGGTGCAGAGTTTCGAGGCCACCATTTCACCCATGCGGCCACTGTAGGCCGAGCTGCCCTTGCGGTTGAAATCGCCTTCCAGGCCATGCCCCACTGCTTCGTGCAACAGCACGCCGGACCAGCCCGAACCCAGTACCACCGGCAAGGTGCCGGCTGGCGCGGGGATGGCTTCCAGATTGACCAGGGCCTGGCGCAATGCCTCACGGGCGTACCCCATGGCGCGGTCTTCACTGAGGAAATAACGGTAGTCGGTACGCCCGCCGCCGCCATGACCGCCACGTTCGCGGCGACCGTTCTGCTCGACGATCACGCTGACGTTGAAGCGCACCAGCGGCCGCACATCCGCCGCCAGGCCACCATCGGTGGAGGCCACCAGGATGCGCTCCCAGACCCCGGCCATGCTGACGCTGACCTGCTGGATACGTGGATCGAGAGCACGGGTCGCGGCGTCGACACGCTTGAGCAGCTCGACCTTTTCCGCGCGGCTGATGACTTCCAGGGGGTTGTCCGGCGCATACAGCTGGGCCACGTCCTGGGTGGTAAAGGCCTGCACGGTACCGTTCTGCCCGGCGCGGGAAATCGAGCGCGCGGCCCGGGCAGCCAGGCCGAGCGCTTCGAGGGTGATGGCATTGCTGTAGGCAAAACCGGTTTTCTCACCCGATTGCGCCCGCACGCCAACGCCCTGGTCCAGATTGAAGCTGCCTTCCTTGACGATGCCGTCTTCCAGCGACCAGGACTCGGAAATCTGCCCCTGGAAATACAGGTCGGCGGCATCGATACCCGGGCCGGCCAGATCGCCGAGCACGCCCTGCAGGCTTTCCAGGGTCACGCCACCGGGCGCCAGAAGGTGTTCACTGACTGAAGATAACAACCCGCTCATATGCTTTACGCCTTAAATTCGTCGTTCTTAAGCAAGTCGCTGCGCGCCTTGCGAGAAAAAGCGCCGGTGACTGGCCACCGGCATGCGCGCCCGGATGGACGCCTGTTCGCTGCTGTCGCGCTCGGCCAGCAGCACGGCCTCGCCTTGATCCTGCTGCGCCAGCACCCGGCCCCAGGGGTCGACGATGGCCGCATGGCCGAAGGTCTCCCGGGGTCCCGGATGAATGCCGCCTTGCGCCGCCGCCAGCAGGTAGCACTGGGTTTCGATGGCCCGGGCGCGGATCAATACGTCCCAATGCGCCGCGCCGGTCACGGCGGTGAACGCCGAAGGAGCGCTGATCAGCTCCGCCCCGGCGGCTCGCAATTCGCTGTACAGCTCCGGAAAACGCAGGTCGTAGCACACGGTCAGGCCAACCCGGCCCACCGGCGTATCCGCCACCACCACCTGCTCTCCATGAGCATAGTCATCCGACTCCCGGTAACGGCCGCGATTGTCGGCCACGTCGACGTCGAACAGATGCAGCTTGTCGTAACGCGCCACTTGCTCGCCGTGCTCGTCGATCAGCAGCGAGCAGGCACGGGCCTTGGTCTCCGGCTGGTCCACCGGAGGCAGCGGCAAGGTGCCGGCGACTATCCATAACTTGAGGTCGCGGGCGGCCTGTTTCAACCAGGGCAGGATCGGGCCTTCGCCCCGGGCCTCGGCCCGACCGATGGCCGCCGCGTCTCGGCGCCCCATGGCGGCGAAGTTCTCCGGCAGCACGGCCAGGCGCGCACCGCCGGCAGCAGCCTGCTCCAGCAGGTTTCGCGCCTGCTGCAAATTGGCCAGAACGTCGCTCTGGCTGACCATTTGAATCACCGCAAGGGACATGGCGCACTCCAGGTTGGATATGTGGCCATGCTACTCCATAGGCCCGGGCCGCGGTTTTTCAAAAAGGTTTGTCGAAGGTGATTTTCGGGTCCTTCCAGGGCCCCTTGACGCTGTACTGGACGCTGGCGAAGCGCGACACCCGGTCGCCGATCAGCTTGTCGATCAGGAACAGCGCCCCGCCGACCGCCGGCGCACCGACGATCAGCGCGGCGATCGGCAGGTTGTTGGTCACCGGCAGCGTCACCAGCAGCTTCGAATCCACCTGGTCGGCCACCAGATCCAGGGTGCCATTGAGTTCCAGGTTGCTCGACGGCCCGGTCAGGGTGATCGGCTCACGGGTCACGTAGACACCGTTGCTGGCCACCAGCAAGCCCTTGACCCGGTCGTAGCTCAGGCCCTTGCCGAACAGGTCGGAGAAGTCCAGGCGCAGGCGCCGGCCGATGGAATTGAAGTTCAGCAGGCCGAATACCCGCAAGGCCTGCGCCCCGCCTTCGACTTCCACGAACTGACCTTTGCGCAGGGTCGCATCCAGGCTGCCCGAGAACCGCTTGGGCCCGACCCAGGCCGGCGAGCCAGGCCAGCGCCCGTCCACATCCAGGTGGAACTCTTCACTGGTCACGGTCGGCGCAAAGCCCCAGCCCTTGAGCACGTCCGCCAGGTTCTTGCCGCCCAGGCGGCCTTTGTACCAGCTGGTGGCCGCGCCGGGTTCGCCTTCCCAGCCGCCGGAGCCTTGCAGGACCATGCCCTTGAGGCCCAGGTCGAGGCTGTTGAAAGCCATGCCCTTGGCGGTCGGGCGCACTTTCAGCGACCAGGCGCCGATCAGGTCGTTGCCCTGGTACAGCTGATTGATCGAGAGATCCAGCGCCGGGACTTTCTTCGGGTCAACCGAGACCAGCGGGTCCGGTGCGTTCTCGTCGGCCTGCACCGTCGGATCGGCGGCCGGCAGGCGCACATATTGCAGATTGATCGCCATCGGCGCCGCCTTGGCATCGGGAATCGCCACGTTGCCCTTGGCTTGCTGGCTGTCGAGCTGCAGGGCCCAGGAGGACGGTTTGCGCGTCAACTGCACGCGGGCCTCGTCCAGGGTCGTGCCGAAACCGCGGAGCTTGCCGACCCGGAAGTCGGCGCCGCTGAGCAGTTGCTTGGCGCTACCGCCCGCGTCCTGCCCGGCATACCGATCGACCAGCGCCTTCCACGGCTCCACGTCCAGTTCCGACAGTACGCCGCGTACCCGCAGGCCCTTGGCCCCCGGCAGCACGGCATCGCCCTCGCCGAGGAACAACTCGCCACGGCCATCGGCAAAATTGCCGCTCGGCGCGGCGAAGGTAAAGTTGGCCAGATCGCCGTAATCGAACCAGTAACGCCGCTCGGCGCCCTGCAAGGTCATGCGCAATACACTGTCACGTCCCTGGCTGGCCGTCATGCCGAAAGGCGCTGGCAAGTCGACGGCAACCCCCTTGAGGCTGGAGCTGACCATCAGTTGGCTGTCCGCGCCATCGAGGTTGAGCTGCAACTGGTAGGGAATGTCACCGGAAACCGGCAGTGGCTGGTTGTATTTCAGCCACTCCGTGAGCTTATTGACCGACACCTGGCCCTTGGCGACGACCCGGGTATCGAGCTTGCCGGGGCGACCGTCGGCAAAAATCTGCGCGGTCACCGGGCGCTCGAAGGCCTGGGCGCTGATGCCCTGGCCGCTCAACCCTTTGCTGCTGTCGAAGCGGAAATCGCCCTTAAGCTGGCTCAACTCCAGCTCCGGCTCACTCAACTTGAACCGTGCCTTGCTGGTCTTGAAGTCCACCAGCACCTTCGGTTCTTCGCCCTTGACCAGCGGGATATCCAGTTTCAGCTTGCCCTGCAGGTCGCCATCGCCCTGCCAGCCGGCAAAGGTCGGGCCCGTGCCGATCGGCGCTTCCTGAAGGATCTTCAAGCCATCGCCCAGGCCGCCGGCGAACTCGCCGTCGATAAACATGTGGGGGCTTTGTCCCGCGGACACATGGGGAATATTGACGTAGACATCCTTCACCTGGGTGTCGAGCAACTGACCCTGGCTGGCCAGGATGCGCACACCGCTGTCTTCGATGAACACATCGCCGCTGACCTTGCCGATGTGCGGCCAGCCCGGCTGGAAGGCCAGCTCGGCATCGTGCACCTTGAAGAACAGGCTGATGCTGCGCGCGGTGTCGGCTGCACCATGGTTCAGCGAACCCTGGTACTGGAAGAAACCTTCATCCACCGCGCCCTTGAGGATTGCCGTGCGCAGCCATTCGTCCAGGGCCGGGCTGAGCACCTCGGGCAGGTACTTGGCGGTATAACGACCGTCGCCATCGACCAGACCGACCCGCAGGTCCATATAGTCTTCCTGGGTGTGGTCGAAATGCAGGCGGATCAGGAAGTCGCCGGCGATCTTGCCCTCCTCGCCCAGGACCTTGAGGTACGGCGCGATCAGGGTGAACCCCTGCTGATCGAGCTTCCAGGTCAGCCGGGCATTGGCCTGCAGGTATTGCCAGGGCTTGGCGAAGATCGGGTCCAGGTGCAAGGCAAAGTCCTTGCTGTCCATGCGCAGCTCGCCCTGCCCCAGGTCGCCGCTGATGCTGCCGCTGACGTTACGGGCCGCCGGCGCGCCGCGATAGGCGTTGAACCCGACCTGCTCCAGGTTGGCGGCAAAACTCAGGCGCTGATCGCCGCTGACCTGCGGCCGGAAGTCGAACAGGATGTTGCGCAGCGCGCCCGTGACCTTGAGGCTGTCGATGAGGGTCGCGACCTTTTCCGGCAACGGCGCCCAGGCATCCAGGACCGGCGTGATCGGCGTCAGGTCGAGGCGGTCGGCCTGCAAGTGCCAGAGTTCTTCGGCACTGTTGACGGTACCGGTCTGTTGCAGGTGCAGGCGGGACTCCCAGCGCGTCTCGCCGATGTTCATGGCCAGCGAGTCGAAGGCGACGCTGAGGCCCTGCTCGTTGCGCTGGAAATAGGCATTGAGCGCCAGGTTCTTCACGGTGACCGGTTTGCGCTCGTCATAGGCCCCGCTGACCTGCGGCGCGTTCAGGCGTGCGACCATGCTCTGCAGCAGGCCATCGCCCCAACTGAGCCAGAACTCGCCACCGGCCTTGAGTTCGGAGAACGTCCACTGTTGGGTCACGCGCGGCGGCAGCCATTTCGCCCAGTCGCTTTGCGGCAGGCTCAGGTAAGCGTCGGCCTGCCCTTCGCGCCAGGTACTGGCGCGGATTCGCGTGCGCAAGCTGACAGCCAGGGGCTGACCGTCCGGCAGGGTCAGGCGCGCATCCAGGCGTTGACGGCTGGGGCCAACACGCAGATTGAGGCCGACGTAGGTCAAGGCAATCGCGGGATGATCGAGCGGTTGCAGGGTCACCTGGCTGTCGAGCACCGACAGCTCACTGACCATCTGCATGCGGTTGAGCAACTGCTCGGGGTCGAGAGGCTGGTTATCCTGCACCGGCAGGCCTTCGAGCGCCCAGCGCCCATCCGGACCTTCCTTCAGGCTCAGGTTGAGGCCGCTGAATTCAAGGTGTTTGACCCGCAGTTGGCGCGCCAGGGCGCTGCCAGGCAGGTCGGGCGCCACCCGCACCTGATCCAGGCGCAAGGCGTTGGCGCCCTCTCCGACTGTCACATCGTGGGCCAGCAGGATGGGCGAGAAACCGCTCCAGCTGCCTTCCAGCCGACCGATCTGCACCGGCATGCCCAAGGCTTCCTGAGCCTTGGCCTGGACCTCGGCCCGATATTCGGCCACCAGCGGGGTCAGCTCCCGACCCAGGCTGACGTACAAGGCCGTCAGCACCAGCAGTAACGCACAAAGCCCCAGCCCCCAGCGGGTCAGAGCAGCAAGAAAGCGCATCAGACGCTCCATGTCAGTTGGCCCCCGTGGCAAGAGTCATGTGAAAACCGGGGCCAGCTGTATCCGGTAAATGTAGGGTACGCGGACTCAGAGCAGCACCACGTCGTATTGTTCCTGGGAATACATGGTTTCGACCTGAAAACGGATGGTCCGGCCGATAAAGGCCTCCAGCTCCGCGACGTTGCCCGACTCTTCGTCGAGCAGCCGGTCGACCACTTTCTGGTTCGCCAGGACCCGATAACCTTCGGCCTGATAGGCCCGCGCTTCCCGGAGGATTTCCCGGAAGATTTCGTAGCAGATGGTTTCCGGGGTTTTCAGCTTACCGCGGCCCTGGCAGCTGCTGCAGGGCTCGCAGAGCACCTGCTCAAGACTTTCCCGGGTACGCTTGCGGGTCATCTGCACCAGGCCCAACTCGGTAATGCCGATGATATTGGTCTTGGCGTGATCGCGCTCCAGCTGTTTTTCCAGAGTGCGCAGCACCTGTCGCTGGTGTTCTTCATCTTCCATGTCGATGAAGTCGATGATGATGATCCCGCCCAAGTTGCGCAGGCGCAGCTGGCGGGCAATGGCGGTCGCCGCTTCGAGATTGGTCTTGAAGATGGTTTCTTCGAGGTTGCGGTGACCGACGAAAGCCCCGGTGTTGACGTCGATGGTGCTCATGGCTTCCGCCGGGTCGACCACCAGGTAACCGCCGGACTTGAGCGGTACCTTGCGCTCCAGGGCTTTCTGGATTTCGTCTTCGACGCCATACAGGTCGAAGATCGGCCGCTCGCCCGGATAGTGTTCCAGGCGATCGGCGATTTCCGGCATCAGTTCGGCGACGAATTGCGTGGTTTTCTGGAAGGTTTCCCGGGAATCGATGCGGATCTTCTCGATCTTCGGGCTGACCAGATCACGCAGGGTACGCAGGGCCAGGCCCAGGTCTTCGTAAATGACACTGGGGGCGCCGATGGTCTTGATCTGCGCGCCGATCTGGTCCCACAAGCGGCGCAGGTAACGGATGTCCATCATGATTTCGTCGGCACCCGCGCCCTCGGCGGCGGTACGCAGGATGAAACCACCGGCTTCCTTGATGCCTTCCTGGGCCACGCAATCGCTGACCACCTGTTTCAGGCGCTCGCGCTCGGCTTCGTCCTCGATCTTCAAAGAGATGCCGACATGGGCGGTGCGCGGCATGTACACCAGGTAGCGCGAAGGGATCGACAGCTGGGTGGTCAGGCGCGCGCCCTTGGAGCCGATCGGGTCCTTGGTCACCTGCACCACCAGGCTCTGCCCTTCATGGACCAGGGCGCCGATGCTTTCCACCGCCGGCCCTTCGCGCAGGGAGATTTCCGAGGCATGAATGAACGCCGCGCGATCCAGGCCGATATCGACGAACGCCGCCTGCATGCCGGGCAGAACCCGGACCACCTTGCCTTTATAGATATTGCCGACAATCCCGCGACGCTGGGTCCGCTCGACATGGACTTCTTGCAGCACACCGTTTTCGACCACCGCCACGCGCGACTCCATCGGCGTGATGTTGATCAGAATCTCTTCACTCATGGCAGGGTCTCGTTCAGGCATATTCACTATGGATGGCCGCATCGGTAGGTACGGCGCTTAGCGCACTGCAAGGTTTTGCCAACAGGGTATGCCGAAATGGCCAAGTAATTCTGCGGTTTCGCATACCGGCAAGCCGACGACAGCGGAATAACTGCCATTGAGCCCTGCCACGAATACCGCCGCAAGCCCCTGGATGCCATAGCCGCCAGCCTTGTCGCGGGGCTCGCCGCTGGCCCAGTAGCGGGCCGCCTCGTCATCGCCGATCGCCCGGAAGCGCACCAGGCTGCGGATCACCCGCGACTCGCAGCACTGGTCATCGAGCACGGCAATGGCGGTCAGCACTTCATGTTCGCGATCCGACAGAGCCATGAGCATCGACTGCGCATCGGCCTGGTCCAAGGGCTTGCCCAGGATCTGCCCATCAAGGACCACCGCGGTGTCGGCGCCCAGGACACAGGCCGCAGACTGGCCATCGGCGATCAGCGCATACCCGGCCGCCGCCTTGTCGCGCGCCAGGCGCTCGACATAGGCCGCTGGGTTTTCATCGGGGAGAGGGGTTTCATCGATATCCGCGCTGATGGCGGCAAAAGGCACACCGATCTGCGTGAGCAGTTCCCGTCGACGCGGCGAGCCTGAGGCGAGGTAAAGCGATTTCATCAAGACATCTCCCTGTCGAGGTACGGGCAAATGCCTGACCGAATCAGTTGATTTTGAAACGTCGGCGCAACCCGCGCAAACCGAAGCTGACCCAAGGCCAGAGCAAGGCACTGACCAATGCCGGCAGCACCAGTGCAAGGGTCGGTTGACGGTTGCCGGTCAAAGCGCTGAGCCACAGCTGGACCAGTTGCGCCAGGCCGAAGATCACCAGGATCACCAGGCTTTGCTGCCACATCGGGAACATGCGCAAGCGCTGTTGCAACGACAGCACCAGGAAGGTGATCAGGGTCAGGATCAGCGCGTTCTGCCCCAGCAACGTGCCGTACAGCACATCCTCGGCCAGCCCCAGGCACCAGGCCGTGACCATGCCGACCTTGTGCGGCAGGGCCAGGGCCCAGAACGCCAGCAGCAAGGCCAGCCAGAGCGGGCGCAGGATTTCCATGAATTGTGGCAAAGGCGACACGCTGAGCAGCATGCCGATGGCGAAGGTCAGCCAGACTATCCAGCCGTTTCGGGACATTATTCTCTTCCTCCCGTGGGGGCCGGGGCCGCTGCAGGCGGCTTGGGCGCGGCGGGTCTGGTGGCCGCGGGCTTGACCGGAGCCGGATGGGCCACGGGTTTGACCGGTGTCGTGGCGGCTGGCGTCGCGGGTGCAGCGGCTGGTGCGGCAGGAGCGGTCGCAGTGGCCGGCGTTGCGGGCACGACAGGCTTGGGCACGGTCGCCGGGACCAATGGCGTGGCGGTGCCGCCCTGCTGGTCCTGCGCTTCCTGAGCCTGGGCGGCATCGTTGGCACGCTCTTCGGCGGTGCGGTTATCGCTGAACACCAGCAACAGGTAACGGCTGCGGTTCAAGGCGGCCGTCGGCACAGCGCGTACTATGGCAAATGGCTGGCCGGAGTCATGGATCACTTCCTTGACCGTCGCCACCGGGTAACCCGCCGGGAAACGCTGACCCAGGCCGGAACTGACCAGCAAGTCGCCTTCCTTGATGTCCGCGGTGTCGGCCACATGACGCAGCTCAAGGCGTTCCGGATTGCCGGTACCGCTGGCAATCGCCCGCAGACCGTTGCGGTTCACCTGGACAGGAATGCTGTGGGTGGTGTCGGTGAGCAGCAGCACACGGGAGGTATAAGGCATCAGCTCGACCACCTGCCCCATCAGGCCACGGGCATCGAGCACCGGTTGCCCGAGCACCACGCCGTCGCGCTCACCCTTGTTGATGATGATGCGATGGGTGAAGGGATTGGGGTCCATGCCGATCAGCTCGGCCACTTCGACCTTCTCGTTGACCAGCGCGGAGGAGTTGAGCAACTCGCGCAGGCGAACGTTCTGCTCGGTCAAGGCGGCAAGCTTTTGCATGCGGCCCTGGAGCAACAGATTTTCGGTCTTGAGTTTTTCGTTTTCGGCGACCAGTTCGGTGCGGCTGCCAAACTGGCTGGCCACACCCTGCCATAGCCGTTGTGGCAGGTCGGTGATCCAGTAGGACTGCATCAGCACCAGCGACATTTGGCTACGCACTGGCTTGAGCAGTGTGAAGCGGGCATCGACCACCATCAGCGCGACCGATAGCACGACCAGCACCAACAGGCGTACGCCCAATGAGGGGCCTTTGGCGAAAAGCGGTTTAATAAGCCGCTCCTCCCAGGCAAATGTTCTCTTTATTCATACGGCTTCAAACCGGCCTGGAGCAGAATGACAGAAGATAAACGCCAACAGGCAGCACTGCAAAGTGCTGCCTGCGAGCGGAACACATGGATGCACCCGGCGCGATTATTCGCTGGAGAGCAGGTCCATGGTGTGTTTGTCCATCATTTCCAATGCACGGCCACCGCCGCGGGCTACGCAGGTCAGCGGGTCTTCGGCGACGATCACCGGCAGACCGGTTTCCTGGGCCAGCAACTTGTCCAGGTCACGCAGCAGGGCGCCACCACCGGTCAGCACCAGACCGCGCTCGGCGATGTCCGAAGCCAGTTCCGGAGGCGATTGCTCCAGCGCGCTTTTCACCGCCTGAACGATGGTTGCCAGGGACTCTTGCAGAGCTTCCAGCACTTCATTGGAGTTCAGGGTGAATGCGCGTGGCACGCCTTCGGCCAGGTTACGGCCACGAACGTCGACTTCACGGACTTCGCCACCCGGGTAGGCAGTACCGATTTCCTGCTTGATGCGCTCGGCGGTGGATTCGCCGATCAGGCTGCCGTAGTTGCGACGCACGTAGGTGATGATCGCTTCGTCGAAACGGTCGCCGCCGACACGTACGGATTCGGCGTAAACCACACCGTTCAGGGAGATCAGGGCAATCTCGGTGGTACCGCCACCGATATCCACGACCATCGAACCGCGGGCTTCTTCGACCGGCAGGCCGGCACCGATCGCGGCCGCCATCGGCTCTTCGATCAGGAACACTTCACGGGCACCGGCACCGAGGGCCGATTCACGGATGGCACGACGCTCGACCTGGGTGGACTTGCATGGAACGCAGATCAGCACACGAGGGCTGGGCTGCAGAAAACTGTTTTCGTGAACCTTGTTGATAAAGTATTGCAGCATCTTTTCGCAGACACTGAAGTCGGCGATCACGCCGTCCTTCATCGGACGAATGGCAGCAATGTTGCCCGGAGTACGACCGAGCATGCGCTTGGCTTCGGTACCGACAGCCACGACACTTTTCTGATTACCGTGGGTCCGAATGGCCACAACCGATGGTTCATTCAGGACAATACCGCGCTCGCGCACGTAAATAAGGGTGTTGGCAGTGCCCAGGTCAATGGAAAGATCGCTGGAAAACATGCCACGCAGTTTCTTGAACATGGGAAAGGGACCCTAGGCAACGCGTGGGTAAAAAAGTGCGGCAAACTCTAACAACGACAGGGATTTTGGGCAAGGCGCCAATATGTTAAATTGACCGCTTTTCTGTGCACCAACCCCCACAATCGCGGCCTTATGACCGTAGAAATGCGGTAGTGTTCCGACAATCTAACACACGGACGAGATCCGTTCTGTTTTCCACTGGAGAATCCCATGGCGCTTGAACGCTCCGACGTGGAAAAAATCGCTCATCTGGCCAGCCTTGGCCTCAATGAAGCCGATCTTCCACATATCACCTGCGACCTGAACAGCATTCTCGGGCTGGTGGATGCAATGCAGACAGTCGATACCGACGGTATCGAGCCCCTGGCCCACCCGCTGGAAGCCAGCCAGCGCCTGCGCGCAGACGTTGTGACCGAGTCCAATCATCGCGAGGCCTATCAGTCCATCGCACCAGCGGTCGAAAACGGCCTGTACCTGGTTCCGAAAGTCATCGACTAAAGGGAAAGAGCCTGCAATGCATCACATGACCCTGGCCGAGATCGCCCGCGGACTCGCCGACAAGAAGTTTTCCTCCGAAGAGCTGACCAAGACCCTGCTGGCGCGTATCACCCAGCTCGACCCGCAGCTCAACAGCTTCATCAGCCTCACCGAAGATCTCGCGCTGCAGCAGGCCAAGGCCGCTGACGCCCGTCGCGCGAACGGTGAGAGCGGCGCCCTGCTCGGCGCGCCGATCGCCCACAAGGACCTGTTCTGCACCCAGGGCATCCGCACCAGCTGCGGCTCGAAGATGCTCGACAATTTCAAGGCGCCCTACGACGCCACCGTGGTCGCCAAGCTGGCCGCCGCCGGGACCGTGACCCTGGGCAAGACCAACATGGACGAATTCGCCATGGGCTCGGGCAACGAGACCAGCTATTACGGCGCGGCGAAAAACCCGTGGAACCTGGAACGCGTTCCGGGCGGCTCGTCCGGCGGTTCGGCGGCCGCGGTCGCTGCGCGCCTGCTGCCTGCCGCCACCGGCACCGACACCGGCGGCTCGATCCGCCAGCCGGCTGCATTGACCAACCTCACCGGCCTGAAACCGACCTACGGTCGCGTTTCGCGCTGGGGCATGATCGCCTACGCCTCCAGCCTCGATCAGGGCGGCCCGCTGGCGCGCACCGCCGAGGACTGCGCGATCCTGCTGCAAGGCATGGCCGGCTTCGACCCGCAGGACTCCACCAGCATCGACGAACCGGTGCCGGACTACAGCGCCAGCCTCAACGGCTCGCTGCAGGGCCTGCGCATCGGCGTACCCAAGGAATACTTCAGCGCCGGCCTCGACCCGCGCATCGCCGAGCTGATCCACAACAGCGTCAAGGAGCTGGAAAAGCTCGGCGCCGTGATCAAGGAAATCAGCCTGCCGAACATGCAGCACGCCATCCCGGCGTACTACGTGATCGCGCCGGCGGAAGCCTCCTCCAACCTGTCGCGTTTCGACGGCGTGCGCTTCGGCTACCGCTGCGAGAACCCGGCAAACCTGGAAGACCTGTACAAGCGCTCCCGTGGCGAAGGTTTCGGCAGCGAAGTGCAGCGCCGGATCATGGTCGGTGCCTACGCCCTGTCGGCCGGTTACTACGACGCCTACTACCTGAAGGCGCAGAAGATCCGTCGCCTGATCAAGAACGACTTCATGGCTGCCTTTAATGAAGTCGACATCATCCTTGGCCCGACCACGCCGAACCCGGCCTGGAAAATCGGCGACAAGAGCAGCGACCCGGTCGCTGCGTATCTGGAAGACGTTTACACCATCACCGCCAACCTCGCGGGTCTGCCGGGCTTGTCCATGCCCGCCGGCTTCGTCGACGGCTTGCCGGTCGGCGTGCAACTGCTCGCCCCGTATTTCCAGGAAGGCCGTCTGTTGAACGTTGCCCACCAGTATCAGTTGAACACTGACTGGCACACCCGCACACCAACCGGCTTCTGAGGAGAAACACATGCAATGGGAAGTCGTGATCGGGCTGGAGATTCACACCCAGCTCACCACCAAATCGAAGATTTTCTCCGGTAGCTCCACCGCCTTCGGTGCCGAGCCCAACACCCAGGCCAGCCTGGTGGACCTGGGCATGCCCGGCGTACTGCCGGTGCTGAACCAGGAAGCGGTGCGCATGGCGGTCATGTTCGGCCTGGCCATCGACGCCGAGATCGGCCAGCACAACGTGTTCGCCCGCAAGAACTACTTCTACCCCGACCTGCCCAAGGGCTACCAGATCAGCCAGATGGAACTGCCGATCGTCGGCAAGGGCCACCTGGACATCCCGCTGGAAGACGGCACGGTCAAACGCGTCGGCATCACCCGCGCGCACCTGGAAGAAGATGCCGGCAAGAGCCTCCACGAAGAGTTCAACGGCGCCAGCGGCATCGACCTGAACCGCGCCGGCACCCCGCTGCTGGAAATCGTTTCCGAGCCGGACATGCGCAGCGCCAAGGAAGCCGTGGCCTACGTCAAGTCGATCCACGCCCTGGTGCGTTACCTGGGGATCTGCGACGGCAACATGGCCGAAGGCTCCCTGCGTTGCGACTGCAACGTCTCGGTACGCCCCAAAGGCCAGGCCGAGTTCGGCACTCGCTGCGAGATCAAGAACGTCAACTCGTTCCGCTTCATCGAGAAAGCCATCAATTCGGAAGTCCAGCGTCAGATCGAACTGATCGAGGACGGCGGCAAGGTGATCCAGCAGACCCGCCTGTACGACCCGAACAAGGACGAGACCCGTCCGATGCGCAGCAAGGAAGAAGCCAACGACTACCGTTACTTCCCCGACCCGGACCTGCTGCCAGTGCTCATTGAGGACTCGTTCCTCGACCAGGTACGCGCCACCCTGCCCGAGCTGCCACCGCAGAAACGCGAGCGCTTCCAGGCGCAGTTCGGCCTGTCGGTCTACGACGCCAGCGTACTGGCCACCAGCCGCGAACAGGCGGACTACTTCGAGAAGGTCGCGAGCATCGCCGGTGATGCCAAGCTCGCCGCCAACTGGGTCATGGTCGAGTTGGGCAGCCTGCTGAACAAGCAGGGCCTGGAAATCGACGAGGCGCCGGTCTCGGCCGAGCAACTGGGCGGCATGCTGCTGCGCATCAAGGACAACACCATCTCCGGCAAGATCGCCAAGACCGTGTTCGAAGCCATGGCCAATGGCGAAGGCAGCGCCGACGAAATCATCGACAAGCGCGGCCTCAAGCAGGTCACCGATACCGGCGCCATCTCCGCCGTGCTGGACGAAATGCTGGCGGCCAACGCCGAGCAGGTCGAACAGTATCGCGCCGCCGATGAAGCCAAGCGCGGCAAGATGTTCGGCTTCTTCGTCGGCCAGGCGATGAAGGCTTCCAAAGGCAAGGCCAACCCGCAGCAAGTGAACGAATTGCTGAAAAGCAAACTCGAAGGCTGACTGCAGGGTTGATGGCGGAGTTCGAAAATTCCGCCCCTGTAGGAGCGAGCGTGCTCGCGATTGCGTTGTCTCAGACAGGACGCTATCGCGAGCAAGCTCGCTCCTACTCTTGTATCTGGGGTCCCGTATTGATGAAACGCTTGCTGGGCTGCCTGGCCCTTTTCTCACTCCTGGCCGGCTGCGCCAGTCATGTCATCGACCCGCGGGGTTACGACAAGACCGGCGTCGCTTCCTATTACGGCGCCAAGCACCATGGCAAACGCACCGCCAGCGGCGAACCCTTCAACCAGCACGGCATGACCGCCGCGCACCGCGAGCTGCCATTCGGCACCCGGGTCAAAGTCACCAACCTCAATAACGACAAGAGCGTCGTGGTCCGGATCAACGACCGCGGCCCGCATACCCGTGGCCGCCTGATCGATTTGTCGCGTGCCGCCGCGCAACAGTTGGGTATGATCAGAAGCGGCACCGCCAAGGTGCGCGTGCAAGCCATCAGCGACTGACCCACGGAGCCCTGATCATTTTCGGATTAACCGATTTACCGCTGCTCAGCGTTCTCCAGCTGTTCAGTGGCCTGGTCCTGCTGGTCGCCGGCGCCGAATTGCTGGTACGCGGCGCGGTCCGCCTCGCCGCCCGCCTGCGTGTACGGGCACTGATCATCGGCCTGAGCATCGTCGCCTTTGGCAGCAGCGCGCCGCAGATGGCCGTCAGCCTGCAAGCCACCCTGGCCGAAAACACCGACATCGCCGTCGGCAGCGTGATCGGCAGCGGCATCTTCAACATCCTGGTAACCCTCGGCCTGTCCGCCCTGATCATTCCGCTGCGGGTATCGCGCCAGCTGGTGCGGCTGGACATCCCGTTGATGATCCTCGCCAGCCTGCTGGTGTTCGCCCTGGCCTACAACGAAGAACTGACGCCCCTCGACGGCCTGATCCTGCTGGCGACCCTGATCCTCTACCTGGGGTTGCTGCTGCGCCAGTCGCGGCACTCGGCGCGCCCACAGTCCCAGCAAGGTTCCGACGCACCCCGCGCGCACTGGCTGAGCAGCCTGCTGTGGATGATCGGCGGCCTGCTCCTGCTGGTGTTCGCCGGCCATCTGCTGGTCGAGGCGGCGGTGGAAGTCGCCACCGACCTGGGGCTGTCCGAGCGCATCATCGGCCTGACCATAGTCGCCGTCGGCACCTCCCTGCCGGCCCTGGCCACCTCGCTGATCGCCGCCTTGCGTGGCCAGCGCGACATTGCCGTGGGCAACGTCATCGGCAGCAACCTGTTCAATCTGCTGGGAGTCCTGGGTTTCACCGCCCTGGTGGCGCCAACGCCCTTGTCGGTATCGCCCAATGCCGTGGACTTCGACCTGCCGGTAATGCTCGGTGTCGCCGTGCTGTGCCTGCCGGTGTTCTATTCGGGTTATCGGGTCACCCGCGCCGAAGGCCTGCTGTTTCTCGGCCTGTACCTGGCCTACGGGCTGCACGTGGTGTCCTTCACCACCGGCATGCCACTGGCTGGCAAGCTGGAAGACCTGATGTTGTTTTTCGTCCTGCCAGTGCTGGTGGCGTTCCTGCTGTTCAGTTCGCTGCGGGCCTGGCGCCGCCAACATAAAAAAGGGGAAACGCAATGACCGAGAATAAAAAGCAGGGCGTGGAAATGCGCCGCCAGGTGATGGGCGATGCCTTTGTCGATCGCGCCCTGGGCAACGCCACCGAGTTCAGCCAGCCGCTGCAGGACTTCGTCAACGAACATGCCTGGGGCAGCGTCTGGAACCGCGAAGGCCTGCCGCTGAAAACCCGCAGCCTGATCACCCTCGCCGCCCTGACCGCGCTCAAGTGCCCGCAGGAGCTCAAAGGCCATGTCCGCGGCGCCCTGAATAACGGCTGCACGGTGGAAGAGATTCGCGAGGCGCTGCTGCATTGTGCGGTGTATGCCGGCGTACCGGCGGCGATCGACGCGTTCCGCGCCGCCCAGGAAGTGATCGACACTTACCAGAAAGCGGAATGATTCCCTTGCAGGAGCGGCCGGTCGACGCTCGATTGCCCGCGATGGCGGTGTGTCAGGCAGGTCGCTATCGCGGGCAAGTCGGATCGCCGCCCGCTCGCTCCTACAGAACCCCGATCAGATCCACCCGCCCCACTGCAGCAGAAAGATCCCGATATTGGTGGTCACCGCCGCCATCAGCGTGGTGATGACGATGATTGCCGCCGCCAGCTCATGGTTGCCATTGGCCGCCCGGGCCATGACAAAACTCGCCGCCGCGGTCGGGCTGCCGAAATACAGGAACAGAATCCCCAGTTCCGCCCCGCGGAATCCACAGAGCCAGGCCCCCAGGGTGGCGAGGATCGGCAGGCCGACCATTTTCACCAGGCTCGAACTCAAGGCCAGGTCGCCGCTCTCGCGCAGCGCCGCCAGGGACAAGGTGCCGCCGATGCAGATCAAGGCCAGCGGCAGGGTCATCTGCGCCAGGTACTGGCCAGACGTCTCCAGCCAGGTCGGCAGGCCGATCTGGAACACGGCGAAAGGCGCTGCCGCCAGAACGCTGATGATCAACGGGTTGCTGACCACGCTTTTGCAGATGCTCCACGGATCGGACTTGATCACCGGGCTGTACACCGCCAGGACGATGGTCGACAGGGTGTTGTAGAACAGGATCACCAGCGCCGCGAGAATCGCCCCGAGGGAGATACCGTAGTCACCATACATGCTGGCCGCGAGCGCCAGGCCGATGACCCCGTTGTTGCCGCGAAAGGCGCCCTGGGTGTAGATGCCGCGGTCTTCCCGCGGGCAGCGCCAGATCGCCCAGCCCCAGGCGAAGGCAAAGCTGGCCAGGGTGGCCACGGCGAAATAGATCAGCAGCCCGGGCTTGAGCGCCGAATGCAGGTCGGCGTGAAGAATCCCGAGAAACAGCAGCGCCGGCATGGTGACGTTGAACACCAGGGCCGACGCTGTGTGGATAAAACCGTCGTTGATCCAGCCGATGCGCTTGAGCAGCACACCGAGAAACAACATGGCGAATACCGGCGCGGTGATATTCAGCGTTTCGAGAAAAATGGCCAGCATGCCGGGTCAACCTTGAACCTGTCGTTAGGCGGCTAATGATAAGCCAGCCCGCGCGCTTAAGCCCGATGGATTTGTCTCTCGGCAACTTCAAAATCCGCGCCCGCTGCGCGGTCGTTCGCAGCCTGCGGCAGCGGCTACAGGGATTGCGGGGGCCGTCAGCTGTGGACTTGTCAGGTAATCGGCGCCGGATTGAACAAGGTGATGTCGTTATGCAGCTTGTGCCGTTCGGCCCAGGTCTGCTGCTTGCCACTGGCCACGTCCAGGTAGAAGTGGAACAGCTCCCAGCCCAGCTCTTCGATACTCGCCCGCCCGGTGGCGATGCGCCCGGCATCGATGTCGATCAGGTCCGGCCAGCGCTGGGCCAGTTCGGAACGGGTCGAGACCTTGACCACCGGCGCCATCGCCAGCCCGTAAGGTGTGCCACGCCCGGTGGTGAACACATGCAGGTTCATCCCCGCCGCCAGCTGCAAGGTGCCGCAGACAAAGTCGCTGGCCGGCGTCGCGCAGAAGATCAGGCCCTTGCGGGTAAAGCGCTCGCCCGGCCCCAGCACGCCATTGATCGCGCTGCTGCCGGACTTGACGATGGACCCCAGGGACTTCTCGACGATGTTCGACAACCCGCCCTTCTTGTTGCCCGGCGTGGTATTGGCGCTGCGGTCGGCCTCGCCCTTGGCCAGGTACCGGTCGTACCAGTCCATCTCGCGCACCAGCTCCCGGGCCACTTCTGTGGATTCGGCGCGGGAAGTCAGCAGGTAGATGGCATCGCGTACCTCGGTGACTTCGGAAAACATCACCGTCGCGCCGGCCCGCAGCAACAGGTCCGAGGCATAGCCCAGGGCCGGGTTGGCGGTGATCCCGGAAAAGGCATCACTGCCACCACATTGCATACCAAGGACCAGCTCCGAAGCCGGCACGGTTTCCCGGCGCCGCTGATCGAGCTTCTGCAAACGCACTTCGGCCAACTCCATGATCTGCTCGATCATCTCGGTAAAACCCTGGCTGGCGTCCTGCAGGCGGTACAGCCAGGGCTCGCTGAGGTCCACCGAGCTGTCGCCTTCGTGCATCACCTGCCCGGCCTGCAACTTCTCGCAGCCCAGGCTGATTACCAGGGCTTCGCCCCCCAGGTTCGGGTTGCGCGCCAGGTTGCGCACGGTGCGGATCGGGATATAGGCATCGGTGGCGGTGATCGCCACGCCGCAGCCATAGCTGTGGGTCAGCGCCACCACATCGTCGACATGGGGATACCTGGGCAGCAGTTCGTCCTTGATGCGCTTGACCGCATGATCGAGCACCCCGGTCACGCATTGCACGGTGGTGGTGATCCCCAGAATGTTGCGCGTGCCGACCGTGCCGTCGGCATTGCGATAACCCTCGAAGGTAAAGCCGTCCAGGGGCGCCTGGGCCGCCGGCACTTCGGTAGCCAGCGGCAAGCTGTCCAGCGGCGGCGCGCTGGGCATGCGCAACTGCTCTTCCCTGACCCAACTGCCGCGCAGGATCGGCTGCAAGGCATAACCGATGGTCTGGCCGTAGCGGATCACCGGGTCGCCTTCGGCGATATCTTCCAGCGCCACCTTGTGGCTCTGGGGGACGAAGTCCAGGGTCACCAGGCCGTCGGCGAACGCCGTGCCTGCCGGTACGCCCTGGTCATTGACCACAACCACCACGTTGTCCCGCTCGTGCAGGCGGATGTAGCGCGGCGAATCGGAATGTTCAATCAACTGCATGACGCCGCCCCTTCAGGAATGCGCTTGGGAAAGTTGGGTCAGCTCGGGGCCGTTGCTTGGTGGTTCCTTGAGCACCACGCGCTTGATCGGGCCGACGATCACCAGGTAGCTGAACACTGCCAGCAGCGCGTTGCAGCCGACGAACACCAATGCCCATTTGAACGAGCCGGTGGAACTGATGATGTAGCCGATGACGATCGGCGTGGTGATCGACGCCAGGTTGCCGAAGGTGTTGAACAGGCCGCCGCTCAAGCCGGCGATCTGCTTCGGCGAAGTGTCGGACACCACCGCCCAGCCGAGCGCGCCCACGCCTTTGCCGAAGAACGCCAGGGCCATGAAGCCCACCACCATCCATTCAATGTCCACATAGTTGCAGGCCACGATACTGCTGGAGACCAGCAGGCCGGCGATGATCGGCGCCTTGCGGGCGCAGGTCAGGGAATGCCCCTTGCGCAGCAGGTAGTCGGAAATCACCCCGCCGAGCACCCCACCGATAAAGCCGCAGATGGCCGGCAAGGAAGCGATGAAGCCGGCCTTGAGAATGGTCATGCCACGCTCCTGCACCAGGTACACCGGGAACCAGGTCAGGAAGAAGTAAGTGATGCCGTTGATGCAGTACTGGCCCAGGTACACGCCGAGCATCATGCGGTTGGTCAGCAACTGGCGCAGGTAGTCCCATTTCGGGCCGTCGCTGCGCTTGCCTTTGCCGTCCTGGTCCATGTCGACCATGCCGCCGTTGTCGGCGATGTGCTTGAACTCGGCCTCGTTGATCAGCGGGTGCTGGCGCGGGCTGTAGATCACCTTGAGCCAGACCAGCGAGAAGACGATGCCGATCACCCCCATCACGATGAACACGTGCTGCCAGCCGAAGTGATAGACGATCCAGCCCATCAGCGGGGCGAACAGCACCGTGGCGAAGTACTGCGCCGAGTTGAAGATCGCCGAAGCCGTACCGCGCTCGGCGGTGGGGAACCAGGCCGCGACAATCCGCGCGTTGCCGGGGAAGGACGGCGCCTCGGCCAGTCCCACCAGGAAGCGCAGCATGAACAGCGCCACCACCGCGGTGGAGACACCGAACTCACCGACATAACCCTGCAGCACGGTGAACAGCGACCAGGTGAAGATGCTCAGGGCATAGATTTTTTTCGAGCCGAAGCGGTCGAGCAGCCAGCCGCCGGGGATCTGCCCCGCTACATAAGCCCAACCGAATGCGGAGAAGATATAACCGAGGGTGACGGCGTCGATGCCGAGGTCTTTTTGCAGGCTGGAACCCGCGATGGCGATGGTGGCGCGGTCGGCATAGTTGATCGTGGTCACCAAAAACAGCATGAACAGGATCAGGTAGCGGACGCGAGTCGGCTTGGTCGCTTGCATATGGATGTACTCCCACTAGTTATTTTTATGCGGGTAAACATGCGTTTCATCGACCCCGCCGGGCCTCAGGCAACGGCCGGCGGGGGTACGGCGGGGCTTAGGATCCGATGTAGGAAGTCTTCACCACGGTGTAGAACTCCTGCGCGTAGCGACCTTGCTCGCGGGAACCATAGGATGAACCTTTGCGACCACCAAAAGGTACGTGGTAATCGACGCCGGCCGTCGGCAGGTTGACCATGACCATCCCGGCCTGGGAATGGCGCTTGAAGTGGTTGGCGTATTTCAGCGACGTGGTGGCGATGCCCGCCGACAGGCCGAACTCGGTGTCGTTGGCCATGGCCAGCGCCGCCTCGTAATCAGCCACCCGTACCACGTTGGCCACTGGGCCGAAGATCTCTTCGCGACTGATGCGCATCGAGGCCTGGCTGTCGGCAAACAGGGTCGGCGCGAGGAAATAACCTTCGGTATCGCAGGTCACCAGGCCACCACCGCTGACCAGCCGCGCCCCTTCGGACTGGCCGATATCGATGTACTTCAAGTCCTGTTCGAGCTGCGCCTGGGACACCACCGGACCGATATCGGTGCCGGCCCGCAGCGCATGGCCGACCTTGATCGAACCCATGCGCTCGGCCATCGCCGCGACGAACCGGTCGTGGATGCCAGCGGTGACGATCAGCCGGCTGGAAGCGGTGCAACGCTGCCCGGTGGAATAGAAGGCACTCTGTACCGCCAGCTCCACCGCCTGCTTGAGGTCGGCATCGTCGAGGATGATCTGCGGGTTCTTGCCGCCCATCTCCAGTTGCACCTTGGCTTGGCGCGAGACGCAGTTGACGGCGATCTGCCGGCCCACGCCTACGGAACCGGTGAAGCTGATGCCGTCGACTTTCGGGCTGTTGACCAGGGCATCGCCGACCAGCCGGCCGCTGCCCATCACCAGGTTGAACACCCCGGCCGGGAAGCCGGCGCGGGAGATGATTTCCGCCAGGGCCCAGGCACAGCCCGGCACCAGCTCGGCGGGCTTGAGCACCACGCAGTTGCCGTAGGCCAGGGCCGGGGCGATCTTCCACGCAGGGATGGCGATCGGAAAGTTCCACGGGGTGATCAGGCCGACCACGCCCAGGGCTTCGCGGGTCACTTCGACGTTGACCCCCGGACGCACCGACGGCAGGTAATCCCCCGACAGGCGCAGGCATTCGCCGGCAAAGAACTTGAAGATGTTGCCGGCGCGGGTCACCTCGCCGATGGCCTCGGGCAGGGTCTTGCCCTCCTCCCGGGCCAACAGGGTGCCGAGCTCTTCGCGACGGGCGAGGATCTCGCTGCCGACCTTGTCCAGGGCATCGCTGCGCGCCTGGATACCGGAAGTCGACCAGGTCGGGAATGCATCGCGCGCCACATCGATCGCGGCATGCACCTGAGCCAGGTCGGCCTTGGCGTATTCGCCAATGACATCGGACAACTCGGACGGGTTGATATTGGTCGAGTAGTCGGCACCGGCAAGCCATTGGCCACCGATGTAGTTATCGAAGCGTTTTACCTCTGCCACGCGCCCTCTCCTTACACAAAAGCCTTACGCAAAAGGCCGCTGATTGCTCAGCGGCCCCGGGGATGGATTACTGCGCGCCCTGGGCGTCGATCAACGCCGCCAGCGCTGCATATTCTTCCGGCAACAGGTCGGTCAACGGCGCCCGCACCGGGCCTGCGTCATGGCCGACGATGCGGGCTCCGGCCTTGACGATGCTCACGGCATAACCGGCCTTGCGGTTGCGGATATCCAGGTAAGGCAGGAAGAAGTCGTCGATGATCTTGCCGACCGTGGCGTGATCTTCCCGGGCAATGGCGTGGTAGAAATCCATCGCGGTTTTCGGGATGAAGTTGAACACCGCCGAGGAGTACACCGGCACGCCCAGGGCCTTGTAGGCCGCGGCGTAGACTTCGGCGGTCGGCAGGCCGCCCAGGTAGCTGAAGCGATCGCCGAGGCGGCGACGGATCGACACCATCAGCTCGATATCGCCCAGGCCGTCCTTGTAGCCGATCAGGTTCGGGCAGCGCTCGGCCAGGCGCTCCAGCAGTGGCGCGGTCAGGCGGCAGACGTTGCGGTTGTAGACCACCACACCGATCTTCACCGATTTGCACACCGCTTCCACATGAGCCGCGACCCCATCCTGACTGGCTTCGGTCAGGTAGTGCGGCAGCAGCAACAAGCCCTTGGCACCCAGGCGCTCGGCCTCCTGGGCGTATTCGATGGCTTGGCGGGTCGAGCCGCCGACGCCGGCCAGGATCGGCACGCTGCTGGCGCAGGTGTCGACCGCAGTCTTGATGATTTCCGAATATTCGCTGGCCGCCAGGGAGAAAAACTCACCGGTGCCGCCTGCCGCGAACAGCGCCGAGGCGCCGTATGGGGCCAGCCATTCCAGGCGCTTGATATAGCCCGCGCGATGGAAATCGCCCTGGGCGTTGAAATCGGTCACCGGGAAAGACAGCAGGCCGGAGGAGAGGATGGACTTCAGTTCTTGTGGATTCATTATTCGAACACCCTGGGACGCACATTGTGATGAAAAACACATCAGCCTTGGCTGAAGTTGTAAGTCATCGTACAACTTAAAAAACAATCGTCAACAGCAATTCGTCAGCCATCGCCAAAATACGCGGCAAAAAATACCTGCTTGACGAGTCAGGTTTTTGCTTTATGCTCGCAAACAACTGTATACACATACAGTTAATTTATTGAAATACCTACGACATATCAAGGAGCTAGAAATGTCAGGTCTACACACTCAGCAGCGGGAACAGCTGCAGCACAAAAGCCAGGTCGTCGCCGATCTGGACAGCCTTTTCAGCGAACGCGGCATTGCCATTTCCGGTGATGGCGACCACCTGGTGCTGATCGCCGACGGTCATCACACCATCAAGTATCACCAGCCCGGGCTCCTCCCCGCGGCACCGGGCAAAAACCTCAAGGCCCTGCCCCAGCTACGTTTCGAGGGTGGCGAGCACACCGCCATCGGCGATGCCACCCTGCTGCGTTTCGTCAAGGACGCCCCCGGCGTTCCAGCCTGGCAGGTGGAATTGCACCTGCCCAATGGCCTGGCCCTGACCTACGGCCAGGTGGTGGCGCTGGGTGGCGATTTCTATGGCATCCCCGACCAGCCGATCTGCGAAGGCGCGACGCCGGTGGATCGTTTGCAGCGTTTTACCGCCGCGTTCAACTCCCTCGCCGTGTTGCCAGCGGCCAAGGACGAGGCGAAACAGATTCTCGCGGTAATGCAGAAGGAAATCGCCGCCGCCAACCAAGCGCTCAAGGACGGCAGGCAACCTCACGAGGCCTATGACGCCCTGGGAGATACGTTGTCCGAAGAGTGGAACAAGATCACCGGCGGCGGCAGCTTCGCCTCGGCGCTGTTCCCCCTGGGTCGCTACCTGAAGCTGGCGGCCAACAATGCCGACCATTTCGGCGAGTGGGCGCTGCTGGCCTATATCGCCGGGCACACCGCGGCCCTGCAGCAGGCGGTACTGGCGCACAAGAACGCCGACGAGAAGCAGCTGGAACTGGCCTACGCCATGAACGCCTTCGCCGATCACTTCCTCACCGACCTGTTCTCCGCCGGCCATGTACGGGTACCGCGCAAGCAACTGGCGGCGGTGGTCACGCCGAGCGACCTGGGTTCGCTGATCACCCGCTTCATGCACGACGAGGACAGCAAGTTCGGCCTCAACGTCAGCAACGCCCAGGGCGACCGCTGGCATGCCTATGGCGACAAGCGTTACTTCGACACCCTCGACAGCAACAACCGCAAGCAGGTCAAGTTGGCAGTCCAGCGCTCGGCGGACGAGATTTTCGAAAGCTACCTCAGCGGCGCGGCCCCAACGCCCGGCAACTTCACGGCGCTGAAACTGTTGCCGGACCTGAACGCGGCGAAGAGCGGCAACTTTTCACCGCTGTTCGTGATGCAGGGCGACAAGGTGCTGCGACGCAGCGACGTGAACAACCTCAACGACACCAAGACCATCGACAACTGGTGGGGCTGGAGCACCTACCTGCTGCTCAAGGACTACAAGCCCAACAAGCCGGCGGGCTACCTGGAAGCGCCGACGCTTGCTCCGAGCATCCAGGCCGATGGCTGGCAGACCCAGACACCCAGCGAACCCAACTGGCTGCCCGGCAATGCCGTGCGTTATGCCTTCAGCTACACCAACGGTTTGAACGAGTCGTACATCGGCCCATGGTCCGCCTACGCCGAACTGAGCGAGCGCTTCCAGCCGACCCTGAATGTGCCGGTGGATACCGGCGGCGGTTCCAGCGGACGCAACATTTTCCGCCAGTTCCGCGGTGGCTCGCCGGAGCTGATCGCCTCGATCGACAAGACCGCTACCACTTACATCGACCGCAATGCCTGATAAGGACATCGACATGGCTATCAATCTGACTCTAGAACTGGCCTCGGGCCAATCCCTGCAGGGCGCGCCCCTGGAACTGCTGGTCAACGGCGCTCCCGTCGCGCGGGCAACCGTCGACCAGCAAGGGCGCGTGACCTTCGATGCCAAACCCGCAGCCGGGCAACTGGCCGTGAGGGTGGATCGCTCGATTCTCAAAGGCCGCTAAAAGCATCGCGAGCAAGCTTCGCTCCTACCGAAGCCAAGCAGTGTTTCTGTAGGAGCGAGCGGGCGGCGATCCGACTTGCCCGCGATAACGGCACGATAACCTGACACAGGCGCCCAACCTCCCCGGTCTGGCGCCTGTTGCGCTTATCCGCGCTGCGCCTCTGCTTCTTCATGGGCATGGCGCAGCCGTTCGCGGCTGTTGGTCAGGTGCAGACGCATGGCCGCCCGGGCCGCGTCCGAATCCTGGCGGGCAATGGCTTCATAGATTTCTTCATGCTCGCGGCTCAGGCGGCTCATGTAGTGCTGCTGATCGTCGTGAGCCAGGCGTGCCGAATTCAGGCGGGTGCGCGGAATGATGCTGGTTCCCAGGTGGGTCATGATGTCGGTGAAATAGCGGTTGCCCGTGGCCAGGGCAATCTGCAGGTGGAACTGGAAATCCGAGGCCACCGCATCGCTGTCGTGGGCCGCGCTTTCATTGAGGGCATCCAGCGCCGCCCGCATCGCCGCCAGTTGCTCGCTGCTGCGCCGCTGCGCGGCCAGCCCGGCCGACTCCACTTCCAGGCTGATGCGCAGTTCCAGGATCGCCAGCACATCGCGCAAGGTCACCACGGTCGCCGGATCGATCCTGAAGCCGCTCGGGCTCGGCGTGTCGAGCACAAAGGTGCCGATACCGTGGCGGGTTTCCACCTGGCCGGCGGCCTGCAACCGGGAAATGGCTTCGCGCACCACGGTCCGGCTGACGCCATGGGCCTCCATGATCGCCGACTCGGTGGGCAACTTGTCACCGCGCTTGAGCTGACCGTCGCGAATCTGCTCCGACAGTACGGTCACCAGTTCCTGGGCGAGGCTACGGCGCTTGCGTGGAAGGCGGGGCGCCGTGTTCTGGTTGTCCATGGTGAAGTTCTTTCTCCGAAAACTGATGACGCATCATAGCTCAGCCGGGTTGTACGATCACTGTTGACTACACCGTCACTGCCTGGTCGACCAGATGCCCGCGCTCGATGCGGATGTGCCGCGGGTGGAAACGCTTGAGGCTGCTGCGATGCCCGACGCTGACAATACTCAGCCCCGGCAGCTGGTCGATCAGCGCCTGGTACAGGGTCGCCTCGTCTTCTTCGTCCATGGCCGAGGTGGCCTCATCCATGTACAGCCATTGCGGTGCGTAGAGCAACGCACGGGCAAAGGCCAGACGCTGTTGCTCGCCCGGGGACAGCATGCGCTGCCAGTGATTGCTCTCGTCCAGGCGAGACACCAGGTGCGGCAGTCGGCAGGTTTCCAGCACCTGCACGTAACGCTCCTGCGGGTAGGTGTCGCCCGACTGTGGATAACTCAAGGCTTCGCGCAGGCTGCCGATCGGCAGGTAAGGCTTTTGCGGCAGGAACAGATAACGCTCGGCGGGCATGCGAATGCTGCCGTGACCGGCCGGCCAGAGCCGCCCCATCGCCCGCAGCAGGGTACTTTTGCCACTGCCGGAACGGCCGCTGAGCATCAGGCGCTCACCGGGGGTCACGGTCATCTCGGCACCGGCCAGCAGGTGCCGGCCATCCGCCAGATCCAGGCCAAGGTTATGCACCTGCAGGGTTTCACCCTGGCTCTGCACGTCGATGGCTGGCGCGCGCTCTTCGTTTTCGCTCATGGCCTGGCGGAAGCTCAGCAGCCGGTCGCAGGTGGCGCGCCATGCCGCAAGCTCGGAATAGGCGGTGATGAACCAGCTGAAGTTCTCCTGGACGTTGCCGAATGCCGAGTTGATCTGCATCAGCTCGCCCAGTTCGATCTTGCCCGTCAGGTAACGCGGGGCCGCGACGATGAAGGGGAAAATGATCGCGATCTGGCCGTAGCCCGAGGTGAAGAAGGTCAGGCGCTTGGACACTTTCATGATGTCCCAGAAGTTGTGCCAGACCATGCCGAAGCGAGCGCTGAGGCGTTTGTTCTCATTCGGTTCGCCGTCATACAGGGCAATGCTCTCGGCGTTCTCCCGCACCCGCACCATGGAAAAACGCAGGTCTGCCTCGAAACGTTGCTGGTTGTTGTTCAAGCCAATCAGGCGTCGACCGATCAAGTGGGTCAGCCAGCTGCCGACGGCGGCGTACACCAGGGCGCACCAGAACATGTAGCCGGGAATGGTGTAGCCGAAGACTTCGATACTGCCCGACACGCCCCACAGGATGATCGAGAACGACACCAGGCTGACCACGGTACGCAGCAGGCCCAGGGCGAGCCCCAGGGTATTGCTGGTGAAGCTGTTGAGGTCTTCGGAAATCCGCTGGTCCGGGTTATCGGTGTAGCCGCCCTGCTCCAGCTGGTAGTAATTCTTGTGGCCCAGCCAGCGGGCGAAGTGTTTTTCCGTGAGCCAGGCGCGCCAGCGGATGGTCAGCATCTGGGTCAGGTAGAGCCGGTAGACCGCGGCCAGGATGGCCACCGCGGCAATTCCGCAGAAATACAGGATCAGCTGCCAGAACGCCGCCTCGTCCTTCTTTTGCAGGGCGTTGTAGAAATCCTTGTACCAGCTGTTGATCCACACCGAGATCGCCACGCTGAATAGGGTCAGGGCCACCACCGCGAACAGCAGCAACCAGGCCTTGCCCTTCTCTTCACTGCGCCAGTAAGGCGTAGTCATTTCCCAGACACGACGGAAAAACTGCCCGCGCACAGCATCGTTGACCGCGGAATACTCAGCGTTCTGATTCATCATCAAGGCTCGATTGGGATAGGGACAAGCATCGAGCCGATCATAGAGGATCGGCTCGTTTTTTCACTTGTCCTGAGGACATTCGTTCAGTCGCGGTTCAGCGACGAACCGGGCGCTTCTGCAACTTGCGTTGCAGCGTTCGACGGTGCATGCCCAGGGCGCGGGCAGTGGCGGAGATGTTGCCTTCGTGTTCGGTCAGCACCCGCTGGATGTGCTCCCATTGCAGGCGGTCCACCGACATCGGGTTTTCCGGCACCAGGGTGTCGAGGTCGGCGTGCTCGGAGAGCAGCGCGGCCAGCACGTCGTCGGCGTCCGCCGGTTTGCACAGGTAGTTGCAGGCGCCGCGCTTGATCGCTTCGACTGCGGTGGCGATGCTCGAATAACCAGTGAGGATCACCACGCGCATTTCCGGATCGAGCTCAAGCAGCTTGGGCAGCAGCACCAGGCCGGAGTCGCCATCCATCTTCAGGTCCAGCGCGGCGAAGTCCGGCAAGTCCTGCTGGGCGAGGGCCAGGCCTTCCTCGGCGGAACCCGCGGTGCTGACGCGGAAGCCGCGACGGCTCATGGCTCGCGCCATCACCCGGGTGAAGGTGGCGTCGTCATCCACCAGCAACAGATGCGGCAGTTCTTCGCCTTCGACTTGGATTTCGTCACTCATGTTGGTCTCCTCGGGCGCCGTGGGGCAGGCGCAGCTCGGTGAGCGTGCCGCCTTCCTCATGACTGTAGAGTTTCACTGAGCCGCCGGCGCGTGTCACGCTGGCCTTGCTCAAAAACAGGCCCAGGCCGAAACCTTTGCCCTTGGTGGTAAAAAACGGTTTGCCGATCTGCTCGGCGATGGCCAGCGGCACACCGGCGCCGTGGTCACGAATACTGATGGTCAGGTTCTCGGCGTCCCAATCCAGCTGGACTTCCAGCCCTTCCGGACAAGCGTCTGCTGCATTGTTCAGCAGGTTGAGCAACGCCTGGGTCAGGTCCGGCGGCGGCGCCAGCCGCGGCATCGTGCCCTTGCCCAGCAATTGGAAGCGGTAGCTGGCTTCGGGGCGCATCAGGTGCCAGCGGTTCAGCGCTTCGTCGAGCCAGACAGTGACATCCTGCATCTCCACCGCCAGCCGGCGGTTGGCCTCGGCGGCGCGTACCAGTTGCTGCAGGGTTTCCTTGCACAGTTTGACCTGGTCCTGGAGCACGCCTAGGTCATCTTGCAGCATTGGGTCGAGGTGGTCCTGGCGCATTTCCTTGAGCAGCACGCTCATGGTCGCCAGGGGCGTTCCCAACTCGTGGGCGGCACCAGCGGCCTGGGTCGCGACAGCCAGCAACTGCTGGTCGCGCAGGCCCTCTTCGCGGCGGATCGCCCGCAGCTCCTCCTGCCGCCGCAGTTCCTCGGCCATTCTCGCGGCGAAGAAGGTGATCACCGCCGCGGCCAGGGCGAAGCTCAGCCACATCCCGTAGATCTGCAGGTTCTCCCGGGCGATGGGGAAAGTCTGCAGCGGGTAGAACTGCGCCAGCAGCAAGGTGTACATGGTCAGCGCGATACCGGAAAGGACCACCGAATAGCGCCATGGCAAGGTCACGGCGGCGATGGTCAGCGGCACCAGGTAATAGGAGACGAAGGGGTTGGTCGAACCGCCAGAGAAATACAGCAGGGCGCTGTGGATAAACAAATCACAAGCCAGTTGCACGGCATATTCCAGCTCGGTGACCGGCCACGAAGTGCGCAGCCGAATGGCGGTGAAGGCGCAGAGGATCAGCGACAGGCCCAGGGTGACGGCCAGTTGCAGCCAGGGCAGCGGCAACAAGTCGAACCAGTAGGCGAGCCCCACCGAGCCGGCCTGAGCGGCCAGAACCAGGATGCGGATGAAAGTCAGACGCCAGAGGTTCTGGCGAGTGGCGGAAAGCAGTTGTACGGGGGCGAGCATGAGCTCTCCTGATGAGCGCTCCAGGCGGATCGCGACGAGTATAACCAAGCAGCGGCCCGGACAGGCAAAACTGCGGCAAACCGCCACAGTCTTGGGCAATGGCCAATCGCGGGCAAGCCTTGCCTGCAAAAACACCACCTGCCTGTAGGAACGAGGCTTGCCCGCGATAGAGCGCAAAGCGCTCGCCATCCCCATCTCAGAGTCCGGCTCGAGAACAGATTACGACTGCTGCGCAGTCGAGCGCAGGCTTCGCCAGCGGCTACAAAAACCTCCGTAGTTGGCGTTGGGTAATAGATGTATAGAAGTTGTTAACGGGCCGAACCAGACAATAAAAGCTAGAGTCTGATGGTTTCACGCAGGCTGGGACCCAATACCTGCGGACCGCACTCAAGGAGTTTTCATGCATACATTCAGTCGCAGCGCCGCCCTTCTCGCCCTCAGCGCCGGCACCCTCGCCAGCCTGCCGGCCCTGGCCGCCGATGAGCTTCATTACAACCAGATCTCCCTGCGCGCCGAAGTCAGTCAGGAAGTGGCCCGCGACCTGATGATCGTCACCCTCTACAGCGAATCGCAGAACGCCGACCCGGCCAAGCTCGCCGCGGAAATCACCACCACCATGAACAAGGCCCTGGGCCAGGCACGCCAGGTCAAGGACATCACCTTGCGCCAGGGCAGCCGCAACAGCTACCCGATCTACGACACCAAGGGCCAGAAGATCACCGGCTGGCGCGAACGCGCCGAACTGCGCCTGGAAAGCTCGGACTTCGCCGCGCTGTCCAAGCTCACCGGCGAACTGCTGACCGACCTGAAGATGGGCGGGATGGATTTCGCCATCGCCGACCCGACCCGCAAGGCCAGCGAAGACAAGCTGCTCAAGGAAGCGGTCGATGCCTTCAAGGCTCGTGCGCAGCTGACCACCGAAGCGCTGGGCGGCAAGGGCTACAAGATCGTCAACCTGAACCTCAACAGCAACGGTTATCCACAACCGTATCTGCGCGGGCCGGTGATGATGAAAGCCGCGGGCATGGATGCGGCGCCGGTCACTCCGGAAGTCGAGGCCGGCACCAGCCAGGTCAGCATGACCGCCGATGGCTCGATCGAAGTCCTGATGCCGTAACGTTTTCCCTGCCCGTCCCCAAAAAAACGGCGGTGACCTCCAGCACCAATGAGGTTACCGCGTTTTTTTTGCTACCCACTGTTTCAACCCAGCCTGAGGGACTCGCCCTTTTTTGGAATAGAGGGGCTGAACTCGGCCACATCGGTGATGCTAAAGTTACGGCCCCCGGTATGGCGCCTATCAGACGTCATTGACGTCCACCGGGTATACTGCGCCTTTCCTATAAGAGTCTCTCCAATGACCGCAGACCGCATCGGCGAACGCCTGCGTCGCTATCGCCGCGCCGCCAAGAAAACCCTGCGCCAGATCGCCAGCGAATCCGGCCTGACCGCCAGTTTCCTCTCCCAGGCGGAACGCAATCTCACCGGCGTCTCGATCTCCTCCCTGGTCAACATTGCCAAGTCTCTGAACGTTCCGCTGAACGCCCTATTCGACCAGCCGCCCCAGGCACAACCCGACTCCCACGACGGCAAGCGGGTGCGCTACACCATCGAAGGCCAGCCCCTGGCCTACGAGCGGCTGTCCAGTTCCTTTCCCGGCAACCTGATCAACGCGGTGAAGATGAACATACCCGTGGGCTACCAGTCGGAACTGATTTCCCATGATGGCGCCGAGTTCTCCTACGTTCTTTCGGGGCAAATTGTCTACACCATCGAGGGGCAGCAGTATCCCCTCGGCGCCGGCGACTCGGTGCACTTCGACTCGACCAAACCTCACTACCTGGCTAACACCGGCAACGGCCCGGCAGAAGTATTGACCGTCACGACCATGGGCCTGTTCGACGACCATTCAGCGGCCTGAACCCGCCCCGTGGCCGCCTGCGCAACCTCACAGACACCCCGCGCACAAGAGAAATGTTAGTCACGCTTAATTTTCGTTGACCACGATTTCAGCATGACTTAATTTCGGCATCGGCGAATCGTCAATCACCCCCACAACAAAGCGATCGCCGTCGCCGCACAGGGTCCATGGGGCTGCATCCACTCCCCATAGAAGGCGAGTTGCCCCGGCCCACAAGGCCAATCCTCAGATATGCCCTAGAAAAAGAAAAAATGAGGTTTGCATGCGTAAGACCTTTCCGCTCCAGGTTTGGCAGACAGCGAGGCTGATCCTCGGCACCCCACTGTCGCACGCCACCCGCAACCTCCACAGTGACAACTTCACTGCGAGCCACAATGTCAACGCCGCCGACGATGTGCTGTGCACCCGCCATCGCTTGCAAGGTCCCGGGCATCCGTTCTCCACGGCCTCCCTCACCAAACCGTCCTACTTCATCCGGTCAACCCAATGCGCCAAACACTTGCGCCAGGCAGGCAAGGCCAGGCGGTTCAACCAGAAGCCGGTCGACACCTGCTCCAGCGACGCACCAAGCGGAGGCACGACTCGCTCCGGATGCCCCGCAAGAAGGCAACCCATGCACCAGAAAAAACCAGCGCATAGGGCCAAATTCGTCAATATTTATACAAATGCGTCATTCCTGTACGTTCGTTCCACTCCTTGATACTTGTGACGGCCCCGCATCTTGCATTGGGTATGGGGCCTGCATAAGTATCGGCGGGTCGACTCATAAGGTCGCCCTCTACACCAAAAATGACAACAAATCATGAGGCAACCATGTTCAAACAAGCAGTCATTCCGCTTTTAGTCAGCGCCGGCTTGCTCGCCAGCGCACCCTTCGCCCAGGCGGCGACTAACCTGGTGTTCTGCTCCGAAGGGAGCCCGGCCGGCTTCGACCCAGGCCAGTACACCACCGGAACCGACTTCGACGCCTCAGCAGAGACCCTGTTCAACCGCCTCAGCCAGTTTGAGCGTGGCGGCACCGCCGTCATTCCTGGCCTGGCGACCAGTTGGGACATTTCCGACGATGGCCTGACCTACACCTTCCATCTGCGCGATGGGGTGAAGTTCCACACCACGCCGTATTTCAAGCCGACTCGTGATTTCAACGCCGACGACGTGCTCTTCACGTTCAACCGCATGCTCGACAAGGACATGCCGTTCCGCAAGGCGTACCCCACCGAATTCCCTTACTTCACCGACATGGGAATGGACACCAACATCACCAAGGTCGAGAAAGTCGACGACAAGACCGTCAAGTTCACCCTGAAAACCGTAGACGCCGCGTTCATCCAGAACCTGGCGATGAGCTTCGCCTCCATCCAGTCCGCCGAGTACGCCGACCAGTTGCTCAAGGAAGGCAAGCCGGGCGACATAAACCAGAAGCCGATCGGCACCGGGCCGTTCGTGTTCAAGAGCTACCAGAAAGACTCCAACATCCGTTACACCGGCAACAAGGATTACTGGAAGCCTGAAGACGTGAAGATCGACAACCTGATCTTCGCCATCACCACCGACCCGTCGGTACGCATCCAGAAGCTGAAAAAGAACGAATGCCAGGTCACCCTGTTCCCGCGCCCGGCCGACCTCAAGGCCCTGGGCGAGGACAAGACCCTCAAACTGCCGCAGCAAGCCGGCTTCAACCTCGGCTACATCGCCTACAACGTGATGCCTGTGCTCAAGGGCCGCACCGACGCCAACCCGCTGGCCGACCTCAAGGTCCGCCAGGCGCTGGACATGGCGGTGAACAAGCAGCAGATCATCGACTCGGTCTACCAGGGTGCGGGCCAGCTGGCGGTCAACGCCATGCCACCGACCCAGTGGTCCTATGACGACACCATCAAGGATGCCAAGTACGACCCCGAGAAAGCCAAGGCGCTGCTCAAGGAAGCCGGCATCAAGGAAGGCACCCAGATCACCCTGTGGGCCATGCCGGTGCAGCGTCCGTACAACCCGAACGCCAAGCTGATGGCTGAAATGCTGCAGTCCGACTGGGCGAAGATCGGCCTGAAGGTCAACATCGTCAGCTACGAATGGGGCGAGTACATCAAGCGCTCCAAGGGTGGCGAGAACCAGGCGATGATCATCGGCTGGAGCGGCGACAATGGTGACCCGGACAACTGGCTCGGCACCCTGTTCGGCTGCGACGCCATGAACGGCAACAACTTCTCCAAATGGTGCGACAAGCCGTACGACGCACTGATCAAGCAAGCCAAGGCCACCCCGGACGTGGCCAAACGCACCGAGCTGTACAAGCAGGCGCAACACCTCCTCAAAGACCAGGTCCCGATGACACCTATCGCCCACTCGACGGTGTTCCAACCCATGCGCGCCAACGTGCAGGACTTCAAGATCAGCCCCTTTGGCCTGAACTCGTTCTACGGCGTCAGCATCAGCAAATAAGGGTCTGCAACGGCGACGTCAGCTGACGTCGCCGTTGCCTTACCTGCCAGGACTGCCGGAACTCGAACGCTCTTCCTCTTGCTGCGCCCCATCGTGGTGAGTACGGGCATTTCGGAAGTTCCTTACATGTCTTTCAGGCTCTTTGGCATTTACTACCCATGCGGCGACCCCTACCGTCAAAGCATGGAGTGGTACATCCATTGCCCGGCATTTGCTGCAAGCGAGACTTGGGATCAATGACATGACCGCCTCCGGATGGGGCGACTGCTCATCGATCAAAACAATAAAAAGGGAGAGGGATCGTCATGCGTCATTCCCTGGTTTTATCCGCCCTGCTGGGCACCGGTCTGTTGACCGCAACCTCCGCCAGCCTGGCGGCCGGCAACAGCCTGGTGTTCTGCTCCGAAGGCAGCCCGGCCGGCTTCGACACCGCGCAATACACCACCGCCACCGACAACGACGCGGCAGAGCCGCTGTACAACCGCCTGGCGGAGTTCGAAAAAGGCGCGACCAATGTGGTGCCGGGCCTGGCCACCCGCTGGGATATTTCTGCGGACGGCCTGCAGTACACCTTCCATCTGCGCGAAGGGGTGAAGTTCCATACCACGCCGTACTTCAAGCCGACGCGTGATTTCAACGCCGACGACGTGCTCTTCACCTTCAACCGCATGCTCGATCCCGAGCAGCCCTTCCGCAAGGCCTACCCCACCGAGTTTCCCTACTTCAACGGGATGAGCCTGAACAAGAACATCGCCAAGGTCGAGAAGACCGGGCCGTTGACCGTGGTGATGACCCTGAACTCGGTCGATGCGGCGTTCATCCAGAACATCGCCATGAGCTTCGCCGCGATTCTCTCGGCCGAATATGCCGACCAGTTGCTCAAGGCCGGCAAACCCAGCGACATCAACCAGAAGCCGATCGGCACCGGGCCGTTCGTGTTCAAGAGCTACCAGAAAGACTCGAACATCCGCTACACCGCCAACAAGCAGTACTGGGACCCGAGCCGGGTCAAGCTCGACCAGCTGATTTTCGCCATCAACACCGATGCCTCGGTGCGCGTGCAGAAGCTCAAGGCCGGCGAATGCCAGATCACCCTGCATCCGCGGCCGGCCGATGTCGAAGCGCTGAAAAACGACCCGAAACTGCAACTGATCGAAAAGCCCGGCTTCAACCTCGGCTACATCGCCTACAACGTTCGCCACAAGCCCTTCGACCAGCTCGAAGTGCGCCAGGCGCTGGACATGGCGGTGAACAAGCAAGGCATCCTCAACGCCGTGTACCAGGGCGCCGGCCAGCTGGCGGTCAACGCCATGCCGCCGACCCAGTGGTCCTACGACACCAGCATCAAGGACGCCGCCTACAACCCGCAAAAGGCCCGTGAGCTGCTCAAGGCCGCCGGGGTCAAGGAAGGCACGGAAATCACCCTCTGGGCCATGCCCGTGCAGCGTCCCTACAACCCCAACGCCAAGCTGATGGCCGAAATGCTCCAGTCCGACTGGGGCAAGATCGGCCTGAAAGTGAAGATCGTCAGCTACGAGTGGGGCGAGTACATCAAGCGCACCAAGAATGGCGAGCACGACATCAGCCTGATCGGCTGGACCGGCGACAACGGTGACCCGGACAACTGGCTCGGCACCCTGTACAGCTGCGACGCCATTGGCGGCAACAACTACTCCATGTGGTGCGACCCGCAGTACGACAAGCTGATCAAGCAGGCCAAGATCGTCACCGATCGCGAACAGCGCACGGTGCTCTACCAACAGGCCCAGCAGTTGCTCAAGCAGCAGGTACCGATCACCCCGGTCGCCCACTCGACGGTCAACCAGCCGTTGAGCGCCAAAGTCGAAGGATTCAAGGTCAGCCCCTTCGGCCGCAACGTGTTCTCGGGTGTCAGCATCGACCAATAAATGATTAGCCAGGCCGCTGGGGGCGATATTCGCCCCCACGCAAATCTGTTGCCTGAATTCGGCGATCAAGCCTCATGCAAACGTTTGCGATGCCTTGAATGAGTTGTAAAGCAAAAGCCGGTCAACCCAAAAAGACCGGCATAAAAATAAAGAAAGCAAAGGAGCTTCACCCATGAAACCGAGCAACACCGCGTTACTGGCCCTGGCCATCAGCAGCATCACGGCCATGGCCCATGCGGAAAGCGTGAGCCAGGAATTCGTTCCGACCGAACTGAACGGCACCAGCGCCCAGGCGGAGGCCAAGGGCTTCGTCGAAGGCCAGAGCCTGTCGGGCACGACCCGCAACTGGTACGCCAACGAGCTGAAGCGTCGTGACGACCGCTTCTCCTACAACCACAACGGCCAGCCGACTTCGACCCCACGCCGGATCAACTGGGTCCAGGGCACCATCCTCAACTACAGCTCGGGCTTCACCGAAGGCACTGTCGGGGTCAGCACCGAGGTGGCCGCCTACAACGCCATCGCGTTGGATCGTGACCGCAAGGACATCGCCGGCAAGAACAACCGTACCCTGACCCACTCCGACGGCGACGCTGTCGGCCAGTGGAGCAAACTGGGCCTGGCCAACGTCAAGTTCCGCGTCTCCAACACCACCCTGACCGCCGGTCGCCAGAACTTCAGCACGCCGATCGTCGACGTCATCGGCAACCGTGCCCTGCCTTCGAGTTTCGAAGGTGTGAGCCTGCACAGCGAAGAGTTCAACAACCTGTCGTTCGATCTGGCCGGTTTCGATCGCGTTTCTCCGCGTACCGAACAGAGCCTGTCGAAATTCCGCACCGAGTACTCCGCCACCGGCGTGGAAACCGACAAGGTCTACACCGCAGGTGTGAACTACCAGCCGTTCAAGAGCCTGAAAACCAGCCTGTATGGCGCCAACGTCAAAGACTTCTGGAACCAGTACTACTTCGGCGCCACCCACGAGCTGGGTGACAGCCAGGTACTGAGCCTGACCACCGGCCTGAACTACTACAAGACCGTCGACGAAGGTAAGAAGTTGATGGGCGAGATCGACAACGACACCTACTCGCTGTCGCTCGGCCTGACTCACCAGGCCCACAGCCTGACCTTCTCCTACCAGCAAGTGAACGGTAACGAGTACTTCGACTACCTGCATGAAACCAACGGTATCTACCTGGCCAACTCCCTGCTCTCGGACTTCAACGGCCCGAACGAGAAGTCCTTCCAGATCGCCTACGGCCTGAACATGGCCGAATACGGCGTGCCAGGCCTGAAGTTCAACATCTACTCGGCACGCGGCTGGGGCATCGACGGTACCCATTACCGCGGCACCGCCTACACCGATCCAGGCGCCCAGCGCGGTGACCTGAGCCTGATGGATGGCGAAACCCACTACGAATACGGTATTGGCGCGTCTTATGCAGTCCAGAGCGGTCCGCTGAAGGCAACCGCGATCCGGGCGACCTACACTACCCACCGCGCCAGCGAAAACCAGGCCGACGGCAACATCAACGAGTTCCGCCTGGTCACCACCATCCCGTTCAAGATTCTCTAAAAAACACATCGGCTGGTTGGCGAATTCATGACGAATTCGCCACTCCAGCTACTCTGGTTCAACCGATTGCAGAGGGTTCTAGATGAAAATGCTTCCCCTGAAAGCGGCCATCGCTGCCGCACTGCTGAGCGTCGCCGCAGGCGTCTCGGCCAAGCCCTTGGTGGTCTGTACCGAAGCCAGCCCGGAAGGCTTCGATATGGTCCAGTACACGACTGCAGTCACTGCCGACGCGGTGGCGGAAACCATCTTCAACCGCCTGGTGGACTTCAAGCCCGGCACCACGGACATCGAGCCGGCCCTGGCCGAGTCCTGGGAGATCAGCCCGGACGGCCTGATCTACACCTTCCACCTGCGCAAAGGCGTCAAGTTCCACAGCACCGATTACTTCAAGCCGACCCGCGAGATGAACGCCGACGACGTGCTCTGGAGCTTCCAGCGTCAGCTGGACCCGAAACACCCGTGGCATGACAAGTCCAGCGTGGGCTTCCCCTATTTCGAGAGCATGGGTTTCAAGGAACTGCTCAAAAGCGTCGAGAAAACCGACGACCACACCGTGGTCTTCACCCTGACCCGTCGCGAAGCACCGTTCCTGGCCGACGTGGCCATGGCCTTCGCCTCGATCTTCCCGGCCGAATACGCCGACCAGTTGCTCAAGGCCGGCAAGGCCGGCGAACTGAACAGCAAGCCGATCGGCACCGGCCCGTTCGTCTTCCAGCGCTACGCCAAGGACGCCCAGGTGCGGTTCAAGGCCAACCCGGACTACTTCCGTGGCAAGCCGCCGGCCGACGCGCTGATCCTGGCGATCACTACCGACAACAACGTGCGCCTGCAGAAGCTCAAGGCCAATGAGTGCCAGGTCGCCCTGTATCCGAAGCCGGACGACATCCCGAGCATCAAGGCCGACACCAACCTGAAGGTCGACGACCTGGCCGCCATGACCGTGGGCTACGTGGCCCTGAACACCACCAAGAAGTACATGAGCGACCCGCGTGTCCGTCAGGCCATCAACATCGCCTTCGACAAGGAAGCCTACGTCAACAGCCTGTACGGCAAGGGCAACGCGGTGGTCGGCACCGGCCCCTATCCGCCGACCCTGCTGGGCTTCAACACCAGCCTGGGCAACCCGGCCCGCGACCTGGACAAGGCCCGCGCCCTGATCAAGGAAGCCGGCGTGCCGGAAGGCACGGTCTTCACCCTGTTCACCCGCAACGGCGGTGGCCCGACCAACCCCAACCCGCTGCTCGGCGCACAGATGATGCAGTCCGACCTGGCGAAGATCGGCCTCAAGATCGATATCCGCGTCATGGAATGGGGCGAGATGCTCAAGCGCGCCAAGAACGGCGAGCACGACATGGTTTCCGCCGGCTGGGCGGGGGATAACGGGGACCCGGACAACTTCCTGACCCCCAACCTCAGTTGCGAGGCCGCCAAAAACGGCGAAAACTACGCTCGCTGGTGCAATAAAGCGTTCCAGAGCCTGATCGATCAGGCCCGCGCCGAATCCGAGCCGGCCAAACGGACCGCACTCTATGAACAGGCCCAGGATATTTTCGACAAGGAACAACCCTGGATCCCCATGGCCTATCCGAAAATGTTCACGGCAATGCGCAAGAACGTCGAGGGCTACCACCAGAGTCCCCTGACCACCAACAACTTCGCTACCACCCAGGTGAAGTAGATAAGAAACGCCCGGCATCCCTGACCCCAGGGATGCCGGACACGCCTAACCGGCTGATGAGGTACACCAGAAGATGTTTAGTTTTATTGCCCGCCGTGTGGGGTTGTTGATTCCCACATTCTTCGGCATCACCTTGCTGACGTTCGCATTGATTCGCATGATTCCCGGCGATCCCGTGGAAGTCATGATGGGCGAGCGCCGGGTCGACCCTGAGATGCATGCCCAGGCAATGGAACGCCTTGGTCTGAACAAACCGCTGTATGCCCAGTACCTGGACTACATCGGCAAACTCGCCCAGGGCGACCTGGGTGAATCCCTGCGTACTCGCGAGAGTGTGTGGAGCGAGTTCACCTCCCTGTTCCCGGCAACCCTGGAACTGGCCTCGGCCGCGATGCTGTTCGCTGCCGTGATCGGCCTGCTGGCCGGGGTAATCGCCGCGCTGAAACGAGGATCCCTGTTCGACCACGGGGTGATGGGCATCTCCCTTGCCGGCTATTCGATGCCGATCTTCTGGTGGGGCCTGATCCTGATCATGTTCTTCTCCGTGAGCCTGGGCTGGACCCCGGTTTCCGGGCGGCTCGACCTGCTCTACGACATCGAGCCGAAAACCGGCTTCATGCTTATCGACACCCTGCTGGCCGATGACACCGGCGCCTTCTTCGATGCCCTGCACCACCTGATCCTGCCGGCCATCGTGCTTGGCACCATTCCGCTGGCGGTGATCGCGCGGATGACCCGTTCCTCGATGCTCGAAGTGCTGCGCGAAGACTACATCCGCACCGCCAAGGCCAAGGGCCTGTCGCCGGCGCGCGTGGTGTTCGTGCACGGCCTGCGCAACGCGCTGATCCCGGTGCTGACCGTGGTCGGCCTGCAAGTCGGCACCCTGCTGGCCGGCGCGGTCCTGACCGAAACCATCTTCTCCTGGCCCGGCATCGGCAAATGGCTGATCGAAGCCATCGGCGCCCGGGACTACCCCGTGGTGCAGAACGGCATCCTGTTGATCGCCTGCCTGGTGATCCTCGTCAACTTCGTGGTGGACATCCTCTACGGCTTTGCCAACCCACGCATTCGTCACCAGCGCTGAGGACAATACTCATGAGCACTCCAACCTCCTCAGTAGCCGTATCCGCCGTGGCCGTGGATCAAAGCCTGCTGTACCCGTCGCCGTACAAGGAATTCTGGCAGGCCTTCTCGCGCAACAAGGGCGCGGTGGCCGGCCTGCTGTTCATGCTGCTGGTGATTTTCTGCGCGATCTTCGCGCCCTGGGTCGCCCCGCATAACCCGAGCGAGCAATACCGCGACTTCCTGCTGACCCCGCCGGTCTGGCTCGAAGGCGGCCAATGGCAGTTCATCCTCGGCACCGACGAACTGGGCCGCGACCTGCTGTCGCGCCTGATCACCGGTTCGCGCCTGTCGCTGCTGATCGGCCTGTCGTCGGTGGTCATGTCGCTGATCCCGGGCATCCTCCTGGGCCTGTTCGCCGGCTTCTTCCCGCGCTTGCTCGGCCCGACCATCATGCGTCTGATGGACATCATGCTGGCCCTGCCGTCCCTGCTGCTGGCCGTGGCGATCGTCGCCATCCTCGGCCCAGGCCTGATCAACACCGTGATCGCCATCGCCGTGGTATCGCTGCCGTCCTACGTGCGCCTGACCCGCGCCGCGGTGATGGGCGAGCTCAACCGCGACTACGTGACCGCCGCGCGCCTGGCCGGTGCCGGCCTGCCGCGCCTGATGTTCATCACCGTGCTGCCCAACTGCATGGCGCCGCTGATCGTCCAGGCGACCCTGAGCTTCTCCTCGGCGATTCTCGATGCCGCGGCCCTGGGCTTCCTCGGCCTTGGCGTCCAGCCGCCCACCCCTGAGTGGGGCACCATGCTGGCCTCGGCCCGCGACTACATCGAACGCGCCTGGTGGGTGGTGAGCCTGCCCGGCCTGACCATTTTGCTCAGCGTGCTGGCAATCAACCTGATGGGCGACGGCCTGCGCGACGCGCTGGACCCGAAACTCAAGAACGCCGCCTGAGGAGATTCCCATGTCACTGCTAGAAATCAAGAATCTCAACGTGCGCTTCGGCGACGCCCAGGCCGTTCCCGTGGTGGATGGCCTGGACCTGAACGTGGACAAGGGCGAAGTCCTGGCCATCGTCGGCGAATCCGGCTCCGGCAAGTCCGTGACCATGATGGCGCTGATGGGGCTGATCGAGCATCCCGGCATCGTCACCGCCGACGCCCTCAGCTTCGACGGCAAGGACATGCTCAAGCTCAGCGCCCGGCAACGCCGGCAGATCGTCGGCAAGGACCTGGCCATGGTGTTCCAGGACCCGATGACCGCGCTGAACCCGAGCTACACCGTGGGCTTCCAGATCGAGGAAGTGCTGCGCCTGCACCTGAAGATGTCCGGCAAGGCGGCCCGCAAGCGCGCCATCGAACTGCTGGAAAAAGTCGAGATCCCGGGCGCCGCCAGCCGCATGGACGCCTACCCGCACCAACTGTCCGGCGGCATGAGCCAGCGCGTGGCGATTGCCATGGCGATTGCCGGCGAGCCGAAGCTGCTGATCGCCGACGAACCGACCACCGCCCTGGACGTGACCATCCAGGCGCAGATCATGGAGCTGCTGCTCAACCTGCAACGCGAGCAGAACATGGGCCTGGTGCTGATCACCCACGACCTGGCGGTGGTCGCCGAGACCGCCCAGCGCGTGTGCGTGATGTACGCCGGGCAAGCGGTGGAAGTGGGCCAGGTGCCGGAGTTGTTCGACATCCCCGCCCATCCCTACACCGAAGCGCTGCTGGCAGCGATTCCCGAGCACAGCATGGGCGCTGCGCGCCTGTCGACGCTGCCAGGCATCGTTCCCGGTCGCTACGACCGTCCGCAAGGTTGCCTGCTCTCGCCGCGCTGCCCGTACGTGCAGGAAAACTGCCGCCAGCAGCGTCCAAGCCTCGATCCGAAAGCCGCCAGCCTCGCCCGCTGCTTCTACCCGCTGAATCAGGAGGTGGCGTAATGGCCGTCGTTCTTACCGCCCGCAACCTGACCCGTCACTACGAAGTGTCCCGCGGCCTGTTCAAGGGCCACGCCACCGTGCGCGCCCTCAACGGCGTGTCGTTCGAGCTGGAAGCCGGCAAGACCCTCGCCGTGGTCGGCGAGTCCGGCTGCGGCAAATCCACCCTGGCCCGGGCCCTGACCCTGATCGAAGAACCGTCTTCCGGCTCCTTGAAAATCGCCGGCCAGGAAGTCGCCGGCGCCGACAAGGCCCAGCGCAAGCAACTGCGCAAAGACGTGCAGATGGTGTTCCAGAGCCCCTACGCCTCGCTCAACCCACGGCAGAAGATCGGCGATCAACTGGCCGAGCCGCTGCTGATCAACACCCGGCTGTCGGCCAGCGAGCGACGGGAAAAGGTCCAGGCGATGATGAAGCAGGTGGGCCTGCGCCCCGAGCATTATCAGCGCTACCCGCACATGTTCTCCGGCGGCCAGCGCCAGCGTATCGCCCTGGCGCGGGCGATGATGCTGCAACCGAAAGTGCTGGTGGCGGACGAACCGACCTCGGCCCTCGACGTGTCGATCCAGGCCCAGGTGCTGAACCTGTTCATGGACCTGCAGCAGGAGTTCAACACCGCCTATGTGTTCATCTCCCACAACCTGGCGGTGGTGCGTCACGTCGCCGACCACGTGATGGTGATGTACCTCGGCCGGCCGGTGGAAATGGGCCCGAAAGAGGACATCTACACCCGTCCGCTGCACCCTTACACCCAGGCGTTGTTGTCGGCCACGCCGACCATTCACCCGGACCCGGACAAACCGAAGATCAAGATCGTCGGCGAATTGCCCAACCCGCTGAACCCGCCATCCGGCTGTGCGTTCCACAAGCGCTGCCCATACGCCACCGAGCGTTGCAGCAGCGAAGAGCCGGCCCTGCGCCTGCTCGACACCCGCCAGGTGGCCTGCCACTACGCCGAACAGTTCCTCGGCTGAGCCGGCCAAAAAAGGCGCCGCGGTGACCCGCGGCGCCTCATCTGTGTTGACCAAACCCCTCCTGCCGGATTGCGCATCAGTCCGGCAGGAGGGGTTTCTTTTTTCCGCCAGCCTGGCTCAGCCCTGGCTAGCCTCGTCGTCGCTGTCGGGGTCCGGCTCGTCGGTGGTCGAATCATCATCGCCCTCGCTACCACCCTGTCCCTGATCGCCCGGCTCGGATTCCGACTTGGCGATCATCTGCACCCCGTTCTGCAAATGCCCCGGCCCCCAGAAACCCGGCACCCGTGCGGCCTGGTCGCCGGCCCAGGCCGCGGACATGCCCAGCGACAACAGCACCAGCACCTTGAGTAACAGCACACCCCGTTGGAAGACATTCATGTTGATTCCGTCCCTTTATGTAGGTGAATCAATGATGGCCACAGCCGGATTTGCAAGGCACGGCCTCGTATGAACCTAGCCCCGAAGCCGACGCTTTTCCAGATAACAAGCCCGCGATTCGCCCACTGGCTAGACGGCTTTCGACTAGCCCCTAAAACCAGCGGTTATGCATCTTCCTCCCACACCTGATCTCGCGTTCTGTCGGGAGAGAATCGTTGCCCGAACCGACGCTTTCGCGGGCAAGTCTCGCTCCTACGACAGCATGGAGATTCCACGAACACCACCAATACCGTAGGAGCGAAGCTTGCTCGCAATGGGCTGCGTAGCAGCCCCAAAACCTGCCACCGCGGTTCTGCCGGGAGAAGTTCATTGGCCGGGCGGACGCTATCGCGGGCAAGCCTCGCTCCTACGGGAATGGATAGGTTCTGGGCATAAAAAACCCGCGGTTTGGGCCGCGGGGCTTTTGCTTGGGGCGTCGCTCAGACCTTAGTGATGCTCGCGGGTCGCGCGGAATTTCACGTCGGGCCAGCGCTCTTCCATCAGCGCCAGGTTGACCCGGGTCGGGGCCAGGTAGGTCAGGTGACCGCCACCGTCCAGCGCCAGGTTTTCCACAGCCTTGTTGGAGAATTCCTCGAGTTTCTTCTTGTCGCTGCAATCGATCCAGCGCGCGGACCACACGGTGATCGGCTCGTAGGAGCACTCGACCTTGTATTCCTCTTTCAGGCGGCTGGCGACCACATCGAACTGCAGCACACCGACGGCGCCGAGGATGATGTCGTTGCTGCGTTCGGGGAAGAACACCTGGGTCGCGCCTTCTTCGGCCAGCTGTTGCAGGCCCTGGCGCAGTTGCTTGGACTTCAGCGGATCCTTCAGGCGCACGCGGCGGAACAGTTCCGGGGCGAAGTGCGGGATACCGGTGAAGCCCAGGGCCTCGCCTTCGGTGAAGGTGTCGCCGATCTGGATGGTGCCGTGGTTGTGCAAGCCGATGATGTCGCCGGCGTAGGCTTCTTCGAGCTGTTCACGCTCGGAGGAGAAGAAGGTCAGCGCATCGCCGATGCGCACGTCCTTGCCGGTGCGCACGTGGCGCATTTTCATGCCTTTCTCGTACTTGCCCGAGCAGATGCGCATGAAGGCGATACGGTCGCGGTGCTTGGGGTCCATGTTCGCCTGGATCTTGAACACGAAGCCTGTGAACTTCTCTTCCTGCGGCTCCACGGTGCGCTCGTTGGCCACGCGCGCCAGCGGCAGCGGCGCCCAGTCGACAACCGCGTCGAGCACGTGGTCCACACCGAAGTTGCCCAGGGCGGTACCGAAAAACACCGGGGTCAGCTGGCCGTCCATGAACGCCTGCTGGTCGAACTCATGGCAAGCGCCCTGCACCAGCTCCAGTTGCTCGATGAAGCGTTCGTACTCGTCGCCCAGGTGGGCGCGGGCTTCATCGGAATCGAGCTTCTCGATGATCTTGGTTTCGGTGCGCTCGTGGCCGTGGCCGGGGGTGTAGACGATGATGTAGTCGCCCGCCAGGTGGTACACACCCTTGAAATCGCGGTAGCAACCGATCGGCCAGGTGATGGGCGCCGCCTTGATTTTCAGGACCGCTTCGATTTCGTCGAGCAGTTCGATCGGGTCGCGGATGTCACGGTCGAGTTTGTTGATGAAGCTGACGATCGGCGTGTCGCGCAGACGGCAGACGTCCATCAGGGCAATGGTCCGTGGCTCTACGCCCTTACCGCCGTCGAGCACCATCAGCGCCGAGTCCACCGCGGTCAGGGTGCGGTAGGTGTCTTCCGAGAAGTCTTCGTGGCCCGGGGTGTCGAGCAGGTTGATCATGTGTTCGCGATAAGGGAACTGCATGACCGACGTGGTAATGGAAATACCGCGCTGCTTCTCCATCTCCATCCAGTCGGAAGTGGCATGGCGGTCGGACTTGCGGGACTTCACCGTACCGGCAACGGCAATCGCCTTGCCCATCAGCAAGAGCTTCTCGGTGATGGTGGTTTTACCCGCATCCGGGTGGGAAATAATGGCGAAAGTGCGGCGTTTCGCGACTTCGGCGGCCTGTTTGGTCATGGGAAATCGCCTGGCAGGTGATTCAAAAAAAGGGCGGCGAGTATAGCGCAAAGCAAGCACCACGGACCACCGTTCGGCCCTCGCCCCTGCAACCCTTGCCCTGTAGCCGCTGCCGAGCAGCGCGAGGCTGCGATTGGCCCGGGCGGCATTGCGATGCGCTCTGTCAGGTATACCGAGGGGGCAGGTTTTGCGACGGCTGCGCCGCCGATCGCAGCCTCGCTGCGCTCGGCAGCGGCTACAGATGCCAGGCATCAGAGATATCGGAGTTATGGGATGGAGGGTGGCCAAACGCGGCCAAATATGGAACCTTTTAAAAGGTGGAGGCGTCCACTCCCCTGTTACGAGCTTTCGTCAGGGGTAGAAAAATCAGCAAGTTAGCCTGACGAGGCTATGCGTATGGCTCGATCCCGCGCTGTTTCCAGCGCATCGACGAGCTGCTTCTCGCGACCGTTCTTTTGGCAGCCAGGTATGGCCTTGCCACACGAAAGAATGCTCGCCGACATGAAAAAGGAGTCCGCCTGTGGCTATTCGCTATGGCAAAGGGCTGATAGGAGGCGCGGCGGTCATCGCTCTCCTGGCCCTGCTGATCCACTGGATCGGCATCAGTACGATCGAACACTACCGCGACGATCTGTTGTTTTACCTGCAAGCCCACCTGTACCTGGTACTCGCTTCAATGTTCGCCGCCCTCGTGGTGGGGATACCCGCCGGCATCTTCCTCAGCCGACCGCAGATGGTCGGGCGTGCCGAGCGCTTCATGCAGCTGTTCAACATCGGCAACACCGTCCCTCCCCTGGCCGTCCTGGCCATCGCCCTGGGGATCCTCGGCATCGGCAGCGGGCCGGCCATCTTCGCCTTGTTCCTCGCCTCCTTGCTGCCCATCGTGCGCAACACCTACGAAGGCCTGAAAAACGTCCAGGGTTCCCTCAAGGAAGCCGCCGTCGGCATCGGCATGACGCCGCGCCAGGTGCTGTGGAAAGTCGAGCTGCCCAACGCCGTGCCGATCATCGTCGGTGGCGTGCGCGTGGCCCTGGCGATCAACGTCGGTACCGCGCCGCTGGCCTTCCTGATCGGCGCCAACAGCCTTGGCAGCCTGATCTTCCCCGGCATCGCCCTGAACAATCAGCCGCAACTGCTGCTCGGCGCGGCCTGCACCGCCTTGCTGGCGCTGCTGCTCGACGGCCTGGTGACACTGGCCAGCCGCCTCTGGCTGGAACGCGGCCTGCGCCCGTCTTAAGCCTGCGCGAAGGAATTCACATGAAAAAAATAGCTTTGATCATAGGCTGCGTCCTGCTGTGCGCGGGAATTGCCCAGGCCGCGCAAAAGCCGGTGATCCGCATCGGCGCCCGGGTCTTCACCGAGCAGACACTGCTGGCGGAAATCACCTCGCAGTACCTGCGCAGCAAGGGTTACGACACCCGGGTCACCGGCGGCCTGGGCAGCAACCTGGCACGCAGCGCCCACGAAAGCGGGCAGCTGGACATGCTCTGGGAATACACCGGGGTGTCCCTGGTGGCCTACAACCACGTGACGGAAAAACTCGACAGCCAACAGTCCTATGAGCGGGTCAAGGAACTCGACGGGAAAAAAGGCCTGGTCTGGCTGACCCCGTCGAAATTCAGCAATACCTACGCCCTGGCCTTGCCGAAAAACGTCGCGGACGCATACCCGCAGATCAACAGCGTCAGCGACCTGAAAAAAGTCCTCGACGCCGAACGCCAGGACCACCACCTGATCGCCCTGGACACCGAGTTCGCCAACCGCTCCGACGGCCTGCAAGGCATGGTCAAGCTGTACGGCATGGACCTGACCCGCAAGAACATCCGGCAGATGGACGCCGGGCTGGTCTACACCGCCCTGCGCAACGGCCAGGTGTTCGCCGGCCTGGTCTACACCACCGACGGCCGGCTCAACGCCTTCAACCTGAAATTGCTCAACGACGACCTGCATTACTTCCCGGACTACACCGCGGCCCCCGTGGTACGCCAGGCCTACCTCGACGCCCACCCGCAACTGGCCGCCGACCTCAAGCCGCTGGCCGAACTGTTCGACGACGAAACCATGCGCCAGCTCAACGCCCGGGTCGACGTCGACCATGAAAGCCCATCCGCCGTTGCCGCAGATTTCCTGCGCCAGCATCCACTGAATTGAGGGAGGAAAGAGCCATGGAATTTCTCAACGCCTTTTCCCATCTCGACTGGCAGCAAGTCATCCAACTGACCTGGCAGCACATCACCCTGGTGGGCATCGCCGTGACCCTGGCGATCCTCTTCGGCGTGCCCCTGGGCATCCTGATGACCCGCTTCCCGACCCTGGCCGGCCCGCTGCAAGCCAGCGCCACCGTGCTGCTGACCATCCCGTCGATCGCCCTGTTCGGCCTGCTGCTGCCGTTCTACTCCAAATTCGGTCAGGGCCTGGGGCCGCTGCCGGCGATCACCGCGGTGTTCCTCTACTCCCTGCTGCCGATCATGCGTAACACCTACCTGGCGCTGACCGGCGTCGAGCCGGGGATTCGCGAAGCCGCCCGTGGCATCGGCATGACCTTCGGCCAGCGCCTGCGCATGGTCGAGTTGCCGATCGCCGTGCCGGTGATCCTCGCCGGCGTACGCACCGCGGTGGTGATGAACATCGGCGTCATGACCATCGCCGCCACCATCGGTGCCGGCGGCCTGGGTGTGCTCATTCTTGCTTCCATCAGCCGCAGCGACATGTCGATGCTGATCGTCGGCGCGGTGCTGGTCAGCCTCCTGGCCATCTTCGCCGACCTGCTTCTGCAATGGTTGCAACGCTCCTTGACTCCAAAAGGACTGCTCAAATGATCGAACTTCAAAACCTGACCAAGACCTTCCAAAGCAACGGCAAGACCATCACCGCCGTCGACTCCGTAAGCCTGACCGTCAATGAAGGCGAAATCTGTGTGTTCCTTGGGCCATCGGGCTGCGGCAAGAGCACCACGCTGAAGATGATCAACCGCCTGATCATGCCGACCTCGGGCAAGGTGCTGATCAATGGCGAAGACACCACCGGCCTGGACGAAGTGACCCTGCGCCGCAACATCGGCTACGTGATCCAGCAGATCGGCCTGTTCCCCAACATGACCATCGAGGAAAACATTGTGGTGGTGCCCAAGCTGCTGGGTTGGGACAAGCAGAAATGCCATGACCGCGCCCGCGAGCTGATGAGCATGATCAAGCTCGAACCCAAGCAATATCTGCATCGCTACCCACGGGAACTGTCCGGCGGCCAGCAACAGCGGATCGGCGTGATCCGCGCGCTGGCGGCCGATGCGCCATTGCTGCTGATGGACGAACCTTTCGGCGCGGTCGACCCGATCAACCGCGAGATGATCCAGAACGAGTTCTTCGAAATGCAGCGGGCGCTGAACAAGACCGTGATCATGGTCAGCCACGACATCGACGAAGCCATCAAGCTCGGCGACAAGATCGCCATCTTCCGCGCCGGCAAGCTGTTGCAGATCGACCATCCGGACACCCTGCTGGCCCATCCGGCGGACGAGTTCGTCAGCAACTTCGTCGGCCAGGACAGCACCCTCAAGCGCCTGCTGCTGGTGAAGGCCGAGGACGCCGCCGACAACGCGCCGTCGGTGAGCCCGGAAACGCCGGTGGCCGACGCCCTGGAACTGATGGACGAACACGACCGCCGCTACCTGGTGGTGACCTGCGCCGACAACAAGGCCCTGGGGTATGTACGCCGCCGCGACCTGCACCGCCAGGCCGGCACCTGCGCCCAGTACCTGCGCGAATTCAACGCCACCGCGGCCTACGATGAACACCTGCGGATCCTGCTGTCGCGGATGTACGAGTTCAACCGTTCGTGGCTGCCGGTGCTGGATGCCGAGCGGGTGTTCCTCGGCGAAGTGACCCAGGAATCGATTGCCGCCTACCTCAGCTCCGGCCGCTCGCGCGGCATGAAGACCAACATCGTCTCGCCGGCCGAAACAGCATTGGCCTGACCTGCCGCATCGGTCGGATCGTGTAGCCGCTGCCGAAGAATGAGGCTGCGATCGGCCGCGAAGCGGCCGTGCCGCCCTGCCCTCGGTGCCCTGATATACCGAGGCGCCGGGTCTGCGCCTGCTTCGCAGTCGATCGCAGCCTCGTGCCTCGGCAGCGGCTACAGTGCCTCGCGACACCAGCCCGCACTCGACCGGGAACCGGGCCCCCTCACGCCACGGATTCCCCACCCTGGGGAACATCAGCCTGTCATCTGGGTCGGTTACATAAATGACTGGCTCGGACCACGCGACGAACGCGTGCAAAAACGCGACATTTTTTGTTGATCTCAGGCCCCTCACGCCCTAAAGTTCGCGCCGAACGTCCATGCTGGAAACGATCCATCCGGCTCAAGTACTGACGACGAGACAGCAAGGCCATAGGGAAACCTTTTGCAGATCGTTTGAGAGCGTAGCGAGCGCAGGCAAGACAAGGCGGGAAGAGGCGAGGAAGCGGAGTTTACTGGTTGTAAATGAGCATTCCGAGCTTCTTCCCAACGCAGTATTGCTCGCGTAGCGCCGAAGGCGCACAGCACGCAGTAGCTCTCAAACGATCCGGGTGGCCTTTTTGCTTTCGGCGGCAATGCCTTGGGAAGTAGGCGAACCAAAGTGGGGATACGGAGGACGTTCATTTGCACCCATTGTTTTTACCCGTTTGCCATTAGGAGCTCCCAGGTATGTCGATTCAGGTCGAAGACTATTTCGCGCGCGAAACCTTTCAGAAAATGAAGGCGTTCGCCGACAAGCAAGAAACCCCGTTCGTGGTGATCGACACCCAGATGATCGCCCAGGCCTACGATGACCTGCGTGCCGGTTTCGAGTTCGCCAAGGTCTACTACGCGGTAAAGGCCAACCCGGCCGTCGAAATCATCGACCTGCTGCGGGAAAAAGGTTCGAACTTCGACATCGCCTCGATCTACGAGCTGGACAAGGTGCTGGGCCGCGGCGTCAGCCCGGACCAGATCAGCTACGGCAACACCATCAAGAAATCCAAGGACATCCGCTACTTCTACGAGAAGGGCGTGCGCCTGTATGCCACCGACTCCGAAGCCGACCTGCGCAACATCGCCAAGGCCGCGCCGGGCTCGAAAGTCTATGTGCGCATCCTCACCGAAGGCTCGACCACTGCTGACTGGCCGCTGTCGCGCAAGTTCGGCTGCCAGACCGACATGGCCATGGACTTGCTGATCCTCGCCCGCGACCTGGGCCTGGTGCCTTACGGCGTGTCGTTCCACGTGGGTTCGCAACAGCGTGACATCAGCGTCTGGGACGCAGCGATCGCCAAGGTCAAGGTGATCTTCGAACGCCTGAAGGAAGAAGACGGCATCCACCTCAAGCTGATCAACATGGGTGGCGGCTTCCCGGCCAACTACATCACCCGCACCAACAGCCTGGAAACCTACGCCGAGGAAATCATCCGCTTCCTCAAGGAAGACTTCGGCGACGAGCTGCCGGAAATCATCCTCGAGCCAGGCCGTTCGCTGATCGCCAACGCCGGTATCCTGGTCAGCGAAGTGGTGCTGGTGGCGCGTAAATCCCGGACCGCCGTGGAACGCTGGATCTACACCGACGTGGGCAAGTTCTCCGGCCTGATCGAAACCATGGACGAAGCCATCAAGTTCCCGATCTGGACCGAGAAGAAAGGCGAGACGGAAGAAGTGGTAATCGCCGGCCCGACCTGCGACAGCGCCGACATCATGTACGAGAACTACAAGTACGGCCTGCCGCTGAACCTGGCCATCGGCGACCGCCTGTACTGGCTGTCCACCGGTGCCTACACCACCAGCTACAGCGCTGTGGAATTCAACGGCTTCCCGCCCCTGAAATCCTTCTACGTGTAAGCGATACGCCGCAACGAAAAAGCCCATGACCAGTCATGGGCTTTTTTATGCCTGCGCGATAAACGCTGAAAAAATGCCTCCGTAGGAGCGAAGCTTGCTCGCGATAGGCCGAAGGCCGGTGGTGGCCTTGATGCCGCCTTCGCGGGCAAGCCTCGCTCCTACAGAAGCTACAGCCGGGCTAATGCCTCGCGGTCGGTTTCATTCCCTAATTGCGCCGCGCGCTGGTGATACGCCAGGGCCAGGCCACGAATCTGTGGATGGGCAGCCTGCAACAAGGCGCCGCGGGCGACCCGCAGGAAATTCAGGTTGCCGCCAGCCAACGCCTGGTCCAGCCAACCCAGCGCCTCGTCGATACGCCCGGCATCGGCCAGCACCGCGGCATGGCTGAACTGCCCACGAAAATCCCCACCCTCGGCGGAACGGCGATACCAGTCACAGGCCGCCGCGACATCCCTGGGGCAGTAACGCCCCTCCTCCAGATAACGGCCCAACAGGTTCATGGATTTGGCGTGCCCCATCGCCGCCGCCCGCTGGTAGCAGCTCAAGGCCAGGGCCTGGTTTTCAGCGACCCCGCGACCGGTGGCCAGCAGGTTGGCGTAGTTGTACAGCGCCCAGTCCAGCCCGGCTTCGGCGGCCTGGCGATAATGCCCGGCGGCGGCCTGGGCATCGGCCTCGCAGCCCCAGCCATGCTCGTGGCAACGCCCCAGCATGTTGCGCGCCATCAGCTGCCCGCCCTTGGCGGCGATCGCGAACCAGCGCAGCGCCAGCGCCTGGTCGCGCTCGATGCCCAGGCCATCGAGCAGGATCTGCCCGAGCAGCGCCTGGGCATCCGGCACGCCCTGCCCGGCCGCCAGCAGGATCGCCTGGGCAGCCCGGGCCGGGCTCTGTTCGAGCATGGCGCGCAGTTGCTCGCCGTCGAGGACTTCCTCGCGGCGTAACTGGAAACTCATGGCTTACACCTCGACCCAGCGACGCAACAGGTTGTGGTAGGTGCCGGTCAGGCGGATCAGCGACGGATGCTCCGGCATGTCGCGGGTCAGTTGCTGGATCGCCTCGTCCATCTCGAACAGCAGGGCGCGCTGGCTGTCTTCGCGCACCAGGCTCTGGGTCCAGAAGAACGACGCATAACGGGTGCCGCGGGTGACCGCGTTGACCTTGTGCAGGCTGGTGCCCGGGTACAGCACCATGTCGCCGGCCGGCAGCTTCACCCGCTGGGTGCCGAAGGTGTCCTGGATTTCCAGCTCGCCGCCGTCGTAATCCTCCGGGTCGCTGAAAAACAGGGTCGACGACAGGTCGGTCCGCACCCGCTCGACGCTGCCCTTGGGCTGGCGCACGGCGTTGTCGATATGAAAGTCGAAACTGCCACCGGCGGTGTAGCAGTTGAGCAGCGGCGGGAAAACCTTGTGCGGCAACGCCGCCGACATGAATTGCGGGTGCTGCCACAGGCGCTCGAGCATCGCCGCGCCAATCTCCTGGGCCAGCGGGTGGCCTTCGGGCAGTTGCAGGTTGTGCTTGGCCTTGGCCGACTGGTAACCGGCGGTGATCTTGCCGTCGGCCCAGTCCGCCTGCTCCAGGGCCTCACGGATACGCAGCACTTCTTCACGGGAGAACAGGCCGGGAATATGCAGGAGCATGAGGCAATACCTGAAAGCAAAGGGGGGTGCAAATGATATTGATTCTTATTGCAAATGTAAAATGCGCAGACGAATGAAAGCGTAAAAACCGTAAAGCGAAATTGTAAAGAATGTAAATTCCGTGCGAATAGCAATATTTCGCAATTGATACATAGACTTGTTCGCCTTATATTCCGCCGCCTCAAATCCTTGGGGAGGGGAATCACCATGTCGCGCCAACCACCACAATTACCGCTCGGTTCACCACGCCTGCTGGCGTCTGCGATTGGCGTGGCGATCACCGCCGGCTCCGCAGCCCATATGGCTTTTGCCGCGGAAAACACCGAGAAGAAAGCCGCCGGCAATGCCATTTCCCTGGACGCCACCAGCATCACCGGTGAAGCTCAGGACCAGACGTCCTACCAGGTCGAAAAAGCCTCGTCGCAAAAGTACACCGCGCCGCTGGTCAACACGCCGCGCTCGGTCACCGTGGTGCCTCAACAAGTGCTCAAGGACACTGCCGCCACCTCGCTGCAGGATGCGCTGCGCACCGTGCCGGGCATTACTTTCGGCGCCGGCGAAGGCGGCAACCCGCAAGGCGACCGTCCGTTCATCCGTGGCTTCGATGCCCAGGGCGACACCTACCTCGATGGCGTGCGCGATACCGGCGGCCAGAGCCGCGAGATCTTCGACATCGAATCGATCGAAGTCAGCAAGGGGCCCAACTCCTCCTTCGGCGGTCGCGGCTCGGCCGGTGGCAGCCTCAACCTGGTGAGCAAGACGCCCAAGCAGCAAGACTTCCTCAACGGCGGCTTCACCTACGGTTCCGACCAGACCCGCCGTTATGTGCTGGACGTCAACCGCCAGTTCCTCGACAGCGCCGCCTTCCGCCTGAACCTGATGAGCCACGAGCAGAACGTGGCCGGTCGCGACGCCGTCAACTACGACCGCTGGGGCGTGGCACCGTCCCTGACCTTCGGCCTGGGCACCCCGACCCGCGTCAACTTCAGCTACTACCACATGGAAAGCGACGACCTGCCGGATTCGGGCATTCCCTACGGCTACAGCTCGGCCAGCGCCACCGCCCACAAGCACGACAAACCCACCGACGGCGGCGACAGCGACAACTTCTATGGCTTGAAGGATCGGGACTTTCGCAAGACCCGCGCGGACATCAGCACCGTCTCCATCGAGCACGACCTGAACGACAACATGACGCTGAAAAACACCCTGCGTCATGGCAACACCGGCCAGGACTACATCCTCACCCAGCCGGACGACAGCAAGTTCAACGTCAACAAGTACGGCACCGTGTGGCGTCGCGCCAACTCGCGGGTGTCCACCACCGAAACCACCACCAACCAGACCGACCTGTTCGGCGAATTCCAGGCCCTGGGCTTCAAGCACAACTACTCCACGGGCCTGGAGTTCACTGGCGAAGAGACTCGCGTCAGCAGCTACAACATCGCCGGCAACACCGCGAAAGTCTGTAATCCGGGCAGCATCCCCAGCTGCACCTCGCTGAGCAATCCGAACCCGGACGATGCCTGGACCGGCGCGATCAGCCGCAACTACTACGGCACCAACACCAAAGCCACCAGCCGCGCGGCCTATGTGTTCGACACCATCGAACTCGATCCGCAATGGCTGCTCAACGTCGGCCTGCGCTACGACACCTTCGACACCGTGGCCAATACCGACACCGCCACCGGGCGCACCAAGATCAAGGACGACAGCCAGTTCTGGAACTGGCAGGCCGGCCTGGTGTGGAAACCTGCGGACAACGGCAGCGTCTACGCCTCCTACGCCACCTCGGCCTCGCCAGCGGGCGGCCTGGTGGGTGAAGGCGCGGACGGCAACCCGCTGTCCGCCGGCGCCAGCGTCAGCGATTTGCAACCGGAAGAAACCGTCAACTACGAGCTGGGCACCAAGTGGGACGTGTTCAACGACCGCCTGTCCCTGACCGCCGCGGTGTTCCGTACCGAGAAGAAAAACACCCGCATCCTGGTCGATGCCCTGACCTACCAGAACGCTGGTGAGTCCCGCGTCGACGGCCTGGAGCTGTCGGCCAGCGGCAAGATCACCGACAAGTGGCAAGTCTTCGCCGGCTACAGCTACCTGAAAAGCGAGCTGGTGGACGCCGGCCTCAACGGGCGTAACGGGGTCGTCAGCGCCGGTTCGAACAAAGGCAATGAAATGCCGAACACGCCGAAAAACAGCTTCAGCCTGTGGACCACTTATGAAGTGCTGCCGAAGCTGACCGTCGGCGGCGGTGCGTTCTATGTCGACGAGGTGTATGGCGATGCCGGCAACACCGTGTATGTGCCGTCCTACACCCGCTACGACGCCATGGCCAGCTACAAGCTGAGCAAGAACGTCGACCTGCAGCTGAACGTGCAGAACCTGACCGACAAGACCTACTACGACAAAGCCTACTCGGCGCACTTTGCCAACCAGGCAGCCGGCCGTACCGCCTTGTTCACCACCAACTTCCACTTCTGACGGGTTTCACCTGTAGCCGCTGCCGCAGGCTGCGATCGGGGCGCAGCCCCGCAAAGCTGGCGCTGCGGTATGCCTGACCTGTACGGGCGTCGGGTTTGGCGACTGCTGCGTCGGAATGCCGCCCAAGCCGATCGCAGCCTCGCCAGGGCTCGGCAGCGGCTACACGGTGGACCTGTAGCCGCTGCCGCAGGAGGCGCAGGATCTCAAGATCGCTGGATCCTATCGCAGCCTTCGGCAGCGGCTACAAACGCATGAGCCCCACCTGTTTCGGCAAGTGGGGCTTTTGTGCGTAAGAAAGAATGTTTCTCGACAACTCACGGCATAATGCGCGCCGTGGCACAGACTTAAGAACCAACGAGGCGGTCGATGTGTTGAAGAAAACCCTGTTCCAGTTGCACTGGTTTTTCGGCATCAGCGCCGGCCTGGTCCTGGCCTTGATGGGCATTACCGGAGCGACGGTGTCGTTCCAGGATGAAATCCTGCGTGCCCTCAACCCCTCCACACTGCAGGTGGAAAAGCAGCCGGCCGGGGTCCTGCCGCCCGCCGAGCTGGTGGAAAAGATCCAGGCGGCCTCGGGCAAGACCGTGTCGATGCTCACGGTGGAGGCCGACAGCGGCAACGCCGCACGCGTGTGGTTCACCCCGCCACCGGGCCAGCGCCGTGGCGAGATGCGCTATTTCGACCCCTACACCGGCGAATTCATGGGCACCGCCCTGGGCCAGGACTTCTTCGGCCTGATGCTGCAACTGCACCGTTTCCTGGCCATGGGCGACAGCGGCCGGCAGATCACCGGTGCCTGCACCCTGATCCTGATTTTCTTCTGCCTGTCCGGCCTCTACCTGCGCTGGCCGCGCCAGGTGGCGAGCTGGCGCGCCTGGCTGACCCTGGACTGGGCGAAAAAAGGTCGTGGCTTCAACTGGGACCTGCACGCCGTGGCCGGGACCTGGTGCCTGCTGTTCTATCTATTGGCAGCGTTGACCGGTTTGTCCTGGTCCTACGAGTGGTACAACAAGGGCCTGAACAAACTGCTGGCCGACTCGCCACAGAGCCAACGCATGAAGAACCGAGGCGCGCCGCCCCAGGGTCCGGCGCCGACCGCCGACTACAACGCCATGTGGCTGGGTATCTACAGCACCGCCGGCAAGGACCTGAGCTCCTACAACATCCGCATGCCGGCGATGGCCGGCCAGCCGGCGACCGTGTTCTATCTGCTGAAGAATTCGCCCCACGACCGGGCGCTGAACCAGATCACCATCGACCCGAACAGCGGCGTGGTCAGCCGCCACGACCGCTACAGCGACAAGAGCCTTAAGGCCCAGCTGCTGACCAGCATCTATGCCCTGCACGTGGGCAGCTACTTCGGCATTGTCGGGCGGATCCTGGTGACCATTGCTTCGCTGACCATGCCGCTGTTCTTTATCACCGGCTGGCTGCTGTACCTGGATCGCCGGCGCAAGAAACGCCAGATCAAGGACGCGCGCCAGGGCCTGAGCACCGACACCGGCGATGCCTCGGCCTGGCTGATCGGTTTCGCCAGCCAGAGCGGTTTCGCCGAACAACTGGCCTGGCAGACCGCCGGGCAACTGCAGGCCGCCGGCGTACCGACCAAGGTCCAGCCGCTGGCCAGCGTCAGCGAGCAGGACCTGCTCAATACCCAGAACGCATTGTTCGTGGTCAGCACCTTCGGCGACGGCGAAGCGCCGGACAGCGCCCGGGGCTTCGAGCGCAAGGTGCTGGGCCGCGCCCTGTCCCTGGACAACCTCAAGTACGCCGTACTGGGCCTGGGCGACCGGCAATACCCGCACTTCTGCGGTTTTGCCAAGCGCCTGCATGGCTGGCTGGCCGAACATGGCGGCAACACCCTGTTCGCCCCGGTGGAAGTCGACAGCGGCGACAGCTACGCCCTGCGCCACTGGCAGCAGCAACTGGGCCAGTTGATCGGCCAGGCGCCGGTGGACCTGTGGCAGGCGCCCGCCTACAACAACTGGACCCTGAACCAACGCGAGCTGTTGAACCCGGACAGCAGCGGTTCGGGCGTCTACCTGCTGGGCCTCACCCCACCGCAGCCGAGCAGCTGGCTGGCCGGCGACCTGGTAGAAGTGCTGCCGCGCAATTGCGCGTGGGCCATCGAGTTCTTCCTCGACGGCCTCGGCCTGGACGGCAGCGCCACGGTGCAGCTCGACGGCCTGACGGAAACCCTGACCCAGGCCCTGGCCAGCCGCCAGCTCCCGGAAAACCGTGCCCACCTGGTGGGCCTGCATGCCCAGGCGCTGGTGGATGCCCTGGTGCCGCTGGCCATGCGCGAATACTCCATCGCCTCGATTGCCAGCGACGGCCAGTTGGAACTGCTGGTGCGCCAGGAACGCCACCCCGACGGCAGCCTGGGCATCGGCTCCGGCTGGCTCACCGAGCATGCGCCGGTCGGTTCGGCCATCAGCCTGCGGGTGCGGCGCAACAGCGGCTTCCATCTGCCGGCCGAGCCTTGCCCGCTGATCCTGCTGGGCAACGGCACAGGCCTGGCCGGCTTGCGCAGCCTGCTCAAGGCGCGCATCGCCGAGGGCCAGCAAGACAACTGGCTGATCTTCGGCGAGCGCAACGCCGAGCATGACTTCTACTGCAAGGACGAGCTGCAGGAATGGCTGACCGCCGGCGATCTGCGCCGCCTGGACCTGGCGTTCTCCCGCGACCAGGCCGAGAAGATCTACGTCCAGGATCGCCTGCGCCAACAGGCCGAACGCCTCAAGCAGTGGCTGGCCGACGGCGCCGCGATCTACATCTGCGGCAGCCTGCAAGGCATGGCCTCGGGCGTGGATCAGGCGCTCAACGAAGTGCTGGGCGCCGAGGTCATCGAACGGCTGATCGAGCAAGGCCGCTATCGCCGCGACGTCTACTGACCCACTCCACGCTTCTGTAGGAGCGAAGCTTGCTCGCGATAGGCCAAAGGCCGGTAGCGGCCTTGATACCGCCATCGCGGGCAAGCCTCGCTCCTACATGACTACACCGGCTGCAACTTGCGCTCGAACACCGCCACCCCGTCCAGGTCCCGCAGCGTCACCTTCAACTCCCCGCTCTGCCCTTCGATCTGCACCTCGCCGAAGAACTGGAACCCGGCGAACGGCGAGGTGTTCTGCGCCGGCGGCGCCTTCTGGAACACCACCTCCGGGCCGAAGGTCTGGTCCAGCGCGTTGGGCCCGAAACTGCCGGCATTCAAAGGCCCGGCGACGAATTCCCAGAACGGTTCGAAATCCTGGAACGCCGCGCGGTCCGGGTGGTAATGGTGCGCCGCGCAGTAATGCACATCCGCCGTCAGCCACACATGGTTGCGCACCTTGTGCTTGCGCAGGAACGCCAGCAACTCGGCGATCTCCAGCTCGCGGCCCTGGGCCGGGCCCGGATCGCCGTTGGCGATCGCCTCCCAGCGCGGCACGCCGGGGCTGACCTCGCCGTCCGGCACGCCAAGGCCGATGGGCATGTCGGCCGCCACCACCTTCCACTGCGCCTTGGAGTGCTTGAGCCCCTGCTTGAGCCAGTCCAGCTGTTCGCGGCCAAGAAACGGCTTGGCCGCGCCAAGGTTGTCGTCGTTGCCACCGCGATAGCTGCGCATGTCCAGCACGAACACATCCAGCAGCGGCCCGTAGCTCAACTTGCGATAGATCCGCCCGCCCTGGTCGGCGCTCTGCAAGCGCATCGGCGCGTACTCCAGCCAGGCCTGCCGCGCGCGCCCTACCAGGGTGTGGATATCTTTGCTGGTGTAGCGCTCATCCAGCACCTTGCTCGGCGACCAGTTGTTGACCACCTCATGGTCGTCCCACTGCCAGATCTGCGGCACCTCGGCGTTGAAGCGCCGCACGTTCTCGTCCAGCAGGTTATAGCGGTAGTTGCCGCGGTATTCGTCGAGGGTCTCGGCGACCTTGCTTTTGGCCTCGGTGGTGATATTGCGCCATACCCGGCCGTTCTCGGTGGTCAGCTGCGCCGGCACCGGGCCGTCGGCGTAAATGGTGTCGCCGCTGTGGATAAAAAAGTCCGGCAGGCGCCGGCGCATGGCCTCGTAGATACGCATGCCGCCAATGTCCGGGTTGATGCCAAAACCCTGGCCGACGGTGTCGCCGCTCCACACAAAGCGAATATCGCGGCGCGTCTGCGGCACGCTGCGCAAATGGCCGAACCAGGGCTTGCTGCGCACGCCGGTCTGCGCATCCTCGAAATACACCCGATAAAAAATCGCCTGATCGGTGGGTAAACCGCCCAGCTCGACCCGCGCGGTGAAGTCGGTGCGGGCATCGGCCAGCGGCGAGACGAAGCGTCGCGGATTGCTGAACAGGCTGCGGGTATCCCACTCCACCACCATCCGCGCCGGCCGGTCGGTACGGCTCCAGACCATCGCCCGGTCGCCAAGCAAGTCCCCGGACTGCACGCCATCGACCATCTTCGGCCGGTCCTTGGGCGACGCGATCACCGCCGGCGCCAGCCCCGGCAGCAACAACCCCGCACCCGCCACCTGAATCAAACGCCGCCGACCGAGAGTGAAATCGCCCATCGTGGATCCCTCCGACCCAAAGTGAAAAGGCAACTTTAGCCAGCGGCGATGAACTCCGTATGACACGGCCCCAAAGACGGCACGCCCTGTAGCCGCTGCCGCAGGCTGCGATAGGACCGAAGGTCCTCCAGCGGGCTCAAAATCCTGCGTCCGCTTCGCGGCCGATCGCAGCCTCGCGGGCTCGGCAGCGGCTACAGGGTTCAGGGCTGCGTTGGTGGACGGCTGCCGTCGAGCAACGCATCCACCACACCTCGCGCCATCTCGACGCTATGAATCATCGACCAGATCAGGCCACGCTCCACGCCACTGGCCCGCTCGGTGATCTCATCGGAGACCTCCTCAGCCGCCTTGAGCAGGATCGAAACGTGAAGCAACGCCTCTTCGGCGCTGATGCCGGGACGGACGGTGAAGAGCGAATCGTTACCCGCAGGCCCCGCCGCGGTGGGTTTCAAGGCTGCGAGCAACGAACCTTCCACCGGATGGTTGGCCAACGCCTGACGGACCTGCTCATTGGCCTGGTCGTGGTCTGGATTGCGGCGTGAGAACGGCAGGGAAACGGGTGGATCGGGGACGAGTTTTTTCATGGTGTAACTCCCGAGCAATGGAGCTTTCACCCGTCGCTGCTAAACGATTGAGGGTGGCAGCTGGACGCGGGTTAGCAGACCAGGGCTCAGGAACCCGGCGCACCCGAAGGTGCCCCACGTACAGCCGCCATAACAGACCAGCCAGAATAAAATCCGACCGGGAAGACATGGTGTCTTATACGCCTGAGACTTACCGAGCTGCTAAACCCGGCCACTGAAAAACCAGTGACAAACCCGAGGCTAGACAGCGCCCTTCCCAGACGCAAGCGGCCCGGAGTTTCTCGGAAAAGCCTTACAAAGGAAAGCGAAGCGCCTCACTTTCAGACAGCGTCTTACACGACAAACCTGTCAGCCGCGGGACCTGATCGCGAGCAAGCTCGCACCTACAAAAGGCTCCGATATAACCGCGACCCCTGTAGCCGCTGCCGCAGGCTGCGATAGGACCGAAGGTCCTCCAGCGGGCTCAAGATCCTGCGCCTGCTGCGCAGTCGATCGCAGCCTCGCAGGCTCGGCAGCGGCTACAGGGTTTAGCGCCAACCGGTAGGTCGCGCATGCCTTTGGCTTTGGCTTTTGATCTTGCTCTTGATCCACCCGCCCCATCGGGAGGCCGAGCGGAGGTGTTCATCAGGGGGATGGCGCGCAGCGCCCCTCGACGCAGTCGAGGACATCGTATGGAGGTCGAAGCGAAGCCGACCGGAGTCGATGCCCCCTGATGGACGCCGGAGCGAGGGAACCTGAGCGCAGCGAAGGCCGTACGCAGGGGCAAGCGTTTTTGCTTACTTTTTTGGCGTCTGAAAAAAGTGAGTCGCCGTAAGGGCGAAACCGCCAGCAGCCGTGACCGCAGAAACGGATATGTACCCCGTCCAAAAAATGCAGCGCCAGCGCGAACGCCATCGCGGGCAAGCCTCGCTCCTACGGAAACGAGGCAAGCCCGCCTGAGGCACTCAGGCCTTGACCGGCTCCAGCGCCAGCTCAGTCGCCTCCGGCCGCTTCACCAGCGCGTACACCACCGCCGTCAACAAACTCCCCGCCACAATCGCCAGCAAATACAACAACGCATGATTGATCGCATTCGGAATCAACATCACAAACAACCCACCATGGGGCGCCATCAGCTTGCAGCCGAAATACATCGACAGCGCCCCGGTCAGCGCGCCGCCGGCGATGCTCGCCGGGATCACCCGCAACGGGTCCTTGGCGGCGAACGGAATCGCCCCTTCGGAGATAAAGCACAGCCCCAGCACCAGCGCCGCCTTACCCGCTTCCCGCTCGCTCTGGGCAAACTTGCGCCGGGCGATAAAGGTCGCGATGCCCAGGCCGATCGGCGGCACCATGCCGGCGGCCATGGTCGCCGCCATCGGTGCATAGCTCTGCGACGCCAGCAGCCCCACCGAGAAGGCGTAGGCCGCCTTGTTGATCGGCCCGCCCAGGTCGACGCACATCATGCCGCCGAGCAATACCCCCAGCAGGATCGCGTTGGTGGTGCCCATGCTGTCGAGGAAGTGGGTCAGGCCGGCGAGCATTCCCGCCACCGGCTTGCCCACCACATAGATCATCACCAGGCCGGTGAACAGGCTGGCCAGCAAGGGGATGATCAGGATCGGCTTCAAGGCCTCCAGGCTCTGGGGCAAGCGCGCGTATTTGCTGATGGCCTTGGCCACATAGCCGGCGATGAAACCGGCAATGATCCCGCCGATAAAGCCCGCGCCCAGGGTGCTGGCGAGCATGCCGCCGATCATCCCCGGCGCCAGGCCCGGGCGGTCGGCGATGGAATAGGCGATGTAACCGGCCAGCAGCGGCACCATCAGCTTGAACGCGGTGTCGCCGCCGATCTGCATCAACGCCGCGGCCAGGGTGCCCTCCTCCTTGAACGCGGTGATGCCGAAGACGAAGGACAGAGCGATCATCAAGCCCCCCGCCACCACCATCGGCAGCATGAACGACACACCGGTCAGCAGGTGCTTGTAGACCCCGGTTTTCTCTTGCTTGGCCGGGGCCGCGCCAGCACCCGCCGCGGCCGACTCCACCTGCCCTTCGGCCAGGGCCTTGTTCAGGGTCGCCTCGGCTTGCTTGAGGGCGATGCCGGTGCCGCAGCGGTAGATCTTCTTGCCGGCGAAGCGCTCGGTGGGCACCTCAATGTCCGCGGCCAGCAGCACCACGTCCGCCGCGGCGATGGCTTCGGCGCTCAACGGATTGCGCGCGCCCACCGAGCCCTGGGTTTCCACTTGCAGCTCGTACCCCAAGCGCTTGGCGGTCTGCTGCAAGGCCTCGGCCGCCATGAAGGTGTGGGCCACGCCGGTCGGGCAAGCGGTGACCGCCACCAGCCGGGGGGCGTTCTTGCTGGCCGGCGTCGGCTCGACCACGGCTGCGGCCGCGACATACACCTGGGCCTCCTCGGCGCCACGGCGCAGCACGCCGTCGACGTCCTGCAGGGCCACGGAGGGCGAGCTCTGGAACACCCGCTTGCCAACGAAACGCGACATGTCCAAAGGCCCGGTGCTGACCACCAGCACCCACTCGGCCGCTTCGAGGGTGGCGGCCGACAATTGCCGTTCCGGGTGCGCCTCGTCATGCACTTCGACGCTGGTGCTCCAGCCCTGGCGCTGGGCCGCGGCGTCCAGCAACCGGGCGCACAGCACACTGGTGACCATGCCGTTCGGGCAGGCGGTAACAATGGCTAACTTCATGACCAACCCTCTTATTGTTCTATGAGGGGATGAACACGCACCCCCTGTTCAAGCTGTGCCAACTGCGCGGCATCGGTGATGCCGAAACCGATCTGGGTCACGGCCATGGCGGCGATGGCCGTGGCGGTGCGCAGGGTCTGTTCGAAACCATGGGCGCTGAGCAGGCCGTGGAGCATGCCGGCCAGCAACGAGTCGCCGGCGCCGACGGTGCTGGCCACGCTGACCTTGGGCGGCAGCGCCTGCAAGGCCGGCGCGGCGCTGAACCAGTTCACGCCTTCGGCGCCATGGGAAATCACCACATGCTCGACGCCTTGGGCGTGCAGGCGCCTGGCGGCTGCGGCCTGGGTCGCCAGCGACAGCAGCGGGCTGCCCAGGGCCTCGGCCAGTTCCTCGGTGTTCGGCTTGACCAGCCAGGGCCCGGCGGCCAGGCCGGCGCGCAGGGCTTCGCCGCTGGTGTCCAGCGCCACTTTCAGCCCCAGTGCCTTGAGACGGGTCAGCAAGGCGTGCAGCCATTGCGGGCTGACGCCGCGCGGCAGGCTGCCGGCCACCACCACCGCGTCATGCCCCGGGGCGATCTGTTCCAGGCGTTCGAGCAGCGCCTGTTGCGCCGCCGCGTCGACCTCCGGGCCGGGGCCGTTGAGATCGGTGATGCGCCCATCCTGTTCGGCCAACTTGATGTTGCTGCGGGTTTCCCCCGGCACGCGAATAAAGGCGTCGACAAAACCGCGCCGGGCGAACAACGCCTCGAAGGCCTGGGGATTGTCTGCACCAAGAAAGCCGCTGACGGTCAGCTGATGGCCAAGGTCGGCCAGCACCTGGGCCACGTTCACGCCCTTGCCTGCGGCGTGAGTGTGCATGGCTTCGCTGCGGTTGACCTGCCCCGGTTCCAGGCGCGTCAGCTGGACGGTGAGGTCCAGCGCCGGGTTCAGGGTCAGGGTAAGAATCTTTGCCATTACATGGCCTCCACAAGGGCGCGCACATCGTTCGCGCTGCCGACGGCCAGGGCCTGTTTAGCAAGGGTTTGCGCCTGGGTCAGGCTGAGTTCGCGAATGCGTGCCTTGACCTCGGCGATGCTGCGTCCGGAGACGCTCAGTTCATCCACACCCAGGCCGACCAGCACCGGCACCGCCAGCGGATCGGCCGCCAGCTCGCCGCACACACCGACCCACTTGCCGTGGGCATGGGCCGCGCGCACGGTGATGTCGATCAGTTGCAGCACCGCCGGGTGCAGGCCGTCGGCCTGGGCCGACAGGGTCGGGTGACCACGGTCGATGGCCAGGGTGTATTGGGTCAGGTCGTTGGTGCCGACGCTGAAGAAGTCCACTTCCTTGGCCAGCACCGGCGCCAGCAAGGCGGCGGACGGCACTTCGATCATGATCCCCAGCTGCAGGTCGGCCACCGGGATTTCCTGGCGCAGGCGCTCGGTCATGTCGCGGGCGGCGCGCCATTCGTCGACGCTGCCGACCATGGGGAACATGATCCGCAGCGGGCGATTGTCCGCCGAGCGCAGCAGCGCGCGCAGCTGGGCTTCCATGATCTGCGGACGTTGCAGGGTCAGGCGGATGCCGCGCACGCCGAGGAAGGGGTTTTCTTCCTTGGCGATCGGCCAGTACGGCAGCGGTTTGTCGCCGCCGACATCCAGGGTGCGCACCACCAGCGGCCGCCCGGCCAGGCCATCGAGCACGCGGCGGTATTCGGCTTCCTGGGTGGCTTCGTCCGGCGCTTGTGGGTGGGCCATGAAAATCAGTTCAGTGCGCAGCAGGCCAATGCCTTCGGCGCCGTTGTCCACGGCGCTGGTCACACCGGCGCTTTCACCGATATTGGCGAAGACCTCGACGTGATGGCCGTCGGTGGTGTGCGCCAGTTGATGGCGCTGTTCGGCGGCGGCCTTGAGCCGTTGCTCGCGGGTATCGCGCTCTTCGGTGGCCCGTTGCAGGGTGCTGGCATCGGCGTCCACATGCAGGCGACCGCGCTGGCCATCGAGCAGCAGCGGCGTGCCCGGCTTGAGCAGCAGCACGCCAGCCCCGGCGCCGACCAGCGCCGGAATCCCCAGGGCGCGGGCGACGATCGCGCTGTGGGCGGTGGCGCCGCCACGGGCGGTAAGAATGCCGGCCACCCGCGCCGGATCGAGGCGCGCCACGTCCGACGGGCCAACCTCATCCATCACCAGGATGTAGGGTTCGTCCGGCTCGACCGGGGTCTGCACTCCGCACAGCTGGGCCAGCACCCGGCGGCCGATGTCCCGCAGGTCGGCGGCGCGTTCGGCCAGCAGCGCATCGTGCAAGGCTTCCTGTTGCCGGGCGGCGGCTTCGATCACCGTCATCCAGGCCGCTGCGGCGCTTTCGCCCTGCTTGAGGCGGGTGTCGACTTCGTCGGTCAGTTCCGGGTCGTCGAGCATTTCCTGGTGGGTCACGAAAATCTCGCGAATCGCCTTGGCCTTGCTGCGCTGGATCAGGCCATCGATGTCATGACGGACCTCGGCCAGGGCCTGTTGCAGACGCTCGCGCTCGCTGGCGGTGGATTCGCCGCGCAACGGGTAGTCGAATGGCTGGATCACCTGGATATGCGCCGGGCCGATGGCGATGCCAGGGGCCGCCGGGATGGCCTGGACCAGGCTGCCGGAAGCCGGCGCGCTGATGGGCACCTCGATTTCTTCCGGCACGTCCTGGGGCGCGCTGGCTTGCGCCACCGGCTCGACTTCTTCCCCCAGCCCTTCGGCGATGGCCGCCAGCAAGGCTGGCAGGGCGTCGGCGGCGATGTTCGGTTCGGCGATCAGCTCCAGGGTCTGGCCACGGCGGGCGCCGAGGCTCAGCAGCTTGCTCAGGCTCTTCACCGAGACGGCGGAGCCCGGTGTGTCGACGATGCGCACGCGGATCTCGCCCTCGAAGCTTTTCGCCAACTGCGCCAGGATCTTCGCCGGGCGCGCATGCAAGCCGTGGGCGTTGGCCAGCACGATGCGCGCGCTCGGCCAGTCGGCCGGCAGTTCGCCACCCAGTACTTCCAGCACCGCACGGCTGCTGGTGGCCCGGCCCAGTTCATGGCCACGACCTTCGATCAGCAGCGCGCACAGGCGCTCAAGCAGGGCCTGGTGGGCCTCGCCCAGGCTGGCCAGGCAGAACAGCCCGGCCAGGGGTTGGCCAAGGTAACGAATCGGTTTGTCCGGGGTGACGAAGGCCAGGCCCGGGCGCTTGACGGTCTGCTCGCTGTGCAGCCACCACAGGCCATCGCCCAGGGGCAGCGCCTCGACCTGTTGCAACACCGCGGCAAAACCGTTGCTGACGCAATCGGCCTGGCGCAACAGGCGGGCGCCGCGCCATACCAGTTCTTCGAAATCTTCGGCGGCCACGCCCAGGCCGATCATCTGCGCATCCAGCGCCAGCTCCTGTGGCGCGCCTTGCAGCAGTTTCAGCAGGGCTTCGGGCGAGCTGGCGCGACGCAGGGCCTGGCCCAGGTCGGTTTCGCCAAGGGCGCGGGTCAAGAGTTGCAGCAGGCGCAGGTGTTCGTCGGATTTGGCGGCGATGCCGATCGCCAGATAGACGATCTGGCCATCGCCCCAGTCCACGCCCTCGGGAAATTGCAGCAGGCGCACGCCAGTGGCGAACACCTGGTCGCGGGTTTCCGGGGTGCCGTGGGGAATGGCAATACCTTGACCGAGAAAGGTCGAGCCCTGGGCTTCGCGGGCCTGCAGGCCAGCCAGGTAACCTTCGGCGACCAGGCCGTCGGCCACCAGTTTGTCGGCGAGCAGGTGCAGTGCGGCGGACTTATCCACAGCCGACTGGCCCATGGATATCTGCTCAATAGTGAGCTCGAGCATGCTTTCTCCTATTTAGCGCTGGGGCGCTAGGTATTGTTTTGAGTGAATCAGTCAGGCGGCGTTAATGCCACAAACGGGACCGTCGGCTTGGCAAGGCCCTGTTTCCGTTTGCTCATATTCCTAGAAAATACGCGTGCTGAAACGTTTAATCTACAATGACGGGCACGTTACTCGATAATCAATCATCCTTGAAGTCCTACCTGTCGGCTGCACGTTCCGACATTGGTCGCCTGCCCATATCGGTTAGGATTGGCGAAAATGTCGGGGCAAGCTCCAGAAAACAAGGAAAACCCGGGTTGAAACTCAGCGATATCGCCAGACTGGCCGGTGTGTCCGTCACCACCGCCAGCTACGTCATCAACGGCAAGGCCGAACAGCAACGTATCAGCAACGCGACCGTCGAACGGGTCCGGGCGGTGGTCGAGGAACATGGCTTCACGCCCAACCCTCAAGCCGCCGGGCTACGCAGTCGGCGGACCCGGACCCTGGGTTTCATCCTGCCAGACCTGGAAAACCCCAGTTACGCGCGCATTGCCAAGTTGCTCGAGCAAGGCGCCCGCGCCCGTGGCTACCAGCTGCTGATCGCCAGCTCCGACGATGCCCCGGACAGCGAGCGGCAGTTGTTGCAACTGTTCCGCGCGCGCCGCTGCGACGCGCTGTTCGTCGCCAGTTGCCTGCCGCCGGAGGATGACACCTATCGCCTGTTGCAGGCCCAGGGCCTGCCGATCATTGCCATCGACCGGGTGATGGAACCGGAGTTTTTCTGCTCGGTGATCAGCGACGATCAGCAAGCCAGCCTGCAATTGACCCGCAGCCTGCTGCAGCCCCAGCCGCGGCAGATCGCCCTGATCGGTGCCCGCCCCGAGCTGGGCATCAGCCGCGAACGCGCCGCCGGCTTCAAGCAGGCGCTGGAAGGTTTCGACGGCCAGGTGCTGATCGAACAGGGCGAAGCCTTCAGCCGCGACTGCGGGCGCCAGTTGATGGAAGCGCTGCTGGAGCGCCTGGGCCATCTGCCAGATGCCCTGGTGACCACCTCCTATGTGTTGCTGCAAGGAGTGTTCGACGCGCTGCATGACTTTCCGCTCAAATCGCGGCCGCTGCGCCTGGGCACCTTCGGCGATACCCAGCTGCTGGACTTTTTGCCGCTGCCGGTCAATGCCATGGCCCAGCAGCACCAGCTGATTGCCGACAAGGCCCTGCAACTGGCCCTGGCCGCCATTGAAGAAGCCCATTACCAACCCGGCGTGAACGCCATCGCCCGGACCTTCAAGCAGCGCATTCACGAGGCTTGAACGTGGAACTGATCGACAGCCACACCCATCTGGATTTTCCGGATTTCGACGCGGATCGTCAGGCGCTGCTGGCGGCCAGCCGCGCCCTCGGCGTGCGGCGGATGGTGGTGCTGGGGGTTTATCAGCGCAATTGGCAGCGGCTCTGGGAGCTGGTGCAGAGCGATGCCGACCTGCACGCCGCCTTCGGCCTGCACCCGGTTTATCTCGACGAGCACCAACCGGCCGACCTGGTTGAGCTGTGCGACTGGCTGACCCGCCTGGCGGGCCACCCGCAGCTGTGCGCGGTGGGCGAGATCGGCCTGGATTATTTTCTCGAGCAGTTGGATCGCCAGCGCCAGCAGCAACTGTTCGAAGCACAACTGCAACTGGCCGCGGACTTCCAGCTACCGGCCCTGCTCCACGTACGGCGCAGCCATGCCGCGGTGATTGCCACCCTCAAGCGCTTCAAGCTCAAGCGCGCCGGCATCATCCACGCCTTCGCCGGCAGCCGTGAAGAGGCCCGCGAGTACCTCAAGCTGGGGTTCAAACTGGGCCTGGGGGGCGCCGCAACCTGGCCACAGGCTCTGCGCCTGCGCAAGGTCATCGCCGACTTGCCGCTGGACGCAGTGGTGCTGGAAACCGACTCGCCGGACATGGCGCCGGCCATGTACCCCGGCCAGCGCAACAGCCCGCAGCACCTGCCCGACATCTGCGCGGCCCTGGCCGAGCTCATGGCCGTCAGCCCCGAACAGTTGGCGGCGGCCAGTACCGCCAACGCTTGCGCGCTGTTCGGCTGGCCCCACAGCGCCTGAATCAGACCCGGAACGCGCTGATCAACTGCTTCAACTGCACCACCTGCGCGGACAACTGGCGGCTGGCGTTTTCAGTCTGGTACGCGCCTTCGGCGGTGCGCTCGCCGGCGCGGTTGATCTCGACGATGTTCTGATCGATGTCGTGGGCCACCGCGGTCTGCTGCTCCACCGCCGCGGCGATCTGCTGGTTCTGGTCGACGATCATGCCCACCGCGCCGAGGATGTTCTCCAGCGCCTGCTGGACCTTTTCCGACTGCCCGACCGTGCCATTGGCCATCTGGTGGCTGATGCCCATGGCCTTGACCGCAGCTCCCACGCCGCCGTGGAGCTTGACGATCATCTGCTCGATTTCCTCGGTCGATTGCTGGGTGCGCTTGGCCAGGGTCCGCACTTCGTCGGCCACCACCGCAAAGCCTCGGCCCTGCTCGCCAGCGCGGGCCGCTTCGATGGCGGCGTTGAGGGCCAGCAGGTTGGTCTGCTCGGCGATGCTCTTGATCACCTCCAGCACCCGGCTGATGGCCTGGCTGTCGCTGGCCAGTTGATTGATCACCAGCACCGACTGGTCGATCTCGCTGGCCAACTGGGCAATGCTGCCTTGCTGGGATTCCACCAGCCCGCGCCCGCTGATGGTCTCGTCGTTGACGCTGTGGGCGCTGCTGACCGCGGCCGCGGCGCTGCGCGCGACTTCCTGGGAAGTGGCGGACATCTGGTTCATCGCCGTCGCCACCTGCTCGATCTGGCTGCGCTGCCCGGCCACCGCCTGGTTGCTCTGGGCCGACACGGCTTCCACCTGCCCGGCCTGGTGCTCGACTTCGCCGACGGTCTTGCCCACTAGCTCGATCAGGTCGTGGATCTTCGCCACGGTGCCGTTGAACACGGTGCCCAGTTCCCCCAGTTCATCGCGGCTCTGGGCATCGAAGGTGACGGTCATGTCCCCGGCCGCCACCTTGTCCATCATCGCACCCAGGCGTTTGAGGGTGGTGCGGGTCGAGACATAGAACGCGCCGTAGAGATAGAAGATCAGCAGGAACACCGCCGCCAGCGCCACCACCAGCAGCACCATGTGCGTGCGGTTCTGCCCCAGCCGTTGTTGCAGTTCCTCGCCGAGGAACTTCAGGGTCGCCTCGTTGAGCTGGTAGGTCTGCGCCATCAACCCGCTGACCTGGTCGTAAAAACCCTGCCAGGGCGCATCCAGGGTATCGGCCATCACCACCTGCTCTTCGAACAGCTCGCTGGCTTGCTTGAGGCTGCCTTTACTGGCGCTGGCCTGGGCATTCAGCGCGCCCTGGGCGGCCTTGCTCGAGCCCAGCGCATCCTGCAGTTTCAGGCCGTATTCGGCCTGGAGCTTTTCGATCTGCACCAGCAACTCGTCGAAACGGGTGCTGGCGGATGAGTTGAGAAAGCCCTGGCCCAGGGAATACGCGCCCATCGCCCGCCCATCGCCGAGGACCTGGGTCACCTGGGGCGTGACGCTGGTCAGCAGTTCGCTCAACTGCCGCACATCGCTCTGGGTGTCGCGGCTCAGGCCCGACTGGCTGGCGATGATCTGGCTGAAAATCTGCGCACTGCCCAGGAGCTTGCCGATCAGCGCGCTTTTGCTTTGCAGCGAGCTTTCCGCCTGTTGCGCCTTGAAGGCGGCGATCATTTCATCGCGCTTGCCGTCGAACACGCCGATCTGCTCGGGGTCTACGGTGACGGCGACCAGGCCTTGCAAGCGCTCAAGCACGGACTTTTCCAGGGTGCCTATCTTGCTCTCGATATCCCCGGCCTTGCCGGACTGCCCCAGGGTCGCGTTGATCTGCACCATGTTGTTCAGGGTTTCCAGGTCGCGGCGCAAGGTCAGGCTGCTGCCCAACAGGTCCAGGCTTTGCAGCTCGACCTGGGTGCCCTGGAATTCACGGTAGGAATCGCGCACCAGATAAAAGTTGGTGACCAGCATCGGCAGGAAAAACAGCACGCTGATCAGGCTGAACTTCATGCCGAAGCTCAGGCGGTTCATCAGGGCAATGGCGGGATAGAGCAAGCTCTTCACAAGAAGTCTCCCTTTTTGCTTTTATTTTTATTGGCAGGTGCGCGAAGACGGCAGATAGCCACTATTTGGCGCTGCTTCTGTATAGCTCAAATCGGCAAAAGGGTTTGTAACTTAAGGTTAACCGCGGGGACGGCGGACGGATGGAAGGCTTCAGTTGCGCTGGCGAGACCGGGGCTCGCCAGCGCTCACTCGCTGCTCGTCGTCAGGGCAGCACGGTCCACAGGGCGAAACCGGCGTACCAGAGCACCGCGGCCCGCAGCAACAGTTCCCAGATCCGGTCCAGGCTGAGAATGCCGTCCGGCCCGGTGATCGGCGCAGGGATTTCCGCCGCGACCAGGCCGACCTTTTCCACCAGCTGCGCGGCGCTGATGTTCCAGTTCAGCAGTTCGTGGAGCATCACGCGGCTGACCGCGACGAAGTTACCCACCAGGGCGAAGCTGGCCGCCAGCAGGCGTACCGGCAACCAGTCGAAGGCATGCCGCAGCTGCCCGGCGCGCTCGGCGACCGCCGGGTTCTTGCTGTGCTCGGCGGCCAGCGCCAGCAGGCGATAGCTCAATGCGGCCACCGGGCCCAGCAGGAAGTACCAGAAGATCACCGCGAAAAAGCTCTGGTAGGCCTGCCACAGCAGGTGCCCCTGAACCCGCTCGAGCAACTGCTCGCCACTGTCGGCGCAGATATCCAGGTCGCGCTTGGCGACATGCGCCGCGGCTTGCAGGTCTTCACGGCGCCAGGCATCGCGAAACGGTCCGAGTTCGCCCAGCAGGTCGCCCCGCCCCAGGCTGTAGATCACCACCAGCAGATGCACCGGCAACGCCAGCAGGCCGTAAGCCAGCGGCTCCAGTACCAGCAACAGCAACCCCAGCAGCACTGCCGGCAGCAGCACCAGCAGCGCCAGCACCCACCAGGGACGCTTGGCCAGACGCGGACTGGCCTCCTGCCCAAGCAATTGACGCAACCACGGCTCGTCATGCTGAACGCGCTGGCGCAAGGCCGAGAACTTCTCGATCCAGACCGCCAGCAACAACACCAGAAAACTCATTGTCCTTCCCCTTCGTTCAGGGCCGCGCGATAGCGTACCCAGTCGAATCCGGGCCCCGGATCGGTCTTGCGCCCCGGAGCGATATCGCTGTGCCCACAAATCCGCTGTGGGGTGATGGCCTTGAAGGCCTGCTGCAACTGCCCGGTCAAGGCAATCAGCGCGTCGTACTGGGCATCGGTGAACGGCAGCTCGTCGGTGCCTTCCAGTTCGATCCCCAGGGAAAAATCATTGCAGCTTTCGCGCCCGTCGAACCACGACACGCCAGCGTGCCAGGCGCGGTCCAGACAGGAGACAAACTGAGTCACGGTTCCGTCACGTTCGATCAGGAAATGCGCGGACACGCGCAGGTCGGCGATCCCGGCAAAATAGGGATGCTCTGTGACATCAAGACGGTTCTGGAAGAATTCCTGCACTTTGCCCGTCGCGAACTGGGCCGGCGGCAGGCTGATGTTGTGGATCACCAGCAGGGAAATTTCATCCGCGGGGCGTGCGTTGAAATTGGGTGACGGGCAATGGCGAACGCCGTGACACCAGCCGCTTGCGGGGTCCAACTGCATACCGATTCCTTCAACGAAGCCTGTGACGGCTCAGTATGCCGCGTTCCACGCCCAGGTTGCGATCACTTGCCGCGATTGAGTCGCTGCAAATTGCCGATCACCGATTCCAGCGCCCGGTCGAACAGCAAGGTGTCGTCCAGCTCACGCACGGCCCCGCGCTGAAACTCCAGGGCCAGGCCGACCCGGGTGCGCTCCAGGACCTTCATGCCGGTGCGGTTGACGAAGATGTACTTATCGCCGGGTTGCACGATGGCCGCCAGCTTGCAGCGCACGCTGTTGTCCTCGTCCTCGAGGAATTCGACCCAGGCCCCCAGCCGCAGTTGTTCGACCCGCAGCAACCCGGGATCGTTGGCCGCCAGCGCCAGGGGCGCGGCCTCCAGCGGGCCCTCTTCGGCGCAGGGCAGGATGATGTGCTCCTCGACCGCGACCATCGCCGGCTGCTCGTCCGCCACACCTGGCCGATGCGGCCCGGCGTCCTGAGCAAAGTGCTCGAACGCCTGCAGGTGCAAGGCTTCCAGCTGGCTGAAGAACTCGCTGGTGGCGAACGGATCGAACGCTGCGCTGTTCAAGCCGTCGCGCAGTGCCTTGAGCAGGTCGGGCACCAGCGCCAGCAGCTGCATGGCGGCATCCGGATCGGTGTGACGCTGCACGCTCCAGATCAGTTGCTCCATGGTCTGCAGCCCCTGGCGCCATTCGCTGGACTGCTCGCCATGCTTGAGACAGGTCAACAGCAAGACCTTGCTCCAGGCCTGTTGCACGAACTCGACGACCGTCAGCGGCAGGACCTTGCCCAGCAACCCCTCGTTCAACGCCTGCTCGACGCGACGGCGCGCCAGTTCGGCCTTGGCCCGGCCCTCTTCGGCGTCACGGGTGCGCTGTTCCAGCAGCTCGCTGCGGCGCCGCTCGTCACTGGTGAAGGCGAGAAACTCGGCGAGCAGCTCGGAAAAGATCGCCGGGTCGTCGACGAAGTCGCTCAACAGCCGCTGCACCACCTGCTCGATGCGCAGGTACAGGCTATCGCGCTGATAATCGTCGCAACTGCCCCAGCCCATGGCCGCGGCGGCGATTTCATTGAGCAAGCGGCGTGCGGGATGGCTGCTGCGGCTGAAGAAACTCTTGTCCAGCACCGCGACCTTGAGCATGGGGATCTGCAAGCGGCCAATCAGGGTCTTCAAGGATTCCGGCAGGTTGCGATCGGCCAGGATGAATTCGAAGAGCATGGCCACCAGGTTGATCACGTCCTCGTCGGCCACCCCGACCACCCGCGACTTGCCGCTTTTCACGCTGACCCGGGTCAGCAGCTGTTCCAAGTGGTTGCGCAGGTCGAAATCGTCCTGGGTGCCCGCCGGCACGTAGTGCTGCAGGTGAGACAGCAGGCGCAGCAGGTCACGGGTGGAAATGGGCTGGGTTTCGGCGCTCGCCTCGAGGGTCGGCACCACGCTGCCGCGGACATGCGACAGCAGCTCCTGCAAGGCGGCGAACACTTGCTGAACGCTTTCGTCCATTTGCGCCTCGCCGGGCTCCGGCGTGGCCTGGATACTCGCGGCCGCCTGATCGATAGACCGGCGCGCCGGCGCGGGCTTGAGCTCCGGCAACACGCCCGTGGCGGCCAACAGCTGATTGGCTTCGGCGTACAGCTGGTCGGCTTCGCTGAGCACATAACGTTCGAACAGCTTGAGAATGATCAGCTTGACCTTGATCTCCACCCCCAGGCTGCGCCCAGACTCGAGGAAATACTCGCAGAGCATGGCCGGGCCCAAGGGGTTGCTGCGGTCATCCAGGCGCTTGCCCAGCAGCGCGTTCAGGCGCGCGGTGAGCTGGCCAAGGGCAAAGCCGTCACGGTTGCCGGCCTTGGCGACCATCGCCTCTAGGGCCACGGTGCGCTCCAGGTCATCCTGGCAGGTGTCAGCGGGTGGGACGTAGGCGACGGCCTGGGCGATCGCCGGCGCAGGGTCGTACTGGACCAGGCCGACAAAGGCCTCGAAGAGTTTTTCCAGGAAGCCGCGCTCAATGCTTTTGCGTTTCAGGCGCAGGTCGCGCATGGCTTCGAAAAAGGTGTTCTGGTCGACATTGTTCTGGGCCCGGTCGGCCATCTCGAACAAGGTGTCGTCGGCGTTATCGAACAGTTCCTGCAGGCCATGGCGCAGTTGCTGGGCGGCCTTGTCACGGACCTGAAGCAGAATCACAGGCAGGCGGGCGAGCGGCGAAGGGTTCGCCTGATCCGTAGCCACCTTGTGCAAAGGCACTACATTCCCGTCGTTGTGCATCCAAGCCTCCTGAAAGGTTTTCTCTGCCGCGCAATAAAAGGTCGGTCGACGCTCACAGTCGAGTCCCAGCAGGCATCGATACGCACCGCTGCATTTCAAATATTGGGGAGCCAAGCAAACGTCAAAGCTATGACGTCAATTAGAAGTCGGATTATCTGGCAAAAGCCCCTTCTTGTGCCAGCAGACTCTGCGCGGGCTTTGAAATAGTGCTCATATAGCGACCGCCCTTTCTCGCAAACGGCTCATGCCAGGCGACCAAATGCAGGTACTGGAGGGGCGCCGCCTTGGGTTCGCTTGCGCCATGGCCCTATAATCGGGCCACTTTGTTTGTGGAGCCTGCTATGCCGAATCTACGCCTCGCCGACCTGACCGCCGAAATCGAAGCCAACGTGCGCCGTGCGTTGCTGGAAGACATCGGCAGCGGCGATATCACCGCGCAACTGATCCCGGCCGAACGCCTGGCCAAAGCCACCATCATTACCCGCGAAGCGGCGATCGTCAGTGGCACGGCCTGGGTTGACGCGGTGTTCCGCCAGCTCGATCCGCGGGTCGCCGTGCATTGGCAGGTGCGTGACGGCGAGCGCGTCAGCCCCAACCAGGCGCTGTTCCACCTCGAAGGTCCGGCCCGTTCGCTGCTCAGCGGCGAACGCTGCGCCCTGAACTTCCTGCAGCTGCTGTCCGGCGTGGCCACCCGCGCGCAGTATTACGCCGACTTCGTCGCCGATACCCAGGTCAAGTTGCTGGATACCCGCAAGACCCTGCCGGGGCTGCGCCTGGCGCAGAAGTACGCGGTGACCTGCGGTGGCTGCCACAACCACCGCATCGGCCTGTACGACGCCTTCCTGATCAAGGAAAACCATATTGCCGCGTGCGGCGGTATCGCCCAGGCGATCAGCGCCGCCCACAGGATCGCCCCGGGCAAGCCGGTGGAAGTCGAAGTGGAAAGCCTGGAAGAACTCAAGGAAGCCCTGGCGGCGGGCGCGGACATCATCATGCTCGACGAGCTGAGCCTGGACGACATGCGTGAAGCGGTTCGCCTGAATGCCGGCAAGGCCAAGCTGGAAGCCAGCGGCGGGATCAATGAAAGCACCTTGCGCCCGATCGCCGAGACCGGCGTCGATTACATTTCGATCGGGGCGATGACCAAGGATGTGAAGGCGGTCGACCTGTCGATGCGCTTGAGCCTCTGATTTTCAAAAGCCTGCGCGATACCCCAAAGAAAAACGCCAGCCCCTGAAAGGCTGGCGTTTTTGCATCAGTCGTCGATTTCGTTGAGTTCCAGGTAGTCCTGAAGGTCCATGCCCAGGGCCTCGGCCACCTCCTGATGGACCTCCAGGCGCATGGCCTTGAGCTCCTCAGGCGACTCGGCCACCAACTCCAGCACAAGCTCCCACGGCTCGATGCCGCGCGACTCCGCTTCATCCTCGAACGCCCACTGGGCCTGCTGCTTCTGCTCCTGCGGGCTCAGGGCGCTGATTTCTTCCTGCAAGGAAGGCGTGGCAGCCAGGTACTTTTCAAGGGCTACGTCAATTCTGGCTTCTTTAGGAATCATCTCGTTCTCTCTGATCATGGGAATGGAAGATGGATCTGGATCGTTGGGATCTCTTTGCCGCAAAAAAGCGCTGTGAAAGCCGATTTATCTGGCCGTGAACCATTCGGGATCATCTGAAAACCATTCAGACAGGCTGCGAATATAGGACCTTTGTCTGCGGATGCATACGAATCGTTACAGCGCACCGACAAAAAACCTGTCCGTTCGCTCAAGGCACTTTCACGAAAAATACGTTGTTACATTCCACTCCCCGAGCCACCTTCTTGCCCCTGGAACAAGAAGGCAAGGACGCAGTCATAGCGATGTGCCATATCGGCACTTCACAAGGAAACCCAGTGATGTTCAGCCGCACTCAGCGTTCGTCCGCCTTCCTCGCCACCCTGATCCTCAGCAGCCTGTCACTCTCCGCCCAGGCCGTCGAATTCAACTCCAGCAGCGCCTCGTACTCGGACAGGATCTCGGCCCTGCACCAGGAAGTAGACCTCAAGTACACCGTCCGCCCCAGCGGCTTCACCGTGGACGACCTGCAAAAGCTGCAGGACGGCCTCAAGAGCAGCAGCGCCGAACTGGAAAAGCTCAAGGACATCGTCAACAGCCAGGCACGCCTGATCGAAGAGTTCAAACGCAACACCGGCAGCAGCTCCAGCTCCACTGCCAGTGAGGTGAGCAACCTCAAGAAAACCACCGGCGAGCAAGCCAACCAGCTGAAAAAGCTGGAAACCCAGCTTGAAGAGTTCAAGCGCAACAGCGGCACAAGCTCCAGTTCGAGCACCAGTGAAGTGAACAGCCTCAAGCGCGTTACCAGCGACCAGGCCAGCGAACTGGACAAGCTCGGCAAGCAGATCGAGGAGCTCAAGCGTGGCAACAGCTCAAGCTCCAGTTCGAGCTCCAGCGAGCTGTCCAGCCTCAAGAGCACAGTCAGCACTCAAGCCAGCACCCTGGATAAGCTGGCGAGTCAGATCGATGACCTCAAGCGCGGCAGCAGCTCAAGCTCCAGTTCGAGCTCCAGCGAGCTGTCCAGCCTCAAGAGCGAGGTCAGCAATCAGGGCCAGAACCTGGACCAACTCAAACGCAGCCTCGAGGACCTGAGAAGCAAGGTGAAGTGATTCAAAGCCAGTAAACACGACAAAGCCCGCTCGACGCGGGCTTTGTTGTATAGAAGAATCGAGTCAGATCCGCTCCCCAGGTCTTACGCACCCAAAAGCCACCTCACACCCGTGGCAGATGCTTGCTCACGCAATGAATGCCGCCGCCACCCGCGGCGATCGGGTCGATATTGACCTGTTCCACCACCCGCCCCGGATAAAGCCTGGCCAGCAGGTCCTTGCAGTACTGGTCCGCCGCCGCGTCACCAAACTGCGGAGCGATCACCGCGCCGTTGATCGGCAGGAAGTTGATGTAACCCGGCGCGAAATCCGGGTTGTCGCGGGTATACAGGTTGCTGCGCATCCTGGTCGGCGGCGGCAGGGTGTGGACCACCAGCTTGCGGCCATCGGCGTCGGTGGCGGCATTGAGGATTTCCAGGTGCCTGCGCGTCACGGCGTAGTCGTAGGACCCGGGGTCATTGTCCAGGTTGGCGATGACCACGCCGGGCTTGACGAAGCGCGCATAAAAATCGACATGGGCATCGGTGATGTCCTTGTCCTTGATACCCGGCAACCAGATGATCTTGCGCAGGCCGAGGTTGGCCTTCAGCTCGGTTTCGATCTGCGCCTTGCCCAGCCCCGGGTTGCGGTTGTCGTTGATCCAGCAGCTCTCGGTGATGATCGCGGTGCCATGCCCGTCCACCTCGATGCCGCCGCCCTCGCCCACTAGCGCGCTACGAACGTAGTCGGCCTCCATCTCCTCGCTCAGGGTATCGGCCACGCGGGTGTCGTTGACCGAGGTCTGCTTGTCGCCCCAGCCGTTGAAGTTGAAATCCACCAGGCCCAGGCCGCCCGCGCCGTCGACCACGAAGCAGCCGCCGTAGTCGCGCACCCAGACGTCGTCCAGCGACAAGGTCAGGAAGTCGATATTGCTGGTGCCACACTTGCTCTTGGCCAATGACAGCTGGCTGGCGCGACACAGCACGGTCACCGGTTGATACTTGGCGATGGTCCTGGCCAGCAGGGCGATGGTGTCGTTCACCGCGCCCGCCCAGTCCTCCCAGACCCGGGACGACGCGCCGAAGGCCAGGATCACCCGCTCCTGCGGGCCGTGCTCGTCGGGCATGTACCAGTTGCCGGCCGAGGCGGCGAAAATGCGCGGGGCGCCAAAGCCGAGGCCAAGGGAGGCGGCGGCACCGACTCCGCTGGCCGCCATCAGCTGCTTGATGAAGTCACGACGTGTAGGCATGAGGTGTTCTCTGTTGAGTGAATCTCGAAGGGCGTGGCCACCCGGCTGCCGGGTGCCCGCCCTGCTCTGGCGGTTGCTGGCTTCAGTCGTGAAGGCTGGTCTTGAAGGTGGTCCAGGCGCGCATTCGCGCCCGCATGTCGCGCTGCGCAATGTCCTTGCCGGGGATCAGCCGCCCATAGGTGGCCGCGTCCACATAGATATCCGGATTATTGCGCATGTCGGCCGCCACCATCGGCCTGGCCTTGGCGCTGGAGGTGGGATAGCCGGTGGCGTTGCTGATCGCCGCCATGTTCTGCGGGCGCATGATGAAGTTGATCAGCGCATAGGCGTATTCCGGGTGGCGGGCATCGGCCGGGATGGCCATGGTGTCCATCCACACCGTGGTGCCCTCCCGCGGAATACGGTATTGGAAGCGCGTCCCCTTGCCGGCCTCGTCGGCGGTACGCTGGGCCTGGGTCATGTCGCCGCTGTAGCCGAGGGACAGGCAGATGTCGCCATTGACCAGCTGGGTCACCGGCTGCGACTGGAACTTGCGGATGTACGGCTTGATGCCCTTGAGCAGCGCCACCGCCTCGGCCAGTTCGTCCGGCTTGCTGCTGCGCGGGTCGTGGCCCAGGTAGTTGAGCACCACGGCCAGCACTTCGTCGGGCGAGTCGATCATGGAGATACCGCAGTCGGCGAACTTCGCCGCGACCTCGGGCTTGAAGATCATATCCAGGCTGTTCACTGGCGCATTATTCAGACGCTTGTCGATCATCGCCTGGTTCCAGGTCAGGCCGATGGTGCCCCAGGTGTAGGGCACGGTGGCATTCCGCGAGTGTGGATACCGGGCCTGCAACGTGCGCAAGCCGGGCTCGATGTCATCCAGGTGCTCGAGCTTGCCCTGGTCGAGCTTCTGCAGGGCACTGGCGCGCATCAGGCGTTCGGCCACGGTGTCGCCGGGAAAGATCAGGTCATAACCACTGTGGCCGGACATCATCTTGGCTTCCAGCGTCTCGCTGCTGTCCATCACGTCGTAGATGACCTGGATACCGGTCTCGTGAGTGAAGGCAGCCAGGGTCTGCGGGGCGAAGTAGTCCGCCCAGTTGTACAGGCGCAGGACCTTGTCCTCGGCCTGGACGGCGAACTGCGAACAACCCAGGCCAAGGCCCAATGCCAACATCGACAGTTTCTTGATGAGATTCATCTTCAGGCTCCCTGGCGCGACCAGTGTTCATGGGTTCGGCAACCGTCCAGGCCCAGCAGCGGGCCGTACATTTCCGGGCGGCGATCCCGGTAGATGCCCCAGCTCAGGCGTTCCTCGGCCATGGCGGCAAGATCCAGCCGCTGTACCAGCACGCCCGTGGTGTCACGGTCAGCCTCGGCCAGCAGCTTGCCCTTGTGATCAGTGATGAAGGACGAGCCGTAGAAACTCATCCGCAACTGCGGATCGGTGGTTGCCGTCTCTTGCCCGACACGGTTGGCCGCTATCACCGGCAGGATGTTGGCAGCCGCGTGGCCACGCTGGGTCAGTTGCCAGTGGTCGCGCGAGTCCAGCCCGGCGGCGCCCGGCTCGGAGCCGATGGCGGTGGGATAGAGCAGCACCTGCGCGCCCATCAAGGCCAGGCAGCGGGCGGTCTCGGGGAACCACTGGTCCCAGCAGATGCCCACGCCTATGCGGCCGAAAGCGGTGTCCCAGACACGGAAGCCGGTATCGCCGGGGCTGAAGTACTCCTTCTCCTGGTAGCCGATGGCGTTGGGGATGTGGGTCTTGCGGTAGACGCCAAGCAGGCGGCCGTCGGCATCGGCCACCGCCAGCGAGTTGAAGAAGGCGTTGCCGGCACGCTCGAACCAGCTCAGCGGCAGCACCACGCCCAGTTCCCGGGCGAGGTCGGCGAAGCGCCGGAGTACGGCGCTTTTGCCATATTCCTGCGCCAGGGCCAGGTGCTTGTGGTCCTGCTCGATGCAGAAGTACGGGGTGGCGAACAGCTCCTGCAGGAGGATCAATTGCGCGCCCTTGGCGGCGGCTTCCCGCACCAGTTGCTCGGCCTGGTCGAGGTTGTCCTCCAGGTTCCAGCTGCAGGCGAACTGGGTGGTGGCGACGGTCAGATGAGTCATGGCATTACCCCTTCAGCGGCCAGGCCGGTTGCTGCTGGGTGATGCAATGCACGCCACCGCCGCCGTGGGCCAGCTGGTTGATCCGTACCGGCACCACCTCACGCCCGGGGAAAGCCAGGCGCAGGGTCGCCGCCGCCTCGTCATCGGCGCCGATACCGTAGGCCGGCATGATGATCGCGCCATTGGCGATGTAGAAATTGGTGTAAGACGCGCAGAACACTTCGGCCTCCTGATCCACGGCATCGCTGGCTTCGAAGAGTTCGAGCATTTCGAAGCGGCGTCCCTGGGCATCGATGGCCAGTTCCAGGGCGCGGCGGTTCTCGCGCACGACCTCGGCGTACACCGAAGATGAGTCCCGGGTCGCGTCCACCAACAGCACACCGGGCCGGGCAAAGGCGCAGACGCCGTCGACGTGGCCGTCGGTCATGTCGCCGGTCACGTAGTCGGGATCGCCGGGCAGCCAGATGGTTTTCTTCACGCCCAGCAGGCGCGCGAAGATCTCCTCCATCTCGGCCTTGCTCATGGCGGGATTGCGGTTGTCGTTGAGCAGTACCGATTCGGTGGTGATCAGGGTGCCCTGCCCGTCCACATGAATCGCGCCGCCTTCATTGGTCAGCAATGTGTCGAAGCATTGCAGGCCGAGGTTGTCGAGGATGCGCCGCGCCAGGCTTTGGTCCAGGTCGCAGGCGGACTTGCCGCCCCAGGCGTTGAAGCGCCAGTTGACTCCGGCCGTGCCCAGACGCGGATGGCAGACGAAACTCGGACCGGAGTCGCGGCACCAGCTATCGTTGATCGCCAGCTCGACCAGCTCGATATTCGCTCCACACAACTCACGGGCTCGCGCCACCGCACAGGGATCGACCACCATCTTCACCGGTTCGAAATGGGCGATAGCGTTGGCCACACGGGCAAAGTCGACCTGCACCTCGGCCAGGGTCACGCCCCAGCTGTTTTCCCACAGGGCCTGGTTATGGGGAAAAGCCATCCAGGTGGCGGCGTGCTGTACCCATTCGGCGGGCATGAACCAGCCGTTCTGCGCATCGTTGAATTGCATACAAGTACCTTCAGTTAAGATTTTGTTATCACTGAAAACCGCGATCGCGGCCATGACTTGTATGCTAGGCCTGTAAAAACGACCGAACAAACGATAGATTTTGTCGAATTCTGATTAGCTGGGCTTATCAATCATGCTTAAACACTGGCCACCCCTGAATGCCCTGCGCGGCTTCGAGGCCGCCGCCCGCCTGGGCAGCTTCCACAAGGCCGCCGAAGAGCTGCACCTCACCCAGTCGGCCATCAGCCAGCAGATTCGCAGCCTGGAAAGTTTCCTCGAACAGCCGCTGTTCTTCCGCAACGGCCGCAGCGTGGCCTTGACCGATGCCGGCTTCGACCTGCTCAGCACCACCCAGTCGCTGTTGCAACAACTGGCCGTGGGCATCCGCCGCCTGGACCAGTACCGCAAACCCAATCAACTGGTGGTCAACACCACCCCGGCCTTTGCCCGCCACTGGCTGGTGCCGCGCCTGGCGGACTTTCACCGGCTTCATCCGCAGGTTGACCTGTGGCTGCTGACCACCGACGAAACACCCGACATGGCCACCCAGACCATCGACATCGCCGTGCGCGACGACCTCAGCGCCCAGGCCGAATGCAGCTTTCGCGTGTTGCTGGAAGACCGCCTGTACCCGGCCTGCCATCCCGCCTTGCTGGAACAGGCAGCGGACGCGCGCACCACCCTGCACGGCGAGCGCGAGATGGACTGGAGCCATTGGCAGGTACAGGGCGGCATCGACGTCGGCCAGCACAGCCAGGGGCTGAACTTCTCCGACCCCGGCCTGTTGCTGGACGCCGCCAGCCAAGGTTTGGGGATAGCCCTGGTCAGCCAGCTGCTGGCCGGCCGCGCCCGAGATCAGGGGCTGCTGGTGGCGCTGGCGGAGCAGACCGTACGCGGCCCGAACTGGAGCTGGCTGGTGCACCGCGACAGCGAAGGCGATGCCCTCACCCGCAGCTTCTGCGACTGGCTGGCCGGGGCCCTTGGCAAGGCTTGAGCAGGTTTCCTGGCGGAGCCGGGACATCCATCAATCGCCCGGGCACACATCACGAACACCAGAAACGACAAAGCCCGCACTGGGCGGGCTTTGTAGGTATCTGACAGGCATTCATGGATTGTTTGAAACGGCTGACTGGTGCCCGAGACAGGAATCGAACCTGCGACCTTCGCGTTACGAGTGCGCTGCTCTACCGGCTGAGCTACACGGGCGCTGGGCTAAACCTAGCACCGGGACCGGGGTTTTGCCATGTCACCCGCCCGGCAGGGAGCAAGGCACAAACGCCACATAGCAAAACGCCCCGAACCAGTCGGGGCGTCTGCTTGTTCAGCTTACAGCGTCAGGGGTCTTAAACGCCCGAAGCCTTGGCTGCTGCCACGTCTTTGATGGACAGCTTGATACGGCCGCGGTTGTCCACGTCCAGCACCAGCACTTCCACTTCCTGACCTTCTTTCAGGATGTCGGTCACTTTCTCGACGCGAGCATCGCTCAACATGGAGATGTGAACCAGACCATCCTTGCCAGGCAGGATGTTGACGAATGCGCCGAAGTCGACGATGCGCTCAACCTTGCCAACGTAGATCTTGCCGATCTCGGCTTCCGCGGTGATACCCAGAACGCGCTGACGCGCAGCTTCTGCGGCTTCCTTGGTTTCGCCGAAGATCTTGATCGAGCCGTCGTCTTCGATGTCGATCGAAGCCTTGGTCTCTTCGCAGATCGCACGGATGGTCGCGCCGCCTTTACCGATGACATCACGGATTTTGTCGGTGTCGATCTTCATCGCGATCATGGTCGGAGCGTTGGCCGACAGTTCGGTACGCGACTGGCCAATGATCTGGTTCATCTGGCCGAGGATGTTCAGGCGAGCTTCCAGGGCCTGGCCCAGGGCGATCTCCATGATTTCTTCGGTGATGCCCTTGATCTTGATGTCCATCTGCAGCGCGGTGACGCCTTTGGCGGTACCGGCTACCTTGAAGTCCATGTCGCCCAGGTGGTCTTCGTCACCCAAGATGTCGGTCAGGACGGCGAATTTCTCGCCTTCCTTGACCAGGCCCATGGCGATACCGGCAACCGGTGCCTTCATCGGCACGCCAGCGTCCATCAGTGCCAGGGAAGCACCACACACGGAAGCCATGGAGCTGGAACCGTTGGACTCGGTGATTTCCGATACTACGCGGATGGTGTAAGGGAACACGTCGGCGGCTGGCAGCATGGCCTGAACCGAACGACGGGCCAGACGGCCGTGACCGATTTCACGACGACCAGCGCCACCCATGCGACCACACTCGCCCACCGAGAACGGAGGGAAGTTGTAGTGCAGCATGAAGGGGTCTTTTTTCTCGCCTTCCAGGGTGTCCAGCAGCTGTGCGTCACGGGCAGTACCCAGGGTCGCGACGACCAGGGCCTGAGTCTCGCCACGGGTGAACAGGGCCGAACCGTGGGTCTTCGGCAGAACGCCGACTTCGATGTTCAGCGGACGTACGGTGCGGGTGTCGCGGCCGTCGATACGTGGCTTGCCGTTGACGATGTTTTCGCGAACGGTGCGGTATTCGATTTCACCGAAAGCGGCTTTGACGTCGCCGGCGGAAGGCTGGCCTTCTTCGCCGGACAGCTTGGCGACGACCTGGTCTTTCAGCTCGCCCAGGCGTGCATAACGGTCGGCCTTGACGGTGATGGTGTAAGCCTGGGAGATCGCTTCGCCGAACTCGGAGCGGATAGCGCCCAGCAGGTCGGTGGCTTCTGGAGCCGGAGCCCAGTCCCAAGTTGGCTTGGCGGCTTCGGCAGCCAGCTCTTTGACGGCCTGGATAACGGCCTGGAATTCATCGTGGGCGAATAGTACGGCGCCCAGCATCTGGTCTTCGGTCAGCTCTTTGGCTTCCGATTCAACCATCAGTACCGCTTCTTCGGTACCGGCTACGACCATGTCCAGACTAGATGCCTGAAGCTGCTCGTAAGTCGGGTTCAGCAGGTAGCCGGTGCTTTCATGGAAAGCAACGCGGGCAGCACCGATCGGACCATCGAAAGGAATGCCGGAAATCGCCAGCGCGGCCGAGGTACCGATCATCGCAGCGATGTCCGGATCGGTCTTCTTGCTGGTGGAAACCACGGTGCAGACAACCTGCACTTCGTTCATGAAGCCTTCTGGGAACAGAGGGCGGATCGGGCGATCGATCAGACGCGAGGTCAGGGTTTCTTTCTCGGAAGGACGGCCTTCACGCTTGAAGAAACCGCCAGGGATCTTACCGGCAGCGTAAGTCTTTTCCTGGTAGTGAACAGACAGAGGGAAGAAACCCTTGCCTGGATCGGCTTGTTTGGCGCCAACCACGGTCACCAATACGCTGACATCGTCGTCAACGGTGACCAATACTGCGCCGGAGGCCTGACGGGCGATACGGCCAGTCTCGAGGGTAACGGTCGACTGACCGAACTGGAATTTTTTGATTACCGGGTTCACGGTGTCCTACCTTCTTTGTGGCTCTTGGGGGAACTGGTTTCTTGCGAAATTCTTGGGCAACTCCGGGAATCGGCCCGGCCTGATTGTCCAGGTAAAACTACGGTCCAGATAAAACTTGAGGCTGGGAGCCTGCCATGCGCCTGCGGGAAACCCACTGACGCACGGCAAACAACCAACCTCTAGCGCAATCGCTGATTAGCGACGCAGACCCAGGCGACCGATCAGAGCGCTGTAACGGCTCAGGTCTTTGCCTTTCAGGTAGTCCAGCAGCTTACGACGCTGGTTAACCATGCGGATCAGACCACGACGGGAGTGGTGGTCTTTACCGTTGGCCTTGAAGTGACCTTGCAGTTTGTTGATGTTGGCGGTCAGCAGTGCAACTTGCACTTCTGGCGAACCAGTGTCACCAACAGCTTGCTGGTAGTCGGTTACGATTTGAGCTTTTTCTTCAACGCTGAGTGCCATTTGGCTTTCCTCTCAAAAGGCAGCGTTTCGAGAAACGCCACCAACAGGCCAGGGACAAATCCCCGTATCTATAAATGAGCTGTGACCGTGCCTGTTAACAGCCACCCTCTCCAGCCTGCGGTTACACAGGCTGGTTCCGGTCATTCCGACCGAATCAGTCGACGCGGCGCGATGCGCCCGTCTTCGCTCACTTCACCGATACCGATAAAGCGACCGTTATGATCCTGTACCCGCACCATGCCGAACTTCGGTGCATCGGGAGCGCGTACCGGCTGGCCGTTGAGCCAGTAGAACGCGCTGTGTTCGGAGAACTGCAGCAGCGGCCAATCCAGCAGGCCGCTGTCCGATGGCATCAGGAAGCGATCCACCGCTTCGTTGCCGCCTTCGGCATGTACCGCTTCAAGCTCTTCCAGCGTGACGGTCTGGGCCAGACTGAAAGGGCCTGCCTGGGTGCGACGCAGTTCCGCGACGTATGCACCACACCCCAGCTTCTCACCGATATCCTCCACCAGGGTGCGGATATAGGTGCCCTTACTGCAGTCCACCGCTAGCCGCGCAGTATCGCCTTCAAAGGCCAGTAATTCCAAGCGCGCAATAGTAACAGAACGCGCTTCGCGCTCCACCACTTCGCCTGCACGGGCCAGCTTGTAAAGTGGCTGGCCATCACGCTTGAGGGCCGAGTACATCGGCGGTATCTGGCTGATTTGCCCACGAAATTCCGGCAGCACCGCTTCAATATCGGCGCGACCAACGGTCACTTCGCGAATCTGCAGGACTTCACCCTCGGCATCGGCCGTGGTGGTGGTCTTGCCCAACTGCATCAGGGTTTCGTAACCCTTGTCAGAATCGAGCAGGTATTGCGAGAACTTGGTCGCCTCGCCAAAGCACAACGGCAACACGCCGGTGGCCAGAGGATCGAGGCTGCCGGTATGCCCGGCCTTCTCGGCGTTGAGCAACCAGCGGACTTTCTGCAGCGCCGCGTTGGAGGTGAACCCCAGCGGCTTGTCGAGCAGGATGATACCGCTGACGTTACGACGGATACGCTTGACCTGAGCCACCGCTTACTCCTTGGCGTCTTCGGGTGTAGCGGCGTGCTGGCTGTCTTCGGCCACGGCGCGCTCGATCAGGGCCGACAGATGCGCACCCCGCACGACGCTTTCGTCGTAGTGGAAGTGCAGCTGTGGAACGCTGCGCAACTTCATCTCGCGAGCCAGCTGCATACGCAGGAAGCCGGCGGCCGAATTGAGCACCTTGATGCTCTGAGCGATATCGTCAGCGTTGTCCTGGCCCATCACGGTGATGAAGATCTTGGCGTGACCGACGTCACGGCTGACTTCAACGGCGGTGATGGTGACCAGGCCGACGCGCGGATCTTTGACTTCACGACGGATCAGCTGAGCGAGCTCACGCTGCATCTGGTCGCCGATACGTTGGGTGCGGCTGTATTCTTTTGCCATGTCTTGTTACCTGTTGCTGCCTCGCGGTGAAACCCGCAAGGTCTGAAAGCGGCAAACGCCCGGCCTGACAGAAGCCAGACCGGGCGTTGCGTTTAGAGTCCGGGCGATGCGCCGTGCATTTGCATGCAACTGGCCACCATGGCTCTTGAAGTGCGCGAGTTAGAGGCTGCGAGCAACCTGAACCTTCTCGAAGACTTCGATCTTGTCGCCGACTTTGACGTCGTTGTAGCTCTTCACGCCGATACCGCATTCCATGCCGGCACGCACTTCGGAAGCGTCATCCTTGAAGCGGCGCAGGGATTCCAGCTCGCCTTCGAAGATAACGATGTCTTCACGCAGTACACGGATTGGACGGTTACGGTGAACGACACCCTCGATCACCATGCAACCGGCGATCGCGCCGAACTTCGGCGAACGGAACACGTCACGAACCTCGGCAACACCCAGGATGTTCTCCCGAACGTCGCTGCCCAGCATACCGGTCAGGGCTTTCTTGACGTCTTCGATGATGTCGTAGATCACGTTGTAATAACGCATATCCAGACCTTCCTGCTCGACGATCTTGCGAGCACCGGCATCGGCACGCACGTTGAAGCCGAACAGTACAGCGTTGGAAGCCAGGGCCAGGTTGGCGTCGCTTTCGGTGATACCACCGACGCCGCCGCCGACTACGCGCACTTGCACTTCGTCGTTACCCAGGCCGTTCAGAGCGCCTTGCAGGGCTTCCAGCGAACCACGGACGTCGGATTTGAGGACGATGTTGAGCGTCTTCTTCTCTTCCTGGCCCATGCTTTCGAAGATGTTTTCCAGCTTGCCGGCGTGAGCGCGAGCCAGTTTGACTTCGCGGAACTTGCCTTGACGGAACAGAGCCACTTCACGGGCTTTCTTCTCGTCGGCAACCACGCTCATCTCGTCGCCAGCGTCCGGGGTACCGTCCAGGCCGAGGATCTCGACCGGAATGGCCGGACCTGCTTCCTTGATCGGCTTGCCGTTCTCGTCGAGCATGGCGCGCACGCGGCCATAGTTCGAGCCGACCAGCACCATGTCGCCTTGACGCAGGGTACCGTCCTGAACCAGTACGGTCGCCACCGGGCCACGGCCCTTGTCGAGACGCGATTCAACCACGACACCACGGCCAGGAGCCGAAGGAGTGGCGGTCAGTTCGAGCACTTCGGCCTGCAGCAGTACGGCTTCGAGCAATTCGTCGACACCAGTACCCATCTTCGCGGAAACCGGAACGAATGGGGTATCGCCACCCCAGTCTTCGGAAGTCACGCCGTGAACCGACAGTTCGCTACGGATGCGATCGAGGTCGGCACCCGGCTTGTCGATCTTGTTCACCGCGACCACCAGAGGTACGCCAGCCGCCTGAGCGTGCTGAACGGCTTCAACGGTCTGCGGCATCACGCCGTCGTCCGCCGCAACCACCAGGATCACGATGTCGGTCGCCTTGGCACCACGAGCACGCATGGCGGTAAACGCGGCGTGACCAGGGGTATCGAGGAAGGTGACCATGCCGCGTTCGGTTTCAACGTGGTACGCACCGATGTGCTGGGTGATGCCGCCGGCTTCGCCAGCCGCTACCTTGGCACGACGGATGTAGTCGAGCAGCGAGGTCTTACCGTGGTCAACGTGACCCATTACGGTCACTACTGGCGCACGAGGAACCGCTTCACCTTCGAACTTCAGGGACTCGGCCAGGGAATCTTCCAGGGCGGTGTCGCTGATCAGGGTCACTTTGTGGCCCAGTTCTTCAGCAACCAGCTGGGCAGTTTCCTGGTCCAGTACCTGGTTGATGGTGGCCGGCGTGCCCAGCTTGAACATGAACTTGATGATTTCGGCAGCCTTGACCGACATCTGCTGGGCGAGATCGCCAACAGTGATGGTTTCGCCGATCTTCACTTCACGCACGACCGGGCCGGTTGGGCTCTGGAAACCGTGAGCATTGCGTTTCTTCAGCTTGGCCTTGCCGCGACCACCACGACGGAAGCCATCGCTTTCTTCGTCGGTGGTACGTGGGGCAACGCGTGGAGCCGGAGCTTTTTCCTTGACGGAAGCACGATGCGGAGCGTTTTTACGCTCGCCATCGCCACCACGACGGTTGTCGTCATTACGGCTCTTGTCCGGGCGACGCTGCTCGTCCTTCTTGCGCACTTCAGCGACCGGCGCTGGAGCGACAACAGGAACATCTTCAACAATCGGCTCGGCAACCACCGCAGGTGCGGCAACCGCTTCAACGGCAGCAGGTTGCGCAGCAGCAGGCTGGCGACGCGCTTCTTCTTCGGCGCGACGCTTGGCTTCTTCTTCAGCCTTCTGACGTGCAGCATTTTCTACTGCGCGACGTTCTTCCAGTTCACGCTGGCGCTCGGCTTCGATTTCTTCCGGGCTGCGCTGTACGAAGACTTTCTTCTTGCGTACTTCAACGCTGATGCTTTTGCTGCCGGCCACACGCAGGGTGCTGGTGGTTTTACGCTGCAACGTGATCTTGCGCGGTTCTTCCACTTTCGCCTTGTGGCTGCTCTTCAAGTGAGTCAGCAACGATTGCTTCTCACTGTCGGTCACATGTTCCTCGGCGGCGGTGTGCGGCAGACCTGCCTCACGCATCTGCTGCAACAGGCGCTCTACCGGTGTTTTGACCTCATCGGCCAGTTGTTTCACCGTGACTTGCGTCATGCACTTCTCTCCTCAGGCCGCGCCTATTACTCGAACCAATGGGCTCGGGCGGCCATGATCAACTTGCCGGCACGATCATCGTCAATGCCGTCGATGTCGAGCAGGTCGTCAATAGACTGCTCGGCCAGGTCTTCGCGGGTAATTACGCCGCGCACCGCCAGTTCCATCGCCAAATCCTTGTCCATACCCTCAAGCGAGAGCAGGTCTTCGGCCGGATGGGCGTCTGCCAGCTTTTCCTCAGTAGCGATGGCTTTAGTCAACAAGCGATCCTTGGCACGAGCGCGGAGCTCGTTGACGATGTCTTCGTCAAAGCCGTCGATGTTGAGCATTTCTTCCAACGGTACGTAGGCAATCTCTTCCAGGCTGGTGAAGCCTTCATCAACCAGCACCTGTGCCAGCTCTTCGTCGACTTCCAGCTCGTCGATAAAGTTGCGCAGGATGTCGCCGGTTTCAGCTTGCTGCTTAGCCTGGATGTCCGATTCGGTCATCACGTTCAGGGTCCAGCCAGTCAACTGGCTGGCCAGACGCACGTTCTGACCACCGCGACCGATGGCCTGAGCCAGATTGTCTGCGCCAACGGCGATGTCCATGGCATGGGCATCTTCGTCGACGATAATTGCCGCGACTTCAGCCGGCGACATGGCGTTGATCACGAACTGCGCCGGGTTGTCGTCCCACAGGACGATATCCACACGCTCACCGCCCAACTCACCGGAAACGGCCTGGACACGCGAACCGCGCATGCCAATGCACGCGCCCTGAGGGTCAATGCGCTTGTCTTTGGAACGGACCGCAATCTTGGCGCGCGAACCCGGATCACGGGAGGCAGCCATGACTTCGATCAGGCCTTCGGCGATTTCCGGCACTTCGATGCGGAACAGCTCGATCAGCATTTCCGGCGCGGTGCGCGACAGGATCAGCTGCGGGCCACGGTTCTCGGTGCGGATTTCCTTGAGCAGCGCACGAAGACGCACGCCAACACGGAAAGTCTCGCGGGAAATGATGTCTTCACGGGCCAACAGCGCTTCAGCGTTGTTACCCAGGTCGACGATCACGTTGTCGCGGGTCACTTTTTTCACGGTGCCGGAGATGATTTCACCCAAGCGCTCGCGGTAAGCGTCAACGACTTGAGCACGCTCGGCTTCGCGGACTTTCTGCACGATGACCTGTTTGGCGGTCTGCGCAGCAATGCGGCCGAATTCGATCGACTCGATCTTTTCCTCGACGACATCACCGACTTTCGCGCCCGGATGGGTTTCCTGGACCTTGCTCGGCCAGGTTTCCACAGCCGGATCGTCCAGATCGGCTTCCTCGACTACCGTCCAGCGACGGAAAGTCTCGTAAGCACCGGTGTGGCGATTGATTTCCACACGCAGATCGACTTCGTCCTCAAAACGCTTTTTGGTAGCAGTGGCCAGAGCCAGCTCCAGCGCTTCAAAAATTACGCTTGCCGGTACACCCTTTTCATTGGATACCGACTCAACAACCAGCAGTACTTCTTTGCTCATCGTACGCCTCGCCTTTCGCAAGCCATTGGATCCGCGGGATCCGCGTCTCAGTCAAAACTGGGAATTATGTGGGCCTTGTCGATCATGTCGATCGGCAACAGGAACTCGTGGTCTTCCACCTGCACCACGACGTCCTGCTCCTCCACCCCGCGGAGAAGGCCCTGAAAATTACGCCGGCCTTCAAAAGGCGAGCGCAGCTTGATCTTCACTTGTTCACCGACATACTTGGCAAACTGTTCAAGGGTGAACAGCGGGCGTTCCATGCCAGGAGAGGAAACTTCAAGGGTGTATTCAACGGAGATCGGATCTTCGACATCCAGAACGCCGCTGATCTGACGGCTGACGATGGCACAGTCGTCCACCAACACACCGCCTTCTTTATCGATATAAACGCGCAACAGTGAGTGGCGACCTTGAGCCGAAAACTCGATACCCCAGCATTCATAGCCAAGGGCCACGACCACCGGGGCCAACAAGGCCTGCAACTGTTCTAGCTTGCTCGACACCTGAACCCCCTCGTGCATGCTTGTGCAAATAAAAAATGGGCGAAGCGCCCATCCCGGAAACGCCGTTGAATAGCGGCGTTATAAAGTGTCCAGCTAACAAAAAGCCCCTGAAAAGGGGCTCCGCTAAAACTGGTTGCGGGGGCCGGATTTGAACCGACGACCTTCGGGTTATGAGCCCGACGAGCTACCAGACTGCTCCACCCCGCGACAAAGCTGGGGCGGAAGTATACGACCGATCCCTTTTTGGGTCAATGTAACCTTCCACCTACAAGAAAGCCCGCAACAGCGGGCTCTCCTGATAATTGGTACCGAGAAGGGGACTCGAACCCCTACACCCTATGGGCACAACCACCTCAAGGTTGCGTGTCTACCAATTCCACCACCTCGGCATAGACTACGTTACTGCGTGAAACTCTTCTTACTTCTGCTCTTGAGCTGGAGGTACGTCAGTCGCATTGGTTGCCGACTTTTGCTCTTGGAGCACCGGGACATCATCAGAAGCCGGTTTTTGCTTTGGCGCTTCAAGCACCGCTGGATCTGGCAAACCTACTTGAGTCAGCTCATGAGCTTTCTCTTTAGCAAAGTAACCTAACCCTAAGCTGGTTATGAAAAAACCTGCGGCAAGTATAGCAGTAAACTTACTAAGAAAGGTAGAGGAACCTTGGCTTCCGAACACAGTATTTGAAGCACCTGCTCCGAAAGACGCGCCAGCGTCCGCACCTTTACCCTGCTGCAGCAATACCAGAGCTACTACGCCCAGCGCACCCAGCAGATGAAAAACGACTACGACTGTTTCCAGCATTTTTTCAGTTTCCCGCGGCGCGACAAATCGCACCGAACTCATCTGCATTCAGGGAAGCTCCACCAATGAGCCCCCCATCGATATCCGGCATGCCGAACAGTTCGACCGCATTGGCCGCCTTCACGCTGCCGCCGTATAGAAGCCGCACACCTCGTGCCACTTCAGAATTCTCTGCCGCCAACTGCGCCCGAATGGCTGCGTGCACATCCTGGGCCTGTTGCGGCGAAGCAGTCAGCCCGGTACCAATGGCCCAGACCGGCTCGTAAGCGATAACGGCATTGGCAAACGCGCCAACACCCAACTCTTCGATGATGCTGCCCAGCTGACGCCCGACAACTTCAAGAGTCTTCCCGGCTTCGCGCTGCTCGAGGGTTTCCCCTACACACAAGACCGGCTTCAAGCCACAAGCCTGTGCTGCTGCAAATTTGCGATTCAGCGTACCGTCACGCTCACCCATCATCAGGCGACGCTCGGAATGCCCAACCAACACCAGGGAACAACCTGCATCCACCAACTGACTCGGAGCAATCTCTCCTGTCAGCGCACCTTGCATGGGCTCCACCGCAGAATTCTGCGCGCCGACCGAAATCGACTTGCCTTTCAAGCCATCAATCACTTGATTGATATACAAGCAAGGCGGGAATACCGCGACATCAACACCGCTAGGCAAGGCCAGATGACGCAGGCCATTGATCAGCTCAGCGACGCTGGCGCGGGTACCGTGCATTTTCCAGTTACCAGCTACCATAGGGCGACGCATGCTGTACCTCGTCGGTCAAAGTGGGCGCAGATGTTACCCAACCGCATCAACACTGGCAAGCCGAAATCAGGCAGAAACTTCCGCAACCAGTTTTGCCAGTTCGTCAGCATAGCCACGGACCTGGGCTTCATCATCGCCCTCGACCATGACGCGAACCAAAGGCTCGGTGCCCGACTTGCGCAGTAACACCCGCCCACGCCCAGCCATCGCGGTAGTGACGCGCGCGCAGGCCTCTTTCACAGCCGGATGCTCGACAGGATTGGCACCACCGCCAAAACGGACATTGATCAGAATCTGCGGACATTTGCGCAGCGCCTGACGCGACTGTGCCAAGCCTTCATCACGCCGCTTCAGTGCCATCAGCACCTGCAGGGCGGCAATGATCGCATCACCCGTAGTGGTGTGCTGGAAGCACACGATATGGCCGGAGTTTTCACCGCCTACCAGCCATTGGCGCTCAAGCAGCTCGGCAATGACATAACGGTCACCGACATTGGCGCGCACGAATGGAATACCCAGATCAGCCAAGGCCAGCTCGAGACCTAGATTGCTCATCAAGGTACCAACCACACCGCCCTGCAGTTTGTTACGCGCATGCAGGTCTCGGGCAATGATGAACAGAAGTTCGTCGCCGTCGACGATGGCGCCTGTATGGTCGACCATCAACACCCGGTCGCCATCGCCATCGAAGGCGATACCCAGATCGGCGTGCTCGGCCAATACCGCAGCCTGTAACTGCCCCATGTGGGTCGAGCCGCAATTGTCGTTGATGTTCAGACCGTTAGGCTGTGCGGAGAGCACCACTACTTCAGCGCCCAACTCACGGAAAACACTTGGCGCTACCTTGTAGGTCGCACCATGGGCACAATCGACAACAATCTTCAGACCCGCAAAGCTGGTACTGGAAGGAACGCTGCTCTTACAGAATTCAATGTAACGGCCCGAGGCGTCATTGATGCGCGATACCTTACCCAGCTTGCTGGACTCCACCACAGTCATCGGCGCATCCAGCAACTCTTCGATCATCAACTCGACTTCATCCGGGAGCTTGGTGCCTTCACCCGAGAAGAACTTGATTCCGTTGTCATCGTGAGGATTATGCGACGCACTGATCACGATCCCCGCTTCGGCATGGAAAGTGCGGGTCAGGTAGGCGATAGCAGGAGTGGGCATCGGCCCCAGCAGCATCACATCCGCACCGGCAGCGGACAGGCCCGCTTCAAGCGCGGACTCGAACATGTAACCGGAAATACGCGTGTCTTTGCCCACCAACACGCGGCAGGCGCCCATGCTACGGAAAGCCATACCCGCGGCCCAGCCCAGCTTGAGCATGAAATCAGGGGTAATAGGGTACACACCCACACGACCGCGAATACCGTCGGTGCCAAAGTATTTCTTGCTCATAAGTGCTCCATCATTCTTATTCGGCTGATTCCACAGCTGTAATCATCCGCACGACATCCAGCGTCTCGGCCACATCATGGACCCGCAGGATCTTTGCGCCTTTGGACATTGCCAGAGCAGCAAGAGCCAGCCCGCCATACAGGCGCTCTCCGACAGGACGGTTCAATGCCTGACCTATCATGCTCTTTCGTGAAACTCCGACCAGCAGAGGTCGACCAAGGGCATGCAGGGCGTCCATATGCTTGAACAGGGTCAAGTTGTGCTGCAGGGTCTTCGCGAAACCAAAACCTGGATCCAGAATGATCCGTTCCGGCCCAATACCCACTGCAACGCACTGAGCCATACGCTCAGCCAGGAACTCACCCACCTCCTTGGTTACATCCCGATACTGCGGATTGTCCTGCATATCGCCTGGCTCACCGAGCATATGCATAAGGCAAACCGGTAAGCCTGTAGCCGCCGCCGCATCCAGCGCACCATCCCGTCGTAACGAACGGACATCATTGATCAACCCCGCACCCAGGCGCGCAGTTTCGCGCATGACAGCAGGCGTGGATGTATCGACCGAAATAATGACATCCAGTTCACGATGGATACGTTCGACGATAGGTGCTACCCGCTCAAGCTCTTCAAGCGGCGATACTGCCCGCGCACCAGGACGAGTGGACTCGCCCCCCACATCGATGAGCGTCGCGCCCGCCAGCACCATACCTTCGGCATGGCGCAAGGCAGCATCAAGCTGACTGAAACGGCCACCATCGGAGAAGGAGTCGGGAGTTACATTAAGAATGCCCATGACATGCGTATGGGCCAAATCAAGAACCCGGTTGCCGCAAGGCAACCGGGTCGAGGACGACATAGAAGTCATTTCAAACCTTAGTGGTCAGCAGCCGGGCCGCCGATCGGTGTCTCTGGACGTTCGTTCTGCACCACCGGAGGCGTGGTACCCGAGCCGCCCTCCCAATCGCGAGGCTCGCGAGGGGTACGACCAGCCATGATGTCGTCGATCTGCTCGGCATCGATGGTTTCATACTTCATCAAGGCATCGGCCATCGCATCCAGCTTGTCGCGGTTATCCGTGAGGATCTGCTTGGCGGTGCCATAGCACTGGTCGATGATGCTACGAACTTCGGAGTCGATCAGCTTGGCGGTTTCCGCAGACAGGCTTGCATGCTGGCTGCCAGCACTGCGCCCCAGAAAGACCTCGCCCTCTTCTTCGGCGTACATCAACGGACCCAGCTTTTCGGAAAGCCCCCACTTGGTCACCATGTTCCGCGCAATCTGACTGGCGCGCATGATGTCGTTGGAAGCTCCGGTAGTTACACCATCAAAGCCCAACGTCATTTCTTCCGCGATACGACCGCCGTACAGCGAACAGATCTGACTGATCAGCGCACGCTTGGACAGACTGTAGCGATCCTCTTCCGGCAGGAACATGGTTACACCCAGAGCCCGACCACGCGGGATGATCGAAACCTTGTAGACCGGATCATGCTCAGGCACTACGCGACCGACAATGGCGTGACCTGCCTCGTGATAAGCCGTGTTCTGCTTTTCCTTCTCGGACATGACCATGGATTTGCGCTCCGCACCCATCATGATCTTGTCTTTTGCCAGCTCGAACTCTTTCATTTCGACGATGCGCTTGCCGCTACGGGCAGCGAAAAGCGACGCCTCGTTCACCAGGTTGGCCAGGTCGGCGCCAGAGAAGCCGGGCGTACCACGAGCAATCACGGCCGGCGCGACATCTTCACCCATCGGTACTTTACGCATGTGAACTTTCAGAATCTGCTCGCGGCCACGGATATCCGGCAAACCAACCACAACTTGACGGTCAAAGCGGCCTGGACGCAGCAGCGCCGGGTCAAGCACATCAGGACGGTTGGTGGCGGCAATAACAATGATGCCGTCGTTCATTTCAAAGCCATCCATCTCTACCAGCAGCTGGTTGAGAGTCTGTTCGCGCTCATCATGACCACCACCCATGCCGGCACCACGATGGCGACCAACGGCATCGATCTCGTCGATAAAGATGATGCACGGGGCATGTTTCTTGGCCTGCTCGAACATATCGCGAACGCGACTGGCACCCACCCCAACGAACATTTCGACGAAGTCGGAACCGGAGATGGTGAAGAATGGAACCTTGGCTTCACCAGCAATGGCCTTGGCCAGCAAAGTCTTACCGGTACCCGGCGGGCCAACCATCAACACACCGCGAGGAATACGACCGCCCAGGCGCTGGAACTTGCCCGGATCGCGGAGAAACTCAACCAGTTCACCCACTTCTTCCTTGGCCTCGTCGCAACCCGCGACATCCGCCAATGTGGTTTTCACTTGATCTTCGGACAACAGGCGCGCCTTGCTCTTGCCGAAGCTCATCGGCCCGCCCTTGCCACCAGCACCACCCTGCATCTGCCGCATGAAGAACATGAAGACGGCGATGATCACCAGGATCGGGAAGCTGGCGACCAGCAGTTGGGTCCAGATGCTTTGCTGCTCAGGCTGCTTGCCTTCGACGACCACGTGGTTATCCACCAGATCACCGATCAGGCCGTTGTCCTGAATCGCAGGACGAATGGTCTTGAAGCTATCGCCATCGTTGCGCTTGCCGGTAATCACATAACCATCAACGGCTACGCGCTCGACCTTGCCATCCTTAACTTGCTGGATAAAGTCGGAATAGTTGAGGGTCTGCGGCTCGTTAGGGCTGGAGAAGTTGTTCATCACCGTCACCAGGACAGCCGCGATGATCAACCACAGGATCAGATTCTTTGCCATATCGTTCAATTAACTACCCTCTGAAGCAAGCTCCGCTGCTGGCGCGCGCTTCGCATGATATTCACCGACCTAACTTACTACATTACCTACAGCTCTGGCAGGCGCTGTCTGTAACCCTTTGTGAAACCCAGATTACACAATATTCGCTTAAGCCCCCGGGGCGAAATACGAAAAAACTATCAACCCGGTCAAAAACAACCTTTACTCGATACGCCCGCGAAAGCCACGTCCCAGCAGATACTGCTCGCGAGAACGATCACGGGAAGAACTCGGTTTACGCATCACCACCTTGTCGAACATCTTGCGAACGTTCTTGTGGTATTCGTCGAAACCTTCTCCCTGGAAAATCTTTATCAGGAAGTCGCCACCGGGACGCAGAACCCGCCCCGCCAAATCAAGTGCCAACTCGCACAGAAACATCGCCCGCGGCATATCTACGGCGGGCGTACCACTCATATTGGGGGCCATATCGGAAATCACAAGGTCAACCTGGGAATTTCCGACCGCCTCGAGGATTTGAGCCAACACTGCATCTTCGGTGAAGTCTCCCTGAATGAAGGTGACATCAGGGATGCTATCCATTTCCAGAATGTCGGAAGCGATCAGTCGCCCCTGCCCGCCGATCAGACGACTGGTCACCTGCGACCAACCCCCTGGTGCCGCGCCCAGATCGATAACACTCATTCCAGGACGGATCAGGCGATCCTTTTCCTGGATTTCCAGCAGCTTGTAGCTGGCACGCGAACGGTACCCATCTTTTTGCGCCATTTTGACGAATGGGTCGTTGAAGTGCTCTTTCAGCCAGTTATGGCTTGTCTTGGAACGGGCCACGGGCCACCTCAAAAAATAAAACGGGTCGTGATTAACTGGGCGGTCCCGGACGCGCTCGGGTAAACTGGCCGCCGCTTTTTACAAGATCAGACGCAGGGGTCAGATTATGCCGCTCACTCAAGAGCAGAAGAAACAGTACAAATCCATTGGCCACCATCTGAAACCAGTATTGACTGTGGCTGACAACGGTTTGACCGAAGGTGTGTTGGCCGAACTTGAACGCGCCTTGAGCGATCATGAGCTGATCAAGATCAAGCTCAACATCCTCGAACGCGAATCCCGCCTGGAAGCCATTGCAGAACTGTGCAAGGCCGGCAAAGCGGATCTGGTGCAGGTCATCGGCAAAATGGCGTTGATTTATCGCAAGAACGCCAAGGTAAACAAGCAACTGTCCAACGTCCATCGCTTCCACTGACGTCGACAGGGGTCAAGGGCGTGCTTCGCGCGCCCTGCCACTCCACCCAGGCACCGGCTGCAATACCAGCACCAGACCGGAAAAAGCCAAGACAAGATAGCTGAACAGCTGCCAGCGCTCGACATCCGACAGCCCGAAGCGCACCACGAAATACATCGTGCACGCACATAACGCCACCAACAGCAGCTGCCCTCGTATATCCCGCCACAGGCTCGCCAGCCCTTCAGCACGTACCAATACCAGCACCTGAAGAACGATGCATACCGCTGAAAAACCAACCAGCAGCGCATTCAGCACATTACCGATCTCTTCGATCAGCAGCGGCGCCAGGCCAATCTGGCCCAGCACCGGCAACAAGCCGACATGCAACAACCACACACCACCGACCCACAACATCTGAGTCAGTTGCCAAAGCATGGCGCCTGCATTCAGCAGGCGCCCTCGTTCAGACGTGGCGGACTTCGACAATCTCATACTCGATCACGCCGCTAGGCGTTTTAACGGCAACCACATCACCCTCTTCCTTGGCGATCAAGGCACGGGCAATGGGCGAACCTACAGAGATCTTTCCGAGCTTGATATCAGCCTCATCCTCACCAACGATCTGGTAAGTGACGCTCTCATCGGTTTCGACGTTGGCGATTTCGACGGTAGTGCCGAAAATCACCTTGCCTGTATGAGGAATGCTCGTCACATCGATGACAACTGAGTTTTGCAGGCGACCTTCAATATCACGGATGCGCGCTTCAACCATTCCCTGCTCCTCGCGGGCAGCATGGTATTCAGCGTTTTCCTTGAGGTCACCGAGCTCTCGAGCCTCACCGATGGCCTGGCTCAAGCGTGGCCGCTCGACCTTGCTTAGGAACGTCAACTCTTCTTCCAGGGCCTTGGAGCCCTGGACGGTCATTGGGTATTTATTCATGCCTTCAATCCTGCATGTAGATCCTGCAAGCGACGCACGGTCTTTTCCGGACCGAACTTGAGCGCTTCACAGATGGCCTCACCCGCAGCAATGGTGGTGGTGCAGTAGATCTTGTGCTGCAAGGCGTTACGACGAATGGAATAAGAGTCAGCGATCGACTGACGACCTTCGGTGGTGTTGATGATCAGCGTGACTTCGTCATTCTTGATCATGTCAACCACGTGCGGACGACCTTCAGTCACCTTGTTCACACGGCGCACCTTCAGGCCTGCCGCCTCGATCAGCTTGGCAGTACCGGCAGTGGCGACCACTTCGAAGCCCAAGTTGATCAGATCACGAGCCACGCCCGCAACCAGCGGCTTGTCGTCGTCACGCACGCTGATGAACGCGGTACCACCAGTCGGCAGCACTTCGCTAGCGCCCATCTGGGCCTTGGCGAAGGCTTCGCCGAAGGTGTCACCGACACCCATCACTTCGCCGGTCGACTTCATCTCTGGGCCGAGGATCGGATCGACACCCGGGAATTTGGCGAACGGGAACACCGCTTCCTTGACGCTATAGAAGTTAGGAATGATTTCCTTGGTGAAGCCCAGCTCTTTCAGGGTCTTACCCGCCATGACGCGCGCGGCGATCATCGCCAGGGAGACACCGATGCACTTGGAAACGAACGGCACGGTACGGGAAGCACGCGGGTTCACTTCGATAACGTAGATCTGCTCACCCTGCAGGGCCAGCTGCACGTTCATCAGGCCGACCACACCCAGCTCCAGGGCCATCTTCTTGACCTGTTCGCGCATCTCGTCCTGGATGTGCGCAGGCAGCGAGTACGGCGGCAGCGAGCAAGCGGAGTCACCGGAGTGCACGCCAGCCTGTTCGATGTGCTGCATGATCGCGCCGATCACCACATCCTTGCCGTCGCAGACCGCATCCACGTCCATCTCGATGGCGCAGTTGAGGAAGTGGTCCAGCAGCACTGGACTGTCGTTGGATACTTGCACCGCTTCACGCAGGTAGCGCTTGAGCTCTTCTTCTTCGTAAACGATTTCCATCGCCCGGCCGCCCAGCACATAGGACGGACGCACCACCAGCGGGTAGCCGATCTTGGCCGCGGCACGAATCGCTTCGTCTTCGCTGCGCACGGTGGCGTTTGGCGGCTGACGCAGGTTCAGGCGCTCGACCATCTGCTGGAAACGTTCGCGGTCTTCGGCACGGTCGATGGCGTCAGGGCTGGTACCGATGATCGGCACGCCGGCCGCTTCCAGGGCACGCGCCAGTTTCAGCGGAGTCTGGCCGCCGTACTGGACAATCACACCTTTTGGCTTCTCGACGCGGACGATTTCCAGTACGTCTTCCAGGGTCACTGGCTCGAAGTACAGGCGATCGGAGGTGTCGTAGTCAGTGGAAACGGTTTCCGGGTTGCAGTTGACCATGATGGTTTCGTAACCATCGTCACGCAGCGCCAGTGCCGCGTGCACGCAGCAGTAGTCGAACTCGATGCCCTGGCCGATACGGTTCGGACCGCCACCCAGGATCATGATCTTGTCGCGCCCCGAAGGTGCAGCCTCGCACTCTTCCTCATAGGTCGAGTACAGGTAGGCGGTATCGGTGGCGAACTCGGCTGCGCAGGTGTCGACGCGCTTGTAGACCGGGAACACTTCCAGCTTGTGGCGGTGGGTACGCAGGTTCTTCTCGGTCACGCCCAGCAGCTTGGCCAGACGCTGGTCGGAGAAACCTTTGCGCTTGAGGCGGAACATCAAGTCGCGGTCGATGGCCGACAGGCCCAGAGTCTTGACCTTCTCCTCTTCCTTGATCAGATCTTCGATCTGCACCAGGAACCAAGGGTCGATCATGTTCATGCCGAAGATCTGCTCAACGGTCATGCCGGCACGGAACGCATCAGCCACGTACCAGATACGCTCGGCGCCCGGCACGGTCAGCTCGCGCTTGAGCACGTTCATGCTTTCCGGGTTGCTCAGGTCGAGCTTCGGATCCAGACCGCAGACACCCACTTCCAGGCCACGCAGTGCTTTCTGCAGGGATTCCTGGAAGGTCCGGCCGATGGCCATCACCTCACCCACCGACTTCATCTGAGTGGTCAGGCGGGCATCGGCCTTGGCGAATTTTTCGAAGGCGAAGCGTGGCAGCTTGGTCACGACGTAGTCGATGGACGGCTCGAAGGACGCTGGGGTCTTGCCACCGGTGATGTCGTTCGACAGCTCGTCCAGGGTGTAACCCACGGCCAGCTTGGCGGCGACCTTGGCGATCGGGAAGCCGGTGGCTTTCGAAGCCAGGGCCGAAGAACGGGATACCCGCGGGTTCATCTCGATCACCACCATACGGCCAGTGTTCGGGCAGATGCCGAACTGGACGTTGGAGCCACCGGTTTCCACGCCGATCTCACGCAGTACCGCCAGGGAGGCGTTGCGCAGTATCTGGTATTCCTTGTCGGTCAGGGTTTGCGCAGGAGCCACGGTGATCGAGTCACCGGTGTGCACGCCCATCGGGTCGAAGTTTTCGATCGAGCAAACGATGATGCAGTTGTCCTTCTTATCGCGGACCACCTCCATCTCGTATTCTTTCCAGCCGATCAGCGATTCGTCGATCAGCAGTTCCTTGGTCGGCGACAGGTCCAGACCACGGGCGCAGATTTCTTCGAACTCTTCACGGTTGTAAGCAATGCCACCACCGGTGCCACCCATGGTGAAGGACGGGCGGATGATGCACGGGAAGCCCAGTTTCTCGAGGACCGCATTGGCCTCGTCCATGCTGTGGGCGATACCGGAGCGCGGGCACTCCAGGCCGATCGCCTTCATCGCGGTGTCGAAGCGCGAACGGTCTTCGGCCTTGTCGATGGTGTCGGCATTGGCGCCGATCATTTCCACGCCGAACTTCTCCAGAACGCCTTCACGCTCCAGGTCCAGGGCGCAGTTCAACGCAGTCTGGCCACCCATGGTCGGAAGCAGAGCGTCCGGACGCTCTTTCTCGATGATCTTGGCAACGGTCTGCCACTTGATCGGCTCGATGTAGGTGGCGTCGGCCATGGCCGGATCGGTCATGATGGTCGCCGGGTTCGAGTTCACCAGGATGACCCGGTAACCCTCTTCGCGCAGGGCCTTGCAGGCCTGGGCGCCGGAGTAGTCGAATTCGCAAGCCTGGCCGATCACGATCGGGCCAGCGCCGAGAATCAGGATGCTTTTAATGTCTGTACGTTTTGGCATGGGTTGTCACTCAAATCCGCAGGTCAGTCGGCAAGCCGTCTTGATCAAATCTCTGAAGCGCTGAAGGGGCCGCCGAGACCGGGGCCACCTTCAGGGGCGAGCACTCAGCGTCGCTTGGCCATCTCGTTGATGAAACGATCGAACAGCGGCGCCACATCGTTCGGGCCCGGGCTCGCTTCAGGGTGGCCCTGGAAGCTGAATGCGCTCTTGTCGGTACGTTCGATGCCTTGCAAGGTACCGTCGAACAGCGATTTGTGGATCGCCCGCACGTTGCCTGGCAGGGTGGCTTCGTCCACCGCAAAACCGTGGTTCTGGCTGGTGATCATCACTACACCGCTGTCCAGGTCCTGGACCGGGTGGTTGGCACCGTGGTGGCCGTGCCCCATCTTCACCGTCTTGGCGCCGGAGGCCAGTGCCAGCAGTTGGTGGCCCAGGCAGATACCGAAGACCGGGATCTCGGTTTCCAGCACGTCCTTGATCGCCTGGATGGCGTAATCGCAAGGCTCGGGGTCGCCAGGGCCGTTGGACAGGAACACGCCGTCAGGCTTGAGTACCAGGACGTCGCTGGCCGGAGTTTGCGCAGGCACTACGGTCACGCGGCAACCGCGCTCGACCAGCATGCGCAGGATGTTCAGCTTGACGCCGTAGTCGTAGGCAACCACGTGGTACGGCAGCTCGGAAGCCTCGATGGTCGGATGACTGTCGGTCTTCAGGCTCCAGACGCTGGAGCGCCACTCGTAGCTTTCCTTGGTGCTGACGACCTTCGCCAGATCCATGCCTTTCAGGCCAGGGAAGCCGCGCGCTGCGGCAATCGCCGCTTCGTCGGAGATGTTGTCGCCAGCCATGATGCAGCCGTTCTGCGCGCCTTTCTCGCGCAGGATGCGCGTCAGGCGACGGGTGTCGATACCAGCGATCGCCACAACGTTGTTGGCTTTCAGGTAGTCGGACAGGGACAGGGTGTTACGCCAGTTGCTCGCAACCAGTGGCAGGTCGCGAATCACCAGACCGGCCGACCAGACACGATCGGACTCGGCGTCTTCCGGCGTGGTGCCGGTATTGCCGATATGCGGGTAAGTCAGGGTAACGATCTGTTGGGCGTAGGAAGGATCGGTAAGGATTTCCTGATAGCCGGTCATTGCGGTGTTAAACACCACCTCACCAACGGTTTGACCGTCGGCTCCAATGGCTTCGCCGCGAAAAATGCTGCCATCAGCAAGGGCGAGTATGGCTGGCTTAGTCAAGAAGACCTCCCGTAAATAAAGCCTGAAAGGGCGATCGCAGGTTGTAAAAAAGCGGAGTGACGTATGGACACGTCACCCCGCTTCTTCACCGAATTATTCTGCGCGCTTTTAGTGGACACACTAAAGCTGTAGCTTACAGAAAAAGGCTTTTTTGGTCCACCGCTAAAGAGCCTTAAAGGCAGAGGAATGCGACAGAACATCGCTTAGCGGGGTAAAACAGGGCTCAAGCGCAAAGCCTGGCCCTGTTTTGGATGCATCTCAACGCAGATCCAGCACATCCTGCATGTCATAAAGACCCGCCGGACGACCGTCCAGCCACAACGCAGCACGTACCGCGCCCTTGGCGAAAGTCATGCGACTGGAAGCCTTATGGGTAATCTCCAGACGCTCGCCCTCAGCAGCGAACAACACCGTGTGATCGCCCACCACATCACCACCCCGGACCGTGGCGAAACCAATGGTTTCACGCTCACGAGCGCCGGTATGGCCTTCACGGCCATACACCGCGACCTTCTGCAGATCACGCCCCAGCGCATCGGCAATCACCTCGCCCATGCGCAGAGCGGTTCCCGAAGGCGCGTCGATCTTGTGCCGGTGATGCGCCTCGATGATTTCGATGTCTGCATCATCGCCCAGCACACGGGCTGCCATGTCGAGCAGCTTCAGCGACAGATTGACGCCAACGCTGAAGTTGGCGGCGAACACGATCGGAATATCCTTGCCTGCCTCGGCCAGCACCTGCTTTTCCTTGGCGCCCAAGCCCGTGGTACCGATCACCATGGCCTTGCCCGCCTTGCGGCAGAACGCCAGGTTCTTCAGCATCACTTCCGGCAACGTGAAATCGATCAACACATCGAATTCATCGGCAACCTTTTCCAGGCTGTCGGACATCGGCACACCGATGCGCCCCAGCGATGCCAGCTCGCCAGCATCGGCACCGACCAACGAACTGCCAGGCCGCACGATCGCCGCGGTAAGTCCGGAGAGCGGCGAGCGCTGTTGCACGGCCTCCACCAGGTTCTTACCCATGCGCCCTGCGGCGCCCATCACAGCTATACGTCGCATGCTTCGCTCCTTACAGGTCGCCGAAGAAGCGCTTCACGCCTTCGAACCAGCCAGTGGTTTTCGGCGAGTGGGTATTATCGTCCGCCAGGGAACCACGCAGCTCTTCGAGCAGCTCACGCTGACGACGACTCAGGTTTACGGGAGTCTCCACCGCAACCCGGCACATCAAGTCGCCAGCGCCGCCGCCACGCACCGGAGCCACACCCTTGCCACGCACACGGAACTGCTTGCCGGTCTGGGTGCCCTCAGGGATCTTCAGCTTGACCCGGCCATCCAGCGTCGGGATTTCCAGCTCGCCGCCCAGCGCCGCGTCAACGAAGCTGATAGGCACTTCACAGAACAGGTGCTTGCCGTCGCGCTGGAAGATCGAGTGCTCACGCACATTGATCACCACATACAGGTCGCCCGTAGGGCCGCCCTGGGTCCCCGCCTCTCCTTCGCCGGACAGACGAATGCGGTCGCCGGTATCGACACCCGCCGGCACCTTCACCGACAGCGTCTTGTACTCTTCGACGCGACCTTCGCCATGACAGGAATCGCACGGATCGGAAATGATCTTGCCCTGGCCATGGCAACGCGGGCAGGTCTGCTGCACCGAGAAGAAGCCCTGCTGCATGCGCACCTGGCCGATACCGCCACAGGTCGGGCAGGTCACAGGCGAGGAGCCTTTCTTGGCGCCCGAGCCGTCGCAAGGCTTGCAGTTGACCAGCGTCGGAACGCGGATATTCACGGTGGTGCCGCGCACCGCCTCTTCCAGGTTCAGCTCCAGGGTGTAGCGCAAGTCGCTGCCACGCTGAGCCCCGCCACGGGAGCCGCCACGACCGCCACCAAAGAAATCACTGAAGACATCGCCAAAGATGTCGGAGAAGTTCTGGCCACCGAAGCCGGCGCCACCACCGCCCATGCTCGGATCGACACCGGCGTGACCGTACTGGTCATAAGCCGCGCGCTTGCTCGAGTCAGACAATACTTCGTAGGCCTCGTTGGCCTCCTTGAACATATCTTCCGACGCTTTGTCGCCGGGATTACGGTCCGGGTGGTGCTTCATCGCCAGGCGGCGGTAAGCCTTTTTCAGGTCGGCTTCGCTCGAGCCTCGCTCCACACCCAATACTTCGTAATAGTCACGCTTTGCCATAAGTCTTCGCACTCTTAAGGACGTTCGACAACGCTCTCCTGAGCCTCGTCAAACTCGTTGAGCCCCAATACAGGCCCGGACCCAACTCACGTCAATTCAACGATCCTGGTCTTGGATAGACGACCAACAGACTGGCCGACAACTGCGGTAATCCCGAACGGAAAGCAGGAGCATTTCCGACCGTACCGCCAGCGCGCGAAAAGAGCCGCACGCCGTAAAAAATTCGCTTGCTCCAGACACGCCAACGCGGGAGCAAGCTCCCGCGCGGCGACATCCTACCAGTCACCGCACAAAGGCAGTCAACCGGCCGACCAACAAGCAGTCTTACTTGTGGTCTTTTACTTCTTCGAACTCAGCGTCGACGACGTCGTCGGCTTTCTCGGCCGATTCACCCTGCGAAGCTGCGCCTTCTGCCGGCTGAGCCTGCTCGGCGTACATCTTCTGAGCGACCGGAGCGGACACTTTCGACAGCTCTTCGACCTTCGCGTCGATAGCAGCCTTGTCGTCGCCTTTGATAGCAGCTTCAAGGGCAACCACGGCAGCTTCGATCGCAGCCTTCTCTTCAGCAGTCACTTTGTCGCCCGCATCAGCGATCATCTTGCGAGTCGAGTGAACCAGGGCATCGCCTTGGTTGCGCGCGCTGGCCAGCTCTTCGAACTTGCGGTCTTCTTCGGCGTTGACTTCAGCATCACGAACCATCTGCTGAATTTCTTCCTCGGACAGACCGGAGTTGGCCTTGATCACGATCGACTGGGTCTTGCCGGTCGCCTTGTCTTTCGCACCTACGTGCAGGATGCCGTTGGCGTCGATGTCGAAGGTCACTTCGATTTGCGGCACGCCACGTGGAGCTGGTGGAATCTCGGCCAGGTCGAACTTGCCCAGGGACTTGTTCTGCGCGGCTTGCTTACGCTCGCCCTGCAGCACGTGAATGGTCACTGCGCCCTGGTTGTCGTCGGCAGTCGAGAACACTTGCGATTTCTTGGTAGGAATCGTGGTGTTTTTCTCGATCAGCGCGGTCATCACGCCACCCATGGTTTCGATACCCAGGGTCAGCGGGCTGACGTCCAGCAGCAGTACGTCTTTCACGTCACCGGCCAGTACCGCGCCCTGGATGGCAGCACCCATGGCAACGGCTTCGTCCGGGTTCACGTCCTTGCGTGCTTCTTTACCGAAGAAATCGGTCACCAGCTTCTGCACCAGCGGCATGCGGGTCTGACCGCCAACCAGGATCACGTCGTCGATCTTGCTGACGTCGATACCGGCGTCTTTCATGGCGATGCGGCAAGGCTCGATGGTGCGCTGAACCAGGTCTTCGACCAGCGATTCCAGCTTGGCGCGGGAGATCTTCACGTTCAGGTGCTTAGGACCAGTGGCATCTGCGGTGATGTACGGCAGGTTGACGTCGGTCTGCTGGCTCGAGGACAGCTCGATCTTGGCTTTTTCAGCGGCTTCTTTCAGGCGCTGCATGGCCAGCGGGTCACCCTTGAGGTTCATGCCGCTTTCTTTCTTGAACTCGTCCACGAGGTAGTCGATCAGACGGATGTCGAAGTCTTCACCACCGAGGAAGGTGTCACCGTTGGTTGCCAGTACTTCGAACTGGTGCTCGCCATCGACTTCAGCGATTTCGATCACGGATACGTCGAAGGTACCGCCACCCAGGTCATAAACGATCACGGTGTGATCGCCCTTGGCCTTGTCCATGCCGTAAGCCAGAGCGGCCGCGGTAGGTTCGTTGATGATGCGTTTTACATCCAGGCCCGCGATGCGGCCGGCGTCTTTGGTCGCCTGGCGCTGGCTGTCGTTGAAGTAGGCCGGAACGGTGATCACCGCTTCGGTCACGGCCTCGCCGAGGTAGTCTTCGGCGGTCTTCTTCATTTTCTTGAGGATTTCAGCCGAGATCTGTGGCGGAGCCATTTTCTGGCCGTTCACTTCAACCCAGGCGTCGTTGTTGTCAGCCTTGACGATCTTGTAAGGGACCATCTGGATGTCTTTCTGTACAACTTCTTCGTCGAAACGGCGACCGATCAGACGCTTCACCGCGTACAGGGTGTTGTGCGGGTTGGTCACGGCCTGACGCTTGGCCGACTGGCCAACCAGGATTTCGCCATCGTTGGCGTAAGCGATGATGGACGGCGTGGTACGCGCGCCTTCAGCGTTTTCGATAACTTTTACGTTGCCGTTTTCAAGAATGGAGACGCAGGAGTTGGTAGTCCCCAGGTCGATACCGATAATTTTGCCCATGTTAACTCTCCCGAAACTTTAGATTTTGTTGCCGCAGCAGTGGTGGCCGACTGCGGTAGCACTTAAACGCTTGACCTATAAATGGGGGCCCTGCGCGCGATTTCAAGCCTTCTCGTCAATCGAAGGCGAAACCGGTGCGGGTGCCTTGCTGACCACGACCATGGCCGGGCGCAGCAGGCGACCGTTGAGCTGATAGCCCTTCTGGAACACCTTGAGAACACTGTTCGGCTCGACGTCAGCACTTTCCTGCATGGCCATCGCCTGGTGCTGTTCAGCGTTGAACGGTTCGCCATGCGGATCGATCGCTTCCAGCTGATAACGCTTCAGGGTGTCCTGGAACATCTTCAGGGTCAGTTCGATACCTTCACGCATCGGGCGAATGCTTTCGTCGTCCGGGCTGGACAACTCAAGACCGCGCTCGAGACTGTCGATCACTGGCAGCAGGTCGCCAGCAAAACGCTCAAGGGCGAATTTGTGAGCTTTTTCTACATCCTGCTCGGCACGGCGGCGGACGTTCTGCAGATCGGCTGCGACACGCAATGCCTGATCCTGAGCGCCAGCCAACTGCTCTTCGAGCACTTGCACACGAGCCGCCAGATCTTCGCCCGAGGCCTCGGGGGCCTGATTGGCGTCGAGATTTTGCGTATCCAGCGTCTGTTCGTCAGCCATAAAATTCTCCTTTCAATATCGTCCGCGAGCTCAACTCACGCTTCTGCCCCGGTATATGGGGTCGCATTTTCCAGGTTCAAGGGCCGCGCCCTCGGCAAAAATCATTGGGCGCTCCCTAACGCCGGCCACCAATCATTCCCGCGCGCGATAAAAAAATCCGCCAAGCAAGCGAATCAAGCTAAGGACGGGCATTGTCAGTCGAAAACAAAACACTGTATAAATAACCAGACCTAAAGCCTGGGAGCGGCCTTTATGCTGGTGCACCTGTCCGTACACAACTACGCCATCGTTGAACATCTCGATCTGGAACTGGATCGCGGGATGAGCGTCATCACGGGTGAAACCGGCGCCGGCAAATCGATCATGCTCGACGCCCTGGGGCTGACCCTGGGTGATCGCGCCGACAGTGGCGTAGTACGCCCAGGTGCCGACAAGGCCGACATTCTCGCCACCTTCGACCTGGAAGATATTCCCGAGGCCCGCGCCTGGCTCGCCGAACGCGACCTGGACAACGACAGCCCATGCATCCTGCGCCGGGTCATCACCGCCGAAGGCCGTTCCCGTGGCTACATCAATGGCTCCCCCTGCCCGCTAGGCGACCTCAAGGCTCTCGGCGAACTGCTGATCGACATCCACAGCCAGCATGAACACCAGTCGCTGCTGAAAACCGATACCCACCGCCGCCTGCTCGACGAATACGCCGGCGCCACCGACCTGGCCCGCCAGGTATCGCTGGCAGCCCAGCGCTGGCGCCAGACCCGCCAGGAACTGGAGCGCCTGTCCAATTCCGGGGACGAGCAACGGGCTCGCCACCAGCTCCTCAGCTATCAGCTGGAGGAACTGGAGAACCTCGCCTTGGGCGAAAACGAACTCGAGCAACTGGAACTCGAACACAAGAACCTGACCAATGCCGAAAGCCTGCTGGGCATCTGCCGGCAGGTCGTCGAGCATTGCAGCGAAAGTGATTCGGGCAACGTCCTCAGCGCCCTGACAGCGAGCCTCAATCGCCTGTCGAGCATCGGCAACACCTCCGGCGCCCTGGCGGAAGCCACCAACCTGCTGGCCAGCGCGCAGATCCAGGTCGAAGAAGCCGTCGGCGAACTGAACCGCTTCGTCGACCACTTCGACGCGGACCCGGCGCGCCTGCAACAACTGGAGGAGCGGCTGGACGCCATCTATACCCTGGCCCGCAAACACCGAATCCAGCCCACCGAGGTGGCAGCCATGCAGCAGAAACTGCTGGAGGAAATCGAAACTCTGGATGCCAATGACGAATCCATTGAGCGCCTGGGCGATGAGCTGAAATCCTTTGCCCGGCACTATCACGAAAAAGCCAGGGAGCTGAGCGAGCTGCGCCAGCAGGCCGCAACCAGCCTGGCCAGCGCCGTCGAACAGGAAATCCAGCGCCTGGGCATGCCTGGCGGCCGCTTCACCATCGAACTGCACGCCAACAGCGGCGATGAACTGCAGCCCAACGGCCTCGAGCAGGTCGAGCTGCTGGTCAGCGCCAACCCCGGCCAGCCGCTCAAGGCCCTGGCTAAAGTCGCATCCGGGGGCGAACTGTCGCGGATCAGCCTGGCAATCCAGGTGATTACCGCGCAGACCTCTCGTGTCCCGACCCTGGTATTCGATGAAGTGGACGTCGGCATCGGCGGCCCGACCGCGGAGATCGTCGGCCAACTGCTACGTCGCCTCGGCGAGCGCGGCCAGGTATTGACGGTCACCCACCTGCCGCAGGTGGCAGCCCAGGGCCATCAACATCTTTTTGTGCACAAGGTGCGCGGCAGCGATGCGACTCACACCGCGGTTTCCAAATTGGGCAAGACCGAGCGGATCGAAGAGGTAGCGCGGATGCTGGGCGGCATCGACCTGACCAAGGAGTCGCTGGCCCACGCGAAAAAAATGGTGGTTACCGCCAAGGCTTGAGTCCCTGCCACTTTAATAAAGAGCAGAAAGCACGAAGGCGACCCTTGGGTCGCCTTCGATCGTTTCGCGGACTATGTCCGCGCGACATGCTTATTTCTTCGTGCGTACGTACAGCACCAAGTTGTGATCCACCAACTCGAAGCCATGCTTCTCGACAATCGCCTTCTGAAGCTTCTCGATTTCTTCGTCGAAGAATTCGATCACCTCACCGGAATCCACGTTGACCATGTGGTCGTGGTGACCGCCGTCAGCCAGTTCGAATACAGCATGACCGCCATCAAAGTTGTGGCGTACCACAAGGCCTGCTGCTTCAAACTGGGTCAGAACACGGTAAACCGTGGCCAGACCGACATCCTCGCCAGCTTCCATCAGCGCCTTGTAAACATCCTCGGCGCTCATGTGTCGCTGCTCGGCGGAATCGAGCATTTGTAGAATTTTGACCCGTGGCAGAGTCACTTTAAGGCCGGCTTTACGTAGTTCGCTATTTTCAACCATGGTCAGCTTTCTCGCGGATGCTGCTTCGCAGCTTCTCTTAATGCGGGTATGATCGGGGTTTACGTTGTCCCAGCCAAGATAGTGGAAGTCGCCCACCGATGCAAAACACCAAGCTCTTGCTAACCAGTTTCACCTTCGTGGGACTGCTCGCACTCGCCGGTTGTTCATTCCCCGGGGTTTACAAAATCGACATCCAGCAGGGCAATGTCGTCACGCAGGACATGATAGACCAGTTACGCCCGGGAATGACCCGCCGGCAAGTACGGTTTATCATGGGCAACCCTCTGTTGACCGACACGTTCCACGCCGATCGCTGGGATTATCTGTACAGCCTGCAACCAGGTGGCGGTGAACGCCAGCAGGAGCGCGTCAGCGTTATCTTCAACGGTAACGACCAACTGGTCAGCCTTTCCGGTGACTTCATGCCTGGCGTAAGCCGTGACGAAGCCATCCTGGGCAAGGACAGTGGCACCACCGTGACCGCCCCTACTGAAAACGCCGAGCAGCCAAAACCGGAAAAACCGGCCAAGCCTGGCTCTCTGCTCGATCAGATCCAGAAGGACGTCGACAACGTCGAGACCGTTCCGGTGCCAACGCCAGAACCTCTGGACACCTCGCCGCAATAATTTGTGGCGGAATAAAAAAGCCCGGCGAGTCCGGGCTTTTTGTTGCCTGTCGATTTGCTCAGGACTCTGAAGTACGAGCCCGGGCCTGAGCCGCCTTTGCCGCGCGCAGACGTCGGACCTCTTTAGGGTCAGCCAGCAGCGGGCGGTAGATTTCAATGCGGTCGTCCGCCCGAACCGGCTGCTTCCCCGGGTCCGCAACCGCTTTGCCAAAGATCCCCAGCGGACAATTGTCCAGATCCAATTCTGGAAATTGCGTGCCTATCCCACAGCCTTTCACTGCCGCACGAACAGTAGTCCCCGTTGGCACCGCAACACTGAGCAATACCTGCCGGTCGACCGCGGCATACACCACCTCGACTTCAATCATTGGCTCAAGCATGCAACTGCTTGGCCCGCTGACAAAACGCATCGACCAGGGTGTTGGCCGCCTGGTTGAACAAAGGCCCCAAGGTCGCGCGAACCAGTGGACCGGCGTAGTCGAACGACAAATCCAGGCTGATCTTGCAGGCCTTCTCACCCAGCGGTTTGAAAATCCACACGCCGTGCAACTGGTTGAACGGCCCTTCCTCCAGGTTCATCTCGATCGACTGGCCCGGCACCAGGGTATTGCGCGTCACGAAATGCTGGCTGAGCCCGCCCTTGGCAACGGCCAGGCTGGCGCGCATCTGCACCTCACTGCTCTCCAGCACCTCGGCCGACGAGCACCAGGGTAAAAACTCCGGGTAGCGCGCCACGTCGTTGACCAGGTCGTACAAAAACTGCGCCGGATAAGGCAACAGGGCCGAGCGTTGAATATGTGTCGTCATGTCAGCGTCATTTCCACAACTGGGCGGCAAACACTATAAGAATGCCGATGGGCGCCACATAGCGCATCAAAAACAGGGTCAGGGCAAAAAGCAGCGGACTGCGGATCGACAGCTCATCACGAACCGCCTCGCGCCCCATTACCCAACCCGCGAACACCACAAAGCAGAGGCCACCCAAGGGCAACATGATCCGCGAGGTGAAGAAATCGATCACCCCGAAGAAATCCAGACCACCCGCCGCCCCCCATTGGTAGAGGTGGAAAGCCCCGCCTTCGTTCACGAAAAACTTGGCCTGCTGCCAGATATTGAAGGAGAACACCGTTCCCAATCCGACGAACCAGCAGGTAAACGCCAGCCAGAATGTCACCCAGCCGCGACGGATTCGAGTCCGCTCCACCAGGTAAGCCACCATCGGCTCCAGCAGCGAGATCGCCGAGCTCCAGGCGGCAATGGCCACCAGGACAAAAAACACCACACCCATCAGCTGGCCGAACGCCACATTACCAAAGGCAAAAGGCAAACTGACAAACATCAGCCCCGGACCTTCACTCGGGTTCAACCCCGCGGCAAACACGATCGGGAACAGCGCCAGACCCGCCAGCAGCGAAACGAAGGTGTCCAGCAGCGCCACGCCGACAATAGTGCCGGAAATGGACGAATGCTTCGGCATGTAAGCGCCGTAGATCATGATGGAACCGACACCGACGCTCAGGGAAAAGAACGCATGCCCCATGGCCGGCAACAGGCCGTCGAGCAGTTTGTCGGTGCTGAAGTCGAACATGAAATGCACGCCTTCCATGAAATGCCCGGTGGTCAGGCTGTAACCCAGCAGGATCAGCAGCATCACGAACAACAGCGGCATCATGATCCGCAGGCTGCGCTCAAGCCCGGCCACCACGCCCTTGGCGATGACCGCCGCCGACAACAGCATGAACAGCGTGTGCCACAGCGTCAGCCGCCAGGGGTCGGCAATCACCGTGCCGAAATAGGCGCCGACCTGATCCGCCGTCACGCCCTGGAAATCACCACGGCCCATATCGATGATGTAGTCCAGCGACCAACCACCCACGACGCTGTAGAAGGAAAGAATCAACAAGGCCGTGATCATCCCGGCGAACGCGCCCCAGGACCACTTGGCCGAATGCCCGGCCTCCAGGGCCAGCGCCTTCAAGGCATTGGCCGGGCTTTGCCGGGCGCGACGGCCGATCAGGGTTTCCGCCAGCATCACCGGTACACCGATCAGCGCGATGCAGGCGAGAAATACCAGAACAAAGGCGCCGCCACCGTAGACGCCGACCATATAGGGGAATTTCCAGATACTTCCCAGGCCCACGGCAGAACCAGTCGCAGCGAGTATGAAAACCCAGCGACTGGCCCAGCCGCCGTGGACAGAAACCTTGTCCGTCGACATCAAAAACGCGCCCAACCGAGAAAAAAGAGGACGCATTGTCCGGGATTCACTCAACCTGCTCAAGCACGCAGCTTCACCGTAGCCGACACGCGTGCAACTGCCTATAATGCCGCCCCTATGGCTAAACAGAAGAAACACCCAACAGGGACCATCGCGCAAAATAAAAAGGCGCGTCACGATTACTTCATCGAACATCGGTTCGAGGCTGGCATGGTCCTGGCCGGCTGGGAAGTAAAGAGTCTGCGTGCGGGCAAGGCACAACTGGTCGACAGTTACGTGCTGCTCAAGGACGGCGAAGCCTGGCTGCTGGGCAGCCACTTCACACCCCTGACCACCGCCAGCACCCATGTGATCGCCGACCCCGTGCGCTCGCGCAAACTGCTGCTCAACAAGCGCGAGCTGGAGAAGCTGTTCGCTGCCGTGCAGCAGAAGGGTTATGCCTGCGTGTGCCTGTCGCTCTACTGGAGCAAGCACATGGTCAAGTGCGAGATCGCACTCGGCAAGGGCAAGAAGGAATACGACAAGCGTCATACCGAACGCGAGCGCGACTCCGATCGTGAGCTGCATCGCGCGGTGCGCAACAAGGGCAAGGAAGAGTAACGCCCTTCTGCCTTGATGCCATGATCGCGAGCAAGCCTGCCCTTTGTAGGAGCGAGCTTGCTCGCGATAAGACTTAGATCCCCTTGCGCCGCTCCGCCCGGGCCACGCGCTGCACTTCCTGACGCACCTCTTCCAGCACTTCCTGCACATACAGAATGTGCCGGCTGGAGACTTCGCGCGCCTGCTCGGCACGCCCTTCGATAATCGCCTGGTACAGATCGCGGTGCTGGCTGATCAGCATGTCGCGGGTTTCGGTGCGCTGCTTGTACATGCCGCCAATGTTGGTCACCACGTTGCGCTTGAGCAGATCGAACAGCCCGCGAATGGTGTGCAGCAAGACAGCGTTGTGACTGGCCTCGGCAATCGCCAGGTGAAATTGCGCGTCTGCCGCACCCTCTTCCGCCCGGCTCACATCGCCGGCCCGGGAATAGCAATCCTGCAACTCCTCGAAGGCCGCGGTGAGCCGTTCACGATCCACCTCGGTGGCACGCAATGCTGCGTAATAGGCACATGAGGCTTCCAGGGTGTGGCGAAACTCCAGCAAGTCACGCTGGGCTTCAGGGTTGCTTTCCAACAACTGCAGCAGCGGATCGCTGAAGGTCGAGCCCAGCGACTCCACCACATAGTTGCCGCCACCCTGGCGACTGACCAGCAAGCCCTTGGCCGTGAGTTTCTGGATCGCCTCGCGCAACGACGGTCGCGAGACACCGAACTGTTCCGCCAACGCACGCTCCGCCGGCAGGCGCTCACCGGACTTCAGCGTGCCCTCGAGGATCATCCCCTCGAGCCGCTCGACAATATCGTCAGACAAACGGCGCTGACGAATCTGATCAAACCCCATAACTCACTCTCCACGATCCCGACCGCGCGCCGGGCTCTCTATTCTGGCCTATCGGGGCCCCGCCAGCACCTATCAGAACGCATGTCGGCGAGCGGATCAGATGCCATCTGCACCGCACCTTCGACAAAAGTTTTAGGGCGGCAAATTGACACACCGCTCACAAGGCTTTTACCCTAGCCAACAGCGATTGTAAATTGGTCTTACCAATTAACCAAATACGCTGACCAGTGCCTGACCAACAACAATTAGGGGCCACCCCATATGCAAACCTGGCAACAGCTTTACAGCCCGCTCGGCAGCCTCGGCCTGTCCGCCCTCGCCGCCGTCATCCCGATCGTCTTCTTCTTCCTGGCTCTGGCCGTGTTCCGCCTCAAAGGACACGTTGCCGGCAGCATCACCCTGGCGCTATCGATTCTGGTGGCGATCTTCGCCTTCCAGATGCCCGCCGACATGGCGCTTGCCGCCGCTGGCTATGGATTTGCCTACGGTCTGTGGCCCATCGCCTGGATCATCGTCGCCGCCGTGTTCCTCTACAAACTGACGGTCAAGAGCGGCCAGTTCGAGGTCATCCGCAGCTCCGTGCTGTCGATCACCGACGACCAGCGCCTGCAGGTGCTGTTGATCGGTTTCTGCTTCGGGGCCTTTCTCGAAGGTGCCGCCGGGTTCGGCGCGCCGGTCGCCATTACCGCCGCGCTGCTGGTAGGCCTGGGATTCAATCCGCTGTACGCCGCCGGCCTGTGCCTGATCGCCAACACCGCCCCGGTGGCCTTTGGCGCCCTGGGCATCCCGATCATCGTGGCGGGCCAGGTAACCGGCATCGACGCGTTCAAGATCGGCGCCATGACCGGCCGCCAGCTGCCGCTGCTGTCGCTGTTCGTGCCGTTCTGGCTGGTGTTCATGATGGACGGCCTGCGTGGCGTCAAAGAGACCTGGCCCGCGGCGCTGGTGGCCGGCCTGAGCTTTGCCGTGACCCAGTACTTCACCTCGAACTTCATCGGCCCGGAGCTGCCGGACATCACCTCGGCCCTGGCCAGCCTGATTTCCCTGACGCTGTTCCTCAAGGTCTGGCAACCCAAGCGTTCGTTCGCCGCGGCCACTGCCAGCGTCGGCGCCGCTGCCGTGCGCAACGGCGGTTTCGGCCAGCCGCGCACCACTCAGCCTTCGCCCTACAGCTTCGGTGAAATCTTCAAGGCCTGGTCGCCATTCCTGATTCTCACCGTGCTGGTCACTATCTGGACGCTCAAGCCGTTCAAGGCGATGTTCGCCGCCGGCGGCTCGATGTACAGCTGGGTATTCAACTTCGCGATTCCGCACCTGGATCAGTTGGTGATCAAGAGCGCGCCGATCGTTGCCACCCCAACGGCGATTCCGGCGGTGTTCAAGCTCGACCCGATTTCCGCCACCGGCACAGCGATTTTCTTCTCCGCGCTGATCTCGATGCTGGTGCTGAAGATCAATCTCAAAACTGGTCTGACCACTTTGAAAGAGACCTTCTACGAACTGCGCTGGCCGATCCTGTCCATCGGCATGGTGCTGGCCTTCGCCTTTGTCACCAACTACTCCGGCATGTCCTCGACCATGGCCCTGGTGCTGGCCGGCACCGGCGCGGCGTTCCCGTTCTTCTCGCCGTTCCTCGGCTGGCTGGGGGTGTTCCTGACCGGTTCGGACACTTCGTCCAACGCCCTGTTCAGCTCGCTGCAAGCCACCACCGCGCACCAGATCGGCGTCAACGACACCCTGCTGGTAGCGGCCAACACCAGCGGCGGCGTGACCGGCAAGATGATCTCGCCACAATCGATCGCCGTGGCCTGCGCCGCCACCGGCCTGGTAGGCAAGGAATCGGACCTGTTCCGCTTCACCCTCAAGCACAGCCTATTCTTTGCCACCATCGTCGGCCTGATCACCCTGGCCCAGGCCTACTGGTTCACCGGCATGCTGGTGCACTGATCGCGACACCGAAAGAACCGGCGCCGGAGCACCCACCCGGCGCCTGCAACTCACAACCCGGTCTGCAAGGCTGCTGAAAGCTTGTCTCTCTATATTCAGCAGCCGCCGCAGACGGATAACCGGGACCACCCGGAGACACGCCTGATGAGCGAGCTTTTTTACAACGCCGTGCCTAACGCGACCCGTGTCGCACCGCCCTTGGCCGAACCGCGCCAGTACCCCAGCGAGAAACCGTCGCGGGTCTACCTGTTCGGCACCTGTGTGGTCGACCTGTTCTATCCCGAAGCCGGGATGGATGCGATTCACTTGCTCGAACGCGAAGGCATTCGCGTGGAGTACCCGCAAGGGCAAAGCTGCTGCGGACAACCGGCCTACACCTCGGGTTACACCGAGCAAGCGCGCACCGTGGCCCGCTCGCAACTGGCGCTGTTCGCCGGCGACTATCCGGTGGTGGTGCCGTCGGGTTCCTGCGCGGGCATGCTGCGCGAGCACTACGCGGACTTGTTCAAGGATGAGCCGCAGACCTTGAAGCAGGTGCAGGCCCTGGCCGAACGTACCTATGAGCTGGCGGAGTTCCTGTTGCACGTATGCAAGGTGCAGCTCAAGGACAGTGGCGAGCCGATCAAGGTGGCGCTGCACACCTCCTGCTCGGCACGGCGCGAGATGAACACCCACCTGCACGGTCGTGAGCTGCTGGCACAACTGGGCAACGTGGAGCGGGTAGAACACGACCACGAAAGCGAATGCTGTGGCTTTGGCGGGACTTTCAGCGTCCGAATGCCGGAGATCTCCGGCGCGATGGTCGCGGACAAGACCCGCGCGCTGAAGGAATCCGGCGCCCACCAGGTGCTGAGCGCCGACTGCGGCTGCTTGATGAACATCAACGGTTCGTTGGAGAAACAACGGGAAGCGCTGCGCGGCCAACACCTGGCCAGCTTCCTCTGGCAGCGTACCGGAGGTGCCGCATGAGCGCCCCGGAGCTGATTCCGACGACCAACGTGTCGGACGATTTTCGCACCCGGGCCCACCAGGCCCTGGGTGACCGACAACTGCGAAACAACTTTCGCAGCGCCATGGATTCCCTCATGGCCAAACGTGCGGCGTCGTTCAGCGATGCCCACGAGCGCGAACACCTGCGGGCCCTGGGCAATGCGATCAAGGCCCGTGCGTTATCCAAGCTGCCCGACCTGCTCGAGCAGCTTGAACAGAACCTGACCCGCAACGGTGTGACAGTGCACTGGGCGGAAACGGTGGACGAGGCCAATGGCATCGTCCTCTCGATCATCCGGGCTCACGAGGCGCGGCAAGTGATCAAGGGCAAATCGATGGTCAGCGAAGAGATGGAGATGAACCATGTCCTCGCTGAACAAGGCATTGAATGCCTTGAGTCGGACATGGGCGAGTTCATCGTCCAGCTCGACCACGAGAAGCCTTCACACATAATCATGCCGGCGATCCACAAGAACGCCGGTCAGGTCGCGTCCTTGTTCCACGACAAACTCGGCGTGGAGTACACCAAGGACGTTGACCAACTCATTCAGATCGGTCGCAGGGTCCTGCGGCAGAAATTCTTCGAAGCGGACATCGGCGTCTCCGGCGTCAACTTCGCCGTGGCCGAGACCGGCACCCTGCTGCTGGTGGAAAACGAAGGCAACGGACGCATGTCGACCACGGTGCCGCCCGTGCACATCGCCGTCACCGGCATCGAGAAAGTCGTCGAGAACCTGCGCGATGTGGTGCCGCTGCTGTCGCTGCTGACCCGCTCAGCGCTGGGCCAGCCGATCACCACCTACGTCAACATGATCTCCGGCCCGCGCAAGGAGCATGAGCTGGACGGCCCGCAGCAAGTGCACCTGGTGCTGCTCGACAACGGTCGCAGCCAGGCCTTCGCCGACAGCGAATTGCGCCAGACCCTGAACTGCATCCGCTGCGGCGCCTGCATGAACCATTGCCCGGTCTACACCCGCATCGGCGGCCACGCCTACGGCGAGGTCTACCCCGGCCCCATCGGCAAGATCATCACTCCGCACATGGTCGGCCTGGCCAAGGTGCCGGACCATCCGAGCGCGTCTTCGCTGTGTGGCGCCTGCGGCGAAGTGTGCCCGGTGAAGATCCCGATCCCGAGCCTGCTGCGCCGCCTGCGCGAAGAGAACGTCAAGGCTCCGGACAGCCCCCATCAGGTGATGCGCGGCCAGGGCAGCAAGTACTCGCGCAAGGAACGTTTTATCTGGAACGCCTGGGCCAGGCTCAACAGTTCGCCGACCTTGTATCGCCTGTTCAGCCTCGCGGCCACCCGCCTGCGCGCGCTGACCCCGAGCAACGTCGGCCCCTGGACGCAAAACCACAGCGCACCGAAACCCGCCGCCCGGTCCTTGCACGACCTGGCCCGCGAGCATCTGGCCAAACAGGGAGAACGTCGATGAGCGCCAAACAGAACATCCTCGGCAAGCTGCGCAGCAGCCTGACCGGCACCACACCGATTGTGGATAACTTCGATGAGGCCCTGGTCACCGAGCCTTATACCTACGCACCGGAACAACGCATCCCGCAGCTGCGCAAGCAGATGGAAGCGGTGCACACCGAGATTCATCAGACCACCGCCCAGGACTGGCCGGCGCTGCTCGCCCGCCTGCTGGGCGAACGCCAGTTGCCGAGCCTGCTGATCGCACCGACCACGCCCCACGGCCGGCGCGTCAGCCAATACTGGGCCGAGCATCCCGGGCTGCCGACGTTGAAGGCCTACGATCGGCCCGTCGAGGAATGGAAAGCCGAGCTGTTCAACGACACCCCGGCCAGCCTCACCACTACCCTCGGTGCCATCGCCGCCACCGGCAGCCTGATCCTCTGGCCGACCCGCGAAGAACCGCGGCTGATGAGCCTGGTGCCACCGGTGCATTTCGCCCTGCTCAAGGCCAGCGAGATCCGCGACAACTTCTATCAGGTCCAGCAGGAATACGCCTGGGCCCAGGGCATGCCGACCAACGCGCTGCTGGTGTCCGGCCCGTCGAAGACCGCCGATATCGAGCAGGTCCTGGCCTACGGCGCCCACGGCCCGAAAGACCTGGTGGTGCTGATTCTGGAGGACCAATGAGTCTACCGGCGGCTTTTCTGCGTGATGCCCAACAACTGATCCCCCAGGAGCGGCGTTTCGATGACCCGCTCTCCACCCTGGCCTTCGGCACCGATGCGAGTTTTTATCGGCTGATTCCGCAACTGGTGATCCGCGTCGAGTCCGAAGACGAAGTGGTGGCCCTGCTCAAGCTGGCCCAGCGCGACCGCGTGCCGGTGACCTTTCGCGCCGCCGGCACCAGCCTGTCGGGGCAGGCCATCAGCGATTCGGTGCTGCTGGTGCTTGGCGATAACTGGAATGCTCGCGAGATCCGCAACCAGGGCCAGCAGATCCGCCTGCAACCGGGGGTGATCGGCGCCCAGGCCAACGCCTGGCTGGCGCCGTTCGGACGCAAGATCGGCCCCGACCCAGCCTCGATCAGCGCCTGCAAGATCGGCGGCATCGTCGCCAACAATGCCAGTGGCATGTGCTGCGGCACCGCGCAAAACACCTACCACACCCTGGCCGGCCTGCGCCTGGTACTGGCCGACGGCACTCGCCTGGACACCGAAGACGCCGCCAGCGTCGCGGCGTTTCGCAGCAGCCATGGCGAGCTGCTCGAACGCCTGGCCAGCCTCGGCCGCGAGACCCGCGCCAACAGTGAACTGGCGGCGAAAATCCGCCACAAGTACCGGCTGAAAAACACCACCGGCCTGTCCCTCAATGCCCTGGTGGATTTCGATGAGCCGCTGGACATCCTCAGCCACCTGCTGGTGGGCTCCGAAGGCACCCTGGGTTTTATCAGCGCGGTGACCTACGACACGGTGATCGACCACCCGCACAAAGCCTCGGCGCTGATCGTCTTCCCGGATGTGGAAACCTGCTGCAACGCGGTAACCGTGCTGAAAAACCAACCGGTGTCCGCCGTGGAACTGCTGGACCGCCGCAGCCTGCGTTCGGTGCAGGACAAACCCGGGATGCCGGCTTTCGTCCAGCAACTGTCCGCCAATGCCTGCGCGCTGCTGATCGAGTCCCGCGCCGCGTCTTCCGCGCTGCTGCAGGAACAACTGGCGCAGATCATGGCGTCCCTCGCCTCCTTCCCGGTGGAAAAACAGGTCGATTTCACCGAAGACCCGAAGGAAAACGCCAAGCTCTGGGCGATCCGCAAGGACACCTTTCCCGCCGTCGGCGCGGTGCGCAAGACCGGCACCACGGTGATCATCGAAGACGTGACCTTCCCGGTGGAACAGCTGGCCATCGGCGTCAATCGCCTGATCACGCTGTTCGACAAACACCGCTACGACGAAGCGATCCTGTTCGGCCATGCGCTGGAGGGCAACCTGCATTTCGTCTTCACCCAGGGCTTCAACAGCGCCGAGGAAGTCGCGCGTTACCAGGCCTTCATGGAGGACGTGGCGCAACTGGTGGCGGTGGAGTTCGGCGGCTCGCTCAAGGCCGAGCACGGCACCGGGCGCAATATGGCGCCCTTCGTCGAGCTGGAATGGGGCAGCGATGCCTACCAGTTGATGTGGCAACTCAAGCGTCTGCTCGACCCCAACGGCATCCTCAATCCGGACGTGGTGCTCAGCGAAGACCCGCAGATCCACCTCAAGCACCTCAAGCCGCTGCCGGCGGCCGACGAGATTGTGGATAAGTGCATCGAGTGTGGTTTCTGCGAACCGGTGTGCCCGTCCAAGGGGCTGACCCTGAGCCCGCGCCAGCGCATTGTGATCTGGCGTGATATCCAGGCCCGCAAGCGCGCCGGTATCGACACCACGGAGCTGGAAGCGGCCTATCAATACCAAGGCATCGACACCTGCGCCGCCACCGGCCTGTGCGCCCAGCGTTGCCCGGTGGGCATCAACACCGGCGAGCTGGTGAAAAAGCTGCGCAGCCAGCACGCCACGCACACCAAGGCGGCTGATTGGCTCGGCTCGCACTTCGCCACCACCCTGCAGGGCGCGCGGTTCAGCCTGCATGTGGCCAACGGCGCGCGGATGCTGCTGGGGGCGCCACGCCTGGCCAGGGTTTCGGCGGCGCTGACCAGGCTGTCCAAGGGCCAGGTGCCGCAATGGACCAGCGCCATGCCGCAGCCAGAACGGGCCATTCGGTTCAGCCCGGCGGTCAGCGATCAGCGGCCACGGGTGGTCTACCTGGCGGCCTGTGTGTCGCGGGTCATGGGCCCGGCGGCCGGGGACAAAGAGCAAAGCTCGCTCTACGACAAGACCCGCGGCCTGCTGGAAAAAGCCGGTTATCAGGTGGTGATCCCGGACAACGTCGAAAACCTGTGCTGCGGCCAGCCGTTCGCCTCCAAGGGCTATGCGGAACAGGCCGAGCACAAGCGCCAGGAACTGATCGGCGCCCTGCTCCACGCCAGCCGCGGCGGCCTCGACCCGATCTACTGCGACACCAGCCCCTGCACCCTGCGTCTGGTGCAGGACCTGGGCGATGTGCGCCTGGACCTGTACGACCCGGTGCGCTTCATCCGCACCCACCTGATGGACAAGCTCGAGTTCACTCCCCAGGAAGCGCCGGTCGCCGTGCATGTCACCTGCAGCACCCAGCACCTGGGCGAAAGCCAGGCGCTGATCGACCTGGCGCGGCGTTGCAGCACCAATGTGGTGATCCCGGAAGGCATCCATTGCTGCGGCTTCGCCGGCGATAAAGGGTTCACCACACCAGAGCTCAACGCTCATTCCCTGCGTAGCCTCAAGGACGCGGTACAGCACTGCAGCGAAGGCATCTCCACCAGCCGCACCTGTGAAATCGGCCTGAGCCAGCATGGCGGGATCGATTATCACGGGCTGGTGTACCTTGTGGACCGGGTGACCCAGGCCAGGCAAGCCTGATCGGTATGCGCCCACTGTAGGAGCGAAGCTTGCTCGCGATGAACTGGAGAGCACTGCGGTTAGCCAGTGAGTGCGCGATACCGTTAACGACCATGGCGAGCCCCTACAGGTTTCTTGCACCCGCAGGCTCAGTGGTCGTGACCCTGGGCAGAAAAATAGAACCCTGGCGAACCACCGCAGTCCACCGATCAAGCTCCCGAAAACGGGAGCTTCCTGAAATCTCGGCAGTTCGTACTGATGGCCAGCAGCGCCTGGCCCTTCAGTTCAAGGAGACGCCCATGAAACGCTCTGTACTGTTAGGCCTGTTCGTCACCGCTTCGGTCCTGGCTTCCCCCAGCTTCGCCGGGAACCAGGAAGACCTGTGCCAGGTGAACCTGCAAACCATCCGTGATGCACGGACCACCATCCAGGCCGCGGACCTGCAGGCCAACATCGACGCCACCGTGCAACAAGCCCAGGCGGCCCAGGCGAAAAACACCGAGGAAGGCACCAAGGAATGCATCGCCCTGACCACCCGCGCGATCCAGAGCATCCAGAACAGCGCCAAGGGTGAAGGCGGCAGCTAACGGGCCCCGCCTTCGGGATGGCCTTGCGGGCCATTTTGGCGTAGACTCTACAAACCTGCTGGTAATGCACAGCAGGTTCGGGGCCGTTTAGGATTCGACGCCGGTTGCGAAACTTTAGGTGCATGCCGAGTTGGTAACAGAACTCGTAAATCCACTGTTGCAACTTCCTATAGTTGCCAATGACGAAACCTACGGGGAATACGCTCTCGCTGCGTAAGCGGCGCTAGCCTTCCTTCTGGTACCTTCGGGTCCAGCAATCATCAGGGGATGTCTGTAAACCCGAAATGATTGTCATACAGAACAGAATCGCCGTGCAGTACGTTGTGGACGAAGCGGCTAAAACTTACACAACTCGCCCAAAGCACCCTGCCCGTCGGGTCGCTGAGGGTTAACTCAATAGACACGGCTACGCATGTAGTACCGACAGCGGAGTACTGGCGGACGGGGGTTCAAATCCCCCCGGCTCCACCAAATGATCAAAAAAAGACGTCCACGGACGTCTTTTTTTGTGCCTTGAGTCCAGTGAAATCAATGCAATGGAAATTTCAACTACAGGCATTCGGTAACCAAAAATCGAATCAACATAGCACTCAGCCCCCTACCCGGATCGTTCTCTGGCGCGAAGAAAACGGTTGAAGTTGGCTTTTGTCTTGATACCGGGACCGATTGGCTCACCTGACGTTGCAGCGCTCACCCTACCATTGACATTTCACTTGACAGGTGATTAGATTTTTTGAAGATCATTTCTATCATGCGTTAAGGCTCACTAGGTACCAACAGGGCTGGCGTAGCCAGCCCTGTTGGTACCTAGTGAGCGAAAAACAACTGTTTTTGTCCCGTTTTTCTCGCGCAAATAGTCGCAGGGCTATGCATTTCGTCGGTTAAAGCCTTGCACTCACAGCCCTTCACCTGTAAATGCGCAGACTGAATGTGCTAACCTCAAGTCCAAGTCTATATTCCCACCCCCATGGGTACTTTCGCCATGATCAGCGGCCACCAGCATTCAAAAGACCCTAGCTTTGCGGAAATGATGAGCCTTAAAAGCAGCTCACGTGACCGCCAGGTTGATGCTGTCTATGCAGCTGACCCTCAGATGCTTGAAATGGCTGCTGCCCGTGCCAAAGCCGCCCTTCGTGGCAACTCTGCTTCAATCGCTCGCCCACAACGATTCTCTGCGCTAAGCAACTGATGCCCGAAGCGGTAAACGAAGACGCTCCGTTCTCCCTACTTGAACGTTCAGAGCTCTTCGCTTTCCTGCTCGATCTAATTCAGCGCGTCTACCGTCCCTCAATTCAATCAGCTGTCACCGATTACGGCCTTGTGATCGTTGGCGGGCAATCGCTTACGCTTTGGGCCCGGCAATACCTCATCGACGAAATGACAGGCGAGGATGTCGGATTCGTCACTAGCGATGACTTGGACTTTATCGGCAAGCCCAACTCTATTGATTATTGCGCCCGCATGATGGGAGTCCCTTTTCGCAAAGCGAAGATGGAAGACAACGCGATAAATATTGCCGCAGCGTACATTGACTGGATTGACGGTAAAGAGGTCATCGTCGATATCCTGGAAATGGATAGTGTCGGAGGTGCGCCCAAAAAAGAGATTTTCAAGTATTTATCCGTCTTGGATATTGAAGGCGTGCAAGTCGCCGTCATCGATCCCATCACGTGCCTAAAGTCTCGCTTGTTCAATCTGTTTGCTTACTGGCAGGGTCGACCGCACCGGGAGTCCGTGCGAGTGAAGATTGCACTGCGCGCGTCGAACCATTACCTGCGCGACTTGCTGGTAAATGATGGATATCGAGTCATATCAGAGCATATCCGCCGGATTAAGGCCTTGGCCCTGACACCGCTCGGCAAGCGTGTTTATGTCGAATATGGAATCGACGTGCTGGACGCCATCCCCTACGATCCGGCAATGTTTCCAGCGGCCTACTCGGATCGGGAGCGACCAAACATGCTCCGCCAAATTGGTGACGTACGCCGACGAAAGTTAATTCAGTACCAACGATTCGCTTGTGGCCCTATTCACCCTAGCCATCTTCAGCTCGTAGCACAGAACGATCCCAGATAAAAGAATCTGGACGACGGGAAATACTAGCGCTGGAATGGCCTCTACTCACCTTGCCTACAGCTTCAGCCACCAAAGTCTGATCTTCCCCCGTGCCACTATCAAACAAGGTACATTTACGCCCATCGAGCACGATCAGCAGTGCCGGAATGGAGCGACCAGGCCGGTTTGAAAGGGAATTGGGGGTTATGGACAAAAAGTCGCTTTCCGAACGGGACATCTGCAGCAAATACATCGCCCCTGCCATTCAACAAGCTGGATGGGACATGCACAAGCAGGTGCGTGAAGAAGTCAGCTTTACCAAAGGCCGCATTATCGTCCGGGGCAAACTTCACAGCCGTGGCGAAGCACGCCGCGCAGACTTCATCCTCTACCACCAGGCCAACCTGCCTATCGCTGTGATCGAGGCAAAGGACAACAAGCACTCCGTTGGCTCCGGCATGCAACAAGCCCTGGGTTATGCAGAGGCCCTGGACGTACCGTTCGTGTTCTCCAGCAATGGCGATGGCTTCTTGTTTCACGACCGCAGTGGCACAGGCAGCCAGGTAGAAACCGAACTCACCCTTGATCAATTCCCCAGCCCTGCCGAACTTTGGCACCGCTACTGCCAGTGGAAGGGGCTGGATACGACAGCCCAACACAAGATCGAAGCGCCCTACTACGATGACGGCTCCGGGCGCATGCCACGCTACTACCAGATGAATGCCATCAACCGCACCGTTGAGGCTGTGGCGCGCGGCCAAGACCGTATCCTGCTGGTGATGGCTACGGGCACCGGTAAGACATACACAGCCTTCCAAATCATCTGGCGGCTGTGGAAATCGAAACAGAAGAAACGCATCCTGTTTCTAGCCGACCGCAACATCCTGGTCGACCAGACCAAGAACAACGACTTCAAGCCCTTCGGCCAGGCGATGACCAAAATCGCCAAACGCCAGATCGATACCTCCTACGAGATCTACCTGTCGCTCTATCAGGCTGTCACCGGCACTGATGAAGAGATGAATGTCTACAAACAGTTCTCCCGCGACTTCTTCGACCTGATCGTGATCGACGAATGTCACCGTGGCAGCGCCTCCGAGGATTCAGCCTGGCGTGAAATCCTCGATTACTTCTCCAGCGCCACCCACGTCGGCCTTACCGCCACACCGAAGGAGACCAAAGAGGTATCCAGCATCACCTACTTCGGTGAGCCGATTTACAGCTACACCTTGAAGCAAGGCATCGAAGACGGCTTTCTGGCCCCCTACAAAGTGGTGCGCATCGACTTCGATAAAGACCTGCAAGGCTGGCGGCCACCCAAAGGCATGCTCGATAAGAACGGCGAGCTGATCGAAGACCGCATCTACAACCTCAAAGACATGGACCGAACCCTGGTTATCGAAGCGCGCACCCAGTTGGTGGCGCAAAAAGTAACCGAGCTCCTCAAGGCCACCGATCCGTTTCAGAAAACTATCGTCTTCTGCGACGACATCAACCACGCCGAGCGCATGCGCCAAGCTTTGGTCAACCTCAACCCTGAACGCGTGGCCGAGAATCGCAAGTACGTTATGCGTATCACCAGCGATGACCAGGAAGGCAAGGCCGAACTGGATAACTTCATCAACCCGGAAGAGCGCTACCCGGTCATCGCCACCACTAGCAAACTGATGACCACCGGCGTAGATGCGCAGACCTGCAAGCTGATCGTGCTCGACCAGCACATCAAGTCTATGACCGAGTTCAAGCAGATCATCGGGCGTGGCACCCGCATCAACGAGGAGTTCGGCAAGTACTGGTTCACCATCATGGACTTCAAAAAGGCCACAGAGCTGTTTGCCGACCCGGCCTTCGACGGAGACCCAGTGGTGATCTACGCCCCAGAAGGCGATGACTCGCCCGTACCGCCGGATGATCCAATAGCCGATGAAGAAGGCATCAGCGCAGACAACGATAAGGAGGGCGATGACTCAGATCTAACCGGCGAGGACGAAGGCAAAAAACGCATCAGGTACGTCATCGACAACGTTCCATTTTATGTGGTCGCCGAGCGTGTGCAGTACTACGGCCCTGATGGCCGACTGATCACCGAGTCGCTGCACGACTACACCCGAACCTGCGTACAAAAGCAGTTTGCCTCACTGGATGACTTCCTCCGACGCTGGAGTGGTGCCGAGCAAAAGAAAGTCATCATCGAGGAGATGGCCGTCCAGGGCGTGATGTGGGAAGCCTTGGCCGAAGAAGTAGAAAAGAAACAGGGCAAGCCACTCGATCCATTTGACCTGATCTGCCACGTAGCTTTCGATCAGCCAGCTTTATCACGCCGCGAACGGGCTGAGCAGGTAAAAAAACGCAACTATTTCGCCAAGTATTCTGGCGCAGCCCGCCAGGTGTTGGAGGCGCTACTGGATAAATACGCCGATACCGGTATCGAGCATATCGAGGACATCAAAATCCTTCAGCTTGACCCCTTCAGCCAGATCGGTGCCCCTATCGAGCTGGTCAAAGCCTTTGGCGGCAAGGCGGGGTACACCAAGGCGATCCACGAACTGGAGGGCGAGCTTTACGCAAGCTAAGGGCTATACACCGACGACATGACAAAGCAGTCTCCTCCACTATCCGGTAGAATTTCGCCCCCCTGCGATACGTGTTGAGAGACCTTCATGTCCATTAGCTCCACCATCAAGTCCATCCAGGACATCATGCGCAAAGACGTTGGCGTAGACGGCGACGCCCAGCGCATTGGCCAGCTAGTTTGGCTGTTGTTCCTGAAGATCTTTGATGACCGCGAGCTGGAATGGGAGCTGATGGACGATAACTACCGATCGCCCATTCCCGAGAGCTGCCGCTGGCGCACCTGGGCCGCCGACCCGGAGGGCATGACCGGCGATGCGCTGAAAGACTTTATCGACAACAACCTGTTTCCCCAACTGCAGAACCTGCACGAGTACAGCAACACGCCCTCCGCCTTCGTGGTACGCAGCGTGTTTGAAGACGCTTACAACTACATGAAGTCCGGCCAGCTGCTGCGCCAGGTGATTAACAAGATTCAAGAAGGCGTGGACTTCAACAAAGCCCAGGAGCGTCACGAGTTCGGCAACCTCTACGAGCAACTGCTGCGCGACCTGCAGAACGCCGGTAACGCCGGCGAGTTTTACACCCCTCGTCCGGTCACCGAATTTATGGTGCGTATGGTCGATCCGAAGTTGGACGAAAAGGTTATGGACCCGGCCTGCGGCACCGGCGGCTTTCTCACCTGCACCATCGAGCACAAGCGCAGCCGTTACGTAAAAACCGCTGAAGACGAACGCACCCTGCAGGCCAGTATCTTCGGCGTAGAGAAAAAGCCGCTGCCGCACCTGTTAGCCACCACCAATATGATCCTGCACGGCATCGAGGTGCCCAACCAGATCCGCCACGACAACACCCTGAGCAAACCGCTAATCAGCTGGGGCCCGAGCGAGCGCGTGCACTGCATCGTCGCCAACCCGCCGTTCGGCGGCATGGAAGAAGACGGCATCGAAACCAACTTCCCCGCCGCCTTCCGCACCCGCGAAACCGCCGATCTATTCTTGGTATTGATTATGCAGCTGCTAAAAGATGGTGGCCGCGCCGCAGTAGTACTGCCAGATGGCTTCCTGTTTGGCGAAGGCATCAAAAGCCGCATCAAGGAAAAGCTGCTCACCGAGTGTAACCTGCACACCATCGTTCGCCTGCCCAACGGTGTGTTCAACCCTTACACCGGCATCAAGACCAACCTGCTGTTCTTCACCAAAGGCACGCCGACCAAACAGGTGTGGTTCTACGAGCACCAGTACCCGGCCGGCGTGAAGAACTACTCCAAGACCCGCCCCATGCGCATCGAAGAGTTCTCCGTCGAGGAGACCTGGTGGGGCAGCGAAGCCGATGGCTTTGCCGCACGGGTAGAGAACGAGTTCGCCTGGAAGGTCAGCGTCCAGGAGCTGCAGGCGCGCAACTGGAACCTGGACTGCAAGAACCCGCATATCGGCGAGCAGATCAGCCACGACCCTGACAAACTACTGCGCAGTTATTCCACGTTGCAAGGCGAAATCGGCGACCTGCGCGATCAGCTCAAGGCAGTGCTGGCCGAAGCCCTGGAGCGCCAGGTATGACAGTATTACTAACCGACAACCTGCCACTACTGGCCGGTGTACCCAATGGCATCAAGAAGCTTCGTGAACTGATCCTGGAATTAGCAATGCGAGGGAAGCTACTTCCACAAAACGCTGAAGATGAGCCCGCCGGCAAGCTGATTGCGAGAATAGTTGCTGAGAAAAAGATGCTGGCAGAAAAAGGCTTAATCAAGAACCCCAAAAAGCTTGCCGCAGTAGGCATTGATGAGATTCCGTATGATCTCCCTGGCGGATGGGCTTGGGAGCGCCTCGGAAATGTTGGCACCATCTTCAACGGGAACAGTATCAATTCCACAGAGAAAGAGGCTAAATTCACTGGGGTGGATGGCCTTCCCTACATAGCCACCAAAGACGTTGGATATGGACTAGATCCGTTAGACTATGAAAATGGAATCCGCATCCCTGATAGAGAATCAAAATTTAAAATAGCGCATACTGGCGCGATCTTAATTTGTGCCGAAGGAGGGAGCGCCGGCAAAAAGTGCGGGATCACTGAGAAGGACATTTGCTTCGGAAACAAGCTATTTGCTACCGAGCCCTATGGATCAATCCCCTCCCGACTGATTCTTTACTACTATCTAACACCGACTTTTCGACGTGCATTTGAACATGTAATGACCGGAATTATCGGTGGAGTTTCAATTGCAAAATTTGTTGAGTTACCTATACCGCTACCTCCTTTAGCTGAACAATATCGCATTGTTGCTAAAGTCGATGAGCTGATGGCCCTGTGCGACCGCCTCGAAACCCAGCACGCTGACGCCGAAAGCGCCCACTCCCAACTGGTGCAAGCGCTACTCAACAGCCTGACCCAAGCAAGCGACGCGACCGACTTCGCCGCCAACTGGCAACGCCTGTCCGAACACTTCCACACCCTGTTCACCACCGAACCCAGCATCGACGCCCTTAAACAAACCCTGCTGCAACTGGCTGTGATGGGTAAACTGGTACCGCAAGATCCAAGTGATGAGTCTGCGAGTGAGCTGCTTAAGCGCATTGTCGAGGAAAAGGCGCGATTGGTGGCGGAAGGCAAGCTCAAGAAACAGAAGCCGCTGGCAGAAATTGCCGATGCAGAGCTGCCATTTGGGGTACCCCAGTATTGGGCTTGGTCGCGAATTGGGGAGTTAGCACTCAACACAGAATATGGCCTATCTGAGAAAACCTCTGACCTACAAGACGGCGTGCCTGTCTTAAAAATGGGGGACATTCAGAGTGGCCAAGTTGTGCTCGGAGGGCAGATGAAGGTAAGCAGGGCAACAGAAGGACTGCCAGAGCTATATCTTGAGCACGAAGATCTGCTCTACAACAGAACCAATAGCGCTGAGCTGGTTGGTAAGACCGGCCTTTTCTTGGGTAGCGCGGATGAATTCACCTTTGCGTCTTACCTAATTCGTATTCGATGCCTGAAAAGTCTATTTTCCCCAGCCTATCTCAATATATCGATGAACACTCCGGCCTTCCGTGAAACCCAGATAAATCCGCACTTAAAACAGCAGTGCGGGCAGGCAAACGTAAATGGCACCATCATGAAAAATATGCTGGTATCGGTCCCGCCAATAGCTGAACAACACCGCATCGTCGCAAAAATCGATCAACTTATGGCCCTCTGCAATCAGCTGAAAGCCCGCCTAACCCAGGCTCGCCAACTCAACGAACAACTGGCTAGCACCTTGGTTGAGCAGGCAGTGGCATAGCGGCTCGCAGGCTGCATCACGTTAAGGACAACCCATGCCCATCAAAACGCAAATCTGGACGGTCGGTGGCCAACCCAGCCAGTTGCATGAGTGCATCCTGCCCAGCGAGCAATTGCTGGAAGACATGATCGTCAGCGCGCCACGATTGCTGTCGGAGGAGTGGATGCTGATCGGCCGTCAGGAAAGCACCGGACTGGGAGGGCGGATCGATCTGTTGGCCATCGCCCCGGATGCCTCCCTAGTACTGATCGAACTCAAGCGCGACCGCACCCCGCGTGATGTGGTGGCACAGGCGCTGGATTATGCCTCGTGGGTGGAAAAACTGGCCGCCGAGGATATTGCCGCCATCTACAAACGCTATCGCCAGAACGCCGATTTGGCGGCGGACTTTCAGGCCTACTTCGGCCTGCCGCTGGATGAAGAGGCGCTCAACCAAAGTCACCAGATCATCATCGTCGCGTCCGGGCTGGATGCCAGCACCGAGCGTATCGTGGCGTACCTCAGCGAGCGGGATATCGCCATCAACGTACTGTGCTTCCAGGTGTTCCAGCAGGGCGCGCAACAACTGATCAGCCGCTCCTGGCTGCTCGACCCGGTGGAAACCCAGGCCAATGCCAGCAACACTCGCAGCGATGGCCCGAGCGAGCCGTGGAATGGTGAGTTCTATTGCTCGTTCGGCCATAGTTCCACGCGTTCCTGGCTGGATGCGCAAGCCTTTGGTTTTATCTGTGGCGGTGGCGGCACTTGGTACAGCAACAGCCTGAAGATGCTCGCCCCCGGCGACCGGGTGTGGGTCAACATTCCGCAGCAAGGGTACGTTGGTGTCGGCCGTGTAACCGGGCGGGCCACAGCAGCGGCAGACTTCACCGTGCCCTACAACGGCGTCGACACGCCGGTGCTGCAAGCCGCCAAACGTGGTACCTACCACGCCGAATACAGCAACAACCCAGCGCTGTGCGAGTACTTCGTGCCTGTGGAATGGCTGCAGACCGTGCCGGTTGAACAGGCCATCAAGGAAGTCGGTCTGTTCGGCAACCAAAACACCGTCTGCCGCCCAACCACACCCAAGTGGCGTTGGACGATAGAGCGGTTGAAGGTGCGTTTGCTCAACAAGGCGCAATGATCATTCGACTCATTTGCGGACAAGCTATCGGCTCTGGCACCTAGCGATCTCAATCACCACCTGTAATCTGCTCAGCCAAACGGATAGCAAGTCAGGCGGACGGTCGCGAAATCATCCTGGCTAAAAAATTGGTGGATACGGCAGGCTCTATTCTTAGGCATGCCGAGCTTCCGACTCGTTGACAGGAAACAGACTAGGCACTCTGCTCAATTCGGGCCCACCCTAGATGATTTGGATAATCAGATATGACGATTCCCGAAACTTTACCTTGTGTTCAGAGCAAACGGCATTCCAAACGGTATTCCACGTAGCTAACAAGAATAATCAATAGGCCAGAAAATCAATCAGATAAACTTGAAATTCAAATCCCCCCGGCTCCACCAAACGAAGCACCAACAAAGCCCGCCTTGTGCGGGCTTTGTTGTTTCTGGCCTTAACGTTCCGCCACCATCGCCAACCGCACCCTCCCCGCGCTCATAGTGCCGAGCCTTCCTTCCCCTGAAGCAGCGTTAAGTCTCTTTCTATTGTGCGAACTTTCCTAGAAACTCCTAGCCGCTTGCGCCTGGTGTACCCGCTGGCTAGCCTCGATCTGTCACTGCAAATTCAGTGACCGGGTTTAGCAGCTCGACGTGGAACTAGGCGCATGGCGCCCCCATTACGTGGCGCTTTTTTTTGGCTCCGCTTTATGGCGGCCGTGCGCAGGGCACCTTCGGGTGCGCCGGGGTCCTAGTCACCGGTCTGCTAACCTGCGAACGGCCGCCACCCTATCGTTTAGCAGCGACGGTGATGGCTCCTATCTCTGTACTAGGAGTTACACCATGAAAAAGCTCGTCCCCGATCCTCCGTACACTTCCACTCGCAGCGTCAGAAACCTCGAACACGATCTGGCCAATCAGCACATCCGGCAGAAGCTGTCAGTTCAGCCTGCTGATGTGTCTCTGATTCAGTCGCTCAAAAAAACCGTCAGTATCCCGGTGAGTCGCGACTCCTTGTTCTCGGTTCGGGAAGGCATCAACGCCGAAGAAGCACTGCTCCATGTCTCCCTGCTGCTGAAAAGCGCCGAGGAGGTTTCCGATGAAATCACTGAGCGGGGCAGCGGCATCGAGCGCGGTTTGATCTGGTCTATGGTGCACTCGGTGGAGATGGCGCGGGCCGTGGTAGACGCCTTGCTCGATGGCAGTCGCCACACGCCATCGCTGAAATAGAACGCCCCGCGAACGCACGGCGCGGCAGCATGACCTGCCGCGCTGTTCCTTAATGACAAACCTGCGCATGTGGAAAACAGACACGGCCTGAACGGGCCTGGAATGCTGGCCGCATTCGAATTCAACGCCCCCGCCAAACACTCAAAAAAGCACCTCCAACTCCACCCCCTCCGCCATCGCCCTATTCCCGTCATCCCCCGGATGCAAGTGATCGCCCGAATCCACACGCGGCAACAACCGTGCTGGATGCCGCGGATCACGAGTCATCCGATCAAAATCAATCACCGCATCGAATGCCTGGCTGCTGCGAATCCATTGGTTGAGCGCCTGGCGCAGTTGTTCCTTTTGCGGGCTGTGGTAGTGCTCGATGATGCTGCCTTCCAGGGCGCCTTCGAAGGGCAGCAGCGTGGTGCCGATGATGCGCAGGTTGTGGCGATGCGCCTGGTCGATCAGTTGCCGATAGCCGGCGATCAGCTCGTCCAGTGCAGGCAAGGGTGCATTGGGCGCGAACGCGGTGCCGGGCCAGCTGATGTCGTTGATCCCCAGCATCAGCACCACGCTTTTCACCCCGGGTTTGCTCAGCACGTCGCGTTCGAAACGTGCCCGTGCACTGGCGCCCATGCCATCTTCAAGCAGGCGCGCGCCGGATATGCCGCCGTTGAGCACGGCGATGTTTTTGGCGGCCAGGCGCTGGGCGAGGAAGTCCGGCCAGCGGCGGTTGCTGTCCAGGGTCGAGCCGTTGCCGTCGGTAATGGAGTCGCCGAGCACCACCAGGGCGCGGCTGTCGGGCGCGGCGTCCACCAGGATGTCGCTGAGGAACAGCCGCGCTTCCGCTTGCCGCTCACCCGCTAACTGCTGAGTATCGACGTGGTTGCCCGGGGCGATAAACGCGGTTTGCTTGCCGTCCCAGTGGAAGGTGGTCAGCGGCGTGGGCTGCGGCAGGTACAGCGAGACCCGCAGCTCACCGAGGGCCGGCACCGCCAGCGCGACCGGGTCGCTGGTGCGGGTTTCACCTGGTGGGATGCTGACCTGTTCCTTGCCGCCAAACATCAGGATGTGCCCGGAACCTGCACGAACGGACTCCCCCTCCTCCATGGCCGCGACCCGCGCCGCGCCGATCAGCAGAGGTTGCTGGCCGTATTCGTTGGAAACCACCACCCGCACCCGGCTGCCACCGACGCTGACGCGCAGCTTCTGCTGGACGGTGCTGTCGGCCAGGGTTGCGGGAATCCGCGTGGGCAGCGGCAGCTCGTTGCCCCAGGTCGGTTGCGGGCTGGCCATCCAGGTGGTGAGCCAGTTGCCCTGGGCCAGGGCAGGACCTGCGGTAAGCAGGGCCGTGACTATCAGCGGCAGGGAAAAGCTTGAGTGCAGGGCTTTCATCCGGGTAGCTCCTTGAGGCCGTAAGGCTGAGGCGAGCCAGATTGCTCCATTCGAAATAACCGTGATAGAAGGCATAACTTCATACAGCCCATTCCGATATCGAATACCCATGGACAGTCTCAAAGCGATGCATTGCTTCGTCCGCGCCGTCGAGCTGGGCAGCCTGTCATCGGCCGCCCGGGAGCTGGGCAGCACTCAACCTACCGTCAGCAAGCTGGTGGCTGCCCTGGAACAGCAGTTGGGCACCCGCCTGCTCATCCGCGGCACCAGCGGGCTGACGCCCACCGAACAGGGCAAGCGTTTCTACGAGCGGGCGAAAGCCGTGCTGGAGGAATACAGCGAAGCGGTGGCCGAGGTGCGCGGCCTGACCGAGCGCCCCGAAGGCGTGCTGCGGGTTAACGTGCCAGTGAGCCTGGGGGTGTTGCACCTCAATGCCTTGCTGCTGGCGTTCATGGCGCAATACCCGGACATCGAGGTGGAACTGATCTTCAATGATCGCTTCGTCGACCTCACCGAGGAAAACATCGACCTGGCCCTGCGCCTGGGCGGTGACCTGCCGCCCAACGCCATCGCCCGGCGCATCGCCACGTCGCCGCGCTACCTGGTGGCGGCACCCGAGTACCTGCGCCAGCATGCGCCCTTGAACAGCCCGGCCGACCTCAGCGGCCACAACTTCCTACGCTTCGCCTGGCTGGCCGCAGGCGACCGCTTGGAGCTGAGCAGCCCCCACGGCGAGAAGGTCAGTGTCATCACCCAAGGGCGCTATAGAACCAACAGCTCGCTGGCCATTCGCGACGGCGTGCTGCAAGGCGCCGGTCTTTGCATCACTCCGGCCTGGCTGGTCAGCGACCTGCTGGACAGCGGACAGTTGGTGCGGGTCCTGCCCGACTGGAGCGGCCCGCCGAACGAGGCGTTCCTGATCTACCCCGAGCGCCGCTACCGGCCCCTGCGGGTGCGCTTGCTCATGGAGTACCTCGCCGAGCACATCGCACAGCTGCCCGGGTTCATACCCTGACCGCGGTAGAAGAACTACTCGGGCAAAGCCCGCCGAAACCACTCGTTTTTCCTGGAAGCAAAAACGCCCCGATTGAACGGCCATGACCATTCAACCGGGGCGTTTTCGATCCGCCATCGACCACTACAGGCGGAAGCTGCCCATCTGTTGCGTCAACTCATCGCTCACCCGACGCAAGGTCTGGCAGTCCTGCTGGCAACGCAAGGTTTCACTGGAGGTGGAGTGCGCCAAGTCGGCGATCCCCTGAACGTTGCGGTTGATTTCCTCAGTCACCGAAGACTGCTCCTCGGTCGCCGTGGCCACCTGGCTGTTCATGTCGCTGATCTGCTCGATCTGGGCAGCGATCGCCTCCAGCGACTGGTTGGTTCGCTGGCTGGCCTGCACCCCGGTCTGCGTCGCCGCCTGGCCGGCACGCATCGAGTTCACGGCCGTTTCCGCCCCTTGCTTGAGCCCCAGAATCATCTGCTGGATTTCATCGGTCGAATTCTGGGTGCGCCCCGCCAGGGTCCGGACTTCATCGGCCACCACGGCAAACCCTCTGCCCAACTCACCGGCCCGCGCCGCCTCGATGGCGGCGTTCAGGGCCAGCAGATTGGTCTGTTCGGAAATGCCACGAATCACCGCCAACACCTGATCGATGGACGCTACGTGATCGGCCAGTTCCCCCACCGAATGGTCCGCGGTACCAATTTCCAGCGCCATACGCTCGATATGCGCGGTGGATTCGCCGACGATGCCGCTGGCCTGGTGCGCTTCCTGCCGCGCCGCATGCGACGCCTGGGCCGCCCCGTTGGCATTGCGGGCAATTTCCTGGACAGTCAGGCCCATTTCATGGACCGCCGTGGCCACCAGGTCGGTCATCTCGTGTTGTTGAGTGGCCCGGGCCGCGGTGTCTTCCACCACCTGGGCCACCTGGGCGACCGCGACACGCAACTGCTCGCTGGTTCCGGTCGCCGCGCCGATCAGCCCTCGCAGTTTATCGGTCATCACTCGCACGCTACCCAGGGCGCTTTTTTGTGGCGCATCGGGAATCGACACCCCCAGATTGCCGGCCGCGATCTCGTTCAACACCCGATCGAGCTCGGTGGGAGCGCCTCCCAGTTGCTCCAGGATCTGCCTGCGCCCCAGGTAGATCAGCAGGCCGACCTCCCCGATCAGCATCAGCAAGACCGCCACGAACAGGTTCTGCGCAACATCCAATGCATGGTTCGCCCGGGTCACTTCGGCCAGGGTCCGACTTTCCATCAACCCGAAAAAGTCGTCCACCGGTTTCATGATCTGTGCCTTGAAGGCATGGTATTGCGGGCTGTGCACCAGCGTGCGGGCCAGGGCGAGATCGGGTTCGCCGGCCACTGTGTAATTGCCCTGGGCATCGGCGAACTTGCCCTTGACCGCGTTCATCGCCTTGACTTCAAGTTGTACCAGGCTGTCGGAATTGTTCTGTGCCTCCTGGAGCTTGGCGAACTCTTCCTCGGTGAACCCTTCTTGCTTCATCAACGTTTGCAACGCCACCGTTTCTCCATCAGGGCGAGGCTGGGTATTGCCCGCGGCGACAAAGTCCCAGTAGATGCGGTGATAGTCTTTCGGACGTGGTGCCTTGCCATTGCGAATGTCCAGGATCTTCAGATATTCGCGCTCGTATTCCGGGTTCGCCGTTACCACATAAGTACGCCCCAGGCGTGTCAGGTCATCGGAGCTCTGACGCATTTCATCGGCCAATAGGTAGGACCGATAACGTTTTTCGCTAACCTCGCGAGCATCGCTCGCCGATTGCTTGAGGGCCATGAAGGTATATAGCAGGCCTGCAAAAGTTGCGACTATCACAACTAACGTGTACTGGATCGCTCTCGAACTACTGGCTGTTTTCATTTTTATTATTCCTGATACTGCAGATTTTTATGCAAGAACGGCAAAAGCTAAAAGTACGTTTTTTGACAGCGCTTAATACTTGGCGAGGTAACCGCTACGCTCCTTTCAATACTTTTAACCTTCCCTGAAAACCTCCCCTTCATCGTGGTGCATGATGCTCCCGACGCTGCCACTCTACGCCGAATCCTGATACCGGAAGCAGAATCGAACAAAAATCTCACACAGGTATTTCCTTATGGAAAAAACCAGAAAAACCCGTAGCGCTAGTTGGATCCAATTTTCTTCAAGCGATATAAACGACATGCACAGGCATGCTGTTTTTCACCTGAAAAACAAAGTCCGTATTGTTCTCTCCAAGATAATCGTCGTGGCGCCGCTTATCTTTAACCGCATTGCATCCCGCTCGTCCGGACACTGATCAATGGCCATCCCGATCCCCTTTTGGCCAACCCCGTGCTGTGAATCACAAGCACCCTCGGCAAGAATCGAACCCGGACCACCGACTCGAGTGACCTACGCTGTCACCACAACCGCCCTTGTGAACCTTGACCCTCTTTGTCCTTTGCCTTTCAAGGACCGCCTGCCGCGTACAGAACATAAAAACCATCGCCACGCTGGGGAAACCATTCATGGCCACTATGAAACGCATACTGAGTGCCACCGTTTGTGGGCTGTCGCTGCTGGCCGGCGCGGCACAGGCCGAGCAGCGCGAGCTGCGGGTGTACAACTGGGCCGACTACATCCTGCCGTCGGTGCCCAAGGACTTCGCCAAGAACAGCGGCATCAAGGTCACCTGGGACACCTTCGACACCAACGAATCCCTCGAAGCCAAGCTGCTGACCGGCAACTCGGGCTACGACCTGGTGGTGCCGTCGAACCAGTTCCTCGACACCCAGATCAAGGCCGGGGTGTTCCAGAAGCTCGACAAGTCCAAGCTGCCCAACTGGAAGCATCAGGACCCCGAGCTGCTCAAGCTGCTGGACAGCAACGACCCGGGCAACCAGTACGGCGTGCCCTACATGTACGGCACGGTGCTGATCGGCTTCAACAAGGCCAAGGTCAAGGCCGCGCTGGGCGACAACGCGCCGGTGGACAGCTGGGACCTGGTGTTCAAGCCAGAGTACATGGAGAAGCTCAAGTCCTGCGGCGTGGCCATGCTCGACTCGCCGTCGGAAATCCTGCCACTGGCCCTGCATTACCTGGGGCTGGACCCCAACAGCCAGAACCCGCAGGACTATGAAAAAGCCAAGGATCTGATGCTGAAGATCCGCCCCTACGTCACCTACTTCAACTCGGCCAAATACATGACCGATATCGCCAACGGCGACATCTGTGTGGCCATCGGCTACTCCGGCAGCTTCTACCAGTTCGGCAATCGCGCCAAAGAGGCCGGCAACGGCGTGGTGGTGGACTGGCGCCTGCCCAAGGAAGGCGCGCCGATCTGGTTCGACACTTTCGCCATTCCCAAGAGCGCGAAGAATGTCGCCGAGGCCCATGAGTTCCTCAACACCCTGCTGGACCCGAAAGTCATCGCGCCCATCAGTGATTTCCTCGGTTACCCCAACGCCAACAAGGATTCGATTGCCCTGATCAACAAGGAGATCACCGGCAATACCGACCTGACGCCAACCCCCGAAGCCCTGAAGAAGCTCTATGTGGTGCAGCCGCTGCCGCAAAAGCTGGAGCGCGTGCGGACTCGGGTCTGGACCAGCATCAAGTCGGATAAATAATCCGCCCTCAGGCAGCACCGCCCTGGGGCTGCCTGGCCTTCACTTCAGCTCGAACACCAGGCAGGGATTGTCATTCAAGCGCCCCTCGAACACCGGGGTCGCCTGTTCCAGCGCAGTTCCCGTCAACAATGCCCGATCCTTGCGCGCCAGGATCACCCAGGCCGGACGCGGCAACGACGCCAGCGGCGACAGATCGTCCTTGCCGATAAACCGCGGCTGCTCATCGTGGTCCAGGTTCATCATGTAGCGCACCGCCCAGGTGTCTTTGCCCAGGTTGAGAAACACCAGGGTGCCGCGGTCCTCCCCACGCAGTTGCTCGACCTGCCCGACAAAACCCCGGGTGGCGAATTGCAGGTCCTTGGCCGGCTCGATCACCTTCACCAGCAGCCACCACTGCGCCGCCAGGGCCAACAGGCTGAGCAGCACCAGGCGCCGCCCGGGCGCATTGCGAGTGGTTTGCCAGCCATGCAGCGCCAGCACCTGCAGGCCGAAAAACACCGCCATCATCAGCGGCAATGACAGCGCCGGCCAATAACTGTGTTTCTGCCAACTGTGCCGACAGACCAGCAGCACCACGGCGCACAAGCCCGGCAACAGCACCACCAGGCCGAGATAAAACCAGCGCACCCTGAGCAGCCAGCGCTGCGGATGGAGCAGGCCGTAAGCCGCGACCGCCGCGAACATCGGCACCATGGGCAGGATGTAATAGGCACGCTTGAAGTGCGGCACCGACAAGCCGAGCAGGATCATCAATCCACAGGCGCCCAGGCATGCCAGCAGTTGCAGCTTGTCGTCCGTGTGCCGCATGGACCATTGCCGACGCAGCACGAACAGCGTCGCCAGCGCCAGCGGCACCACCGGGAAGTACCGGTAGAGGCTGAGCTGAAAGTAGAAATACAGCGGCTCGCCGCTTTCATCGAGGCGCCCGCCGACCTGCATCTGGTAGACCTGTCGGGCGAAGGCTTCGCCGCCACTGAACTGCGCCAGTTGCATCAACGCCCACCAGCAGGCAGCCAGCAGGATCAGGCCGATCAGCCCATGGGCGAGTACCTTGCTCAGCAACCGCCAGCCGTCACCCGGTGCCCGGCAAATACTCAATGCCCAGTAGGTGCAGGCCACGCCGCAGACCTCGATCAGCCCCAAGGGGCCGCGGATAGCGAAGGCGATGACGAACAGCGGAAAAATCGCGTACTGGCGCCATTTGGAACCCAGCTGCTCGCCGCTGTGCAGCAGGTAAAAACAGCCCAGGCACAGCAGCGAGACCATCTGGTCCAGGCATACCGAGCGCGACTTCTCCAGCCACTGGGTGGTCAGCGCCGTGAGCAGCACCGCCAGCAGCGCCCAGGTGCGGTCGAACGGCGCCAGCAGGCGGTACAGCAACGCCAGCACCCCGGCCGAGGCCAGCGCCGTGGGCAGGATATTGGCCAATTCGTTAGGGGCGCCGAACAGCTGGGCAAAGCCATAGCTGAACAAGGTGGCGGTGCCCGGATAGTCCGGGTAAGGCTCGCCGTAGGTGGTGGGGAACAGGCTCGCGCCGTGGCGGAACATCTCCTGCAGGAACAACCACCAGCGCCCGTCGAAGCCTTGCGCTGGCTGGTCCCAGATGCCGAAAGTGAACAGGAACAAAGCGAGCAGAAAGACGCCCAACATCTCGATGCGAATGCGGTGGTGGTCCATGGATGATCCGTCAGAGGGTGCGTTGCCCGAAGGCTTGGGCATGCCGGCTGCCATGTTGCAGCCGCAGGCCCTGAACCATCCCTGAACAGGCCGCAAAAAATCCCGGCCCGTCCATCAGCCCTACTCGCAAAGACAGGCTGGCGTCCCACTCCCTCCTGATCGCTCAGCCTGGCGTACTCAGTCCTCCTGCCGCAGAAATGGCAGCAGATGAGCAATAAAGGCCTCGGGCGCCTCCTCGGTAATGAAGTGACCACACCCCGGCACTATCGCCCCCTGAAGTCTCAGGGCATTGCCCTTCATCGTCAGCAACGGCGCATCGTTAGTGGCATGTTCGGCGCCAATCGCCAGGACCGGCATTGCCAGTGGGCGGCTGGCACGCTCGCGGTTCTGCCGGATGCTCTCGGGGATGGCCCGGTAATAGGCGAACCCGCCCCGCAGCCCACCGGGCACCGAGTAGGCTTTGACATAGGTCTGGACCGCGACCCGCTCCTGATGCACCGACCACTTTTCGAACATGTAGGCCAGGTACTGCGCCTCTCGCCCGGCGATCAGCATCTCCGGCAAGTCCTGCAACTGGTTGAACATGAAGTGCCAGAGAAAGATGTTCTGCCCCGCAGGCGCGAAGATCGTCGGCGCCTCGGCCAGGCCGGGAATCACCGCCTCCGTCAGGGCCAGTTTCTCCACCGCCTGCGGATAGTCGCAGGCCAGCGCGTAGGCCACCCACATGCCGACATCGTGCCCCACCACCGAGTACTGGCTGTAACCCAGTTCCAGCATCAAAGCCTGCAGACGAGATGCCGTGGTGCCGGTGTCGTAGCCCTGCTCGGGGCGATCGGACAAGCCCATGCCGGGCAGGTCGACCGCGATCGCCCGGTAACCCTGCCCGGCCAGCGCCTGCATGACATGGCGCCAGGTGAACCAGGTCTGCGGCCACCCGGGGATCAACAGCACAGGCTTGCCCTGGCCCTCACTGACATAGTGAATGCGCCCGCCGTCCACCTGTACGTAGCCATGGCGGTAATCACGCCCGGCAAAAGCCTGCTGCTCGAAAAGATCCATACTCAGCGTCCTTGATGGGAGGGCTGGGCAATGCCCAGCAGTCGGTTGATCTGGGCCTGGTCCAGCGGCGCGCCGGCGAAGTCGTCGAAGACTTTGTCCGTCACCTGGATGATGTGCTCATTGATAAAGGCCACGCCTTCGCGCGCGCCCTGCTCCTGGTCTTTCAGGCAGCACTCCCATTCCAGGGTCGCCCAGCCGGCATAGTCATAAAGCGCCAGCTTGGAAAAGATCCCCTTGAAATCCACCTGCCCGTCGCCCAGCGACCGGAACCGCCCGGCCCGCTCGGCCCAGGGCTGATAACCGCCGTAAATGCCCTGGCGGCCGGTGGGATTGAACTCGGCGTCCTTCACATGAAACATGCGAATGAACTCGTGGTAGATATCCAGGTAGTCCAGGTAATTGAGTTGCTGCAGGACGAAATGGCTGGGGTCGAAGAGCATCTTGCAGCGCGGGTGGTTGCCGACCCGCTCCAGGAACATCTCGAAGCTCACGCCGTCATGCAAGTCCTCGCCCGGGTGGATCTCGTAGCACAGGTTCACCCCCTGCTCGTCACAGGCGTCGAGAATCGGCAGCCAGCGCTTGGCCAGCTCATTGAACGCCGAGTCGACCAAGCCTTCCGGGCGTTGTGGAAAGGGAAAGAAATAGGGCCAGGCGAACGAGCCGGAAAAGCTCCCCATATCGCTGAGCCCCAACCGGCGCGAAGCCTTGGCGGACAGTTTCAGCTGTTCGAGGGCCCACTGGGTCCTGGCGTCACTGTCGCCCCGCAGAGCCGCCGGGGCGAAGCCATCGCACAGGCTGTCGTAGGCGGGATGCACGGCCACCAACTGGCCGAACAGGTGGGTGGTCAGTTCGCTGATCACCAGCCCGTGTTCGGCCAGGGTGCCGCTGACCTCATCGCAATAATCCTGGCTGCTGGCCGCCAGGCGGACATCGAACAACCGCTCGTCCCAGGCCGGTACTTGAAGCGCCTTGAACCCCAGCCCCGCCGCCCATGCGGCAATGGCGGGCAGGGTATTGAATGGCGGTGCCGCATCACTGAATTGAGCCAGGTGCAGGCTCGGTCCCTTGAGGGTTTTCATGGTTAACGCCCTATTGTTTGTCGTTCGACAAACAATAGGGCTGCCCTCGACACCCCGTCAATACGATGGCTTGATTTTTTTGTCGATCGACCAATAATTGGCAGCACTCCCTTTGCATCGAGAACTGGACATGGCTGGCAGACCCCGCGAATTCGACCGAAAGCAGGCCCTGTACAAGGCGCGTGATGTGTTCTGGCAGCGCGGCTTCGAGGCCACTTCCATGTCCGATCTGGTGGACGCACTGGGCATTGCCTCGGCGCGCATCTATGCGGCCTTTGGCTCCAAGGAAGCGTTGTTTCGCGAAGCCATAGAAGTCTACGAGTCGGGCGACGGTGCCTTTGCCGACGCGGCCCTGGGCGACGACATCAGTGCCCGCGATGCCATCGAACGCATGCTCAGGGAAGCCGTCGAACTCTATACCCAGCCCGACCGGCCCCTGGGCTGCATGGTGGTGTCCTCCGCCACCAATTGCTCGGCGGACAACGACGGCATCAGAGAATGGCTGGCCGAACACCGTCGCGACAGGACCCGCTCTATCATCGAGCGCCTGGAGCAGGCCGTGCGCGCTGGCGAGCTGCCCAAGCGCACCGACGTGATGTCCCTCGGGGACTGCTATGCCACGGTGCTGCATGGGCTGTCGGTGCAGGCCCGGGATGGCATCGGCAGGTCGCGCCTATTGGCGATGATTCCCATGGCCATGGCGGCCTTCGATGCGCAAACCGAAGCGGCCACTTAACACTTGCGAGCAGCCAATCGCGGACAAAAAAACGGCCCGGCGGGATCACCGCCAGGCCGTATTCGAGTCATTGCGCGAGTTACAGAAAGACCGCCGAGAGCATGCCCAGCGCGCCCAAGCAACAGCCGATCAGCGTGCCGCGCCCCGGCACCTCACGGAACACCGACCAGATCACCAGCGGTTCGAGCAGCAACAGCGAGGTCACCGACACCACCGTGATCATCCAGATATCGCCAACCGCCAAATAGCCCAGCCAATAGGCGCCAATCAGGCAGATACCGGCGAAACACATGATCAGTACAGGCAACGCCAGGTCCGGCCATGACGTGTTGCCCGTATGCGCCAGGCGGGCGGCAACCACTTCGCTGTAGATCGCGCAGAACTCACCCAGCACCATCAGCCCTACAGCAGAAACTCCGAGTAATTCTTTGGACATATGACAAACCCCTTGGTATTGAGAGCCAGATTTTTCAGCTCCCAGGCAGCAATGGCTCCGCTGACGGAGCCGCCATGACGATGCCGAGGGGTTTGCTCTAATTCAGTGACCGTAAGGAACCTGAACATGTCCATCTCCTGCGTGGTGGGTGGTACGGGCGCCCGCGAACGCCATGGACGATTGCGGGCCGCTCTCTGTATAGGGTATTTCCGGGGTGGTCGACACGCGTTTTTTGTAGAGTTTGTGTGTGTTGTCGCGATGACACCCCGGCAAGCCTTTGTCCTCCTTATTCGAGATGCATCCATGGCCCTCCTTGAACTCCACAGCGCCCGCCTCGACCTGGTGGTGCTGGCCCCGGCCCAGGCCGAACTCGAAAGCGCCTACCACCTGGACAACCAGCAGCACCTGGCGCCCTGGTCGCCGTTACGACCTGCCCACTACTACAACCCCGAACAGGTACGCCTGCGCCTGGAACAGCAGGCGGTCGCCTATGGTTTTGGCAATGCCGTGCATTTCGCCCTGCTGGAAAAGGCCAGCGGCCAGATGATCGGCACGTGCAATTTCACCGGGATCATGCGCGGGGCGTTCCAGGCCTGTTACCTGGGTTATTCCCTTGCCGCCGCCCGTCAGGGCCGGGGCTTGATGCACGAGGCGCTGCAGACCGCCATCGGCCATATGTTCGACGAGTTGAAGCTGCACCGGATCATGGCCAACTACATCCCCGACAACCAGCGCAGTGCTGCATTGCTGGAACGCCTGGGGTTCGAGCGCGAAGGTTATGCCAGGGCCTACCTGCAAATCGCCGGGCGCTGGCAGGATCATGTGCTCACCGCGCGGGTCAACGACGCCCTGGTGTGACTGGCGCTACTCGGCCCGGAAGTTCCAGACGATCTCCACCACCCGCACCGCCAATACCAGGTACACCAGGAACAGCGCGACCTGCAGCAGCCGGTGATAGGGCAGCCTGGCCAGCCGGCGCAGGCCGTCGCTGACATTGAGCAGCATCAGCAGCGCCGACACCCCGATCAACCCCCATCCGGTCAGGCCGGAGCCGAACAGGCCCAGGAACAGGTGGTGGTCGCTGTGCAGCGCATTGGTCCCGGCGGCGAACAGCAAGGCGCAGACCAGCAGGTTCTTGACGTTGTCGAAGACCCGCGTGTTCAGGTCACCGTCCAGCAGATCCAGATACTTTCGCCATAGTTTGCGCATGTTCAAGGCACCTGTTCAGCCGCAGGAAAGAAAGACGCCCAGGGCGTTTTCAAAGATCAATCACCCGCAGGGCGCACCTCCCAGCGTAGTGACGATTGCCACAACCTGCTTGCGGTCGTTCAACCCCATGCGGTGCACCCCGTTCAACAAGGAAAACAGGCAGGAGCCTGCTGTTACCCAATCCTCCCTCGTTCACGATTTGTTAAGAATCACCTCCGTATACTCGGAGCGCCTGATCCTCCCCGGCGCAACCTCTTCGGCAGTCCCCTCATGTCGCGACCCGCACCGCTGTTGCTTCTGCTTGCCGCCCTGCTGTTCTTCTTCGCCCTGGGCAACCACCAGTTGCAGGGCTCCACCGAAGCCCGGGTCGCCGGGATCGCCATGCAGATGCACCTGGACGATGACTGGGTGACGCCGCGCCTGTTCGGCCAGCCCTTCCTGGAAAAACCGCCGCTGAGCCTGTGGCTCGATGCCAGCGCCATCCGCGTATTCGGTGGCACGCCGTGGGCGGTGCGCCTGGCCTCGGCCTTCGCCGGGCTGTTCAGCGTGATGCTGCTGTACGCCATGCTGCGCCGCTTCGGCCGCCCGCCAGCGGTGGCCTGGGTGGCCGGCGCCATGCTGGCGACCATGGCCAGTTACTGGGGCAATGTGCGCGGGGTCGGTGAAGACGCCCTGCTCAGCCTCGGCGTGACCCTGGCGCTGCTGGCGTTTTTCCAGACGCAACGGCGCCAGGCCGAACGCCAGCCGGCCCCCCTGGGCTGGCTGCTGTTCGCCCTCGGCATCGCCATCGCCACCCTGAGCAAGGGCGTGCTGGGCCTGGCGATGCCGGGCGTGGTGATCTTCGCCTGGCTGCTGGCCGACAGCCTGATCGAAAAGCGCTTCGCCCTCGGCCACTGGCTCAAACCCGCCCTGCTGACCCTGCTCGGCCTGGTGCCGCTGCTGATCTGGCTGTATTTCCTGTACCAGCGCGGGGGCCTGCAAGCCCTGGGCGAAGTGCTGTGGACCAACAGCGTCGGGCGCTTCGATGGCTCCTTTGTCGAGGCCGGGCACTACGAGCCCTTCTATTACTACCTGGCCAAGCTGCCGCAAGCCTTCCTGCCGTGGAACATCCTGGTCTACCTGGGCCTGTGGCACTTTCGCAAAAGCCTGGTGAAAAACCGCTACCTGCTGTTTTTCAGCCTGTGGCTCGTGGCCCAGTTCACCCTGCTGTGCCTGGCGTCGAGCAAGCGCACCGTGTACCTGATGTCGCTGACCCCGGCCGCGGCGGTGCTGGCGGCCGAATACGCGGCAGTGCTGTACGAACGCCTGCGCCAGCGCGCCGCGGGCGATGGGTTCTGGAGCGTCGTGGGGCGTCGGCGCCGCGGCCTGGCCATAGGCGTGCTGACGCTGGTGGTGTGCAGTTACCTGGTGGCCGCGCAGTGGGCCGCGCCACGCGCCGATCGCCAGCTGTCCTTTGTGCCGCTGATCAGCGAGATCCAGACGCTACAGGCCGCCGGGAAACAGGTGGCGCTGTATCAGGCCAACGAACGCGCGGCCGGCGCCAGCGTGTTCTACACCCAGAGCCTGCTCAAGGACGTGCAGACCGAGGCCCAGCTGAATGAATTTCTCGGCACCTCGCCGAACAACGTGGCGGTCATGGCCCTGCAGGAAGACCCCAAGCCACCGCTCAAGGTACTGAAGAAGGTCACGGTCAGTCGCCAGGCCTACTACTTTGTCGGCCACTGACCGGCACAGTGAGCGCCCATAAAAAAGGCACCCTCATGGGTGCCTTTTTTTATCTCGTCGCCAGGCTTTCGCACCGGCGCCGGCATGGCTCACTGAACGGTTTTCAGCTTGACCACATCGCCGGAGACCTTGGTGGTGTAACCGCTCAATACCCAGGCCCAGAACCAGTTTTCCTGGATCTGGGTGTTGATCATTGCGTCACCGCCCTTGGCCTGGATGGCCGCGGTCTGGGCGCGGACGAAGCGGTTGTTCTGCCGGATCGGGATGACCCCGAACAGCATGATGCCGGTAGCCGTTGCTTCGCTGTGACCGACCACGGTGTACTGGCTACTATCCAGTTGCTGAGTTTTCATCGCGGTGCCGGTGCAGCCAGCCAGGGCCAGGACAACCAGCGCAGAGGCGACGATTTTGCTCAAGTGTTTCATGCATGACTCCATAAACCAGGAACCCGGGAACTCTTTTCTCCGGGGCGCGCACCCTAACAGTTCTGGTCACCCAAAAAACATCGGCAAGCGCCAAAAATTGCGCCGGGGCCCTCTCCCGCCAGGCGCCTGGCACTGACGATTCAGTCAGCTACTGAAGCACCGTTATCGGTCCGCCGCCGCGATCGGCGCCGCGGACTGCCCGGCCCCCGGCTCACTGTGCGCCAGCACCGGCTGCTCCAGGCGCGCGCGGCCATAAAACAGCAGCGCCGTCAGCAGGCAGGTGAGCCACACCACGATTCCCGCCCAGAAGGTATGGGACATGTAATGCCAGCCCTGCAGCACCCGGGTGGTGCCATAGACGAAACCCAGCAGCAGCGAGCCGTACAGCAGCGTCTTGGCGTGGCGCCAGCGATAACGCCGGGCCACGAAGTACAGCGCCAGCATGGTGAAACCGCCCGAGGCATGGCCGCCCGGCCAGCAGCGGCCGTCACCGGCGGTCTTCAACAGCTCGAAGTTCTCATACCACTCCTTGTGCTCGATCTTGCCGGCGTACTGGGTGGTTTCCACCGGGCAGTACACGCTGGTGTGGCCCTTGAGGTAGTGAATCGCCCCAGTGCAGAGGGCGAAGGCCACCACCACGAACAGCAGGTCCCGGCGATGGCGCGCGGTAAAACGCAATACTGGCGCCACGCGGAGCTTCTCCAGCAGGGCCTTGCCGCGGCCGAACCTTGCGCCCTTGAACAGCGGCCAGACAAACGACAGCAGCAGCCCGATCAACGCCAGCTCGCCGGTCCAGTTGGGGATGATCCGCGCCCACTTGTGGGTGATCTTCTCGAACAGATGGGAGTGATCCAGCGGGAAGGTCTGGCTCAGCGGATCGAAGAACAGGTCGCTGAAGGCGATGTCGATCCGGGTCATGTCGAACATCAGGAACACCAGCGCCGCGCACAGCAGCGGCAGGCCGAGGTTCCATTTATAAAAGCTCCAGGCCGTAAAGCGGGGACGGGAAAACGCCGGCATAGTCAGAGTCTCGGACAAGGGACGGTCAGGGGCGGTTGAAGGCGATGGAACGCCAGTCGCTGGCTTCGATGAAGCCGAGCATGTGCGGACGCCCGTCGAGGGTATCGGTGGAGACGAACAACGAGGCGCCGTAGCCCAGGGTCGAAGACGGCAGCTTCAGCGCCTTCTCCAGCGCGGCCATGCATTCGCTGTGGGTCACCAGCACCAGGTTGCGCCCGGCCACCTTGTGCGCCAGGGCATCGCGCAACATGCTGCGTTTGCAGTCGAACAGCCAGTCTTCGCCACTGCCGGCCTTGCTGAACATATAACCCGAGGTCTGTACCGCGCGGGTCAGCGGGCTGTGGTAAATGTCGGCCTTGTCCAGCCCCAGGTGCTCGAACTGCGCGCCGACCCCCACCGCCACGTCACGGGCACGGTCGGTGATGCCGTCGGGCACGTTCAGGCAGGCGGCCCTGGAATGGTCGCAACGCTCCACATGACGAATCAGCACAATCATCTGGCCCTTGGCCCAGCCGGCGCTCAAGGCCCTGGCGCCGGCCAGGTTGCCGTGGGCCAGGTCCGGCACCGCCGCGGGCTTGAGCAGAAAGAACACCAGCGGCAGCACCAGCAAGGCCACCAGGGCAATCACCAGGCTATTGCGATAACGGGCAAAACGGCTCGCGACGAGCGCGGGCTTTGCCACCGGAAGACTGAGTCCTGACGCCACGTGCGAGCCGCCCCTATATGACCACCAGACATTGAGTTGAGCAGCGCAGCAGACGCTAACCGCCGCTCATGACAAATCGAGTGCGTGGCACCCGATCGAGGGTCGGACTTTAGGCAGCGAGGCGTGGCCGCCCAGTGAAACGGATGTGAAAAAAAGCTCAATCGGCCAGGCGGTTTCTGGAGCGAAATCAGGCCCTTGGAAAGCCCCAAAATGGTGCAAAAAACTAATGCGACGAAATCGTTTCAGCTATTGCCCTTGCCGCCGATACACACCTGCGAACAAATCCTTGCTGGCCACCAATAACAACAATCTTCCAGCGATACATGATCAAGCAGCACAACGTTCCTGGAGGAATTGCATGAATAGCTGGTTCGGCAACATCAGCGTCAACCTCAAGTTAGGCCTGGGCTTCGGCCTGGTCCTGGCCCTGACTACCATCCTCGCCATCACGGGCTGGACCAGCCTGGGCGGTCTGATCGACCGCAGCAACTGGATGAGCGACATCACCCAACTGAACGCCGGGCTGACCAAGCTGCGCGTGACCCGCCTGCAATACATGCTGACCAACGGCGACGAAACCGCCGCGCAGAATGTGCAGGCCTCCCTGGACGACTTCTCGGCCCAGCAACAGAAGCTGCAGAACAGCTTCAAGAACCCGGCCAACATCAAGCTGCTCAAGGAACAGGGCACCACCATCAGCGCCTACCAGGCGTCCCTGAACAAGATGCGCAACGCCTACCGCAACGCCAATGCTGCCCGCGCGGTGATGAACGGCAACTCGGAAACGGCGCGCAACCTGATCAACAGCATCACCACGCGCGTTCAGCAAATGCCCCTGAGCGACCAGCGCTTCGAACAGTTCCAGGCCATCACCAAGGCCCGTGAGGAGTTCCTGCTGGCGCGCTTCGAAGTCCGTGAATACATCTACAACAGCACCGCGGACGCCGAACGCAATGCCGCCGCCCAGATCAACGCGGCGATTGCCGCGCTGGGTGGCCTGGACAGCCATTTCAGCAGCACCCAGGGCGATGCCCTGCGCCAGTTGAAAACCGCGCTGGATGACTACCGCACCTCCCTGCTGACCTTCAAGGCCGCGGTCAGCGAAGCCGGCCAGGCGCGCAAGGAAATGACCGAACAGGGCGCCCTGATCGTCAGCCAGAGCGAAGAGCTGTACCAGTTCCAGCTCGACCGCCGCGACGAAGAAAGCGTCCAGGCCCGCAGCCTGCAACTGATCAGCACCCTGCTGGCGCTGCTGGTGGGCATCCTGGCCGCGGTGATCATCACCCGCCAGATCACCCGTCCACTGCGTGAAACCATGACCGTGGTCGAGCGCATCGCGTCCGGCGACCTGACCCAGGACGTGCGCGTCACCCGCCGCGACGAACTCGGCGTGCTGCAACAAGGCATCGGCCGCATGGGCGTGACCCTGCGCGAACTGATCGGTGGCATCCGCGACGGCGTGACCCAGATCGCCAGCGCCGCCGAGGAACTGTCGGCGGTGACCGAGGAAACCAGCGCCGGGGTCAACAGCCAGAAGGTCGAGACCGACCAGGTGGCCACCGCCATGCACGAGATGACCGCCACCGTGCAGGAAGTCGCGCGCAACGCCGAAGAAGCCTCGCAAGCCGCGGCCGCCGCCGACGGCGAAGCCCGCGAAGGCGACAAGGTGGTAGCCGAAGCCATCGCCCAGATCGAACGCCTGGCCAGCGAAGTGGTGCGTTCCACCGACGCCATGAGCGTGCTGCAACAGGAAAGCCAGAAGATCGGCAGCGTCATGGACGTGATCAAGGCCGTGGCCGAACAGACCAACCTGCTGGCGCTGAACGCCGCCATCGAAGCCGCCCGCGCCGGTGAAGCCGGCCGCGGTTTCGCCGTGGTCGCCGACGAAGTCCGCGCCCTGGCGCAACGCACGCAGAAATCCACCGAGGAAATCGAAGGCCTGGTGGCCGGCCTGCAGAACGGCACCCAGCAAGTGGCCAACGTGATGAACAACAGCCGCAGCCTGACCGACAGCAGCGTCGACCTGACCCGCAAGGCCGGCGTCTCCCTGGAGAACATCACCCGCACGGTGTCGAACATCCAGTCGATGAACCAGCAGATCGCCGCCGCTGCCGAACAGCAGAGCGCCGTGGCCGAGGAAATCAGCCGCAGCATCATCAACGTGCGCGACGTCTCGGAACAGACCGCCGCCGCCAGCGATGAAACCGCCGCCTCCAGCGTCGAACTGGCACGCCTGGGCAACCAGCTGCAAATGATGGTCAGCCACTTCCGCGTCTGACCCTCAAGGCCCTATCGCGAGCAACCTCGCTCGCGATAGGCCGCCCACCTTCCCCAATCCCTGTAGCTGCTGCCGCAGGCTGCGATAAGGCCAAAGGCCTTCGGCGGTCTCAGGACCTTTGCGTCCGCTTCGTCGGAATGCCGCCCAGGCCGATCGCAGCCTCGCGGGCTCGGCAGCGGCTACAGGGTTCGGGTTCCAGGTTCCAAGGTTCCAAGGTTCGGGGTTCGGGGTTCGGGGTCCGGGTTCAGGCTTGCGTGGGCCGGCGGCCGCCGTCGAGCAGCGCATCCACCACACCCCGTGCCATCTCCACGTTATGGATCAACGACCAGATCAGGCCACGCTCCACACCGCTGGCCCGCTCGGTGATCTCATCGGACACCTCTTCGGCCGCCTTGAGCAGGATCGAAACGTGAAGCAACGCCTCCTCGGCGCTGATGCCTTCACGTACACAAAACAACGAATCCTGGCCAACGACAGTGCCCACGGTTGGCTTGAGCGCATCCATCGGCGAACCATCACCACGATGCCGGCACAGCGCCTGAAGAATGCTTTCGTTGGCACGATCATGCTCAGGATTTCTACGTGAGCACGGAAGGGAAACGGGCGGATCGGGGACGAGCTTTTTCATGGCGTAACTCCGGAGTAGTGGAGCCATCACCCGTCGCTGCTAAACGAAAATAGGGTGGCAGCTATACGCGGGTTAGCAGACCAGGACTCCAGAGACCCAGCGCACCCAAGGGTGCCCCGCGCACAGCTGCCATAACAAACAAGTCAACAAGAAATGCCAACGAGTTAGATAGGGAGCTTGTACGTCTGGATTTTCCTCGAGCTGCTAAACCCGATCACCGAAAAACCGGTGACAAACCCGAGGCTAGACAGCGCCCTTCCCAGACGCAAGCGCCCCGGAGTTTCTCGGAAAAGCCTTACAAGATAAAGCGAAGAGCCTCACTTTCAGACAGCGTCTTACACGACAAACCTGTCAGCCGAAGGACCTGATCGCGAGCAAGCTCGCTCCTACAAAAAGCGCCGATATAACCGGTCTGTAGCCGCTGCCGAGCCCGCGAGGCTGCGATAGGACCGAAGGTCCTCCAGCGGTTTCAAAATCCCTGCGCCCCCTTCGGGGTCGATCGCAGCCTCGCAGGCTCGGCAGCGGCTACAAAATTTAGCGCCGACCGGTAGGTCGCGCCCGGCTTTTGATCTTGATCTACCCGCCCCATCGGGAGGCCGAGTGGAGGTGTTCATCAGGGGACAGGCGCGCGTGGCCGTTACCGCAGAAACGGATATGTACCCCGTCCAAAAAATGCAGCGCCAGAACGGACGCCATCGCGGGCAAGCCTCGCTCCTACGGCAGCCAGCCCGAATTACTCGATCCGCCAAATCCGCACCGTGGCATTCTTCAACTCCAACGACCACTCCTCTTGCGACAAACGAAGCCGCCGCAGCGTCTCCCCCATCTGCGTCTCCGCCACATAATCCTTGGCAATCACCAGAACCAGAAACTTATTCCGAACCCCCTCCATCCGTCGCAACCGATGCAGATCCGCAAACACCGACCAGACCAGAGACTCACCCGGATCGACTTGAGGAAACCAGAGCCGCCCATCCCCATCCTCTCGAAGAACGGATCGGGTCTCACCCATCCCCTTGCCCATCAAGCACCTGGCAAAAGACACATCCCCCAGGCATTTCACCTCGGCCGCCATGTCGAGATCTTCCGTGTACAGGTCGACTTTCGTACGTCCTCCGGCCTTACCGCTGGTCCAGATATCCGGATAACCCTGCTGCCAGGCATACAGGCTGAGCTCGGCCTGAATCCAGTGCTCCCGGCAATCGCTCAGCTCCAGCACCTGCGCCATGCGCTCGCTGATCGCATCGAACGCCCCGAGAAAAACCTCCGGCCATGCAATGGCTGTGTTCATTTTTTTGGACTCCGTTCCTGAAAGGGTCAGGGGGAGCTTTCGCGCTCCCCCAAGCGTGCCGGCCTCTTGCGTATCGGCACCCGCGACAGCGTCTTGAACCCTGCATCGCCGCGCCAGCCAGCCCGAGGCAAGACGAAGCCGGCCCTTACCGGGTCCCGCGCAAGCGCAACGCCGACGGCATGTCGTCGGCCGTGCGCAAACCGTCGGACGCCGCGATCGGCGTGTCGTACGCCAGGTTCGGCACGCGCCGGCAAAACCCGGGCGCGACAACCGCTGGCGTGCGGCCGGGTTCAGGCCGGGTAACCGGTGATCTCGCGAATACTGCGGTACAGCGGGCTGAGCTGGCGGTACATGCGCACATACACCTCGCGGTACAGCCGTTGATAGAGCTGCTGCGCCTGGGGTTGCGGCTGGAAGACCTCGGCGACGCGGGTCATGCCGGCAATGGCCGTGGGGAAATCCGGGTACAGGCCCAGCCCGACCGCACAGGCAATCGCCGCGCCAAGCCCGGAGGCTTCGTACACATGCGGACGCTCGGCGGGCAGGCCGAAAATGTCTGCCGTCAATTGCATGGCCGCGTCGCTCTGGGAACCGCCGCCGGCCACCCGCAAGCAGGTAATCGGGGTGCGGGTGCGCTGCTCGATGCGTTCCTTGCCCTGGCGCAGGGCGTAAGCCAGGCCCTCGAGAATCGCCCGGTAGATATGCGCCCGGGTGTGCACATCGCCAAAGCCGATCATCGCGCCCTTGGCCTCGACGCCCGGCTCGCGGATTCCGGGCGACCAGTAAGGTTGCAGCATCAGCCCCATGGAGCCGGGCGGCACCGCGTTGACCAACGCATCGAACAACACCTCCGGCTCCAGCCCCTGCTCGCGGGCCTGCTGCATTTCCCGCAGGCCGAACTCCTGCTTGAACCAGCTGACCATCCAGTAGCCGCGATAGATCATCACTTCGCAGTTGTAATGGTCGGGCATCGCCGAGGGGTAAGGCGGGATCAGCGGGATGATTTCCCGGTAGCGGGACCGGGTGGTGGTGATGGTCGCCGTGGTGCCGTAGGACAGGCAGGCGGTGCTGCTGTCCTGCACCCCGGAACCCAGCACTTCACAGGCCTTGTCGGCCCCCGCGGCAATCAGCGGCAGGCCTTCGGGAATCCCGGTCAGTTGGCTGGCCGCGGCGCTGATATGCCCCAGGACCTCGCCCGGCTTGCGCAGGCTCGGCAGCTGCTCGGGACGCACCGCCAGGGCCTGCCATTTCCAGTCACGGGGCGCGGCCCAGCGCAGGCGCTTGTAGTCGAAGGGCAAAAAGGCCACGCAACAGCCGACCGAGTCGACAAAGTTCCCGGTCAGCCGATGGGTGAGAAAGCCCGACAGCAGCAACAGCTTGTCGGTGGCCGCCCAGACGTCGGGCTGGTGCCGGGCGATCCAGTTGACCTCGGCCTGGGCGCGAAAGTAGTCCACCGTGGCCTGGGCCCCGATCAGCTTGAACAGCCAGCTCCAGGGCCCCTTGATATCGCCCTCGACTTCGGTCTGGCGCTGGTCGAGCCAGAGGATCGCCGGACGCAAGGGCTTGCCGTCGGCATCGACGTTGATCAGGGTGCCGCGCTGGGTCGTCAGCGACACGCCGCGGATCTGCCGGCGATCGATGCCGGTCTGCTGCCACAACTGCTGGCAGGCCTCGCCGAGTTTGCGCCAGTAGTAATCGGGGTCCTGCTCGGCCCAGCCGGGTTGGCTGGAATAGTAGGCCTGCAACTCGACCTTGCCCTTGCCCAGCAGGTTGCCTTGCAGGTCGAACAACAGGGCCCGCACGCTCTGGGTGCCATTGTCGATCGCCAGCAGATAGGGCTTGTCGTTGTTCATGGATGGCTCTTGGGTAGGCTTCTATAGGCAACCTCGGGCAGGCTGTGATAACGCAGCCACAGGTCGTGATAACGCTGTTGTTCCTGTTCCCAGCGCGCGTCGTCCCAACCGAGCAGGGGCTGGCACAGGGCGCGGATCGCCGGCAGTTCGGCCGCCGCGCCGTTGGCCAGCAACAGGCCCAGGCGGGTGCGGCGCAGCAGCAGGTCGTCCAGGTGCAGGACCATCTCGCTTTGGGCGGCAAACGCCAGCTCGGCCCACAAGGTGTCGCTGCTGCCGACGCAGCCGCATCCCAGCTGCGCCAGCCATTGCGCCAGTCGCGGCAGGTCGCGCCCATGGCGCCCGGCCAGGCGGCGCAGCTGGCCGCTGCTCAGGCCCGCGACCTCCACCGCCGGCACGGCCGCGAACACCGCCGCGTCGGCATCGTCCAGGGTCCGCCCGAGCATCGCCGCACAGGCCTGCAACACCTCGAGGGCCTGGGTACGAAAGGTGGTCAGCTTGCCGCCGGCCAGGGTCACGCAGCCCGGCTCGCACCACAGCGCATGCTCGCGGGTTTCACTGGAAGGCTTGCCCGCCGCGTCGGCGCTGCCCACCACCGGGCGCACCCCGGACCAGGTCGACAGCACATCGGCGGCGCCGATGCGCGCCTCGGGAAATTGCTGCTCGCAGGCCGCCAGCAGATAGGCCAGCTCCTCGGCACTGATGCGCGCGCTCTGGTCGAGGTCTTCGCGGTGATCGAGGTCGGTGGTGCCGACCACGGTGGCGCCTTCCCAGGGAAACACGAACACCGGGCGCCGGTCGCTGTCATGCAGGAAGCTGAATGCCTGGGCCACCGGCAAGCGCCAGCCGGGCAGCAACAGGTGGCTGCCGCGCAAGGGCCGCAAGTGGCGGTTCTCGCCAGGCGGCGCGAAACGCCCGGCCCAGGCCCCGCTCGCCACCGCCAGCACCGCGCAACGCAGGGTCAGCGCCTGGCCGCTTTCCACGTCCTCGACCGACACTCCGCACACTCGCCCCCGTTCGCGCAGCACCTGCTGCACACGCAGGCCATTGAACGCCTGGGCGCCATCGGCCCGCGCCTCGGCCAGCACCCGCATCACCAGCCGGGCATCGTCGGTCAGGGCATCGAGAAAACACGAGCCGCCCAGCAAGCCTTCGGCCTTGATGCCGGGCGCCAGGTAACGCATCTGCTCGACGTCGTGGAAACGATGGTTGCGCCGCCCGGCCAGGGCGTCGTACACCGCCAGCAGGCCACCGAACACCCGCGGCCCGGGAAACACACCGCGATAGTGCGGCATCAGAAAGCTCATGGGCTCCACCAGCCCGGGCGCTTCGTCGAGCAGGCGCTGGCGTTCGCGCACCGAATCGCGGGTCAGGCGCCATTGGCCCTTGGCGATGTAGCGCAGGCCGCCATGGACCATCTTCGAAGAGCGGCTGGAAGTGCCCCAGGCAAAGTCGCGCTGTTCCAGCAGCAGGCAGAGCCAGCCGCGCCGCGCCGCCTCACGCAGGATCCCGGCCCCGCTGATGCCGCCGCCGATCACGATCAGGTCCCAGCTCTGGCCCGCCAGGGTCGGCAGCTGTGCCTGGCGCCATTGGGCATTCCAATCCGTGCTCATGGGCCTTACTCCTCCAGCAGGGTGCCGGGGTTGAGGCGCCCGGCAGGGTCGAAGTGCCGGCTGAGGCTGCGCAGGGCGGCGATCGCCAGTTCGCCTTTTTCGTGCACCAGGTAGGGCGCGTGGTCCTTGCCCACGCCGTGCTGGTGGCTGATGGTGCCGCCGTGCTCGACGATGGTCTGGCTGGCCGCATGCTTTAGCGCCTTCCAGCGGGCCAGGGTGGCCGGGTAATCCGCGGCCGGGCGGAACACGTAGCTGCTGTAGATGCTCGAGCCTTCGCCGTAGACATGCGACAGGTGGGTGAAGACATGGACCTGTTCGCCTTCGGCCGCCAGGCAATCGCGCAGGCTGGCCTCGATGCGCTGCAACAGGTTGTCGACATTGCTCCAGTCGGTGGCGGTCTCCAGGGTGTCGACCACATAGCCGGCATGCCAGAGGCTCTCGCGCAGGTAGGGAAAACGAAAGCGGTTATGCGCCCACTTGTTGCCCAGCAAGGTGCCGGTGAACACCCCGCCGAAGGCTTTCAGGTGCTGCCTGGCCTGGCGCAGGGACAGGGCGTTCTGCTGGCGGTTGCCGGTCACGCCGAAGGTCAGCAGGCACTTGCCCTGCCCCGCCCCGCGCAGCTTCAGGTATTTCTCCAGCCAGGCGATCTGCCGCGGATGGCCGGCCAGGGCCAGCTGGGTCTCGGTTTCCACCGCGTTCGACAGCCGCAGCATGGACAGCGGCACCCGGGCCTGGGCCAGTTGGCGGATGGCCTGCAGCGCCTTGGGCCAGTCCGGCAGGAACACGCCATAGAAGCGCTCGTCCTCGACCAGCGCGCTGACCCGCACCTTGACCGAGGAAATGATCCCGAAGCGGCCCTCGCAACCCAGCACCACCTCGCGCAGGTCCGGCCCCGCGGCCGACGCCGGGAACGCGGGAATCTGCAAGGGGCCGGCGAAGGTTTCCAGGGTGCCGCCGGCGAACAACTGCTCGATGCGCCCGTAGCGCAGGGACTGCTGGCCACTGGAGCGGCTGGCGACCCAGCCGCCCAGGGTCGACAGCTCCCAGGACTGCGGGAAGTGCCCCAGGGTATAGCCGCGGGCGCGCAACTGGCTTTCCACCTGCGGGCCGCTGGCACCGGGGCCGAAGGTGGCGATCAGGCTGCTTTCGTCCAGCTCCAGCAGGCGATTCATCCGCGCCATGGACACGGTCAGTACCGGCCGCGTCGAAACGGGTGGGTTGATGTGGCCGGCCACCGAGGTGCCGCCGCCGTAGGGGATCAGGCACAGGTCCTGCTGTTCGGCCAGGGCCAGCAACTGGCGAACCTGCTCGGCGCTATCGGGAAAGGCCACGCCGTCCGGGTAGCGCTCCAGCGTGCCTTCGCGCAGGGCCAGCCAGTCCGGCAGGCTCTGGCCGCGGGCATGCAGCAGCCGGTCATGGGCCTCGATGCTGTACAGCGCATGGGGCATCAGGCGCGACGGCGGCACCCGGGCCAACGCGGTTTCCAGCGAAGCATCCGCCAGTCGGCTCCCCGCGCCGATACGCTGCGCAAGAAACCCCGCGCCCTGGGCGGGCAATTCGACCACCGTGCTTTGTTCGCCCCAGCCGTTCCAGCGTCGCATGCCTGTGCCCCTTGTGTCGTGCTTGTAAGTGTTGGTTTGCAAGGCCTCCATACTAGTTCGCGGCGCACGGGTGTCACGGTCGCATCAGGCCAGTTCGAGTAGCCAATTGGGTCAGCCGGGGACAAGGGGCCGAAGCATTTACTTTAGTCCCGCTTTCAAATTACCTTTCAGGGCGCCGACGCCTGCTGGAACAGCCTCCCACTCGGTTCCCGCGCGCGTCCATCCACGTCCCGGCGCCAGGAAACCCACCATGCACAGCCTCGGCTACACCTCGGTCCCACCGCTGCTCAAGTACCTGCGCTATGCCGAGCAGCTGGGTATCGCCATTGAACCTGCGCTGGCGGCCGCGGGCTTGCAGGCCGGGCAATTGAGCGACAACAGCCTGCGCCTGCCCGGCGAGGCCCATGAGCGTTTGCTGGACTATTTCTGCGAGCATTCGGCAGACCCGTTGTTCGGGCTCAACTCGGCGCGGTTCGTACTGCCCAACTCGTGGAACGTGCTGGGCTACATCACCATGAACTGCGCGACCCTGGGCGACGCGATGAACCGGATCATGCCGTTCGAGAAGCTGGTGGGCGACATGGGCGTCAGCCGTGCCGAGCAGGTCGACGGGCAAATCCACTTGACCTGGAGCTGCCGCCACCAGCGCCCCACCTCGCGCCGGCACATGGTGGAGAACGTGCTGGCGTCGTGGCTGCTGTACGCACAGTGGATCGCCGATACCCGGTTGAGCCCCATCGCCGTGTGGTTCGAGCATTCGCTGCCGGCGGGGGCCGAGCTGGCCCAGTACGAGGCATTTTTCGGCAGCCCGGTGCTGTTCGACCAAGCCTATTCGGCGCTGATCGCGCCTGCGCAATACATGCAGTTGCCCCTGCGCCAGGCCGACGCCCAGTTGCTGCGTACCCTGGAGGAACATGCCCTGGGCCTGATGGCCTCGCTAAGCGATGCGCCGCTGCCGCAACAGGTGAAAAACGTTCTGCGCCAGCTGCTCAAGGAAGGCCTGCCACGCAAGGAGCAGGTGGCGAAACAACTGGCCACCTCCGTGCGCACCCTGCAGCGCCAGCTGCAACAGGCCGGCACCGGCTACCAGCAGATTCTCGATGACCTGCGCCAGGAGCTCGCCGAGCATTACCTGCTGCACAGCGATCTGGCGATTCACGATATTTCCCAATACCTGGGCTTTACCGAACAGCGCTCCTTTCACCGGACCTTCAAAAGCCGCACCGGCATGACCCCGGGAGAATTCCGGCAGACCCAGCGAACACCCTAACCCTGTAGCCGCTGCCGAGCCCGCGAGGCTGCGATCGACCCCGCAGGGGGCGCAAGGTTCTTGAGACCGCTGGAGGACCTGCGGTCCTGTCGCAGCCTCGCTGCGCTCGGCAGCGGCTACAAGGTCCAGGCGCAAGATGCGAAGCGCTGGCTCAGACGCAAATGGCGTTGGTAAACACCAGCCGATTGCCGAACGGATCGAGTACCGTCAGGTCCTGGCTACCCCAGGGCATGGCCTGGATCTGTGGGTGGGCGAAGCGGTAATCCTTGGCCAGCAACTGCTGCTGGAAGGCTTCCAGCTCGTCGGTCTCGATGCGCAACGCAGAGCCCGGCGTGCTGTCGCCATGGTGCTCCGACAGGTGCAGCACGCACTCCCCACGCGACACCTGCATATACAGCGGGAAGTTGTCTTCGAAGCGATGCTGCCAGTCGAGCGTGAAGCCCAGGAAGTCGATATAAAACTCCCGCGCCTTGGCCTCGTCGAAAATCCGCAGGATGGGGGTGGTTTTGCCAAAGCTCATTGCACGACTCCCTGATGAAAGATGTCCACGGTATAGCAGGTGGATGTCAGCACTTCGGCTAGGCCAAGGCTTTCTTTAATATCATCAGGCCACCATTGTGACGGTGTTCACCTATTCGACGCCGCACGCCTTCAGCCGTTGAACCCTTCGCGCAAATCCCCTTGCCGCGCCAGGAAGCGCCCCTCCCGGCGGCCATTGGCCTGGCCTTCGGCATAGCTGCGCACGCCGTTGACCCACACGCCGTCGATCCCCTCGGCCGCTTGTTGCGGGCTTTTGAAGTCGGCGACATCGCGGACCCGCGCCGGGTCGAACAGCACCAGGTCGGCCCAGTGCCCTTCGCGGATTTCGCCACGCTGCTTGAGGCCGAAACGCGCCGCCGACAGGCCAGTCATCTTGTGCACCGCGGTGTGCAGCGGGAACAGGCCGAGGTCGCGGCTGAAGTGCCCGAGTACCCGTGGAAAGGCGCCCCACAGCCGTGGATGGGGGAACGGGTCTTCCGGCAGGCCGTCGGAACCGATCATCGACAGCGGGTGGGCAAGAATGCGCCGCACATCGGCTTCGTCCATGCCGTAGTACACCGCGCCGGCCGGTTGCAGGCGCCGCGCGGCCTCCAGCAGAGTCGTGCCCCACTCGATGGCGATGTCCATCAGGTCGCGGCCGCCCAGTTCCGGGTGCGGGGTGGACCAGGTGATGGTGATGCGAAAGGCATCGGTGACCTGCTTGAGGTCGAGGGTCGAGGAACTGGCCGCGTAGGGGTAGCAGTCGCAGCCCACCGGATGGTCTTTCGCCGCCTGCTCCAGGGACGCCAGCAACTGTGGGCTACGGCCCCAATTGCCCGCCCCCGCACATTTGAGGTGGGAAATGATCACCGGTGCCTTGGCCTGGCGGCCGATCAGGAACGCCTCGTCCATGGCCTCCAGCACCGGCTCGAACTCACTGCGCAGGTGGGTGGTGTACACCGCGCCGAAGGCGCTCAGTTCCGCGGCCAGTTGCAGCACCTCGTCGGTCTCGGCCGAGAAGGCGCTGGCGTAGGCCAGGCCTGTGGATAAGCCGAGGGCGCCGTCTTCCAGGCTGGCCCGCAACTGCTCGCGCATGGCGGCGATTTCCTCGGCCGTGGCGGTGCGATACAGGTCGTCCAGGTGGTTGCTGCGCAGCGCCGTGTGGCCGATCAGCGCCGCCACATTGACCGCCGGCTGCGCGGCGTCCACCGCCGCGCGGTAGTCGCGAAAACGCGGGTAGACGAAGGCCGCCTGGCTGCCCAGAAGGTTCATCGGGTCCGGTGGCTCGCCGCGCAGATTCACCGGCGAGGCACTGATGCCGCAGTTGCCGACGATCACCGTGGTCACGCCCTGGCTGAGCTTGGGCAGCATCTGCGGCTGGCGGATCACCACGGTGTCGTCGTGGGTGTGCACGTCGATAAAACCGGGGGCCAGCACCCGCCCGGCGGCGTCGATTTCTTCGCTGGCGCGGGCGCCTTGCAGGTCGCCGATGCGGGCGATGCGGCCCTCGAGCAGGGCGACATCGGCGGGGTAAGCCGGGCGGTCGCTGCCGTCGATCACCAGGGCGTTGCGGATCAGGGTGTCGTAAAGCATGTCAGTCTCCCAGCGGCAGGCAATCGTCGCCGCCGCGGTAATCGTCCAGGGCCAGCTTGATGCGGCGCAGGCGTTCCTGGTTGTCTTCGGGCAGGGCCAGCGCCAGCTCGGTGGCCAGCACATCGATGGCCAACAGCATGCCGTAGCGCGCGGCCGTGGGTTTGTAGATGAAGGAGGTCTCGGCGCTCTGCAGCGGCAGCAGCACATCCGCCAGCTCCGCCAGCGGCGAGTCGGCCAGGGTGATGGCGAGCACGCTGGCGCCGTAGCTGCGGGCCAGTTCGACGGTCTCCAGCAATTCGGGGGTGATGCCGGTCAGGGAGCAGGCGATCAGCGCGTGTTGCGGGCCCAGGGCCGCGGCGGTCACCCGCATCATCACCGGGTCGTGGCAGGCGGCGATGGGGTAACCGAGGCGCACCAGGCGCACCTGCAATTCGTCGCTGCACAAGGTGGAACAGCCGCCCATGCCGAAGGCGTGAATCATCTGCGCCTTGCCCAGCAAGCGCACCGCATCGCGAAAGCGCGACTCGTCGAACCCCGCCAGGTGCTGGTGCAGGGTCGACTCGATATCGCCGACGATCTGCCGGTAGAAACCCGACTGCTCCGGGGTGCCCGCCGGGTCGAGAAAACGGCTGCCGACGCCGCTGGCCTGGGCCAGTTGCAGGCGCAGGTCGCGCAGGTCGCGACAGCCCACGCTGCGGGCAAACCGCGACAGGGTGGCGGCGCTGACTTCCGCCTGCTGCGCCAGCTGTTCCAGGCTGGCCGAGGCGGCGAAGCCGACGTCATCCAGCATCAAGCGGGCGATGCGGCCCTCGCCGGCGCTGAAGGAGTCCTGGCGGGAACGGATCTGGTAGAGGATGTCCATGGACGGCACCTGGGCTCAAAGCAGTTGGGCAAGACCGACGGTCAGGGCGAAGGCGACCACCGAGATCAGGGTCTCCAGCACCGTCCAGGTCTTGAAGGTCTGGGTCACGGTCATATTGAAGTATTCCTTGATTAGCCAAAAGCCGCCGTCGTTGACGTGGGAGAAGATCACCGACCCAGCGCCGGTGGCCAGCACCAGCAGTTCCGGGTGGGGATAGCCCAGGCCGATGGCCACCGGCGCCACCACGCCCGAGGCGGTGGTCATGGCCACGGTGGCCGAGCCGGTGGCGATGCGCATCAGCGCGGCGAACAGCCAGCCCATCAGCAGCGGCGACAGCTGGAATTCATGGGCCAGGCCGACGATCTGGTCGGTGACCCCGGCGTCCACCAGGATCCGGTTCAGGCCGCCGCCGGCGCCCACCAGCAGGGTGATGCTGGCGGTCGGCGCCAGGCATTCGTTGGTGAACCTGAGGATCGATTCGCGGTTGAAGCCCTGGGCCAGGCCGAGGGTCCAGAAGCTCAGCAGGGTCGCCAGCAACAGGGCGATCACCGAGTTGCCGATAAACAGCAGGAACTGGTTGAGGCCGCTGCCCGGGGTGGAGATCAGGTTGGCCCAGCCGCCGATCAGCATCAGCACCACCGGCAACAGGATGGTGGCCATGGTGATCGAAAAACTGGGCAGGCGGGTGCGCGGCTCACGCTCGATGAACTGGCGCGCCAGCGGGTTTTCCGCCGGCAGCTGGATGCGCGGCACGATGAACTTGGCGTACAGGGGGCCGGCGATGATCGCCGTGGGAATGCCGATCAGGATCGCGTACAGCAGGGTCTGCCCCACCGACGCCTGATAGGCCTGCACCGCCAGCATCGCCGCCGGGTGCGGCGGCACCAGGGCATGCACCACCGACAGGCCGGCGACCATCGGCAGGCCGACCATCAGGATCGACACACCGACACGCTTCGCCACGGTGAAGGCGATCGGCACCAGCAACACGAAACCGACCTCGAAGAACAGCGGCAGGCCCACCAGGAAGGCGATGCAGACCATCGCCCAGTGCGCGTTGCGCTCGCCGAAACGGTCGATCAGGGTCCGCGCCACCTGCTCCGCGCCACCGGACTCGGCCATCATCTTGCCGAGCATGGTGCCCAGGGCCACCACCAGGGCGATGTGCCCGAGGGTCTTGCCGACACCCGCCTCGTAGGCCCCGACCACGCCGGACGGCGGCATCCCGGCCATCAACGCCAGGCCCACCGAGACCAGGGTGATGACAATGAACGGATTGATCCGGTAACGCGCGATCAGGACGATCAGCGCGATGATGGCGATGGCGGCATAGCCCAGCAGCCAGTAGCCCGATGCAGGTGTCATGCGGTACTCCTCGAAAAAGGGTCACGTCGAATGCTTATGAAACTCATAAATCATTTTGCGACCGGATTTTCAAACCACATGAAAGTAACTTTCGCACAGAGACACGCTTTGTCGCGGACAGACAGGTCGTGTCGCGAATAATGAAAATTGGCGAGGGGGATTTTCATCCGCTGTAGCGCAAGGAGCAGAACCCCGTAGCCAGTGGCCACGGGGAGGAATGGCTTTCTGTAGGAGCGAGCTTGCTCGCGATCAAGACCACGCGGTGGGTCAGGCAGGACGCCATCGCGAGCAAGCTCGCTCCTACAGGTGCAGGTTATTTGACGACTTTGCCCACGCCGCGTCCGCGCGGGTCGGAGGCCGTTTCCAACTGGCGGCCGGTGACCCGGATTGCCTGGATATCGCCCATCTCCCAGCCCTGGTCTTCCAGGGTGTAGCCCAGGGCTTTCAGCTCGTCGGCGACCTTGCCGGTGAGCGGTGCGTAGGTGTCGTAGTAAATAGTGTCCTTGGGCAGCAACTGGTGATGCACGCGCTGCGCGGCCACGGCTTTTTCCAGCGGCAGGTCGAAGTCGTAGAGGTTGTTCAGCACCTGGAAGATCGAGGTGAAGATCCGCGACCCGCCCGGCGTGCCCAGCACCAGGGTGACCTTGCCGTCGCGGGTCACCAGGCTCGGGCTCATGGACGACAGCATGCGCTTGCCCGGCGCGATGGCGTTGGCGTCGCCGCCGACCACGCCAAAGGCGTTGGCCACCCCGGGCTTGGCGCTGAAGTCGTCCATTTCGTCGTTGAGCAGGAAGCCCGCGCCCTTGACCACCACGCCGCTGCCGTAGTCCCAGTTGAGGGTGTAGGTATTGCTCACCGCGTTGCCGTCGGCATCAACGATGGAGAAGTGCGTGGTCTGGTGCCGCTCCAGGCCCGGGCGGACTTTTTCGGTGGGCGAGATGGCCGTCGGGTTGATCTCGGCGGCGCGTTTTTTCAGGTAGGCCGGATCGGTCAGCTGCTTGACCGGCACCTCGGAGAACGCCGGGTCGCCAAGGTAATCGGCGCGGTCGGCGAACACGCGTTTTTCGATTTCCGCCAGCAGGTGGATGTACTTGGCCGAGTTCAGCGCGACGCCCTTGAAGTCCGCCGTGCGTTCTTCCTTGATGGTCATCAGTTGCGCCAGGGCGACGCCGCCAGAGCTGGGCGGCGGCGCGGTGTACAGGGTGTTGCCGCGCCAGTTGACCTGCAGCGGCTCACGCCAGGCGACCTTGTAGTCCTGCAGGTCCTGCTTGGTGATCAGGCCTTTGTCGGCCTGCATCTGCGCCACCAGCAGGTCGGCGGTCTTGCCCTCGTAGAACTCCTTGGCGCCCTGGTCGGCGATGCGTTCCAGGGTCGCGGCCAGCTCCGGCTGGCGGAAGGTTTCGCCGACTTTCATGCTGCCGAAATAGTCGCCGAAGTTGGTGCTGTCCTTGAACAGCTTCAGCGCGTCCTCGCGGTACTGGTACTGCTTGTCGGCGACCTTGAAACCGTTTTTCGCATAGCCCACCGCCGGGGTGATCAGTTCGCTCCAGGGCAACTTGCCGAACTTCTTGTGCGCCTCCCACAGGCCCATCACCGTGCCCGGCACCCCGGCGGCGCGCGCGCCGACCAGGCTGAGGTTCTCGATGACCTCGCCTTTGTCATTCAGGTACATGTCGCGGGTCGCGGCCTTGGGCGCGGTTTCGCGGTAGTCGAGGAAGTAGGGTTTGCCGTCGATGAACAGGGTCATGAAACCGCCGCCGCCAATGTTGCCGGCCTCGGGGTAGGTCACCGCCAGGGTGAACGCGGTGGCGACCGCGGCGTCCACCGCGTTGCCGCCCTTCTTCAGAACCTGCGCCGCAACATCGGCGCCATACTGGTTCGGCGCGGCGACCGCACCGCCCTCCAGCAACGCGGCGAAGGTCGGCGAGCTGGCGGCGATTGCCACGCTCAGGGCCAGGGTTTTGCACAGCAGGATACGCATGGAGTCCGTCCTTTTTAGTTGTTATCAGGCCAGACGAACCTTAGGCGTATTGGTGCGATTCGAGCAAACGGCAAGCGCAAAACGGCCGCCCGCAGGCAGCCGTTTGTCGTGGATGGATCAGTCAGGTCGCAACCGCGATGGCGCACCGGCAGGCGGCGACAGGAGCCCGGTTCAGCCTTCGAACTGCGGGTTGGCGTACTCGGCCAGCTTGCCCTGGATAAAGTCGAGGAAGCACTGGATGCGCAGGGCCAGCTGCGAGTTGCGGTAGTACACGGCGTTGATCGGCTGGCGATAGCCGCTGTTGAACTGGGCGAGGAGCGGCGTGAGGCGCCCGGCGCGGATGTCGTCGATGGTCATGAAGTGCGACAGACAAGCGATGCCCTGCCCTGCCAGCGCCAAGTGGCGCACCGTCTCGCCGCTGGAGGCGCTGATGCCCGGTTGGATCGGCCAGCGGTCGCCGTGCACATGGCGCAGCGGCCAGTGGTTGAGGGTTTCGGTCTGGGTGAAGCCCAGCAGGGTATGGTCGCTCAGCTCGGCCACGCTGGCGGGTGTGCCGTGCCGCTTCAGGTAGTCGGGGCTGGCGAGGATGTGCAGCGGGCTGCAACCGAGCGCGCGCGCATGCAGGGTCGAGTCCGCCAGGGTGCCGATGCGGATCGCGATATCGGTGCTCTGCTCCAGCAGGTCGATGATCAGGTCGTTGCTGTTGAGCTCCAGCTGGATGTCCGGGTACAGGCTACGGAATTCGGCGATGTAGGGCACGATGGCATGCAGCATGAACGGCGAGGCGGCGTTGATGCGCAGGCGCCCGGACGGCGTCTGCTGGCGGGACGACAGGCGCTCTTCGAGTTCGTCCATCTGGTCGAGGATCAGCTTGGCCTGCTCGAAGAAATACTTGCCCTCTTCGGTCAGGTCCATGCGCCGCGTGGTGCGGTTGATCAGCGTGGTGTCGAGCTTGGTTTCCAGGCGCGACAGGGTGCGGCTGACCGCCGACGGCGTCTGCCCGACCTGCTCGGCCGCCGCGGAAATCGAACCGCACTCGATGACGCAGACGAAGATCTGGAGTTCGTCGGATCTGGCTTTCACGTAAGTCCTCTATCTCGGTTGGGCGCCTGTAGCCGCTGCCGCAGGCTGCGATAAGGCCGAAGGCCTTCAGCGATCTCACGACCTTGCGCCCCCTTCGGTGGCGATCGCAGCCTGCGGCAGCGGCTACATCCTGTGTCAGGCTTGTGGCACGCCACCGATAGTAGCCGGATTTACGCGGGGAGGTTGAACACCGCCTTGAGGTGTTCTTCGTAGCGCTGCACGTCGGCCTCGATGTTCGGGCGCTTCATCACGTCGACGCAGAGGAAAGTCGGCAGGCCGCGCATGCCGAGGAACTGGTTGGCCTTGTGGAACGGGAAGTACACCGCGTCCACGCCCTTGGCTTCGAAGAAGTCGGTCGGGTCGTCGAAGGCTTGCTGCGGAGCGTTCCAAGTCAGCGACAGCATGTACTGCTTGTCGTGGATCAGGCCGCCGCTGCCGTACTTCTGCGAGGCATCGGAACGGGTGCGGCCATCGCTGGCGTAGAGGCTGCCGTGGCCCTCGGTGAAGACTTCGTCGATGTACTTTTTCACGATCCACGGCGCGCCCATCCACCAACCCGGCATCTGGTAGACGATCACGTCGGCCCAGAGGAACTTGGCCACTTCTTCCTGGATGTCGTAGCCCTCGTCGATGTGGGTGACTTTGACGTCCACGCCGCCACGGTCCAGCACCGCCACCGCAGCTTCATGCAGGGTCGCGTTATAGCGGCCGTCGGAGTGGGCGAACTTCTTGCCACCGTTGAGCAACAGTACTTTTTTCATGATCCAGCCTCATCAGGAACAACCCTTTGGCGCTGCGCTGCAGGGCCGGGTCGAGAAGATTAAAAAACGATGGGGCGGAGAATATCGTTGAAAGACGATATGAATAAGCGCGATCCAGGCAAAAAGCATTTGACCAATACGCACGAATAAGCGGCGGATTCGTGTCGTAGAATTTTTAAAACTCCCTTTACTCAGGAACGCAGCATGTCCGAACAGCACGGTTTTATCCTTCACGCCAAGACCCGCCCGGAAATGTCCGAGGCCTTCGAGGTGCTGTTTCGCGCCTATGTCGAGCCGAGCCGCGCCGAACCCGGCTGCATCGAATACCACATGCTGCGCGACCAGCAGGACCCGAGCCTGTTCATCTTCTATGAGATCTGGGAATCCCAGGCGCACCTGGACGTGCACTCCAACCTGCCGCACATGAAGGCGTTCTTCGACAAGCGCATGGATTACCTGGAGCGCGACTTCGATATCCGCCGCATCGACATGCTCAGCCCGTCGTCCGCTAGCCGCTGATTAGTAGATGGGCACCAAGCAGGGCCAGGCCGCTGAAAAACACCCGCTTGAACAGCACGGCGCTGATGCGCTGGCGCAGTGCCTGGCCCAGCCACATGCCGAGCAGGGCCGGGATCAGGGCCAGCAGCGAAGCGCTGAGTTCGCCGCCGCCCAGGGCGCCGCGCCAGTACAGGCCGGCCGCCAGGGCCAGGGTCGAGACGGTGAACGACAGCCCCAGGGCCTGCACCAGTTCGTCCTTGTGCAGCCCCAACGCCTGTAGATAAGGCACCGCCGGAATCACGAACACCCCGGTGGCCGAGGTGATGACGCCCGTCACCAGGCCACAGGCCGGGCCCAGCCAGGCTTCCATTCGCGGCCGCAGCCGCAGGGTCGGCAGCAGCAACCCGCTCAGGGCATAGAGCAATAACGCCGCCCCCAGCGCCCGCACCACCCAATGCCCACCGTCGATGCCCAGCCACAGGCTGCCCAGGCCAGTGCCGATGAATATCGCCAGCAGCAGCGGCCACAAGCGCTTGAGCAACGTCCACAGATGCCCACCGAATGCCAGCTGCCAGACATTGGTCAGGGTCGCCGGGATGATCAATAACGCCGCAGCCTGCGTTGGCGCCATAGCCAGGCCGAGCAGCCCCATGGCGATGGTTGGCAGGCCGAGGCCGATCACGCCCTTGATCATGCCGGCCAGGACAAAGGTGCCGATCACCAGCAAGGACAGGAGCAAACCGAGGTTCTGGTAAAACGCGAGGGAAGTGTTCATGGCGCTATCCTGCGCCCGCGGCGGTGGGCTGAAAATCTGCCATATACTGAGGCAGCCTCTTGTTTGACGAGAGGCTGTAGATTTTCAGTGGCTGTGATGGCCGCACAGCGGCGTTATCAAGGACACCCCCATGCACTTCGACCTGACCGACCTGCGCCTGTACTTGAACATCCTCGACGCCGGCAATATCACCGCCGGCGCCAGCCGCAGCCATTTGTCCCTGGCCGCGGCCAGCGCACGAATCCGCGCCATGGAGGCGTCCCTGGGCACCGAGTTCCTGCAGCGCGGCCGCCGTGGCGTGAGCCCGACGCCCGCCGGCAAGGCCCTGGCCCAGCACGCGCGCGGCCTGCTGCAACAGGCCGAGCACCTGCGCCAGGACCTGGCCGAATATGCCCGGGGCGTCAAAGGCCAGGTGCACCTGTTGTGCAACACCACGGCGATCACCGAATACCTGCCGGAGCCGCTGGCGGACTTTCTCTGCGCCCACCCCAACCTCGACATCGACCTGCAGGAACTGCCCAGCCAGCGCATCACCCACGCCCTGCGCCAGGGCGCGGCGGACCTGGGGATAGTCTCCGACGCGGTGGATACCCAGGACCTGCAGACCCTGGCGTTTCGCGACGACCCGCTGGTGCTGGTCCTGCCCGCCCACCACCCGCTGGCGGACGGTCGGGCGGTGAGTTTCAGCGACAGCCTGCACCACGACTATGTCGGCCTCGCCGCCCACAGCGCCCTGGCCGTGTACCTGGAAGAACAGGCCTTGCACCTGGGGCTGCGGATGGCGATCCGCATCCGCGCCGACGGCTTCGACGGAGTCATGCGCATGGTCGCCCGGGGCGCCGGATTGGCGGTGGTGCCCCGGGCCGCCATCGAACGCCGGGGGCCGGATGCATCGCTCAAGGTGCTGCCGCTGGTGGAGGCCTGGGCGCAACGCAAGTTGCTGCTCTGCGCCCGCGACTTCAACGCCCTGCCGCCCTACGCCAAGGCCCTCCTGGAAGCGCTGGGCCACCTGTAGGAGCAGCCGGTCGACGCTCGATTGCTCGCGAAGAGCGTTCGTCGCAACGCTGCGGTAAATGGCCGCTGCGCGGATCGCGAGCAAGCTTCGCTCCTACAGGTTTGGGGTCAGACCTTGGACGGGTTCAGCTCGGCGGCGGCCCGGTTTTTTCTGAAGCAGGCGAAGTAGACCGCCGTCAGGATCAGCAGGAACGGCACGCCGAACACCAGGGTCATCTTGAAGGCCTCGGTGAAGTAGGTGGTGATCATCACCGCGCCCATCAGCACCAGGCCCAGCAACGTGCTCCAGGGGAACAGGCGCATGCGGAACGACAACTGCTGCTCGCCATGGCGCTGGTGGTAGCGGCGGAAGCAGTAGTGCGTGAGGAAGATCATGAACCAGGTGAAGATCGCGCCGAACATCGAGATCGCCATCATCAGGGTGAACGAGCTTTCCGGGTACAGCACGTTGATCAGCGTCGCCAGGCCGATGCCCGAGCTGGACAGCAGCAAGGCGTTCAACGGGATGCCGCTCTTGCTCAGGGCGCCCATGGACTTGGGCGCATAACCGCCGCGGGACAGGCTGAACATCATGCGCGTGGTGATGTACAGCTGGCTGTTCATCGCCGACAGCGCGGCGATCAGGATCACGAAGTTCATCACCCCGGTGGCGCCGGGAATGCCGATGGTCTGCATCACCGTGACGAACGGGCTCTGCGCCTTGCCGGCCTGGACCCAGGGCACGATGGCCAGCATCAGCGCCAGGGTCAGCAGGTAGAACACCACCAGCCGCACCATGGTCGCGCGAAAGGCCTTTTTCACCGCCCGCTGCGGATCCTCGGCTTCGCCGGCGGCCACCGCGATCATCTCCACGCTCAGGTAGCTGAAGATCGAGACGATCACCGCGATCCACATGCCCTGCACACCGTGGGGGAAAAAGCCGCCGTGGGCGGTGTAATTGTGCAGGCCGTAGTCGGCATTGCCGGAGCCGAACACCACGTACACCGCGAGGATGATGAAGCCGACGATGGCGGCGATCTTGATGGTGGAGAACCAGTACTCGAAATTGCCGAAGGTTTTCACGCTGATGGCGTTGAGCAGGATCAGCACGCTGGAGAACGAGACGATCCACACCCATTCCGGCACGTGGGCGAACCAGTACTTCATGTACATGGCGATGGCCGTGACCTCGGCGCCGACCGCCAGCACGATGGCCGCCCAATAGGCGTAGCGCACCAGGAACCCGGCCAGCGGGCTGATGTAGAACTCGGCGTAGGCGCCGAAGGAGCCGGAGGTGGAATGGGCCACGGTCATTTCCGCCAGGCAGCCCATCAGCAGCAGGGTGATCAGCGCGCCGATGGCGTAGCTGAGCAGCACGCTGGGCCCGGCGTAACCGATAGCGTAGGCGCTGCCCATGAACAGGCCGGTGCCAATCGCCCCGCCGATGGCGATCATGCTCATCTGCCCGGCTGTGAGCTGGCGGCGCAAGCCCTGTTCACGATTGGAAATCGCTGCAAAACCCTTGTTGGTCGTGGTCACGTTTGTGAGCCTCTTTTATTGTTATTTGCACACGGAATGGCTTGGCTTGTAGCCGCTGGCGCAGCCTGCGATCGGCGACGAAGTCGTCGTGAAACCGGGCAACGCGGTGTTTCGGTTACACCGCGTGCACCGGTCTTACGCCTGCTGCGCCCGAACGCGGACCGAGCCGATCGCAGCCTGCGGCAGCGGCCACAGGGGGGGTGTTTCAGGTCACGCTGTGGCGGATCTGGAACTGCGGCTGGGCCCAGGTTTTTTCATCTAGGATTTCACCGAGGATCTGCACCGCGTCCCAGACTTCGCTGAAGCGGGTGTACAGCGGCGTGAAGCCGAAACGCATGATCCGCGGTTCGCGGTAGTCGCCGATCACGCCCCGGGCGATCAGGGCCTGGATCACCGCATAACCTTCGGGGTGCTCGAAGCTGACATGGCTGCCGCGCTTGTCGTGTTCGCGCGGGGTGACCAGCTTCAGGCCATGGGCCGCGCAGCGCTGTTCCACCCGTTCGATGAACAGGTCGGTCAGGGCCAGGGACTTGCGCCGCAGGCTGGCCATGTCGGTCTGCTCGAAGATCTCCAGGCCGCACTCGACCATGGCCAGCGACGTGATCGGCTGGGTGCCGCACAGGTAGCGGGCGATGCCGCTGCTCGGCTGATATTGCACGTCCATGTCGAACTGCCGCGCATGACCGAACCAGCCGGACAGCGGCTGCCTGACCAGATCGCAGACGGCCGGCGAGACCCAGGCGAAGGCTTGCGAGCCCGGGCCGCCGTTGAGGTATTTGTAGGTGCAGCCGATGGCGTAGTCGGCGCCGGCCTGCTTCAGGTCCACCGGCACCGCGCCAGCGGAGTGGGCCAGGTCCCACAGGCTCAGCGCGCCGCATTCGTGGGTCAGCGCGGTCACCGCCTGCATGTCGTGCATGTAGCCGGTCTTGTAGTTGACGTGGGTCAGCATGACCACCGCAGTGTCTTCGCCAATCGCCTGGGGCAGCGCCTCGGGGCTGTCCACCAGGCGCAGGGAATAGCCCTGCTGCAGCATCTCGGTCAGGCCTTCGGCGATGTACAGGTCGCTGGGAAAGTTGCTGCTCTCGCTGACGATCACCCGCCGCTGCGGTGCCTTGAGCGCCTGCACCCGCAAGGCGGCGCTGAGCACCTTGAACAGGTTGACCGAGGTGGTGTCGGTGATCACCACTTCGTTGGCATCGGCGCCGATCAGTTTGGCCAGGCGGTCGCCCAGGCGCTGCGACAGGTCGCGCCAGCCGGCAGTGTTCCAGCTGCGGATCAGGCCATTGCCCCATTCCTCGGCAATCACCTGTTGCGCCCGTTGCAGGGCCGCGACCGGGCGGGCGCCGAGGGAGTTGCCGTCGAGATAGATCACCCCGTCGGGCAGCGCGAACTGGTTGCGCAGCGGTGCCAGCGGGTCCTGTGCGTCGAGGGCCAGGCAGTGGTTTCTTGTTGTCATGGGAAGTCCTGTTTTCACTAAGGCATGCGGCGGCACACGCCATGCCAGGGGCGGCATCGGCGGCTGCGCGGTGAAGAAATAATGAACGAAGCCCTGGAGAATTTTCGTGCAAAATGCGCTATGAGAGCGGCACAGTCTCGAAGATTATTCGACTACAACTTAAAAAAACGCGGATAAATGCCAACCATGATTCTCGACTCGACAGACCTGCGAATCCTGCACTTCCTGCAACAGGACGGCCGTATCAGCAACCAGGAGCTGGCGGAGAAAGTCGCCCTCTCGCCCTCGGCCTGTCTGCGTCGCCTGCGCCTGCTGGAGGGCGAAGGCATCATCAGCGGCTATCGCGCGGTGCTGAATGCCGAGCGTTTGGGGATCGAGCTGGAGGCCATCGTTCATGTGTCGCTGCGCCAGGACGTGGCGGACTGGCACGAGACCTTTATCAAGAAGGTCCAGCAGTGGCCGGAAGTGGTGACCGCCTATGTGGTCACCGGCGCCAGCAACTATGTGCTGCGGGTCCAGGCGCGCAACCTCAAGCACTTCTCGGATTTCATCGTCAATCACCTGAACCGCACGTCCGGGGTCACCGACATCCGCTCGGAAATCGTCCTGCAGAAAATCAAGGAGCAGGACGGCCTGCTGGACCTGGTGTTGCGCAAGTAACCGCTAGAAACCACCCAGGCGCCGCGCGTCGTGGCGCTGCAGGGTGATGCTGGGCGACTCGCCGAACAGCTTGCGGTATTCGGCGGAGAACCGCCCCAGATGGCTGAACCCCCAGCCCAGGGCGATTTCGGAAATGGTCCGCGCCGAGCCGTGTTCGAGGATCTCCTGGCGCACCGCGTTGAGCCGGTACTTCTTCAGGTAGACCATCGGCGACAGGGCGAAATACTTCTTGAAGGCCTCGAACAGCTTGAAGCGCGAAACCCCGGCGGCGGCTTCCAGGTCTTCCAGGCCCAGCGGTTCGCGGGCGTTGGCGTGAATGTACTGGCGGGCGCGGACCAGGTAGTGGGGCAACTTGACCTCCAGCACCTCGCGCAGCTGCGCCGAGTAGTTGTTCGGCTGGGCCAGGATCAGGCCCTTGATCAAGGAGCTTTCCAGGTCCCGGGTGAAGGCCAGCTGTTCGTACAGCTCGCTGCTGCGCTCCAGCTCGGCGATAAAATACCGTGCCATGCGCCACCAGGACGCCGACGCCCCCTCCACCGCATCCATCACCGCCTCGAAGCGCAGCGGCGCTTGCGGCGGGCGTTGCAGCAAGGCTTCGAGGGCCTCGCTCATGGCCGCCCGGGTAATCACCACCTGGACTTTGCGGCAGTCGCCGGAGATCGCCAGCATCTGGCTTTCATTGGGCGCGATGATCACCCCCTGGTCGCGGTTGGAACGCAGCAGCCGGCCGTCCTTGCTCAGTTCCTGATCGCCGCTCAGCGGCAGGCTCAGGCTGTAGCTGCTGAAGCGCTCGGCGTCTTCGATATCGATGGTGACGTCGGTGCCGTATTCGATGGTGCCCAGGGTCGTGGCCCGCGACTTGAACACGTTGGCGCTGTGGTGAAAGCGGATGCGTTCGGGGGTCGCGGTCTCGAGCCGATGCGGCCCGCAAATGCCGGACATCCAGCTTCTCGCCCCCTCGAGGTCGTAGCGATCGATACGAATATCGCGAAACTGCGAATCAGCCTTGCTATTCATCACGGCGCACCCACGGCAATATTTTTTTTGCGCGCTCTGACGGCGCGTCTGGCTTGAAGTACTGGCTTGCTTGCAACAGCCGACAGCAAGTTTTGCGCCACCGCCCGGCACTGCCAACCGACTGGATAGCAATCGCCGACTAAGTGGATAGAACCCGTCCACCCGGTGCGCAAAACCCACGCAAGACTGCGCCAAACAGTAGCTCATCGCGACATCGCGGTGCAGCCGTTGATCGCCTGGGGCGCAGGCCCTGGGTATTCAGCCCCCAGGTGTTACCCCGGCGCCCGTAGGAGCGAGGCTTGCCCGCGATGGGTACGGCGCGTTTTGGCAGATGCACCGCGTGATCGTTTATCGCGAGCAAGCTTCGCTCCTACAGAAGCGCCCTGGAGCGTTCAATTTTGTGGATGGCCTTGGCCGACTAAGCGGATAGCCACCCCTGCCCCGCACTCTCTCTAATGCATGCACCGATTGGCCTGAACAAGAAAGGTACTCACTCATGAGTGGTGCAAGAAACACAGAACAATGGAAAAGCTTCATCGACGGCTGCCTGGATTTTCGTCCGGACGACGGCGTATTCCGCATCGCCCGGGACATGTTCACCGAGCCCGAGCTGTTCGACCTGGAGATGGAACTGATCTTCGAGAAGAACTGGATCTACGCCTGCCACGAAAGCGAGCTGGCCAACAACCACGACTTCGTCACCATGCGCGCCGGGCGCCAGCCGATGATCATCACCCGCGACGGCGAAGGCCGGCTCAACGCGCTGATCAACGCCTGCCAGCACCGCGGCACCACCCTGACCCGGGTCGGCAAAGGCAACCAGTCCACCTTCACCTGCCCGTTCCATGCCTGGTGCTACAAGAGCGACGGGCGCCTGGTGAAGGTCAAGGCGCCGGGGGAATACCCCGAAGGCTTCGACAAGGCCACCCGCGGCCTGAAGAAAGCCCGCATCGACAGCTACAAGGGCTTCGTCTTCATCAGCCTCGATGTCCACGCCGACAACTCCCTGGAGGACTTCCTCGGCGACGCCAAGGTGTTCTTCGACATGATGGTCGCCCAGTCGCCCACCGGTGAGCTGGAAGTCCTGCCCGGCAAGTCCGCCTACACCTACGACGGCAACTGGAAACTGCAGAACGAGAACGGCCTCGACGGTTATCACGTGAGCACCGTGCACTACAACTACGTGGCCACGGTGCAACACCGCCAGCAGGTCAACAGCGAGAACGGCGGCGCCAGCGCCACCCTCGACTACAGCAAGCTCGGCGCCGGCGACGCCAACACCGACGACGGCTGGTTCGCCTTCAACAACGGCCACAGCGTGCTGTTCAGCGACATGCCCAACCCTGCAGTGCGCTCCGGCTACGCCACTATCATGCCGCGGCTGGTGGAGGAGTACGGCCAGGAAAAAGCCGAATGGATGATGCACCGCCTGCGCAACCTCAACGTCTACCCGAGCCTGTTCTTCCTCGACCAGATCAGCTCGCAGCTGCGGATCATCCGCCCGCTGGCCTGGAACAAGACCGAGATCATCAGCCAGTGCATCGGGGTCAAGGGCGAGTCCGACGCCGACCGGGAAAACCGCATCCGCCAGTTCGAGGACTTCTTCAACGTCTCGGGCATGGGCACCCCCGACGACCTGGTGGAATTCCGCGAAGCCCAGCGCGGTTTCCAGGGCCGCCTGGAACGCTGGAGCGATATCTCCCGCGGCAGCCACCGCTGGGAAACCGGGCCGACCCGCAACAGCGAGGCCATCGGCATCCAGCCGGCCATGACCGGTACTGAGTTCACCCACGAAGGGCTGTACGTCAACCAGCACCGCAACTGGCAGAGATTCCTCCTCGACGGGCTGGCCCGGCAATCCCTGAAACTGCGTGAGGTGTGAACATGAGTGCGCAACTGCAATACCGTATCGAGCAGTTTTTCTACCGCAAGTCCGAGCTGTGCGACGCCCAGGACTGGGATGCCTACCTCGAACTCTTCGACCCGCAGAGCGAGTTCCACCTGCCGCAGTGGGACTCCGAGCATGTCTACACCACCGACCCCAAACGCGGCATGTCGCTGATCTACTACGCCAACCGCTCGGGCCTGGAAGATCGGGTGTTCCGTATCCGCACCGGCAAGGCCGCCTCGACCATTCCGATGCCGCGCACCCTGCATAACATCAGCAACCTGCGGATCGCCGAGCAGGCCGATGGCAGCCTGCAAGTGCGGCTGAACTGGCACACGCTGTTCTGTCGCCTGGCCACCGCCGAGCAGTTCTTCGGCCATGCCACCTACAACCTCAAGGCCCACGGCGACAGCTGGCTGATCACTCGCAAGCATGTGCTGCTGCTCAACGACACCATCAATTCGGTGCTCGATTTCTACCACCTCTGACGGAGACCGGGCATGAATCACAAGGTCGCGTTCAGCTTTGCCGACGGCAAGACGCTGTTCTTCCCTGTAAACGCCAATGAAATACTGCTCGACGCCGCCCTGCGCAACGGCATCAAGATCCCCCTCGACTGCCGCGAAGGCGTCTGCGGCACCTGCCAGGGCCGCTGCGAATCGGGCAACTACAGCCAAGACTACGTGGACGAGGAAGCGCTCTCCAGCGCCGACCTGGAGCAGCGCAAGATGCTCAGTTGCCAGACCCGGGTGCAGTCCGATGCCACCTTCTACTTCGACTTCGACTCCAGCCTGTGCAGCGCCGCGGGGCCTGCACAGCTGGGCGGCACGGTTAGCGAGGTACGTCAGGTCTCCGACAGCACGGCGATCCTGCAACTGCAGCTCGACGAGGGGCAGGCGGCGCTGGACTTCCTGCCGGGGCAATACGCCCGGCTGTCGGTCCCCGGTACGTCGAGCAAACGCTCCTACTCGTTCGCCAACCGCTCGGGCAGCCAGCAACTGCAATTCCTCCTGCGCCTGCTGCCCGACGGGGCAATGAGCAATTACATCCGCGAACGCTGCCAGGTCGGCGACCGCATCGAGCTGGAGGCACCGCTGGGCGCCTTCTACCTGCGCCATATCGTCCGGCCGCTGGTGCTGGTGGCCGGCGGCACCGGGCTGTCGGCGCTGCTGGCCATGCTCGAGCAACTGGTCGCCGACGGCTGCACCCAGCCGGTGCACCTGTACTACGGGGTGCGCAACGTCGCCGACCTGTGCGAAACCGCGCGTATCGAGGCTTATGCCGGCCAACTGCCGGGCTTTCGCTACACTCCGGTGATCAGCGAGCCGACGGCGGACTGGCCGGGCAAGCGCGGTTATATCGCCGAGCATTTCGATTGCAGCGAACTGCGCGATGCTCCGGTGGACATGTACGTCTGCGGACCGCCACCGATGGTCGAGTCGATCAAGAACTGGTTGCAAGATCAGCAACTTGAGAGCGTTCAGCTGTATTACGAGAAGTTCACCGAGAGTAATATCTGATCCGTCCGCCGTCAGCCGCGATCTGGCCGCGAATACGGACAGATCCGATAACAATGAGAAGAGAGCGTGATTAGTGGATGAAATCCTGAAACCCGGCGAACTCAAGCGTGGCTTGAAGAACCGCCATATTCAGCTGATTGCCCTGGGCGGGGCGATCGGCACCGGACTGTTCCTGGGCTCCGCCGGCGTGCTCAAGTCCGCCGGCCCTTCGATGATCCTCGGTTATGCAATAGCCGGGTTCATCGCCTTCCTGATCATGCGCCAGCTCGGCGAAATGATCGTCGAGGAACCGGTGGCCGGGTCCTTCAGCCACTTCGCGCACAAATACTGGGGCGGTTACTTCGGCTTTCTTGCCGGCTGGAATTACTGGGTGCTGTACGTGCTGGTGGGCATGGCCGAACTCACGGCCGTGGGCAAGTACGTGCAGTTCTGGTGGCCGGAAATCCCGTCCTGGGTCAGCGCGGCGGTGTTCTTCGTGCTGGTCAACCTGATCAACATGATGAACGTGAAGTTCTTCGGCGAAGCCGAGTTCTGGTTCGCCATCATCAAGGTGGTGGCCATCATCGGCATGATCGTCCTGGGCTGCTACATGCTGGCCAGCGGCAGCGGCGGCCCGCAGGCGGCGGTGAGCAACCTGTGGAGCCACGGCGGATTCTTCCCCAATGGCGGCACCGGCCTGCTGATGGCCATGGCCTTCATCATGTTTTCCTTCGGCGGCCTGGAACTGGTGGGCATCACCGCCGCCGAGGCCAGCGAGCCACGCAAAGTGATCCCCAAGGCGATCAACCAGGTGGTGTACCGGGTGCTGATCTTCTACGTCGGCGCCCTCACCGTGCTGCTGTCGCTGTACCCCTGGGACCAGTTGCTGCAGACCCTCAACGCTTCCGGCGACTCCTACAGCGGCAGCCCGTTCGTGCAGATCTTTGCCCTGATCGGCAGCGACACCGCGGCGCACATCCTCAACTTCGTGGTCCTGACCGCGGCGCTGTCGGTGTACAACAGCGGCGTGTACTGCAACAGCCGTATGCTCTACGGCCTGGCCGAACAGGGCGACGCGCCCAAGGCGATGATGAAGCTGAACAAACAGGGCGTGCCGCTGCTGGCCCTGGGCGTTTCGGCGCTGATCACCTTGCTTTGCGTGGTGGTCAACTACCTGGCGCCGCAAGAAGCCCTGGAGTTGCTGATGGCGCTGGTCGTTGCGTCCCTGATGATCAACTGGGCGCTGATCAGCCTGACCCACCTGAAGTTCCGCAAGTCCATGGGCCAGCAAGGCATAGTGCCGTCGTTCAAGACCTTCTGGTTTCCGTTCAGCAACTACCTGTGCCTGGCTTTCATGCTGATGATCGTCAGCGTGATGCTGATGATTCCCGGCATACGGGTGTCGGTCTACGCCATCCCGGTGTGGGTTGCGCTGATCTGGGTGTTCTACCGTCTGCGGGTGGCCAGGTCCGGCGCTCGCGCGGTGGCCTGACAACGGCGGCACATGACCCTGTAGCCGCTGCCGCAGGCTGCGATCGACCGGTACGGTCGCAGCGATCTTGAGGACGCCGGAGGTCCTGCGGACCTATCGCAGCCTGCGGCAGCGGCTACAGGGATTGGCATAAACAAAAAGGCCCGGCATTCGATGAATGCCGGGCCTTTTTGTTGGCTCACCGCTTACAGCGTCGAACGTACGCGCCACAGCTCGGGGAACAATACGGTGTCGAGCATCTTGCGCAAATAGCCGACGCCTTCGGTGCCGCCGGTGCCGGGCTGGAAGCCGATGATGCGCTCCACCGTGGTCACATGGCGGAAGCGCCACTGGCGGAAGGAGTCTTCCAGGTCGATAAACTTCTCCGCCAACTGGTACAGGTCCCAGTAGCGCGACGGGTCGGTGTAGACCTCGCGCCAGGCGGCTTCCACCGACGGGTCATGCTGGGTCGGCGCCTGGCTGTTCAGGGCCAGGCGCTCGGGGGCGATGGCCAGCCCGGCCTTGGCCATCAGGCCGATGGCTTCGTCGTACAGCGACGGCGTGGCGATCGCCAGCTCCAGCTCCTTGAGCAGTTCCGGCCGATGGGCATGGGGGCGCAGCAGGGTCGCGCTCTTGTTGCCGAGGATGAACTCGATCTCGCGGTACTGGAACGACTGGAAACCCGACGAGTGCCCCAGGTACGGGCGGATCGACTTGTACTCGGACGGGGTCATGGTCGCCAGCACCGCCCAGGCGTGCACCAGCTGGTCGAAGATCCGCGACACCCGCGCCAGCATCTTGAACGCCGGTGGCAGCTGCCCCTGATGCACGTGCTCGCGAGCCGCCTTGAGCTCGTGCAGCATCAGTTTCATCCACAGCTCCGAAGTCTGGTGCTGGATGATGAAGAGCATTTCGTTGTGGTCCGGCGACAAGGGGTGCTGGGCATTGAGGATGCGCCCCAGGTCCAGGTAGTCGCCGTAGCTCATGGAGTCGGAAAAATTCAGCTCGGCATTATGCCAGTTGTCGGGCGGCGGGTTGTTCGAATAGGGACATTGACTCATCGCGTGGGCTCCTCATGTCAGGTCGCGGCCGGTCGATCACCCGGCGCCGACCTTGATCGAGGGCGCGCGGGGTCGAAGCTTCGTTGTTGTAAATACTATTGTAGGAATTATCGCGGCAAAGGCCGCAGGATGGCGCGCACCGGACTCGCATCCAGATGAGCGAAACGCAGGGGGAGCGCGATCAGTTCGTAGTCGCCTTCGGCCACCTCGTCGAGCACGATGCCTTCGAGAATCGCCAGGCCATGGCGGGCCACGGCGTTATGGGCCTCCATGGTTTTCGATTGCTGCGGGTCGAGGGACGGGGTGTCGATGCCGATCAGGCGCACACCATGGCTGGCCAGCAGTTCGACAGTCTCCTTGGCCACGGCGCTGAAATCCGGGTCCCAGGTGCTCAACGGCGCCTGTCGATAGGTACGCAACAGCACCCGCTCGGGCAGGTTGTCCAGGTGCCCCTCCAGGTGCCGGGGCAAGACCAGCGGGCCGCAACCCAGGCAATGCACGACCCGGCACGGGCCGAGGTAGACATCCAGCGGCACCTCGCCGATCGGCGCGCCATCGGCGCTGTAGTGCAGCGGCGCGTCGACATGGGCACCGGTGTGCGGCGACAGAGTGATGCGCCCGACGTTCACCGGGCATTCGGGCCCGTATTGCCACACCCGCTCTTCCTGGAACGGCGTATCGCCGGGCCAGGTCGGGGTCGCGGTACTCAGGGGCGGGCTGATGTCCCACCAGCTTGGGGTTGTGCTCATAGCGCTGCTCTCGGCCATTTCGACCTGAATCATACGAGCGATGCCCGTGAAGATTCTTGCGAAATGCTCCAGCGACCGCGGAATCTTTCGCATGAACTGCCAGGAAATCACTGATTCACGCTCGGAAATTTCAATGCAAACCGCGGCAACACTTCACGGGCGGGTACTGCGTTTCTGGGCACCCCGATGTCGAGTACAGACAACTGACCGGGCGCCGGGCGCTATAGGGTGCGACTTCAGTTCTCAGCCAAGACCCCGGAGTCCTCATGACCGCGACTGCCCCCATCACCGTTCTGCGCGACACTCACCCGCTGCCGGTGCTCGATGCCTGCAAATGGGAAAAACTCGAAGGCGACCCGCACACCGTCAACCTCAACGCCTACACCAGCGAAGACGGCAGCAAGATCATGGGCACCTGGATCTGCACGCCCGGCAAATGGCGCGTGGACTATGTGAAATGGGAGTACTGCCATTTCCAGGAAGGCTACTGCGTGATCACCCCGGACGGCATGGACCCGATCCACCTGCGCGCCGGCGATATCTTCGTGGTCGAGCCGGGGATGAAAGGCACCTGGGAAGTGGTCGAGACCGTGCGCAAGTATTTCGTGTTCGCCTGATCCACCGCGCCACACCACTCTGCCTCTGTAGCAGTAGGGGGACGCCTAGTCCTTGCTCGCGATAGCGGTATGTCAGACGCAGCGCATTGCCTGCATCGCGGGCAAGCCTTGCTCCTACGAGTTATTTCTGCGGCTGATACTCCGACGCCGCAAACAAAAAACCGGGAGCCCACCCGACGTGAGTCCCGGAAAGTTTGCAGCGTTCACAGAGGTTGGCGAAACCTGCGCTCTTTGAAGGACGCAGGTTTCGTTGTTTCTAGGTCGGCTTGCGATAGCTGTTGACGATAGCCGAGAAGTCCATGCCCCCTTCCCCGCGCTGGCTCATGGCCTGGTACAGCTGCTGCGCCACGGCGCCCAGCACCACGGGCTGGTGCGCCTGGCGGGCGGCCTCGGTGGCCAGGCCCAGGTCCTTGAGCATCAGCTCGGCGCCGAAGCCGCCGGTGTAGCCGCGGGCGGCCGGCGCGGTTTCGATCACGCCGGGCCAGGGGTTGTAGGTGTCGGAACTCCAGCAACGCCCGGTGGAGCTGTTGATGATGCCCGCCAGCACCTTGGTGTCGATCCCCAGGGCATCACCCAGGGCCATGGCCTCGCTGACACCGATCATCGAAATGCCCAGCAGCAGGTTGTTGCAGATCTTGGCGATCTGCCCGGTGCCCACTTCACCGCAGTGCACGATATTGCGGCCCATCTGCGCCAGCACCGGCTGCAGGGTGGCGAACAGTTCGGCGCTGGCGCCGACCATGAAGGTCAGGGTGCCCGCCGCCGCGCCGCCGGTACCGCCGGATACCGGCGCATCGGCCACGGCCACGCCTTGCTTGGCAGCCGCCGCGGCCACGTCGCGGGCGGTCTGCGGGTCGATGGTGCTGCAATCCACCGCCGGCGTGCCACGGGCGATACCGGCCAGCACTCCGTCGTCACCCAGCCAGACGCTGCGCACATGGGGCGCGGCCGGCAGCATGGTGATCACCAGCTCGCTGTCTGCGGCGGCGGCGGCGCGCGGCGAGGTACTGATGCTGCCACCCAGTTCGGCCAGTTCCTTGAGCACGGCCTGGTTCAGGTCGAACAGGTTCAACTGATGCCCGGCCTTGAGCAGGTTGCGCGCCATGGGTGCGCCCATGTTGCCCAGACCGATGAATGCGATTTTCATGAGCGGACTCCTCAACGCAAATGGATGGTGGTGTTCACGCCATCGTTGACGCTGTCATCGTCGAACCAGCGACTGGTGACGGTCTTGGTCTGGGTATAGAACTGCACCACTTGTTTGCCATAGGGCCCCAGATCGCCCAGTTTGGAACCACGGGAACCGGTGAAGCTGAAGAACGGTACAGGCACCGGAATCGGGATGTTGATCCCGACCTGGCCGACATCGATTTCGGTCTGGAACTTGCGGGCCGCCGCGCCGCTCTGGGTGAACAGGCCGGTGCCGTTGCCGAAGGGGTTGCTGTTGACCAGGGCGATGGCCTGGTCGAGGGTGTCCACTTCCAGCACCACCAGCACCGGGCCGAAGATTTCCTGGGTGTAGATCTGCATGTCAGTGGTCACCCCGGAGAACAGGGTCGGGCCGACGAAGTTGCCCTGCTCGAAACCTGGCACCTTGACGTCGCGGCCGTCCAGCTCCAGCTTGGCGCCTTCCTTGATGCCGCTTTCGATCAGGCTCAGCACACGCTCCTTGGCGCGCTTGGAAATCAGCGGCCCGACATCGGTGCCCGGCTCGCTGCCGGCATTCACCTTGAGTTTCTGCGCCAGCGCCTTGAGGTCCGGCAGCCATTGTTTCGCCGCGCCCACCAGGACCACCACCGAGGTGGCCATGCAACGCTGGCCGGCCGCGCCGAACCCGGCACCGACCAGGGCATTGAGCGCCTGTTCGCGGTTGGCGTCGGGCAGCACCACGGCATGGTTCTTCGCGCCCATCATCGACTGCACACGCTTGCCGTGTTTGCCCGCCAGGTCATAGACGTGGGTGCCCACCGCGGTGGAGCCGACGAACGACACCGCCTTGATGTGTGGGTGGGTGCACAGCTTGTCCACCACGTCCTTGCCGCCATGCACCACGTTGAGCACGCCAGGCGGAACCCCGGCTTCCAGCGCCAGCTCCACCAGCAGCATGGTCGACAGCGGGTCTTGTTCCGAAGGCTTGAGGACGAAGGTGTTGCCGCAGGCGATGGCCATCGGGAACATCCACAGCGGAATCATCGCCGGGAAGTTGAACGGGGTGATCCCGGCGCAGACACCGATCGGCTGGCGCAGGGTGTAGGTATCGACGCCACCGGCAACGTTCTCGGCGAACTCGCCCATCTGCAGGCTGCCGATCGAGCAGGCATGCTCGACCACTTCCAGGCCGCGGAAAATGTCGCCTTCGGCATCGGCGATGGTCTTGCCCTGTTCGGCGCTGAGCACCTGGGCAATGCGCTTGGAGTGTTCGCGGATCAGCGCCTGCAGCTTGAGCATGATGCGCATCCGCGCGCCGATCGGGGTCAGTTTCCAGGTCTGGAAGGCGCGATGCGCGGCTTCGATGGCGGCGTCGACTTCATCCGCCGTGGCGAAAGGTACCTTGGCCAGCACCTGCTGGGTGGCCGGGTTGGTGATGTCGTGCCACTCGCGGGTCTGGGATTCGACCCACTGGCCGTCGATCAGCAGCTTGACCTGCTGCAAGGTAGTGCCGTCGGACTTGAGGGATGCGTTCATACGGGTCTCCTGACTTCTTGAGGTTCTTATGCAGGGAGCCAAGGCGTGGGACCGCCTTGAAATGAGGCGTGCGTCGCGAGTTGGTTGTCGGACTGTTTTTGGAGTATAGATGTGCAAACTTCTAATAAGAACGCACATAAAAGCCGGTCCATCATGCAAAAAAACATCACCTCCCTCGGCTCGCTGAACTGGGACGACCTGAAGTTTTTCCTCGAAGTGGCGCGCACCCGCAAGGCCAGCAGCGCGGCCAAGCGCCTGGCGGTGGACTACACCACGGTGTCGCGGCGCATCGGTTCGCTGGAGGGCGCGCTAGGTACCCTGCTGTTCGAAAAGTCCCGGACCAATGGCTTTGTCCTGACCGCAGAGGGCCAGCGCCTGCTGGGTTATGCCGAGTCGATCGAAAGCACTCTGCACATGGCCTGCGAACAGGTCTCGGGCTCGGGCGTGGCCCTGTCCGGGCATGTGCGCATGGGCTGTACCGAAGGTTTCGGCAGCTTTTTCATCACCCCGCAGCTGAGCCATTTCGTCGACGCCTACCCGGCGATCTCGGTGGATATCCTGCCGCTGCCGCACTTCATCAGCCTGTCCAAGCGCGAGGCCGATATCGTCATCGCCCTGGAACGCCCGGAGCATGGCCCCTACGTCTGCTGCAAGCTCTGCGACTACCGCCTGCAGCTCTATGCGACCCAGGAATACCTCGACCAGCACCCACCGATCCGCCGCCCGGCGGACTTGAGCGAGCATCAATTCATCAGCTACGTGGACGACCTGGCGTTCAGCTCGGAGCTGCTGTACCTGGCCAACGTGCTGCCCGGCGCCAGCGCCAACCTGCGCAGCACCAGCGTCATCGCCCAATACGTGGCGGCCCAGCAAGGACGCTCGCTGGCGATCCTGCCCTGCTTCCTGGTCGCCCAGGACCCGCGCCTGCTGCCAGTGCTGCCGGAGGAAATAGACATCACCCGGCAGTTCTGGATGTACTGCCGCGAGGACCTGCGCAAGCTCAAGCGGATCACCCTGTTGTGGGATTACATCCGCAGCGTGACCGAACAGAATCAGGGCCTGCTGATGGGGCAGAGCCGGGAGATGGTGTTTGCCGACTCATAGCCTGCACGGAATCGCGAAAGCTGATCGCAATGAGAGCGGGCTTCATCCAAGTTCAGAATCGTCCTAAAGCCTTGCCCATCGTCACTTGTTAGGTTCGCGAAGCTCGACAAAGAGCCTCACGGACCCGCCAACACACAAGGACGATCAATGCTTTCTTCTGCTCGCCTGGGCGACAAACATGTTTGCCCGCTTCCCGGTCACGGTACGACACCTATTGCTTCCGCTTCTGGTGACATCAACATCAACTTCATGGGAGCAGCCCGAGTCGGTGACACTTGCGGCTGTGGCGCAGTCATTACCACAGGGTTTCCTTCGATCATCCTGAATGGTCGCCCCATGGCTCACTTAGGGAGCCCTACCAGTCACGGCGGGACGATCATCACAGGATCAGGCGATACCTTCGGTGGCTTTGTCATAGGGCCTGCTCCAGGGGCTGCCGTCATCAACTTCGCAGCACTCGGCGTGTTTCGCCCGGATGGCTCGGTGGACGATGAAAAGATGGCAACCTTGTTGGCTGACCCGAAGCTGATGGAGAAGGCTAGCGCTGCAAATGCCTTGGTTGATCCCAATGAGGCCTCTAAGGCGCCTGAAGAGAAGCCAGAAGAAAAGGTCTGTAATGACCCAGACCAGATGGAAGAACTGGCGAGCTACATTGCGGGCGAGATGAATACCAATATCAACAGCCCGTCTGTGCGACAAATGAAAGACCTCAACAGCTTTAGCCCAACAGCTGAAATGAAGAAGTATAAGGAACTTCCTTTCTATCTTCGTCTTGGTCAAAGCCCTGACTTCTACAGCTTAGCGCTGGGGAAGAGAGCGAAGGCTTTTGCTATCTGGACTGAGCGAGTCGGCCAGGGCCGGCCCTGGGACCACAAGCCGAAGCTGCAAGCGATGTTCAAGGATGTTTGGAACAAACAAGGGGGCTACGACTACTTCTATGACATCTGGTCGAACATCCACTATGGCTATGTTGGACTGGCTGGTGGACTCTCTGAAAGCGTCCTCTTGGACGGCGCAGGTATAGAGCAGATAGGGTCGGACGCTGCTCGGAAGGTTGAAGAGACTTTTGAAAAACCTAAAGCAGAATGGGAACGACCCGGTCCGCATCGCTCTGCTGATATCGAGGGCATGAGAGCCTGGGATGATGCACCTGACCGAATATCCATTAGTATCGGCGTGAAACTCTATCGACAACGCCCCAACGGAGGCATAACGGCAAAGATGATCATGGACGAAGTTCTTGCAGTACAACCGAAGGAATGGGGGGAAGGTATCCGTGTCCACAAATGTAAGGCCCATTAAATACAGGTACATTTTGGGCATTCTCTTTCTGCTACTGCTGTTCCCCTTTGTGTTTTGGAGGGTAGCGACCCCAGTGGTCACGGTTCACTACTCCAAGGAGGGAAAAGAGAAGCTTTCTATGACCTGGAATACCGAACACCGAATTTATCGGAGTGGACGCGGGGGCCTATTTCCAGGCGAGGCGACATCTGATTTTGGTCACATTTTTCCAGATGCAGGGTTCTTCATGGAGTTCTATTGGTGGAGTGATACGGGCCGTAATCATTGCGTCAATATCACCCCTAAATGGCGAAGAACGGATATTTACCTCGACCTAAATGGCAATATTGATACCAGCCCAGAGAGCGGCACGGATACGGATCGCTTGAAGAAGTGCACTACGGACCCTGCTGATCCTTAAGAACTCCAAGCATCACCACTATGAGCTCACCCTGCCAGCACCACTGCAAGATCCACTCGGCACAGCCTGGTCCTGCTATCGCGAAGACCTAGCGGATCACCCTGCTGTGGGATCCGCAGTGTGAAGGAAGAATCAGGGCCTGCTGGCAAGACAGACCCGGTGATGGTCTTCGCCCATCAGTCGGCGATGACCACAATCGAGACGCGACGGTTTTCGGTACGTCCGGCCACCGTGCTGTTGGAGGCCACCGGCTCGCTGCTGCCCAGGCCGCGCAGTTGGATGTTTTCTTCGCGCATGCCCGTGGCTACCAGTACCTTGCTCACGCTTTTCGCCCGGCGCAGGGACAGTTGCTGGTTGTAGCTTTCCCTGCCGGAGCCATCGGTGTGGCCATCGACCCGGACCTTGTCGATGTGCACGCTGACCAACGCCTTGCCGATATGCTCAACGATGCCGGTGCTCGCAGCATTTAACCTATCGATGTCGCTGCCGAACAGCACCTTGCCGGACAGGCCGAAGGCCCAGCCCTCGTCCGTCAGCTCAAAGCCCTCCTGCTTGAGCACCGCCACTTGCTGCGGAGTCAGCCCCTTGGGCGGCACGCTCTGGCAACCGGTCAATGAAAGCAGCGCCAGCAACAGGCCGGTGATGAAAAGTCGCAAGAAAGGTCGAGTCAGTGAAAACAAAGAATTAGCTCCTGGATTGAACGTGAACGACAGGGGGCTCCGACCCCGCGGTGTGCTGCCCCCCTCGAGAGACACGCTTGGCCTGATACATCGCCGCATCGGCGGCATTGAGCAGAGCACCCGGGGTGGTGCCATGATCAGGGTAGACGGCAATACCGATACTGAGTGAAGTCAGTACCGAAGTACTGCCTGGCAAGGCAATCGGCATCTCCATGCTGGCGATGATTTTTTCGGCGATACGCTCGGCATCCTCGATGCGGTGCAGCGGGGTCAGCAGAATGGCGAACTCGTCGCCCCCGAGGCGCGCCACCAGGTCTTCCTCGCGCAACTGCGCGCGCACCCGCGACGCCACTGCCATCAGCACCGCGTCGCCGGCGGCGTGACCGAAGTTGTCGTTGATGCCCTTGAAACGGTCACTGTCGAGAAACAGCACCGCCACCCGTTCGTTGAGCTTGCTGGCGCTGCGCAGCGCGCGGATCAGCCGGCCCTCGAAAAACGCCCGGTTCGGCAACCCGGTCAAGCTGTCATGGCTGGCCTGGTGGGCCAGGGTTTCGTTTTCACTCTGCAAGTGGGTTTGCCAGGCTTCCAGCTCATCGAGCAGGGCATTGAAGTCGTTACCCAGGTTGTCCAGCTCGGCAATTTCCGCCGGCGGCACCCGTACGTCGAATGCCCGCTCGCGGCGCGCGGCATGGGCCACATCGGCCAGGCTGCGCAGCGGCCCGGTAATACCGCGCAACTGCCGGCGCGCCAGGTACAGCGCCACCCAGGCGCTCACCGCGATACACAGGATAATCCCCACCAGCCCACTGAGCAGGAAGCGCAGCAGGCTGCCGCCGTGCCCGGTCAGGGCGATGCTGCCGATTTCCTGGCCCTGATGGATGATCGGCACGGTGATGGGCTTCTCGAGAAAGGCCCGGGCGATCTGCATTTCCAGATCGGTCAGCAAACCGATTTCCGGCCGCACCCAATGGGCCAGCACACGCCCCCGGGCATCGAGTACCTGGGCATCGGCCACCTCTTCGGTGGAGGCAATCAGGGCCAGGGCTTCGGTCGCCGCGGCGCTGTCGTTGAACACCACCGCCGCTTCGACCGTGTAATTGATCGAACGCGCGATCAGATGCAGGTTGTGATCGGCATACACCCGCAACGCCAGCACCCCGAGCAATGTCAGGGACAGGCTGGCCATGGAAATGGCCAGCAGGGCGACAATCAGATTCCCGCGGCCAATGACCGAACGCAATGTAGGGCGAGCAGAGGATTTGAAGAAGCTCATGGCGCCGCCGGTCGACGACGGGAGAGTTGCAGCACGCTCGGATGAATGCGCACGCCGCTGCGGGCCACCGAATCCAGGTTGACCTCGAATGACACCTGATTGTCACTGACGCGCAGGCAGAACAAGCTACCGACCGTGCACTGGTCGCCGCCCTCGCTGATGCTCAATACCGGATGACCGACCAGGGAAGTGAACAGGCGGGCGCGCTGGTCGTCGGTCAGCTTGCCGATGTACACCGCATCGCACTCGCTGACGATGGCCGGGTTGTCGGCCAGCAAGCGCCGCACCAGAACCGTGCGGCCCGTGGCCTGGGTCGTGCCCTTGACCAGGTCGTCGGTGTATTCGGTCGGCCCCACCACGCACAGACGCAATTGCGCCGGCTCCACCGGCCAGCGCGCATAACTAAGAATCCCCAGCACCACTTGAGTCACCGCCTTGGCGCGCTGGTCTGCCAGGCTGGTGGCGGCAGGCTCGGGTTGCGCGACGGCAAAAGTGCTCAGCAGACAGACCAGGGCGGACAGCAGTATCTGCCTCCAGCCCGAAAAGCGCTCTGTCGCCGAGACAGCCACGTTCATGCAGGGATTCTCTTTGATCTTCATACAATGATGCCGCAACGATAGCACAGCCGGTGAAACCGCCGCGAGGTTCCCAGGTATGGGTAGCAGGCTATTGGTTTAGAAAAAAATGAAGTAACGATTTGAGCCTTCCTATTCTTCATGCCTGCATCGCCTGCTTAAGATCGGCGCCAGAGAGCGAGCCGCCCAGACCGCCCTCGGTGAGACCGGATCCGCAGAGACCCGGCTCAAGGAATGTCTTTTGCTACTGCCCAATATCGCCGCTTCGGCCCAGTGCCTTTGCGGTGCCATGAGTAGCCCAAGACATCTTTGAGGTTAGCCGATGCAACTGGAAATATTCCGCACACTCTGGGGCTATACCGCCAGCCCGGCCCAGGCCCGCGACGAGCTGCTGGCCGCCGGCTTCGACGGTATGGAAGCCCGCCTGCCTTTGCAAGCCCGCGAACGCGGCGAATTCGGCACTTTCCTGCGGGACAATCGCCTCGCCTACATCTGCACGGTTTTCACCGCCTACGACGTCCTGCCAAAACAGTCGGCCGCGTTCCAGGAACACCTGCTGGACCTGGAGCGCAAGCTCGCCTGGGCCGCCGAACTGGCGCCGCGCTTCGTCAATCTGCTGGCCGGCAACGACCGCTGGCCCCTGGCCCAGCAAGTGGAGTTCTTCGGCCAGGCCATGGAGCTGGCGCGCAAGCATGGCCAGTTCTGCAGCTTCGAGACCCACCGCGCCCGTTCGCTGTTCAATCCCTGGGTCACCCTGGAGCTGATCCGGCAATTGCCCGACCTGCGGTTCACCAGCGATATCAGCCACTGGGTCGTCACCTGCGAACGCCTGCTGGATGACCCCTTCGATGACCTGAGCGCCTTCGTCCAGCGCGTTCACCATATCCAGGCCCGGGTCGGCTATGACCAGGGGCCGCAAGTCCCACACCCCGCCGCCCCGGAATATGCCCGTGAACTGGCGTTCCACCAGCAGCACTGGGAAGCCATCTGGCATTCGCAAAAGGCCCGTGGCTACCAGGTCAGCACCCTGACCCCGGAGTTCGGCGCCGACGGCTACCTGCATCACCTGCCCTTCACCAACGTGCCGGTGGCCGACCTCTGGTCGCTGAACCAGTGGATGGCCAGGGCCGAGCGCGAACACTTCGACCGCTTCACCCACTCAACCCGTCCGTGAGGTTCTTGCGTCATGCCCGATAAAATCGATAACCCCCCGGCCAAGGCCAACTTCAAGCACATTCCGGTGGTGGACATCGCCGGCCTGTTCAGCATCGAGCTGGAGCACCGGCTGGCCGTCGCCGAGCAGCTGGGAACGGCCGCCAGCGAAGTGGGCTTTCTCTACATCACCAGCCATGGCATCGACCCGCAGTTGATCGCCGGCCTGCGCCAGGCCGCCAGGGACTATTTCGCCCAGCCCCTGGACAGCAAGATGCAGCACTACATCGGCACCTCGAAAAGCCACAAGGGTTTCGTCCCCGAGGGCGAGGAGGTGTATTCCAAGGGCAAGCCGGATCACAAGGAAGCCTTCGACATCGGCTTCGAAGTCGCGGCCAACGATCCCCTGGTCCTGGCCAACACGCCGCTGCTGGGGCCGAACGAGTGGCCAGAACTGCCCGGCTTCAAGGAGGCGGTGCAAGCCTATTACGCGGCTGTCTTTGCCCTCGGCAGGCGCCTGTTCGGCGGGTTCGCCCTGGCCCTGGGCCTGGAGGAAAACTATTTCGACGCCCTGGTCACCCGCCCGCCTTCCAAGCTGCGCCTGATCCACTACCCGTTCGACGACGCGGCCCAGGATGCGCCAGGCATCGGCGCCCACACCGACTACGAGTGCTTCACCATCCTGCTGGCCGACAAGCCGGGCCTGGAAGTGATGAACAACCTGGGCCAGTGGATCGATGCCCCGCCGCTGGCCGACGCCTTTGTGGTGAACATCGGCGACATGCTGGAGGTGATGACCGCCGGCGCCTTTGTCGCCACCGCCCACCGGGTACGCAGCGTCAGCGAGGAGCGCTACTCGTTCCCGCTGTTCTACGCCTGCGACTTCCATACCCAGATCAAGCCTTTGCCGCAGTTCGCCAAGGCCTCGGACGACTACGAGCAGATCACCATCGGCGAGCACATGTATGGCCAGGCCCTGCAGACCTACCAGTACCTGCGCACGCGCGTGGAGAACGGCGAGATCCGCCTGCCGGAAAAAGCCCGCAAGCCTTCGAGCTTCGGCCACCTGAAACACCAGTCGCAAGCGTCCTGACCACCCTTTTGCCCTTTGCTTCCATCCCCTGGAGAGACCCACGATGCTTAACAAAAACAACGTTGCTCGCCTGACCCTACTCACCGCCGGCCTGTTGTGCGCCACCGCCGGCCTGGCCTCGACCGCGACACCCGGCCAGCTGAAGATCGGCATGGAAATCACCTACCCACCGTTCGAGTCCTATGACAGCGAGAAGAACGTGGTCGGCTCCGACCCGGAACTGGCCCACGCCCTGGCCAGGCACCTGAACGCCAAGGCCGAGTTCGTCGACACCAAGTTCCCCAGCCTGATCCTCGGCCTCAACGCCGGTCGCTACGACGCGATCATTTCCGGCATGTACATCACTCCGGAACGGCAGACCCAAGCCATGACCATCGCCTATGCGAAAACCGGCGCGGCGATCATGACGTCCAAGGACAGCGGCCTGAACCCGCAAACCCCTGAAGACCTGTGCGGCCTGAAGGTCGGGCTGGAACAGGGCACCACCTGGGTCAGCCAGTTGCAGAAGCTCTCCAGCGACTACTGCGTGCCGAACAACAAGGGCGCGATCAGTGTCAGCGAATACCCCTCGGCACCTGAGGTGACCCAGGCCCTGCTGTCGAAGAACATCCAGGCCCAGGTGGAAATCGCCGGCGCGGCGAAGATGATCGCCGAACGCACCCAGGGTCGGGTGGTGGTCACCAGCCAGCACCTGATCTATCAGCAAACCCTCGGCATCTTCGTCAAGAAAGGCAACGACGCCACCTACAAGGCGCTGCAGGAAGCCTTCGCCGAGAGCCGCAAGAACGGCGAGTACGCCGCGATCCTCGGCAAATACAACCTGGAACCGGTGACTGACTGACAAGCCACTGCGGCGCAGGGATGCGCCCGTGACCGGCCCCCGATCGAGCGCGCAGCGCCCGTCCTGATGCCTGCGATCCGAAGCCGCCCGAGGTGTTTATGCAATTCGACTGGTTCTACTTCATCTCCCTGTTTTCCCTGCCCAGCTTCTGGCACGCCTGCGTCACCGTGGTCCAGCTCAGCGCCCTGGCCTGGTTCATCGGCATGCTGCTGGGCTTTTTCCTGGCCTCGGCCAAACTCTCCACGGCCGCCTGGATCAGAACCCCGGCAGCGCTGTACATCTGGTTCTTTCGCAGCATTCCGCTGCTGGTGCTGGTGGTCTTCGTCTACAACCTGCCCCAGCTATTTCCGACCACCGGTTCGGTGCTGTCCAACCCCTTCTACTCGGGGCTGCTCGCCCTGGTGGTGACCGAAGCGGCGTACATGGCGGAAATCCATCGCGGCGGGCTGATCTCGGTGGCCAAGGGGCAGAAGGAAGCCGGCCGCGCGCTGGGCATCGGCCTGATCGGTCTGCAGCGGCTGATCGTCATCCCCCAGGCCTTCCGCATTTCCCTGCCGACCCTGATCAACGAGTACATCACCGTGGTCAAGCTGACTTCGCTGATCTCGGTGATCTCCCTGACCGAACTGCTCACCGTCGGCCAGCGCCTGTATGCGCAGAACTTCCTGGTGATGGAGACCCTGGCCGCGGTGGCGGTGTACTACGTGCTGATCGTCACCCTGTTCGCCTGGCTGCTGCAGCGCCTGGAACGCCACCTGGACCTGAACCTGCGCACCCCACAAACCCTGGATGACGCCGGCACCGAGCGGCTCCGGCAACAGGCACAACCGCAGCACAGCCGCCCTCGCCCACGACCGGTAGCCGGCAGCGCCCCGGCCCTGCAACTGCAAAACATCCACAAGCGCTACGGCGATCATCAGGTGCTCAAGGGCGTCGACCTGAACGTCGCCAGTGGCCAGGTGATTTCCATCATCGGTCCGTCCGGCTCGGGCAAGACCTCGCTGATCCGCACCATCAACGGCCTGGAGCGCATCGACCAGGGCGAGATCGTGCTGTTCGGCAACAGCTTCATCAGCGCCGGCGACAACCTCAACAGCCCGCAGGTGCGCGAGGGGGTGCGGCACATCGGCATGGTCTTCCAGAACTTCAACCTGTTCCCCCATCGCAGCATCCTCGACAACATCTGCCTGGCGCCGCATTACCACGGCAGCAACAAAGCCTTGAGCGAGCAGCAGGCCTACGCCTTGCTGGACAAGGTCGGCCTGCTGGCCCACGCCCACAAGTACCCGCACCAGTTGTCCGGCGGCCAGCAGCAGCGCGTGGCGATTGCCCGGGCCCTGGCGATGGAGCCGCAGATCATGCTTTTCGACGAGCCGACCTCGGCCCTCGATCCCGAGCTGGTGGGCGATGTGTTGAATGTGATCCGCGACCTGGCCCGAGAGGGCATGACCATGTTGATCGTCACCCACGAGATGGACTTCGCCCTGTCGATTTCCGATCGGGTGATCTTCATGGAGGGCGGCAATATCCAGCTGGACGCCAGCCCGCAAGCGATCCGCGAAGAAGCGGCGGGGGAACGGGTCAGACGCTTCATGGGGCTGGAGCAGCCAAGCGCAACGGCGCTGGCCGCGGCGCTCTGATCGAGTGCCGAACGCCAGTGACCCGGCGTTCAACCCAGGTCGAGCATCAACCCGCTCAGGCGCTTGACCTTGCGCCGCACCGCCTCTTCGAACACCCCGGCCCGCGGCTCGATCAGGCTGAACCAGTCCTTGGCCCGGGTGATACCGGTGTAGATCAGCTCCTTGGTCAGCACCGGGTTCAACGCCTCGGGCAGGATCAGCGCGGTGTGGGCGAACTCCGAGCCCTGGGATTTGTGCACGGTCATGGCGTACACGGTTTCCACATCGTTGAGCCGGCTCGGCAGCACGAAACGCACGCCTCCCTGGCCGTCGTTGCGCGGGAAGGCCACCCGCAGCACCAGGCGTCCGTCTTGCGTGCCTTCGTGCTCGGGCAGTTTCAGGGCAATGCCGATATCGCCGTTCATCAGGCCCAGGCCGTAATCGTTGCGGGTCATCAGCACCGGACGACCTTCGTACCACTGCTGATCGCTTTCGATCAGCCGCGCCTTGAACAGGGCAGCGGTGATCCGCTGGTTCAACCCCTCGACACCCCAAGGCCCCTTGCGCACCGCGCAGAGCAACTGGAACTGGTCGAAGGCCAGCAGCACATCGCGGGCCCAGGCGGTCCAGCGCGGATCTTCCAGCGCTGTATCGGCAGGCGGGCGCTGGCCGCGCAACAGGCTCAGGTAATGCCGGTAACCCTGCGGCCCGTCGCCGTGGCCTTCCAGCAGCAAGCGCTCCAGGGCGCGGTCCTGCTCGCCCTTGAGGCTCAGGCCATACAGGTCGGCGTGGCTGCGGGCAGCCAGCAGCCGGCGCGCTTCCTCGGCCTGCTGCTGGTTGACCCAGCGCGCCAGCTGGCCGATACCGCTGCCTTCGCCGAAGCGCCGGGAGTGGCGCAGCATCACCACCTGCTGGGCCAGCGGGTGAGTGCCGGCGTTGTCTTCCTGCAGTCCGCTGTCCGCCAGTTGTTCGCCGCTGACGGCCTCGAGCCAGCTGCGGGTCTGCGGGCTGTACCAGCCGGCCTCAGCATCGCGGCACAGGTCGCCAAGCACCGCACCGGCTTCCACCGAGGCCAGTTGATCCTTGTCCCCGAGTAACACCAGGCGCGCGTGCACCGGCAGCGCATCGAGCAGATTGGCCATCATCTCCAGGTCGATCATCGAGGCTTCGTCGACCACCAGCACATCCAGGGGCAAGCGGTTGCCGGCGTGATGGCGAAAGTGCCGGGTTCCCGGACGATTGCCCAGCAGGCGGTGCACCGTGGTCACGTCGCTGGGGATCTTCTCGCGCACACTGTCGTCGACCGACAGGGAGCGCACTTGCAGGCTGATGGATTCGGTCAGGCGCGCCGCCGCCTTGCCCGTAGGCGCGGCGAGGCGGATGCGCAAAGGCTTTCCGGCTTCGACAGCCGGGGCCTGGAGCAAGGCCAGCAGGCGCACCACGGTGGTGGTCTTACCGGTTCCCGGCCCGCCGGTAATGATGCTGAAGGCGCCTCGGGTGGCCAGCGCACAGGCAAGCTTCTGCCAGTCCACCGGCCCCGCTGCCTTGGCCGCACCGAACAGACCGCCGAGGCGCTCGGCCAAATCCGCGGGAGTTTCCTCCTGCACCGCCAGGCGCTGGCGCAAGGCATTGTCGATGCGCCGCTCATAGGCCCAGTAACGGCGCAGATACAGGCGCTTGCCCGACAACACCAGCGGCCGCTGGCGGGCCTGCTCGCTCTGGTCGGCCGCCAACGCCACCAGGCGACTGGCCGCCAGGGCCTTGCACCAGTGTGCGCCGTCCAGCGTCGCCAGCACCTGCGACGGCAGTACCGCCGCCGTGCTTTGCAGGTCGCCTTCCGGCGGCAGGGACAGGGCGAAGTCCGGCTCCTTGAGGGTTTCGAACAGGTCCAGGCAAACATGCCCGTGGCCCAGTTGATGGCTGGTCAACGCCGCGGCCATCAGCACCAGTGGATCGCCTTGTGGCTCCAGTTCATGGAGGAAGCCTACGAAAGCCTTGTCCAGGGCGCGCAACCATCCGCGCTCGACCCAACGATCGAGCAACAGCAGCAAATCGCCGGCCCGAACCAGGGGCGCCAGGTCGGGCTGGGGTTCCAGCGGCGTGAGCAGATCCTCGATCACAGCAATACTCCCTGTTCCCACACCGGCTCGGCCCTGGGCTGCTCGGGTTTGCCCTGGAACAAGCGGTCCAGGCGCTCGATCAGCTCACGGGGTGGCCGGGTGAAAAACACGCCGCGGCTGGCCGAGCCCGTGCCGCGCAAGAACAGGTACAGGGCACCGCCCATGTGCCGGTCGTAATCGTAGTCCACCAGGCGCGCCCGCAACTGGCGATGCAGGGCCAGCAGGTACAGCACGTATTGCAGGTCGTAACGGTTGTCGAGAATCGATTGTTCCATGGCCTGTTCGGTATAGGCGGCGTCATCCACGCCCAGCCAGTTGGATTTGTAGTCGGCCACGTAATAGCGCCCTTGATGCTCGAAGGTCAGGTCGATGAAGCCCTTGAACATGCCATTGAGCAGTACCGGTTCGGCAGTCACCCGGGGTACGCCTTGATGGGTGTACTGGCGCACCAGTTCGTCGAGCTTGAGCACATCGACCTTGTGGCTGGCGAACCAGAACTCCATCTCGACCCGGTATTGGCTCAACTGCGCGAGCACCACCGGCGGTCGCCCCGCCCCGGCTGGCAAAGGCAGTTGCAACAGATGCCGCAACCAGTCGCTCAGGGTCTTGATCCAGCCTTGCCAACCGCGGCGATTACAGCGCCGAGCGATGGCGTCCTCGATGGCGACGGGGTCGGCGGCGAACCCCTCGTCACCGGCCCACTCCAGCAGGCCGTGGAGGAAGGTCCCCGGGTTCGGCCCACGGGGGAAGCGATGGATGTCCGCGCCGCTGGCCACGACTTCACGCGGAGCATCGGGGTCGAGGCGTTCATCGTCGAAGAGTTTCTGCGCCTGCGGGCTTTCCGGCGCCTCGGTATTGCCGGCCCCCAGGCTGTCGCTGATGCGCAGAGCACTATAGGACGCGATCCACCAGTTCTCCGCGGCGCGCCGCTTGGGAGCCAGGGGCGCCAGCAGGGTGGCGTCGTTGCGCGGCGGATGGAAGCGGCTGTCGGAGGCGCCGGGCATTTCGCTGACACTCATGGCCTCGCAGCCTTGTTGCAGGTCTTGCAGCCAGCGCGCCAGGCCACTGGACTCGTTCAACAACGCACCGCCGCCCAACAGGTAGCCCAGGGCCGAGAGGTGCAGCACCGAGCTGTTGTGGTTGCCGCGCTTGAGGTCGGCGGCACCCAGCCAGCAGGCATGCTGCGCGCGGGTCAGCGCCACGTAGAGCAGGCGCAGGTCTTCGGCCAGGCGTTCGTCGTCGGCCTGGGCAATCAGCTCCGGGGTCGGCCGCAGCGTCACCTGGGCCTTGCCCGACTCGTCGTGGTAGTGCAGCGGCAGACGACTGCCATCCACCGGCTTGGCCGAACAGATGAACGGCAGGAACACCAGCGGGTACTCCAGGCCCTTGGATTTGTGGATGGTCACCACCTTGACCAGTTGTTCGTCGCTTTCCAGGCGCAGGATCTGCTCTTCGCCAGCCTGCCCGGACAAGGCCAGGTGCTCGGCCAGATGGCGGATCAACGCTTGTTCGCCGTCCAGCTCGGCGGCCGCCTGCTGCAACAGTTCGGACAGGTGCAACAGGTTGGTCAGGACCCGTTCGCCATCGCTGCGGGCGATCAGGGCCTGGGGCAACTGGAAGTCATGCAGCAGGCGTCGCAACATCGGCAGCACACCCTGGGTACGCCAGATCAGGCGATAACCGCGGAACTGCATGACCCGGCTCTCCCAGGCCAACTCGTCCTGGTTCAGGCGCTCCAGCTCAACCAGCGGCAGGTTCAGGGTGATGGAGGCCAGCGCGGCGCGTAGTGGACGCTCGATATCCGGCTCGGCACAGGCCTTGAGCCAGGCCAGCAGGTCGTGGGCCTCCTGAGCGGCGAACACCGAGTCCTTGTCCGACAGGTACACGCTGCGCACCCCGCGCGCGGCCAGTTCGCCGCGCACGGCCTGGGCCTCCTTGCCATCGCGCACCAGGATGGCGATGTCCGCCGGCAGCAGCCCCTTGAAGGGCTGGCCGTCGCGGGCGAAGCCGGTGCTGGCCTGCTGTCCGCCGTTGAGCAAGGCGACAATTTCGCTGGCGCAGGCCGCCGCCAGTTGCTGCCGATACAGCGCACCGGAAATGGCTTGCTCCGTGGACAGGTGCCAGACATTCAGCGCCGGCACCACCTGCCCTTCTCTGTGTAGCTGCTCCTTGCGCCCCTGGGAGGCCACCGACAGGAACGGCACCGGGTTCTCTCCGCTCTTTTCCCGGAACAGGAACGCGCCGCGTCCCTGTTCACGGGACTCGGCACGCTCGAATACATGGTTCACCGCCTTGACCATGGCGTGGCTGGAGCGGAAGTTGGTGCCCAGGGTATGCAAGCGGCCGCTGGTGGCCTGGCGAGCGCGCAGGTAGGTGTAAATGTCCGCCCCACGGAAAGCGTAGATCGCCTGCTTGGGGTCGCCGATCAGGAACAGCCCGGTCTCGGGGTTGTTGTCCTCGATGCGGTAGATGCTTTCGAAGATCCGGTACTGCACCGGGTCGGTGTCCTGGAATTCGTCGATCAGGGCCACCGGGAACTGCTCGCGAATCAGCGTCGCCAGACGCTCGCCACCCTCGGCCTGCAACGCGACGTCGAGGCGCAGCAGCATGTCGTCGAAGCCCATCTCGGCACGGCGGCGCTTCTCCTCCTCGAAGCGCGCGCCGACCCAACGCGCGGCGTGTTGCAACACCGCAGCGTCGGGGCTCGGCAGGGCATCGAGCGCGACCTTGAGCCCGGCCATGGCGTCCAGCGCGGGATGATCCGGCGCATCGCCTTTCCAGGCCTCGGCCATGCCTTCGGGGGTCAGGCGGCTGAAGCCGGTACCGATATCCAGTTGTTCTATGGACTCGTCTTCGGCCCAGGCGGTGATCTTTTCGAACCAGGGCTCGAAGTAGCGCGCCTGCATCTTGCGGCCATCGACGGCCTTGCTGGCGACGCCTTGCAAGCAGATCTCCCGCAGTTGCTCAGCCCATTGCCGCCAAGGCGCCTTGAGCTGCACCAACGCCGCGCGACGCTCCAGCAAACAGGCTTCGATCAACTGCGCCGGCGTCTGCTCCGCGTCCACTTCTCGCTCGCTGCCAAACAGCGCGCACACCCTGGGTAGCAAAGCCGCGGGCCCACCCCAGTTGGCCCGTACCCAGTTCAGCGCATCGCCCTGCATCGGGTAGCAAAACAGCCGCCAGTAGTCGCGCAGCACTTCGCCCAGCAGATCGCTGTGGTCGGTTTCCAGGGTCTGGGTAAACAGGCTGCCACTGTCGAACGCATGCTCGCGCAGCATGCGCTGGCACCAACTGTGGATAGTCGAGACCGCGGCCTCGTCCATCCATTGCGCGGCGATGTCCAGGCGGCTGGCACAGCCCGGCCATTGTTCGGCGGCGAACTGATCGCGCAACTCGGCGATCAGCGCGTCGGGCGCGGCGGTTTCATCGCGGAAGAAGCGTGCGGCTTCAGCCAGGCGGGTGCGGATCCGCTCACGCAGTTCCTTGGTCGCCGCGTCGGTGAAGGTCACCACCAGAATCTGCGGCGGCAACAACTCGCGACCGAACCCGGCCGGCTCGCCGCCGTGCCCCAGCACCAGGCGCAGGTAAAGCGCCGAAATGGTAAAGGTCTTGCCCGTACCGGCGCTGGCTTCGATCAGTTGGCTGCCTCGTAGCGGGAACGCCAGGGCCAAAGGTGCTTGCCGGGTCATGTGTCAGCCTCCCCATTGGCCGCGGAGCGCCAGGGCGCCTGTAAGAGTGGGCGATACAACGCATCAACCCAGCCGCTGAAGGTTTCGTCGGCGATCAACGCGTTGTAGTCCGGGTACTGGCGCGCCAGGGCCGGGCTTTCCCGACGTTCGCCATCGCTGGTCTGGCCGTCGCCTTCATAAGCTTTGCGCGCCGCCGCTTCGGCCTTGCCCGGATCGCTCTGGCCCAGCCAGGCAAAGGCGGTTTTCACGGCTACCGGCAACGGCTGGCACATGCCCGCCTGCCAGGCCAACAACAGATCGCCCAGGCTTTGCAGCGCCGATTCGCGGTCCAAAGGCGGCAGCAACAAGGTGTCGTCGCTGGCCACCAGCGCGGTGGTCAAGGTATAGCCGCTGGCACAGGCCACCAGATGATTGACCCAGGGCCGGGTCAGGCGGTGCCATTTGCGGGTCTTGGGCGAGCCGATGCTATTGGGGATGGTGGTGACCGACAGCAACCCGCCGTCGCTACGTTGGTGCAGACCGCTCAGCCAGCCTTCGAGTTTCACTTCCTTGAGTTCAAGGGTAATCGGCAAGGCGCTGGTGACCGGCGTTGGCCATAACTCCAGCAATTGCCGATAGCGCATCAACAGATCTGGCAAGGGCTCGATCAGCTCTCGTTGCAGGCTCTCGCCAAAACCGGCCATGGGCAACAAGCCGCTGGCCTGTAGCCGCTGTGCCTGGGCCTGCAGGGCCTGGTCCGAATCATCGGCGCAGTTCAACGCCGCCTCCAGCAGGCTGTCGCTCAGGCTGTAGCGTTGCAGCGCGTCGAGTACAAAGGGTTCCTCGTCGGCCAATGGCGCGTCGGCCGCCTCGAAGAACACCTTGAGGCGCTGACTGAAGAAATGCCGTACCGGGTTACGCAGGAAGTCCTGCAACTGCCCCAGGCTCAACGGCTCCTCCTGGGCATAGGGCGCCAGAGGTTCAAGCGCTTGAGGAGCCGCTTGGGTCTGGTGCAACAGCTGCCACTCACGGGCATAGCTGAACAGCCCATGGCCTTCATGGAAATAGCGGGCACTGAAAGGTTGCAGTGGATGCTCCTGGGTCATGGCGTCGAGCAGATCGTCCTGGTCATTCGCCAGATTCCAGCCACTGGCCAGGTGATCGCGCAACTGGCCGATCAGCACCGAGGCCGGGCGTTCGCTGTTGTCGCGAATGCTGCGACCGACCCAACTGACGTACAGCTGATCCCGCGCCGAAAGCAGCGCCTCCAGCAGCAGGTAACGGTCGTCTTCGCGCCGCGAGCGGTCGCCGGGCCGGTAGTCGCTGCCCATCAGGTCGAAATCCAGCGGCGGCTGCGCCCGCGGGTAGTCGCCGTCGTTCATCCCCAGCAGGCATACCAGCTTGAAGGGAATCGCGCGCATCGGCATCAGCGTGCAGAAGTTCACCGCACCGGCCAGGAAACGCTGGGACAAGCGGCCCTGGTCCAGGCCAGCCAGCCAGGCTTCGCGGACCACGGTCAGCGGCAGCTCATCATGCAGGCCAACCGATTCGCAGGTTTCCAGCCAGGTTTCGCGCAAGTCTTCGAGTTGGCTCAGCAGGTAGTCATCATGCTCGGTACTGGCCAGGAAGAATTGCTGCGTAAGTGCTTGCAGGCGTTCGCCCCACTGTGGCGGCGAAGCCGGTAAAGTGAGGTTCTGATACGCCATCTCCAGGGCATCGAGCAGAGCCACCAGCGGCCCGATCAGTGCCGCATCCAGGCCACCAATCTCGTCGTAAGGCTCGATCCCCTCGCAGGCATCGGAACGTCCCACGGCGTAACCCAGCAACATGCGGCGCAGGCCGAAACGCCAGCTGTTCTGCTCCAGTTCCTCCGGCAATCCCAGGTCGGCCCGTTGTTCGGCGTTCATGCCCCAGCGGATGCCGGCGCCTTCGATCCAGCGATGCAAGGTCGGCAGATCGGCCTCATCAACGCCAAAACGTGCGCGTAATGCCGGAACATCCAGCAGATCGAGGATTTCGCTGACGGGGAACCGGCTGTCCGGCAGCTTGAGCAGATGCTCCACGGCAATCAGCAGTGGGTCGCGGCCACGTTGCCCCTGGTCTGTCAGGGTGAATGGAATGAAACGCCGATCGTCACGCTCCAACTGGCCGAAGACCGCGCGAATATGCGGTGCGTAACTATCGATATCCGGGACCATCACGATCACATCCCGCGGACGTAATTCGGGGTCCTCACTGAAGCGCGCAAGCAGCTGGTCATGGAGAATTTCCACTTCGCGTTGGGCACTGTGGGCAATGTGAAAACGGATCGACTTGTCCTGTTGCAGATCGACCGCCGGCCACAACTGTCGGGTCTCCTCCAGCGGGCGCAATTCGAGGATATCGTCCTGCAGCTGATTCAGCAGGGTCTGCGGCTGACTCTCGCTGAACAGGTCGATACGGCCGTCGCGAAAGGCCGAGCGATAGCTGTTGGGATCGTCGTAGCTGTCGAGCAGGTTGATGTAGTCACGGCCCTGCTTACCCCAGGCGGCAAGCAGCGGGTGGGCATGTTGATGCAGGGTCTGCGGATCGAGCACCGCGGGCATTCCCGTCTTGCGCGCCTGACGTTTGTATTGATGGCGCAGCAGGTCCTTGTCGGCGACGATATCCGCCCAATGGTGACGACAAGGGTTGTGTACACACAGCAGGACCTGGCTGAAGCGGGCCAGTCCGGCCAGGGCTTCCAGGGCTTGCGCCGGCAGGGAGGAAATCCCGAAAACGATCACTCGTGAGGGCAACCCTTGTGGCGCCGTTTCCAGGTTGAGGATTCGTTCGATGAAACGTTGATGAACGCCGGCGCGACTTTGCGCCATGCCCGCCTCTCCCACATCCAGCAACAACGCCCGCCACAGTTCGGCCTGCCAGCAGTTGGCGGGGGTCAGGGCCTTGGCTTCGCCTCGAGCACTGCGTAGTTGATGCCTGCCTGCGGCCCAGTCTTCCAGCCAATCGGCGCGATAGACCTGATATTGGTCGAACAGGTCAGCCAGGCGCTCGGCCAATTGATAGCGCTTGCGCAGATCCGTGTCGTGAGTAAGGAAACGGCGTAGGGGCTCGAAATGCGGCTGATCGATCAGTTCGGGCAAAAGCCGCATCAGGCGCCAGGTCAGCGGTGCTTTATCCAGCAGGGATTTGGGCGGGATCTCATCGCGTCCCAGCACCATGCGATAAAGCTGCCACATGAAACTGCCGGGGAGCTGCACATCGATGGCAGCAGCGATGCCACAGCCGCCCATGCCGTCATCCTCGGAGTCCTCAGCCAGGGCCAGCTTCAGCCATTGGGCAATGCCATTGCTCTGGACCAGGGCGATCTCATTCTCCAGCGGCGCCAAGGGGTAACGCCGCATCCAGCTGACCACCAGGCTGCGCAACTCGTCCAGGCGGTTACCGTGAACCACCATAAAACCAGCGCTGAGGGACGTGGCGTCCGGCATAAGGGCTTCCTTGGAAAATGCAAAAGCTAGGGCCGAACCTTAGCACTGTCACGCAGCGGTGACAGCTGAGAGGACCAACGTGAGTGTTGCGAGGAATGAGGCATTTTTTGTCGCACAAAAACAAAACCCCAATTGCTTTCGCAATTGGGGTTTCGGAATTTAATCTTGACGATGACCTACTCTCACATGGGGAAACCCCACACTACCATCGGCGATGCATCGTTTCACTGCTGAGTTCGGGATGGGATCAGGTGGTTCCAATGCTCTATGGTCGTCAAGAAATTCAGTGTGCCGACGCGTCTTTCGACGCTTCAGCAAATTGGGTATGCGATAGTTTGTGTGTTTTCTCGAACTTTCGGTTCGTTTCGTCTTCA